>JAVJVP010000016.1:0-392630 GCA_040221095.1 Rhodospirillales bacterium
CGACGATCTGATCAAGGTCGATCCGAGCGGCATCCAGACGCTGCTGCGCCAGGTCGAGAAGGAACAGCTGGCCCTGGCCCTCAAGGGGGCGTCGGACGAGGTCAAGGACCTGTTCTTCTCCAACATGTCGGAACGCGCCGGGAAGATGATGAAGGAAGACATGGAGGCCATGGGTGCGGTGCGCCTGAAGGACGTGGACGAGGCCCAGTCGGCCATCGTGCAGGTCGCCAAGAACCTGGCCGATTCGGGCGAAATCGTCATCGCCACCGGCGACGAAGAAGGCGAACTGGTGTTCTAATCACCCCCTTCGCTCTGCCCCCTATCGCGCCAGCAGCACGTCCCACAACGGACCCGACACCACGGGCGGAGCGTCCTTGCCCTCGAACACGGGCGACGGCTGGAACCTCACGGCCATGTCACCCGACGGCATGTCCCATGTCAGGCCCGCGCGGGCATGGCCGATCTCGAAATCAAGAAGCAGTTCCTCGCTGGCGACCACACCGCCCTCGACCGTGAAATCCATGGACGCTCGGCCGAGCCCGATGGACCGCTTGTCCTTGTCGACCGCGCGCTGCAGGGGCGACCCGAAGATGCGCCCTTCCGACAGCGTCACACGCCCGCCGCCCGACGTGGCGGCCAGCATCTCGGGCCCTGAAGCTCCCACGGCCAGAACATCCAGATTGCCGTGCAGACGGCCGGCGACGCCGTGCCCGCCCAGCAGGCTTGCCGTCATCAGGGCAGCATCCAGGTCGCTGCCCGACAGGGCGAGGGACAGGGCCGTCTTGCCCTCGTTGGCCGTGGCTTCCAGGCGGGCGCTGACCGTGCCGCCGAACAAGGGCAGCGCACCGACGTCGGCCGCCAGATTCGGTTCTCCCGTGCGCCACGACAGGCCGAGACCACCCGCCCCCAGATCGACCCCGGGCACCTTCAGGCGCGACCATTTGATCCGCCCGCGCCCGCCGATGGCGAAGCGGCGCGGCGCCGACCCCGCCGCCGGCTGGAACAGACCGGCCAGCCGCGCCGCGGCGACCGCATGGCGCAGGTCCAGGGCCCCGGCCTCCAAATCCAGTTCGATCAGCGGCAGTTTGTCGTCCAGATCGACGGCGACGCGCCCGGTCATGTCCGTCGCCCCCAGGATCAGGCTGCGCAAGGCAAGATCGATGCGCCCGCCCTTCACCTCCGCCTGCACGCGGGCCGAGGCCTGGCCGATCAGATCGGCGGGCGCCGGCGGCCAGGCTGCGGTCAAAGCCTTGGGATCGTCCAGGTCCAGGTCGATCCCGGCGCTGAACGCCCAACGGTGGCGGTGGGCGACGGTGCCGCGCATCAAAAAACTTCCCGGCGCCGCGTCGAGCATGACCTGAAACGGCACGCGGATGCCGTCATGGAAATCGTTGAGGCGGTGCAGTTCGGCCTCGACATAAACCGGCTCGCCCCGCAACCGGGCATCGCCGCGCAGGCGCAGCACCCGGCCTTCGGACGCCCGTGAAATGCCGGCCTCCATGGAAATACCGTCGAGGGTCACGTCGCGGTCGAGCCCCGCGTCCGTGTAGCGCAGGGCGCCGCCCTCGATCTTCAGCGCCGCGATCTCGGCCCCCGGCACACCGGATGGGGCGAAGGCCGGCGTCCCCGGCGGTGGCGCCTCGCCGTCCAGACGCGGTTTGCCCCGGATGCTCCAGTTGTTGATCCCGTCCGGGCCGCGGTCGAGCCGCAGGCTGGGCCGCACCAGGACAAGACGGCGCGCCAGCACAGCCCCGCGCGCCAGGGCCCACAGATCGAGATCGGCCTCCAGCCGCGCGATGCGCAACAGCGGCGGACTGTCCACGGGAACGAAGCGGTTGCCCGGCAGACGCAGGATAATGTCGTCGGCGTCCAGCCCCGGCGTGCCCCAGAAGCGCAGGCGGGCGTTGCCCTTGACCTCAACCTGATAGCCCGTGACCCAGCCGCCGACGGCAGCGATCAGGCGTTCGGCGCCGACCAGAATGGGCACCGCGGCGGCGCAGAGCGTCAGCCCCGCCGCCACGGCCAGCACCAGGGTCAGACGCGCCAATGGCCGCGTTCTCCCGGCGTCGCTGTCGTCGGTGATGTATGGGGGTTCGGTCAAGGCGCCCTATCCGCTCCCCGTCGTGGCTTTGCCGTCATGGTCAGGTCTTGCGCACGACGATGGTGAACTCGCCGCCTTCGGCGCGGCTTTCGACCAGGCCATAGCCCGTGGCGGCGCAGAATTCCTCGAAATCCTTGGGCGCGCTGGGATCCGTCGCAATGACGGTCAACGTGTCGCCGGCAGCCAGCGGCTTCAGGGCCTTTTTCGCCTTGAGCACGGGAAGCGGGCATTTCAGGCCGCGCGCATCCAAAGTTTCCGCCATGTCGTTACCCTCAAGCTCGATTAGGAAGTCCGCATTTTTCGGGATGCGCCGGGCCACCGCAAGATCAATCGGCGGCGTCATTGCATGGTTACACGGAAAATTCCCGCTTCCGGGGCTTTTCTTGGCGGGTGGACGGGACTACAACGTGCGGGCCGCGACCCGCCCCGGCCCGTCCCGGCAACACGCAACACTCGATTGATTCCCCCCTAGATCCGTCAGGAAGCTGATTTGGATATCTATATGCCCATCGCCGAAATGTCGGTGAATGTCCCCCTTATCTTCGCGGTCGGCGCCGGCGTTGGACTTCTGTCCGGCCTGTTCGGGGTCGGCGGCGGGTTCCTGATGACCCCGCTGCTGTTCTTCATCGGCATCCCCTCTGCCGTGGCCGTGGCGACGGGGGCGAGCCTGATCGTCGCCGCGTCGATTTCCGGCGTGCTCGCCCATTGGAAGCGTGGCAACGTTGATTTCCGCATGGGCGGTTTCCTTTTGGTCGGCGGTGTCGTGGGATCGTCGATCGGGGTCTGGCTGTTCACCGTGCTGCGCGAACAGGGCCATATCGACCTTGTGATCCGCCTCTGCTACGTGCTGTTCCTGGCCATCATCGGCGGCCTGATGCTGGTCGAAAGTGCCCGTGCCATGCTGCGCCGGAAGAAGAACCAGTCGCGCCGCGACCATATGCACAACTGGCTGCACGGTCTGCCGTTCAAGGTCCGGTTCCGCCGCTCCCGGCTGTACATCAGCGCCTTGCCGCCGCTTGCCGTCGGCCTGTTCGTCGGCCTGCTGGCCGGAATCATGGGGGTCGGCGGCGGTTTCGTCATGGTGCCCGCGATGATCTACATCCTGGGCATGCCGACGGCGGTGGTGGTCGGCACCTCCCTGTTCCAGATCATCTTCGTCTCGGCCAACGTGACCATCCTGCAGTCGGCGACCAACCAGACGGTGGACATCGTGCTGGCGCTGATCCTGCTGATCGGCGGGGTGCTGGGCGCCCAGTTCGGTGCCCGCCTGGGCGCCAAGATTCAGGGCGAACAACTGCGCGGGATGCTGGCTCTGATCGTCATCGGTGTCTGCGTCAAGCTGACCTTCGATTTGGTGTCCACCCCGGTGGATCTATTCTCCATCGCCGAAGTCGCCCGTTATTGATCCCCGTCCGGCGGGTGCGGCGACGAATTTTGTCCCGATTTCAGGAAAATCGTCGGACATTGGCAAAATAAAGGTTTTACAGTGCTGAGTGCTATATTATTACTTCCTCTGAAGTATCAGGATTTCCTTGTAATTTCACGTGGTTACAATCCTGACCCACTGCATTTTCGCGCTGAGCCCACCGGGATACAGAGTTGGATATCTACCTCCCCATCGCCGAGATGTCGGTCAACGCATTCGCGATTTTCGGCATGGGCGCAGGCGTCGGGTTTCTTTCCGGACTTTTCGGTGTGGGCGGCGGCTTCCTGATGACTCCGCTGCTTATCTTCATCGGCATTCCACCCGCCGTCGCCGTGGCGACCGAGGCCAACCAGATCGTGGCGGCGTCCGTGTCGGGCGTGCTGGCCCATTGGAAACGCGGCAACGTCGACCTTAAAATGGGCATGGTGCTGCTGGTCGGCGGCGTCATCGGGTCGTCCGCCGGGGTCTGGCTGTTCACCGTGCTGCGCGAACTGGGTCAGGTCGATCTGGTCATCAAGCTCTGCTACGTCGTGTTCCTGTCGATCATCGGCGGCCTGATGCTGGTCGAAAGCGTGCGGGCCATGATGGCGCGTAAACGCGACGTTCCGCGCCGCCAGCACACGCACAACTGGCTGCACGGTCTGCCGTTCAAGATGCGGTTCCGCCGCTCGCGCCTGTACATCAGTGCGTTGCTGCCGCTCGGCGTCGGCGTGTTCGTCGGCCTTCTAGCCGCCATCATGGGGGTCGGCGGCGGTTTCGTCATGGTTCCGGCCATGATCTATCTCTTGGGCATGCCGACCTCCGTGGTCGTCGGCACCTCCCTGTTCCAGATCATCTTCGTCACCGCCAACGTCACCGTGCTGCAATCGGTGACCAACCAGACGGTGGACGTGGTGCTGGCTCTGATCCTGCTGTTCGGCGGCGTCATCGGGGCCCAGTTCGGGGCGCGGTTCGGCGGCCGCATCCGCGGCGAACAGCTGCGCGGCATGCTGGCGCTGATCGTTCTCGCGGTCTGCCTCAAGCTGACCTACGATCTGGTGGCCACCCCTATCGACCTGTTCTCCATCGGCTCGGCGGGGCATTGATGATGAAACGGCAAACCTTCTTTCTGGTTTTCGTGCTGATGTTGGCGCTGGCCCTGCCCGGCCGCGCCCAGGCCCGCGACATCACCATCGACCTGACTGACCCCATCGTGTCGATCACCACCGGGTTCACGGGCACGGACCTGTTGCTCTACGGCGCCGTGAAGCAGGCCGGCGATCTGGTCGTCGTCGTGCGCGGCCCGGCGCGGGACGAGGTCGTCCGCCGCAAGGAAAAAGTGCTGGGCGTGTGGGTCAACCAGGACGAATTGGTGTTCGACAAGGTGCCGTCGTTCTACCGTGTCGCCAGCAACCGCCCGCTCAAGGAATTCATGAACGCGGCCGATGCCGACCGCCTGCAGATCGGGCTGGAAAATCTCGACCTGCGCGCCAAGGTCTCGGGCAAGCTGCTACCCGAAGCGCCCTACGAGTTCCGTGAGGGACTGATCCGCAATCTGCAGCGCATCGGCCTGTACATGACCATGCCGGACAACGTCGTGTTCCTGTCCGAACAGCTTTTCCGCACGCGCCTGCGCTTTCCGGCCAACGTGTCGGTCGGCACGTTCACCGTCGAGGTCTACCTGTTCCGCGACGACAAGCTGCAATCGACGGCGACGACGCTGCTGACCGTGCGCAAGTTCGGGGTCGAGGCCCAAATCTACGATCTCGCCCATCGCTACTCATTGGCCTACGGCGTGCTTGCCGTGATCATCGCCGTGGTGGCAGGATGGGCGGCGAACGCGGCATTCCGAAAGGGATAATCCGATGACCGACGCCAAACAGACAACCGGCGCCGCCCAGCCGGACGACGATCAGCTGACCTTCCTCTGTGTCGTCGACCGCTCCGAGGAAATGTCCCGCGCCGTGCGTTTCGCCAGCCTGCGGGCGCGCAACGCCAACCGCCGCGTGGCCCTGCTCTATGTGACCGAACCCGCCGAATTCCAGCACTGGATGGCGATCGGTGAGCGCATGCGCGAGGAAGCCCGCGAGGAAGCCGAGGAAATGGTGCAGGCCGTCGCCTCGGTGGTGCAGCGCATCACCGGCAAGATTCCGCCGGTCTATATCCGCGAAGGCAAGGTGGCGGACGAGTTGATCAAGCTGATCGACGAGGAACAGAACATCGCCCTGCTCGTCCTCGGCGCCGCCACGGGCAACGAAGGCCCAGGCCCGCTGATTGAACTGCTGGTCGAAAAACAGGCCGGACGCCTGCGTGTGCCGATCACCATCGTGCCCGGCAACCTGACCGACGCGCAGCTCGACGCGATCTGCTAGCCGGCTCCCCGCGCAGTCCGCAGGGACGGCGCACATGTTTCACTTTTTCCTGTTTGTGGCACGGGTGCATCCCGCCGACATCTTCTGGCCGCATTGCCGGGTGACCATCCAACCCTCGCCGGCAACAACCGGCGTGACGCACACAAAGGAGGAGAGTGAGCCATGAAGGATGGAAACATTCCCAGGAAACCCGGTTTTCCCGCCGTCCATATCGCCAACAGAATCCGGCATCTTGCCGGTGACCCGCTTCTGCACCCTCGGAAAGAGCCATTTCTGGAAGACGTCATGTCCGACCCGATCATCCGGCAGGTGATCGCCGCCGACGATCTCAGCGAACGCGACGTGCGCCGCGCCATCGAGCGCGTGCAGTCCGGGTTGCGCCTTCAGGGCTAGCGATATTCGGGATTGGGCCCAGGGTAATCCGGCTGCATTTCCGGCCCCGCCAGACGAAAGGCCTCCAGTTCGGCACAGACGGCGTCGATCCCCAGAATCAATGGAAACTTGTCCAGCGGGAAACCGTACCAGCGCGCATTGAACAGCATGGGCACCAGGTAAATATCGGCAACGCTCGGGCTGTCGCCGTAACAGAACGCCGTCTGGCGCGGCCGCTGCTGCAACATCGTCTCCAACGTCGTCAGGCCCGCGGAAACCCAATGGGCGTACCAGGCCATGGATTTATCTTCGCTCCAGCCTTCCTCATCGGTCAGGTAATCGCGGACCCGATGGTTGTGGATGGGATGGATTTCGCAGGCGATGAACTGGGAGAATGAAATGGCATCCATCCGGTCCTTCGCATCCTGCGGATAAACGGACGGATCCGGATAAGTCCGCTCCAACCAATCGATGATCGCCGTCGATTGGCTGAAGACCCGGCCGTCGATTTCGATCGCGGGCAGAAGCCTTTGCGGATTAACGCGCTGATAGTCGTCGGACTGCATGTTTTCGACGGCGATGTAGTCGTAGGGCACGTTTTTCAGGTTCAAGGTGGTGCGAACCCGTTGCCCGGCGGAGTTCCGGTAGCGGGAATAAAGTTTCAGCGTCATGTTTCCTACCCTTTAATTTGACGGTCCGGACCATTTGTCGAGGGCCCGCTTCAGGTCCTCGAAATGCCGGGTCATCACCGCCCCCGCCTGTTCCGGAGAGCGTGACCGGATCGCCCTGGCGATCGGCCAATGTTCTTCCTGCAATCCCTTCCATTCCTCGATGGGCACGGCGTCCTTGAAATCGAGGGCGCGATATTCCTCCAGCGCCCGCAGGATCATCTGCGCCAGATAGTCGTTACCCGAAGCCCGGGCGACGGCGGCATGGATTTCCATGTTCAGGTCGGTTTCCCGGGAGTCGGGGGCCGCCATTTCGCCCATCAGGACAATCGGGCGCTCGATCGCCAAAATCTGTTCCTCGTTGGCGTTGGCCGCCGCCAGGCGGGCGGCCTGGACCTCCAGCAAGGCCCGCACTTCCCAGATCTGCAACAAGGACTGGCGCCGGTCGATCAGGTGGCGGCGGCGCAGATCATTGACGTCCAGCGCCCGGACGGAGCGCACATAACGCCCGTCGCCATGGCGGCTTTCGACGATCCCTTGCGATTGCAGCACGCGGAAGGCCTCGCGCAGAACCGGCCGGCTGACCTGCCAGCGATCCGACAACATCCGCTCGGGCGGGAATTTGTCGCCCACCCGCAGGGCGCCGGATTCGATCAGCCCCATGATCTGATCGATGATCGACTGGTGGCGCAGGATCGCCTTGACCGGGGAAAACGACAGGGCGGCATCCGCTTTCTCTGGGGTTTCGGGCACCATGGCGTTCTCCGTCATTCCGACCGCCCGGGCGGAATTACCCCTGCGGTGCGTCATCGTAAAGATACCCGTATCAAACAAAAACTGGAATACATAGATAATTGGGTTGCCCAATTTTAAGCCGGGAGATACCTTTTGCCATCGGTCGCGGCCGTCTCATCCCATTCGACACCTCACCCCATTCAACGCACAGGAGGCTCCAACGATGGCGCAAACCCAGGAACAGGCAATCGAGGAAATGACCGCGGCCCTGGCCGGCGAAAAGATGCCCGACTGGTCGGTGCAGCAACGCCTGGCCGTCGGCTGCCGGATTCTGGCCGCGCATGGGCACGGCAGCGGCCTGGCCGGGCAGTTCACGGCCCGCGGCGAGACCCCGGAAACCATGTGGACCCTGCCCTACGGCCTGGGGTTCGAGCAGGCGACGGCGTCCGATTACCTGCTGGTGGACAAGAACCTGAAGGTCATCGAAGGAAAAGGCACACCGAACATGGCCAACCGTTTCCACATCCACGTCTACCGCGCGCGGCCCGACGTGCAGTCCATCGTCCACACCCATCCGCCCTATTCATCGGCCCTGTCGATGATCGGCGAACCGCTGCGCGCCGCCCATATGGATACGATGGCGTTCTTCGACGATGTCGCGTATCTGCCCCATTGGCCGGGCGTGCCCTTCGGCGACGAAGAGGGCGAGATCATCACCACGGCGATGGGCGACAAATCGGCGATCCTGCTGGCCCATCACGGCCAGCTTTGCGCCGGCAACACCGTGGAGTCCGCCTGCGTCATGGGAATTTTCTTCGAACACGCGGCGCGCATTCAACTGGCGGCCATGGCGGCGGGGGAAATTCAGGAGGTCGATCCGGAACTGGGCAGGCTTGCCCACGACTGGCGCCACAAGCCGGAAGCGATGAATGTCACATTCCGGTATTTCGCGCGGGCCGTCCTGGAACAGCCGGCCCATCCGTTGAGCTGATCAGGCGGCGGCGGTCCGCAGCGCCCCGATGGTGGCGGCGTAATCGTCACCCTTGAACACGGCGCTGCCGGCGACCAGCACGTCGGCCCCGGCGTCAACCACGGACTTGATGGTGTCCGTGTTGACGCCGCCGTCGACCTCAAGTTCGATGGGGCGGTCGCCGATCATCTCGCGGATGCGTTTGATCTTGGGCAGTTGCGAGGCCATGAAGCTCTGCCCGCCGAATCCCGGGTTCACGGACATCACCAGGATCAGGTCCAGGCGGTCGAGCACGTATTCGAGGGCGGCCTCGTTGGTGCCGGGGTTGAGCGACACTCCGGCCTTTTTCCCCAGGTCCTTGATGGCCTGGAGCGAGCGGTCGAGGTGCTTGTCGGCTTCCGCATGGACCGTGATGATGTCGGCCCCTGCGTCGGCGTATTCCTTGAGGAACGGCTGCGCCGGGTCGATCATCAAATGCACGTCGAGGGGCTTGGCGGTGTGCGGGCGGATCGCCTTCACCACCATGGGGCCGATGGTCAGGTTGGGCACGAAATGCCCGTCCATGACGTCGACATGCACATAGTCGCAGCCGGCGGCATCGATCGCCCGGATTTCCTCGCCCAGCCGCGCGAAGTCGGCGGACAGGATGGACGGCGCGATCTTGATGTCCCGACCCATGGCGGTGCGCCGCCCTTAGGCGGCTTTCTCCGCTTCGCCGGCGTAGGTTCCGGCGCAGGCGGCGCTGTTCAGCTGCGCGCGCTTCAACAACGCGGCCTGGGCGGCGGGCACGTTGCCGGCCTCGCCCTTCCAGGCCTTCAGCGCACTCTGCTGCAAGGCGCGGCCGTAGGAATAGCTGAGCGCCCAGGGCAGCGGGCCGTGGTTGGCGTTCATGGCGTTGAGGTTGCGGGTCGCTTCCTCTTCCGACTGGCCGCCGGACAGGAACATGATCCCCGGCACGGCGGTCGGCACGCAGCGCTTCAGCACCTTCACGGTGCGGGCGGCGATTTCGTCGGCCGAGGCCTGGTTCGGGCAGTCCGACGCCGAAATGATCATGTTCGGCTTCAGAATCGTGCCTTCAAGCTGCACGCCCTGCAGGAACAGTTCGTGGTAGACCGCTTCCAGAGTTCTGGTCGTGACGTCTTCGCAGACGTCGATGGTGTGCTTTCCGTCCATCAGGACTTCCGGTTCGACGATCGGCACCAGCCCGCCTTCCTGGCAGATGCGGGCATAACGCGCCAGCGCATGGGCGTTGGTGTGGATGCAGTAATCGGACGGCATGCCGTCGCCGATGGTGATGACGGCGCGCCATTTGGCGAAGCGTGCCCCCAGCGTGACGTATTCGGCGACCCGTTCCGGCAGGCCATCCAGCCCTTCGGTGATCTTTTCCTTGGCCGAGCCCGGAAGCGCCTTGGCGCCGCCGTCAACCTTGATGCCGGGAATGACGTTTTCCGCCTGCAGCAGCTGCACCAGGGTGGTGCCGTCGTCGGCTTTCTGGCGGATGGTTTCGTCATACAGGATCGCGCCGGAAATAAATTTGCCGACGCCCTTGGTACGGAACAGCAGTTCGCGATAATCGCGGCGCGCCGCTTCCGTGGATTCGACCCCGATGGAATCGAAGCGTTTTTTGATGGTCCCCGTGCTTTCATCGGCGGCCAGAAGCCCCCGGTGATTGTCGACCATTTCCCGCGCCGTGGCGGCCAAAACATCAAGGTTCATCATTCGTCCCCTAAAAGAAAACTGTCGTCTATACGACTCGGTTTGCCCCTATTTAATCCGAGATTTTGCTTCCGCGGCCACGGCGTCCGCCGTGATTCCGAAATGCTTGTACAGGTCGCCGGCCGGCGCCGAGGCCCCGAACCCGGTCATGCCGACAAAGCCGCCGTCGGCGCCGATGTAGCGGTCCCAGCCCTGGCGCACGGCCGCTTCGACCGCGACCCGCACCGTGCCCGCACCGAGCACCCCGTCGCGGTAGGCCTTGTCCTGTTCCTCGAACAGCTCCCACGACGGCATGGAAACCACCGCCGTGGCAATGCCCTCGGCCTGCAGCGCGTCGCGCGCCGCCATGGCGATCGACACTTCGGAGCCCG
Source organism: Rhodospirillales bacterium (assembly GCA_040221095.1). GTDB lineage: Bacteria > Pseudomonadota > Alphaproteobacteria > Rhodospirillales > Casp-alpha2 > UBA1479. Next base: position 10,711 of record JAVJVP010000016.1, read on the forward strand.
TGGCGAACAGGGTCACCTTGCGGGCCCCCTCGGCCTCGGCCAGCACGTAGGCTCCCTTAGCCGACTTGTTCTCGGCCCCGGCGTCCTTGCGCAGAAGCGGCACGCCCTGGCGCGTCAGCACCATGCCGGACGGACCGCCGGACCGTTCAACGGCCAGTTCCCAGCATTCCGCGGTCTCGATCGGATCACAGGGCCGGAACACGGCGAAGTTCGGCATGGCGCGAAGCGAAGCCAGGGTTTCCACGGGCTGGTGGGTCGGCCCGTCTTCGCCCAGGCCGATGGAATCATGGGTCAGCACATAGACCACGCGCTGCGCCATCAGGGCCGACAGACGGATGGCGCCCCGCATGTAGTCGGCGAACACCAGGAACGTCCCGCCGTAGGGAATGAACCCGCCGTGCAGGGCGATGCCGTTCATGGCCGCGGCCATGCCGTGCTCGCGCACCCCGTAATACATGTAGCGGCCCGAGAAATCCCCGGGCGTGACGGGCTCCAGCCCCTTGGCCTTGGTGTTGACCGAGCCGGTCAGATCGGCGGAACCACCGATCAGGTCGGGCACCGCCGCGCACAGCCGGTCGAGGAACTTGCCAGACGCCTGCCGGGTCGCCCATTTCGGGCCTTCCTCGACAACCGCCTTCTTGTAGTCGAGAACCGCCTGTTTCCAGCCTTCGGGAAGGGTGCCGGCGACGCCGCGTTCAAATTCAGCCTTGCCGGAGGAACCGTCCAGACGGCCCTGCCAGCCCGCGCGGGCTTCCGCCCCCCGGTTGCCGGCCGAACGCCAGGCAGCCAGCACGTCGTCCGGAACCGTGAACGGCGCATGGGGCCAGCCCATCTTTTCCCGCGCGGCGGCAAGCTCGTCGTCGCCGAGCGGCGCGCCATGGGTGCCCGAGGTCCCCTGCTTGGTCGGCGCGCCGTAGCCGATGATGGTGCGGCAGGCGATCATGGAAGGGGTGTCGGTCCCGCGCGCCTTTTCAATGGCCGCCGCGACGGCGTCCGGATCGTGGCCGTCGACGGCCTGCACGTCCCAGCCCGAGGCCGTGAAGCGCGCGATCTGGTCGTCGGACACGGACAGGTCCGTGCCGCCGTCGATGGAGATCTGGTTGTCGTCCCACAGCACGATCAGCTTGCCCAGCTTCAGGTGCCCGGCCATGGAAATGGCTTCGTGGCTGATGCCTTCCATGAGGCAGCCGTCGCCGGCGATGACATAGGTATGGTGATCGACCAGGGCGTCGCCGAAGCGCGCGTTGTGCAGGCGTTCCGCCAGGGCCATGCCGACGGCTGTGGCGATGCCCTGCCCCAGCGGCCCGGTGGTCGTCTCAATCCCCGGCGCATGGCCGTATTCCGGATGGCCGGCCGTCTTGGAGCCCAACTGGCGGAAATTTTCCAGCTCGCTCATGGGCATGCCCGGATAGCCGGTCAGGTGCAGCAGGCTGTACAGCAGCATGGAGCCATGCCCCGCCGACAGCACGAAGCGGTCGCGGTCCGGCCATTTGGGGTCCGATGCGTCGAATTTAAGGAACCGGGTGAACAGTACCGTCGCCACGTCGGCCATGCCCATGGGCATGCCGGGATGGCCGGAATTCGCCCGTTGTACGGCATCGGCGGACAGGAATCGGATGGCATTCGCCATGTCCTGGTGGGATACGGCAAGGCTGGTCGCCGATTGCGCGGCCACGCTCGAACCGTTGTCTGGTGCCGTCATGGGAATCTCCTGAAGCGGACGTCGCCGCCGCCCGATGAACCAGGGAATCTGGCAGGATTTCAGGACCGGACGGCTGCGGCATGAATAACCGTTCACCGTGCCCAGGGCAAGCCGCCAAACGGGGATAAATGAGGCATAACGGGGAAAACTTGTCGTCACGCGGGGCGGCCCCTAGATTAAGGTCGGAAGACACCGGAAACACAAGGATGCCTGACGTGCGCGTTCAACAGTCGATCGAGAGAAAACTGGCGGAAAACCTGACACCGGATCACCTTGAGGTGATCAACGAAAGCCACATGCATTCGGTTCCCCCGGGATCGGAAAGCCATTTCAAGGTGATCGTCGTGTCGTCCCGGTTCGACGGCCTGAACCGCATCAAGCGCCACCAGACGGTCAACGCCATCCTGGCGGACGAGCTTGCCGGCCCCATTCACGCCCTGTCCATGGAAACCCATACGGCCGAAGAATGGCAGGCGCGCGGCGGCCGCATCCTGGCATCGCCCCAATGCATGGGCGGCGCCAAGGCCGAGGCCGGGTGAACCGAGCCCTCCCCCTCTTACTCCTTGCCGCCCTCGCCCTGGGCGCCCCATCGCCCGCGCGGGCCCTGACCCCCGCCGAACGCTGCGCCGTCGCCGCCCCCTTGGGCAATGTCGAGGTCTGCCGCGCGGCGCTTGCCCTGCAGCCGAACAACATCGCCATCCTGCGCGGTCTGGCCCGCGCCCAGATCGAGGCCGGCAGTTTCGACGACGCCATCGAGTCTCTGGACCGCGTCGTTGCGTTGCGGCCCGATGACGCCAGGGCTCACGAGGATCTGGCCGGCACCCTGGGTTTTGTCCGACAGTACGAGCGGGCGGCCCGCGAGATGGAGCGGGTTCTCGACCTGCGCCCCGCCCGGGCCGCCGATTACCGCGTTCTCGCGATCATCTACGTGTATTTGAACAATCCGGGCCGCGCCGCCGAAATGAACCGCCGTGCCGCCGATTTGGGCGACCCCATCGCCATGTATGACCTGCGCCAATTCTACCGCGAGGGATTCGGCGTGCCGAAGGATCTGGACGCCGCCGTCGCCTGGACCGAGCGGGCCGCCGAGGCGGGACACCTGGGCGCCATGGCCCTGCTGATCGATATCTTTCTCGAAGGCCTCTACGGGCAACCAACAGACGAGGCGCGTGCCGTCCATTGGGCGGAACGCCTTCGCGCGGCCGAGCGCGGGGACTACTGATGACGGTAATGGCCGGACGAATTTCTTTGCTGCGGCGCAAAATTCACGCTTGAAATTTTCGTCGATGAGGCCGATGTTCTCGCCTCAAGCTTCGCTCGGGCCCCAGCCCGGTTTTTTTTGCGCCTATCCGGAACCGGCATTCTGTTAAAGATCAGAGAGCAATTCTCATGATGACCCTCCCCCGTCAGTTTTCCCTGTCCGCCGCCTGGGTGCTTGCCGCCCTCGTGTTCACCGCCGCCACGGTGCCCGCCGACGCCCAACAGGGCCCGATGCCGGTGACCGTGGCCAAGCCCCTCGTCAAGAAGATCACCGAATGGGACGAATACACCGGCCGCTTCGAGGCGACGAACCGGGTGGAAATTCGCGCCCGCGTCTCGGGCTTCATGGAATCGATCCATTTCAAGGACGGCGACCTGGTCAACAAGGGCGACCTGCTGTTCGTCATCGATCCGCGCCCCTTCGAAGCCCAGTTGGACGTCGCCAAGGCGTCGCTGGAAGCCGCCAAGACCCGGGCCAATCTGGCCGAGCGCGAATTCAAGCGCGCTGAAAGCCTGTTGAAGCGCAACAACATCTCGCGCGAGACCTTCGACCAGCGCCAGGCCGAGCTTGAAACCGCGAAGACCACGGTGCTGTCCGCCCAGGCACAGATCCGCATCGCCAAGCTGAACCTGGAATTCACTCAGGTGAAGGCGCCGATTGCCGGCCGCGTGTCCGATTCCCGCATCGACGTCGGCAACCTGGTCGAGGGCGGCTCGGCCCAATCGACCCTGCTGACCACCCTGGTTTCCATCGACCCGATCCTGTTTACCTTTTCCGCGTCCGAAGCCGAATTCCTGAAGTATTCCCGCCTCGACGCAACGGGGCGGCGGGATTCGTCGCGGGACACGGCCAATCCCGTGTTCGTGCGCCTGATGGACGAAGACAGTTTCACCCGCGAAGGCCGCATGAGCTTCGTCGATAACGAACTGTCGCCCAACACGGGCACCATCCGCGCGCAGGCGACGTTCGAAAATTCATCCGGCTTCCTGGTGCCGGGCGTGTTCGGGCGCCTGCGCCTGATCGGGTCCGACGAATACGAAGCGATCCTGATCCCCGATTCCGCCGTGATCTCGGATCAGAGCAAGAAAATGGTGCTGATCGTCGACGCCGAAGGCAACGTGAAGGCCTCGCCCGTGGACATGGGCCCCCTGCACGAAGGCCTGCGCGTCATCCGCGGCGGCGTCGGCCCCGACGACAGGATCGTCGTCAAGGGTATTCAGCGCGCGCGGCCGGGCGGCAAGGTCATTGCCCAGGATGGCGATCTGCTGCCAGACGGCACAATCATGGTTCGCTCGGGGTCCTGACGTCTCATGCGCTTTACACATTTCTTCGTCGATCACCCGATCTTCGCATCGGTCATCTCGATCCTCATCACGCTGCTGGGCTTCATCTCCTATCTGAGCCTGCCCGTCGCGCAGTACCCTGAAATCGCGCCGCCGACCATCCAGGTCACGGCGACCTATCCGGGTGCCTCCGCCGAAACCGTGGCCGACACGGTGGCGACGCCGCTGGAACAGGAAATCAACGGCGTCGAAGGCATGCTCTACGCCAAGTCGGAAGCGACCGGCGACGGCGTGCTGAACCTGCAGGTCACCTTCAAGCTGGGCACCAATCTGGACGACGCCCAGGTCCAGGTGCAGAACCGGGTGTCCATCGCCGAAGCCCGCCTGCCCGAGGAAGTGCGCCGCTTGGGCGTGACGGTGAAGAAAAGCTCGCCCGACCTGATGATGGTCATTCACCTGCTGTCCCCGGACGGCACGCGCGACCAGCTTTACATCTCCAACTACGCACGGACGCAGATCCTCGACCGCCTGGCCCGCATTCCCGGCGTCGGCGAGGCCCGCGTGTTCGCCGAACGCGCCTATTCCATGCGCGTGTGGCTGGACCCGGAACGGATCGCCAACTTCAACCTGACGGCCGGCGAAGTCGTCGCCGCCCTGCGCCAGAACAACGTGCAGGTGGCGTCGGGCATCATCAACCGCCTGCCCGTGCCCAAGCCGGCGGCGTTCGAATTGAACGTGGAAACCCAAGGCCGCCTGATCGCGCCCGAGGCCTTCGGCGACATCATCGTCAAGCGCGGCGAGGGCACCGGCGTGGTCCGCGTGCGCGACATCGCGCGGGTCGAACTGGGGGCCCAGGACTACCAGACCACGGCGTACCTGGACCGCACCACGGCCCTGCCCATCGTGATCATGCAGCGCCCCGGTTCCAACGCCCTGGAAACGGCCGATCAGGTCATCGACGCCATGGACGATCTGGCCAAGGACTTCCCCCAGGGCCTGAAGCACACCATCGTCTACAACCCGACCGAATTCATCGCCCGCTCGGTCGAGGCCGTCTACACGACGATCATCGAAGCGGTGATCCTGGTCGTCCTGGTCATCCTGGTGTTCCTGCAGAACTTCCGCGCCGCCATCGTGCCCATCGTCGCCATTCCGGTATCGCTGATCGGCACCTTCCTGGTCATGGGTGTGCTGGGATATTCGGTCAACAACCTGACCCTGTTCGGCCTGGTCCTGGCCATCGGGGTGGTGGTCGACGACGCCATCGTCGTGGTGGAAAACGTCGAACGCTATCTGGCCAAGGGGCTGACCGCGCGCGAAGCCGCCCACAAGACCATGGACGAAGTCGGCGGCGCCATCGTCGCCATGTCCCTGGTGCTGGTCGCCGTGTTCCTGCCGTCCGGCTTCATCGAAGGCATTTCCGGCCAGTTCTACCGCCAGTTCGCGATCACCGTGGCGACCGCGACGATCATTTCCATGATCGTGTCGCTGACCCTGTCGCCGGCGCTCTGCGCCCTGCTGCTCAAGGCCAACCACGGCGGCGCGGAACGCCAGGGCATCATGCGGCCCCTAATGATGCCGATCGACAAGTTCACGGCCGCCTTCAACTGGGGGTTCGAGCGCCTGAACATCGCCTATACGGAAGGCACCAAGCGGTTCGTGCGCAAGGCCGCCATCGTGCTCGCCGCCTATGTCGGTCTGCTCGGCCTGACGGTCTATGAATTCAAGACCACGCCCGCGGGCTTCATCCCGGAACAGGATCAAGGCTACCTGATCACGGTCGTGCAGTTGCCGGCGGGATCGTCCCTGGCGCGCACCGACGAGGTCGTGCGCCGCGCCATCGACATCATCCTGAAGCACCCCGACGTGGAACATGCCGTCGGCTTCGCCGGGTTCGACGCCGCGACCTTCACCAACGCTCCCAACGGCGGCGCCATCTTCGTGCCCATGAAGCCGATCGCCGAGCGCGACAAGCGGGGCTCCACCGTGAACAAGGTGCTGGGCGAATTGCAGGGGCAGTTGTTCCAGATCCAGGACGCGATGATCTTCCTGGTCGCCCCGCCGCCCGTGCGCGGCATCGGCCGGGGCGGCGGCTGGAAAATGTATGTCCAGGACCGCCGCGGACGCGGCATCGAGGCCCTGCAGGCCGCGGCGCAAGGTCTTGTCGCCGCCGCCAACAAGGAACCGGGCCTGACCCGCGTGTTCTCGCTGTTCAATTCGGCGACGCCCAAGATTTACGCCGACATCGACCGCGTGAAGGCGGAAATGCTCGACGTGCCGGTCGAGAACATCCTGGAGACGCTGGAGGTCTACATCGGATCCGCCTACGTCAACGACTTCAACTTCCTGGGCCGCACCTTCCGCGTGACGGCGCAGGCCGACGGCGAATTCCGCGACCAGCCGGGCGATGTGGCCAAGCTGCGCGCGCGCTCGACCAACGGCGAGATGGTGCCCATCGGCTCCCTCGCCACCTTCAAGGACATCACGGGGCCGCATCGCGTGCCGCGCTACAACCTCTATCCCGCCGCCGAGGTCCAGGGCGCCAAGCTGCCGACCATCTCGACCGGCGAAAGCCTGGACAAGATGGAAGCCCTGGCGGCCAAGGTCCTGCCAGATGGATTCTCGTTCGAATGGACGGAAATCGCCCTGCAGCAGAAACTGGCCGGCGATACGGCGGTGTTCGCCTTCGGTCTGGCGGTCGTGTTCGTGTTCCTGCTGCTGGCGGCGCTCTATGAAAGCTGGGCCCTGCCCATGGCGGTGATCCTGATCGTGCCCATGTGCCTGCTGGCCTCGATCGTCGGGCTCAACCTGCGCGGCATGGAGTCCAACATCCTGGCCCAGGTCGGCTTCGTCGTGCTGATCGCCCTGGCGGCCAAGAACGCCATCCTGATCGTCGAATTCGCCAAGCAGGGCGAGGAAGAAGGCATGAGCGCCGTTGATGCCGCCATCAACGCGGCGAAAACCCGTCTGCGCCCGATCCTGATGACGTCCTTCGCCTTCATCCTGGGCGTGGTGCCGCTGATGATCGCCGATGGCGCCGGTGCGGAAATGCGTCAGGCCCTTGGCACAACGGTGTTCTCGGGCATGGTCGGGGTGACCTTCTTCGGCCTGATCTTCACGCCCACCTTCTATGTCGCCTGCCGCTGGGCGGCCGACAAGCTGCGCGCCCTGATGGGCCGCCAGACCCCGGCGGCCTAGGTGTCTTCGCTGGGGAGCTGCGGCTCGTCGGGCGTGGGAATGTAAGTGAAGTCGTAGGCGACGATGATGTGGCCGATGGCCTGATCAGCGCCGGAAAGCGGCAGATACACGGATTCGAACGCCGTCGGCAGGTTCTTCTCCACGGCCTCGACATAGGCCACGGCGCGCAGGGGCCGCCCGGCCGACAGGACCGCCTGGTATCGCGTCAGGACCGCCCCCGCCCCCCGCTTGTAGGTTTCAGCGATCAACTGGCCCGTGCCGTCGACCCCCAGGACTGCCGACAGGCCGGTTCCGGCATACCGGCAGCGGAATTCACGGCCGCCGTCGACCACATCCCGCACCACGATATGCGGTGCGGCCTTGTAAATATCCATGAGATAAATGTCGGTCCAGGCTGGGCAAGACCGGTCACCGCGTTTCGTCTGCCAATAGTCGAACAGCGTCCGTGTCACGGGGGAGCGCAAGTCCTCCGTTCTATCGACGTTGCCCAGAAGGTTGGGTGTTTGGTTCTCCGCCACGGCGGGCCTTTGATGACATATGTATGTTGTTCGGCCGCGCACTCATACCAACCCAGGGCCGCCGCGGCAAAGACTTCCTGATCTCGCCGCAAGCCATCCCCTGCCTCTTGACCGCGCGCGCGCCTCCGGCCGTTTGGATTTCGGGACTTCCGCCGCATGCCGCTGTGGCCGAAGATCAAGGCCGCGTCGCCTCGCCCTCTTCAGGTATATAGTTGAAATCAAATGCGGAAACCAGATGCCCGACGGTTCCGTCCTGGCCGCTCAGGGGCAGAATGATGCATTCGTAGCCTGTCGGCAGGTTCTTTTCGACGACACGGATGAAGCTGACGATGCGCACAGGCATGTCTGAACGCATGACCAGGTGGTAGCGTTCCGACATCATGGCGGCACCGGCCGCGCTATAGGTTTCGGACAACAACTTGCCCGTCAACTCCACCCCCAGAATCGAAACGACATGGGTGCCGCAATAGCGGCTCCGGAATTCGCGTCCGCCGTCGACCACGTCGCGCACCGTGACGCAAGACGCGATATCGTAAATATCCATCAGCTTGAAATCGCGCCACGCGGGGCGCGGCCGGTCGCCCGCCTTCTCCCGCCAATAGTCCAACAACCGCTGCGTCACCGGCGACTTGAAGACGTCACTGACCGTCAGCGTCGGGTTGAGGGAAATGGGGGTGTTGGGGCGCACGCGTTGATCCTGCGGTTTCCGGAATCCATACCTACCCCCTTATGTATCTCGCCGGCGGGAAAAGACCAACGCGTTTGCCGTCGCCACAGACTTAATCCGCGCCGCCCGATTTGCGGAACCGGACGCCCAGGGCGTCTTCGTACAGCTTGATCATGGAGCTTTTCGGACCCTGGCCGTAACCGGCCTCAAGCGCCCGTTCGTAGATCGCCGTCATGGCGTCGGCCAGCGGCGTCTGGGCCTCCGCGTCCTTGGCCAGGCTCTGCACGTTGAGGATGTCCTTGTAGGCGCCCTGCATGGGAAAATCGCCTTCGAAATCGCCGTTCAGAACCTTGGGCACGAAATGCTCGGACGCGAAGGACCGGGACGATCCCGTGAGCACCAGTTTCTCCAGCGCCTCCACCCCCATGCCCGACTTGAGAGCGAGCGGCAGAAGCTCGCAGAACGCCGCGATGTTGATGTTGTAGATCACGTTGTTCAGACCCTTCATGGCCTGCCCGGCGCCGAGCGGCCCGGAATGGATGATCTCCTCGCCGCAGGCCTTGAGGAACGGCAGGGCCGCGTCATAGCCCTCCTTGGTGCCGCCGAACATGATGGTCAGGGTGCCGTCCGCCGCCCGCCGGGGCAGGCCGGAAATCGGGCAATCGAAATAGGCGATCCCCTTGGCCGCCGCGTCCCCGGCGATGGCGAGCGCATCGGGCCGCTTCATGGTGGTGGCGTCCAGCACCGTGATGTTCTTGCGTTCCGCATCGGCGATGCCGCCCGGGCCGTTGCCGCCCGGCCCGAACATGACGTCCCGCACCTGCGGCGCGTCGGGCACGCAGATGATAACCGTGCCGGCCTTTTCCGCGACCTCGGCCGGGCTGGCGCAGGCGACGGCGCCGGCATCGGTCAGCAGTTTCACCGCTTCCGGCACGGGGTCATAGACGAACACCGTCTCCGCCGCCTTCACCAGGTTGAGCGCCATGCCCCGGCCCATGGTGCCGAGGCCGATGAAACCGACGGGGGGAAGTGTCATGGTGGTATCCTCTTTGCGTTTGTTCTTAAAAAGCGGGGTTGTCCTTACGGGCGGGCCAGGGTCACCTCGACAACGCCCAGATCGCCGAAATCGGCCTGGGCGCGGTCGCCGGGAGCGGCGGGCTCGATGCCCGTGCAGGTGCCGGTCGACACCCACTGCCCCGCCGTAAGTCCCCGCCCGCGCCGGGACAGGCCGTTGACCAACCACAGCAGGGAATTCAACGGATCGCCCAGCGCCATGGACCCCACACCCCTGCCCCGCTCCGCATCATTGATCCGCATGACCACGCCTTGGTCGCGGAAATCCATGTCGGACGTGAACGGTTTCGCGGCCCCCAACACCAGGGCGACGTTGACGCCGCCGTCGGCGAGCAGCAGCGGCAGCATGGCCCCACCCTCGGGCCCGCCCTCGAACCGCCGCCCAACGACCTCGATGGCGCCCGCCACCCGGTCGACGGCGGCGCGGATGTCGGCGATCGCATAGCCGCCCGCCCGCGCCGGCAGGTCGGCGCCCAGGCGAAAGGCGAATTCGCCTTCCACGGCAAGCGTGTGGGCGACGGACGGCACCGTCGCCCCGCTCTCCGCCATGAACGACTGCGCCACCGCGCCGAACCAGGGCTCATCCGTGCCCAGTTTTTCCTGCGACACCTTGCTGGACGAGCCGATCTTGAAGGCCGCGATGGCGGCGCCGCACAGCCCATCGACCGACGCCTGCACGGCGTAACCTTCGTCCAGAGTCCGCGGCAGGGTCACGGCGTCGAGATCGACCGTCCCGCCGTCCCGGCGGGCGGCCCAGAGTTTCTGGGCAAGGTCTTGAAGAGCGGGAGACAGCGTTGCGGCCGCCTGCGCGGCCTGCGGATCGGATGACATGGGGATGGGTCCTCTGGATGGTTTTGTTTGATGGGCGCGGCCGAACGGCCGCCGGTTTTCACCACCTTAGATGGCCCATCGGCCCCTGTGCCATCCCAAAATCGCATGTTCATTTGAACGACACCCGAGTGACCCGGAAAAAATCCACAAGTTTGTTCGACTTGCTGACGGCTCCTCTTGCGTTGCCAGAGCTTCAAGGATTAATGTTCTGGTTATGTTCTTATGCATTCGAAATCATCATGTATTCACTCCCGTGGCTCATCGACGCCTTGCGTTGCCGGTGTTCACATCCCGCGTTTCCGCCGGTTTCCCCAGTCCGGCAGAGGATTTCGCCGATGGCGTTCTTGATCTCAACGACCTTATCGAGCGCCCGGCGGCAACCTTCATCGTGCGGGTCTCCGGCTGGTCCATGTCCGGAGCAGGCATTTTCGACGGCGACCTTCTGATCGTGGACCGCAGCCTCAAGTCCCGATCCGGGCAGATCGTCGTCGCGGTCACGGCGGGGGAAATGGTGGTCAAGCGCCTGCGCCTGAAGGGAGGGTGCTGGTGGCTGGTTCCGGAAGCGCCGGAGCACGACGAATTCAAAGCCGTGGAGATGGGCGAGGATTCGGAAATCTGGGGCGTCGTCAAGAACGTGGTCCGGTGCCTGACGTGACCCGCATCTTCGCCCTGGCCGACGCCAACAACTTCTACGCGGCCTGCGAACGGGTGTTCCAGCCCGAACTGCGCGGCAAGCCCACGGTGGTTCTCTCCAACAACGACGGTTGCGTGATCGCCCGTTCGCCGGAAGCCAAGGCCATGGGCATCGCCATGGGAGCCCCCTTCTTTAAGCTCAAGGAGCGGGCGGACTTCCGGCACGTCCAGGTGCGTTCCGCCAATTTCACCCTCTACGGCGACATGAGCCGCCGCTTCATGGACATCATCGCCGCCAACACCCCGGACATGGAAATCTACAGCATCGACGAATGTTTCATCGACTACACCCGCGCGGGCGCGGCGGCGGCAGACAGGGCCCGGGACTTGCGGGCCACGATCCTGCAATGGACAGGGCTGTCCGTCAGCTTCGGCCTGGGTGCGACCAAGACCCTCGCCAAGATCGCCAACCGTCAGGCCAAGGCATCGCCGGACGGCGTATTCGCCCTGCTTGATGCGGGTACGCAGGCACGCGTTCTGGGGGAAACCGACGTGGAGGACGTATGGGGCATTGGGCGGCAATGGGCAAACCGGCTTCGTCTCCACGGCATCGAGAATGCCTTTGTCCTGGCCCAGGCGGACCGGCAGTGGGCACGCAACGTCATGGGGGTTGTCGGCCTGCGCACGGTCGATGAATTGAACGGTTTGTCCGCCGTGTCCTTGGAGCACGCCGCCCCCGACAAGCAGACCTTGTGCGTCTCCCGCAGTTTCGGGACCACCGTGCGGGACCGTGCGGGGCTGGCCTCCCGCCTGCGCCACTTCGCGGCCAGGGCGGCGGAAAAGCTGCGCCAGGGAAGATTGGTGGCGGGCGCCGTCAACGTGTACATCCGGGGCAACCCGTTCCGCCCCGAACTGCCGCAGTACGCAAGCAGCGTCACGGTGGCCTTGCCCCTCCCGACATCGGATACGGGAGACATCGTGCGGGCCACGTTACAAGGCCTCGACAGGCTGTACCGCCCCGGCATCCCGTACAAAAAGGCGGGCGTCCTCATGTTGGAGGTTTGCAACGCCAAGCTGGCCCCGCGCAGCTTGTTCGCCGTCCCCGACCCGCGCCGCGCCCGGCTGATGCAGACGATGGATACCCTGAACGCCAAGCACGGCCCAGGCACCCTCTGCTACGGGGAAACCCCCAAACCCCGCACCTGGTACATGACCCAATGCCACCGCTCGCGGCGCTTCACGACCCATTGGCAGGAACTGCCCGTGGCGCGCGCCTAATTTGGGCGGCAGACACCAGCCGCTCTACGGCGCGAAGCGGCCCCGCTGCTTCGTCGCTGCCGGCCGTACGCGCCAGCTCTCGGCAAACATGAAGATTTGCCGCCCTTCGCCGGAAGGCTAAACTCATGCGCTGAAACCGCCGCCGGGCTGACCTGCGGACCGGCGGCTTCCTCGGGGGAGGCTGCGCTTGGGTGACCTTAAGAATGCCCTGTTGAACAAACGTCCGGACGACGCGCTGTCGAAACAGGCGGCGGGGCTGGACCGCCTGATCACCCCCGGCCTGCTGGCCGCGACCGGCCTGCTCGGGGCCGGTCTGGTGCTTCCGGTGATGACCGTGTCCAAGTTCTTCATCTTCTCCGACGAAGTCTCCATCTGGACCGCCATCACGGACCTGTACAACGGTGGGGAATTCTTCCTGGCGCTGGTCGTCATGGTGTTTTCCGTGATCTTCCCCTTCGCGAAAATCACGGTCGCCTACGGCCTGTGGCGGACGTTCAGTTTCGAGCCGGAAAAACACCGGCGTCTGGTCACCGTCCTCGACACGCTCGGGCGGTGGTCCCTGGCGGACGTTCTTGTCGTCGCCGTGCTGATCGTGATCGCCAAAAGCACGGCCGTCGCCACGGCGCAAATGGACGTCGGCCTCTATTTCTTCGCCGCCGGGGTCGGTCTGACCTCGATGCTGGTCTTCCGCATCAAGAAAGCCGTCGCCCGCGCGACGCGCTGACGGGCGGACCTGCCGTAATACTTAAAGTCTTGGGGAAATGGGGTGGCTGATGGGATTTGAACCCACGACCCTCGGCACCACAAGCCGATGCTCTAACCAACTGAGCTACAGCCACCATTCGGACCCTTTTTGGGCCCCGGAGCCGCCGGTTTACTGGACGCGGCCCACGAAAGAGCGCCCTGTGTAATCCCCTGCCCGGCCCACGTCAAGAACCGCGTGGACCGAGGGTTTCCTTCCTCAATCCGCCGTGAAATGCAGCACCAGCCAGACCGTGGGCCGGGCTTCGTCCGTCCATTCCACCCGGTGGCGTTTGCGGGCCGGGATCAGCAGGAAATCGCCGGGGCCAAGCGTCCTGGGCGCCTCCTCGCCCTCGATCAGCAAACGGGCGCCGCCACTGACCAGCAGCACCCATTCATCCTGCGGCTGGTCGTACCAATCGCCCGCCGGGGTCGCCTGCCCGGTCGAGATGATGCGCGCCAGGCGGCAGGCCCCGCCCTTGGCCAATTCCGCATAGGCTTCCTCGTCCAGGCGATCCGGCAGGCCCGCCAACAGGTTTTGCGTTTCGGGGAGTGTTGTTTTCGTCATGACCGTTGCCTCCGCCCGACCGTCTACCATAGAGTGCCGCCCACCGGAAACGGGCCGCCAAGGCCCCGATACAAAGACCACCAGACGGAGAATGCATCCATGGTACAGATGGCCGCCGCGATGTCGCGGCTCGGCACCGAAAGCGCCTTCGAGGTCCTGGCCCGCGCCAACGCGCTGGCCGCTCAGGGCAAGGACATCATCAACCTCGGCATCGGCCAGCCCGACTTCAAGACCCCGCCGCATATCGTCGAGGCTGCCATCAAGGCGCTGAAGGACGGCCATCACGGCTACACCCCCGCCAACGGCATTCCCGAACTGCGCGAGGCAGTGGCCCGCGACATCGCCCGCCACCGCAAGGTCACGGTCGACCCCGCCGACGTCATCATCGTGCCGGGCGGCAAGGTCACCATGTTTTTCGCCGTGCTGGCCCTGGGCGAGCCGGGGGCCGAGATCATCTATCCCAACCCGGGCTTCCCGATCTACGAAAGCGTCATCAAGTTCACGGGCGCCACGCCCGTGCCCATGGCCCTGCACGAGGACAAGGGTTTCGCCTTCTCGGCCGAGGAAGTGTTGGCCCTGATCACGCCGCGCACCCGGCTGATCATCCTCAATTCCCCGGCCAACCCCACGGGCGGCGCCGTGCCGCGGGAAGAAATGGACAAGCTGGCGGCGGGCCTGGCCGAACATCCCCACGTCACCATCATGTCCGACGAGATCTATTGCCGCATGCTGTACGACGGGCGCGAGCACGTCAGCCTGCTGGAATACGAGCACCTGCGCGACCGGGTGATCCTGCTCGACGGCTGGTCCAAGACCTACGCCATGACCGGCTGGCGCATGGGCTACGGCGTGTGGCCGAAATCCATGGTCGAGCCGGTCACCCGCCTGGCCATCAACTGCAATTCCTGCGTCAACGCGGCCAGCCAGTTCGCCGGAATCGCGGCGCTCGACGGGCCGCAGGACGCGGTCGACGACATGGTCAAGGCCTTCGACGACCGCCGCAAGGTCATCCTGCGCGAACTGAACCAGATTCCGGGCTTCCGCTGCGCCGAGCCGGGGGGCGCCTTCTACGCCTTCCCCAACATCGAGGGCACGGGGCTGTCGGCCATGGACCTGCAGAACAAGCTGCTGAACGAAGCCGGCGTGGCGATCATTTCCGGCACCAGCTTCGGCGCCCAGGGCGAAGGCTACATCCGCTTTTCCTACGCCAATTCCAAGGAAAACATCCTGAAGGCCGTGGCCCGCATCCGCGATTGCCTGTCCGACTAGCACAGCCCCGGTCACCAACGGATTTAAGGGCATGTGCCGAAAATAGTCGCACATGCCCTTTTTTTCGGCATTATGGGGGCGCAAGTGATTGACTCAGAACCGCAGAATGGCACCATAACCGCTTGAATTGGGCCACTTTTCTGACGCGCCCGAAACTGGCACGCCTCCTGCTAATAAGGGGCGGACGAGGAAGGACGGACGCCGCGCCAAGAACGGCTTCCGCCCCGAGAAATCCGTCTCTTCTGATGGGGGGGGCAACCCCAAGGGAACCAAACTGATGAAAAAAATCGAAGCCATCATCAAGCCGTTCAAGCTGGATGAGGTGAAAGAGGCCCTCCACGAGGTGGGCCTGCAAGGAATCACGGTGGTCGAGGCCAAGGGCTTCGGGCGCCAGAAGGGGCATACGGAGCTCTACCGCGGCGCTGAATACGTGGTCGATTTCCTGCCCAAGGTGAAGATCGAGTTGGTCGTCAATGACGACATGGTCGCCAAGGCCGTCGAGGCCATCCAGCAGACGGCGCAGACCGGCCGCATCGGCGACGGCAAGATCTTCATCATTCCCGTTGAAGAAGCGATCCGCGTACGCACGGGCGAACGCGGGTCGGAAGCGATCTAGCCGTCCGGTCCCCGCCGGCCACCGTGCCGGCGCGCCAGGGAGGCCTAAACCAAAGCGCGTTCAAAATATCGTCTGGACACCTAGTCAAGAAAAGGAATCGAGTATGAGCTTGGATCTGAAAACACCGGCGGAATTCGTTAAATACGTGACGGACAACGAAATTCCCTTCGTTGACCTTCGCTTCACGGACTCCCGCGGGAAATGGCAGCACCTCACCATGGTGTCGGATTTCGTCACCGAGGCCGAATTCGAAGACGGCATCATGTTCGACGGCTCGTCGATCGCCGGCTGGAAGGCGATCAACGAGTCCGACATGGCGCTGATCCCCGACGCGTCCACGGCGGTCATGGACCCGTTCTCGGCCCAGCCTTGCGTGATCCTGTACTGCGACGTTCTCGATCCGGTCACCGGCCAGGGCTATGAGCGCGACCCGCGCTCCATCGCCAAGCGCGGGGAAGCCTATCTGGGCACCACGGGCATCGGCGACACGGCCTATTTCGGCGCCGAGCCGGAATTCTTCGTGTTCGACGACGTGCGCTATTCCGTCGAAATGAACAAGTGCTTCTACGAGTTCACCTCCGAAGAAGGTCCCTACGTGTCGGGCACCCTGTTCGACGAAGGCAACCTGGGCCACCGCCCGGGCGTCAAGGGCGGCTACTTCCCCGTGCCGCCGGTTGACTCGTGCCACGACCTGCGCGGCGAAATGGTCAGCGTGATGCAGGAAATGGGCCTGACCATGGACAAGCATCACCACGAGGTCGCCGCGTCCCAGCATGAACTGGGCATGGCCTTCTCGACCCTGGTGCGCGCCGCCGACAACGTGCAGATCTACAAGTACTGCACCCAGATGGTGGCCCATACCTACGGCAAGTCGGCGACCTTCATGCCGAAGCCCGTGGCCGGCGACAACGGCACCGGCATGCACACCCACCAGTCCATCTGGAAGGACGGCAAGCCGACCTTCGCCGGTTCGGGCTATGCCGACCTGTCGGAAACCTGCCTGTACTACATCGGCGGCATCATCAAGCACGCCAAGGCCCTCAACGCCTTCACCAACCCGTCGACCAACTCCTACAAGCGCCTGATCCCCGGCTTCGAAGCCCCGGTGCTGCTGGCCTATTCGGCCCGCAACCGTTCGGCCTCCTGCCGCATTCCGTATTCGGGCAGCCCCAAGGGCAAGCGTTGCGAAATCCGCTTCCCGGACGCCACGGCCAACCCGTACCTGGCGTTCACGGCCATGATGATGGCCGGCCTCGACGGCATCCAGAACAAGATCCATCCGGGCGACCCGATGGACAAGGACCTCTACGATCTGCCGGCCGAAGAACTGGCGGGCGTGCCCACCGTCTGCGGATCACTCCGCGAAGCCATGCAGGCGCTGGACGCCGATCGCGACTTCCTCAAGAAGGGCGACGTCTTCACCGACGACGCCATCAACGGCTACATGGATCTCAAGTGGGAAGAAATCTACAACTTCGAACACACGCCGCATCCGGTTGAATTCATGATGTATTACTCCTCCTAAGACAGACGGCGGGCGGGACCGCACGGTCCCGCCCTGCCCTGTTCTTCGGGGACATCACGACCAATCGGAAGACCGGCGTTAACCGGTTTTACGCGCCAACCTTGGGGGTCCTGTCGCTTCGGCGGCAGGCCCCCGATTTTCTTTCAGATACGCGCCGTCGAAGCGTCGAAGATGCGGTTCAGCGCACCTGCACCGGCTGGTATTCCTCCAGCCGGTCCGTGGCCGGGGCCGGGGTGCGCGACAGAGCGGCGACGGCGTCCCACAGGTCCTGGGTCATCTTCACGTCCAGGGACTTGAGCGAGGGCTCCAGCTGCTTGACGTTGCGCGCACCCACGATGGGGGCGGTGACCGCCGGATTGGCGGCGACCCAGGCGACGGCCAGGGTCACCGGGTGGATGCCCTGCTTTTCCGCGAATTCCGTGAACCGGCCGGCGGTTTCCAACATCCATTGGTCGGAATAGCGCACGGCGTATTCCTGCTTGTCCTTCACCCGCCCCACCTTGGGCTGCACGCCCGGGCGGTACTTGCCCGACAGCATGCCGCCGCCGACGGGGCTGTAGGTGATGACGCCCATGCCTTCCGCCTGGGCCTGGGGGAAGATTTCCGCCTCGGCCGCGCGCTTGACCAGGTTGTACATGGGCTGGATCACGTCGAACTTGGTCCAGCCGTTCTTTTCGGAAATGCCCAGGGCCTTGGCGACCTGCCAGGCGGCGTAGTTGGATGCGCCGATGTAGAGAACCTTGCCCGAACGCACCAAGTCTTCCAGCCCACGCAGGACTTCCTCCAACGGCGCCAGTTTCTCGAAGCGGTGCATGAACAGCACGTCCAGGCGGTCGGTCTTGAGGCGCTTCAAGCTGTCCTCGACCGCCATCACGACGTGGCGGCGGTTGCCGCCCGTGGAATTGATGTCGCCCCGGATGTTGTTGAAGCATTTCGAGGTGATGACCAGGTTGTCGCGCTCGCCCTTCATCAGATCGCCCAGGATTTCCTCCGCCTTGCCCTTGGTATAGGCGTCGGCGCAGTCGAAGAAGTTGACGCCGATGTCGCGCACCTTCTTGTACATGGCCTTGGACGCAGCCTTGTCGGCCTCGGCCCCGAAGGACATGGTGCCGAAGCACAGTTGCGACACCCGCACGCCCGTGCGGCCCAGCGTTCTGTATTCCATGAAGTGATCCTCCCGTCAGGCGTCCCGGATAAAGCGGCGCGGTCATGTGCCGGCGGCCACCGGGGCGCGTTCGTCGTTGCTGGGCGGCAGATTGCCGGGACAGCGGGAAAGACGCAAGAGCGGGCGCATATTTCACGCCTCTTATTCCGCATGCCGGTTGCAGAAAACCTCCTTTAATTCCAATATGATGGATTGCACCCTTACGGCGTCTCTTTTCCTGGGCATCGGACGGCATGGAGATCTCGAACCACCTCATCCTGATCGGGTCGGCCCTGATCCTGGTCAGCATCGTCGCCGGCACCCTGTCGTCGCGGTTCGGCGCCCCCTTGCTGCTGGTGTTCCTGGTGCTCGGCATGTTGGCCGGCGAGGACGGGCCCGGCGGGCTCAAGTTCAACGACTACGAAACCACCTATCTGGTCGGCAGCATCGCCCTCGCCGTGATTCTGTTCGACGGCGGCCTGCGCACGCGGTGGAAGGATTTCCGCGGCGTCGGCGCGCCGGCGGCGGTGCTGGCGACGGCCGGGGTGCTGATCACTGCGGCCCTCACCGGCGTCGCGGCGCGGTTCCTGCTCGGCGTCGACTGGCTGGAAGGCCTGCTGATCGGCTCGATCGTCGCCTCGACGGACGCGGCGGCGGTGTTCCTTCTGCTGTCGGCGCGGGCCATGCGCCTGCGCGAGCGGCTGGGCGCGATCCTGGAGGCCGAGGCCGGGTTGAACGATCCCATGGCCGTGCTGCTGACCGTCACCTGCGTCGGCCTGATTCTGTCGACGGACCCGTCGCTCAACGTCGATACGGCGACCGTGGTCGCCGGGCGGTTCGCCCTGCAGATCGTCGGCGGACTGATCGCGGGGCTGGTCGGGGGCTATGCCCTCCTGGCGGCGCTCAACGGCCTGACCATCGCGTCCGGCCTTTATCCGGTGCTGGCCGCGTCGGGGGCGCTGCTGCTGTTCGCCGGCGCCCAGGAAGTCGGCGCCAGCGGCTTCCTCGCCGTCTATATCGCGGGCCTTGTCGTCGGCAACCGGCGGCATAAGGCGACGCTGCTCATCAACCGCTTCCACGACGGCCTGGCCTGGCTGTGCCAGATCATCATGTTCCTGATCCTGGGCCTGCTGATCACGCCCAGTTCCCTCATCCCGGTCATCTTGCCCGCCGTCGCCATCGCCGCCGCCCTGATGTTCATCGCCCGGCCCGTCGCCGTGGGGCTGTCCCTGGCCGCGTTCCGCTATCCGCCCCGGGAAATCGCCTTCGTGTCCTGGGTCGGCCTGCGCGGCGCCGTGCCCATCTTCCTCGGCACCATTCCCGTGATCGCCGGGGTCGACAACGCGGAAACCTATTTCGGCGTGGTCTATGTCGTCGTCATGGC
Source organism: Rhodospirillales bacterium (assembly GCA_040221095.1). GTDB lineage: Bacteria > Pseudomonadota > Alphaproteobacteria > Rhodospirillales > Casp-alpha2 > UBA1479. The sequence continues at coordinate 30,403 of JAVJVP010000016.1, forward strand.
CTCGCTGATCGTGCAGGGGTGGAGCGTCGGCGCCGTCGGACGGCGCCTGGGCGTGCTGCTCGCCCCCCGCCCGGCGCAACCGCCCCGGGTCGAAATCGACCTGCCCTCGGATCTCGGCAAGGACATGACCGCCTATACCGTCCAGCCGCGCAGCCTGGCGCTCCGCCGTGATGTTGCCCGCCTGCCCCTGCCGGACCAGATCGACATCGTTTCCATCATCCGCGACGGGGTCCTGCGCAACCCGGCGGATGTCGAGCGTCTGGCGCCGGGTGACGACGTGATCCTGATCGCCCCGCCTGACGAAAGCGCGGCGCTGGACCGCCTGTTCGGGGCGCGGCAGCCTGGACAGAACGACCCCGAAATGACCGGCGAATTCTCGTTCACCGGCGAAACGCCGTTGGGCGCCATCGCCGACGCCTATGATTTCTGGGTGCCGGCGAACCGGCGGGACCTGCCCGTCGGCGCCTTCCTGCGCCGCAACCTTTTCCGCCGCCCCGTGGCCGGGCGGCGGCTGCGCCTGGTATCCGTCGAACTGATCATAAGGCGGTTTGAAAACGGAGAGATCACCACCGTCGGCATCGAACTGGACCCGCCGCCGGGGCGGTGGTGGCGGCGCCTGGACCTCGTCCGGGTCTGGATTGAAAGCCACATCGGACGATCCGCATGAACGGTTCAATCCTGTGACAAAAGGCTCTACCCTCTTCCCCCATCGACGGTCAGCGTCCGGCCGGCACGTTCCCTCCCAGATTGCCGCTTGAGAGACGCCCATGGAAACGCACGCGACCATCCCCTACCTCCGGGAAACGATCATCTTCCTCGTCGCCGCCGGGGTCATGGTTCCCCTGTTTCATCGAATCCGGATCAGTCCCGTGCTCGGCTATCTGGTCGTCGGCGGTGCCATCGGTCCCTTCGGCCTGGGCCTGTTGGCCGACGATTATCCCGTGTTGTCCCATGTCGTGATCTCGGACATCGCGGGGGTCCAGGCGCTTGCCGAACTCGGCGTGGTGTTCCTGCTGTTCACCATCGGCCTGGAACTGTCGCTCGAGCGGCTATGGGCCATGCGCCGGTTGGTGTTCGGGCTCGGCAGCCTGCAGATCCTGGTAACCGGCGCGATCATCGGCGCGGTCGCCTTCGGGTTCGGCAATTCGGCGCCCGCGTCGATCGTGCTCGGCGCCTGTCTCGCCCTGTCGTCGACGGCCATCGTCATGCAATTGCTGATGGAAGGCCGCCGCATCGGCACCCCTTCGGGCCGCGCCAGCTTTTCGATCCTGCTGATGCAGGACCTTGCCGTGGTGCCGATCCTGTTCGTGGTCGGCGTCCTGGGCGCCAAGGGCGGCGCCGGCGTCGGCGCGGGCTTGGCCCTGGCCCTCGGCAAGGCGGCGCTGACCATCGTCCTGATTTACACCGTCGGGCGGCTTGCCCTGCGACCTGCCTTGCGCCTGGTGGCGCAGACCCGTAGTCCGGAAATGTTCATGGCGGCGGTGCTGCTGACCGTCATCGGGATCGCCGCGATCACCGGCCATGCCGGCCTGTCCATGGCGCTCGGCGCGTTCCTGGCCGGCCTGTTGCTCGCGGAAACGGAATTCAGTCACGAGATCGAGGTCGATATCGAGCCCTTCAAGGGCCTGATGCTGGGCCTGTTCTTCATGTCCGTGGGCATGGGCATCGACTGGCGCGTGGTCGGGGACGAACCCCTATGGATTCCCCTTTCCGTCGTCGGCCTGTTCCTGGTCAAGGGGATGGTCACCGGGGGGCTGTGCCTCGCCTTCGGGCTGCCCCGCCATACCGCGATCGAAACCGGCCTGTTGCTGGGCCAGGGCGGCGAATTCGCCTTCATCGTCGTCGGCCTGGCCATGAGCCTCGCCCTGCTGCCGACGGAGGTCGGACAATTCATGCTGATCGTCGCGGGCCTGACCATGCTGGTCACGCCCCTGGTCGCGGCGCTGGCCCGAACCGTCGCCGGACGCATGGAGCGCGCGGAGACGACCCGCGCTCATCACGGCAGCCTGGCCGCCATCGGGGATCTGGAAGGCCATGTCATCCTGGCCGGGTTCGGGCGGTTCGGGCGGACCCTGGCCAATACCCTGCAGGCGGAATCCATCGCCTTCATCGCGCTCGACACCGACCCGGGCCACGTCGCCCGGGGGCGGGCCGACAAGCTGCCCGTGTTCTACGGCGACGCCTCGCGCCTCGACATGCTGGAACGCGCCCATATCGGCACCTGCGCCGCCGTCGTCGTCACCATGGACAATCCCGCGGCGGCGGAACGCATCGTCGGCGAAATCCGCCGCACCTGGCCATTGATCGCGGTCTATGCCCGGGCCCGGGACAAGAACCACGCGGCGCGCATGCTGGCCGCCGGGGCGACCCAGGCGGTGCCGGAATCCATCGAAGGCAGCCTGCAACTGGCCGGGCGGGTGCTGTCGGGCCTGGGGGCGACGGAAGAGGTCGTGCGCCGCCGCCTGGAACACCAGCGCGTGATCGAGGAACTGTGACGCCTGGGAGGCGCCCTTAGAACGGGATCCAGGAGTGTTTCTTGGAATAATGCAGGTAGCCGACGCTGGCCCCGGCGCGCAGCCCCACGCCCGTGCGGATCGGCGCCATGATCACCTCGCCCGCCTGCTGATAATTGACGCCGAGGCCGGCGACCACGTAGATGCTGCCGTCGACGCCGGGATAGCGCTGGAACAGGGCTTCCGTGTCCGCCAGGTTGTAGACCAGGGTGAACACCTTGGACGCGTTGCCGCCGAAATCGAAGCCGATGGACGGCCCCTGCCAGTAGACCTTGTGGCTGCCGCCGGCCTTGCGCTCCAGCATGCCCTCGCCGTAACGCAGACCGATGCCGATGGCGCCGGAGGCCTCTTCGCCCAGGATCACCGCGTTGGGCTGTCCCTTGTCGGCGAAGACCTTCTGGATGGCCTCGGCCAGCCCCTTGGTGGTGGAGCCGAAGAAACCCCTGGCCTTGGCCATGATCTCCTCCTGGCTGTAGGTGTCCTCAGCATGGGCGGGGGTTGCCGTGGCAACGGCGGCGGCAAGAACGCAGGCGAACAGCGTGGAAAATAGGCGCATGGGAATGGTCGCTCCTTTGCTTCGGCCGGAATACCGCCCGAAGGCGTCTCCGGACCGCGATACGGCTTACCTACTCTAGGGTCGGGAATGCGGCGATCCAATGACAACGGTCACAATAGAGGCGCCGCACATGCCTCAGCATATGTTGCAACGCAAAATATTTGATTTCCAAGGCCTGTGGGAAATTTTTCCCCACACCCCATGCCGCACAATTAACCTATAAAAATAATTATTAAAATCAAATATTTATATAATTTTTCAACATTAACTTATGAGACGGATGCGCATGGAGCCGGATGAAACAAGGCGATTTTTGATATTGTGCGATGCAATATTTTAAGCTTAAGCTTTTCCCGTAATCATGCAGAGCCCACCGCCGGGAACCTGCCTGCACCGGGCGGCGGCGCCCCCGCCACCCCAGGCCAACGACGTCAACAGGGAGCCTCGACCAACCCGCGTCAACGCCGGCACATCGGGTCACCAGAGACTTTCTGACGATTGAAAAGGACGCGTTCCCATGATCGCCAGATTGATCGCCTTTCCACAGAAGACCACGGGCGGCGACAGCGGCCACGCCAACCGGCTTTCCGAAATTCTGAGCCTCCTGAACCGGGTCGCCGCCATCGCCGACGACGCGCGGAAGGACGAGAAGACCGCCCTCGAGGAGGTGTTCGAACAGGTCTGCGCCTTCACCGGCTGGCCGATCGGCCATCTCTACGTGCGCGATCCCGGCGACCATCAGATTTATGTGTCGCGCGACGTGTGGCGGTTGGAGCCGGGCATGGACCCGGCCGCCATCGCCGAGTTCATGACCCTGAGCAAGGACACGGTGTTCACCCGCGGCACCGGCCTGGTCGGCATCATCGCCGAAACCTGCGAGGCCCGGGCGGTGGAGGACGTCACCGTGCTGCCCCAGTTCCTGCGCGCCGAGGCGGCCCAGCGCAACGAGGTGCGCGGGTTCTTCGGTTTTCCCGTGATGCTGGACGGCGCCTGCGTGGCCGTGGCCGAGTTCTACGGCCGCCAGACGGGTCTGCTCGACGATACCTCGCTCGAGATCATGACCTACGTGTCGTCGCAGTTGGCCCGCGTGTTTGAACGCCAGGCCTTTGAAAAGCGCAAGACGGCCCTGATGGATCAGTTCGAGACCAGCGTGCAGAGCGCCGTCGGGCGACTCGGCGCCGCCTCGGGCGAATTGACGAACTCGGCCGGTGAACTGGGACAGCGTTGCGGAACGGCCGCCGACGCCTGCGCCAAGGTCGGAACCGGAATCGCCGGAATCGCCGCCGCTGCGGGGACCCTGAAATCGGCCATGGCCGCCCTTGACAACGCCGAGCGCAACACGGAAAGCAAGACCTCGGCCGTGATCGACACGGTCAACCAGCTGGCAGGCGAACTGCGCGGCGCGGTGACCCAGCTTGAAGCCTCTAATCAGGCGGCCCAGGACATCGGCGAGATCACCCGCAACGTCAGCGAAATCGCCGGACAGGTCCGCATGCTCGGCCTCAACGCCACCATCGAGGCGGCCCGCGCCGGCGAAATGGGCAAGGGCTTCGCCATCGTCGCCAGCGAAATCAAAAAACCTGGCGCAGCAGTCGGAAGCCGCGTCCGGCTGCATCGCCGACCAGATCACCGATCTTCAGGAGACGGTTCGGGCCAGCGCCTCCAACATGGCCGGCGTGGCCGGCAAGATGGAGGACCTGGTGCAGACCGTCCACGGCATGGCTCAGGTCCTGAGCGGCCAGAAGCAGGCCACCGGCACCATCGGCCATCATGTCGCGGCGTCCCAGGCCACGGTGGCGGGCATCACGGCGGATGTGGCGATGATGGACGAGGCCATGGCCGTGTTGTCGGAATTGTCCCGGGGGCTCGGCCGCCTGGCGGCGGACCTGCAAGGCACCGCCCATGACGTGTCTCATTCGGGCGAGGACTTCATGACCGCCATGCGGGGCTGATAGCTGCCGGATTGCCCCGTTCAGCGGTCGGGCAATTTAATCGTCACCGAACCCTTGCCGTAGCCGTGCACCTTGTCGTGGGCCCGTACGATGACGTTAGTGATCCCCGCCGGCACATCGACCCCATCTGCCGAGCGGGTGAACGGCTGTTCGTTTACATGGGGGTGGTAGAGCACGCGGCGGGCAAGCAGGGTGCCGTCCGGGGCCAGAACCTCGAAATTGTCGGCATAATGATCCCAGCCCGTGTCGCCGTGGCGAACCGTGGCGCTGACCGTATATGTGCCGTCGCCGTTGGGCGAGGCCGCCGCCTGGACAACTCGGGATGCGTCGGCCAGGGCGGGGCCAGCGGCCAGCACCGCCCATAGGACCGTGACGGCGACGGCAACGGGGACTGTCCGGTTCGGCAGCATCATGACGGCGATATCCTCTCAATCCGCAGAAAAAGCCCTGAAATTCCTTGAATTTTAGCCGCACGGGACGGCGGCGGCCAAGGGCATGACGAAAATGTGTTGACTTAAATGTTCATGTTATGTTCTTTTGCGGTCACACGATGTTTCACCCCCTGGGAGATGACCCATGTCCATTTCGCGTCTTCATGAACTGTTCGCCCTCGCCGTCATGTTCACCGCCGGCTATGCCTGCATGGTGGTCGGCTGAGGCCTATCGCGTTCTACCGGGCCTTAAGGATCAAGGACCGGGCGCTTCTTGCCGTTGTCGTCCAGGGCGACGAAGGTGAATATTCCCTCCGTCACCTTGACCCGCCGGTCGCGCGCCCGCTGGCGCAGGGCCCAGGCCTCGATCCGCAGGGCGATCGACGTATTGCCGACCCGCACCACATCGGCGTAGCAGCACAGCACGTCCCCGACATTGACCGGCTTGTGAAAGATGAACCCGTCGACGGCCACGGTGGCGACCCGGCCGCCGGCGTGCTGGGCGGCGACGATCCCCCCGGCCACGTCCATCTGCGCCATCACCCAGCCGCCGAAGATGTCGCCGGACGGATTGGTGTCGGCGGGCATGGCCAGGGTGCGGATGGCCAATTCGCCGCGCGGCTGATCGTCCGTGAAAGCGGCGGAATCGGCGGAATTCTGGGTCGTCATCACGAAATGTTCCTGTTTCTGCAATAGGGATTTCAGCACAATATATGGTAATTCATTGCATGCCCCCTACCCCATTATGGTATAGCTTGGGGCAAGCCGAGACCAGCGCAGGGTCAGCCGGCAGGGACACGAAAAACACGCGAACACGCGCCGCACGATACAGCGCGCCGGACACCGAATGACCGACCTATTTCAACACGCCCAAGACAAAAAGCAACCGGATAAGGCGCCACCCAAGGCCGCCCCGGCGAAGCCCGCCAAGGCCGCCCAGAAGACCGCCCAGCCCTCGGGCGACGGCGACTACACGGCCAAGGACATCGAGGTCCTGGAAGGCCTGGAGCCCGTCCGCCGCCGCCCCGGCATGTACATCGGCGGCACGGACGAACGCGCCCTGCACCATCTGGCGGCGGAAATCATCGACAACTCCATGGACGAGGCCGAGGCCGGCCCCGCGGGCCGCATCGACGTCGATCTGGCCGAGAACGGGGCGCTCACCGTGCCCGACAACGGCCGCGGCATTCCCCTCGACCCCCATCCCAAGTTCAAGGACAAGTCGGCGCTCGAGGTCATCATGACCACGCTGCATTCCGGCGGCAAATTCTCGGGCAAGAACTACGAAACCTCGGGCGGCCTGCACGGCGTCGGGCTATCCGTGGTCAACGCCCTGTCGTCGGAGCTGATCGTCGAGGTCGCCCGCGACAAGAAGCTGTGGCGCCAAACCTATTCGCAAGGCAATCCGACCTCGGCGCTGGAAGACGCGGGTGCCGTCAACAACCGGCGCGGCACCACGGTGACGTTCTCCCCCGACCCGGAGATCTTCGGCGCGCGCTGCGCCTTCAAGCCGCAGGCGCTGTACCGCATGGCGCGGTCCAAGGCCTATCTGTTCAAGGGCGTCGAAATCCGCTGGTCCTGCGACCCTAAGCTTCTCAAGGCCGACGACCCGACCCCGGCGGAAGCCACCTTCCACTTCCCGGGCGGTCTCGGCGACTATCTCAATGCCTCTTTGGAGGCCCGCAAATGCCTGACCGACCAGCCCTTCGTCGGCGAGGGCAAGCTGAACGGCGGTTCCGGCCGCGCCGAATGGGCGATCGCCTGGCCGCTCGACGAGGAAGGCTTCTGTTCGTCCTACTGCAACACCATTCCGACGGCCCAGGGCGGAACCCACGAAACGGGCCTGAAATCGGCCCTGTCGCGGGGGCTGCGCGCCTATGGCGACCTGGTCAAGAACAAGGAAGCGGCCAAGGTTCAGGCTGATGACATCACCGGCGGGGCGGCGATCATGCTGTCCGTGTTCATCGGCGACCCGCAGTTCCAGGGCCAGACCAAGGACAAGCTGTCGACGGCCGAGGCCCACCGCCTGGTCGAAACCGCCGTGCGCGACCATTTCGACCACTGGCTGTCCGGCCATCCGGCCCAGGCCAACGCCCTTCTGGAACACGCCATCGAGCGCGCGGAAATGCGCCTCAAGCGCCGCGCCGCCAAGGAAACCAAGCGCCAGTCGGCGACCCGCCGCGTGCGCCTGCCGGGCAAGCTGTCCGACTGCACGCGCAACACCTCGCAGGGCACGGAAATCTTCCTGGTCGAGGGCGACAGCGCCGGCGGCTCCGCCAAGCAGGCGCGCCTGCGCGAGACCCAGGCCGTGCTGCCCCTGCGCGGCAAGATCCTCAACGTCGCCAGCGCCACCGCCGACAAGATGCGCGCCAACCAGGAACTGTCGGACCTGATGGAGGCCCTGGGTTGCGGCACCGGCGATCAGTTCATGGAAGACGACCTGCGCTACGAGAAGGTCATCATCATGACCGACGCCGACGTCGACGGCGCCCATATCGCGTCGCTGCTCATGACCTTCTTCTTCCAGGAAATGCCCAAGCTGGTGGAAACGGGCCACCTCTATCTCGCCCTGCCGCCCTTGTACCGGCTCAGCCAGGGCGGCAAATCGGCCTATGCCCGTGACGACGCCCATAAGGACGAATTGATGGAGACCGAGTTCAAGGGCCGCGGCAAGGTCGACGTCAGCCGCTTCAAGGGCCTGGGCGAAATGCCGCCGGCCCAGTTGAAGGAAACCACCATGGATCCGAACAAGCGCATCCTGCTGCGCGTGACGATCCCCACGGGCGACGGGCCCGAGATCAAGTCAGAGGCGAAAAAGACGGCGAAACTGGTGGAAAGCCTGATGGGTCGGAAGCCGGAACTGCGCTTCGCCTATATCCAGGAGCATGCCCGCTTCGTCGAGGACATCGACGTTTAGGCCCCCCGGCGCGTCAGCCCCGCAGTTCGGCGGAAAGATCGAGCCCCGCGGCCTCGTCGATCCCCAGCATGAGGTTCAGGCACTGCACCGCCTGCCCCGACGCCCCCTTGCCCAGATTGTCGAGCAGCGCCGTCAGCACCGCCTGGCCCGTGGCTTCGTTGGCGAACACGTAAAGCTTCAGGTCGTTGGTGCCGTTCAGGCCTTCGGGCTCAAGATGCCCCATTCCAAGCGCCGTGTCATAGCCTTCGACGGTAACGAAACGGCGGCCCGTGTAATGATCGGCGAGCACGCCATGCAGGTCCCTGGCGGTCGGCGTGCCCGGCAGCGACCACAGGGAAACGGGGATCTGCACGATCATGCCCTGGTGGTAACGCGCCACGCTGGGCACGAAGATCGGGGCATGGGACAGACCCGAATACCTGTGGATCTCCGGTATGTGCTTATGGGCCAGGCCGAGGGCGTAAACCCGCACGGCGGTGTCGATATGGCCGTCCGCGTTCGGATCCTCGAAGGCCTCGATCAGCTGCCGCCCGCCGCCGGAATAGCCCGACACGGCGTTGATGGCGGCGGGGAAGTCCTTGGGCAGCAATCCGGCCTCGACCAGCGGATGCAGCAGCGACACGGAGGCGACGGCGTAGCAGCCCGTGTTGGCGACGCGGGCGGCCCCGGCGACCACAGCCTCATGGCCCTTGTCGTACTCGGGAAAACCGTAGGTCCAGCCCGCCGCCGTGCGGTGGGCGGTCGAGGCATCGATCACCCGGGTCGAATTGTTTTCGATCAGGGCCACGGATTCCTTGGCCGCCGCATCGGGCAGGCAGAGAATCGCCACGTCCGCCGCGTTCAACAGTTCGGCCCGCGCCGCCGGGTCCTTGCGGCGGTCGTCGGCCAGACGCAAAAGGTCGATATCGGCGCGGCGGGACAGGCGCTGGCTGATCTGCAGTCCCGTGGTCCCTACTTCCCCGTCGATGAACACCTTGGCAGTCATGGTCTTGGTCCTTGTGGTCTTTTGGCCTTGTCGCGAAATGGTCTTTGCGACGACAGGGTATAGGCGGACCGAAGCCCCGGCGCAACAATGCGCATTGATCCGCCGGACACCCGGAGTCTAGAGTTCCCGGCAACGCATCCCGCCGCCCCTCCTTTTCCGAAAGCCCCAAATTCATGCTGCTCCCGACCTCCAAGACCTTCGCCCATGGCGATTTCACACTCTCGACGGGCGAAACCCTGCCCGACCTGACCGTCGCCTACGAGACCTGGGGCACGCTCAACGCCGCCGCCGACAACGCGATCCTGGTCTGCCACGGCTACACCAATTTCCCCCATGCGACCGGCGACGAAAGCGGCTGGGCCGTCAACCTGATCGGCCCGGGCAAGGCGGTGGACACGGATAAGTACTTCGTCGTCTGCTCGAACATGCTGGGCTCAGCCTACGGCACTTCGGGTCCGGCCTCGATCAATCCGGCGACGGGCAAGCCCTGGGGGCCCGATTTCCCCGCCTACACCTGCGCCGACATGGTCGAGGCGCAGCGCCTTCTGATCGACCACCTGGGCATCGGGCAGTTGAAGGCCGTCATGGGCTATTCCTACGGCGGGCATCTGACCTTCCGCTGGGGCGCCACCCATCCCGACCGCATGCGGGCCCTGGTGCCCATCGCCGGCGTCATCAAGCGCGCCACCAAGCCCGAGCAAGTGCAGGCGATCATCGACCGCTACGCCACCTGCCCGGGCTGGAACGGCGGCCATTATTACGGCAACGAAATCGAGGGCGGCGTGTTCGAGCGCATGGTCACGGACCGCATCGAGCGGCTGACCAACTACGGCATCGGCACGCATCTGGCCGATACCGTGGGCGATCCGGCCGAGTGCCAGCGCATCATCCGCGAGCGGGCGGAGAAATGGGCCAAGGAGTTCGACGCCAATTCGCTCTATATCCTCTACCGCGCCGGCATCGGCTCCGACATGACGCCGCTTGCGGGCGACATCAAGGCGCCGCTGCTGAACGTTCTGGCCGACACGGACAGCGTGGTCGACGTGGCCCTGAGCCAGCCGACGGTGGATTTGCTGAAATCAAAGGGCGTCGACGCCGAGTTCCATGAGATCAAGACCCGCTACGGCCATGCCGGGCCGATGATCGACGCTGGCCTATGGGCGGACAGACTGCGGACATTCCTCGACCGCACGCCGTAAGTCAGGTCACCACACCTTGGGCTTCTGGCCGGCCTTTTCCATGGCTTCGAACTTGTGCTGCAAGAAACGCTGGAACGGCTGGTCCTTGTAGGCCCCGGCCTTCACGTATTCGAACATGCTGTGAAAATGGAACGGCTTGAAATAGCCGGGCATGCGCGCGACCTCGGTCTCGCCCGCCTTGATTTCCTCGGGCGTCGGCAAGTACACGATGGTCGGCGTGAAGTTGACGCGCCAGCGGCGGGCCAGGTCCCGTTCTTCCATGGCCTTGCCGTCCAGGTCCGTGACCTCGCGCGCCCCCCACAGGTTCAGTTGCAGGACTACGAAGTTCTGCTTCACGAAGTCGGCGAGTTCGGGCACCTGGAAGTTCACCGTGTGCATCTCGCGGCAGTAGGGGCAGCCCTTCTGCTCGAAGATCACGGCGACGCGCTTGCCCTGGGCCGCCGCCTCGGCCACGTCCTCGGCCAGGATCAGGAAGGTTTCGGCGAACCAGGGCTGCTTGTGCAGGCCGTCCTCGCCGACCGTGGCGGCGCGGGCGGAGCCCGAAACCGCGAGCAACACAATCACCGCCGTCAGAAGCCGTCGCATGTCATGTCTCCCTTCGTTGGGAGAGAAGTATAGCGCGAAAGCCCCCAGCCGGACAGCGGCCACGAAAAAGGCCGCTCCCAAGGAAGCGGCCCTTCTCGACCAAAACAGAAATTCTGGTTTAGCGGCTCTTTGTACGAAAGAAATATTTCCTCGCGACGGGTTTGCAAAGAGCCTTATTCAGCGCAACCCTCATCCCTTAGCTGCCCATTTAATCTTTCCTTAAATCTCGCATTTCTGCGGGCCCATTCTGTCTCGTTTTCAAAATAGAACTTCAATTGTTCTGCATTATCCAACGCAATGACTTTTGCATCCACCACGAGAGGCTCCCTCCTTGGAACTCGGTGCTTAAACACTCCGCCCAGTAGCAGATTCTGCGCTTCGACATTTAGATCATGGGAATAACTCTTAATCACCAAGAGCTTTTCGATAAGTTTGTGGGACAGAGCATCAAATTCGCGGACTTCCGCATCACTTGGTGTTGGTTGGTGGACAATACCTTGCGATAGGTCCATCGACATCGTTTTGAGATAGCGGTCAAACAGGCGACTGAATTCAACATCCACATCAGCAAACGCAGCGCTAAACGCTGTTCGGAAAATGTTTAACTTTGGGCTTGTTATCTCGTATGCCTCAAGGACGTTAATTAAGTCTGATCGCGCAGCATTCAAATTAGTATAATGATCTCTTATCTCTTCAACACGCGCATCTTGAAATTTGTTTAAAACGCCCTTCAGCAAAAATGAGTAATTCGAAGCCGTGGAATAAACGTACGAACTAAATTGAAGTTCTGCTTCAATCAGCTTCCTATTTGCTTCTACAATTTCTTTGTAAATTTGTTGCCACAAATTTTTCCTGGCATTTTCGTCAACTTGCCATTTTACAAACACCCCCGCGCATAAAATTGCAGCAAGACTTATGACACTATCAACCCAAGTCCAATCGCTACTGGCGAGCGCAGTGCTTACATATTCATTCACAGTGTGAAGATTAACTTCTGGTGGGCGCACATCTGCTTTCATCGAGAACTCCGCAGCTACATTCCACTTTCAAACGATTACTCTTTTCCAATTTAGGATAGATGTCTCATTTATCTAAATCGATGTGTACGTACAGCATGAGTTTTGTCGCCAAAAAATCTACTATTTCAGTACATCAACTTCTGTAGCGCGCAAAGAAAAAGGCCGCCTCCCGTTGGGAAGCGGCCTTATCGATAGTGTCCGGGGAGACGGGCGATGGCCGACCCGGCCAACCCCATCGCCCTGCAGGCTTATCGTTTCGAGAACTGGAAGCTGCGGCGGGCCTTGCGGCGGCCGAACTTCTTACGCTCGACGGCGCGGCTGTCACGGGTCAGGAACCCGCCCGCCTTCAGCTTGCCGCGCAGGGTCGGCTCGAAATAGGTCAGCGCGCGGGAGATGCCGTGGCGCACGGCGCCGGCCTGGCCCGAAAGCCCGCCGCCCTTGACCGTGCACATGACATCGTACTGGCCCAGGCGCTCGACCGTTTCGAACGGCTGCTTGATCATCATCTGCAGCACGGGGCGGGCGAAGTACTGCGACGCGTCCCGGCCGTTGACGGTGATCTTGCCCGGTCCCGGCTTGATCCACACGCGGGCGACGGCGTCCTTGCGGCGGCCCGTGGCGTAGGAACGGCCGTGTTCGTCAATCACCGGCTCCGCGGGAGCCGCGTCATCGACGTCCGGAGCACCCGTCAGTTCCTTGAGGTCCTCAAGCGTTTTCACATCTTCGGACATGGATTAGGCGCTCCTTTTGTTCTTCGGGTTCATGGACGCGACGTCCAGAACCTGGGGCTGCTGGCCGGCATGGGGATGCTCGGCGCCGGCATAGACGTGCAGCTTGCGCATCTGCTCGCGGCCCAACGGGTTGCGGCTGATCATGCGCTCGACGGCCTTGATGACGACGCGCTCGGGATGAACGCCGCCCAGGATGCCGCCGGCCGTGCGGGTCTTGATGCCGCCCGGATAACCGGTGTGATAATGGTACTTCTTGTCCGCCAGCTTGTTGCCGGTCAGGCGCACCTTGCCGGCGTTGATGACGATGATGTGGTCGCCGCAATCGATATGCGGGGTGTACATCGGCTTATGCTTGCCGCGCAGCCGAGTGGCGATGACCGACGCCAGACGACCGAGGACCAGACCTTCGGCATCGACGACGAACCACCCTTTTTCGACTTCCGACGGTTTCGCGGAATAGGTTTTCATCGGTTCACGTTCCTTAAAAGCTTTCGCGGCCCGGTCCCCAGGCAAAACGCGCGCAGGGAGGGCCGAAGGCGGCGGAATATGCCACACAAGAGCGGGAAGTCAAGCGGAAAACCGCAACAATTTCCGTCGCTTACACTCGCGGTATTATAATACCTTATCGTTTGGAATCAGCTCTTTGGCGGAATCGAATAGGTCCCGGTCATATGCGCGACGGCGGCATCGAAGCCGTCGGAGCGCACGGTCACCTCCATGACGGCCAACCGCTTGCCGAGCTTCAGCACCGAGGCCTCGGCGATCAGGTCGGCGGGTTCCGGCCGGTGCAGGAAATTGGCGTTGAAACTGGTGGTGACGGCCAGTTTCACGGGCCCGATGCGGCCCAGCAAGGCCGCGTACATGGCGGCGTCGGCCAAAGCCATCATGGCCGGCCCCGACACCGTACCGCCGGGGCGCAGTTGCCGTTCGCTCGCCGGCATGCGCAAAACCGCCGTGCCCTCCCCGATCGCATCGGCGCGCATGCCGACCTCGTGGGCGAAGGGAATTTCCTCCTCGAGGATGCGGTTGAAGTCTTCTGCGGTGATTTCCGGCATGGCGCGGGCTCCGGGCTGAAATGAAGGAGACGCGACCGTAATTTACGTTAACGTAAACGTCAATTAGGTGCCGGCCATGCCGGCCCCGCTTGCCATGCCCGGTCACCGGGCCGTAGAAACAAAGGCGGAGGAACCATCGCCCATGACCGACGCCGCCAGCCAAGGTGCCAACGAGGCCGTGCTTCTGCGCGACGACCGTGACGGCATCGCGACCCTGACCCTGAACCGGCCGGACAAGTTCAACGCGCTGTCGACGGAATTGATGGCCGCCGTGCAAGACCAGCTGGACGCCCTGATGGACGACCGCACGGTCAAGGTGGTGGTCATCGCCGCCAACGGCCGCGCCTTCTGCGCCGGGCACGACCTTCAGGAAATGAAGGCCATGGATGGCCGGGCGCCGCTCGAAGCCCTGTTCAAGCAATGCTCCAAGATGATGACCTCCCTCACCCGCATTCCGCAGCCGGTGATCGCCAGGGTCCACGGCGTCGCCACGGCGGCGGGCTGTCAGCTGGTCGCGCAATGTGACCTCGCCGTCGCGGCGGAACAGGTGCGCTTCGCGACCTCGGGCATCAATCTGGGCCTGTTCTGCGCCACGCCCATGGTGGCGGTGACCCGCAACCTGCCGCGCAAGCAGGCGCTCGAGATGCTCTATACCGGTGATTTCATCGATGCCGAGACGGCGCGGCAGTACGGCCTGGTCAACCGGGTGGTGCCGGCGGACAGGCTCGACCGCGCCACGAACGAACTCGCCCGCGCCATCGCCGACAAGTCGCCCCGCGCCATCCAGTTCGGCAAGGAGCTGTTCTACAAGCAGATCGAGGAAGGACTCGACGCGGCCTACGACCTGGCGACCGAAACCATCGTTGCGAACATGCTGCATGAGGACGCCCAGGGTGGCGTCGCCGCCTTCCTGGACAAGCAACCCATGCCCGCGTGGCAGGACCTGACCAAGACCACAGAGGACGACAAGACGTGAGCCAGCCCGCCGACGCCCCCGCCCCGCCGCTGTATTATGACGACACCCTGGTCGCGGGCGTGCTGAAGGACGTGCGCACCATCGCCATGGTCGGCGCCTCGCCCAATTGGGTCAGACCGTCGAACTTCGCCATGAAGTATCTTCTGGGCAAGGGCTATACCGTGATCCCCATCAACCCGGGCCATGCGGGCAAGGAGATCTGGGATCAGATGACCTATGCCGAACTGGGCGAGGTGCCCGGCCCCGTCGACATGGTCGACGTGTTCCGTGCCTCCAAGGACGCGGGCGGCATCGTCGACCGCGCCATCGAATTGAAGGACGCCAAGGGCATCAAGGTGATCTGGATGCAGCTGGGCGTGCGCGACGACGCGGCGGCGGCGCGGGCCGAGGCCGCCGGGATCACCGTTATCATGGACCGCTGCCCCAAGATCGAATACGGGCGGCTGTTCGGCGAACTGGGCTGGTGCGGCGTCAATTCCGGCGTCATTTCCGCCAAGCGGCCGAAGCGCTGACGCCATGACCGACCGCAAGGACAAATCCGCTGCCCCGCCCGAATTCGGCTTCGAGACCCGCGCCATCCACGCCGGCGCCCGCCCCGATGCGGAAACCGGAGCCCGGGTCACGCCGATCCATCAGAACACCTCCTATGTGTTCGAAAGTGCGGAGCATGCCGCCGACCTGTTCAACCTGCAGACCTTCGGCTTCATCTATTCGCGGCTGACCAACCCGACCGTCACGGTGCTGGAGGAACGTCTCGCCAATCTGGAGGGCGGGCGCGCCGCCGTCTGCGCCGCCTCGGGCCATGCGGCGCAGTTCCTCGCCATGTTCACGCTGCTGGAGCCGGGCGACAGCTTCATCGCGTCAAAGAACCTCTACGGCGGCTCGATCACCCAATTCGGCCATTCGTTCAAAAAGCTCGGCTGGACCTGCCATTTCGTCGATCCAACGCCGGACGCCTTCCGGCGCGCCCTCGCCGACCATCCGGGCGCCAAGTGCATCTTCCTCGAAGCCTTGGCCAATCCGGGCGGCCTCGTCGTCGATCTGGAACCGGTCGCGGAGATCGCCCACGCGGTGGGCATTCCCCTGATCGTCGATAACACCCTGGCGACGCCCTACCTTCTGCGCCCGTTCGACTGGGGCGCCGACATCGTCGTTCATTCGACGACCAAGTTCCTGTCGGGCCATGCCAATTCCATGGGTGGTGCTGTGATCGAGTCAGGCAAATTCGACTGGGCCGCGTCCGGCAAGTTCCCCGGCATGACGACACCGGACCCGGCATATCACGGTCTCACGTTCCACGAGACCTTCGGCGACTTCGGCTTCACCATGAAGGCGCGGACCGTCGCACTCCGCGACTTCGGCCCCGCCATGGCGCCGATGAACGCCTTCCTGACCATCACCGGCACGGAGACTCTGGCGTTGCGCATGGACCGCCATGTGGCGAACGCGCAGAAGGTCGCGGAATTCCTGGAAGGCCATCCAGCGGTCGCCTGGGTGTCCTACGCGGGCCTGCCGTCGAGCCCCTGGCACGCGATGGCGTAAAAGTACCTGCCCAAAGGCGCCGGGTCCGTGTTCACCTTCGGGCTCAAGGGCGGTTATCAGGCCGGGATCAAATGCGTCGAGACCGTGGACCTGTTCTCCCACCTCGCCAACGTGGGCGACACGCGCTCGCTCATCATCCACCCCGCCTCGACCACCCACCGGCAGCTGACCGAAGAGCAGCAGATCGTCGCCGGCGCCGGGCCGGACGTGGTCCGCCTGTCGGTCGGTCTGGAAACGGCGGAGGATTTGATTAGGGATTTGGACAAGGCGCTATCCAGTTAGGCCATCGCCCGCCTTAACCAAGTACGCTCATATTCAATTATCCCCCGTTCGTCATGGCCGGGCTTGACCCGGCCATCCACGTTGAATGTGGCGGCTCGGCTTGTTGAAATCTAAAATCGCTACATGTCAGGCGGTTGGGTCTACATCATGACGAACAGGCCAAACGGGACGCTCTACGTCGGCGTCACGAGCGATCTTGCACGTCGCGTTTGGCCGATGGCTTCACGAAGAAATACGGTCTCAAACGTTTGGTCTACGTGGAACCCCACGCGGATATCCGCTTCGCACTCCAGCGTGAGAAGAACCTCAAACACTGGTCGCGCGCATGGAAGGTCCGCTTGATTTTGGACGCCAATCCAAATTGGGACGATCTTTTCGACAGCCTCGCGTGAAGGCGTGGATGGCCGGGTCAAGCCCGGCCATGACGCGTTAGGAAGAACGGCAGCGCGCTCAGACGTAGTTCGACACTTCCACCAGATTGCCGTCCGGGTCGCGGAAGTAGATGGAGTGCAGTTCGCCCATCGCGCCCGTGCGCTTGGACGGCTTGACCTCGATCTCGACGCCGACGCTTTCCAGATGCGCCATGACGTCGGCGATGGGGGTTTCCGTGATCAGGCAGAAGTCCCCCGCCCCGGTCACCGGGTTCACGCCCTTGGGCTCGAACGGGCTGGGGAACGGGTGCAGGTTGATCTTGTTGCGCCCGAAGACGAGGGCCGAGCGGATGTCGCCGGGCCGGGCTTCGAAATCGTCGCGCGTCATGCCCAGCGCCTTCCCGTAAAACTCACAGGTCTTGTCCACGTCGGCGACGGTGAGGACAAAGTGATCGATGCGGTCGATTTGGAACGGCGCGGTCATGGGAACTCCCTAACGTTTCTGGTTCTTGACGGTGACTGAGTTGGATTACTTGCCGCGCACGGCGGCGACGATTTCCTGGGCCACGCGGTCGGCGTGGTCCGGTTCGACCTGGCAGGTGCCCACGGCGGCATGGCCGCCGCCGCCGTATTTCAGGCAGAGCGAGCCCACATTGGTCTTGTTGCCGCGGTCGAGGATCGACTTGCCCACGGCGATTTCGACCAGGCCGCGGTCCGGCAGGTTGGTCAGATGGACCGAGATGTCGCATTTCGGATAGAGCGCGTAGACCAGGAAGCGGTTGACCGTGTAGAGCGTGTCCTCGTCACGCAGGTCGACCTTGACCACGTTGTCCGTAACCTCGGCGCAGCGCTTGATCTGCAGTTCGGCGAATTCCTCGTTCAGGATGTAGGTGCGCACGCGCTCCGCCACGTCGGGGATCTGCAGGATTTCCTCGACCGGGTGATGGCGGCAATAGGTCATCATGTCGATCATCAGCTGTTCTTCGGAAATCGCGAAGTCGCGCAGGCGCGACAGCCCGGTGCGGCCGTCGAGGATGAAGTTGAGCAGCGTGTAGCCGTCGGGGGCGAGGATTTCCTCTTCCGTGAACCGGGCCGCGTCGGACTTGTCGACGGCGTCGATCAAGGCCGGATCGACCAGGGGAAAGGTGTCCTTGCCGCCGTAATGGTCATAGACCACCCGCGCCGCCGAAGGCGCCTTGGGGTCGATGATGTGGTTTTCCATGGGGCCGACGCGTTCCGATTCCGACACGTGGTGGTCGAAACACAGGTGCACGCCCGGCACATAGGGCAGGTTGGTGGTGATGTCCTCGCGGGAGACCTCGATCCGGCCGTGCTGCATGTCGCGGGGATGGGCGAACATGACCGCGTCGATCATGTCCTGTTCCATGAACAGGGCGCCGCAGACGACGCCGTCGAAATCGGGCCGGGTAATCAGCCGGTAGGAGCCGGTGTCCGCGCTCATGCCTGTTTCCTCGCCCGTTTCGGTGCGCGTTTCGTTGCGTCGAAGGTACTGCCTTATCTCAGCAGATTGCAATATGAACCGGGAGCGGCCTGATCATGCGGAACGGCGTGCCAGCGCCCCCGGTGATGTGCTATAGCAGGCCGCACATGCCACAGGGCGACAAAGACGAAGGGACAAGGGCCATGGCCAACCACGACGACCACGATCATCACCATCACGGGCATGTCCACGGCCCCGATTGCGGCCACGACCATGACCATGGCGACGACGACCATACGCTGAGCGTGCAGATCGCCAACCAGATCATCAACGTCGCCAACACGCGCCTGGAAAGCGGCCTGCCGCCCGAGGTCATCGCCGAGGGCCTGCGCCACGCGGCGGCCAACTTCTCGGCCTTCGTCGCCCAGCACACGGACCCGGAGGCCATCGCCGAGGGCCATATCACCGAAGAATTCCACCACATGCTGGAATACTACGCCCAGGTCCACGGCGGACAGAACGCACAGCCCCAGCCGGCGGCCGGCCTGCATCAGCTGATCAATCAGGTGAAGGACGAGTTCTGATCCCGGCGGCGTTCGCCGCCCGACGTTCTCCAAACCACGTCCATATATCGCGTGCCCGTGCTTGACGCGGGCATCCACGCGTTAACCTTCCCTGGTTTTCGACTGTCTCAGGATATGGGTGGCCGGGACGAGCCCGGCCATGACGCCATGGAGGGGAACGGCGCCCCTATTCCGCCGCGCCGGCGCGGCTGGCGGGCACGGCGTCGGCTTCCGCCTCGGCGTGATAGCGTTCGAGGATTTCAACCTCCTCGGCCGACCCCATCATCACCGGAATGCGCTGGTGGATGTCCGTCGGCTGAACGTCGAGGATCGGGCACAGGCCCGTGGTCGCCCGTCCGCCCGCATGTTCGATGATCATGGCCATGGGCGAGGCTTCGTACAGCAGGCGCAGACGCCCGCCCTTCGCCCGGCATTTCTCGTCGACCGGATACATGAACACGCCGCCGCGCGAGATCGCGCGGTGCACGTCGGCGACCATGGCGGCGACCCAGCGCATGTTGAAGTCGCGGCCGCGAGGGCCGGTCTTGCCCGCCAGACATTCCCCGACATAACGGGTCGTGGGCGCGTCCCAGAACCGCTGGTTCGACGCATTGATGGCGAATTCCTTGGCCTGAACCGGCACCTGGATGTCGCGTTCGACCAGCACGAATTCTCCGACGTTGGGGTCCAGGGTGAACTTGGACACGCCCTTGCCCTCAAGCGTCAGCAGCATGGTCGTGGACGCCGAATACAGCACGTAGCCGGCGGCGATCTGGTTGCGTCCGGGCTGCAGGAAATCTTCCTTGGTCGCCAGCCGCTTGGGGTCGGGCGAGCGCAGGATGGAGAAGATCGTGCCCACGGGGCCGTTGATTTCAATGTTGGACGATCCGTCCAGCGGGTCGAACACCAGAAGGTATTTTCCGCGCGGTTCGTCCATGGGGATGATGTAGGGTTCTTCCAGTTCCTCGGACGCCAGCGCCGTCAACTGCCCGCCGCGGCGGGTCCAGGCCAGGAAGGTATCGTTGGCGAGGACGTCCAGTTCCTTCTGGGTCTCGTCCTGCACGTTCTGGCCGACGGCCCCTCCCAGGTTGCCCGCGAGGTCGCCGTGGTTGACGAGGCTGGCCACGGCCTTGCATGCCGCCGCGATATCGTTGATCAGCGAGGCGAGCTCGCCCGTCGCCTGCGGTTCGTTGCGGACGTCTTCGTACAGGAAATGAGCGAGTGTCAGTCTTTCGCTACCCATGGTGTGCCCCTTGATTGGTCGTATTATTGGGGAGCCGGTCGGCAAAAAACGTATGCCAGACGGAACCCTTGGACGCCAGAAATTTCGGCCTCACGGCCAGAATGGTCACACCGGCCGAGGCCCTGTTTCCTCATCGAAAAAACGGGCCTCCTCATCCCCGATATAGCGGCTGAGGGCCAGCACCTTGCCCACGCGCTCTCCGCCGTCCGTGACCGGCAGGCGGAGCGCCTCGTACTTCACGGCCCGGCCCGAGGGCGTCGTGAACCGGTTGAGGTAGAGAATGGCTCCGCGCGCCGCCACGGCGCGTTCGTTCTGATGCAGCATGGCCGCCGCGAGGCCGGGAATCTTGAGCTCCTTGACCGACTTTCCGGTCATGTCGATGCCCTGCAGGTTGGTGCGCTCCGTCCCCCAGTAACGGAAAACAAAACTGCGGTGGTCGGCGACCACGTCCATGATGACCAGCCAGGGCAAAATCGTGGCGGGAAAATCGACGAGCCGGATATCGGCCCAGGCGGGCATGCCGTTGGCCCCTGCCCGCGCCGCCCAATAGCCGTGAAGCCAGGCAAAGTCTCCGGTAAACGTCGACGGATCGACGGATAGCTCCTCGGCGCTAAACGCGTCGCTCACGATAACTTCTCCAAACACCGCCAAAGCGGCGGCGCCTCTTCCCACACACCATTGCAACCGGAAACCAGGTCCGGTGCAATGAATTATGTGTCGGATTTATCTACAGAAAATTGGCGTCCCCAAGGGGATTCGAACCCCTGTCTCCTCCGTGAAAGGGAGGTGTCCTAGGCCGGGCTAGACGATGGGGACGCTGTGGCCCATGGCCCGAAGGCGCACTTGGTATACGGCCCAAGACGCAAAATCAAGGAGACTTTTTCAATAATCGACATCAGCCCGCCGGCTCGGCGTCCTCGATCTGGAATTGCACCGTGGTCCGGCCGTTCCAACTGTTGAAACGCAGGCGTCCCGCGAGGTGCATCAGGCGGCCGTCATGGTTCAGCAAAGCCGCGCCCAGATCGGAATCAAGGGCCCGAAAGGCAATGCCTTCGAGCGCCCCCCGGGTGTCTTTCGCGACCGAGCACTTCACATGATTCTCCCCGACCCGGTCGGCATAGGTCAGCCGCGCGTGGGGTATGACGAAGCGCGGCTCCGGATTGCCGGCCCCGAAAGGGCCCAACAGGGCGATTTCCTCGACCAGGGCCTCGGTCGCCCCGTCAGGGCGCAAGGCGCCGTCCAGGTACAGGGTCGGCAGGATGCCGCCCTCGGCCACATGGGCGGCCACGCGGCCGTCGAGAAAGGCGCGGAACGCCGCCAGGCGGTCGCGCGCCACAGTGAACCCCGCCGCCATGGCATGGCCGCCGCCCTTGACGATCAGCCCCGCCTGCCGCGCGGCGATGATCGCGGCTCCTAAGTCCACGCCCTTGACCGAGCGGCCGGAGCCGACGCCGAGATCGCCGTCGCCGCCGTTAAAGGCAATGACGCAGGCGGGCCGGTTGTAGCGTTCCTTGAGACGGCTCGCGACGATGCCGATGACCCCCGGGTGCCAGCCGTCGCCATGGGCCAGGGCCACGGCCCCCATGGCGTTGGCGCTGCCGCCCCCGGCGTCCTCAAGCTGCGCCATGGCGCCCTGCAGCACCGCCCCCTCGATGGTCTGGCGGTCGCGGTTGAAGGCGTCCAGCTTGCGCGCCAGATACCAGGCCTCGTCCTCGTGTTCGGTGGTCATCAGCCGGTATCCCAGGTCCGATTCGCCGACCCGCCCGCCCGCGTTGACCCGGGGGCCCATGACGAATCCCAGGTGATAGGCGGTCGGCGCCTCGTCGACCCCGGCCACGTCGGCCAGCGCCCGCAGGCCCAGATTTCGCCGCCCGGCCATGACCTTCATGCCTTGAGTAACCAAAGCACGGTTAATTCCCGTCAACGGCACCACGTCACAGACCGTGCCCAGGGCGACCATGTCGAGCCATTGCAGCAGGTCCGGTTCGGACCGCGAGCTGTACCAGCCGGCGCCGCGCAGCACCCGGTTGATGGCGACGACCAGAAGGAACGTCACGCCAACGGCGGCCAGCTGGCCGTATCCGGCCGTCTCGTCCAGACGGTTGGGGTTGATCACGGCCTCGGCCTTGGGCAGATCGGCCTCGGCCGTGTGGTGGTCTACCACGACCACGTCGATGCCGGCGTCGCGGGCGGCGGCCAGGGGCTCGAAGGCCAGCGTCCCGCAATCCACGGTGACCACCACGGAGGCCCCATGGGCGTCCTTCAGCCCCAGGATCGCCGGTGTGTTGGGGCCGTAGCCCTCCTTGATGCGGTCGGGGATATGCACGGCCGTGCGCCCGCCCACGGCGCGCACGAAGCGGCTCAGCAGCGCCGACGAGGTCGCCCCGTCCACGTCGTAATCGCCGAAAATGCCGATGCATTCGTTCTGCATGATGGCGCCGGCCAGGCGTTCCGCCCCCTGCGCCATGTCGAGGAAACGGTCCGGGTCGGGCAAGAGGTCGCGCAGGGTCGGCGCCAGAAACCCCGGCACGTCGTCCACGTCGACGCCGCGCCCGGCCAGCACGCGGGCCGTCAGTTCGGAAAGTTCCCAGCGCTGGACCAGGGTCTGCACCGCGCGGGGATCGACGGGACGTTCCAGCCAGCGCCGGCCGGTCAGCGACCGCTCGACGCCGAGAACCCGGACCGTTTCGGCCCCCTGTAGCCGCGGTTGATCCGCTGTCCCGGCGTCAGGACCTGCGGGAAAGCTTGGACACATGATGGTGTCCTTCGATATAGCGCAGCGTCAGCGTCTTGGAGCGCACGACGAGCGAATGGGTGGTCGCCATGCCGCGACCGGGAAACTGAACGCCCGACAGCATGGGGCCCGTGGTCACGCCGGTGGCGGCGAAGGTGACGTTGCCGGACGCCATGTCGGTCAGGCCGTATTTGCGTTGGGGGTCCTTGACCCCGGCCTTGCGCAGGCGGGCCGTTTCGTCGTCGTTGCGCACGATCAGGCGGCTTTGCATCTGCCCGCCCAGGCCGCGCAGCGCGGCGGCGGCCAGCACCCCCTGGGTTGCCCGGCCGCTGCCCAGGAAGATGTCGACGCCCGATCCCGGCAGGGCCGTGGCGACCACGCCGGACACATCGCCGTCGAGAATCAGGCGGATGCGGGCCCCGGCCTCGCGCACCTTGGCAACGATCTGCGCGTGGCGCGGCCGGTCGAGCATGCAGACCACCAGATCCGATACCTTGACCTTCTTGGCCTTGGCGAGGGCCGCCAGGTTTTCCGCCGGATCGGCGTCCAGGTCGACCACGTCCTTGGGCAGGTCCGGGCCGACGGCGATCTTTTCCATGTAGATGTTGGGCACGGACATGAAGCCGCCGTCCTCGGCCAGGGCGATGACCGACAGCGCGTTGTAGCCGCCGCGCGCGATGATCGACTTGCCCTCGAGCGCCAGCACGGCGACGTCGGCCTTGGGCGCCCCGCCGGTGCCGAGCTTCTGGCCCGTATACAGATCCGCGACCTCGCCTTCCTCGCCCTCGCCCATGCGCACGGTGCCGTCCACCATCAGGGTGTCCAGGCTGTCCATCATGGCCTTCACGGCGGCCTCGTCGGCGGCGCGCTCGTCGCCGCCGCCCAGGTGCGCCATGGCCGCCACGGCGGCGGCCTCGGTCACGCGGACGGCCTCAAGGGCCAGGTTGCGGTCGGTTACGGCATCGGTCACGGACGGATCCTCATCATTCCTTTATTCGCACTACAGGTCTTCAATGCGAATGATACGCGGCGTCATGACCACGGCGTCAAGGGCCGCGATGGCGGCGGCGGCCTCGGCCATGTCCGATTCCAGGGTGTCGTGGGTGGTCATCACCACCGGCACGCGCTCTCCGGGATCGCGGCCGCGCTGGATGATCGATTCCATGGACACGTTGTGCGCTCCCAGGGCCTGGGCAATGCCGGCGAACACACCCGGCTTGTCCACGACCTCGAACCGCATGTAATAGCAGCCCTTGTGCCCCGCCATGGACACGGGGCGGGGAACGGCCAGGTCCGCCGCCCGGCGGGCAAATCCCGGCACCATGCTGCCGCGCGCAATGTCGATGATGTCGGCGACCACGGCGGAGGCCGTGGGCCCGGCGCCGGCCCCCCGGCCCTGCATCAGCACGCGGTCGACGAAATCGCCCTCGGCGACGACGGCGTTGAACACCCCGTCGACATGGTTGATCGGGGCGTCCAGCGGCACCATGCAGGGATGCACCCGCTGTTCGATCCCCGCCGCCGTTTCCGTGGCGATGCCCAGAAGCTTGATGCCGAACCCCAGTTCCCTGGCGAAGGCCAGATCGACGGGCGAAACATGGCGAATGCCTTCGACATGGACCGATTTGAAATCGACCTGGGTGCCGAACGCCAGGGCCGCCAGGATCGCCAGCTTGTGGGCGGCGTCGACGCCGTCGATGTCGAAACTGGGATCGGCCTCGGCATAGCCCTCGGCCTGGGCCTCGGCCAGCACGTCGTCGAACTCGCGCCCGGTATCGCGCATTTCGGTCAGGATGTAATTGCAGGTGCCGTTGAGGATGCCGTAGACGCGGGAAATGGCGTTGGCCGCCAGCCCTTCACGCAGCCCCTTTAGGATCGGAATACCGCCGGCCACGGCCGCCTCAAACGCCAGCGCCACGCCCGCCCCCTCGGCGGCGGCGGCAAGGGCCTGGCCGTGATGGGCGATCAGCGCCTTGTTGGCGGTAACGACATGCTTGCCGTTGGCGAGCGCCGCTTCGCACAGATTCTTGGCGACGCCGTCGGAGCCGCCGATCAGTTCGACCACGGCATCGACGTTCGGATCGCCGGCCAGGGCCATGGGGTCAGCGCACCAGGACACCCCGGAAAGGTCGATGCCACGGTCCTTTTTGGGATCGCGGGCGGAAACGGCGGTGATGTCGATGGCGCGGCCGGTCCGGCGGGAAATCTCGTCCCGATGGGCGTGAAGAACCCGGACCGTTCCCGCGCCGACAGTGCCGAGCCCGGCAATGCCCACGCGCAGCGGGGCCGTCATCCGCCGAGTGCCCGCCTGCCGGAGTCCAGATTATCCAGATTGCCGGCGCGATAACGCTGCATGAAGGACTTAATGGCGCGCAACGCCTGGCGCGTCCGGTGCACGTTTTCCACCACGGCGATGCGCACGAAGCCGTCGCCGTGCTCGCCGAAGCCGACGCCGGGTGCCACCGCGACCTGGGCCTCGGACAACAGAAGCTTGGAGAACTCAAGCGAGCCGAGATGGGCCATGTCCTCCGGGATCGGGGCCCAGGCGAACATGGTCGCCGGCGGCGCCGGCACGTCCCAGCCGGCGGACGCCAGGCCGGAAATCAGCACATCGCGGCGTTCCTTGTAGACCGCCCGCATCTCGTCGACGCAATCCTGCGGCCCGTTGAGGGCGGCGGCGGCGGCGACCTGGATCGGCGTGAAGGCGCCGTAATCAAGATAGGATTTGACCCGCGCCAGGGCGGCGATCAGCTCCCGGTTGCCGGCCGCGAAACCGATGCGCCAGCCGGGCATGGAATAGGTCTTGCTCATCGACGTGAATTCGACGGCGATGTCCCAGGCCTTCTGAACCTGCAGGATCGACGGCGGCGGATTGTTGTCGAAATAGACCTCCGCATAGGCCAGATCCGACAGGATATAGATTTCATGGAAGCGGCAAAAATCGACGACCTGTTCATAGAAGGCCAAGTCGCAGAGTTCCGCCGTCGGGTTGTTCGGGTAATTGAGAACGATCGCCGTCGGTTTGGGCACGCTGTGCTGCACTGCGCGCTCCAGGGCCCGGAAGAAGTCCTCGTCGGCCTTGACCGGAATGTTACGCACGGCGGCGCCGTTGATGATGAATCCGAACTGATGGATCGGGTAACTCGGGTTCGGCACCAGGATCACGTCGCCGGGACTGGTGATCGCGGCCGACAGGTTGGCGAGGCCTTCCTTGGACCCCAGGGTCACGATGGCTTCGTGTTCCGGGTCGACGGTGACGTTGAAGCGGCGTTCGTAATAGGCCGACAGCGCCTTGCGCAGGCCGGGGATGCCGCGCGAATTGGAATAGCGATGGGTTTTCGGATCGCGCGCCGCTTCGACCATCTTGTCGACGATGTGCTGGGGCGTCGGCAGGTCCGGATTGCCCATGCCGAAGTCGATGATGTCCTCGCCGTTGGCGCGGGCGCGCGCCTTCATGGCGTTCACTTCCGCGAACACATAGGGCGGGAGACGGCGGATACGGTGGAATTCCTGTTTCATCGCGGCTTCATCATGTGCCAGAGCGGGAGCGGATACAACAGCCGTGCGGGCCCCGAACGCGCGCTCTGCGGCGCGTTCCGGCCCCGGCCGGCGGCAATCCTTTAGCGGGAAAAGCCTCAGCGCGTCAAAAATATTTCCGCGCGCCGGTTCCCGGCCTCGCCATTCGGCATGATTTCCTGATACAGCGGCTGCGTGTCGGAAAGCGCCGCGGTCGCCACCGTACGCCGATTCGCGCCGCGCCGGATCAGTTCCTTGGCGACCATCTTGGCCCGTTCGGCGGACATCTTGTAATTCACCAGACGGTGCTTTTCCGGGCTCAGGTTGCGCGTCCGCGAGGACGAATGGCCGACCACATGCAAGGTGCCCCCCCGCTCCTTCTGCAGGGCCACGACCTGGGCCAAAATCTGGCGGTCGCGCACCGACAGCCGGGACGAGCCGTTGGGGAACACGATGGTCGCGACCCGGGTCGCTCCCGCGGGCAACGGCTGCGATTGGGCGGTGCCCGCCACGGTGGCCCCTTCCATGACGGTGGCCGGAAGTTCGGTCATCCCCGGCTCGATGACGCCGTCTCCGGAAATCACCATCGTTTCGCCGACGCCCACGCCGGACGGCATGCCGGACGGACGCACGAACTTGGGCTCTTCCCCGGCGGCGGCCAAGATCTCGGCCAGACGCTTCTGCATGCGGTTCTGGAACCCGGCGAACTCCGCTTCCTGTTCGGCCTGGGTCGGAATCGAGAACTGGGGCACGCCCGGCACCGTGGTCGCCAATTGTTCCTCACCGGCGGGCGGGGTCAGGGTTTCCTTGGGTTGAGTCAGCTTCGGCGCCGATGGCTTGTCGGCCTCGGTCATGGGCTTGGGCGCTTCGGGTGCGGCTTTTTCGGCCATCGGCGTCGGCGCGGGCGGCGCCGCGGGGGCGGCCGGGCGCACCGGGTCGGCGGCGGCACTCTGGTCCTGACGGGTGATGGCCGGGGCATAGCGCGGACGGTCCGGGTCGGCGGCGAGGCCCAGATTGCGGCTTGCCTGCTGCTTGTTCACGTCGGACACCTTGGGGAATTCCTTGGACGACTGCTCCTGGCCGGCGGCTTCCGCGATCTGCTGCTCGCGCTGGCGGCGCGCCTCTTCCTCGGGATCGCCCGCGGATTTGTCGCCGGTAAACAGATTGGCGGTGCTCTTGTACCATTCAGCCGGATTGATCGCGTCGGGCACCGACGAACAGCCGGTCAGCAAAACCGCGGCAAGGGCAACCATGGGAACGGCCCGGCCCAGCCCCCGATGCAGGCCCACCTTCAAGTGAAAAACGCCCTCCTGAGAAACGCCCATGTGCCGCAATACTCCCTTCCCTTTATTCAGCCCCCGAACGTTGATGTTACGTTCTGTCGAAGGGCTCCCCGCCTTGAATTTCCTAATATGTCGGTTTACAACCCCGCCAACCGACAGGGACGGCGGAAACCGCCCCGAACCCAGGATTCTCGCCGCCGGAGATGTCGCGCATTCGCACCACCCCGGCTTCTTTGCAATCCGGTATCATATTTTGCCTCAATCGCCTAGTCGGAGCAAAGGACGCAACGACCCATGGATAAGAAGCCGACCGATCCGCCGCCGATGGAACAGGCGACGGAGTTCACCAACGCCATGGTCGAGATCGCGGAACGCAGCCAGCGCCTCGTCAACGACTGGCTTGCCCGGCACGGCAACGAAATCCAGGCGCCGGACGTCGACCCCCTGAACGTCGGCGAGGCATTCGTCGAAATGACCCGCCATATGATGGCCAACCCACAGAAAATGATGGAATCGGGGCTGTCGCTTTGGCAGGGCTACATGGAACTGTGGCAGTCGACGGCGCTGCGCATGATGGGCGCCGAGGCCGAGCCCGTGGCCCAGCCGGCGCGCGACGACCGGCGCTTCCGCGACGAGGCCTGGTCCGACAACCAGGTCTTCGACTTCATCAAGCAGTCCTACCTGTTGACCGCGAAGTGGCTGGAATCGACGGTTCACGACGTCGACGGCCTGGACCGCAAGACCCAGCGCAAGGTCGATTTCTACACGAAGCAGTTCGTCGACGCCCTGTCGCCGACCAACTTCCTTATGACCAACCCGGAAGCCCTGCGCACGACGGTCGAAACCAAGGGCGAGAATCTCGTCAACGGACTTAACAATCTTCTGGGCGATCTGGAACGCGGCGACGGCAAACTGGCGATCCGCATGACCGACATGGACGCCTTCGAGATCGGCAAGAACGTCGCCACCGCCAAGGGCAAGGTCGTCTACCGCAACGATTTGATCGAACTGATCCAGTTCGATCCCCTGACCGACAAGGTTTCGCAGACGCCGCTTCTGATCGTGCCGCCGTGGATCAACAAGTTCTATATCCTCGATCTGCGCCCGGAAAACTCGTTCATCCGCTGGGCGTCGGAACAGGGCCACACGGTGTTCGTCATTTCCTGGGTCAATCCGGACGCCAAGCTGGCCCGAAAATCCTACGACGACTACATGCTCGAAGGCCCGCTGGCCGCCCTGGCCGCCATCGAACAGGCGACGGGCGAACGCGCCGTCAACATCATCGGTTACTGCCTGGGCGGCACCCTGACGGCGGCGGCGCTGGCCTGGATGGCGGCGCAGAAAGGCCAGACGTGGAAGAACCGCGTCAAATCCGCGACCTTCTTCACCACCATGGTCGATTTCGCCGATGCCGGGGACCTGTCCATCTTCGTGGACGAGACGCAGCTCGGCAACATGGAAGCCAAGATGAACGAGCGCGGCTACCTTGAAGGCTCGGAAATGGCGACCACCTTCAACATGCTGCGGGCCAACGACCTGATCTGGTCCTTCGTGGTCAACAACTACCTGCTGGGCAAGGATCCCTTCCCCTTCGACCTGTTGTTCTGGAACTCTGATTCAACCCGCATGCCGGCGGCCATGCACGCCTTCTACCTGCGCAACATGTACCTGGAAAACAGGCTGGCCACGCCGGGCGGCATCACCCTGGGAGGCACGCCAATCGACCTCGGGAAAATCGACGTCCCTGCCTACCTGATCTCGACCCGCGAGGACCATATCGCGCCGTGGAAGGCGACCTATGCGGCGACCCAACTGTACAAGGGCCCGATCCGCTTCGTTTTGTCGGCCTCGGGCCATATCGCGGGCGTCATCAACCCACCGGCGGCCAACAAGTACTGCTACTGGACCAACGCCCAGACGCCCAAGGACCCGGACGCCTGGCTCGACAAGGCCAAGCAGCACGAGGGGTCCTGGTGGCCCGATTGGGATGCCTGGGTCAAGAAACAGGCGGGCAAGAAGACGGTGCCCGCGCGCGTTCCCGGCGACGGCAAGCTGGCCGCCCTGGACGACGCCCCTGGCACCTATGTGAAGGTCCGCATTTCCTAAGCACCGGCCAGGGCCCGGCCGACCGCCTGTTCCAGCAACGCCGCCGCGCGTTTCAGCGCATCTGCGGGATAGGCCGTATATCCCAGGACCAGTCCGCGCCGTGCCTCCGCCCTTTGGTAATATCCTGACAGGGCTTGGGCCGTGATGTTCAGGGCCGCCGCCTCGCGGGTCACGGCGACGTCATCGGCATGGGCGGGAATTCCCACGGTCAGATGCATACCCGCGTCGTCTTCGGGAATGTCGAACAGCCCCTGAAACCGCCGCACCAGTTCATCCCTGAGAACCGCCTGACGATCGCCGTACAACTGCCGCATGCGCCGGACATGGGCGCCGAAACGGCCCGATTCCATGAAGTCCGCCAGCACCGGCTGCATGGCCAGAGCGGGAAAATCATCGACGACGCCGCGCATCCGGATGAACGGATCGATCAGCGGCTCCGGCACCACGAGATAGCCCAGGCGCAGGGCCGGGAACATGACCTTGGAAAAGGTCCCCGCATAGATCACCCGTTCACCGCCGTCGAGGCCCTGCAACGCCGCCAGAGGCCGCCCCCGGTAGCGGTATTCGCTGTCATAGTCGTCTTCCAGGACCCAGAACCCGGCCTCCCGCGCCCAACGCAGCAAATCCAGTCGCCGTCCCAGGCTCATGGTCACGCCCAGGGGCAGTTGATGCGACGGCGTAACGGCCACGATCCTTGGCTGGGCCGCATGGATGCGGGCATAGCTTACCTCCAGGCCCTCCCCATCCACGGGTGCTGCGGTGACCACCGCGCCGGCAGTATGAAAGGCGGACAGCAGTCCCCGGTATCCGGGGTCTTCCAGGACCACCGAGGCCCCCGGCTCCAGCAGCACGCGGGCGCAAAGGTCGATGCCTTGTTGCGCGCCCGAGGTGATGATCACCTGCTCGGCGGAACAGCGGCAGCCCCGGACCGCCACTAGGTAATCGGCGATGGCCCGGCGCAGGGGCCCGTGGCCGCGACCGTCCCGGTCCTCCAAAAAGATCTGGGGCGGGCGGCGCCAGAAGCGGCCCACGGCACGGCCCCATTCATCGAAGGGAAAGGCAGACAAATCGGGCACCCCCGGCAGGAACGGCCGGTGCACCCCGGGGGTCCGCCGCGACATCAGGTCGAGCACCCGGTCCGGCAGAGGCGGCGCACCGGTCGATGGCCCCAACAACGGACGGGCCGTACGAACCTCGCCTTCCAGATCCGGCAGGTCCGCCGACACCCGCGTGCCCGCCCCCGGCCGGGCTTCGGTGAAGCCCTCGGCCAGCAGCTGGTCATAGGCCGCCAGCACCGTGTTGCGGGATATCGCCAGTTCGCGGGCGAGGATGCGGCTGGCCGGCAGGCGGGCGCCGGAGCGCAGGACGCCCGCCAGGATCAGGCCCTTGATCCTCTTGTAGAGCTGTTCGTTGAGCGGCTGGCCGCCGGCGCGGTCGAGGTCCAGGTCGATCAGCAGGGAATCCCGGCCCAGTTTCACGCGGCCCGAGGGGGGCATCTTAATGGCTCCGTCAAAATAAAACTTATGGCTCTTTTCCAAGAACCAACTTGCACGGTACAGGGAGACCGCCGCCACCGGCAAGACGGTATCGACAGACGGAAGGAAGCAAACCATGACCACGTCCCCCGACCTGCGGGTCACCGAGCGCTCCAAGGTCAAGCGGGTGCCCAAGCGCGCCGCCTACGACCGCGCCACGGTCGATGCGATTCTGGATGCCGGCCTGATGTGTCATGTCGGCTACGTGATCGACGGCGCCCCCTATGTCACGGCGACCTGCTACTGGCGCCACGGCGACCGGGTGTACTGGCACGGGTCGGCGGCCAGCCGCATGCTGCGCACGGTGACCGGCGGCGTGCCCGTGTGCTTTACCGTCTCACACCTGGACGGCCTGGTCATGGCGCGGTCGGGCTTCCACCATTCCGTCAACTACCGGGGCGTGACCCTGTTCGGCGAGGCCGTGAAGATCGAAGACCCGGCCGAAAAACTGGCGGCCCTGAAGGATTTCACAGACCGCCTGACGCCGGGGCGGTGGGAGGAACTGCGCGAGACCACGGATCAGGAGCTGAAAGGCACCACCGTCTGCGCCATGACCATCGACGAGGGTTCGGCCAAGGTGCGCACCGGCGGGCCCGCGGACGACGCGCCGGACTATGACCTCGACGTCTGGGCCGGGGTCGTGCCGATCACCACGGTGGTCGGCGAGCCCGAGGCCGATGACCGCCTGAAACCGGGTATTCTCGAGCCGGATTATTTGCGCCGCATTTCCATCGGCGCGCCGCCCCGGGGATAGCGCTATCATCCGGCGATGACCTTCGACGGACTGACCCTCACGACGATCCTCATCGCCATCAGCGCCATGGCCTTCGGCTGCGCGTTCCAGACGGCGTTGGGCCTGGGCTTCGCCCTGCTAGCGGCGCCGGTTCTGGCCCTGCTCGACCCGGCCTTCGTGCCCGGCCCCATGCTGCTGGCCGGGGTCGTGCTGGCGGCCCTGACGGCTTACGGCGAGCGCGACGCCATCGACCGCCCCCTGCTGGCGACCTGCCTGATCGGTCTGGCGGCGGGCACGGTGATCGGCGCCATCGCGCTGCAGGCCCTGCGGGGGGTGGACCTTCAGCGCCTGTTCGGGGTGGTGATCCTGCTCGCCGTCGGCGTCAGCATCATCGGCAAGGCGATGGTGATCAAAGGCCGCAGCCTGCTTGCCGCCGCCGGCATCTCCGGCATCATGGGGACCATGGCGGGCCTGCACGGCCCGGCGATCTCCCTCGCCTTTCAGAATGCCGAACCCCGGGTCGTCCGCGCCATGTTGGGGGCCTATTTCACCGCCGCCTATCTGTCGGCGGTGGCGGCCCAGGTGTCGATCGGGGCGTTCGGCGCGCCCGAGGTCGGCCGCACCGTCGTGCTGCTGCCCGGCGTGGCGATCGGCCTGGCCCTGGCGCCGGTGACCCGACACTACGTGAACCGGGCGCGCCTGCGCATCGCCATCCTGGCCATCGCGGCGGTCAGCGGATTGATCCTGGTCGTGAAATAATCCCCGCTATCGGGGTTTCAGGGCTTTTTCCACCAACAATCGGGCGGCGGCGCGCGGGTCGGCCCTGCGGTCGGCCAGATCGTCGACCAGATCGGCCATGTCCGGCGCCAGACGCTTGAATTCCCGGCGCATGTGGTCGAGGGCCGCCGATTCCAGGCGCATCAGCGCGATGCGGCGACGCCGCGCCCGGTCCTCGCCGCTGGCCGCCAGATGTTCGCCGTGATCAAGCACGGCCTGGGCCAGGTCGGCGATCCCCTTGCCCGTATTGGCGCTGGTCGCGATTACCGGCACGCGCCAGCCGGTCGCCGCCGCCCCCTGCCCCTGGCGGCCGGTCAGGCCCAAATCCTGCGCCCCCGACAGATCGGCGGCGGTCTGGTCCGCGTCGGCGCGGTCGGCCTTGGTGACGACGTGGATGTCGGCGATTTCGAGAATCCCCGCCTTCATGGCCTGGACCCCGTCGCCCAGGCCCGGCGGCGAGGCGACGATCACCGTATGGGCGGCGGCCGCCACATCGACCTCGTCCTGGCCGACGCCGACGGTCTCGATGACCACGACCCGGAACCCGCAGGCGTCCAGCACATCGACGGAATCCAGGGCCGGGCGGGCCAGCCCGCCCATGGCCCCCTGGGTCGCGAGCGATCGGATGAACACGCCATTATCGCCGCCGTGGTCGCCCATGCGCACCCGGTCGCCCAGGATGGCGCCGCCGGAAAACGGGCTGGAGGGATCGATGGCGATGACGCCGACGGTCAGGTCCCGCCGGCGCAGGTCCTTGACCAGGGCGTTGACCAGGGACGACTTGCCCGCCCCGGGCGGTCCCGTGACGCCGACCACATGGGCCGATCCCGCCGCCTGATAGACCCGGGCCATCAGGTCGCCGTCGGCGGCCCCGGCCTTCGCCGCGGCGTTGCCCGTGGTTTCGGCCAGGGACAGCAGTTTGGCGACGGCGCGCCGGTCGCCGCCTTGCGCGGCGGCGAGCAGGTCCGTGTCCCTATCCGGTTGCGGGGCTGCCATGGACAGTCCTCAGTCGCTCGGGGGCGTGCGGATGTTGCGGCTTAGGGTGCGCAGGTCGTGGCCGGCCCGGCGGTATTCGGCGCTCAGGTTGTCGTACACGGGCCAGATGTAGTCGAGCATCTTCTGGTCGTCCGGCCCGACCTTGCGCAGGAACTTGGCCGGCCGCCCGGCCCAGACCTCGCCGGGGCCGATCTGCTTGCCCGGCGTGACCAGGGCGCCGGCGGCGATCAAGGATCCCTTGCCGACCACGGCGCCGTCCATCACGCAGGCCTGCATGCCGATCATGGCATCGTCTTCCAGGGTGCAGGCATGCAGCAGCGCCATATGCCCGACCGTGACCCGGTCGCCCAGGATGGTGGGATAGCCCTTGGAATCGACATGCACGACCGTGCCGTCCTGGATGTTCGTATCGTTGCCGATACGGATGAAGTTCATGTCGCCGCGCAGCACGCAGGAATACCAGATCGACGACTTCACGCCGATGGTCACGTCGCCGATGATGACGGCGTTTTCGGCGATGAAGGCGGTTTGGTCGATCTGCGGATGCTTGTCCTTGAAGGGCAGGATCACACCGCCGGGCTGGCGCAGGGAAGTCATTCAGAAATCACCTTAGAGTATTGTTTCAATTATTTGATATTCAAGACTGTTTGATGAACGGAAGCATCTCCTTGAAGGCCTCCGTCCCGGCCCGGCCCAGCCATTCGTAGATGACCATTTCCGTGGTCACGATGCCGGCCCCGGCCGCGCCCAGACGGTCCAGGCAGGCCTTTTCGCTTTCCAGGGTGCGCGAGGCGGTGGCGTCGGTGACGACGAAGATCTCGTAGCCCTTGTCCATCAGGTCGACGCCGGTCTGCATGACGCAGATATGGGCTTCCATGCCCGTGATGACCACCTGGCGGCGGCCCGTGGCCTCGAACGCCTTCTGAAACAGTTCCTCGTTCATGCAGGAGAAATGGATCTTCTCGAACACCTGGGCCTGGGGCGCGATGCCCTGCAGCTGCGGCACGGTACGGCCCAGCCCCTTGGGGTACTGTTCCGTCATCAGAACGGGCACGCCCATGCGGTCGGCGGCGCGCATCAGCAGCGCCGTATTGCGGATGACCCTGGCCGGCGACTGCATGGCGGGGGCCAGCTTGTCCTGGATGTCGATGACGACCAGGCAGGACTGTTCGGGTTTGATCAGCATCCGGGGTTCCTTATTCGGCGAGCCAATAGCGCAGCACGGCGCTGACCGCCTCGGGCCGTTCCAGGGGCGAAAGATGGCCGCAGTTTTCGACGACCACCAGTTTAGCACCGGGGATCGCCGATGCCATTTCTTCGTGCACCTGGGGCGGCGTCATGATGTCGAGCCGCCCGCACAGGACCAGCGTCGGGCAGGAAATCGCGGGCAGATTAGGCCGGTTGTCCGGGCGGTTGATAATGGCCGTCTGCTGGCGTTGGTAAGCCTCCGCCCCCACGTTACGGGCCGAGGCACGGACGGCGGCGGTCAGGTCCGCATCGTCCTGGCGGTTCGCGGCGATGAAGCCCGTCATGTGGTGGTCGATCACGCCCTCCAGGTCGCCGGCGGCGGCCCTGGCCATCAGATCGCGGCGGCCCGCCGTGCGCTCCGGCGTGTCCGGGCCGGCGGCGGTGTCGAGCAGGGCAAGCCTGGTCACCCGCTCGGGCGCCAGGCGCAGAATCGCCTGGGCCGCATAGCCGCCCATGGACAGGCCGCAGAGCGCGAAACGGTCGGGGGCCGCGTCCAGGGCGCGCCGGGCCATGGCGTCGATGGCGTCGTCCTGGGTCATGTCGGCCACGGTCATCTCCGCGACGTCGGTCAGGGTCGCCAGCTGATGGCCCCATAACGCGGCGTCGCACAGCAGGCCGGGCATGAACAGAAGCGGCGGGCGGGCGGGCATGAAAAATCCTCCGGACGGACCGTGACAATTCGGCGGCAGTCGGCAGAAACCCGCCGCCGAACCCCGGCTTATCATTGACTTCGGGGCGGGAACACCTAATATCCCGCTCACACGGCCCAGGGAAGCCCCCAAGGGTCCAAATCCAAGCCCCCATAAGGTGACCACGCAGCCCCGGGCGGCGCAACTCCCGAAGTGGAGCAATATGTCCTTTTCAGACCTCGGCCTCAGCGACGAACTCCTCAAAGCGATTTCCGACGCGGGCTATACCGAACCCACCCCCATCCAGGCGCAGGCCATCCCCAAAGTGCTGATGGGCCGCGACATTCTGGGCTGCGCCCAGACGGGCACGGGCAAGACGGCATCCTTCACCCTGCCGATGATCGACATCCTGGCCTCGGGCCGGGCCAAGGCGCGCATGCCGCGCTCGCTGATCCTGGAGCCGACCCGCGAACTGGCCGCCCAGGTCGCCGACAACTTCGAAATCTACGGCAAGTACCACAAGCTGAACCATGCGCTGCTGATCGGCGGCGAGAACATGAGCGAGCAGATCAAGCGCCTGGAAAAAGGCGTCGACGTGCTGATCGCCACGCCGGGCCGCCTGATGGACGTGTTCGACCGCGGCCACCTGTTGCTGCGCGACGTGAAGATCCTGGTGATCGACGAAGCCGACCGCATGCTCGACATGGGCTTCATCCCCGATGTGGAGAAGATCGTCTCCAAGCTGCCGCAGATGCGCACGACGCTGCTGTTCTCGGCGACCATGCCGCCGGAAATCAAACGCCTGGCCGACCGCTTCCTGATCAATCCCAAGGAAATCACCGTGTCCAAGCCGGCCACGGCGGCGGAAACCATCGCCCAGGGCCTGGTCGTGGTGACCGGCGCCGGACGCGACCAGGCCTCCGTCGCCAAGCGCAAGCGCGAGGTCCTGCGCAAGCTGATCGAACGCGAGCAGCCCAAGAACGCCATCATCTTCTGCAACCGCAAGCGCGACGTCGACGTGGTCTACAAATCACTGGAACGCCACGGCTACAACACGGCGGCGCGTCTGCACGGCGACATGGTTCAGTCCGTGCGCATGGAAACCCTGGCCAAGTTCAAGAGCGGCGACGTGACCCTGCTGGTCTGTTCCGACGTGGCGGCGCGCGGGCTCGACATCCCGCTGATGAGCCATGTCTTCAACTTCGACGTGCCGACCCATGCCGACGACTACGTGCACCGCATTGGCCGCACGGGCCGCGCCGGGCACAAGGGCGTGGCGATCTCCATCGCCGTGCCGTCCGACGGCAAGTACGTGGACGCCATCGAAAAACTGATGGGCCGGCCCATCGACCGCGACGCGATGAGCAGCAGCGGCAGCAATGACGGCGGCACTGAAACCGCCGCTCCGGAAAAGGAAGAACGCGGCGAGCGCGGCCGGGGACGCGGCCGTGAGCGTGGCCGGAGCCGCAAGTCCGAAGACAAACCCGCTGCCGAGACCAAGCCTGCCGCGGAAGCGACGCCGGAACCGGCGGCCGAGGCCACGGCGGCACCCGCCGAAAAACCGGAACCGGCCGAGGACGCCCCCAAGGCCGCCAAGCCCCGCGGCGAACGTTCGGCCGCGAAGCCGGAGCGCGCCCGCAAAGGCCGCTCCGACCAGCGCAACGACGCCGGCACGATGGACGACAAGGACGTCGTGTTCGGCCAGAGCGATCAGGTTCCGGCCTTCCTCAAGAACTTCTAAAGCCGCTCCCTGCCCCCCAGGGCGTGAAATTCCGCCTGTTCCCGTTCGGTGAATTGGCCTGTCGGCGCTGGTCACTCCGGCGGCCGCGGCTTCGCGCTTTTCGATACAGATCATGAGAATTTTTCGATGTTCGGCGACCGGCCGCTCTCCGATATTGAGCGCCTTCCGTCAACCACCAACCGAGGAACATCTGCAATGAAACGGACCGTTCTTTCTGCCGCCATCTTCGCTTTCGTCATGGCCCTGGGCTTCTCCACCGCGTCGACCGCCGTCCTGGCCGCCGACAAGAAGGAAAATCCCTGCGCCAAGATCGCCGATAAGGCCGAGAAGAAAGCCTGCATGAAGGCCCAAGCCGACGCGAAGAAGGCCGCCAAGTAGTCATCAGGACATCGCGCCTGCATTCATGCGGCGCGCACCGATCAAAAAGGGGCAGACGGCCTGGGCCGTCTGCCCCTTTGCGATTAAGGGGACCGTCTGTCCAGCGCCGGTCAGATCAGCCCCGACAGCGGCGACGACGGGTCGGCGTACATCTTGCGCGGCATGCGCCCGGCCAGATAGGCCATGCGCCCGGCCTTGACCGCGTGCTTCATGGCGCGGGCCATCATCACCGGATCCTTGGCTTCGGCGATCGCCGTGTTCATCAGCACGCCGTCGCAGCCCAGTTCCATGGCAATGGTGGCGTCCGACGCCGTGCCGACGCCGGCGTCGACGATCACCGGCACCTCGGACTGTTCCTTGATCAGGCGGATGTTAACCGGATTCTGGATACCCAGGCCCGAGCCGATGGGCGCGCCGAGCGGCATGATGGAGACGGCGCCCGCCTCCTCCACCCGCTTGCACAGGATCGGATCGTCCGAACAATAGGCCATGACCTGAAAGCCTTCTTCCGTCAGCGCGCGGGTCGCCTCGATGGTTTCCGGCATCATCGGATAAAGGGTGCGCTGTTCGCCCAGGATTTCCAGCTTCACCAGGGTCCAGCCGCCGGCTTCCCGCGCCAGACGCAGGGTGCGCACCGCGTCGTCGGTGGTGAAGCAGCCCGCCGTGTTGGGCAGGTAGGTGTATTTCTTGGGGTCCAGATAATCGACCAGCAGCGGCTGATTGGGGTCCGTCAGGTTCACGCGCCGGACGGCGACGGTGATCATTTCCGCCTCCGCCGCCTCCGCCGCCTGGCGGTTCAGGTCGTAGTCCTTGTACTTGCCCGTGCCGATGATCAGGCGCGAGCGGAATTTGTGGCCGGCGACCTCCAGAATGTCCTCGTCCTCGGGCGCCGCCGCCGAATCCGGGGCGCCGCCGCCGATGAAATGCACGATCTCCAGGCGATCGCCGTCTTCCACGCCGATCTGGCCGTAGCCGGATTTGGGCACGATTTCCAGATTGCGCTCGACCGCGACCTTGGCCGGATCCAGGCCGATTCGGGTCAGAAGCTGCGCCACCGACAGGGGGGCATCCAGGGAATGGGTTTCGCCGTTGATCTGAACTTGCATGAAGAAATTATCCTCGGGGCCGTTGGTCGCGCCGTTGTTGAAGCCTGTACAGGCCTTTGTCCGGGGGGCTTTACAGGGATTATGGGGCCGCGACCAGCCGCTTTCAACGCCCTGATGGGGTGAAACGGGATGTTTCTCACATCATGGCGCGTGCTATAAGCCGCTACCTTATGACGGAAAGCGGCCCGGCGCGTTCGCCGCGCCCGGAACGGAACCATGACAGCAACGATCCTCATCCTCAACGGCCCGAATCTGAACCTGCTGGGCACGCGCGAGCCCGACATCTACGGGCGCGAGACCCTGGCGACCATCGAGGCCGCCTGCCGGACGCGCGGCAAGAATCTGGGCCTGGACGTGGATTTCCGCCAATCCAACGACGAGGGCGAACTGGTCACCTGGATTCAGGAAGCACCCAAGGCGCATGCCGGAATCGTCATCAACGCCGGTGCCTACACCCATACCTCGGTGGCGATCCTGGACGCGCTTTCGGCCATCGACCTGCCGATCATAGAAGTGCACCTTTCAAACATTCACAGGCGCGAAGAGTTCCGGCATCATTCCTTCGTGTCCAAGGCCGCCGACGGCATGATCTGCGGTCTCGGCGGACAGGGGTACGAGCTGGCGCTCGACGCGCTGGCGAAACGACTGAAAAACAACGGATAAGGGACCATGGCAAGAAGCCCCAAAGCGACCGACATCGACGCGGACGCCGTCCGCAAGCTGGCCAGTCTCCTGGAAGAGACGGGCCTGACGGAAATCGAATACACCCACGACGACTGGTCGCTGCGCGTGTCCAAGGGAGCGACTACCGTGACCGCCACCGCCCCCGTGGCCATCGCTCCCGCCGCCGACGCCCCCGCCGCCGAACAGGGCATGCCCGCCGGCGCCGTTACCTCGCCCATGGTCGGCGTGGTCTATACCTCGCCCGATCCGGACAGCGCCGATTTCGTCAAGGAAGGCGATACCGTGAAGGAAGGCGACACCCTGTTGCTGATCGAGGCCATGAAGGTGTTCAACCAGATCACGGCGCCACGCGCCGGCACGGTGAAGAGAATCCTGGTCAGCAGCGGAACCCCGGTGGAGTTCGGCGAACCCCTCCTCGTTCTCGAATAGGAGGCAGGCCTTGTTTGAAAAGGTCCTGATCGCCAACCGGGGAGAAATCGCGCTGCGCATCCTGCGCGCCTGCCGCGAAATGGGCATTTCCACGGTCGCCGTCCATTCCACCGCCGACACCGACGCCATGCACGTGCGCTTCGCCGACGAAAGCGTATGCATCGGCCCGCCGTCGGCCAAGGACAGTTATCTGTCGATCCAGGCCGTGCTGTCCGCCGCCGCCATTTCCGGCGCCGACGCCATCCATCCCGGTTACGGCTTTCTTTCGGAAAACGCCGATTTCGCCCAGATGGTCGCCGAACACGGCTTCACCTTCATCGGGCCCTCGGCCGACCACATCCGCCTGATGGGCGACAAGGTCCAGGCCAAGGCCGCCGCCAAGAACGCGGGCATTCCCGTGGTGCCCGGATCGGACGGCGCCATCGACAACATCAAGGACGCCGCCCTGGTCGCCAAGGACATCGGCTATCCCGTGCTGATCAAGGCCGCCGCCGGCGGCGGCGGACGCGGCATGAAGGTGGTGCGCCACGAGGGCGAGTTGGAAGACCTAGTCAAAATGGCGCAGAGCGAGGCCATCGCCGCCTTCGGCAACGGCGCCGTCTACATGGAAAAGTACCTGGACAAGCCGCGCCACATCGAAATCCAGATCATGGCCGACACGCTGGGCAACGTGGTGCATCTGGGCGAACGCGACTGCTCCCTGCAGCGCCGCCACCAGAAGGTCCTGGAGGAAGCGCCCTCGCCCGCCCTCAACGCCGCCCAGCGGGCCGAGATCGGCGCCGTCACCGTCAACGCCATCGCCAAACTGGGCTATCAGAGTGCCGGCACGGTCGAGTACCTGTACGAGGACGGACAGTTCTATTTCATCGAGATGAACACCCGCCTGCAGGTCGAACATCCGATCACCGAGGCGATCACCGGCATCGACATCGTGCGCGAGATGATCCGCGTCGCCCAGGGCTCCAAGCTGTCGATGACCCAGGAAGACGTCGTCCTGCGCGGCCATGCCATCGAATGCCGCATCAACGCGGAAGATCCCGTGACCTTCGCGCCCTCGCCGGGCAAGGTCGGTGTCTATCACGCGCCGGGCGGCCTGGGCGTGCGCGTCGATTCCGCACTCTATTCCGGCTACACAGTGCCGCCCCACTACGATAGCATGATCGCCAAGCTGATCGTTCACGGCGCGTCACGGAACGAATGCCTGATGCGCCTGCGACGGGCGCTTGAGGAATTTGTGATCGATGGCATTTCGACGGGCATACCGCTGCAGCAGCGCATCATCGGCGAACGGGATTTCGTCGATGGCTCCTACGACATCCACTGGCTTGAAGTCCTCATGGCGGCGGACAAGGACGACGCCTGACGGCCCCGCCGGGAGAGTTCCATGAGCCGGCGCGACGAAACCCAGGAAAGCCTGCCCGCCGAGCTTCTGCTGCGCGCCTATGCCGCCGGCATCTTTCCCATGGCCGAAAGCCGGGACGACCCGCAGGTGTTCTGGGTCGACCCCAAGCAGCGCGGCGTGCTGCCGCTGGAATCCTTCCACGTCTCGAAAAGCCTTAAAAAGGCGCTGCGCCGGGGCGAGTTCATCGTGCGCGCCAACTCGGCCTTCGAGCGGGTGCTCGACGAATGCGCGTCCCCCGGCCCGGGACGCAAGGATACCTGGATCAACGAGCCGATCCGTACCGCCGTGATCGAACTGCACCATTTGGGTTTCGCCCATTCCATCGAAACCTGGAAGGACGGCGAACTGGCCGGCGGGCTCTATGGGGTGGCGCTCCGGGGGGCGTTCTTCGGCGAAAGCATGTTCTCACGCCGGACCAATGCGTCCAAGGTCGCCCTCGCCCATCTGGTGGCGCGCCTGCGCCTGGGCGGGTTCCGCCTGCTCGACACCCAGTTCGTGACGGATCACCTGAAGACCTTCGGCTGCGTGGAAATCCCCGCCCGCGACTATCAGAAGCGCCTGGAATCGGCCCTCGACTATCAGGCCCGATTCCCCCTCAACCCGGCCCCGGACCGGGTGTGGAAGGAGCTTGAGGCGATGACAGGACCCGGGTGACGCTTACTTGGGCGCCGCCGCGCCCGCAGGCTCCGCGCAATCCAGCACCCAGATGTCGTAGACCGGGTGTTCCAGGGCGTTGAGCGCCGGGCTGGAGGCGAACATCCAGCCGCGGAACAGGCTGACCGCCGGCTCGCCCGGGCGGATTTCCCAGATGTCGAGAAAGGTGGCGCTTTCCGGCGGCTCTTCCGGCGGGCGCTTGTCGCAGCTGCGGGCGATGATCTCGAGCGTGCCGAAGCGCACGACCTCGCCGACCCGGGCCTCCAGGGTCGAGACCCGCGCCGTGACCTTGTCCAGGCCCTGCAGGATGACCTTGTTCATGGGGGCGGCACCTGCCGGCAAGGCGGCGAATATGCCGATCAGGGCGATCAGAAGCAGCCGCATCGCGGCCTATTTCCCGCCCGTGGCCAGGAAGATGATCTCGCCGACCTGATCCTCGAGGGACTTGAAGTCCTCGACCTTGGCGATACGCCCGCCCACGGGCAGGGTTTCCGCCGCCTGGCCCGGCTTCAGGCGAATGTACTTGCCGCCCAGGATGCCTTCGGAGCCGATGGTCGCCACCGTGTCCTTGGGCAGCTTGACGTCGGGCCGGATCGACATGATGACGACAGCCTCGAAGGTCTGGGGGTCGAGCACGCGGT
Organism: Rhodospirillales bacterium; assembly: GCA_040221095.1. Lineage (GTDB taxonomy): Bacteria > Pseudomonadota > Alphaproteobacteria > Rhodospirillales > Casp-alpha2 > UBA1479. Next base: position 73,356 of record JAVJVP010000016.1, read on the forward strand.
CGAGCACGGTGCCGATCTTGATGCCGTTGATGCGCACGTCGCTGCCCTTGGACAGGCCGCCGATCTTGAGGAAATGCGCCTTGATCTCGTAGCCCGAGACGGCCTTCACCTGGGCCACGTTGAAGGCGAAGAACAGGAACACCCCGGCGACGATCAGCACCACCCCGCCCAACACCGTTTCGATTGCATTACGTCCCATACCTGCTCTCCCCGCCCCTTAATTCATCCGCCCGGTCGCCGTTTCGGCGGCGGCGCGACGCTCTTCCATGGCGGCCCGGCCCTGGGAAATGATCATATTCAGAATGTCGCTGACGACCTGGGCGTCCTGGGTAAAGGCAATCAGATCGCCGGTTTCCAGCCCCTGTTCCGCAGCACCCGGCTCCAAAACGATGTGCTTACCGCCGAACAGGCCGTCGGTCTGCACCGATGCCGACGAATCCTTTGGCACCAGGATGCCGTCCGTCAGGTTGAGGGTCAGCACGGCGCGGAACTTGTCATCCAGGCGCTGGGCCGCGACGGTGCCGATTCGAACGCCGCCCATGCGGACCTCGGCCCCGGGCGCGATCCCGTCGACCCGGCCGAACAGGGCCTCGACATGGATACGGCCGTCCGTGTCGGAGGTCACGTCGCGGCTTTGGTTCATGAAGCCGAGAACCGCCAGAAGCACGACAAGCGCCAGGGCGCCGATCATCTGTTCCTTGGTTTCCAGTGTCATCGGTATCCGACCGTCATCGCAGCGCCCCGGCCAGGGACGCGGATCATTCCGGTTTCCAGGCTTCGTAGTCGCCCGTGGCGTGGGCGCGGGCGCCGCCCTTGAAATCGTGGCCTGCGGGGCGGTAGGCGCCGGCCGTTCCCGTCAGGTTGGGAACGTGCTCCTTCTGCCACGGCCGCGCCTGGGTGGCGCTCTCGGTCAGCGGCTCGACGGAGGTGTGGTGCAGCCAGGAATGCCATTCCGGCGGCACCTTGGAGGCTTCCTTGCGGCCCTTGTACAGAACCCAGCGGCGTTCGCGACCATACAGCGATCCGCCCTTGTTCTTGTAATAACGGTTGCCGAACTCGTCCGTGCCGACGAGCTTGCCGGAAATCCAGGTATGCAGCAGCGTTCCAATGTCCATGGGGTCTCATATCCGCCTGATGTACCGCGGGAATATGGCACCATGCGGGCGCAAGGTCCAGTCCGCTTGACCGGCTTTCCCGTCCACAACCCGCAATATGTAGGGCCGCGCCAACTATGACCAAAGGCATAACCCTTGGATTTCCGGGGGCTTCCACAAAATCAAGTAATTTATTCGTAACATAACCCCTAAATGTTGAAATAATCCTGTTGCCGCCCCCAAAGGCCCTGGCTACATTTAGCGTCCTTCACGCCTGGGCAAATACACTATGTAGTTTAAGGAAGCGAATGCCTTCCGAGCCCGCGGCAAAGAAGCGACCCGGGTCTGTTGTTGGGCCCGCCGGCCACCAACAGGGCCGGAAATGACAGGGACCATCTAGGGAGCGCAGACGGGGTAGCCATGCAGATCAAGCGGCATTTCACTAAACAGGATCAATCACCTTACGCGGCGATCAAGTTTCGCCAGGCATCCAGCGAGATCCGAAACCCGGACGGCTCCGTCGTGTTCGCCCAGGCGGACATCGAGGTTCCGGAGTCCTGGTCGCAGGTCGCCTCGGACGTGCTGGCGCAGAAGTACTTCCGCAAGGCGGGCGTGCCGGCAAAGCTGAAGAAGGTCGAGGAGAACTCGGTCCCGTCGTGGCTGTGGCGCTCAGAACCCGACGCCGCCGCGCTCAAGAAGCTGCCCAAGGACAAACGGTCGTCCGGCGAAACCAGCGCCAAGCAGGTGTTCGATCGCCTGGCCGGGACCTGGACCTACTGGGGTTGGAAAGGCGGCTATTTCGATTCCGAGGCCGACGCCCAGACCTATTTCGATGAAATGCGCTTCATGCTGGCCAAGCAGATGGCCGCGCCCAACTCGCCCCAGTGGTTCAACACGGGTCTGCATTGGGCCTACGGCATCGACGGCCCGGCCCAGGGCCATCATTACGTCGATTTCGAGACTGGCAAGCTGGTCGCCTCCAAGTCCGCTTACGAGCATCCGCAGCCCCATGCCTGCTTCATCCAGGGCGTCAGCGACGATCTGGTGAGCGACGGCGGCATCATGGACCTGTGGGTCCGCGAGGCGCGGCTGTTCAAGTACGGCTCGGGCACGGGCTCCAACTTCTCGGCGCTGCGCGGCGAAAACGAAGCCCTGTCGGGCGGCGGCAAGTCGTCGGGCCTGATGAGCTTCCTGAAGATCGGCGACCGTGCCGCCGGCGCCATCAAGTCGGGCGGCACCACGCGCCGGGCGGCCAAGATGGTCGTCGTCGACGTCGACCATCCGGATATCGAGAACTACATCAACTGGAAGGTCCAGGAAGAGCAGAAGGTCGCCGCCCTGGTGTCGGGCTCGCGTCTGGCCAAGCGTTACCTGACCCAGGTCATGGCCGCCTGCCAGGCCGACATGGGCGCGGACGCCGGCGCCGACGACCGCTTCGACCCCAAGATCAACGCCGACCTGAAGGACGCCATCAAGGGCTGCCGCCAGGTCATGATTCCCGACAACTACGTCCAGCGGGTCATCCACTTCGCCCGCCAGGGATACACGGAAATCGACTTCCCGACCTATGACACGGATTGGGATTCGGAAGCCTACGTGACCGTGTCGGGGCAGAATTCCAACAACTCCGTGCGCCTGACCAACGAATTCATCCGTTCCGTCCTCAACGACGGCGAGTGGGAGCTGATCCGCCGCACGGACGGCAAGGTGCACAAGCGCATCCAGGCCCGCGAGCTGTGGGAAAAGATCGGCTATTCCGCCTGGGCCTGCGCCGATCCGGGCCTGCAGTACGACACCACCATCAACGAATGGCACACCTGCCCCAATTCGGGCCGCATCAACGCCTCCAACCCTTGCTCCGAATACATGTTCCTGGACGACACGGCCTGCAATCTGGCGTCCCTGAACCTGATCACCTTCTCGCAGAAGGACGGCGCCTTCGACGTCGCCGGGTTCGAGCATGCGGTGCGCCTGTGGACCGTGACGCTGGAAATCTCGGTCCTCATGGCCCAGTTCCCGTCCAAGGAAATCGCCGAACTGTCCTACGAGTTCCGCACCCTCGGCCTGGGCTACGCCAACATCGGCGGCTACCTGATGAACGCCGGCCTGTCCTACGACTCCGTCGAGGGCCGGGCCATCTGCGGCGCCGTCACGGCGCTGATGACGGGCATCTGCTATGCTACCTCGGCCGAGATGGCGGCGGAATTGGGCACCTTCCCCGGATACGAGAAGAACGCCGATCCCATGCTGCGGGTCATCCGCAACCACCGCCGCGCGGCCCATGGCGAGAAGACCGGCTACGAAGGGCTGGAAGTCGCCCCCGTGCCGCTGATCGCCGGCGACTGCCCCGACGCCGGGCTGTCCAAGGCGGCGGCCCGGGCCTGGGACCTGGCGCTGGACGGCGGCGTGGCCCACGGCTACCGCAACGCCCAGACCACGGTCATCGCGCCCACGGGCACCATTGGCCTGGTCATGGATTGCGACACCACGGGGATCGAGCCCGACTTCGCCCTGGTCAAGTTCAAGAAGCTGGCCGGCGGCGGCTACTTCAAGATCATCAACCGCATGGTCCCTAAGGCCCTTTCGGGCATGGGCTACACGGCCGACGAGATCACCGCCATGATCAACTACGCGGTCGGCCACGGCACCTTGGACGGCGCACCGGGGATCAACGTTGAATCCTTGAAAAACAAAGGGTTCACGGACAACGTTCTGAAGAAACTTGAGGAATCCCTCGGCGAAGCCTTCGACGTCAAGTTCGTGTTCAACAAGTGGAACCTGGGCGACGCCTTCTGCCGCGAGGGACTGGGCATTCCGGCCGAGAAACTGGACGACATGAGCTTCGACATGCTCAGCTATCTGGGCTTCTCCAAGGCCGAGGTCGAGGCCGCCAACACCTACATCTGCGGCGCCATGACCCTGGAGGGAGCCCCCCATCTGAAGGCCGAACACCTGTCCGTGTTCGACTGCGCCAACCCCTGCGGCAAGATCGGCAAGCGCTACCTTTCCGTCGAAAGCCACATCCGCATGATGGCGGCGGCGCAGCCCTTCATCTCGGGCGCCATTTCCAAGACCATCAACATGCCGAACTCGGCCTCGGTCAAGGAATGCAACGACGCCTACATGCTGTCCTGGAAACTGGGGCTGAAGGCCAACGCGCTGTACCGGGACGGCTCCAAGCTGTCGCAGCCGCTGCAGTCGGCCCTGCTGGACGACGTCGACGCCGAGGAAACCCTGCAGGACGCCGTGGCCGCCGCCCCGGCCAACGCCTCCAGGGCGGAAATCGTCGCCGAACGCATCGTCGAGCGTATCGTCGAGCGGGCCCAGGAACGCCGCCGCCCGCCCAACCGGCGCAAGGGCTACATCCAGAAGGCATCGATCGGCGACCACAAGGTCTACCTGCACACCGGCGAATACGGCGACGGCAAGCTGGCGGAAATCTTCATCGACATGCACAAGGAAGGGGCCGCCTTCCGCTCGCTGATGAACAACTTCGCCATCGCCATCTCCATCGGCCTGCAGTACGGCGTGCCGCTTGAAGAATACGTGGAGGCCTTCACCTTCACCCGCTTCGAGCCGTCGGGCATGGTTACCGGCAACGACACCATCAAGATGGCGACGTCGATCCTCGACTACATCTTCCGCGAACTGGCGGTGTCGTACCTGGACCGCAACGACCTCGCCCATGTTGAGCCGGCGGATCTGCTGCCCGATACCCTGGGTGACGGCTCCGCCGAGGGCGATCTTCCGGAAAACGCCGAGAAGTCCGGCATGATGGAAGCCGTCGCCCAGCTGACCAGCCGCGGTTACGTGCGCTCCAAGCAGTTCATGGTCGTGCAGGGCGGCCGCTTCGGCGGCGGCGAGCAGTCCGGGTCGGCAGGCGCCGTCCGCACCGCCGGCAATGGCGGCGGCGGCAATGGCGGCGGCGCGGCCATCCAACGGGCGGAAAGCGCCGATACCGTGATGGAGATCGAAACCAGCGTCATCGCCAAGACCGACACCAAGCTCGACCAGATCCGCGAGGCCCGCATGAAGGGGTATGAAGGCGACTCCTGCGGCGACTGCGGCAACTTCACCCTGGTGCGCAACGGCACCTGCATGAAGTGCGTCACCTGCGGCGCCACAAGCGGGTGTTCGTGATGACGCGCACCCATCCCCAGCTTCTACAGGAATCCTCCCTGGGAAACTTGGGGCGTGCGGCGGGTTTCGGCCCGTCGCACGCCTCTTTTTTGGCCTGACTCCCTGACGCCGTCCGATCCTGCCGCGACCGCTCCTGGATTTCTGTCCGCGGGTGGGTTTTGCGTGGCCGGCGGCGTCAGGAAAGACGGTTTGCTGTTGTCCTACTTGTTCTGCTACAACCCCTGAAAACCCTGCCAGGAAAACACGTTTCCGGGTACGGTGATAATCGACGTTTTGAGGGATTGTTAATCTGTTCGGGCTCTACTCGCTTGAACAGTTGGGATTTTTTTGGATGACCGGGGAAATACCGGCACACTGGGACGGGCATGGCAGGTAAGACCGAACCCATACACGTTGTCGCGGTCGATGACGACCCGATGATCCTCGACGCCATCACCTCCATGCTGGAGGCGGCGGGTCATCGCGTCACCGCGTTCACGGACTCCCGGCAAGCCATGGACAAGATGGTCGGCCTGGCGCCTGACTGCGTCATCTCGGACCTGATGATGCCGGACGTCGACGGCTTCCAGATGTGCAAGTTCGTGCGCGGCCATGAAGACCTTGCCGACACGATCTTCATCGTGCTGACGGCGAAAAGCTACGAATTCGACGTCAACCGCGCCTACGAATTCGGCGCCCACGGCTTCATCCGCAAGCCCATCGTCGCGGCAACCTTCCTCGACAAGGTCAACCGCATCCTGCGCGACGACATCGAACTGTCGTTCTGGGGCGTGCGCGGCACCTTGCCCGTGTCCGGCGAAAACACCCTGAAATACGGCGGCAGCACCAACTGCGTGACCCTGCAGTTTCCGCGCGACCAGATTTTCATTTTCGACGGCGGCACCGGGATCAAGACTTTCGGCGACAAGCTATTGGCCAACGGCCGGCGCAACGTCCGCGGCCGCATCTTCATCTCCCACCCTCATTGGGACCATATCAACGCCATTCCGTTCTTCGCGCCCCTGTACCGCCAGGGCAACGAATTCCAGATTCTCGGCGCCAATCAGGGCGACATCTCGATCCGCGAAATCATCTCGGCCCAGATGGACGGGGTGTATTTCCCCATCACGCTGAAGGAGTTCGCGGCACGGGTCTATTTCCGCGACCTCGAGGAAGAAGAGTTCGAGGTTGACGGCATCCGCGTGAAGACCAAGCTTCTGAGCCATCCGGGCCAGTGCCTCGGCTTCCGCATTGAATACAACGGCCGCGCCATCTGCTACGTCACGGACAATGAAATGTTCCTGGAGAATTCCGACGGCTACAATCCCCATTACGAGGAAAAGCTGGCCGAATTCGTGCACGGCGCCGACGTGCTGATCACCGATTCAACCTATACGGACGCGGAATACGCGACCAAGGTGACCTGGGGTCATTCCTGCATTTCCAAGGTCGTCGAACTGGCGGACCGGGGCAAGGTGAAAACCCTCTACCTCTACCACCACGACCCGGACCAGGACGATGCGGCCATCGACGGCAAGCTGGAAATGGCCCAGAAGCTGTTGAAGGAGCGCGGCAGCGATACCGTCTGCATCGCACCCAAGGAACACGACACCTTCTTCATCTGATCCACCCGCATCCGATCCGCCTGCCCGGCCCATTGCCGGGCGCCCAGCCCAACGAAAGGATCCCTCACATGCCCGGAACCGTCGAAGCCCGCCTGAAGGACCTGGGAATCGAGTTGCCCACGCCGTCCACGCCCGCCGCCAACTACATCCCCTACACCATCGTCGGATCGACGGTGTTCGTGGCGGGTCAGGTCTGCGTGTGGAACGGCGAGATCGTCTGCCGGGGCCGCCTGGGCGAAGATGTCGCGACCGAAGACGGCTACAAGGCGGCCCGGGTCTGCGGCCTCAACCTCATCGCCCAGCTGCGCGAAGCCTGCGGCGGCGACCTGGACCGCGTGGTGCGGGTCGCCAAGCTGGGCGGTTTCGTCAATTCGGCGGCCGATTTCACCGACCATCCCGAGGTCGTCAACGGTGCCTCCGACCTGATGGTCGAAGTGTTCGGCGACGCCGGCAAGCACGCCCGCTTCGCCGTCGGCGCCCCGGCCCTGCCGCGCGGCGTGGCGGTCGAGGTCGACGGGATCTTCGAAATCCGCTGATCCCGCCTGGGCGCTCAGCGCGTCATCAATCCGCCCAGAAATTCCAGCATGCGGGCCTTGGCCTCCGGATCCCGGGCGACCACATGCAGCTTGCCCGCGAGCCCCAGAACCTGCATCCCCGTGCGGCCGACGTAATCCAGGCACTTGATGGGCCGGCCCTTGCGCCAGGGGTCGTTCTCCGAATAGACGGCGAGCGCCGGTTCCTCCGGCGGCCCGTGATAGCCGGTGGAGCAGCGCGTGCCGCTCATGATCCTCCCCTTGAACGCGTTGCCCGGATAGGAGGCAACGGCGTTGGAGCCCTGGGAATGGCCGAACAGGAACAGGTTGTTCCAATCAACCCAGGAAAACGCCTTCAATCCCAAAAGGGCGCGCTCCAGTTCCTCAAGCCGCCAGGCGATGACGTTCCGGTAGATTCCCTTGGGCCCGGCGCGGGAATGGGTCTTCGCATCGCAGGTTCTGACCCGCGATGGCCGGGCGAAACTGTCGGGCGCCACCACGACAAAGCCCGCCTCGGCCAGCATGCCGGCGTTGGTACTGCCCGAATTGCCGAACCCGCCGCAGCCGTGCAGATAGACCACCACGGGCCGGGGCGGCCCCTTGGCCAGGCCGTCGAGCGCCCGCGCCACGGACCCAAGGTCGCGCTGTCCGCCCAGCACGCCCGTGCCCAGGGGATTGGCATCGGCGGGCACATAGAAATGCGCCCGTTCCCAGGTCCGCTCGACCGCCAGGGGACCGAGGGATTCCGGCGGCACTTCGTCCATGCCCGCACCGGCAGGGCCGGACGTCATGAGGAAACCAAGCGCAAGGAAAAGTACAAAGGGCCGCAGGTTCATCACACCACCCTCCATAACGCGGTTGCTGATCGCCGACCGCGCGCGCACATTAATCCTGATGCCGCCGACCGAAAACAGAGAAATGAAACGCGTCGTCTCGCTGCTGCCGAGTGCGACGGAGATCGTCGCCGCGCTGGGCTGCACAGACTGGCTGGTGGGACGGTCCCACGAATGTGACTTCCCGCCCGAGGTCGCAGGACTGCCCGTCTGCACGGCGCCGCGTCTGGATCTGTCCGGCAGCAGCGCCGAGATCGACGCCAAGGTGAAAGCCGCCGTGGCCGATGCCGCGTCCGTCTACGAGGTCCGGCAAGGCCCCCTCGCCGATTGCGCCCCCGACGTCATCATCACCCAGGATCAATGCGAAGTCTGCGCCGTCAGCCTGGCCGATGTCGAAGCCGCGATCTGCGCCTGGACCGGCACCCCCGCGCGGATCGTGTCGCTGAAGCCCATGACCCTCGCCGACGTATTCGCCGATGTGGAACGGGTCGCCGCCGCCCTGGGGCTGGCGGACCACGGCCGCGCCGTGGCCGACGGCCTACGCGCCCGGGCGCGGGCATTGGCCATCACCCCCGCCGGCCCTCGTCCCCGCGTCGCCTGTATCGAATGGACGGACCCCTTGATGGCGGCGGGCAACTGGGTGCCCGAACTGGTGGACATGGCGGGCGGCGCGGACGTGTTCGGCCAGGCAGGCGACCACGCGCCTTGGATCACCTGGGACGACCTGAAATCCGCCGACCCGGACGTCATCGTGTTCATGCCCTGCGGATTCGGACTGGAAAGGTCGGCGGCGGAAGCCCGCCTGCTGATGGATCGGCATCCGGAGTTCAGCAACCTCAAGGCCGCCCGCGCGGACCGCGTCTTCGCCACGGACGCCAACAGCTACTTCAACCGGCCGGGGCCCAGGCTGGTGGAAAGTCTCGCCTTGCTGGTCGCCGCCTTCGGCGCACAAGCCTTGCCCCCCGGCATCGAACGGATACAAGATTAATCATGCCCGACGGACGCGACGCGGTCGCCATCACGGTCCTTAAATCCCTTACCGAGGTCTCGCCCGAGGCCTGGGACGCCTGTGCCGGAACGGACAATCCCTTCGTCCGCCATGCCTTCCTGTCGGCCCTGGAGGACTCCGGATCGGCGACGGAGGAGAGCGGCTGGTTCGGCCAGCATCTGGTGATCGAGGACCCGGCCGGCGGCATCGCCGCCTGCGCGCCGCTGTACCTGAAAAACCATTCCTACGGCGAATACGTGTTCGACTGGGGCTGGGCCGACGCCTATGAGCGCGCCGGCGGGCGCTATTATCCCAAGCTGCAATGCGCCGTGCCCTTCACGCCGGTGACCGGGCCCCGCCTGCTGGTCAACGAAGCCCTGCCCGACGGCCAACGCCGCGAGATGCGCGCCGCCCTGATCGCCGGCATGGCGCAGCTGGCGCAGAACCTGGGTGTGTCGTCCCTGCATGTCACCTTCCCGACCGAGGACGAATGGAACACCTTCGGGGATGCCGGATACCTGCAGCGCATCGGCCAGCAGTTCCATTGGGAGAACAAGGGGTTCAATACCTTCGACGACTTCCTGGACGAACTGTCGTCGCGCAAGCGCAAGAACATCAAGAAGGAGCGCCGCGCCGTCCAAGAGGCCGGCCTCGACATCCGCGTCCTCGAAGGCGGCGACATCACCGAGGCCCATTGGGACGCCTTCTTCCAGTTCTACATGGACACGTCCGACAAGAAATGGGGCCAGGCTTATCTGACACGCCGGTTCTTTTCCCTGCTCGGAGAGCGCCTGGGCCGGGCCGTGGTCCTGATCATGGTGGAAAAGGACGGACGGGCCGTGGCCGGTGCGCTGAACCTGCGGGGCGGCGACACGATCTACGGCCGCAACTGGGGCTGCGTCGCCGACTACAAATTCCTGCACTTCGAAGCCTGTTATTATCAGGCCATCGACTATGCCATAGCCAATGGCCTGAAATGGGTCGAAGCCGGGGCCCAGGGGCCCCACAAGGTGCAGCGCGGCTACCTTCCCCGCCGCACCTTCTCCGCCCATTGGATCGCCGACGGGGGCTTCCGGAATGCGGTTTCGGACTTCCTGAAGGACGAATCCAGGGGAATCGAGCGGGAAATGTCGGCCTATGGGACGTTCTCCCCCTTTAAAAAATCAGAATAAAATCAGTTTTCTATACAAATTTCTCAAAAATCGCGCATAGGTGTGATGGCGGTCACGTTTCGTTTACGAATGTTCCCTAAAGTAAAGGGGAAATGGAACGCTATGTGAAAATCTATCTGCTGAGCGCCGCCGCCCTCGTCGCGGTGCTGTTGCTGTCGGCGGCCGCCATCGCGGCCCCCCGCGTGCCCGGTGCGGACGCCATGGGGATCAATCCCCTGATCCGCACGGCGGCGGCCTTGGCCCCGGGCGCCGACTGCATACGTCACGGCCGCACAGGCACAGGTGAAGTGCTGGTCAACAAATGCAACGCCTGCATGGTGGTCGGCGTGACCCGCCTGCGCCAGGGCTACTCCAATCCGGAAGTGCGCAAGTTCAACGTCATGGGCAACATGACCCTGCCCCTGCCGTTCCGCGGCCCGGGCCGGACCAGCCTGGGCTCCATCTATCCCTGCGAGCAGGCCAACCTGGTAAAGCCGGAAACGTTGGCCGACGACAGCGACAAGAAATGCATCACCCTTGAAACGGACAAGGGCAATGGCGGCGTGTTCCTGGTCAACAACTGCCGTGCCTGCCGCGCCGCCCAGGTCGTGCGCATGGCCGCCAACGGCAAACCGCTGGGCAGCCAATCCTACGTGATCGGCGCCAAGGGCAACCTGCGCCTGTCATCGCAGGGCGCTTCCATGGTCGGCCTGACCCGCGAAGCCGACTGCCCCCAGGTCGCCCGCTAGGCCTTTTCCCAACCTCGTAAAATTTGATCCGCCGTGCGCAGCGCCAACGGCGCCCGCTCGCCCGTGGTCATGCCGTCGGCAAGGATCGGCAGCAGCACCTGCACCCCGCCGAGGGGATCGTCCGCGACAAGGTCCCGGGCCTTGACCTGCGGCTGATCCGCGACGCCCGCATATTCGGCGACCGGCTGCACGCAGGCATCGACGCCGTCCAGCACGGACAACCAATGGTCCAGGGGCCGGCCGGCGAGAAGGTCCGCGACCTCGGCGATCAATTCCGCCTGAGGCAGCCCCTCCCACTGGCGGGAGATCCAATCGTCACGGCCGATGGCGCGGCAGAAATTTTCCCAGAATTGGGGCTCCAGATTGCCCAGCGTCAATTCCCGCCCGTCGGCGCAGGCGTAGACCCGGTAGCATGCTGCCCCGCCGGTCAGCAGCGCCGCCCCCCGCGCCTTGCCCAGACCAAGCTTTTCCGCCGTCAGGCCGATGGCCTGCCAGGACAACACGCAGTCCGACATGGCGACGTCCAGATAGGCACCCTGCCCGTCCCGGCCCCGGCGCACCAGCGCCCCCAGAATGGCGAGGGCCGACATCACCGCCCCGGCGCAGTCGGCCATGGGCGGCCAGGCCATGGCGGGCCCCGCCGCCGTCCCGGCCTGGCTGAGCGCCCCCGTTGCGGCCATGTAATTGAGGTCGTGCCCGGCGGCCAGACGAAGCGGCCCCGTCTGCCCATATCCCGTAAGCGCGCAATAGATAAGCCCGGGGTTCAACGCCCGGGCCGCGTCGTATCCGAAGCCGAGCCGGTCCATGACACCGGGCCGGTAGCTTTCGAGCAGAACGTCCGTTCCTTCGACCAAGGCCCGGAACTGCGCCTTGCCACTCTCGGACTTGAGGTCGAGGCGGGTCACCGTCTTGCCGGCGTTGAGCACCTGATAGAAGGGAGAGGCGTCGCCGCCAACGACCACATCGGGGTCGAGCAGACCCGACATGGGATCGAGATGGCGCTGCGGATCGCCCGCGGGCGGCTCGACCTTCACGACCTCGGCGCCTAGATCGGACAGGACCTGGGCCGCGAGCGGCCCCGGCAGATATTGGCTGAGATCGAGAATCCGGATCCCGGCAAGGAAGGAAAACGCCATAAATCCGGCTCCACCGTTTCCGGAACCTAACCCAATCGTCACTCCCGCGAAAGCGGGGGTCCAGGAAAGCGGAAGGCTGGATTCCCGCTTTCGCGGGAATGACGGCAAGAAGTCTTTATTCCACCAAGGCGGGGACCTTGCCCTTCTTGCGCTTGGCCGGCAGACGGTTCGATCCCGGTTCGGGGAAATCGAATATCAGCTTGTCGTCGTCGACGCCGATCAGGACGATGCCGCCCTTGACCAGCTTGCCGAACAACAGTTCCTCGGCCAGCGGCTTCTTGATGCTCTCCTGAATCACCCGGCTGAGCGGCCGGGCACCGAACAGCTTGTCGAAGCCGCGCTTGGCCAACCATTCGCGCGCCGCTTCGGTCAATTCGATCACCACGCCCCGGTCCTCAAGCTGCAGTTCCAGGTTCATGACGAACTTGTCGACGACGCGGGCGACGACTTCCGGCGTCAGTGCCGCGAAGGGAATGATGGCATCCAGGCGGTTGCGGAATTCCGGCGTGAACATGCGCTCGATGGCTTCCGTGTCCTCGCCAATGCGGGTTTCGCGTTCGAACCCGATGGCCGGCTTGGCCAGATCGGCGGCCCCCGCATTGGTGGTCATGATCAGGATCACGTTGCGGAAACTCACGGACTTGCCGTTGTGGTCGGTCAGCTTGCCGTGGTCCATGACCTGAAGAAGGATGTTGAACAGGTCGGGATGGGCTTTTTCGATTTCATCCAGCAGCAGCACGCAATGGGGCTGCTGATCGACGGCGTCGGTCAACAGGCCGCCCTGGTCGAAGCCGACGTAGCCCGGGGGAGCCCCGATCAGGCGCGACACGGAGTGGCGCTCCATGTATTCGGACATGTCGAAGCGGACCAGATCGATGCCCATCATGTGTGACAACTGGCGCGCGACCTCGGTCTTGCCGACGCCCGTGGGGCCCGAGAACAGATAGGAGCCGATGGGCTTTTCCGGTTCACGCAGGCCGGCGCGGGACAGCTTGATGGCGCTGGCCAGAGCCTCGATGGCGTTATCCTGGCCGAACACCATGGTCTTCAGGTCGCGGTCCAGGTTTTTCAGCGCCTTGCGGTCATCGGACGACACGGACTTTTCCGGAATGCGGGCGATCTTGGCGACCACCTGCTCCACGTCCTTGACGGTGACCGTCTTGCGCCGCTTGCCCGCCGGCAGCAGCATGCGCGACGCCCCGACCTCGTCAATGACGTCGAGCGCCTTGTCCGGCAGCTTGCGTTCGTGGATGTACTTGGTCGACAATTCCACCGCCGCCTTTATGGCGTCGTTGGTGTAGCGCACCTTGTGGTGTTCCTCGAAATAGGGCTTCAGGCCCTTGAGAATCTTGATCGTGTCGTCCATGGACGGCTCGTAGACGTCGATCTTCTGGAACCGGCGCACCAGGGCGCGGTCCTTTTCAAAATAGTTGCGGTATTCCTTGTAGGTGGTCGAGCCCATGCAGCGCAGGCCGCCCTTCTGCAAGGCCGGCTTGAGAATGTTGGACGCGTCCATGGATCCGCCCGAGGTCGCCCCGGCGCCGATCACCGTGTGGATTTCATCGATGAACAGGATCGCCTTGGGCATGGCTTCCAGTTCGGCCATGACGTTCTTCAGGCGCTCCTCGAAATCGCCGCGATAGCGGGTGCCGGCCAGAAGGGCGCCCATGTCGAGGGCGAAGATGGTGTTCTCAAGCAACACCTCGGGCACGTCCTCGTCCTCGATGCGTTTGGCCAGGCCCTCGGCGATGGCGGTCTTGCCGACGCCCGGATCACCCACGAACAACGGGTTGTTCTTGTTGCGCCGGCACAGGATCTGGATGGCGCGGTCGACCTCTTCGTGGCGGCCGATCAGGGGATCGATGCGGCCTTCGTTCGCCTTCTTGTTCAGGTTGGTGCAATAGGCGTCGAGCGCTTCCGAACCCTTGCGGGCGACGGCCTCGGCCTCGGCTTCCGGATCGGCGCCGGACACGGTGCGCTGCTCCGAGCGCCCGGGCACCTTGGCGATGCCGTGAGAGATGTAGTTGACGGCGTCGAGCCGGGTCATGTCCTGCAGTTGCAGATAATAAACGGCGTGGGATTCCCGTTCCGAGAACAGGGCGACCAGCACGTTGGCGCCGGTCACTTCCTCGCGCCCCGACGACTGGACATGGATCACGGCGCGCTGGACGACGCGCTGGAAACCCGCCGTCGGTTTGGGCTCAAGCCCGCGCGGGTTGTCGATCTCGGCCAGTTCGTTGTCGAGGAACTCGGTCAGGTCGGCGATCAGGCGCTCGACCTCCACATCGCAGGCCTTCAGCACCGCGATGGAATCCGGGTCCTCGGTCAGGGACAGAAGCAGGTGTTCGAGGGTTGCGTATTCGTGATTACGCTCGGCGGCGAGTGCCAGGGCGCGGTGAAGGGTCTGTTCTAGCTCGCGTGAAAGCATCTATTCCTCGTCTCCGCCGCCGTCTTTCTCGATCGTGCACTGGAGAGGATGCTGATGCTGACGCGCCAGATCCATGACCTGTGTCACTTTCGTTTCGGCGATTTCATATGTGAAGACGCCGCAAACACCCACCCCGCGCTGGTGGACGTGCAGCATCACCTGGGTAGCCTGCTCACTGTTCATGCCGAAGAAGCGTTCGAGAACATGGACGACGAACTCCATGGGAGTGTAGTCGTCGTTGAGCATCAGGACCTTGTACATGGACGGACGCTTGGTCCGCGTGCGGGATTTGACCGCCAAACCGGTGCCGGAGTCATCGTCCCGTCCCGAGTCGATGGGAGATTTTGGCGGGTCTGTCGGTCCTGTCATCTCCGTCCTGTCCTTGCCGTGTCAGGGCTGGCGAACGCCGCCCATCGGCGCCGCCTAAGCGGCCTAACCACTCCGACGGTAATCCAATTCTATTTAAAAAGGATTGCCCGGGGAAGCCCCGGGTCCGGGGTGTTTCAACCACTTGTCCCCAGATATATGGGCAGCGCCACCGCCACCGCCAAGTCCCGAGCTAGGGAATTCCCGAATAAGCGGGACGTAAACAGGCCAACCGAACCCCAAAGCGGCGCGGCGCGCGGCCAAGACCTGAGAATCGCCGGCCGCCTTCCCGCCAACCCTCGCAAAAAAACGCCCGGCAGAGACTGCCGGGCGCTTGTTCACGACCGCATCACATTGAGTGAGGCGAATGCGGAAGACGAAAACCCTCAGGCGGCAAGCGGCTTGGTCACCTTTTCGACCGCGACCGTCATGCGGTCGGCGATCGGCGCGGCGGCTTCCTCGGCCAGTTTCACGGCCATGTCGGAAATCTTGCGGCTTTCATCGAAGGCCTTCGAATAATTGGTCTTGAGCAGGCTGCTCTGCAGCTTGACCACGTCGTCGACCGACTTGCAGCCGAACACCTTCTTGGTCAGGTCGACCGTTTCTTCCATGTTCTTCTGCGCCATGGCGAACAGCACCTTGTTCAGGTCCTGCATGCCCTTGGCCATGATGTTGTTGGCCTGGACGAAGGCGTCGACGTTATCCTTGCCGTAGGTCACGGCGTCTTCGTAGGTCTTGAACACCTGACCGCCGGCCTTGACGGCCGCGGTTACCTGTTCCTGGCCGATCGTGACGGCCTTCTCGACACTCTTGGCCGCGACTTCGGCCCCGACCTTGGCGACGGTTTCAACGGTTTCCTTGCTGGCCACGACAACGGCCTCGACCTGGCTGGCCGCGGGCGCGGCATCGGCGGGCTTGGTCGGCACGGCGGCGGGTTTCGCGGTCACGGTAGGCTTCTTGGCTTCAGCCATAATACTCTCCATCTGGGTTCTTTGTCGGGTGATCAACATCATCCTTGGCGGCGGCCGGGCGCTGTGGCGCCTTCGGTGCCGCTTCTCACTGCCGCGCAGCGATGCTGCAGTGCAGCAATGCCCAAATATAAGCCCAGCCCCCGCCTTTCGTCAAGTTTCCGTATTGCATTGCACAAAAATTTATCCTTCCTGTAACCTTTTGTTTTTGTGTCAGAAATTTGGCATCAAAATGGCCGCCCACGGGGTTAACAGGGTGCGGATTGACCCGGCCGGGCCGCCCGCCGGCCCGGCCGTTAATCAAATATTTACGATGAATCCTTAAAGAAGATATTGATTCGGCTGCGAAATTTCTGGAGACGCCGCTAGCGGATTCCGCTACGATGCCGGCGAATCGGGGGACGACGCGACGACGACAATGAGGCACAAGGCTCAAAACGGGGAAGAGAGCTCTCATGGCTGACACGACGCGCCCGATTAAACGAGGAGGTCTGCGCCTTTTGGCCGCGGCCGCTCTGGTTCTGCTGACCGCCCTGGTGCTTTCGCCGGGTCAGGCGGCCGCCAAATATGCCTCCCTGGTTATCGATGCCGATACCGGCGAGGTTCTCCACTCGGTCAATGCGGACACGCGGAACTATCCCGCCTCCCTGACCAAGATGATGACCCTCTACAAGATCTTCGAAGCGGTCGAGAGCAGGCGCTGGTCCATGAACACGCGCCTGCGCATGAGCGTCCGCGCGGCCGGCCAGCCCCCGTCGAAACTGGGCCTCAAGCCCGGCGAAACGATTTCCGTGCGCGACGCGATCCTGGCATTGTCCGTCAAATCAGCCAATGACATCGCCGCCGCCGTGGCCGAAAACTACAGCGGCAAGGAATGGCAATTCGCCCGGGAAATGACCGCGACGGCACACCGCCTGGGCATGGACCGGACGACCTTCCGCAATGCCTCGGGCCTGCCCCACAGCGCGCAACTGAGCACCGCCCGCGACATGGCCAAGCTGGCTCGCGCATTGCTGCGCGACTTTCCCCAATACTACCATTTCTTCTCGCGCACCCGGTTCGATTTCGACGGCGTATCGCACAAGACCCACAACAAACTTCTGCTCAACTACGACGGCGCCGACGGCTTCAAGACCGGCTATATCCGGGCCTCCGGCTTCAATCTGGTGACCTCGGCCAAGCGTGATGGCCGGCGCCTGATCGGCGTCGTGTTCGGCGCCAATTCCTCGAACGCGCGCAACCATCTGATGGCCAAGCACCTCAACCGTGCGTTCGCCGAACTGGGCAGCGCGCCGGTGCTCGCTAAGGCCGACATTCCCACCCCCGCCCCCCTGCCGACGGCCCCCGGCCGCGAAGAGGAACAGGGCGACGGCGACGGGCCGCCCCGGATCGTCGAATTCGACAAGAAGTCGCGCTGGGGCATTCAGGTCGGCGCATTCGCACAGTCGGATCAGGCCGAAAGCATGGCCATGAAGGCGCGCGACACCCTGCCGTCCCTGCTTGACGGTGGCGTCATCTCCATCGTCCCCTTGACCAAAAAGAACGGCAAGGTCCTGCACCGGGCCCGCGTCTATGGCCTCAGCAAGCGGGACGCCTACCGGGCCTGCAAGCTTCTGGAGCGGCGGCACATTCCCTGCATGGAACTGCGTGGGCCGGAAAGCATGGAAATGGCGGCCCTGCCGGCCGGAAGCTAAGCCCCTTCCCTTCCTCTTTCTTTGCCGACCCCTCGACATCACGGCCTTTCAGGCCGCGATGTCGCCTGTGCGTCCCGACGGATGGAATACCCACAAAAAAACGACAAGTTTTCGTAGCGTCAGCCAACAAATTTTGCCACAATTGTCCATGGTATCGAAATGCTGCGCAGGACCATCGGGTGTCATGCGCGGCAGGGGGAGGGAGAGGGATCGCCTTACGGCGGTTCCTCTCCGTTTTTGTGGCCCCCGGATCTGGGATGCCAAAAACCTGAGAATTCGGATGTAACGGACGGCCTAAAGGTCGGGCGCGGTCACGTCGCTTTGCGCCAATTGTCCGGCCAGCGCCGCTTTAAGCCGTGCCAGGCCGCCCGCGTCCGCCGCCTCGCAGCGCGCCACCAGCACCGGCTGGGTGTTGGATGCCCGCAGCAGCCACCAGCCGTCCGCCGACTGCACCCGCACGCCGTCCATGCCGTGGACGTCGATGCCCGTTTCCGTGGCCAACCGGGCGCGCACTTCCTCGACCACCTGGAATTTGCGGTCATCGGCGCAGTCGAAGCGGATTTCCGGGGTCGAGACCGTCTTCGGCATGGCGTCGAGCAGATCGCCCAGGCTGGCCTCCGTGCCGTTGAGCACGTTGAGCAGTCGGATCGCGGCATAGAGCGCGTCGTCATAGCCGTAATAGCGGTCCTTGAAGAAAATATGGGCGCTCATCTCGCCGGCCAAGGGCGCGCCGATCTCGGCCATCTTACTTTTGATGTGGGAATGGCCGGTCTTCCACATCATGGGCCTGCCGCCCAGGCGTTCGATTTCCTCGAAGAACACCGTCGACGTCTTCACGTCGGCGATGATCGTAGCCCCCGGATGAGCGGCCAACACGTCGCGCGCCAGAATGGCGAGCAGTTGATCGCCCCACAGCACCCTGCCCCGGCCGTCGACGATGCCGATGCGGTCGCCGTCGCCGTCGAAGGCGATGCCCAGGTCGCAGCCGTTGGCGGTGACCGCGTCCTTCAATTGCGCCAGGTTTTTTTCCACCGTCGGGTCCGGATGATGGGCCGGGAAGGTGCCGTCGATGGTTTCGTTCAACAGGATATGGCGGCCCGGCAGGCCGGCGACCATCTTGACCAGCGCCTCGCCGGCCGCCCCGTTGCCCGCGTCCCAGGCGACCGTGAGCGGCTTGGCGCCGTCGAAATCCTGCAGCAGGCGCGCCACGTAGGCGTCCATGACGTCGATCCGGGCCTCATCGCCGCTGCCCGTGGCGACATCGCCCTGGGCCGACATCGCGCCCAGCTTCTGGATGTCGGCGCCGAAGAACGACCGGCCCTGCATCACCATCTTCACGCCGTTGAATTCCGGCGGATTGTGCGAGCCCGTGACCATCAGCCCCGCATCCGTGCCCAGGTGATATGTCGCGAAGTAAAGCATGGGCGTCGGCCCAAGGCCGATCCGTTTGACGTCGACCCCGGCGGCGCGCAGGCCGTCGGCCAGGGCCGCTTCCAGTTCAGGCGAACTCAAGCGTCCGTCATAGCCCGTGGCGGCGCTTTTGCCGCCGGCGCGGATCAGCAAGGTGCCGAACGTCCGGCCGATGGCGAACAGATCGGCGGCGCCCAAGGTATCGCCCACGGTGCCGCGGATGTCGTATTCGCGCAGGATGCTGGGATTGAAGTTGTGGCTGTCCGCCATGAAGGATGATGTCCCTATTCGCGCCGCGCCGGACCGGCGGTCAGCTTACCGCCGAAACTTTCGATTTGCCGATGCAGGTATAATCGAACCCGGCTTCGGCCATGTCGTCCGGATTGTAGATGTTGCGCAGATCAACCATCACCGGCGCCTTCATCAGACCCCGGACCTTGTCGAGGTCGAGGGCGCGGAATTCATTCCATTCGGTGAGGATGGCCAGCGCATCCGCGCCGTCCATGGTGTCGTAGGCGCCCTTGCACCAGTCGACGCCCGCCAACATGTGCTTGGCTTCGTCCATGCCCTTGGGGTCATAGGCACGGACCTTGGCCCCGGCGGCGACCAGGGCGGGCACGATGTCGAGGGACGGGGAATCCCGCATGTCGTCCGTATTGGGCTTGAAGGTCAGGCCGAGGACCGCAATCGTCTTGCCGGAAACCGAGCCGCCGCAGGCATCGATGATTTTCTGCGCCATGGCCTTCTTGCGCTTGGCGTTGATGTCGACCACGGTTTCCACGATGCGCAGTGGCGCCCCCGCATCCTGCGCCGTGCGCACCAGGGCGATCGTGTCCTTGGGAAAACAGGACCCACCATAACCCGGCCCTGCATGCAGGAACTTGCGCCCGATGCGCCCGTCCAGGCCGATGCCCCGGGCCACGTCCTGCACGTCGGCGTCCAGGACCTCGCACAGGTCGGCGATCTCGTTGATGAAGGTGATCTTGGTCGCCAGGAAGGTATTGGCCGCGTACTTGATCAACTCCGACGTCTGGCGCCGGGTGAACACGATCGGCGTCTCGATCAGGTAGAGCGGGCGGTAAAGTTCGCGCATCACTTCGCGGGCGTCCTCGGACTCCGTGCCGATGACGACCCGGTCGGGGCGCATGAAGTCCTCGATCGCCGCCCCTTCGCGCAGGAATTCGGGGTTCGACACCACGTCGAACTGGGCCTCGGGCCGAGCCTCGCGGATGATCCGCTCAACCTCGGCCCCCGTGCCGACAGGCACCGTCGACTTGGTGACGATGACCGTATAGCCCTCGATGGCGCGGGCGATCTCTTCCGCCGCCGCATAGACGTAGGACAGATCCGCATGGCCGTCGCCGCGCCGGGACGGCGTGCCGACGGCGATGAACACGGCGTCCGCGTCCTTCACGGCCTCGGCCAGGTCCGTGGTGAAGCTGAGACGCCCCGCCTCGGCATTGCCTTCGACCAGTTTCTGCAGGCCGGGCTCGTAGATCGGCATTTCGCCCCGTTTCAGGCCTGCGATCTTGTTCGCATCCTTATCGACGCAGATGACGTTATGGCCGAATTCCGAGAAACAGGCCCCGGACACCAATCCCACGTATCCGGTCCCGACGACGGCGACATGCATGCTGTGACTTCCTTCAGAGGTAGGTTTTCAGGGTGGCGCGGACGCGGTCGGCCATATCCGGACGCTCCAGCGCAAAGGCGACATTGGCTTCGATGAACCCGGCCTTGGACCCGCAGTCGAAACGCCGACCCTTGAACCGAAGGCCGTGGAACGGCACCGTGTCCAAGGTCTTGGCCATGGCATCGGTCAGCTGAATTTCGCCGCCGGCACCCTTTTCGTGGCGGTCCAGGTGTTCGAACACCTGGGGCTGCAGGATATAGCGGCCGATGATCGACAGGGTCGATGGCGCGACCGACGGGTCCGGTTTTTCCACCAGGCCCCTGGCGCGGGCCAGACGGCCGTCGTCCTCGGCGACATCCAGGATGCCGTATTTGTTGGTGTCCTCAAGGGGTACGTCCTCAACCGCGACGATGTTGCCGCCCACTTCCTTATAGGCTTCCATCATCTGCGCAAGGCACCCCGGCTCCGCCTGTACCAGATCGTCCGGCAGCAGCACGGCGAAGGGCTCGCCGGCGACCATCTGGCGGGCGCACCAGATGGCATGGCCCAGGCCCAGGGGGTTCTGCTGCCGCGCATAGGCCAAATGGCCCGCCGGCACCATGGCGTCGTGGACGATTTCCAACTCGCGGGTCTTGCCGCGCGCCTGCAGCACCTGTTCCAGTTCGACGGCGTGGTCGAAGTGATCTTCCATGATCGTCTTGCCGCGCCCGGTGACCAGGACGAAATCCTCGATCCCGGCGGCCCGCGCCTCTTCGATGGCGTATTGGATCAACGGCTTATCGACGATGGGCAGCATTTCCTTGGCCATCGCCTTGGTCGCGGGCAGGAACCGCGTGCCGAGACCGGCGACGGGAAGGACGGCCTTCCGAACAGGAGCGTTCATATCGGGACTTTCTGCTGTGACTTCAAATGCGTCGGCACCGTACCACCGAATATGGGCCGCAGGGGTGGGGCCATTTTGTGCCACACCGCCCCGAACGCCGCAACCGCCCGATTGCCTTCGCCAAAGCCCCCGGAATCCTCCCGTTTTCGCCATTGGCGCCGTGGATCGTCACGGAACCGTAACGCGAATCGCATGCGCACGGGAGAAAACCCTCAATCGTCCAGCAAAACCGCCTTGGCCTCGTTGACCTGGGCCGCCAGATAGTCGGACCCGCCGTGATCCGGGTGCAGGCCGGAAATGATGCGCTGATAGGCGGCCTTGATGTCCTGGCGGCTCGCCCCTTCGGACAGGCCCAGCACCGCCAAGGCCTCTGCCCGTGTCATGGCGCCCGAACGGGACGGCCCGGCGCCGCCGGTTTGTGGTCCAGCGTCATCGGCAGCGTCACGCCAGTCGGGGTGGACCCGATCCAGATAGGCTTCGAGGACACGGGCCGAAGCCTCGTCCTCGACCCAACAATGGCGCAGCAGATCAAGCTTTTCCGATACGGTCATGTCGTCCAACAGGCGCCCCTTGTAGGGACCGTCGATGACCTCGCCCCAGACGTCGCCAGTGTCGTGGTCCAGGCCCATGCGCAGAAAGCGGGTTTCCACGTCCGACGTCTGGCCCGTGGGTGCTCCCTGCCCGGCTCCGGCCATGCGCGAGAAATTTCGCGCCGCGCGGTAGGCCATGCGGGCGCGCAGCAGCATGGGGATCAGGGCCGAGGCCGCGAACACGGCCCAGCCGAGCCGCCCGGTGATGACGAAAAACAGCGCCAGCGCCACAGCCAGGCCGCCGAATACGAAAAACAGGACCTTCTTCAAGGTTTTCACGTTCGCGGTCGCGTACCAACGCACGCCGATCAGGAAGGCCGCCAGCAGGGCCACGCCGAGCACCAGATAGGACACGCCCCTTAAGCCCCCTTGACCTGATGGGCGATGCGCAGGATGTCGCCACCCTTGGCCTTGGCGTGGTTTTCCAGCGCCCGGCGCCCGCCCGCCGCATAGACCGCGACGGCGGCAAGCAATTCCTTCAGCGTATCGGCGCTGGCCGCGTCGAACGAACAGTAGGCACCACCGGACAGCTTGGCGATCTGCTGAAACCCGAACCGGGCGACAGGGTCCTCACCTTCGTGGAACATGAACACCGGCACACCCAACAGGCCCAGTTCGCCCGCGCTCTTGCCCAAGGCGTCCACGTCTTCCTCGAAACTGTCGCCGACATAGACCAGGGCGTTGACCCGGCGCTTGCGGGTTTCGTTCGCGGCATGCTTCAGAAGCTTGCCGATCTGTGTTTCCCCCGCCAGGCATCCGACGCCGGTCATCAGCCGGGTCAGTTCGTTCGTGTCGCCGGTCCATTTCGAGACCTTGAATTCTCCGAACCCGCGAAAGAACGCGAGCTGCACGTCCAGACCGCCGAGCTCGCGGGTGATCTGGAACATCTCGCCCTGCAGGCGGGCGGCGCTGTCCCAACTCGGCTGGCGGCTGGCCGTCGCGTCCATGCCGAACATCAGCCGCCCGCGGCCGTCCGCCCGGGGCTGCGCCGGGGCGCGCGACAGCTTGTCCAGAAAAGCATCGACGTCCGCCCGCCTGGCGGGCGCGCCGGCAGCGTCTGATTTCGCAAGCTTGTCGTCGTTGCCCATGAATTCCGTCCTTCACCTTGAAAGATAAGGCGTTTGGGCGCCGTTCGCCAGCGCAGCCGACAGCCGACGGCCTAAACCGCCGGCGGCGGCAGGTGGAGGGCACCGATCAGGGCGCGGACTTCCTGGCGGGCCGCCAGATGCGACATGGACAGGGCCGCCGGGTCGCCGGTTTCCTTGATATCCATGATGGTCAGGCCGGCCAGGAACAGTTCACGGTAGATCACCCGCTCACCAAACCCGGGCAGGAAGCGGAAGCCGATGCGCTGGGCAAGCTGGCTGAGCGCCTTTTCCATCTCCTGGCGGTTGCGGGAATCAAGCGGGCTCAGACGGTTGCGCAGCACGATCCAGTCCATGTTGCCGCCGTCGCGCCGGGCGCGGGCGATCTTCTGCTTCCAGACCATCTCCGCGTACTGGCTGGGCCCCTTCACGGTCATCTCGTTGCCGACCTCGACCCGGGCCAGGACATCAAGATCGACGAAACTGTCGTTCAGGGGCGTGACCAGGGTGTCGGCATGGGAATGGACGGCTTCCGACAGGGGCGTGGCGCTGCCCGGCGTGTCGATGATGACGACCCCGGCCGCCGCGCGGGCGGCCGCGAGAACGCCTGGAAATGTGTCCGTGCCATCGCCGCCCGAGGGGGCGACGTCAAAAAATTCCGGCATCGGGACATGGCCCTTGATCGTGCGGGCATAGGCACCGCGGTTTTCCAGAAACCGGCGCAGCGATCCCTGGCGGATATCCGTGTCGAGCACGGCGACGCGATGCCCCGCCCGCATCAGCCCCACGGCCAGATGCATGGCGGTGGTCGATTTTCCGCTGCCGCCCTTTTCGTTGCCGACGACGATGACCTGACCCGGCCCACTCATGCCGGGCGCATCCAGATGGCGGTGTCGTGGAACGCGGCCCCACCGCCCGGCAGCGCCGCGTCGGCGCTGACGATCGTGTTGATGCCGCGTCCTTCCTCGAAGGCTTCGTTGGGCCAGATGCCCTCGACCACCACCGTATGGGTCTGCAACCCGTCGAACGGGCGGGCATGCACGACCAGGTCGCCCAGGTCGTTGCCCAGGCGCACGCGGTCGCCCTCCTCCAGGCCGAGCGCCTTGCAGGTATCGGGATGGATCAGGGCCATGGGGCGGCCTTCCTTCTTGCGGCTGGACGGCATTTCCGTGAACGAGGTGTTGAGAAACCGCCGCGCCGGGGCGGCGACCAGACGGTAGGGATGGGCGTCCGTCGCACCGTCGATGACGTCGAGATGATCCGGCAGGGCCGACATGGCGTCACAGTCCGCGCCGATCTGCGACCAGTCGGCGGCGAAATGGAACTTGCCGTCGTCATGGCCGAAACCGTTCAGGAAATGCGCCTCCTCGAACGGCTTGGTGCAGTCGATCCAGCCTTCGGCCAGAACTTCGTCGGCGCCGGGCCGGCCGCTGCGGCGCAGCGCGTCGTCGATCAGCTCCCAGACCGTCATATGGAACGCCGGATAGTCCGATCCCAGGCGCCGCGCCAGTCCGTTGATGACATCGACGTTGGAGCGGCATTCCCCAAGGGGTTCGATCAGCGCCTTGTGGACCTGGAGATAGAAATGGCCGCCGCCCTGGTACATGTCTTCGTGCTCCAGGAACATGGTCGCCGGCAGGACGATGTCGGCCAGCTTGGCCGAGGCCGTCATGAACTGCTCGTGCACGCAGGTGAACAGGTCGTCCCGCATCATGCCGTCGATGACCCGGGTCGTTTCCGGCGCGACCTCGGCCGGGTTGATGTTCTGGGTGAACAGCATGGTGACCGGCGGCCCGCCCTTGAGCGCCTTGGCGTCGCCGGTCAGCACGCGGCCGATCTGCGACATGTCCAACGCGCGCGTATTCGGATCGACCACGTCCAAGCCTTTGATCAGGGTCCCGTCGACGCCATAGAGTTCGCGGTTGGAAAACAGCGCCCCGCCGCCCCGGTGCTGCCACTTGCCCGTGACCACGGGCAGGCAGGTCACGGCATGCATGTTGGCGGCGCCGTTGCGCGACCGCGTGAAGCCGTAGCCGACGCGCAGATAGGCGCGTTGCGTCTTGCCATAGAGCCGGGCCAGGTCGCGGATGTCGTCCGCCGGAATGCCGGTGATCGCCTCCGCCCATTCCGGCGTGCGCGTCGACAGGTGCTGCTGCAGGCGTTCGGGGCCGTCCGAGAATTCCCGCATGTAGTCCCAGTCGGCCATGCCTTCCGCGAACAGCACATGCATGATCGCGCAGGCAAGGGCGCCGTCCGTGCCCGGGCAAAGTGGAATGTGGATGTCGGCGGCGTCCGCCGTCGGCGTGCGGTAGGGATCGATGACGACCAGCTTGGCGCCGCGCGTCTTCCGCGCCTTGGCGATATGGGTCATCACGTTGACCTGGGTCGATACCGGATTGCCGCCCCATACGACGATCAGATCCGATTCCGCGATCTCGCGCGGATCGGCCCCCCAGATCTTGCCGTGCCCGGCGACCCAGCCGTTGCAGGCCGTGGTCACGCAGATGGTTTCGTGTTCCCGGGAAAAGCCGAAGGCGTGGCGGAAACGGTGGATGCTGTCGCGCTGCACCAGCCCCATGGTGCCGGCGAAGTGATAGGGCCAGACGGCCTCGGCGCCATGGGCCGCGCGGGCGCGCTCGATCGCTTCGGCGACCTCGTCAATCGCCTGATCCCAGGTGATCCGGCGGAAGTCGCCCGCCCCCTTGGCGCCCACGCGCTGAAGCGGGTGGGTCAGACGCTCCGCATGATGGACCCGCTCGCGGTACGCCGCGACCTTGGCGCAGATCACCCCCGCCGTGTAATCGTTGCGCGGATTGCCGCGCACCCGACCGATGGTGCGGTCGTCAAGGACCTCGACCTCGAGGGCGCAGGTGGACGGACAATCGTGGGGACAGGCCGTGGGCCGGAATTCGGGTTGCATGACGGAAATCTACTCTCCGCCCCGCCGGTGGACAAGGAACCGATACGCCCCGGGCAGGAGAAACAGCCGGCACGTTCACCCTCCCGCCGCCGCCGTGCTATGCTGCAGCGGGCCGCCGGATAAGGACTGATTAACCCTTGCCCGCTATGGTATCGGCGGAAAAAAGCCTCGACAGGAAGACCATGACCGCATTCCGTCCGACCACCCTTGCGGGTGTCCTGAGCACCGCCCTTCTGGCCATGAGCGCCCTCACGCCGGCCGCCGCGCAGGCGCCGGGACAGGTGCGTGCCCAAGGTGAACCCGTACAGGCCGCCCCCGCCGCGCCCGTGCTCGGAAAACTGACGAATTACCGCGACGAGATGCGCCGCCTGATCACCAACATCGCCAAATTCGCCCGCGAGAAGAATCCCGGATTCGTCGTCATCACCCACAACGGCATGGAGCTTCTGCAAAAGCGCGACGAGGTCGACGAGAAAAAGGTCTATCCCGCCCGCGCCTACATGCTGTCGATCGACGCCATCATGCAGGACGGCATGTTCTACGGCTACGAGACCTTCGGACAGCCCACGTCCAAGGAAATGAAGGAAACCTTCGCTCATCTGGTCGATGTCGCCAAGCGCGACCGGGTCAGCATCCTGACCATGGATTTCGCCCGCGAACCGAAAAAGGTCGACGAGATTCTGGCCGCCAGCCGCAAGCAAGGCTTCCTGCCCTTCGTCGCCCACAAGGATTTGTCCGTCATGAACAGCCTGCCGCCCTATCCGGCCCGGCCGTTTCACGAAAACTCCAATCATGTGCTGTCCATGTCGAACGCGGAGAACTATCTCTACCTGCGCGACACCACGGCCTTCGGCCAGGAAGACGAATTCGCCCTGAAACTCCACGACACCAATTACGACATGGTCATCGTCGACGTGTTTCACGGCCGCAAGCCGTTCTCCAAACGCGCCATCGAAACCCTGAAGTACAAAAAGCTGGGGGCACGCCGCCTGGTCCTCGCGCGCATGGACGTGGGCACGGCGGCGACCTACCGCTTTTACTGGAAGCCTGGCTGGCAGTCGGGGTCACCGCGCTGGATCACCGCCCCCTACCCGACGGACCCGGACCGCTACTTCGTCGAATACTGGCGCCCGGAATGGCACAAGATCCTTTACGGCGACGCCAGTTCCTTCACCTTCGGCCTGTTGGCCCAGGGCTATGACGGCGTGGTGATCGAAACGGTCGAGGCCTACCGATACTTCGAATCCGACGGTCAGGACATGGCGGCCTTCAAGTAACCGACGGCCCCGGCCGTTTGGGAGGACGGCAGCCCATGCTGACCAGGACCGACAGCTACGACACGCTCTACGACACCTTCGCCTGGGATATCCCGGCGCGTTACAACATGGGCGTCGATGTCTGCGACAAACACGCGGCGCGCGACGCCGACGCGCCGGCCCTGATCGTCACCTCGGCCGAGGGCGATCTGGTGACCTACAGCTTCGGGGCGCTGCGGGCCCTGTCCAACCAGACCGCCAACATGTTCCAGGCCCACGGGCTGGCGCGGGGGGAGCGCGTCGCCGTGCTGCTGCCACAGTCGGTGGAGGCCGCCCTGACCCATGTCGCGGCATGGAAGGCGGGCCTGATCTCGATCCCCCTGTTCACCCTGTTCGGCGAGGACGCGCTGAATTTCCGGCTCGCCGATTCCGGGGCCGCCGCCCTGGTCACGGACATGGCCAATTATCCCAAGATCGCGGCCCTGGCCGACGTCCTGCCGGACCTCAAACGGGTCTACGTCATCGACGCCGGGGCCGATGGCGCCGGGTTCACGGATTTCTGGGGGGCGCTCGGCCAGGCGTCCGACACCTTCCGGCCCGTCGAGACCGCCGCCGACGATCCCGGGCTGATCATCTATACCTCGGGCACCACGGGCAATCCCAAGGGGGCGCTGCATGCCCACCGCTGCCTGCTCGGCCATCTGCCGGGGGTCGAGATGTTCCACAACTTCCTGGGCCAGCCCGGCGACCTGATGTGGACGCCCGCCGACTGGGCCTGGATCGGCGGGCTGATGAACACTCTCATGTGCGCCTGGCATCACGGCGTGCCCGTGGTCGCCCATCGCGCGCGCAAATACGACCCCGAGGAAGCCCTGGCCCTGATGGCGCGCCTTGGCGTGCGAAACACTTTCATGCCGCCGACGGCGCTGCGTCTCATGAGCAAACTGCCCCCGCCCAAGGGCCGCCATGCGCTCAATCTGCGTTCGGTCGCGTCGGCGGGGGAGCCCGTGGGGGCCGAGTTGCTGCACTGGGGCCGCGAAGCCCTGGGCCTGACCATCAACGAGTTCTACGGCCAGACGGAATGCAACGTGGTCGTCGCCACCTCGGCCGAGATCATGGAGGCCAAACCCGGCGCCATGGGCCGGCCGGCCCCGGGGCACGTGGTCGATATCATCGACGGCGACGGCAATGTCCTGCCGCCGGGGCATGAGGGCGATCTCGCCTGCCGCGCCCCCGACCCGGTCATGCTGCTGGAATACTGGAAAAACCCGGAGGCCACGCAGGCCAACATGCGGGATGGCTGGTGGCGCATGGGCGACACGGGCTACCGCGACGACGACGGCTATCTGTGGTTTGTCGGCCGCGGCGACGACGTCATCACCTCGGCCGGCTACCGCATCGGACCGGGCGAGATCGAGGACTGCCTGAGCCACCATCCGGCAGTACAGCTGGCTGCCGTGATCGGCGTGCCCGACCCGATCCGCACCGAGACCGTCAAGGCCTTCATCCTGTTGATGCCCGGATATGAGGGTGGGCCCGAGACGGAACAAGCCATCCGCGAGTTCGTGAAGACGCGCCTGTCCTCCCATGAATATCCGCGTCTGATTGAATTCGTCGACCAATTGCCCATGACGGCAACGGGTAAGATCAAGCGCAAGGACCTGCGTGACGCCGAACGGGCGAAGCAGATCACTTCCTGACCGCTGTCTCACCCCGTGCCGGCTTCATCGCCCGCAGTGATCCGCGAGCCCTTGGTCAGTTCGCCTGATCCATCCACTGAATGACGAAGCCGTCGTCGGGCGGAAACCGCTCGGCGATCATTTCCCGGGCCGTATCTTCGTCCCGGGCGACCACGTCGTGGACCTGGGTGTCGGCCCAGTTATCGTCAAAGAAAGTGTGAGATTGATTGTCCTTAACGAGGGATCGGACGTCCCTGTTGTAGATGGCGACTTCGAAAACCTTGTCGCCGTCCTTGGTCGGATGTCTCATCCGCCAGCCCCTTTTTCCGCGCGCCTTCCGGATGTGTTTCCTCCGGGTCCGCCGTATCCGCATCCGAAAGAAAAGCGAAAGCAGCGAAATGTCTTTTGTTATGATTATGTGACAATCGTTGCCGTCGGCTACTTTCAATGTCAACGAACACCTCGGCCTTGTCTAATATGCCCAGGAAAACCACGGGGTTTTCGCTGTTTTCACGAATGCTTCCGATTGCCGCCGTCCCCCCGTTCGGCTTGCCCCGGCATCGAATCGCAGCACCCATCAACAGGAACCGTCATGTCCAAAACGATCAACTACTACTTCACCGTGACCTCGCCCTGGTCCTATCTGGGGGACGTCCGGCTGCGCGCCATCGCCGGCCGCCACGGCTGGCGGATCAATCACAAGCCCGTCGACATGGGGGAGGTGTTCGCCGTCTCGGGCGGCCTGCCGCTGGCGAAACGCCCGCCGCAACGGGTGGCCTACCGGATGATGGAACTGAAGCGCTGGCGCGCCCGGCTGGGCGGGCCCCTGACGCTGGAGCCGAAATTCTTTCCCGCCGCCGACACGATGGCTCGGCGCGTGATCCTGGCCGCCCAGCACGATGGGCTGGACGCGCAGCGGCTGGGCGATCTGGTCCATGCCTTCATGCGCGTGGTCTGGGTCGACGAAAAAAACATCGCCGAGACCGCGACCCTGGCGGCTGTCCTCGACGGCATGGGACTGGACGGCGCACATCTGTTGGCCCGCGCCGACACCGCCGAGATCGACGCGGCCGCCCGGGCGAACACCGAACAGGCGAAAAGCCTCGGCGTGTTCGGCGCGCCGACCTATGTCATCGGCGACGAGCTGTTCTGGGGCCAGGACCGCCTTGATTTCGTGGAGGAAAAGGTGTCCGCTCAGGACCATGGTTGATGCCGCCGCGCTCAGCACCGTCGAATGGGTTTTCGCCTATGGTTCGCTCATGTGGAATCCCGGGTTCGCATTCACGGACCGCCAGTCCGCCGAACTCGACGGGTTTCACCGGGCGTTCTGCATCTACTCCCACCACTACCGGGGCACGCCGGCCCGGCCCGGTCTGGTCCTCGGCCTGGACAAGGGCGGCAGCTGCCGGGGCATCGCCTTGCGCTTCGCCCCCGCCGACCGCGACGCGGTCGTCGCCTACCTGAATGAACGGGAGCTGACCGGCTACGCCTATCGCCCGGCGGTCGTCACGGCGGCACTCGAGGACGGACGATCCGTCGCCGCCTATACCTTCGTGACGGACCCAGCCCATCCGCAATATGCCGGTGATCTGGGCTTGGAACGCTCGGCCGAGCTGATCATGTCGGCCGCCGGTGCCAGCGGACTGAACCGAGATTACTTGATGAGCACCATTAACCATTTGGAATTATTGAATGTTCGGGACGAAGAATTGCATGCGCTGCTGGCCCGGGTGCAGCATTTGACGGGTCTTCTCGACCAGGGCGGCGGGATTTGACGGCCCGCGGCACCCCGGCATGGCCGTGCGCCCTGCCACGGGGCGTGATAGAATCCGCCCGTCGATAAGGAAAGTTTAAGGTTTCCCTGGTCAAATTCACGGTTAATGGCGGGTGAAGACCCCGCCCACGGCGGGCCACCGGCCCGAATGGCTGGCATCCCCGCCGGATAACGGAGCAAGGCAATGGCTGAAGACACCGCCCCCGAAGAGAAAAAGGAATCTGAAAAGGTTCATGCTCTCTATGACGTGCAGGTGGAAATCACCGCCGTTCTCGGCACGGCGGAAATGCCGATCAGCCAGATCCTCAAGCTCGGTCGTGGCGCCGTCGTGGAACTGAACCGCACGGTCGGTGAGAACATCGAAATCCACGCCAACAACCGGCTGGTCGCCAAGGGTGAGGTCGTGGTCGTCGAAGACCGCCTGGGCGTCACCCTGACCGAAGTGCTGAAAATCAGCCAATCCCTTAAACAGTAAGGCCGCTTGAATGCCCCGCCGGACACGGGCCGGGCCCCTGGAGTAAAGGCAACCGCCATGGCCACCGACAGTGAAATCTACCGCGCCGCCAACCTGTTGATTCAGGAATTCGGTGAAATGGCGCCGATCGGCGCGCAGGTTAAGGCAGACCAGATGCAGGACCGGGGCAATCGGGCCGCGCGGTCCGTCTGGCTCCGCGTCGCACGGGCGACCCAGGAACTGCTTTCCGAATCCTCGCCCGGCCCCGCCGCCCTGAACTGACGCACGGACAAGACGCCGGACCACCCGGTTTTCTAGAAGTCTTCTTCCGGCGGCCGCGCAATGTCGCGCGGGCTGATCATCGTCATCGCCCGCCCGGGATCGATCATGGAAATGAAGTAGGACTTGAGGAAACTGTCGGTCAACACGGCCGCTTGGCGCAACCGCTCACCCGCCGTGATCAAGCGGTCGATGCCCTGGGTTTCCTCCAGCACCCGGTTGACGGAATCCGTATCCCCCACCAGATCGGCAAAGCGGGGCCGCCGGGTCGGCGCATCGGGTTCCAGGTCCGCAGCCGCATCCTGGCCTTGCGCCTGGGCTAAGGCCTCGGCCTCAAGCCCCCGAGCCACGGTCGCCGCGCGAACCTCGAGCCGGCCGTCCCGTGCTTCCGTCGCGCGCAGCCTGTTCAGGCGTGTGGTGCGGTCCTCCTGGACCTCGTTCTGGGACAGGATGCGGTCGATGCCGGAACCGGAAACAATCTCAACCATACCCCGAATATGAGCGTATTTTTTGGTTAATGCGAGCCCCCAGAGCATACTTCACGCAGCTTTGAATTATTTCGCGCACTGCCTTTAGAATGAAGGCCGTGATACCGTAACCCCTTGCCAACCCTGGAGGACCTCTGCCCCCATGCCTTATCGCCGCCGCATGCCCGCCCCGATCCCGGCCCTGTTTTCCTTGATGGTCGCGGTGCTGATGCTGGCGGCGGTCCCGGCGCGGGCCGACGGCGGCCTGCTCGACACCATGCTGCAATCCGCCAGGAACGCGCCGATGAAGCTTTACGAGGGCAAGGCCAAGACCTACCGCGCCGGGGTGATGACGCCCGAGGTGCTGACGGCCTGCCTGATCCTGGCCCACCGCATCGACGCCGTCGCCGCCGAGATCGCAACGGCGAAATCTTCGATCAGCGGCCTGGACGGCCGCATACAAGAAGCCGGACCGCGCCTGCAGAACCAGGCCATGGCGGCCCTGACGGACCCGGAGCGGCGGAAAACCTACGAGGCGGAGATCGCCGGCTACAACGCCTGGGTCGAGGAACGCAGCACCGCGGTCGAGGCCCACAACCGCCAGGTTCGGCTTTATTCGGAAATGTCCGGGCGGTTCAACGGGGAGTGCAACGGCCGATCCTATTTCCCAACCGACCTGAACGCCATCAAGGACGGCCTGCCGCCCGAGGTCGCCACACAAATAAAATAAGCCCCACAATTCCCGTTCACGCCAACGTTAATGGCGCCCGATGCCGAACAGGCCCAGACTCAGGCCCGCCATGATGACACAAGCGACCACACCCCTGCCCCGGCTGGCCGCGCTCAGCACCGCGGTGCCGCCTCACAGGCTGGCCCAGGCCGATATCCGCGCCTGGGCGCGTGGCCAGTTCAACGGCCGGGTCCGCGATATCGAGCGCATGCTGCCGGCCTTCGACAACGCGGGCATCGATACCCGCTATTCCTGCATGCCGCTGGACTGGTTTTCGGAACCGCGCGGCTGGGCGGACAAGAACGCGCGCTATCTCGACCACGCATTGGAACTGTTGACCGAAGCGGCCGAGACCTGCCTCGCGGCGGCGGGCATGACGGCCCGGGACGTGGACGCCCTGGTCACTGTATCCACCACTGGGATCGCCACGCCGTCGCTCGACGCCCGCCTGTTCGAACGCCTGCCGTTCCGCGCCGAAACCACGCGCCTGCCCATCTTCGGCCTGGGCTGCGCCGGCGGGGTCAACGGCCTGGCCCGCGCCGCCGAGGTCGCCCAGGCGCGCCCCGGCTCCAAGGTCCTGTTTCTGGTGGTGGAACTGTGCGGCCTGACGTTCCGCGGCAGCGACCTGTCCAAAAGCAACGTCATCGCCACGGCCCTGTTCGGTGACGGGGCGGCGGCGGCGCTGATTTCCACCGACGGTCCCGGCCCCCGCCTGATCCGTTGGGGGGAACATACCTGGCCCAGGTCGCTCGACGTCATGGGCTGGACCGTGGAAGAAGACGGCCTGGGCGTCGTATTTTCCCGCGATATCCCGCATCTGGTGGAAACCGAATTGCCGCCCGTGCTCCGCCGCTATCTGGCGCAGGACAATCTCAGCCTCGATCATATGGACGCCTTCGTCGCCCATCCCGGCGGGGAAAAAGTCATCACCGCCCTGGAAACCGTGTTCGGCCGCCCGCCGGGGAGCCTCGGCCATTGCCGGTCGGTGCTGCGCGATTTCGGCAACATGTCGGCGGCCACGGTATTGTTCGTGTTGCGCCGGACGCTTGATGCGGGCTTCGGACACACGCCGGGAAAACGGGCCTTGATGTCGGCCCTCGGCCCCGGCTTCACCGCCGGCTTTCTGACCCTGGAAACGGCCTAGGCGCCCCGCCATGCCCGTCCTCTGGATCGTCATCGCCCTGGTCGCGCTGTTGCGCCTGGCGGAACTGGTGCATGCCGGGCGCAATACCGCCCGCCTGATCGCCCGGGGCGGGATCGAACACGGGCGCGGCCATTATCCCGTCATCGTCGCCCTCCACGCGGGCTGGCTGGCGGCGCTGGCGATTGTGGTGCCGCCGGACACGCCCGTACACTGGCCCTGGCTGGCGTTGTTCGCGGCATTGCAGGCGGCGCGGGTCTGGGTCATCGCGTCCCTGGGTCCCTATTGGACGACGCGCGTCATCACCCTGCCCGACGCGCCCCTGGTGCGGCGCGGGCCCTACCGCTTGCTGCGGCATCCCAATTATCTGGTGGTCGCGGCCGAAATCGCGGTGCTGCCGCTGGCCTTCGGGGCGTGGTGGATCGCGCTCGCGTTCTCCGTCCTCAACGCCCTGGTCCTGACCCACCGCATCCGGGTGGAGCAGGCCGCCCTCGCCCCCCGCGCCTCGGTCACGGACTGAGCGTCAGCACGTCGCCCGCGACCCGGTAGCCGCCCAGGCGGCCCAAAAAGCTCATGCCGAGGAGCGAGCGTTTCATGTCCGCCCCGTTGACGGAGGCCCGCACGTCCCGAACCACGATGGGGCCGATGCGGATGTCGTCCAGGCGCACGGGCGCACCCGTGACCGTACCGTTGGCGGTCTGATAGATGCGGTTGAAACTGAGGGACTTCAGATCGAACCCCAGGCGCTTTGCATCGCGCGGGCTCAGCACCACGTCGCTTGCCCCGGTGTCGATCAGGAAGCGGACGGCGACGCCGTTGACCATGGCCTCGGCGACGAAATGACCGTGGTCGCCGGCGCGGATGGCGACGCCGCCGCCCGGCGTTTCCTGGGCCCGGTGGGGCAGCAATTCGCCCGTCAGACGCCCGCCCAACATCAGAAATTCAACACGGAAGGAATAGCCCAGCAACAGCACGGCGCCGAGCCCGACCCAGATGGCGGCGTGGCGCAGGGCCTGGCGCGCCTGAAACCGGCCATGGGCGATGGCGGCGGCGCCGATCACGGCGACCAGCAGCAGGGCATGGGTCAGTTGGATCTGCTCGCCGCGCCCGGTCAGGGCTTCGGGAAACTGCAAGGCCAGGAACAGGACCAGGCCACCCAGGGCCAGTCCGATCACAACCATCAGAATGACGGAGCGTCTCATGGCATGAAAACGGGCGGCCCCGCCGTCACTTCTTTGCGGGCGCCGGGACGACGCAGCGGAACACGCTGACGCTCGACTGCACGAACAGCAGGGACGACTGGCGCGGGCCGGTCATCACGTGCTGGGCACGGCGGCCCAGGGTCTGGCAGTAATTCTCGGCCTTGACCTCGGCGACCACGAACTGGTTCGCCGCATGCTCGATGGTGATCTCCTCGCCGGTCTTCTCGACGACCGTGCAGGCGCCGAGCAAGGCGAGCGCGGTGATGGCGATGGTCTTGCGCATGGCTTCACTCCTCTCCGCGCGACTTCCGAAGACGAGACTAACACAAATTCAGGCGGGATTAAGGCCGCCGGATCAACGCCCGTTGTTCTTCCGCCACGCGGCGTAATCGGCCTTGGCCTTGGCCGTCGTCGCGGGGTAAAGGCCGATCACCGCCCGGCCCTTCTTCACCTCCTCGGTGACGAAGTCCTCGAAGGCAGTCATTTCCGCGGCTTCCTGGGCGATGGCGTCGGCCATGTGCAGGGGGATGACGCAGACCCCTTCGTCGTCGCCGACGATCACGTCGCCGGGAAACACGGCGACGTCGCCGCAGCCGATGGGGCCGTTCAGCTCGATCGCCTGATGGCGGGTCAAATTGGTCGGGGCCGAGGGCCGATTGTGATAGGCGGGGATGTCCAGGTTGCCGATTTCCGGCGCGTCGCGGAAACCGCCGTCCGAAACCACGCCGGCGCAGCCCCGCACCATCAGACGCGTCACCAGGATCGAGCCTGCCGAGGCCGCGCGGGGGTCCTTGCGGCTATCGATCACCATAACGTGGCCCTTGGGGCATTCCTCGACGCCGACGCGCTGCGGATGCTTGGGGTCCTGGAACACGGAAATGGGGTTGAGGTCTTCCCTGGCCGGGATGTAGCGCATGGTATAGGCCTGCCCCACCATGTTCTTCCCCTTGGGCGACACCGGATGGACGTCCTGGAGGAACTGGTTCTTCAGGCCGACCTTGAACAGCGCCGTGCACAGCGTCGCCGTCGACACGTTCATCAGCAGGTCGCGGGTTTTCTTGGTCAGCTTCTTCGCCATCTCGGCCTCCGTTCAGAAAATTCAGACACCCCCCTCACCCTGCCCCTCTCCCCCTCCGGGGGCGAGGGAACTCCCGTCGTAATCGTTTCTCCCTCTCCCCCTTGGGGGAGAGGGCCGGGGTGAGGGGGTACGCTCAAGCAAACTGTTCTAGAAAATATCCGGCTCGCCGACGGGCGCGCCGAACTGGGTTTCCAGGTAATCGAAATCGCAGCCTTCGTCGGCCTGACGGATATGCTGGGCGAACATCCAGCCGTAGCCGCGCGCGAACTTCGGTGCGGGGGGCGTCCAGGCGGCGCGGCGGCGTTCCAGTTCGTCCGCGTCCACCAGCATGTCGATGGTGCGGTTGGGGATGTCGATCTTCACGATGTCGCCGGTTTTCAGCAGAGCCAGGGGCCCGCCGACGTGGCTTTCCGGCGAGACGTGCAGGATGCAGGCGCCATAGCTGGTCCCCGACATGCGCGCGTCGGACATGCGCAGCATGTCGCGGATGCCCTGTTTCAGCAGGGCCTTGGGGATCGGCAGCATGCCCCATTCGGGCATGCCCGGACCGCCCTGGGGTCCGGCGCCGCGCAGCACCAGGACATGGTCGGCGGTGACGTCCAGATTTTCGTCGTCGACGGCCTTCTTCATATCCGGATAGCTGTCGAACACCAGGGCCGGACCCTGGTGGTTGTAGAACCGGGGGTCGCAGGCCGACGGCTTGATGACGCAGCCCTGGGGCGCGAGATTTCCCGTCAGCAGGGCCAGCGAGCCTTCGGCGTAGAGCGGATTGTCGAGCGGGCGGATGACGTCGTCGTTATAGACCTCGGCGCCCTCCAGGGTTTCGCCCAGGGTCTTGCCGGTGACGGTCACGGCGTCCAGCTTCAGATGCCCGGTCAGGCGCGACATCAGGCCGCGCAGGCCGCCCGCGTAATAGAAATCCTCCATCAGATAGGTGTCGCCCGAGGGGCGCACGTTGGCGATCACCGGCACCAGGCGCGAGAAGGCGTCGAGGTCTTCCAGCGTCATCATCACGCCGGCGCGCCGCGCCATGGCGATCAGGTGAATCACCGCGTTGGTCGAACAGCCCATGGACATGGCGACGATGGCCGCGTTGTCGAAGGCGCGGCGGTCGAGGATTTTTTCCGGCGTCAGGTCTTCCCACACCATGTCGACGATGCGCCGCCCGGTCTGCGCCGCCATACGGATATGGCCAGAGTCGGCGGCGGGGATCGACGACGCGCCGGGGACGGTCAGGCCCAGGGTTTCGGCCATGGCCGTCATGGTCGAGGCCGTGCCCATGGTCATGCAGGTGCCGTAGGACCGGGCGATGCCGGCCTCGACCTCGGTCCATTCCTCGGCGCTCAGGTTGCCGGCGCGGCGTTCGTCCCAATACTTCCAGCCGTCAGAGCCACTGCCCAGCGCCTGGCCCTTGTAGTTGCCGCGCAGCATGGGCCCGGCGGGCACGTAGATCATCGGCACCCCGGCCGAGATCGCGCCCATGACCAGGCCCGGCGTGGTCTTGTCGCAGCCGCCCATGAGCACCGCGCCGTCCACGGGGTGGGAGCGGATCAGTTCCTCCGTCTCCATGGCCAGCATGTTGCGGTAGAGCATGGTCGTCGGCTTGACGAAGTTTTCCGACAGGCTGATGGCCGGCAACTCGATCGGGAAACCGCCTGCCTGCTGCACGCCGCGCTTCACGTCCTCGACCCGCTGCTTGAAATGGGCGTGGCACGGGTTGATGTCGGACCAGGTGTTGATGATGGCGATCATCGGCCGGCCTTCCCAATCGGCCCGGTCATAGCCCATCTGCATGGTGCGCGAACGGTGGCCGAAGGACCGCAGGTCGTCGGGGGCGTACCAGCGGGCGGAGCGCAGGTCCTTGTAGGTTTTCTTAGTCGTCATCGTCGTCGCACGTCCTGATCAGGAAAAACCGTCCGCCAAGGCGAACATGAAAACGATCAACGCCAACCCGATCAGGGCGCCGGCGACGCCGGGCGCGATGCCGTAACGCTCGCTTCCGTGCACGCCTTCTTCTTCAAGGTCGTCGTGCAGTTCTTCGGGTGTGGTGAGGGGATTGCTCATATGACCTCCACTAAACCTAGTTTAATGCCTGCGGCATCCACAGGGCGATCTGCGGGAAGAACATGACCAGCAGCATGCCGATGATCTGCAGGCAGATGAACGGCAGCACGCTGATGAAGATTTCTTGCAGGGTCACGTCCTTGGGCGCCACGGATTTCAGCCAGAAACAGGCCGGGCCGAAGGGCGGGCTGAGGAAGTAGATCTGGATGTTCATGACGAACAGGATGCCGAACCAGACCGCCGCCCAATCCGGGGTCATGCCCAGTGCCGGCCCCAGATCACGCACCACCGGGGCAAACACCGGCACGGTGATGAAGATGATCGCGATCCATTCCATGAAGGTGCCGAGAACGACCAGGATCGCCATCATCACGAAGACAGTACCCAAGGGCCCCAGACCGGCCCCCTTGATCAACTGGCGCATGAAGTCCGCGCCGCCGATCAGGTTGTACAGCCCGACGAAGGCGACAGCCCCCAGGATCAGCCAGATGATGGTGCCGACCACCGCCATGGTGTTGGCCAGGCAGTCGCGCAGCAGGGCGTAATTGAACTTGAAACGCACGGCGGCGACGGCGATGGCGCCGAACACACCCACGGCGGCGGCTTCGGTGACGCTGGTGATACCGCCGTAGATCGACCCCATGACGCAGAAGATCAGGGCGACGCACATGACGACCGCCGCGATCTGATGGCGGCCCAGCTTGGTTTCCTCCCCGGTCTTAAGGGCGATTTCCGCCGCCGTCGGGGCGAGGCTGTGGTTCAGGTTGCAGCGCACGAGAACGAACGTCACATAAAACAACGCCAGCATCAGGCCGGGAACGAAGCCCGCGCTGAACAGGTCGCCGATGCCGACGTTGGCGCTCAGCCCATAGACGATCATCACGATCGACGGTGGAATCAGCGTCGCCAGGGCACCAGCGGCGCAGATCAGACCGATGGTCAGCTTGCGATCGTAACCCAGGCGCAGCATCTGCGGCAGGGCGACCAGGCCGAGCATGACGATCTCGCCGCCCATGACACCCGACATGGCGGCCAGGATCACGGCGACGACGGTGGTCTGCACCGCCACGCCGCCGCGCAGGCCGCCGGCGAAAATCGACATGGCGTCAAACAGGTCCTGGGCGATCCCGGCGCGTTCCAGGATGGATGCCATCAGCACGAAGAACGGCACCGCGATCAGGGGATATTTTTCCAGCAGGTCCATGGCGTTGGTCGACACCAGGTACATGCCCTGCAGGCCGTAGAACGCCAGGGCGCAGACCACGGAAATGATCAGCGTGACGATGCCGAGCGGCATGCCGGTCATCATCAGGACCAGCAGCGCCGCGACGATCAGCAGCGAAATGGTGGCGATGCCGACGGAGTCACGGTCGACCCGGAACTGGTCGATGACGCTGCCCGACGCCCCGTGCAGGTATTCTTCCAGATTGACCCACATGCCGCCGCCGCCCTCGCCGTAATGGGCGAAGATCTGCACCAAGAGGCGCAGGCAGACCAGCGCCAGTACGGCGTAGACCGTGATCTGCAGGGCGTGGGTGCGGAAATGGCGGCCCAGGTTGACCAGCAACTGCACGAGATAAAGAAACAGACCGGCGAACAGGATGGTCTTGAGCATCATGGGCAGCGGCGAATTCCAGGCCGAGCCGCCGCGCTCCACCAGATCGATGCTTTCCAGCGCCCGCACCAGGGTGTCGGACACCAGCATGTAGAGGGCGATGACGCCGACCACCATGGCGAACAGGTCAAGCCACCAGCGGACCCGTTCCGACGCCATCAGGTAGAATACGGTGATGCCGATATGGCGTTTCTGCAGGGTGACGAAGCCGGCCGACAGCATCCAGGCGCTGGCGCACAGCACCATCACCACCTCGAACACCCATTGGGTTGGCGAATGGAAGACGTAGCGGGCCACGACCTCCCACATCGTGCAGAACGCCGCGATCAGGTAGAGGTTGCCGACCGCCAGGCCGAGAAATCGGCTGAAGTGGTCGACGGCTCGGTTAAAGGTCGCACCCGCGGGCGCGCCCACCAAGGTTTCCGTGAATCCAGACATGGCCCCCTCCTGGATCGGCAAAATATATCAGAAAATGAATGGAAGAACCGCCGCACCCCCTTAAGGGCGCGGCGGCAAATCGATACCGATTAGTCCAGAAGACCGACGGAACGCATGTACTTCAGATGCGCGTCCAGGGCTTCCCGGGCGAGGGGGGATTTCCCGGCGAAATCTTCCCAGGCACCGACGGCGATCTTGCGGAACTTGGCGCGTTCTTCCGTCGTCCAATCGACCACGGTGACTTCGCTTCCCTTGCGCTGCATGTCGGCGATCTTCTGATCTTCAAGATCGGCTTCACGGCGCATGGCGTCGTAGGCGGCCTGATACCAGACTTCCAGCGCCGTCTGACCCTGCGGGCCCAGCTTGTCCCAGACCTTCTTGTTCACGATGAACTGCAGAACGGCCATGGAATGAATGCCCGGGTAGATCGGATACTTGGCGACCTTGTACAGGCCCTGGGCGTTGTTGTTCACGTGGGCCGAGGCATCGGCGGCGTCGATGACCTTTTTCTCAAGGGCCGTATAGACCTCGGAGAACGGCAGCGACACGGGGGCCGCGCCGGCGCGCTTGAACACTTCGGCGGCCAGACCTTCCGGCGAACGCACCTTCACGCCCT
This sequence comes from Rhodospirillales bacterium, assembly GCA_040221095.1. GTDB lineage: Bacteria > Pseudomonadota > Alphaproteobacteria > Rhodospirillales > Casp-alpha2 > UBA1479. The sequence continues at coordinate 114,354 of JAVJVP010000016.1, forward strand.
TGAAGTCGGCGACCGACTTGATCGGAATGGTCGACACGAAGGCTTCCTTGGCGTAGGGGCCGCAGCCGACGACGTGGACCTGACCCTTGGTGTACTTGTCATACATCTTCTGCAGGATTTCCTTGCCGCCGCCGTACTGGCAGAAGGTGCGGACCTGATCGACCGTGTCGTAGCCGGCGATCAGATCGCCGATCACGGCGAAGGCCGGATCGCGGCCCGAGAAATAGGAAACCGCGTTCAGGTCGCCGTCGAGAATGCCGTTGGCCACGGCGTCGATGGTTTCGCGGTGCGGGACAACGGCCTTGGTCGGCAGGACTTCGATCTTCACCGTACCAGCGGTCATGGCATCGAGTTTCGGCGCCCAGGTGTCCGTCATGAAGCGGTGGGCCCAGTCGCCGGCCTTCGAGCTGGCCTGAACTTTGAGCGTTTTCGCGGCGGCACCGCCGGTCGTTCCGGCAACAACCAAACCGCCGACGGCAAGCGCCATCAGAGTCTTCTTAAACATAATCCTTGGATCTCCCTAAACTTGGTTCTTATGACGGTGATATTGACTTCACCCTTACTGAAATACTAATATATTAGTTACAGAGTCAAGCGCAAAGCTGGCTCGCAGTTGCAGCAAAAACCTTGCATTTGCGCCGTTTTTCCGGGGATTCCGAGCACGTGACTCCTGATGCGACAGGCCTGTTCAAAGAGCGCCCCGCCCCACCGAAAGGCGGCCGTCTGACCGCCGTCCAGCAGATCTATCAAAGCCTGCGCGACCAGATCGTATCCCTCGACCTGCCGCCCGGCACGGTGCTGCAGACGCGCCAGATCGCGGAGAAATTCGGCGTCAGCCCGACGCCCGTGCGGGAAGCTCTGATCCTGCTTGAGGAAGAAAGCCTGGTCGACGTGTTTCCCCAATCCCGCACCTGCGTCTCCTTCATCGACGTGCAGAGTGCGCGCGAAGCCCATTTCCTACGCCGCAGCGTCGAGGTCGAGATCGCCCGCACCCTCGCCATCGGCATCACAGACAATGACATCGACGCCCTGCGCGCCACCATCGGCCGCCAGAAGGCCGCCCTTGCCGCCAGCGACCTGTCGGCTTTCCTCCCCGCCGACAACCGGTTCCATGAAATGATGTACGAAATAGCCGGCGTCGGCGGCTTGTGGGATATCATCCACGCGCGGCGGGCGCATCTGGACCGCCTGCGCCGCCTGCACCTGCCGACGGAAGGCAAGGCCGCCCGGATCATCCGTGACCACGAAGCGATCCTGGACGCCATCGCCGCGCGCACTCCCAACGAGGCAGAGGCCGCCGTGCGCGCCCATTTGAAGGACACGGTATCCGCGACCGAGGAAATGCGCGCCGTCTTCCCCGAATATTTCGGATAGGCCAATATCCGGAAAACACATACCACGCAGACAAGGAAACATCCCATGACCACCGATCCCGTGATCGCCGACGAACAGGTCGCGGCCTACCGGACCAAAGGCTACATCGTCGTCGAGGACATCTATTCCCCCGCCGACGTCCAGGAAATGCGCGGCGCCCTCGACGGCCTGATCGCCAGCGCCCGGGGCCTGACCGACCATACCGACGTCATCGATCTGGAGCCCAATCACACGCCCGACGCCCCCCGCGTGCGCCGCATCAAGGAGCCGTTCAAGAACCACGACGTGTTCAACCGCATGGCCCGCCACCCGCGCCTGATCGCGGCGCTGACGACGCTGCTGGGTCCGGCGTTCCGCATGCACGGATCGAAGATCAATCTGAAGTCGGCGGAATACGGCTCGCCCGTGGAATGGCATCAGGATTGGGCTTTCTATCCCCATACTAACGACGACGTGCTGGCCGTGGGCGTGATGCTCGATGACATGACCGACGAAAACGGCCCGCTGCTCTGCGTGCCCGGCTCGCACCAGGGGCCGACCTACGACCACCATCAGGACGGCCGCTTCATCGGCGCCATGGACCCGGACGTCCCCGGCGCCAACCTGGACAGCGCCGAGGCCATCACCGGCCCCGCCGGGGCCTGCAGCTTCCATCACGCGCGCACCATCCACGGCTCGGGCCAGAATACCTCGGGCAAGGGCCGCACCCTGCTGCTCTACCAGATCGCCGCCGCCGACGCCTGGGACATTCGGGGGTTCGGCAAGGCCGCGTCCTGGGACGAATACGCCGCCACCTTTATCGCCGGCGAGCCGACGCTGGAACCCCGCGTGGTGCCGGCCCCCATCCGCCTGCCCTACCCGCCGCCGCTCAAGGGCGGGTCGATCTACGAAAGCCAGTCCCTGGCCAAGAAGAAATTCTTCGGCGCCAAGACCGCCGCCGAATAACCCCACCCGCCGACCACGCCCACCCAAGAAGAAAACCGGAGCCCCCATGGCCAAGAAAAAAGTACTCATGACCGAGCGGATTCACCCCGCCGGACACGCGATCCTGGACGCCCGCGACGACATCGAGGTCGTCATCGCCGATGACGTCAGCGCCGAAGGCCTGACGAAAGCCGTATCCGGCGTGCACGGTATCGCCGTGCGCACGGCGCAGCTTCCCGAAGCGGTCCTGGCCCATGCCAACGACCTGCAGGTCGTCTCGCGCCACGGCGTTGGCTGCGACAACATCGCGGTCGACCATCTGACGGCGCGGGGTATTCCGGTCTGCATCGCGTCGGGCGCCAATGCGCGCTGCGTCGCCGAACACACCATGACCATGATGATGACCCTGGCCCGCGACCTGACCGGCCAGACCGCCGCCGTCCGCGAAGGACGCTGGGCCGACCGCGGCACCTTCAAGGCGAAGGACCTGTACCGCTCAACCATCCTGATCGTCGGCTACGGACGCATCGGGCGCCTGCTCGCCCCGCTGTGCAAGGCCTTCGGCATGGATGTCGTGGTCGCCGACATCATGCTCGACCGCGATCTCGCCGCCCAACAGGGCGTGCGGGCGGTCGAGGATTTCCGCCCCGAACTGCCGACCGCCGATTTCGTGTCGCTTCACGTGCCGCTGGACGACACCACCCGCCACCTGATCGGCCCCGATGAACTGGCCGCCATGAAGCCGGGCGTCATCGTCATCAACAACGCCCGCGGCGGCGTGGTCGATGAACAGGCGTTGGCCGACGCCCTCGACAGCGGCCATGTCATGGGCGCCGGGGTCGACGTGTTCTCGCAGGAACCGCCGCAGGACGGCCATCCCCTGGTCAACCACCCCCGAACCGTTCTGGCGCCCCATAACGGCGCGGCGTCGTTTCTGGCCCTGGAAGCGGCGGCGGCGATGACGGCGCAGAACATCCTGGATCATTTCGACGGCTGCCTGCAGGACGAGATGATCTTCAACCTGGACGGCCTGAATCGGGCGTCCTGACGGCCGGCGACGGGAGGAATTATTCATGACCGCATCCACGGTCTACATCGGCTCCGGCGCCGGCTTCGCCGGTGATCGCATCGACGCGGGTCTGCCCGTGGTCGAAACCCTGGCCCGGCGCGACGGCCCGAAGTATCTGATCTTCGAGGTCATGGGTGAACGAACGCTCGCCATCGCCCAGCGCATCAAGATGCGCAATCCGGAACTGGGCTATTCACCCTATCTGGAGCCCTACCTGCGCGGCGTGCTGAAGGCCGCCAAGGACTCCGGCGTGCGTATCGTCGCCAACCTGGGCAACGCCAATCCGCTCGGCGGTGCCCGGAAGACCTTGGAAATCGCGAAGGAGCTCGGCATCGAAGGCCTGCGCGTCGCCGTGGTGCTGGGCGACGACCTGCTCGGCTTCATGACGGCGGAAGACGTCGCCGGTCTGCCGACCATCGAGGGCGTGACCATCGATGGCAAGGAAATCGTCGCCGCCAACGCCTATCTGGGGGCGCGGCCCGTAGCCGAGGCCCTGACCCTCGGCACCGACGTGGTGCTGGTCGGACGCACGACCGACGCGGCCCTGGTGCTGGGGCCGCTGATCCATGAATTCGGCTGGGCGGAAGACGACTGGGACCGCCTCGCCGCCGGCACCCTGGCCGGGCATCTGCTGGAATGCGGCGGCCAGATCACGGGCGGCTATTTCTGCGACCCCGGGTTCAAGGACGTGCCGGGCATGGACGAACTGGGCTTCCCCATCGGCGAAATCGGCGCCGACGGCTCCATCGTCATCACCAAGGCGGAGAACACGGGCGGCCTCGTCACCAGGGCCACGGTGACGGAACAGATCCTTTACGAAATGCACGACCCGGCGGCTTACCTCACGCCGGACGTGGCGCTCGACGTCACCGGCGTGACCCTGGCCGACGATGGCAAGGACCGGGTGCGCGTTCTGGGCGCCAAGGGCCATCCGCCGCCGGAAACGCTCAAAGTCACCGTATCCGCCGACGGCGGCTGGCTGGGCGAGGCCGAATTGACCTATGCCGGACCCAATGCCCTGGCCCGCGCCAACCTGGCCGCCGACATCGTGCGCAAGCGCCTGGCCAGCCGCGGCGTCAAAGACCCCGTGCGGGTCGAGATCGTAGGCGCGGGTGCGGCCTTCGACAACGACGCGTCCGACCGCCAGCGCGGCGCCAACATGCCGCTGGACGGCGAATACCGCCTGCGCGCCGCCGTGCGCACGGCGGACAAGGCGACGGCGCAATACGTCAACGACGAGGTGCTCAGCCTGTTCTGCTCCGGCCCGGCGGGGGGCGGCGGCTACCGCTGTTCCGTCACCGGACAGGTCAACACGGCCTCGGTCCTGGTGCCGCGCGCACCGGTCGAGGCCCAGGCCAAAGCCCAGGAGGTGACGGCATGACTGATACGCTCACCCTGCCCCTGCACGCCGTGGCCCATGGCCGCGCCGGCGACAAGGGCAACCGCTCCAACATCTCCGTCGTCGCCTATCTGCCCGAGGCCTTCGCCCACATCCGCGATCAGGTGACGGAACAGAAGGTGCTGGACCTGTTCCGCCACAAGGGCGCGACCCAGGTCACGCGCTATGAGCTGCCCAACCTGAACGCGCTCAATTTCGTCATCGACGACGCGCTCGAAGGCGGCGTCAATTCCGCCCTGACCCAGGACCTGCACGGCAAGACCCTGTCGTTCCTGTTATTGGGAGAGATCGAGGTCACCGTGCCGCGAAGCTGCGTGCCGGCGGGGTCGCGTTATCTGGCGGACTGATCCGGATTTCAGGCGGTGCCCGCGCCGGGGCCGCCGTTGAGGAATTCCGCGTTGTCCTGGATCAGGGTCTTCAGGAAACTATGCACGTTGCGGATGCGCGGGATGTGTTCCAGGTCGTCGTGGATGCTGAGCCAGAAATCCCGCTTCACGCAGAGCCGGTCGGCCAGCACCCTCTCCAGGCGCGGGTCCTGATCGGCGACGAAGGTCGGCTGCATGGAAATGCCCATGCCCGCCGCCGCCGCGTGATACTGGGCGACCAGGCTGGTCGACCGGAACACGATATTCTGGTCGCGCAACACGTCCGACATCCAGCGCACCGCCGGAATCGCCACCAGTTCGTCGATATAATCGATGAAGCGGTGGTGCTGCAGGTCCTCGATGGTCCTGGGCCGGCCATAGCGGTCCAGGTAGTCCTTGGAGGCGTAGAGGAACAGCGCGAACTCGCCGATCTTTTCGCTGGTGATGCGATGGCCGCTCGGCCGCGGAAAGCTGATCAGGACATCGGCCTCGCGCTTCGACAGGTTGACCCAATGAGAGGCCGTGACCAGTTCCACGTTGATCGACGGATGCTGTTCGTACAGCCCCAGCATGCGCGGCGCCAGGTACAGGCTGCCGAGGGCCTCCATGGTCGCGACGCGGATGGTGCCGCTGACTTCGGCCGTCTCGCCGCTGAAGGTCGCGGCGATCTGGGCGACATGGGCCTCGATTCCCTCGGCCTCGCGCAGCAGGTCTTCGCCCCGGTCAGTCAGCAGGAAGCCGCCCGGCGTGCGCTCGAACAGCTTGGCGCCGAGCGCCGCCTCCAGCGCCTTGATCCGCCGCCCGACGGTGGAATGGGTCAGCGACAGCGACCGCGCCGCATGGCTGAGCGAGCGATGACGCACCAGGGCCAGGAACAGCGCGATATCGTCCCAATCAAAGCGGGACAGCTCCGAGGCATAGGCGCGCGGTGTCGGATCCTGCTTGGTCACGGGTCGGCTCTCCTGGACTGACGGGCGACTTTACCCCGCCGCGGCTTCGTCCTCCAAGGCCCCGGCTTCAAGGGCCGCGAACGGCATGGCGCGGCCCGATCCGCCGACGTCGTCGAACTGGGCCGGCGCCTGGTCGCGGCGCCGCACGGTCAGCCCGAACACGTCATATCGGTTGTAGTAGCCGGATACGTCGTGGAACTGCTTGGGCACGATGCAGTCGTCCAAATCAATCTGCTCAATCAGCAACTGATCCTCGTCCTTCGAACTTTCGGCGATGGCCAGGCCGCTGGGCCCGACGATCATGGACACGCCGGGGGGCGATTCCTTGACGATGCGCAGGGCATCGCCGTTGATCTCCGAAATGATCTCGTAGGCGGTGTCGTCCAGGCGCGCGGCGCAGACGATGTTGAACACCTTGCCCTCGAACGAATGGGCCGCCGCGCGGATGCGGTTGGCCGACGCCAGGTCGTAACGGTCGTTGGCCGAGGGCTCGTGGGTCGGCCATACGGGCGGATAGCTGGAAACGTGTATCTGCTCGCCCTGGGCGATCAGGCTGAAGCGCGCCAGCGGGTTCGTGTTCTCGCCGCAGATCAGGGCGCCGATGCGGCCAAGCGGCGTGTCGACCACGCGTAGGCCCGCGCCGTCGCCGTTCGACCACACCAGCTTTTCATAGAACGTGGGCACCAGCTTGCGGTGATGATTGAGGATCGAGCCATCGGCCCCGATCAGCAGGTTGGTGTTCCAGATGCAGCCGACGCTGCGGTCCGTGGACTCGCTGATACCGATAGACACGATCATGCCCGTGTCCCGCGCCGCCGAGCAGATCCTCAGGATCTCCGGCCCCGGCACGCGGATCGACTGGCTGACGAACCGTTTGAACAGGTCGTGGTTATGGATCGGCGCCGCCAACGCCGGCCACACGGGAAATCCGGGCACGAAGGATTCCGGAAAGGCGATCAACTGCACGCCTTGCGCCGCCGCCTTGTGAATGTAGTCGCAAACCTTGTCGACGGTTGCGCGGGCGTCGAGATAGACCGGCGCGAGATGGGCCGCCGCGACCGTGATTTTCTGGTTCATAATCGGTCTCGTGTTGTCGCAAGGGTGCGCCGGCCGTCTCCCCGTGGCGCGGGGAAAAAACGCAGGTGGAGACGGCCGGCCCCTTGCGGGGTTTCAGGTACCGCAGGCGTGGACTAGAGCTTATGCGTGCGGAAGTCGTAACGCGGCGGCAGTTTCGCCATCAGGTCCTCGCGCGGGATGCGCTTCTTGAGGACGAACTTGGAGTCTTCGACGCGGCTCATGTAACAGTCGATCATGCCGCTATGGTCTTCCGCACGGAGGATCTTCGAGCCCTGTGGATGGGCCAGGGAATTCTCCATCTTCAGACCCTCGAGCGCCTCGATCACGCCGGGCGTGTCCTTGTCGCTCTGCCAGCCGGACGCCTCGATGGCCGCCTTGAGGGCGAAGAAGTTTTCATAGCTCTGCCAGGCGTGGCTCTTGGCCATGACCTTGCCCGACTTTTCATCCTTGGCGTAGACCGGATCGACACCCATCATTTCGATGAACTTGGCATGGTATTCATCGTTCTTGAATTCCAGCGGACGCGGGAAGTTTTCCAGGAAGTACACGCCCTCGGTGGCGCCGCCGATGTCGCGGGGGTCGATCGCCTCGATGGTTCCGGACACGGAATACATCTTCATCTTCTCGTCCAGGCGCATGGACTTGGACTGGGTATAGAACGCCACCGACAGGGCGCCGAAGAACACCGAGAACAGGACTTCCGTTTCTTCCGGAATGCGCGCCAGGTAGGGCACCAGGTCCTTGGTGCCCAGCGGCACGGCGATGGGATCGTTGACCTTGCCGCCGGCGGCTTCGATCAGCTTGCGGTGTTCCTGATGGTGGCTGTGGCCCCAGGCGTAGTCGGGGAAGATCATGGTCCAGTTCTTGCCCAGGTTCTCCATGGCCCAGGGCACCCCGGCGGCGGCCAGGGCGTAGGTGTCCGTGCCCGTGCGGAAGCTGTAGCGGGAGCCCTTGGAGCCCGTCGCCTCGGTCGCCTCGCCGCACGAGAAATAGGGCGTCTTCAGTTCCGTTGCGATGGGGATCGAGGCCAGCATGATGCCCGAATGGACGGAGCCGACGATGAACGACGCCTTGCGCCGCTGGATCAGCGAGCGCAGCTTGCGCGCCCCCGCGGCCGGGTTGGATTCCGTGTCCTCGACGGCCAGTTCGACCTTGCGCCCGGCGATGCCGCCGCCTTCGTTGATCACCTTGACCGCCGCCTGGGCGCATTTGTCGTGCCAATAGCCCCAGGACGAAAACCCGCCGGTCAGTTCGCACTGATGGCCGATCACGATGGGGCCCGACGCCTTGGCGAAGGCGTTATGGGTAATGCCGAAGTAGGCCGTCGTCGCGGCGGCACCGCCCGCCAGGGCGGTCTGCAGGAAGGATCGCCGGGTCTGGCCCGCGCGGGGCGCCGGGGCCGGCTTCGATTTCACGTCTTTGGTCATTGTTCTGTCTCCAGCTGGGTTGTGACGGATGGTCGTGAAGCCCCGCCTTCATCGGCGGTTGTTAGACGGTGACCCCGAGATACCGGTGCAGGGTCTCCTTATCGTCCTTGAGGTCCTGGGCGGTGGCCTGGTGCACCACCGCGCCCTTTTCCATGATGTAGATGCGCGAGCACAGGCGAAGCGCCGTCTTGATGTTCTGCTCGACCAGCAGGATCGACACCCCGGCGTCGTTGACCGCCTTGATCTCGCGGCGGATGTCCTGAACCAGGATCGGCATGATGCCCTCGGTCGGCTCGTCCAGGATCAGCAGCCTGGGCTGCATCACCAGGCAGCGCGCGATCGCGAGCATCTGCTGCTCGCCGCCGGACAAGGTGCCGCCGGGCTGGCGCAGGCGTTCCTTGAGGCGCGGGAAGCGGTCGAATACATAATCGAAGACCTGCGACGGCGGCGTCTTGGTCAGGCCGATCTCCAGGTTCTCTTTCACGGACAGCGACGGGAAGATGCCCCGCCCCTGGGGCACGTATCCGATCCCCGTCCCCGGGATGGTGTGGGGCGCCATGTCCGTCAGGCCACAGCCGTTGAACACGATCTCGCCGCCGGTCGCCTTGACCAGGCCCATGATGGTTTTCAGGGTCGTCGTCTTGCCGACGCCGTTGCGGCCGAGCAGCCCCACCGCCTCGCCGGATTGCACTTGCAGCGACGCCCCCTGCAGGACGTGGACCTTGCCGTAATGGGCGTGGACGGCGTTCAGTTCAAGCATCGTCATCCCCCAGATAGGCCGTGCGCACGTCGGCGTTTTCGGAAATCTCGGCCGGCGTGCCGCGTGCCAGCACGGTGCCCAGCGCCATGACGATGATGTCGTCGGAAATGTCGAACACGACCTCGATGTCGTGCTCGATGATGACGATGTCGATGCGCTTGGACAGATCGCGGATCTTCTCCACCGTGCGTTCCGTTTCCGCCGGGCCCATGCCGCAGATCGGCTCGTCCAGCAGCAGCAGTTTCGGTTCGGTCGCCAGCGCGATGCCGATCTCCAGCAGCGCCACGTCGCCGTAGGACAGGTTGGCGGCCTCCTGCCCGGCCAGATGGGTCAGCTGCAGTTCCTCGAGCAGCGCATCCGCCCGCTCGTTCGCCGCCCGGCAGGCCTTCATGCCGGTGAACGGCCGGAACACGCCGAGGCGGGACTGCGCCGCGATCCACAGGTTCTCGCGCACGGTCATGCCGTGGAACACGCTTTTGATCTGCAGCGTGCGGGCCAGGCCCAGGCGGCTGATCTCATGCACGGAGCAGTTGGTGATGTCCTGGCCCATGAAGCGGATGGAGCCGGCCGACGGGGTCAGAATGCCGGTGACGACGTTGAACAGGGTCGTCTTGCCCGCCCCGTTGGGGCCGATCACCGCCGTCAGCTTGCCGCTGTCGACCGTGGCGTGGACGCCGCCGAGCGCGGCCAGACCGCCGAAATGCTTCTCGACGCCGTCGATTTCCAGGATCGGGGTCGCGGTCATGGCTTGTCCTCCCCTTTCTCATCCATACTGGGCGGGGGCGTTTCCGGGCGCGCGATGCGGCGGACCAGGGCGTGCCACAGGCCGCCCAGGCCCTTGGGCGCGAAGATCACGACCAGGATGACGATGACGCCGACCAGGATCAGATAGTGTTCCCAGGCATGGGACAGTTCCTCGCGCAGGATGATCAGCAGCGACGTCCCGACGATGGGGCCGAGCAGCGTCCCCGCCCCGCCGATGATGGCCCAGACCACGGCCTCGCCCGACACGTGATAGAACATGTAGGAGGCCGAGGCGTAGCGTCCGAAGAAGGCGAACAGCGCCCCCGCGGTCCCGGCCACGAAGCCGGCGATGATGAAGGCGGTCAGGCGGATCAGATAGACGTTGAGTCCGATCAATGATGCGCGGTGGTCGTTTTCCTTGACCGCGCGAAAGGCGGCGCCGAGCGGGCTTTTCAGGATCACCCCCATCAGCGTGTAGCAGATGCCGACGACGGTAATGATGAAGTAGTACTGCACCGTCGGATCGGTCAGCGACAGTTCCCAGTCGCCGATGCTGATGATCGGCGGCATGGTGAACGACAGGCCGTCGTCGCCGCCGGTCAGCGGCTTCCACGACAGGGCCGCGAAATAGAAGATCAGCGAGAACACGACGGTGATGATGGCGAAGTAATGCCAGGTCAGGCGCACGGCGAGCGCGCCCGCGACCAGGGCCATGGCCGTCGCCATGACGACGCCGAGCCCGAAGGCGGGCCAGAACCCCAGCCCCAGCTTGGCGACACCGATGGCGACCCCGTACATGCCCATGCCGAAGAACAGGGCCTGGCCGAACGACAGCAGGCCGACATAGCCGAACAGCAGGTTCACGCTGGCCGCCAGCAGCGACCAGATCAGCATCTCGGAATAGATGTCGACCCAGAACCCGTCGACCACCAGCGGCAGCAGCCAGGGCGCCGCCAGGGTCAGCAAGGCCACCAGGGCGAGGCCCAGCCGGTTGATCATCGCCGCGCTCATCGTGTCGACCCCGAAAAGATGCCGTGCGGGCGGACCAGAAGGACGATGCTCATGAGGCAGAGCGAGCCGATGCGGGCCATGGTCGGGTCCACGAAGCTGGCCATCACCCCTTCGAAGAAGGCGAGCATGACCGCCGCCGCGACCGTGCCTTCCAGGTTGCCCAGACCGCCGATGATCACGGCCATGAAGCAGAACGGCAGGATGTCGACCCCGGCCTGGAAATCGACGGTGGTGATCGGGCCGGCGACGACGCCGCCCAGCGCCGCCATGGCGAAGCCGATGGCGAAGGTCACCATGTAGACCCGGCGGGCCGGGATGCCCATGGCCGTCGCCGTGTCCGGATCAAAGCGCACGGCGCGCATCCAGGTGCCCAGCTTGGTGCGGTGCAGGAACAGGAAGAAGCAGCCGATGGCCGCGATCGACACCAGGGCCGCGAACAGGCGGTAGATTTCGTACTCCAGGCCGAACAGGGGCAGCGTGCCCTCGATGGGGGCGGTCAGGCGGGTCGGCGTGGCGCCGAAGGTGGCCCGCACGCTTTCCTGCAGGATGATCGACAGCCCGAAGGTCGCGACGATGGACAGCGCCGCCGCGTTCTTGATCGGCTGGATCACCGTGTATTCGACCAGGGCGCCGAGAGCGAAGCCCAGGATCGGCACCAGGGCGAAGGCCAGCCAGTAGTTGCCCGTGGTGTCGAACACGAACCACGCCAGCACCGTGCCGACCATGAAGAAGTCGCCGTGGGCGATGTTGATGATGTCGAGAAGCCCGAAGATGATCGACAGACCCAGGGCGATCAATGCGATGATCAGCCCCCAAACGATGCCGTTCATCCCAAGTGCGATGACCAGTTCCATGCTGTGTCGGCCCCCTTGTGAGCACCTGTTTTTCGGTGCGTGTTGAGAGAACGGTGCATTGAATTAATTTGAACGGCAATACGAAATTTTTGCACGCATCTGTGCAAAAATAATCAATCATCATCAAAGATGGCCACAGACGCCTGTTCACGCACAGGTCCCTGTGCGCCTCTGCACGGGGCAAGGCGTTGAGAATACTACGGTATTCAGAGGGGGAGCCGATGGTACGCGCTGCAGGGATCGAACCTGCGACCTACTGATTAAAAGTCAGTTGCTCTACCAACTGAGCTAAGCGCGCCTATCGGTGTCCGGGGCCTCCGCCGGGCGGTGCCCGGCAAGGCAGGCGGGAAATTACGGGCCAATGGCCGCAAGGTCAACGCTGTATACCGCTTTTTTCCAGGTTTTCGCACAGCGCCCGGGCGGACGGGTGTCAGTCGGCGGCGTTCTTGCGCTCGGCGAAGCGCACCATCAGCTGATCCTTGACGTCGGACGAAACGAAATGGCCGACATCGCCGCCGAGCGCGCCGATTTCCTTGACGAAGCGGGACGAGATGAACTGATGGCGTTCGGACGCCATGAGAAACACGGTCTCGACCTTGGGATTGAGGCGCGCGTTCATGCCGGCCATCTGGAATTCGTACTCGAAGTCGGACACGGCGCGCAGCCCGCGAACGATGAGCGATGCGCCGACCTGACCGACGAATTCCATGAGCAGGTTGTCGAAGGGTTTGACCTCGACCCGCGCCGAAATTCCGGCGTCGAGGGCCGCGATTTCGGCCTCCAGCATGGCGACCCGTTCCTCAAGCGTGAACAGGGGGCCCTTGCCCGCGTTGACGGCCACGGCGACGACCAATTCGTCGACCACCCTGGCCCCCCGCGTGATGATATCCATATGTCCCTTGGTCACCGGGTCGAAGGTGCCGGGATAAACGCCGCGATGACCGGGCATCAGGGCTGCTCCTCTTCAGGGGCCTCGGGAGAGTCGTCCAGCGTTTCGGCTGATGCCTCTTCCGGCGCGACGCCGGGGGCTTCGCCCTCGCCGTCTTCCATGTCGTCATCGTCCTCGCCGTCGTCCTGCACGTCGCGCAGGCGCGACACGGAGACGACGCGTTCATCCTCCGCCGTGTTGAACACCCGCACGCCGCGCGATGACCGGCTGTAGATGGAAATGCCGTGCACGGGCACGCGGATGATCTGGCCGCCGTTGGACACCATGACAAGCTGATCTTCCTCCAGCACCCCGAAGGCGGCGACCACGCGGGCGTCGGCGCTGCCCGCACGCTCCACGTTGATGTTGCCGACACCCTGCCCGCCGCGCCCGGAAATCCGGTATTCATAGGCGGATGTGCGCTTGCCGTAACCGTCGTCGGTCAGGGTCAGGATGAACTGTTCATTCTCGACCATGTCGGCGAACTTGGGCTCTTCCAGACGGGCCGCCAGTTCGGTGTCGCGGGCCTTGTCCTCGGCCCGGTCCGTATAATCGCCGGACTTCAGGCGCCGGGCGGCGTTGCGGGCCTGCAGATAGGCGTCGCGGTCGTCCGTTTCGACCTTCACATGGCGGACCACGGACAGCGCGATCAGCTCGTCCCCCTTGGGCAGGCGCATGCCGCGCACGCCGTGGGACGAGCGGCCGGAAAACACCCGCACATCGGGAACGGGAAAGCGGATGCACTTGCCGCCGGCGGCCGACAGCAGGATGTCGTCGTCTTCTGTACAGACACGCACGCGGACCAACTGGTCGTCCGCGTAATCGCCTTCGAACTTCATGGCGATCTTGCCGTTGGCCCGCACGTCCGTGAAATCGCTGAGCGCATTGCGGCGCACATAGCCGGATGCGGTGGCGAACATGACGAACAGGTCGCCCCAGGTGCTTTCGTCCTCGGGCAGCGGCATGACGGTGGAGATCGTCTCGCCCTCTTTCAGCGGCAGCAGGTTGATGAACGCCTTGCCGCGCGCCTGCGGCGTGCCGACGGGCAGGCGATACACCTTCATCTTGTAGACCATGCCGGCGGAGGAGAAGAACAGCATGGGCGTGTGCGTATTGGCGACGAACACCTGGCTGACGAAATCCTCGTCGCGGGTCGCCATGCCCGACCGCCCCTTGCCGCCGCGGCGCTGCGCGCGGTAGGTCGACAGCGGCACGCGCTTCACATAGCCCGCGTTGGTCACGGTGACGACCATGTCCTCGCGCTGGATCAGATCCTCAAGATCGTGTTCGAACTCGTCGTCTTCCAGGGAGGTCCGCCGGGGATCGGCGAACTTCTCGCTCATTTCCACCAGTTCGTCGCGCAACAGCTTGAACAGCATTTCACGCGAGGCCAGCAGTTCGAGGTAATGGCTGATCTGCGCGCCCAGTTCCTTCAGGTCGCCGCCGATCTTGTCCCGCTCCAGCCCGGTCAGGCGGTGCAGGCGCAGTTCCAGGATCGCCCGGGCCTGCTCTTCGGACAGCTTGTAGACGCCGTCGACCACGGCCCGGCCTGGCTCGTCGAGCAGGCGGATCATGGGTTCGACCTCGTCCGCCGGCCAGTCACGGGCCATCAGTTCCTCACGCGCGGCCTGCGGGTCCTTGGCGCCCCGAATCAGGGCGATGACCGCATCGATGTTGACCACGGCGACGGCCAGGCCCGCCAGCACATGGGCGCGTTCCCGCGCCTTGGCCAACTCGTAAATGGTGCGCCGGCGGATGACTTCTTCGCGGAAGGCGACGAAGGCGACGATGATGTCCTTCAGGTTCATCATCTTCGGCCGCCCCTGATCCAGGGCCAGCATGTTGACGCCGAACGACGTCTGCAACGGCGTGAAGCGGTATAGTTGGGCCAGCACGACTTCCGGTTCGGCGTCGCGCTTGATCTCGACGACCACGCGCACGCCGTCGCGGTCGGATTCGTCGCGCAGGTCGGAAATGCCTTCGATCTTCTTGTCGCGCACGGCCTCGGCCATGATCTCGATCATGCGCGCCTTGTTCACCTGATAGGGAACCTCGTGAACGATGATGGCGAAGCGGTCCTTGCGGATTTCCTCGATCGAGGTCTTGCCGCGCACGACCACGGAACCGCGCCCCGTGTGATAGGCCGAGATGATGCCCTGCTTGCCGAGAATCTGCGCCCCCGTGGGGAAATCGGGCCCCTGCACGTGGTTGGCGATCAACTCGTCGATAGTGATGTCCGGATTATCGATATAGGCGCAGCAGGCCGAGATCACTTCGCCCAGGTTATGGGGCGGAATGTTGGTCGCCATGCCGACGGCGATGCCCGCCGCCCCGTTGACCAGAAGGTTGGGGAAACCGGCCGGCAGGACCACCGGTTCGCGCGAGGATTCGTCGTAGTTGGGCTGGAAATCCACCGTTTCCCGGTCGATGTCCTCCAACAAGGCATGGGCGGAGCGCGCCAGGCGCGCCTCCGTATACCGCATGGCGGCGGCACGGTCGCCGTCCATGGAGCCGTAGTTGCCCTGCCCGTCGACCAGCGGCAACCGCATGGAGAAATTCTGCGCCAGACGCACCATGGCGTCATAGATCGCCTGGTCGCCGTGGGGGTGGTATTTACCCATGACGTCACCGACGATGCGCGCGGATTTACGGTAGGGCTTGCCCGCCTCATAGCCGTTTTCCTTCATGGAAAACAGGATGCGCCGCTGCACCGGCTTCAGCCCGTCGCGCACGTCCGGCAGCGCCCGGCTGACGATCACGCTCATGGCGTAATCGAGGTAGGACGAACGCATTTCGTCTTCGATGGCGATAAGACTTACGTCCGAATCGGGCGGCAGCGGCTCAGCGCCGTCTGGCGGCAGATCGTCGGGGGGTGTCAAAGAGATTTTTCCTGATTTTTCAGATAATTACAGGCCGCAACGGCCAGCGCATCCGGTTCCGGGTAACACAGCTGTAATTCTAGCAGATCGGCCCTGCGGGAACAACTCGATCGGGCCCTCAAATTGCCCGTTTTTCTGATTAATTTTCTTTTTTAATTCAATATATTAGAAGCATCTTCCTGAGATGGCGGTGCGGCCGGGATGATGACCCGCACCGTGGTCCCCTTGCCGAGGCTGCTTTCCACCCGCAAAGCACCGCCGTGGAGCTCGGCAAAGGCCTTGGCGAGCGGCAATCCCAAGCCCGTTCCCTCGCTCTTCGACACATGACTGTGCCGCGCCTGACTGAACGGTTCCATGATCCGCGACATGTCCTCAGGCGCGATGCCGATGCCCGTATCGCTGACGACGAACTCGACCGCCCCATCGGTCATGCGGCGCAGATGCAGGCCGACCGTACCCCCCTTGGGCGTGAACTTGACGGCGTTGATCATCAGGTTGAGCAGAATCTGGCGCAGGCGGGTGGGATCGGCCTCGATATCGCCAAGGGCTTCCGGAATATCCGACACCAGCTTCAGCCCGGCCTTGGACGCCCGCTCTGACACGATGGTCATGCAGCTTTCCATGGCTTCGCGCAGATCGATGGTCTGCACCTCGAGAACCATCGCGCCGACCTCGATCCGTGAAATGTCCAACAGGTCGTTGATCAGGGCGAGAAGATGGCTGCCGGAATCATAGATATACTGCACATACTGGCGGGTCTGATCCGGTTTCGCCAGGGCCGGGTCGGTATCGCGCACCACCTCGGCAAAGCCCAGGATGGCGTTCAGCGGCGTGCGCAGTTCGTGGCTCATATGAGCCAGGAATTCGGTCTTGGCGCGGTTGGCGTATTCGACCTCGGCCTTGGAGCGCAAAAGCTCTTTTTCCGCACGGTCGCGCTCGTTGATCTCCATGGTCAGCTCAAGGGTGCGGTCGGCCACCCGCTGCTCCAACTCGTCCTTCAGCCGCCTCACGTCATCAATGATGCGCGCGCGCTCGCGGTCGCGGACTTGCATCCGGTCGGCCATGACCGTGAAATTCGCCGCCAGGGAGGCGACTTCGGCCGGAATCAGAAAACCTTTTGCGTCGACGGCACCGGGCGGCTCGTCCGCCGCCAGACGGCGCGACGCCGCCTCGATCCGGGCAATGGGGCCGGTCAACCAGCCCGCCAGCCACCAGGCGAGGCCGCCGGCCACCAGGACCCCGACAAACAATGCGATCTGGGTGCTTCTCTGGATGTCCTCGGCGTGGAACGCCAGTTCGTTTTCGGGCTGGGGCACCATGACGCCCCAACCGGCGACCGGAACGGCGGCGAAGCCGGCGACCATTTTCACGTTGGCCGCGGGCGAATGGAACCGGGAGATGCCCGATTCCCCCTTCATCATGCGCGCCACCGGATCGATAGCCGCGATGTTCTTGATCGCGGCCTCCCAATCGGGGCGCGGGTGGGACACGATGTTGCCCCGGTGATCGACGATGGCCGCATGCCCCTTTTCGCCGAACACGATGGAGCGCCGCAGCTCACGCAGTTGTTCGAGCGACATGCGCGCCGCGGCAAGCGGCAGACCGGCGCGGAAATTGACGGCGAACACCGCGGGCAGACCGTCGCTGTCCGCCAGAACCTCGGAAAACACGATACCGCCGCCCGATGCGGGCAAACGGGCCCGGACGTCCCGCCACAAGCGGTCTTCGTCCCTGGGCAGGCAGGCCCCGGTGCCGGATATCACGATGGCGTCCTGGGGCTGGCGCGCGCCGCTCAACAGACAGATCGCCGTCATGCCCCGTTCACTGGCGCTGTCGATCAAGGTCCTGGGCAGACTGGATAGGGAATATTGCGCCGTCAGGGCATCCAGGCCGCGCTGAAAGTCGATCAGGTCGCCTTCGATGAAGCGGGCCAGGGTCTTGGCCAGCAACAGGGAGCGCTGCGAAACGTCGGCGACCTGTACGTCGATGGCGCGGGTGTGCAGCCAGGAGGCCAGAATGACCGACGGCGCCGAACCGACGACGATCAGCACGACGGCCAGGACGAAGCGCAGGCGCACGCCCTGGCGCGGGGGAACCGTCGTGCTCCCTTGGGTCGTCATTCAACGCCTCGTCTGCTTCCCTCGACCGTCCCCCCAACGGTCTCGACTGCTTATCGCGGCCGCCCCCGGCGGCCGTCAGAACGGAATTTCGTCGTCCAGATCGGACCGGCCACCGCCACCGCCACTTGAGCCCGCACTGTCGTTGCCCGGGCCGTCCCAGCTTGATCCGCCGTCGTCCGAACTGCCGCCGCCGTAACCGCCGCCGCCACCGCCGCCTTCACCGCGGCCGTCGAGCATGGTCATGACGCCGTTGAAACGGGGCAGCACGACCTCGGTCGTGTATTTCTCGACCCCGTCGTTGCCGGTCCACTTGCGGGTCTGCAGCGAGCCCTCGAGATAGACCTTGGACCCCTTCTTCAGGTACCGCTCGCAGACGTCGGCAAGCCGCTCGTCGAACACCACGACCCGATGCCATTCCGTCTTTTCCTTGCGGTCGCCGGATTGCTTGTCTTTCCAGGTTTCCGACGTGGCGATCGACATGTTGACGATCTTCTGGCCGGACTGGGAAAACCGGACCTCGGGATCGCGGCCCAGATTGCCGACCAAAATGACTTTGTTGACGCTTCCTGCCATCGGAATCCTCGTTCTTGCTGTGTCGTGGTGGTTGTTCCGCCCCCCAGGGAGGATAGCGGACTTTAGCCGGAATCGTCCGGCCGCGGCTAGGTGTCTGTTATCCGGGGCGCCGGCGCCTGCGGGCCGCCCTGACGCGCCCGGGCGATGAAATCGGCGACCAGGGCGGCTATTCGTTCCTCGCTCTCGTCGAGTTTGACCAGGGCGAGGATACCGATCTCCAGCATCGCCATGCCATAGACTTCCTGGCTGACGCCGGCGCTGATGAATTCCTGCAGGGCATTGGACAGAATCATGTCCGCCTTGTCGAATTGCTCGTCGCTGTCGCTGGGCATATGGCTGGGTCCTTGGCCGCGCGTTTCGAATGCCGCCCCTTTTAGATCACCCGGACGCCTTTGCCAAACGGTCGATGGCGGTGAAAGCCGGTGGCCCCGCGGACAAAAAAAACGCCGGCCCCGGGGGGCCGGCGAAAGTTCCGTTGGTGTGATTCAGATGGCGTTCATACGGTTACTGGGCTAGCCAGCCGGCCGCATATGCGCCGTAACCAAGGATAAGGATCATGACCACTAACCCGAGGGTCCACTTGAGGGCCGATTTATCATCCTGCGTCATAAGAGCCTCCGTTCGAAGTTGGCAGCGCTGCCGGTTACAAGGGAGGCGCCTCCTTGCTTGACCGTCATATTTTATTCATGTTCGAAATATAATTCACGCAAAATCATTCAAGATTCTGTTTCTGATGAATTTTTTTGTGAATTTTCACTAACCAGCTTAGTGAAATTATTCTCAATCGAGTCATGCTTTACGTCGGACCCCGCCCCCTATATGACTGAGCGCTTGTGAAAACAGCACCTTCCGCCCATCTACCTGACGGATGGCACTTCGGAACTCTCATGGAAAAAATCACCGTCCGCGGCGCCCGGGAGCACAATCTCCGCAACGTCGACGTGGAAATGCCGCGCAACAGCCTGACCGTCATCACGGGACTGTCGGGATCAGGAAAATCGTCCCTCGCCTTCGACACCATCTATGCCGAGGGCCAGCGCCGCTATGTGGAAAGCCTGTCCGCCTATGCCCGCCAGTTCCTGGAACTGATGCAGAAGCCCGACGTCGATCATATCGACGGGCTCAGCCCCGCCATTTCCATCGAACAGAAGACGACCTCGCGCAATCCGCGCTCCACCGTCGGCACGGTCACGGAAATCTACGACTACATGCGCCTGATGTTCGCGCGGGTCGGCGTGCCTCATTCACCGGCCACGGGCCTGCCCATCGAAAGCCAGACCGTGTCGGAAATGGTCGACCGCATCATGGCCATGAAGCCGGGCACGCGGCTGTACCTGCTGGCCCCGGTCGTGCGCGGCCGCAAGGGCGAATACAAAAAGGAAATCGCCGCCTTCGCGCAGAAGGGCTTTCAGCGCATCCGCATTGACGGCGAACTCTTCGACATCGAAGACGCGCCCGACCTGGACAAGAAGTTCAAGCACGACATCGAGGTCGTGGTCGATCGCGTGGTGGTCGGCGAAGGGCTGGAGGCGCGCCTCGCCGACAGCCTGGAAACGGCGCTGGAACTGGCCGACGGCATCGCCTATGCGGACGACGCCGACGCCGCCAAGGGTGACGCCTCATCCAAGGAAACCAACAAGTCCAAGAAAGGGGCCCGCAAGGGCGGCATCCAGGACCATGTGCCGGCCGGACGCACGGTGTTCTCGGCCCGCTTCGCCTGCCCCGTGTCGGGCTTCACCATCGACGAGATCGAACCCCGGCTGTTTTCCTTCAACAACCCGTTCGGTGCCTGCCCGGCCTGCGACGGCCTGGGCACGGAAATGTTCTTCGACCCGGAACTGGTCATCCCCGACGAAAAACGCACCCTAGCCAGCGGCGCCGTCGCCCCCTGGGCCAATTCGTCGTCCAAGTATTACGATCAGACCCTGAAAAGCCTGAGCACCCAGTTCGAATTCGACCTGGCGGCACCCTGGAACAAGCTGCCCGCCAAGGTGAAGGAGGTCATCCTGTTCGGGTCCGGCGCCACCGACGTGACCATGAAGTATCACGACGGCAAGCGGTCCTACGACATCACCAAGCCTTTCGAGGGCGTGATCCCCAACATGGAGCGGCGCTGGCGCGAAACCGATTCAAGCTGGGTGCGCGACGAACTGTCGCGCTTCCAGACAGTGACCACCTGTTCCGACTGCGGCGGGCTCAGGCTCAAGCCCGAGGCGCTGGCGGTCAAGATCGACGGCCTCAACATCTCCCAGGTCGCCGACCAGTCCATCGCCGAGGCCCATGCCTGGTTCGCCGGGCTGGAGGACAAGCTGGTCGGCCAGCACAAGGAGATCGCCCGGCGCATCCTGCGCGAGATCAACGAACGCCTTGGCTTCCTGATGAACGTGGGGCTGGAATACCTCAGCCTGGCGCGCTCGTCCGGCACGCTGTCCGGCGGCGAAAGCCAGCGCATCCGGCTGGCGTCGCAGATCGGCTCCGGCCTGACCGGCGTGCTCTACGTGCTGGACGAACCGTCCATCGGTCTGCACCAGCGCGACAACGAACGCCTGCTGGCGACCCTGTTCCGCCTGCGCGACCTGGGCAATACGGTGATCGTCGTCGAACACGACGAGGACGCCATCCGCGCCGCCGACTGGATCATCGACATGGGCCCCCGCGCCGGCGTGCACGGCGGCCATGTGGTCGCCACGGGCACGGCCGAGGACATCATGACTTCGCCGGACAGCCTGACCGGCAAGTACCTGACCGGGATCGAACAGATCCCCCTGCCCGCCCGGCGCCGTCCGGGCAAGACGGGTCAGGCCCTGAAGCTGCGGGGGGCCAAGGCCAACAACCTGGCCAACCTGGACGTCGATTTCCCCTTGGGCACCCTGACCTGCATCACCGGCGTGTCCGGCGGCGGCAAGTCCACCCTGGTGATCGAAACCCTGTACAAGGCCCTGGCCCGGCGCCTGAACGGGGCGCGGGAGCATCCCGGCGAGCACGACGCCCTGGACGGCCTCGAATTCATCGACAAGGTCGTCGACATCGACCAGTCGCCCATCGGCCGCACGCCGCGCTCCAACCCGGCGACCTATACGGGCGCCTTCACGCCGATCCGCGACTGGTTCGCCAACCTGCCCGACGCCAAGACCCGCGGCTACAAGGCCGGGCGGTTTTCCTTCAACGTCAAGGGCGGGCGCTGCGAGGCCTGCCAGGGCGACGGCCTGATCAAGATCGAAATGCACTTCCTGCCCGACGTCTACGTGACCTGCGACGTCTGCAAGGGCCAGCGTTACAACCGGGAAACCCTGGACATCAAGTTCCGCGGCAAATCCATCGCCGAGGTCCTGGACCTGACCGTCGAGGAAGCGGCCGAGTTCTTCAAGGCCGTGCCGGCGATCCGCGACAAGATGGAAACCCTGAAGCGCGTGGGCCTGGGCTACATCCACCTGGGCCAGCAGGCGACGACCCTGTCCGGCGGCGAGGCCCAGCGCGTGAAACTGGCCAAGGAACTGTCGCGACGCGCCACGGGCAAGACCTTCTACATCCTGGACGAGCCGACCACCGGCCTGCACTTCGACGACGTGAAGAAGCTGCTGGAGGTCCTGCACGCCCTGGTCGACCAGGGCAACACGGTGGTGGTGATCGAACACAATCTGGAAGTCATCAAGACCGCCGACTGGGTCATCGACCTGGGGCCCGAGGGCGGGACCAAGGGCGGCAAGCTGGTCGCCCAGGGCACGCCCGAAGACGTGGCCCGCGCCAAGGGCAGCTTCACGGGTCAGTACCTGGCTCCCTATCTGGACAAGAAGCCGGAAAAGAAGCGGGCCTGACGGCCTTTCCCATTTCGGGAAGGCGCATCAGGCCCGAATTGCAGGCAGGTGGGCCGCCTAGCCGTTCAGCACCGTCACCACACCGTTTTCCGGATCGACGATGACCTCGTCCCCGGTCTTGATCAGCGTGGTCACGTCGCCGTCAACGAAGCGGTCGCACATGGTCAGGTTGGCGAGCGCCGCGCCCTGGGCCAGGATGGTGTTGGCCGTGTTGAACAGGATCGCCTTGGGGCAGATGTTCCGCGACTTCATTTCGTGGAGCATCCAGGCCGAGGCCACGCCGCCCTTGGACGTGTTCAGGACCAGGATCTTGTCGTGGTAGGATTCACCGCACAGCTTGTGGGCCGGGCGGGAAAACACGCCCTTCTTGCGGTCCAGGTCATAGCGGGCCGAGAAGTTGTCGTCGGCCACCAGGGCGATGCCCTGCACCTTGTCGCCGATGCCCTTGTGGCACTTCAGTTCCTTGGTCATACGATTTCTCCTGCAACGGCCGACGCGACGCATTTTTCCATGCTCGCCAGCGCCGGGGTGTAGCCGTAGCCGCTGATGATGTTGACGATCTTGGCGGAGTTGCTGAGCAGCCGCGTCCAGCCGTTGGCCTCGCCGATCTCGCGGGCGTACTGGTTGTAGAAACAGGTGCCTTCCAGAACCTTGGCGCCCGCGTCTTCGATGGTGTCGATCAGGCCCATGCGGGTCGCATCCGGATAGACCTGCGGCGAGGTGCAGACGATCACCGCCGACTTGAACCTCTTCCCGGCGCAAAGCGTCGCCAGGGCCTGCATCTCGACGATGGACAACTGCGGGGCGGCGAACACGACCACGTCGATCTTGTCGCCCGTGCCGCCGAACCCGGCGCGCAGCGCATCCAGGTCCGCCTTGGTGATGTCTTCGGCCGGCAGCTTGTCGCCGCCGACATCGGCCAGGGTCTGCGCCTCCGGCGAGATGCCGGCCATGTGGAACAGCGGGGTCGAGCCGAAACTCGCCATGGCGGCGCCCATGTGCTTGGCCTCGTCCGAGGTCGGCACGACCTCCAGCCCCTCGATCACCGGCACGGCCCAGTAGGAGCCGGCAAGCTTGCCGACCAGGGCGCCGAGCACGCCCCAGTCCGTCAGTTCCTTCGGCTGTTCGCGGACCACGAAGCGGCGGGTCGCCTGGCGGTTCTTGTCCAGGTGCAGGCCATAGCGCGGCGTGCGGCCGGTCAGCCCGGCGGCCAGGGCCGAGGGCCCGCCCTCGAAGTTGGAGCGCGCGCCGCAGATGCTGTTGGAATAGATCACCACGCCCGTATCGCCGTAGGCGACATGGTCGCCCAGCACCGGCGGCATGATCGTCTGATAGTTGACGCAGGTGTTGGTCATGAGGATGCCCATCTTTTCGCAGGCGGCGATCATGCGCCGTTCCAGCGTGGCCATTTCCTCGGACTGGCCCAGGGGCCGGTAATGGTTGAGGTCGACGCCCCGGGGGTCGGTGATCATCGGGATCGCGACCCGCGCCCCCTTGGCCACCATGTCCTCCAGGAAATCGCCGCCGGCTTCGCCCAGGGATTCCGGGTCCGCCATCATGTGGGCCTGGCTGACCGGCACCAGGTCGGCCGCGTCGAACATGCCGCCGACCTTGACCTGATGGTCGATGGCCCACTGCTTCGCTGCGCCCATTTCGCCGGCCAGCATGGCCTTTTCTTCATCCGTCAACTTCAAGGCTGGGTCTCCTATTTCATCGAATTCGGTAGCCACAAAACGACTTCCGGCACCAGGTATACGAGGTAGAGCATGCCGATCTGGATCAGCAGGAACGGCAACGCGCCGCGCGCGAGCTTCCAAAGATCGATTTTGGAAATGCCGTGGATGGTGAACAGGTTGACGCCGATCGGCGGCGAAATCTGCGCGATCTCCATGGAGATCGCCGCGAAAATCCCGAACACGATCGGATCCATCCCCAGCTGTTCGGCGACGGGGAAGAAGATCGGGATCGAGATCAGCAGCATGGCCGCGCTTTCGAGAAACATCCCGAGAACGATATAGGCCATGATCATCAGGGTGATGGCCCAGATGCCGCTGGCGTTTTCGATGATCGCGGCGGCGATGGCCTGCGGCACCTGTTCGAAGGTCAGGAAGTGCGCGAAGTACTGGCCGAACACGATCAGCATGAACAGCATGGTGGTCGCCCCCGTCGCGACGACGGCGGCGGCCTTCAGGTCGGCGAAGCTGAGCTTCTTCTGCGCGAAGCCCAGCGCGCAGACATAGAGCACCGACAGGGCGCCGACCTCGGTCGGGGTAAACACGCCCGTATAGATCGCGACGATGATGACGACCGGCAGCAGCACCACGCCCAGGGACCGCCGGGTGATGGCCATGCGTTCCTCCAGGCTGATCGAATGGGTGACCATGACCCGGGGCCGCGACAGCATGACGTAGAGGGTGAACAGGCTCATCATGATGATGCCCGGCACCACGCCGCCGATGAACAGCTGGCCGATGGAGGTTTCCGTGATCACGCCGTAGAGGATCAGCGGGATCGACGGCGGAATGATGATGCCGAGGGTGCCGCCGCCGGCCACGAAACCGCCGGCCCGGCGCTCACCATAGCCTTCCTCGAGCAGCAGCGGAATCGCCACCAGGCCCACGGTCGCCGCGGTCGCCACGGACGATCCGGAAATGGCGGCGAAGATGCCGCAGGCGGCGATGGTCGCCACGCCCAGGGAGTTGGGGATCGATCCCGTCCAGGCCTTGGTGACCTCGAACAGGTCCCGCCCGGCGTCGGTCCGCTGCATGATCGTGCCGGTGAAGATGAACAGCGGCAGGGCGATCAGCTCGAAGATCGAGGCCCCCTGCCAGGAGATGTTGATGAAGTTCCGGAAGGCGAGAAACGGATCCTCGACCAGCAGCGCCGCCGCGAAGGCCGCCAGCCCCATGGACACGAAGACCGGGACGGACAGCACCATCAGGAAGAACAGCAGGAAGATCGCGATGAAGCCGACGTTGTCGTAGATGAAATCCATCAGCATCGGTTATTCCCCGATCCCGTGGGCGTCGCCGACCGGCGCTTCGCCGGTGGCCATCTGGACAATCGTTTGCATGACCAGCCCGATGCCGCCGAGCGGTACCGCCAGTTGCGGAATCCACAGAGGCACTTCCAGCAAGGTCGCCGACAGGATGGCGTTGGACGCCGAATACCAGACGAAGTAGCCGCCCGTCGCGATGATCAGAACGCCGAAGGCCAGCGTCGACAGCTGCGCGATGAGATCAAACATCCGGCGTTTCGCGGGGAAGATTTCCCGCAGCATGACCACGCGGAAGTGCGATCCGGATTGCACGGCAAGGGCGTTGCCGCAAAACCCGAGGAGGATGAAGGCGTAGAGCGTGGTTTCGAAAACCCAGATCGTCGGCGCGTTGAAGAACCGCGCAATGGCCTCATAGGTGATCGGAACGCACAGCAGGATCATCAGGGTGATCGAGACGGCGGTCATGCCTCGACCGATTGTTCGGAACAATCCGATCATCACGCGGGCCTCTCCTTTGGGGCGGTCATTGAAAACGGAAAGAGGATGCGAGAGACGGGCCGCGGACACGGCCCGTCCCCGAACGCATCAGTTCTTGGTGAGCAGGCTCTGCACTTCCTTGGAGTATTGCTCTTTCGCGGAGGCCGTCAACGGCTCCAGACGCTTGGCGAACTTGTTCCAAAGGTCGCTGCCCGGCTCCACCGCCGTCACTTCGTTGCCGTTCTTGCGCACGGTGTCGAGCAGGCTGGCCAGCTTGTCGATAGCGAACTGCTGCATGTGGTCGCGGGCCTCGGCGGCGGCTTCCATCACCGCCTTCTGGTTGGCCGGCGACATCTTCTCGAACTTTTCCTTGTTCATGACATAGGCGTGGATGAGCGTGCCCATCACCCCGTTCGGCACGAACATGTTGGACGTGACCTCGAAATGCTTGAGGCCGACCGCGCCGCCCAGGCCGCCCATGGCGCCCTTGACCGTGCCGCGCTGCAGACCGGAATAGACATCGCCCACGCCCATGATCGTCGGCGCGGCGCCCAGCGCCTGCAGAACCTGCGCCGAGCCCTTGGAATAGGCGCGGATCGGCATGTCCTTGAACGAGTCCGGACCTTCGATCTTGAAGTTGGTGCTGACGACGGGCGGGCCGATATCGAACATGGCGATGATCAGGGCCCCTTCCTTGCGCAGCTTGGCGTCGAAGTAATCGAAGATCGGATTGCCGGGCTTCAGGTTGTCGCGGGTCCAGGCCATGGACTTGTCCCACAGCGGCGTCGTGAGGATGCCCACGTCGGGCACGCGGCCGGACCAGTTGTCGAGGGTCGTCAGGGAAATGTCGACGGTGCCCTGGGGCACGGCGGTGGCCACGAACTGCTGCTTCACCATCTCGCCGCCGGCGAAGGTCTTCAGGCGGATATCGCCGCCGGACTTTTCCTTCAACAGCTTCTGGAAGTTCGGCACGAACTGCGCCACCTGATAGTGCTTGGGGCTGCCCCAGGACGACAGGGACAGGCGCTCGGCCGCATCGGCACCGATCGACGTGCCGGACAGAACGATCAGCGCCGCCGCGGCGGCACCGGTAATCTTCTTGAACATGATAGTCCTCCCAATCTCGAGGGCTCGTTGGCCCTCCTTTGCTTCGGCGACGGCGGATATCTGCGGACCGTGCCTTGAAATAAGAATATAGTAATTACATCATAGTAATTTACCATGTCAATGCCGCCTTGTCCCGCCGGCGTTGGCTGGGGAAGATGGGCAAGTGATTCGCTGCGGCAGCTGAAGGGGAAACAGATGGCTGGCTTTTCGACGCGCAAGACCGAGGATTTCGTCAAACGCTATTGGTCGGACCAATCGGATTTGCCGAAGCACGAGAAGCTGTCCCGCGCCTTCACGGAATCGATCATGGACGGTTTCTGGACGGCGGGGGCCCGCCTGCCGACGGAGGCGGAACTGGTGCAGACCACGCCCTGCAGCCTGGGGACGGTACAGCGGGCATTGCGCAATCTCGCCTACGCCGGGGTCATCCAGCGACGGCGGGGCAGCGGCAGCGTGGTCTCGGACCTTAGCCGCCCGATCCATGAACCTTGGCACATGCGGTTCCTGAACGCCGAGGGGGCGCCCGGCAGTTTCCTGCCCGTCGCCACCCGCGTGCTGCACCGGGACGTCACCGCCGACCACGGCCCCTGGTCCGCCGACCTGGGCCAGACGACGGACAAAGTCGTCCGGATCGAACGCGTGATGGTGATCGCCGACCAATTCGACGTGTACAACCTGTTCTATGCCCTGGCCGACCGTTTTCCGGAACTGGTCGACACGCCCATGACTGAATTGAACGGCATCAACCTGAAGGACATGATGGCCAGGGGACAGCATCTCGCCGTGCAGCGGGGCCGGCAGTTGATGCGGTTCGAGGATCCGCCCGCGGATATTTCCCTGAAATGCCGCTGGCCCGAGGGCGAGCGGGCATCCGTGCTGAACGTCGTGGGGTATTCGATGGATGGCGCGGCGATGTACTACCAGGACTATTTCATCCCGCCGACGGATCTGACCCTCGACCTCGGCATGCCGCACCGGACCTACGCCCAATAGGCGATCGGCGGCGCGTCAGGTGAGGATACGCCGCGCCGACTTGCTGAGGTAGAGCAGCCAGAAAACCTGGGCGCCGATGGCGGCGGCGGGCAGCAGAACCCACAGCCAGCCGCCGAGCGCCAGCCCCGCCACGATCAGCCAGAAATCCGCGCGCGCCAAGCCGCGGAATGCGAACACGGCGACGTCGCGCCATCCCGCGTCGCTGTCCAGGTCGGACAGCCGCGCGACCTGGGTCTCGCCTTCCGGCACGCCGCCCAGCACCAGCGGCAGGGCCGCGCTGATCGTGCCGCCGAGGGCCGCCGCCGCCCCCAGCCACATCCAGACCGTATCCCCGGCCTCCGCCATCGCGTGATAGCCGACGGCCAGGAAGAAGGCGGCATGGACGACCCAATCGGTAAAGTCGTCGAAGGCGGCGCCGAACCGCGACCCCTTGCCGAGCAGACGGGCCAGTTCACCGTCACAATAATCGAACAGGTAGTAGAGGAAGAACATCCCTGCCCCCAGCACCTGCACCAAAGGCGTGCCGAGCGCGAAACAGGCGGCGGCGGCAAGGCCTGAGGCCAGGCCCAGGGCCGTCGCCTGATTGGGCGACATGCCGAGCGCCGCCAGGCGCGGCGTCGTCACCCGCGACAGCATGCGGATCAGGGGGAGTTGCGTCATCATCGCGCGGGCGCGCGACGGCAAAAAGTGTTCGGCGGATGTCATGGCATGTCCTGTGGCACGGCGGCGTTACCGAAACCCGGGCCGCGCGTGCTCTCTCGTGCCAAAGGCGGCGAAAAAGGTCAAGCCCGCCGAACGGCAGGCACCGTGTGATCACGCGAATGGGAAATCAGAAGCGGGCGCGGAACGCGGCAAACAGGCCACGGAATACATTTCGGAACAGGTTGCCGACATGAAAGCCTTCGGCCAGACCGCGGTCCAGTTTCTCGGCCAGGTCTTCCGTCTTGGCGCTGCGCATCTCTTCGGCCAGTTGGCCGCCGCGAGCAAGGTTCACGGCTTTGTGACCGCCACCGATGTCGACCGTCGACAGGTCGACGCGGTCTTCGACCGTGCGTCCGCCCAGGGATTTCCCCGGATTTGCCAATGTCTCACGCGCCTCGCGGATCAGCTTTTCGCCGAGCGTGGTCGGGCGTGGCAGCGCCGCCGTAGAATTGTGAACTTGGCTCACCATCATTTGAGCATACGCCGAATGGGGTTAAATTGACACGGGATTCGCGTTCCCCAATCATCCGATCAGACAACCGGGAACGCATCCATGAAACATCTTATATTCGCTGCCCTGACCCTCGCTGTGACGCTCGTCACCGCCCCTGCCCCCGCCCCGGCCCAGGACAGAAAGCCCGTGGTCGTCGAACTGTTCACGTCCCAGGGCTGCTATTCCTGCCCGCCGGCGGAGGCTTTCCTGGGCGAACTGGCCGACCGCGCCGATGTGGTCGCCCTGGAATTCCACGTCGATTACTGGGACAGCCTGAATTACATGTGGCACGGCAAGTGGAAGGATCCGTTCTCGGCGCCGGAACACACGCAACGCCAGCGCCTCTACAACGCCGCCATTCGCCGCCAGTCCGGCGTCTATACCCCGCAGATGATCATCGACGGGCGGCTTGAGGGGATAGGATCGCACCGCGGTCAGATCTCCGACCTCATGGACAAGGCGGCCAAGGCGACGGGCAAACTCGCCGTCGCCGTCACCGCCCAAGGCGGCGGGTTGCGGGCAGCGGTCTCCGGAGGCGCCACAGGCGCGGCCGATATCATTCTCGTCCGTTTCCTGGACCGTGCCGAGACCGCGGTCCAGAAGGGAGAAAATCACGGCAAGGTGCTGGTCAGCCGCCATATCGTGCGCGAAATCCGCAAGTTGGGCACCTGGCACGGCGCGCAGACGGCCCTCGACCTGCCCGGCGACGCAGCCGCCGGCGGCATGGGCTGCGCGATCCTGGTGCAGGCCGCCAATCACGGCCCGGTCCTGGGCGCCGCCCTGTGCCCCAAGGGTCCGTCATCCTAGAACCGCCGCCGCAACCTGCCTATATGTCGGTCATGACCGGGTATTGTCACCGTACCGCCCTGTTGGCCCCGACCGCGCTTCTTGCCGCGCTTTTGCTGTCCGCCTGCGCAACTGCGCCGGAGCACAGCCTGACCTTTCAGGACATGCAGGCCCGACAGGCGGCGATCCAGGGCGTTTTGGCGGCGGATGACGTCGACACGCCCCGTTCCTGGCACAGCCCCGACGGCGCCACGGGCACGGCCACCCTTGTCGGCCCCCCCGATGCGGAGAACTGCCGCAGGGTCAGGACAGAAAACCCCGGCGGTGTGATCACCGAGACTTGGTGCCCCACGCAGCACGGCTTCTGGGTTCATCCGGACGAACTGTTTTACCGCAACGCAACGGGGCGCGAGACCTATGGCGGCGCCGTGCGCTCGCGGGACGGCATCGACGGCATGAAGGCACAGACCGACCCCGCCGACACGCGGCCCGATCAGATCGATTGCCTGCGCCTGTTGCGCGAGGAAAAGCGGCTGTCCGACGACGGCCGCGAAGGGGCAGCCCGCGCCAAGCGCCGGTCGTTCCACAGCTGCCTGCAGCGTAGCGACTGATTCCCCTCACCCCAACCCTCTCCCCTGGGGGGAGAGGGAGTTGAATTTCGGCGATCCTCGCGTAAATGCCAGGGCCATTGCGTGCGTTCCCTCTCCCCCGTCACCGGGGGGAGAGTCAGGGTGAGGGGGCTTTTAGGGACGCACGCGCACCGCGTAATCGTCGGCCTCGGCCCCATCCCAGCCCAGCACGTCCTTAAGAACTTCCGCCGTCTGCTGGCCCAGGGTCGGCGGCGCGAAGCGCACGCTGATCGGCGTTTCCGACAACTTGAGCGGCGAGCCGATGATTCGCTCGCGGCCGATGGTCACGTGGTCGACCTCGACCACCATGTCGCGGGCGTGGACTTCCGGCGCTTCCAGCACCTCGTCCACCGTGCGGATGGCGCCGGCGGGCAGGCCCGCCGCATGCAGATCGACCAGCCAGGCATCGCGGCCCTTGGTGCGGAACGCCGCCTCCATGATCTCGTAAAGCGCGACGCGGTTTTCGGCCCGCGCCCGGTTGGTGGCGAAGCGCGGATCATCGGCCATGTCGGGATGGCCCAGGGCCGCCGCCAGCTTGCGGAACTGGCGGTCGGCGCCGATCGCCAGGGCCAAGGGATGGTCTGCCGTGTCGAACGGCCGGTAGGGACAGACCGACGGATGGTCGTTGCCCAGGCGCTGGGGCCGGTCGCCGGTCATCAGATAGGCCGCCCCCTGATTGGCCAGCAGCGCCACGGCGCTGTCCAACAAGGCGATGTCCACGTGCTGGCCCTTGCCGCTGCGTTCCCGGTGGAACAGGGCCGCAAGCACGCCGGCGACCGCATCCTGCCCCGCGACCATGTCGGTCACGGCCGCGCCCACCTTCATGGGCGGCTGATCGGCGCCGCCGATCAGGGACATCAGGCCGCTTTCCGCCTGGATCAGGAAGTCATAACCGGCGCGTTCCGCCGCCGGCCCCGTGCGCCCGTAGCCGGATACGGAGCAATAGATCAGCCCCGGGTTGTCGGCGCGCAGTTGTTCGTAGCCCAGGCCGTATTTCTCCATGGCGCCGCGCCGCAGGTTCTCGACCACGATGTCGCTTTTCATCGCCAGATCGCGGGCGATGGCCCTGCCCTGTTCCGTCTTCAGGTCGATGACGATGCTCTGCTTGTTGCGGTTGGTGACCTGGAAATAGGCGCTTTCACCGGCCTCGAACGGCGGGCCGAAATGACGCACGTCGTCGCCTTCCGGGCTTTCCACCTTGATCACCTCGGCCCCCAGGTCGCCCAGGATCATGGCGCACCAAGGCCCGGCGAGAACGCGCGAGAAGTCGAGAACGCGGATACCGTCGAGAGGTCCGGCCATTGTGTTGTCCTTTCTAGCGCCGCTGGTCGAAGCGGCGGCCGACCAGGGCGGCGGCGATGTTGACCTTCTGGATGTCGATGGCGCCGCCGGCGATGCCCCAGCCCCAGCCGTCGCGCATGCGGCGTTCCATGTCGAATTCCTTGGAATAGCCGTAGGCGCCCATGACCTGCATGGCCGCCCCAGTGACGTCACGCACCATCTCGTTGGCGAAGCATTTGGCCAGGGAGGAGTCGAGGATCGACGGCAGGCCGTCGGCGGCGTTCTGCGCCGCCCGCCAGATCAACAGGCGCGAGGCCTCGCAGCGCAGGGCCATTTCCGCCAGCTTCATCTGCACGGCCTGGAATTCGACCAGCGGCTTGCCGAACTGCTTGCGCTCCTGAACATAGGCAAGCGCTTCGTCCAGCGCCGACTGGGCGATGCCCAGGCACATGGTGGCGTTGCCGCAGCGTTCCAGGTCGAAGGCTTCCATCAGCTGCTTGAAGCCGCCGGCGGGGACGATCAGGTTGGCTTCTGGGACCTCGACGTTGTCGAAGAAGATGTCGGCCGACGGCACGCCGCGAAACCCCATGAGCCGCTCGCGCGCGCCGAAGCTGAGACCCTTGGCCCCCTTTTCCACCAGCACGGCGCCGATGCCCTTGGCGCCGGGGGCGTCGGACAGCTTGCAGTAGACCACATAGGCGTCGGCATGGCCGCCGCCCGAACACCAGCGCTTCTGGCCGTTAAGGACGATCCTGACGCCCGAAATCTCGGCCCGGGTCTTCAGGTCGGTCAGGGCCGACCCGGCCTCGGGCTCGGACATGGCGACGGCGACGACCATCTCGCCGGAACAGACCTTGGGCACGATCTGCTTGGCGAGGTCAGCGTTTGCGAAGTGCTCGACCGCGCGCACCGGGCCGACGGAACTTTCGAAGATGGGAAAGGCGACGGCGGGCGAAACCTTGGCGAATTCCTCCAGCACGATCAGGGCTTCCAGATTGCCCAGGCCGAGGCCGCCCATATCTTCCGACACGTTGACGCCGAGAAATCCCATTTCCGCGTAACGCTTGATCCATTCGGCGGGCAGCGCCTTGTCTTCCTGTTCAAGGGTGCGGGCGACATCGCGCATTTCGCCCTGCGCGAACGCGCGGGCGGCCTCTTGCAGTTGGCGCTGATCATCGGTCAGTCGAAAGTCCACGGTGTGTCTCCTTTGCCGGTTGGCCCCCTGTCCGGGACATATGGCCGGACCGCAGGGGCACGGCAAAGTGCACAGCGCCAAGCCGGAAGTAAATGAAACCTCATTTCAATGGATGAAACATCCGTTGCGGACCGCATTGCCCTGAACGGCCGTGCCGTATTCGCCGTGCTGAAAAGGAAGAGCCCCCCCGGGGTTTCCCGGGGGAGCTCAGCCGTGCCTTCAGAACGTCTCCAAGGGTTGAGACAAGAACGCCCCGAGGGACGGGGATTTGCCACCCCCCCCAAACAATGGGGGAGCAAGAGTGTCAGGCAACATCGTTGACGACATTGCCCCTGGCAACGTCGGCATTGCTGCCGCCGTCGGTAGGCGTGTTCGCGGGGTCTTTTCCGCGGTCTTCACCAGAGGAGTTGCTGTCCTGGGACGGCTGAGTGGCCGCCGAAGGAGAGGTCGATTCTTCGAGTGATTGCCGTTCCTCAGAACGGAAACCACTCTCGACAGCTTCCTCGACCTCTTGTCGAGTTTGTTGAAGCAGGTTCTCGGTACTCTGAGAAACCTGCTTCGCAAGCGTCAAAGGAAATGACGCGAGATTTGAAGCTTGATCAATCATAGCGTTTCTCCGCTCTGAATTGCGACGTTCTGTCAGCGCTTAAAATATGGCACAGGAAAGGGCAAAAATAAATACTATAGAGAAACCAGCCATCCCCGCCCCATTACCCATTGAAAGGACAGGGTTAATAGGGCGAAGGCCGCGCTGACAAAGGGCCACGGAAAGGTTCCGCCTCACCATAAACGCGCGGAATCTGGAATTGAGGGGTACCTCCGCCGCTTCCCGGCGCGGCTTCAGGCAGATGCCTGCGCGCGGTACCCAAGCACCCTTTCGGCGAAGTCCGGATAGGTTCCGGCGACCTCGCGGCCGATCTTGGTGCGCAGGATGTCCAGCCTCTCGGGCTCCGGCTCCGGCGTGGTCGGCACGCTGTCAGGCACGTCGAAATCGAAGCCCGTGTTGTCGCGCACTTCCTCTACGCTATGCCCCGGATGAACGCTTTCCAGACGGAACCGCGCGCGGGCGCGGTCAAAGGACATGACGCAAAGTTCCGTGACCAGGGCGTGCGGGCCGCCGGGGCGGTGCACGTCGGGCGGGCTGACGCCGGGGGCGCTGATGAAATCGACCTTGTCGACGAACACCCGGCGCGTGTGTTCCGGGCGGAACAGGATGACCCGCGGCACGGTAAAGTACATATAGGCCGACCCGAACGAGCCCGGAAAGCGGCGGTCGAGCGCCGGGTATGCGCCGGTGCCGACCAGATTCAGGTTGGCCTGGCCGTCGATCTGCACGCCGCCCAGGAAGAACACGTCGATGCGCCCCTGCCCGGCCGCGTCGAACAGCTCGCGCCCGCCGTCCGTGAACGGGTTGTTGGTGATGCCGTGGATCAGCGACACGCGGAAGGCCCCGCCGGTCAACTCGCGCTGCAACAGGGCGGCGGCGCCGGGAATGGGCGAGGCAGCACCAATGGCCCCGTTGCCGCGTTCGGGCAGCAGGCGGGTGACGACGGAAATCAGGAATTCTTCGGAGGAATAGGCTTCGCTCATGATGCGGCCTCCGCCTGTCCGCCCAGAACCTCGCGCTTGAGATAGGCGTCGAAGCCTTCCTGGCTGCGCGCTTCCTTGGCGTAGCCGCGGATGTGGTCCATGTCGATGGCATAACAGCCGGCAAGGCCCAGGGGCTTGGCCCCTTCCCGCACCTGGGCCGTGGCGCCGATGTACATGGCCGGGATGGTGCCCGCCGCCAGCACGGGATCGGCCGTCAGATCGCCGTCGTGAATGTCTTCATAGGTCGCGAGCGTCGTCTTGGCCGCATGGGCGATGGTGAACAGCTCGTGGCGCTTGCCGACCCAGACGTTGCCGTATTTGTCGGCGAGCGGCGCATGGACCAGCGCGACGTCGGGCTTGATCGCCGGCAGCAGCAAAATCCGACCGTTGCCCGCCCCCATGGGATCGTCGACCACCTTCCAGTCGTCGCGGTAGGCGACGATGTCGGAGCCGATGACGCCGCCCAGCGGCATGAACGGCACGCCCTTTTCCGAGGCCTGAAGGGCCGTGTGGATGGCGGGACAGGTGCTGTCCCGCATCTTCAGGCTGCCGTCCTGCACGGCGCGGGTGAAGCACGGCGCCAGCCCCGCCTCGCCCAGACTGACCGCCGCCGCTTCCATCAGCCGCACGCAGCCGGCGCCGATCAGAAGGTCCGCCGCCATGCCCGAAATCGGCACGGCAAGCACATGCAGGTCCTTGACGCCGCGGCGGATCAGGGCCCGGATCAGCGCCATGGGCACGAAGCTGTAATCGGGCGGCAGGGCCAACAGCGCCCCGTCGGGCACCTGTTCAGCGAGAGCGTCAACGTCGGGGGTCGTCATGGCGGTCGTCCGTCGGTGGATGAAGGACGCACAGGGTGTCACAGGGTCTTGGGGGCGGTCAATTGCCCGCTATTTCAAACGCCCGGCCTGTCAGGCAACCGTCACCGGCTGCCCCGCCTTTTTCCAAGCCTTGAGCCCGCCGGCCAGCACGGCGACCTTGGTCAGGCCGTTCTTGCGCAGGATGCGGGCGGCGCGGGCCGACAACTGGTCGGTCTTGCAGACCACCAGCACCGGCGTCTCGGCATAATCGGCCAGATCGGCCTTGATCTGCTTGATGCGGCCCATGAGGTCGATCAGCGGCAGGTTCAGGGCATCCTTGATATGCCCGTCCTTGCCGGTGAACTGGCTGGGCGAGCGCACGTCGATCACCAGGATGTCCGGATCCCCATCAAGCTGCGCCTTGGCCTCGTCCGGCTTCACATACGGCACGCCAGCCATCCAGCGCGGAAGCTGGCGACCGACATAGAAGGCCAGGATGATGAGCACAAAGCTCATCATCGTGCTTTCGTCGAATTGGAATTTCGGTGTTTCCATGGGGATGGTTTCTACGGCCTTGCGGCGGGCGGATCAATCGATAACGTCGTCTTCGCGGGCCATGCCGCTGGGTAGACCCACCGCACCGCGCTTGTCGGCACCGGACAGGTTGGCGCCGCGCAGATCGGCGTTGGTCAGATCCGCATCCAGCAGACTGGCGCCGCGCAGGTCGGCATCGCGCAGGTCGGCGCCGCGCAGGTCCGCCGATTCCAGGTCCGCGTTGCGCAGGTCGGCGCCGTTCATCTGGGCGTCGCGCAGGATGGCGTGATCCAGGTTGGCCCGTACCTTGCCGCCCTGGGCCTTGGTCGAAATGATGATCTCGCCCAACAGGATGCCGACCATGTTGGCCTCGGCCAGATTGGCGCGGCTCAGCTTGGCGCCGCGCAGGTCCGCGCGCGCTAGGTTGGCCTTGCGCAGATCGGCGAAGGACAGATCGGCCATCAGCAGTTCGGAGCGCGAAAAATCCGTGCGCTGCAGGATCGCGAAGGAAAAGTCCGATGCCGCCAGATTGACCCCGGACAGGTCCTTGTCCGTCAGGTCGGTCTTGGAAAACACCGCGCGCCGCCCTTCGGACCCGCTGGAATCGACCCAGCGCGCATGCATCAGGACCGCTTCCTGCAGGCTGACGTCCATGTCCTCGATACGCTTGGCCAGATAGGCCACGTCGAGATTGACCTTGGTCAGGTCCATGTTGTCGAAGATCGCGCCGACCAGATCGGCCCCCGACAAATCAGCGTTGGCCAGATTGGTGTTGTTGAACACGGCGCCGTGAAAGATCGCGCCGGACAGGTTGGCGTCGGTGAAGTCAGCGCCTTCCAGATCGCAGCCAGTCAGATTCGACAGCGACAGGTTGGTGCGGATGAATTTGGCGTGGCGCAGGATGCAGTCGGTCATGTCCGTCTGCACGATCATGGAATCGGAGACCTTGGCTCCGGTCATGTTGGCGCCGCGCAGGTTGGCCTTTTCCAGGCCCCCGGTGGCGTCCTCATGGACGACCTGGATCAGGTCGCCGCCGCCCTTCTGCGGTTTCAGCAGGATGCCGTCGCGCATGTCGGCATCGATCAGCGACGCGCCCTCAAGGTTCGAGCCGGCGAGACAAGCACCCCGGATGTCGGCCTTGTCCAGGGTCGTGCGTTTCAGGTTGGTGAAGCGCATGTCGGCGGCGAACAGAACCGCACCTTCAAGATTGGTGTCCGACAGGTCGCAATGGCAGAACAGGGTGCCGGCGCATTCGATGCGCGCCAGATTGCGCCGCGACAGATCGAGATAGCTGAGGTCGTGCATGGACAGCGTCGCCCGCTCGCCACCGGTCCGGCCGTTGGCGAACAGCATGTGCTTGTCGAGAATCACGTCGAGTTCCTGCTGCGACAGCTTCTTCCACGTGTGGTCGCCGAAATCCCGCGTCTTCTGCAACGACATAGGTATCCTACTCCCTTGATCCGGCGCGGCAGCCTGTGCCTCCCCGGCCCGGAAACTATAGAAAACCCATGATAAACGAAGGGTAAACGTCCATCATGACCGGTAACATTGGCACATCGCCAAGATTGCTCCTACCGCCTTTTACGTCTATCTAGGGGCCATGACGACATCCTCCGCAAACGGCGCTCCGGTCCATGTGATCGGCGGCGGACTGGCCGGCTCGGAAGCCGCCTGGCAGCTTGCCCGCGCCGGCGTGCCCGTGGTGCTCCATGAAATGCGGCCCCTGCGCGCGACCGACGCCCACAAAACCCAGGACCTGGCCGAGCTGGTGTGTTCCAACTCGTTCCGCTCCGACGATTTCGAGACCAATGCCGTCGGCCTGCTGCACGAGGAGATGCGCCGGCTGGGCTCGCTCATCATCCAGACGGCGGACCGCCACCGCGTGCCGGCGGGGGCCGCCCTGGCCGTCGACCGCGACGGCTTTGCCGCCGCCGTGACCCAGGCCCTGGAGGCCGAGCCGCTGATCGCCATCGAACGGGGCGAGATCGACGGCCTGCCGCCCGCGGACTGGGCCAGCGTCATCATCGCCACCGGCCCCCTCACCTCGCCCGGCCTGTCGCAGGCGATCTGCGAGTTGACGGGCCAGGACCAGTTGGCCTTCTTCGACGCCATCGCCCCCATCGTGCATAAGGACTCCATCGACTTCGACATCGCCTGGTTCCAAAGCCGCTACGATAAGGGCGACGGCAAGGACTACATCAACTTGCCCATGGACCGCGACCAATACGACGGCTTCATCGCCGCCCTGCTCGCCGCCGAAAAGCACGAGTTCAAGGAATGGGAAAAGGACACGCCCTATTTCGAGGGCTGCCTGCCCATCGAGGTGATGGCCGAACGGGGGCCCAAGACCCTGTCCTTCGGCCCCATGAAGCCCGTCGGCCTGACCAACCCGAACGCGCCGGACAAGCGTCTGGCCGCCGTTGTCCAGCTGCGCCAGGACAATGCGCTGGGCACCCTCTACAACATGGTCGGGTTCCAGACCAAGCTGACCTACGGCGAGCAGATCCGCGTGTTCCGCACCATCCCGGGGCTGGAAAACGCCGAGTTCGCGCGCCTCGGCGGCATTCACCGCAACACCTTCATCAACAGCCCCAGGCTGCTGGACCCGGCGCTCCGCCTGAAGACGCAACCGCGCCTGCGCTTCGCCGGGCAGATCACGGGCTGCGAGGGCTATGTGGAAAGTGCGGGCATCGGCCTGCTGGCCGGACGCTTCGCCGCCGCCGACCACCAGGGCGCGGCGCCTGCCCTGCCGCCGGCCACGACCTCCATCGGCGCGCTGTTGAACCACATCACCGTCGGTGCCGAGGCCGATACCTTCCAGCCCATGAACGCCAACTTCGGCCTGTTCCCGCCGCTGGACACCGATGACCTGCCGAAAAAGCAGCGCCCGCGCGGCCGCGACCGCAAGATCAAGCTGTCCGAACGGGCACTCGCCGACCTGGACGCCTGGATCACCGGCGCCAGGGCAGCAGCCGAGTAAGCCCCCCGACCTTTTTCCGATCCTTCGGTTCAAACATCGCCAGACCCGCCGCGACCCGCGCCATGACGCCCGGCCAGTCGCCGAAGGCGTCCTGGCGGTACAGCCGCATGGTCGGATACCAGGGGCTGTCGTCGCGGTTCAGCATCCAGCGCCAGTCCGGCACCTTGGGCAGCATCACCCAGACCGGTTTCGCCAGCGCCCCCGCCAGGTGCGCGACGGAGGTATCGGCCGAGATCACCAGATCGAGACTGGCGATGGCCGCCGCCGTATCGGCGAAATCATTCAGCATGGGGGCAAGGTCGACCGTGCCTTCGGGCGGATCGCGGAAAATTTCCGGCGTATCGTCCCGGACCTTCTGCAGGCTGTGGAGGGTGACGCCCGGCACCCGGGACAGCCCCCCGAACAGGGCCGGATCGATGGCCCGCTTCCAGTCGCCGCCGTTGGTCGGGCTGCCGGTCCAGGCGATGCCGACACGCAGGCCGCCACTGCCGATCCGCGGGCGCAGACGCGCGATGTCGCCGTCCGCCGCCGCGAGGTAGGGCGTCTCCCCGGGCAAATCTTCGAACAGCCGCATCGCCGACATGGCCGGAACGTAGAGATCGAACGCGTCCCGGGAAACCTTCTCGCCGCAGACCTCGGGCGCGCCGGGAAGCGTTTCCATCAGGCGCCTGATCGCCGGCTTGCAGGGCACGACGACGCGGGCGCACCGCGCCGCGATCAGCGGCACGTAACGGGCGAACTGGATGGCGTCGCCGAACCCCTGTTCGCCGTAGAACAGTATTCGCTTGTCCGGCTGGGGCGTGCCGTCCCAATAGGGCTGCGCCACCTCGGGCAAGGCGATCTGCCCGGCCCGCCAGCGCCACTCATAGTCCTCGATCCCGGCGGCGGGGCCGCCCAGGGTCATGCGGATCATGCCCTGGGACATGCGGGCGTCGGCATACTGCGGCCCGTCCTCGTCCAGGCCGGGCAACAGCGCCCCATAGGCGGCGTCGGCCTCGGTCAGGCGGCCGGCTTCCCACAGGGTCTTGGCGCGGGCCAGGGCGGGACCCGGCGCCCCGGAGTTCAAGGCGACGGCGCGGTCATGGGCGCCGAGGGCCGCGTCGAAATTGCCAAGATGACGTTCCGCCGTGGCCAGGGAGTTCCAGGCGCGGGCATCGTCGGGCCGTGTCCGGATCAACACCCGCACCGCATCGGTGGCGGCGCCCCAATCCCGGGCGGCATAGGCCTTGGTAAACGCGGCCGCCGGATCATCGCCCGCCGGCGCCGGCGGGCGGATACGGGCGAGCGCCGCCTGGATACGGGCATCGCCGGGGACCACGGCCAAAGCATCTTCCAGATGGCGAACCGCGTCTTCCGCGAGGCCGCAATTCAGATAGAACTCCGCCCGCTCCAAAACCCGCCGCACTTCTTCGTCGCTGCCGTCGCTCATGCCCCCTGCCCCAAGCTTCCGCGACGTCCTAGAATTTCCCGCCAAGGCGGGCCATCAGCAGAACCAGCGGGCGCAGACCGTCGACCCGCATGACAGACCCCGCAAAGGGGTCGAACCCGGCCTGTTTCAGGCGTTTCAGGTCGCGGGCCGCCAGACGTGCCGGCAGCAGCGCCGGCAGGGCGCGGCGCGGCACCCGATGACGGCGCGCGGCCGCCAGCGCCTCCCCGGCCCGGTCC
Organism: Rhodospirillales bacterium; assembly: GCA_040221095.1. Lineage (GTDB taxonomy): Bacteria > Pseudomonadota > Alphaproteobacteria > Rhodospirillales > Casp-alpha2 > UBA1479. The sequence continues at coordinate 154,853 of JAVJVP010000016.1, forward strand.
GCGACGCGGGCGACGACCGTGGCAAGCGCCGCTTCCTGCCCCACAGGCCCACGGTCGCGCAGGCGGTCCAGGTCAAGTCCCGCCGCGCGGCACAGGTCGCCCGGCAGGCGCACGACCCCGGCCCGCAGGTGGAAAGGCACCGCGCGCAGGATGCCGGTCAGGGCCTGGGCCAGGGCGACGTCCGTTGCCGCCGCCGCCGCGGGGCCGCTGTCCTGGCCCAGCACGCGCAGCGCCAGGGACACCACCGGGGCGGCCGTGCGCCGGGCGTGATCCTCCAGCGCCGGCAGGTCCGCCGGCGCCTCGCCCGCAAGGTCGTCCTCGCGGGCGGCGATCAGGTCCTCCAGCACGCCCCGGGGCAAGGCGAACCGGGCGACGGCCCAGGCCAGCGGCTCGGCCACGGGATGCTTGGGCGGCGTGCCGGCATAGATGTCGTCCAGACGGTCGCGCCACCATTGCAGGCGCATGCGGCCGATCAGCTCCTCCGACACGGTTTCCCGGACGCGGGCGATTTCCAGGTTGAAACCGTAGAGGGCGATCAGGCCCTCGCGGGCCTCCGGCGGCGCCAGCAGGGCCGTCAGATAGCGGTCGCGGTCGTCGCGGCGCAGGTCGGCCATGACCGGCGCCAGGGCCTCCGAGGTCGGAATCACGGTCGATGATTCGGCGTTATTTGCCATGATGGATGTGAATTTCTCCCGTTTCCGGGGCTTTTGGAAGGGGTCGCGCAAGGCGCGGTGCGCCTTGATATATGCCCCTAATCGGAATTCGGAACGAGGAATATCGTTGATGCGGCCCTGTCAGGCCTTATATTCCGAGACATGCGGGCGGGTTTATTGGGGCTTTCAGCCCGACCGCCGGGCTTAATGGGGTTAATAGACAAACAAGTCGAAGGAGGATCGGACAATGGCCGCTATCCTGTCAAATCTACGAAACACGGTGATCGCCGGTTTCATTCTCACCATTCTCATGGTTCTCGCCGTCGCCAGCATCACCGGCGAAGGCCAGCCGGGCGGACATGCCTGGGTCGCCTTCCTGTTCCGCTGGCTGCACGTGCTGTCCGGCGTCATGTGGATCGGTCTGCTGTGGTATTTCAACTTCGTCCAGATTCCCAACATGCCGAAGATTCCGGACGAACAGAAACCGGCCATCGGCAAGGTCATCGCGCCGGCGGCCCTGTTCTGGTTCCGCTGGGGCGCCATGGCGACCATTGTCACCGGGCTGATCCTGGCCGGCATGAACGGCTATCTGGTCGACGCCATGACCCTGGGCCTGCAGGGTGGGGTCGCCAAGTCGACCGCCATCGGCATCGGCATGTGGCTCGGCATCATCATGTGGTTCAACGTGTGGTTCGTGATCTGGCCGAACCAGAAGAAAGCACTGGGCATCGTCGAAGCGACGGCCGAGGAAAAGGCCGCGGCGGCGCGCACGGCCATGCTGTTCTCGCGCACCAACACGCTGCTCTCGATCCCCATGCTCTATTCCATGGTGTCGGCGCAGAACGTGTTCTAAGCCTTTAAAACCGAATACCGACGTGAAGCGGGGCTGCCAGTGGCAGCCCCGTTTTCTTTTGATCCGCGTCGTCCGCTATTGACCGAAGGCGGACGGCCAGCCGTGAGGAGACATCGCAAAAGCCGGGCTCATCAAGATGATCGGCGGTCAGACAGTGTTACTTGAGGAGTTCGGCCTGGACCACTACGGACGAACGCTGGCAACCATCTGGGTGCGCGACAAGAAGACATACAACTGGACCAACGTGAATGAGCGCATGGTGATGCTAGGACACGCTTGGGTTATGCGTGGCCACTATGCTCATCATGATCCCGAGCGGCAGTACAAGCTTGAGGCTCTTGAAAGATGGGCGCGATCGAAGCGCGTGGGCCTGTGGAAGCTACCCAGCCCGGTGCCACCCTGGACGTGGCGGAAAAACTAGCGGCTGGAAATGACGCATTGATACCCGGTCCTGGCGACAATCAGACCACCCGCCACCCCGCCGCCCGGACGCACGAAATCGTCCGCACCCAAGGGTGCGGCCGCGATCAACTAACGGAAAGACTGCCGCTTAGGCCGTCAGGCTGGCCCCGCCGAGGGTGCTCAGCGTATAGGACGCCGCCTGCACACCCGCGCTGCGGTGACGGCCGATGGAATCGGCGATGTCGTCGAACACCATGCCGATGAATTCCTGGCGGCCTTCACGCAATTCGTCGGCGGAGAACGCGGGAATGGCCCGCCCCTCGCCAAGAATGGCGTTCAGCGCCGCGGTCACCGCGGGGTCTTCGACCACCTCTTCGTCCGGCACCCCTTCCGCCACGCCTTCAAGCTGGGTCCGGGCATCGGCAAGCGATGCTTCGGCTTCGGCCAGGGTGGCATCCAGGGTCTTCAGCCCTTCCGTATCACCGTCGGCGGTCAGCTCGCTTTTGCGGGCCGCCAACACGCGGTCAAGGAAGGGAGCCGCGACCTTGAGGTCGGACAGCAGGGCTTCGAGCGCGGCACCGGAGGCCGGAGGATTGTCCTCGGCGTCGGAGAATGCCTTGCTCAGGCTGGCGAACACCGTCTTGAGCGCCTCCGCCGCCGAAACCTCCTTTGTCTCCCCACCGGAAATGGCGCTGGGCAGGCTGAAGGTCGCGGACGCACCCTTGGCTTCGCCGGCTTTGGTGTCGTCGCCGGTCGCGGCCGATTTATCGGTGCTTTTCGATGGAGGGATAGGACGGTTTGCGAGCTGGGGAGCCACGCCCCCCACTTTGGTTACGTCTGTCATTTTCTCTGTACGGCTCCGTAAAGGAGCAGTCCTTCTGGATCGTTTTCCCATTCTGGGAGTCAGATAATCCTTCTGGAAGGCAGGTAGTATACAGAAATAGGAATACAAAGGGAAGCCGTGCTGCGGCGCATCAATCGACGGCCAGAATGGCCCCCGCGGCGCGGCGGTCCTCGCCCAGCAGCACGTTGAAGGTGCGGCAGGCCGCCCCCGTGTCCATCCATTCCACGGCGATGCCGCGCGCGCGCAGATCCTGACGCAGGCCCTTGGGCGGCGCCACAAACGCCGCACCGCAGCCGATGATGAGGATTTCCGCATGGGGAACGGGTGCCTCCGGCCCGGTCATGGCCTGATGCAGGGCATCGGCGTCCAGGTCGGCGACGGTGCGCGCGTCCCAGGCCACGCAGCGGTCGGGCCAGATCAGGATCGAGGTTTCGAAGGCGTCGCCGGCAACCCGGAACCGCCCGTCTCCGTAGGCCTGGATGATCTTCCGGCCGGCGGGAACTAAGGGCGTGACGTCAAGTCCGGGCATGGATCGGGTCTTCGCTTACGGCGTTTCCGCCGCCTCCTTGGCGTCGCCGGTGCCGCGGGCGCGGGCGGCGACGTTGGTGTAGAGCAACAACGGCGAGGCGACGCAGATCGACGAATAGGTGCCGACCAGGATGCCGAAGATCATCGCGAAGGAGAAATCGCGGATCACCTCCCCGCCCAGGAAGAACAGCGCCAGCAACGCCACCAGGGTGGTCAGGGACGTCATCAGGGTGCGGGACAGGGTCGCGTTGATCGAACCGTTCAGCAGGTCGGGCACCGGCTTGGTCTTGTACTTGCGCAGGTCCTCGCGGATGCGATCGAACACGACCACCGTGTCGTTGATGGAATACCCGGCGATGGTCAGCACGGCGGCCACCGTCGACAGGTTGAATTCAAGACCCAGCAGGGAAAACATGCCGAGCGTCAGGAACACGTCATGGGTCAGCGCCATGACGGCGCCCAGACCGAATTGCCATTCGAAGCGCAGCCAGATGTAGATCAGCATGGCGATGATCGCCACGACCACGGCCAGCACGCCGTCAATCAGCAGTTCCGACGACACCTTGGGTCCGACGAATTCCACGCGGCGGTAATCGACACCGGCGCCCAACGCGTCCTTCACGGCGGCCACGGCGGCCTGTTGCGCCGCCGCGTCGCCGTCCTGCGCGCCGATACGGATCAACACGTCGGTCGGGGTCCCGAATTCCTGCAGGCTGACCTCGCCAAGGCCGAGCGCGCCCAATTGTCCGCGCATCTGGCTCAAATTGGCGGCCTGCGGCATGCGCACCTCGATCAGGATGCCGCCCTGGAAATCGATGCCGAACGACATGCCCTTGATGAACACCAGGGCCAGTGACGCCGCGACGGCCAGGGCCGACACGGTCAGGAACATCTTGCGGAACGACATGAAAGGGATGTTGATGTCGTCGGGGACAAGTTTGAGGAGACGCATGATCTTTATCCTACCCGGCGCCTAGACCGGCAGTTCCTGCGGCCGCGTGCGGCGCAGCCAGGCGACGACCATCAGGCGGGTGACCATGATCGCGGTGAACATGGAGGTCGCGATGCCGACGGCGAGAGTCACGGCAAAGCCGCGCACCGGCCCGGACCCGAAGGCATAGAGCAGGACAGCGGCGATCAGCGTGGTCACGTTGGCATCGATGATGGTGGTCAGCGCCCGGCTGTAGCCGGCGTCGATGGCGCTGATCGGCGTGCGCCCGGCGCGCACTTCCTCGCGGATGCGCTCGAATATCAGCACGTTGGCGTCGACCGCCATGCCGACGGTCAGCACGATCCCGGCGATGCCGGGCAGCGTCAGCGTTGCCTGGATCACCGACAGAACGGCCAGGATCAGCAGCAGGTTGATGATCAGCGCCATGTTGGCCATCACGCCGAACTTGCCGTAGGCGATGACCATGAACACGATCACCGCGATCAGGCCCACGATGCAGGCGGTTTCCCCGGCCATGATGCTGTCCGCCCCCAGGCTGGCGCCCACGGTGCGTTCCTCGAGAATCGAAATCGGCGCCGGCAGCGCGCCGGCACGCAGCAGCAGCGCCAAATCCTGCGCCGATTGTACCGTGAACGAACCCGAAATCTGGCCGCTGCCGGTGATGATCGGCTCGCGGATCACCGGCGCGCTGATGACCTTGTTGTCCAGCACGATGGCGAAGGGACGGCCCACGTTCTTGGTCGTCACGTCGCCGAATTTCTTGGCGCCGCGCGCATTGAGCCGAAAGCCGACGACCGGCTGGTTGGTGCGCTGTTCGAAGCTTTGGTGAGCGTCGACCAGGTCCTCGCCCGACACCAGCACCCGGCGCTTGACCAGATAGGCGTCCTGGCGGCCGACGGCGCGGTCTTCCTCGGTCGCCTCCAGCAGCACGCTGCCCGGCGGCACCCGGCCGCGCTCGCGGGCCTCGACCACGGAATTTTCCATGTCGACCAACTGGAACGTCAGCTTGGCGGTCTTGCCGATGATCGCCTTCAGGCGTTCCGGATCCTTCAGGCCGGGCACCTGGACCAGCACCCGGTTCTCGCCCTGGCGCTGGATGGTCGGCTCGCGCGTGCCCGTTTCGTCGATGCGGCGGCGCAGGATTTCCACGGACTGCTGCAGGGCGGACGACCGCCGCTCCGCCAAAGTCTGTGCCAGGGGCGTGATGGTGATGCGCTCGCCGTCGACGCTGACCTGTGCGCCCGGCTCGATCGGTTTCAGAAGGGCATGGGCCTTCTCGACCTCGTCCGCCTTGGCGATGGTGACGACCACCGCGTCGTCGGCGACGCCCAATGCGCGGGCGCGGATGCGCGCGGTGCGCAGTTCGGCGCGGGCACTTTCGGCGATGCCTTCCAGGTACTGCTTGATGACCTCGTCGATTTCGACCTCAAGCAGCAGGTGCGAGCCGCCCTGCAGATCCAGACCCAGGTTGACCTGCTGGCTGGGCAGCCCGACGGGCAGCGATTCGGTCAGCGATTTCGGCAGAAAGTTGGGCAGGGAATAGGCCACGCCCAACAGGCAGACCACCAGGACCAACGCAACCTTCCACTTGGAGAAATAGACCATGGATGCTCAATCGGACGTGTCAGGAATGGAACGCAACGAAGAAGAAGGACAACAGGTCAGCCTTCCTTCTTGCCGCCGCCCAGCAGGCCGCGCAGGCCGCCCGGCTTTTTCTTCTCGGCGCCTTCGTCGTTGGCGGCGTCGCCCTTTTCGGCGGTCTTGCCGGAATCGGCCTGGGGCTCGGACTTGCTCTCGACCGCAGCCAGCGTGCTCTTGCGCACCTTGATCTTGACGCCCTCGGCGATCTCGACGATCACCTCGTCGCCTTCGTTGACCTTGGTCACCGTGCCCATGATGCCGCCGCCCGTGACGACCTTGTCGCCGCGCCGGACCGCTTCGAGCATGAGCTTGTGTTCTTTCATCTTCTTGTGCTGCGGACGGATAAGCAGAAAATAGAAGATCACGAAGATCAGGATCAGGGGCAGGAACGCCTCAATGCCGCCACCAATACCGCCGCCGGCGGCCTGGGCATATGCGGGCGAAATCAACATGTTTATCTCCTCGTTCCCCCCGCATTTACCATCGGGGGCGGTTCTTAAATACCCGGAAACCGGTCGTCTTAATTGGGTGCGCGGGACTATAACCGCAAGACCGCGCGATGCAAACGCAAACCGGCGAAATTTTGCCTATTACCGGCGGCGGCACGCAGACGATTGACGGCTTGCGCTCTCCGGCCTAATTTCCGCCGCCATGACCGATATTGATATGCACAAGGTTCTCGACCGCATCGCCGATGCGCTGGACCGTCTCGCCCCGCCGCCTGTTCCCGAAAACGACATGTCCGTCGCCGACGCCTTCGTCTGGCACGCCGACACGGCCTGGCTGGAGCCGGTCCCCAAGGTCAACCGGGTCGAAATGGACCTGCTGCGCGGCATCGACATGCAGGTCCAGCAGCTGATGGACAACACCCAGCGCTTCGCCAAGGGCCTGCCCGCCAACAACGCCCTGTTGTGGGGGGCTCGCGGCACGGGGAAAAGCTCTCTGGTCAAGGCCCTGCACGCGGAAATCAACGCCGAGCAGCCGAACTCCCTGGTGCTGGTGGAAATCCACCGCGAGGACATCCCCTCCCTGCCCGCCCTGCTGTCGGTGCTGCGCGCCGGCGGACGTCGCTGCCTCGTGTTCTGCGACGATCTCAGCTTCGATACCGAGGACACGTCCTACAAGTCGCTCAAGGCCGTGCTTGACGGCGGCATCGAGGGGCGGCCCGAAAACGTCCTGTTCTACGCCACGTCCAACCGCCGCCACCTGATCTCGCGCGACATGATCGAAAACGAACGCTCCACCGCCATCAATCCCGGCGAGGCGGTCGAGGAAAAGGTCTCGCTGTCGGACCGCTTCGGCCTGTGGCTCGGCTTTCACAACCTGGATCAGCAGACCTATTTCCAGATCGTCGAAGGCTATGCCAGGCGCTATGGCCTGGACGGCCCCGATGTCGATTTGCGCCGCGAAGCCAATGAATGGTCGGTGACCCGGGGTTCGCGCTCGGGCCGCGTCGCCTGGCAGTACATCCAGAATTTGGCCGGCCGTCTGGGCAAGAACCTGGACTGACCGCGGCCGCGTCGCGCCCTGTCATGCTCCCGTAATCTTATTGTCGTATTCAATGAATACGGGAACTGGCCGGGCGCCCCGTTTGTGGTATGCTAAGTGGTTGCTTGGGAACGGGGAATACGTGTCATGGTGGCATCGTCAGATGATGACGACTGGCAGGCCAGCATCGCGGAGCTGAAAAAGATGGCCCACGACGTCTCGGGCCTGCCGCCTTCCGTCAAGCATATGATCGAGCAGGCCTGGCTGGCCGCCGAAAAGGGCCAGGAAGCCATGGCCCGCGAGCTTCTGGCCCAGGCCAAGCGCAAGATCGAATCCTGAGATCAGGTCGGCTTTGACGACAGGAACTGCTGCGGATTGACCGCACGCTTGTTCTTGCGCAATTCGAAATGCAGCTGCGGTTCCGCCACCCCGCCGGTGTCGCCCACCGTCGCGATCTTCTGGCCCCGGCGCACCCGGTCGCCCTTGGCCACGGCCAGCTGGTCCGTATGGGCATAGGCGGAAATCCACCCGCCGTCGTGCTTGATCAGGACCAGATTTCCGAACCCGCGCAACTCGTTCCCGACATAGGCGACGACGCCGTTTTCCGTGGCCACCACGGGCGTGCCCCGGGGGGCCCGGATGTTGATGCCGTCGTTGCGCAGGCCGCTTTGCTTGACCCCGAAGCGCGAGATCACCCGTCCCCCGGACACGGGCCAGTAAAACCCGCTGCCGCTGCGCTTGGGCGGGCCCGGCAGGACACGGTTCGCCACCGCCGCCGGCGCCTTGGGCCGTTGCGGCGGCGTCACCTGGATGGATGACGGAGGAGCAGCCTGGGGGGCCGCGGCCGGTTCCGGGTCTGGGTCAGGACGATGAGGGGCTTTGACCGATTGCAGGGTGCCGGTCGGGATCAGCAGATCCTCGCCGACGCGGATCGTATAGGGCGGGCGGATGCCGTTGATGCGCGCCAGCTCGTTGGGCTCCACGTCGTACTTCTGGGCGATGGCATAGACCGTTTCCCCGGCCGACACGTTGTGCTGGCGGCCGCGCGGCAGGACCAGGCGCTGGTTGACGTGCAGGATGAAGGGCGGCTCCAGGCCGTTGGCCTCGATCAGGGGGCGCAGGCCGACCCGGTGGCGGCGCGAAATGGCGTAAAGCGTGTCGCCCGGGCCGACGCGCACGGCCGAAGCCCCGACGAAGGTCAAATCCCCGCCCTCGCGGCGCCGGGCATCCGTGCCCTCGTCGGCGCGTGCCGCGGCCGGAGCCTGTGTTGGTTCCTGGGTCTGAGCGCGCGGGGCGGGTCCCGGCGTCTCGGAGCGCGGCGGCCATTCGGCGGCGCCGCAGGCGGCCAGGATCGACAGCAGCATTACCGCCGCCCCGATCTTTCCGCTTCCGCGCCAATTCCCGGCCATTCGCATCCTCATGCCCGCTGTTACGCCGGTGCGGCGACGCCCGCCACCAGGGGCACGAAACGGACCTCGCCCATATCCTCGATCTCGAGGCCGAGCGGCCCCTTATCGACCCGGTACAGGCGCTGCTCGCCGTCGCCCGACTGGCTGCCGACCGGCACGATCATGATCCCGCCCTCGGCCAGTTGCGACAACAGCACGGGCGGGATGTCCTCGGCGGCGGCGGTGACGATGATGCGCTCGAACGGCGCCTGCTCGGGCCAGCCGAGCGACCCGTCACCCAGATGCGTGGTGATGTTGGTCAGGCCGAAATGGCGGAACCGGCGCTCGGCCTCGCCCAACAGCCCCTTGTGGCGCTCGATGGTGTAAAGCCGGCGGCACAGCAGCGACAAAACCACGGACTGATAGCCGCAGCCGGTGCCGATCTCCAGAACCTTGGTGCGGTCCGTGACCTCCAGCGCCTCGGTCATGCGCGCCACCACCCAGGGCTGGCTGATGGTCTGCTGATGGCCGATGGGCAGGGCCAGGTTGCGGTAGGCCCGGTCCTGAAAGGCCTCGGTCACGAACTGCTCGCGCGGCACCCGGCCGATGGCTTCCAGCACCCGTTCGTCGGCGACACCCAGGCGGCGCAGACTTTCCAGCAGGTCCGTGCGCTCCGCCGCCAGGGCCTCCTCCAGCGCGGGACGCACCCGGTTCACGGGAAGACCTCGCGCAGGCGCTCAAGCTCCCGCCCCGCTGTCAGGTCAAGACTCAGGGGCGTCACGGAAATCACCTTGCGCCGGCAGGCGTCCAAGTCCGTGCCGTCCTGGAACTTCTCCTCATCGCGCTGCACCCCGACCCAGTAATAGGCATCCCCCCGGGGGTCGCGGCCGTCCTGGATTTCGCCGCCGATCTTGCGCCTGCCCTGGCGCGTGACCTCCATGCCCGTGACCGCGCCGGGCGGACAGTCGGGAATGTTGACGTTGAGCAGGATCGCCGGATCGAAATCATAACCAACAAGACGTTCCAGAATTTTCGGCATCCAGAATTCGGACGTCTCCCAGATCACGTTGCGGTTGTCGTCGTATTCCTGGGAAAAAGCGACGGAGGGAATGCCCAGAAGCGCGCCTTCCATGGCCGCCGCGACGGTGCCTGAATAATGCACGTCCTCGCCCAGATTGCCGCCCCGGTTGACCCCGGACATGACGATATCGGGACGCAGATCCTTCATCACCCTGTTCACCCCCAGAAGCACGCTGTCCGTCGGCGTGCCGTCCACGGCGAAGCGCCCGTCGGACACGTTGCGGATGCGCAACGGGCGGCGCAGGGTCAGGGAATGGCTGGTTGCCGATTGTTCCGTTTCGGGGGCGACGACCCAGACCTCGCGGGCCACGGCGCGCACGGCCTTTTCCAAAACCTTGATGCCCGGCGCATGGATGCCGTCGTCGTTGGATATGAGCACCCGGGCCTGGCTCAGATCGATGCACCGGCGGGTCATGCTTTTCTGATGACCTCAAGCCCGCCCATGTAGGGCCGCAGAACCTCGGGCACGGTGATCGAGCCGTCGGCCTGCTGATAGTTTTCCAGCACGCCGATCATGGCGCGGCCGACGGCGACGCCGGAGCCGTTCAGGGTATGCACGAAGCGCGTCCCCTTCTCGCCCTTCACGCGGCAGCGCGCCTTCATGCGCCGGGCCTGGAAATCGCCGCAGTTGGAGCAGCTGGAGATTTCCCGGTACCGGTCCTGCCCCGGCAGCCAGATTTCGATGTCATAGGTCTTGCGCGCGCCAAACCCCATGTCGCCCGTGGACAGCACCACGACACGGTAGGGCAGGCCCAGCTTCTGCAGCACCGCCTCGGCGCAGCCGGTCATGCGCTCCAGCTCGTCGTCGGAGGATTCGGGGGCCGAGATGGTGACCATCTCGACCTTCTTGAACTGGTGCTGGCGGATCATGCCGCGGGTGTCCTTGCCGGCGGCACCCGCTTCGGAGCGGTAGCAGTCGGTCAGCGCGGCATAGCGGAAGGGCAGCCGGTCGTCGTCGACGATCTCGCCCGCCATCAGGTTGGTCAGGGGCACCTCGGCCGTCGGGATCAGCCAATAGCCGTTGTCCGTGTGGAACAGGTCCTCGGCGAACTTCGGCAGCTGGCCCGTGCCATACATGGCAGCGTCGTTGACCAGGGTCGGGGGCGCCACCTCGGTCAGGCCGTGGTCGTTGACATGCAGGTCGAGCATGAAGTTGGCGATCGCGCGCTCCAGCCGCGCCAGGGGGCCGGACAGCACGACGAAGCGCGAGCCGGACATCTTGGCCGCGTTCTCGAAATCCATGTGGCCCAGGCTCTCGCCCAGGTCGACATGGTCCCGGGCCGCGAAATCGAAGGTTTTGGGCGCACCCCATTTGCGGATTTCCACGTTGGCGCTTTCGTCGGCCCCGTCGGGCACGTCGGCCGCCGGCAGATTAGGGATGCCGGACAGGGCGTCGTCCAGCACCTGCTCCGCCTCCTTGGCCTCGGCCTCGGCTGCGGCCTGGGCGTCCTTGGACTGCGACACCTTGGCCAGAATCTCCGTGGCATCCTCGCCCTTCGACTTGGCGATGCCGATCTGCTTGGACAGGGCGTTGCGTTCGGTCTGGATTTCCTGGGCGCGGGTTTCGGCGGCGCGGCGTTTCTTGTCGAGCGCGACCAGCCCCTCGGCGGCGGGCGGAAGCCCCCGGCGCGCGAGCCCCGCATCGAAGGCGTCGGGGTTTTCACGGATCCATTTGATGTCGAACATCGCTGTCTCTTCGGGGTGTCGTTGGCGGGACGGCGGAACGGGTCCCCGGGGCCGCAGGGCGCCGGTGTCCTTTCGCGCACTTATAGGCGGGGGAGCCGGCGCCGTCCAGGGGCGGCGGGGCGTTTATGCGACAGGGAAACGTGGACTACGGGCCGGGCTCGGCCGCCGCTTTCTCGTTCGCCTTCTCATCGTCATCGTCGTCGTCCAGATCGTCGTCCTCGGCGTCCGGATCGTCGCCGCGCTTCTTCTCGACCAGTCGCGCGCACCAGATGGAAATTTCGTAGAGCATGATGGTCGGCACGGCCAAGCCGATCTGGCTGATGACGTCGGGCGGGGTCAGGATCGCCGCCGCGACGAAGGCGATGACGATCGCGTACTTGCGCTTTGCGCGCAGGCCCTTGGAATTGACGATCCCGATGCGCGCCAGCAGCGTGATCACCACGGGCAGCTCGAAACAGATCCCGAAGGCGAAGATCAACTGCATGACCAGGGACAGGTACTGGTCGACCTTGGCTTCCAGCTGGATCGGCAGGGAGCCGTCGATACCCGCCGATTCGAACCCCAGGAAGAACTTCCAGGCCATGGGGAAGATCAGATAGTAGACCAGCGCCCCACCCATGAAGAACAGGATCGGCGTCGCCACCAGGAAGGGCGCCAGGGTGCGCTTTTCGTGCTTGTACAGGCCCGGCGCCACGAAGCCCCAGAACTGCATGGCGATGAAGGGAAAGCCCACGAACAGCGCGGCGAAGAACGAGACCTTCAAATAGGTGAAGAAGGCTTCGTGCAGGGCCGTATAGATCAACCGGCGCTGACCGCCGGATTCATGCATGATGTCGGCCAGCGGCTGAACCAGGAACGCATAGATGTGTTCCGAAAACCCATAGGCGATGAAGAACAGCACGATCAGCGCCACGAAGCAGTAGATCAGGCGCGTGCGCAGTTCCAACAGATGCTCCAGCAGCGGCATCTTGCTCTCGTCGGCGCCGATCCCGTCAGGATCGAATTCATCGTGGGCTGTATCGGCCATGGGGGCGCCTAGGTTTTCGCCGTGTCGGCGGCGGGCTGCGGCGCCGGCTCAGCCGTGGTCACCGGCTCGCTCGGCGGCGGCGGGGGGGCCGCCGTCACGGGGGCTTCCGCGCCGGACCGGGCCGCCTCGGTGGAGGTGGTCTTGGCTTCGGTCATGGTCTCGCGCACGGCGCCGTCCAGGTCGGCGGCCTTTTCGATCTCGCCGTCCGGATCCAGGTTGTCCTTGATCTCTTTGGTCACGTCGTAATGGGCGATCTTGTTGGCCTCGCGGCGGATGTCGTCCAATTCGGCCTCGCGCGCGACCTCGTCCAGGCCCGATTGAAATTCACCGGCCATGGATCGCAGCTTGCGGATCGCCCGCATTACCGTGCGCACGGCGCGCGGAAGATCCTTGGGACCGATCACGATGATCGCCAGGATGGCGACGATGAACAGTTCCTGCCAGCCGATATCGAACATGGCGGATCGTTGCTCCGTTTGGCCTTTGTAGAAGTGAGCGGGCGGGCCCAAATTCAAAAGGACACGCTGCCCGCAATGGTTAGCCGGCGGCCTTGTCTTTTTCCGCCGTGGCCGTCTGCGACGGCGTGTCGGCCTGCTCGGCGTCGATCGCCTTGCGCTCGGTCGTTCCGTCGGCGGTCTCGTCGTCCTCTTTCATGCTTTTCTTGAACGATTTCAGGCCCTTACCGAAATCCCCCATGAGCCGCGAAATTTTGCCGCCGCCGCCGAAAAGAACGAGGACAACGACCAGGACAACCAGCCAATGCCAGATGCTGAATGTACCCATTTTCTGCTTTCTCTTGTGGTTCCAAAGATTTAGGAGGCCGGATGATGGCAGATACGAAGTTGGGCCGCAATGCCCCCGGTCAGCCCCCTTGACCGGGATAGATGTAAGGGAATCGGCCAGCCATGCAAGGCTTTTCGGCCCGCTTTCGCGAATAAGTCCGGCAGGCGGAAATCACGGCCGCTTCGGCCCCCGATTCCCCTGCCCCGTCCCCCTAACCGGCGGATTTCAGGCCGTCGTCCGGATCGAGGTCGTCGACGCGGTCGTCCTCGGTAATGTCGGCGCCGCCCGGCGGCGGCGCGTCGCCCTCGTTGTCGTCTTCCATATCGACCCCGTCGCTGGTGGCCGTCAACTCGCCGTGGGCGCGGTAGACGTTGAGCGCCGGACCCGCTTCCAGCAGGCCCATGGCCTTCAGTTCCTTGATGCCGGGCAGATCGCGCAGGGTTTCCAGCCCGAAATGGTCGAGGAAGCCGTCCGTGGTGCCCCAGGTCAGCGGCCGGCCCGGCCCCTCCTTGCGCCCGCGCGGCCTGATCCAGCCTTCCTCAAGCAAAATGTCCATGGTGCCCTTGCTTAAGCTGACACCGCGGATTTCCTCGATCTCGGCCCGGGTGATGGGCTGGTGATAGGCGATGATGGCAAGCGTCTCGATGGCCGCGCGTGACAGCTTGCGCGTGACCTCGATGTGCTTGGTCATCTGCGCCGCCAGATCCTCGGCCGTGCGGAACGCCCAGGACCCGCCGGCGCGGATCAGGGTGACCCCGCGCCCGGCGTACTGGTCCTGCAGTTCGGCCAAAAGCGCCTTGAGGTCCGCATCCTCGGGCAGGCGGTTGGACAGCACCCGTTCCGTGAGCGGCTCGGCCGAGGCAAACAGCACGGCCTCCAGCAGGCGCAGGTGGTCGCGGTTGACGTCGCTCATGGTCTATTACTCCCCGCCGTCGGCATCGCTGCCGCCGACCACGCGGGGCCCGGTGGCGGAGACGGCGTCATGGCCGCCATCGGTGCGGGCCCGCAGGTAGATCGGGCCATACATATCAGATTGGCGAATGTTCACTTTGCCTTCCTTGGCGAGTTCCAAACTGGCGGCGAAGGTGGACGCCACCGCCGATTTCCCGAACAGTCCGCCCCGCAGTTCCTCGGGTAGATAGCTCCACAGGGACTGCCAGTCGGGGGTCCGGCCGAGCAGGCGGCGCAGGCGCTTGAGCGCGTCCTCGACCGTATAAACCTCGAACGGTTCGATGTGCAACGTCCGGTCGCCGCCGGCCCCCCGCCGGCGCTGGCGGGCATAGGCCTGCAGCAGCTCGTACAGATTGACGTCCAGGACCTGTTCGGTCTCCACCGGATGCTTTTCAGGCGCCCCCCGGGCGAAGAAGTCGCGGCCCAGCTGCGCCCGTTCGGTCAGCAGCAGGCCGGCGTTCTGCATGGCTTCCAGGCGTTGCATCTGGAACGCCAGGGCGGCGGCCATCTCCTCGCCCGTGGGTTCGTCCTCGCCGCCCAGGTCGGGCAGCAGCAGGCGCGATTTCAGATAGGCCAGCCAGGCCGCCATGACCAGATAGTCGGCGGCGATCTCCAGGTTGGTCTGCTGGGCGGCGGCGATGAATTTCAGGTACTGGTCGGCCAGGGCCAGGATCGAAATCTGGGTGATGTCGAGCTTATGGTCGCGGGCCAGGGACAGCAGAACGTCGAGCGGCCCTTCATAGCCGTCGAGATCGACCACGAAGATAACCTCGCGGTGCACCGTCGGCGTCTCCGGGGTATCGAAATCGTCGCTCATGCCAATCCTTACGTTTCCGGCCTTGCGTTTCCACCCCTGGGTTTCAGGCCCGGCCGGCCCCGGTTTTAGGCGAGTCCGAGGCCCGCGAACAGGAAATTCATCAGGGCCGACGCGGGCACCCCGACCAGCCACATGAAAACATTCAGGTCCATGCCGATCTGATCGCCGATCATGGGCAGTAGGAACACGCCCCCCAGGATAATCAGGAATCCCACCCGTTCCAACCGGGCAAGGGGCCGGGCCAGGACATCGGGCAGCAGGCCGACAGCGACCCGCCCGCCGTCCAGCGGCGGTATCGGCAGCATGTTGAACACCGCCAGAATCAGGTTGATCCACACGGAATTGACCAGATTCTGGGCGACCCATCTGGCGCCCTCGGGCGGCAGGGCGGACAGGCCGGTCAGCGCCACGGCGGACAGCACCGCCAGGATCAGGTTGGCCCCCGGCCCGGCGGCGGCGACCAGCACCATGTCTCGGCGCGGCCGGTTGAGGCGGGAAAAATTCACCGGCACCGGCTTGGCGAAGCCGAACACGAAGCGCCCGCCGGAACCCAGCAGCAACAGGGCCGGCAACAGGACCGTGCCGAAGGGGTCGATGTGCTTCAGGGGATTGAAGGTCACCCGGCCCAGGTTTTTCGCCGTGGCGTCGCCCAACAGGTTGGCGACGAAGCCGTGCGCGGCCTCGTGAAAGGTCACGGCCAGCAGCACCGGCACGATCCAGACGGAGGCCGTATAGGCCATTCCGGCGAGATCGAAATTATCCATCATGCGGTTGTCTCCGGCCCACGGCGGCGCAGGGTTTCCGCCCGGGCCGCGCGGACCAGGGCCGTATCCCCCATGATATGGGCGGCTTCGGCCACCGGCGCCATCTCGGCCATTACCCCGTTGCAGTGCAGGACCACGTCGCAGCCCGCCGCAAGCGCCCGGCGCGTGCGGTCTCCATAGCCGCCGGAAAGGGCATGCATGGACAGATCGTCGGAAATCAACAGCCCGTCGAAGCCGATGTCGCCGCGGATCACCCTATCCACCACCTTGGCCGAGAAGGTGGCACAGTTGTCCGCGTCGACGGCCGTATAGACGACATGGGCCGTCATCGCCCAGGGCGCCGCGTTCAGCGCCCGGAACGGGGCGAAATCCGTGTCGCGCAGAACCGCAAGGTCCGTCTCGACCACCGGCAGGGCCTTGTGGCTGTCGACCGTGGCGCGGCCGTGACCGGGAATGTGCTTGATCACCGGCGTCACGCCGCCCGCGTGCAGGGCATCGATGATGACCTTGCCCAGGGCCACGATGGCGGCGGTGTCCGTGCCCAGGGCGCGGTCGCCGATGATCGGGTCGGCCCCCGCCTGCGGCAGGTCGAGCACCGGCCAGCAGTCGACGGTGATTCCCAAATCCGCCAGATCAAGGGCGATGGCCCGGGCGTTCGCCGCAAGGTCCGCCGACGCCTGGTCCGGATTGTCCAGATAGGCGGCCGCGAACCGGGACGCAGGCGGGCGGTCCGGCCAATGGGGCGGCCTGAGGCGCTGCACCCGCCCGCCTTCCTGGTCGATCAGCACCGGCGCCGCGTCGTCGCCGACCGTGGCGCGCAGGTCGCGCACCAGGGCGCGGACTTGCTCCGGGCTTTCGATGTTGCGGGCGAACAGGATGAAGCCGAAGGGATTGGTGTCGGCGAAAAAGCGCTTTTCCGCATCCGACAGGCGCAGGCCTTCGCAGCCGAAGATCGCGGCCCGGGGCGGGCCCTTGCGCCCGGTCATTTGCCGGGGGCGATCACCAGGCACCCCTGCCCCCGCTTGGCAAGCTGGGCGCAGACGGCGCGGGCCTGGTCCTTGTCCCGGGCCGGGCCCAGACGGATGCGGTAGAACACCCCCTTGGCCCCCAGGTCGGCACGCATGATGCTGACCGTCAACTTGCCCAGCACGTCGGAATGCTTCTGTTTCAGGCGCTCGCCCTCGGCCTTGGCCGCCGTGGCGGCGCGGGACGCGGCAAGCTGCACCTGCCAGCCATCGACCGCCGCCGTTTCCGTGGCGGCGGGAGCGCTCGGCGCGGGAGATTCCGCCTTGGCGGCCGGGGCCGGCTGAGCGGTTGCGGCCGGCGCCGCGGGCGCGGATTTCGGGACCAGAGCGATCGGCCCGCCCGATGACGCCGATGCGGGGGCCGCCGGAACGGGCGGCGGCGGCGGCGGTTGCGGGGTCGGCGCCTTGGCGACCATGGCGGGGGGCGGCGGCGCGACCTCCCGGGCCGGCAGGGGTTGGGGCGCCACCGGCTTGGGCGCCGGGGCGGGCGCCGTCGGCAGCAAGGCCTCGGAATTGGCCTGTTCCGTGGGCGGCGCCAGCTGCGCGCCCGCCGTGGCGGCGGGCGCCGACGGCGGTGCCTTGGGCTGTTCCGGCGGCGGCAGCAGGTTTTCCACCCGGCCCGTCGGCGACTCGCCCTGCATGCGCTTGTTGATGTCGTAATCGCGGAACGGGATGTCCTGGCCGCCCGGATTGTCGGGCCGCACCTTGATCGCCCCCTCGGCGGCATGGACCACGGGGACCTGGCCGCTTTCCTCGCCGCTCAGCCCCGCCAGGCGGTCGCCGAACAGGAAGCCGCCGAGCCCAGCCGCCGTGACCAGGATCAGGACCAGCAGCAGCCAGACCGTGGTCGGGATGCCCCGCTTGCGCCGGGGCTCCGGTTCGAACTCAAGCGCATCGGAGGCGGAGACGCGGATGTCGCTGGTGGGCCGGCGGGCCATGGTGTCGATCCCTCGAAACTCAGTCTTTTCTCGGCACGGCCCGTCTACGACGTCCGCGCGTGCAGGTCAAACAGGCGACGATGTTCCTCGCCGGCGTAGCGGTCGGTCATGCCGGCGATGAAATCGCACAGATGCTGCGCCGTCGCCTGGGTTTCCGGACCCTCGGCCTTGGCCCGCCATTCCGTCGGCAGGCATTCGGGCTCGCGGATCAGCAGGCAGAACAGGTCGTTGACGACGCGGCGCGCCTTGCTGGTCATGCGGTTCAGCTTGTAGTGCCGGTACATGTTGTCGAACAAGAACTTCTTCAACGCCGCATCCCATTCGCGCATGTCGTCGGAAAATCCGGCCACGGGGCGGCCCAGGGCGCGCACGGCGTCTGGGCTGTCGGGCCTGCCGTCGTCCAGGCGGCGGCGGGTCTCCGCGATCACGTCCGACACCATGTCGCCGATCATGCGGCGCACGGCTTCGTGAATCAGGTGCGATTCGTCCAGATCCGGCATGTCGCGGCGCACGTCGTGGAAGATGCGCCCGACCAGGGGCACGTCGGCAAGGTCGTCGATGGTGAACAGCCCGGCGCGCAGCCCGTCGTCGATGTCGTGGTTGTTGTAGGCGATGTCGTCGGCGATGGCGGCGACCTGGGCCTCGGCCCCGGCGTAGGTGTGCAGTTCCAAATCCTGCAGTTTCTGATAGTCGGCAATGGCGCGGGGCAGCGGCCGGTTTCCGGAATTGATCAGCGGGCCGTTGTGCTTGACCACGCCTTCCAGGGTTTCCCAGGTCAGGTTCAGGCCGTCCCATCCGGGATAGCGTTCCTCCAGCTTGGTCACCACGTGCAGGGACTGGGCGTTGTGGTCGAACCCGCCGTAGGGCGCCATGACCTCCTTCAACGCATCCTCGCCGGCATGGCCGAAGGGCGGATGGCCCAGGTCGTGGGCCAGGGCCAGGGCCTCGCCCAGGTCCTCGTTGAGATGCAGGAAGCGGCAGATGGAGCGCGCGATCTGCGAGACCTCCAGGGAATGGGTCAGCCGGGTGCGGAAGAAATCGCCCTCGTGGTTGACGAACACCTGGGTCTTGTAGGCCAGCCGACGGAAGGCCACGGAATGGATGATGCGGTCGCGGTCGCGCTGAAAGGCGCCGCGGGTTGCACTTTCGCCCTCCGGATGCAGGCGCCCGCGCGAGGCTTCCGACCGGCAGGCATAGGCCGCCAGGGGAAAGGCGGAATCGAGGGATCGCCAGTGGGTGTCGATGGTTTCCTCCTGCCGGGACCGGGGCGAAAGTCGTTGCATGGCTGAACGGCCCGATTATAACCGGGAGAGCTGGAGGCCGACATGCTTGAAATCAAAAGATTGTCCCTGGACGACGCGCGCCTGATGATCCGGGGGGCGACAAAACGCGCCAACGCGATCAAGGTGCCCATGGTGATCGCCGTGGTGGACGAATCGGGCCACCTGATCGCCTTCGAGCGCATGGACGGCGGCAAGATCCTGAGCACCACCCTGGCCGTGGAAAAAGCCACCACGGCGGCGGTGTCGCGCAAGGCGACCCACGAGTACAACGCCGCCGCCCTGCCCGGCCAGTTGACCTTCGGCATCCAGCACGCACTCGGCGGGCGGTTTTCCCTGGTCGGCGGTGGGCGGCCCGTGATGGTCGGCGGCGACGTGGTCGGCGGCATCGGCATCTCCGGCGGCGCCCCGGAACAGGACATGGACGTGGCCCAGGCGGGGATCGACCATTTCCTCAAAGCCCTGGCCACCAGAAAGCCTGCACGGAAAAAATGACCGGCGCGGCGGCGCGCTTGCGCATCATTGAAATTTCACGCCGGGACGCCTAGATTCAGGGCAACTTGTACACACCCACGCATTTAAGGATTTTCGCCATGCCGGACGGCACACAATTGGCACCCGAGGAACGCATCCTGATCTCCGACAGCGCCGCCAAGCGCATCGGCCAGTTGAAGGACATGGACGGCAACCCGAACCTGATGCTGCGCATCGCGGTGTCGGCGGGCGGCTGCTCGGGCTTTTCCTACGGCTTCGAGTTGGACGAAACGGTCAACGACGACGACCTGATCTTTGAGAAGAACGGCGTCAAGGTGGTGGTCGACGAAACCTCCCTCGACCTGCTCAAGGGCTCGGAACTGGATTTCAAGGAAGACCTCATCGGCTCCTACTTCCAGATGGCCAACCCCAACGCCAACGTGACCTGCGGCTGCGGCTCGTCATTCGGGGTTTAACCGCCCCAAGCATTTTGTGTTACGAGAGAGGCCCGCAAATTCGCGGGCCTTTTTCTGTTGGGAGCCTGAAGCTTTGAAGATCGCCACCTGGAACGTCAATTCGGTGAAGGCCCGCCTGCCCCGGGTGCAGGAATGGCTGGCCGAGTTTCAGCCCGACGTCGCCCTGCTTCAGGAACTGAAATGCCAGGAAGAGGGCTTCCCGAAGCTTGAGATCGAAGACCTCGGCTACAACATCGCGATCTCGGGGCAGAAGACCTACAACGGCGTCGCCATCCTGTCCAAGCATCCCATGGACGTGCAATTGACGGCCCTGCCCGGCGACGACGGCGACGAGCAGGCGCGCTATATCGAGGCCGTGATCGAGGCCGGAAAACGGCCGGTCCGAGTCGCCTCCATCTATCTTCCCAACGGCAACCCGACCCGCAACGACGACGGCTCGGACCACGAGAAATTCACCTACAAGCTGGGCTGGATGGACCGCCTGGTCGCCCATGCCAGGGACCTGCTGAAGACCGAGGAAGCCTTCGTTCTGGGCGGCGACTACAACATCTGCCCGTCGGACGCGGACGTATACGATCCGGTGAAGTTCGCCGACGACGCGCTGTGCCGTCCGGAAAGCCGGGCCCGCTTTCGCACGCTGCTGAACCTGGGCTTGACCGAGGCCTTCACCGCCCTGAACCCGGGCGTGCATCAGTACAGCTATTGGGACTATCAGGCCGGGGCCTGGCAAAAGGACAATGGGCTGCGCATCGACCACCACCTGTTGTCGCCGCAAGCCGCCGACCGCCTGACCGCCTGCGCCATCGACAAGACGCCGCGCGGCAAGGAGAAGGCGTCCGACCACACGCCGGTGTGGATCGAGTTGGCGGATTGACCACGCGATAAGGAACACCGCACATGCCGACATTCGAAAACGGACCCGTGACGATCCATTACGAGGAAGCCGGTTCCGGCTTTCCCCTGTTGGTCCTTCCCGGTGGGGGTCTGAATGCGACGATCGCCGGGCTTGCCAATCATCCCTTTGATCCGCTTCAGGAATTCAGCGAAACCTATCGCGTGATCGCGCTCGATCTGCGGAACGCGAATAATGGCGGGACAGCGGGGCCGCTGGAAATCGCGCGCACCTGGGACGGCTTCGTCGACGATCAGCTGGCGCTGTTGGACCATCTCGGCATCGACCGGTTCATGGTCATGGGGTTCTGCATCGCCGGGCCGATGATCTGGAACCTGCTGAAACACGTCGGCGACCGGGTCGTCGCGGCGACCCTGGTGCACCCCAGCGGCTATACATCGAGCCATCCCGACATCTACGTCAAAAACGCCCTCAAGGGTTGGGCGCCGGAATTCATGAAACGGCGGCCCGAGATCACCCTGGAAATGATCACGGAATTCCTCGACACCATGTACACGAAGCGGGCGGATTTCGTGTTCACCGTCGACCGCGATTTCGTGCGCAATTGCCGAACGCCCGTCCTGGTCCTGCCGGACGACATTCCGGCCCATCCCTACGCGACGGCGATGGAGACGGCATTATTGGCGCCCAACGCGCAAGTGAGCCTCTATCCCTGGAAAGAGAACGACCGCAAGATCGCCCTGGCCCTGAACCACATCCGCGATTTCCTGGCGGTGAATACCCCCGCCGCCGGGTAGGGAAAGGCCTCGGACCACACGCCGGTGTGGATCGCATTGGCGGACTGAGCCCAGCTTATCGAACGATAAGAATTTCCCGTTTGTTGCAGCCGGGCGCCCGACGCTAGCCTTTCCGGCGCATCGGAGAAGGAGCCCCATCATGACCGAGATGCTTGAGGGCGGCTGCCTGTGCGGCCGCCACCGCTACGAAATCAGTAAGCCGGTCACCGCCACCCATTGCCTGTGCGAAAGCTGCCGCCGGGCCTCGGGCGGCACGCTGGTCACCTGGGTGACCGTGCCCCCGGACGGGTTTCAATGGACCACGGAGCCGCCCACGTTCTTCGTCTCGTCGCCCAAGGTCAAACGCGGCTTCTGCCCGGAATGCGGCACCAGCCTCAGTTTCCAACACGAAGATGAAGAAGACGTGGACATCGACGTCACCGCCGCATCGCTGGACACTCCGGAGAAGGTCGCACCCCACGATCACATCTGGGGAAACGGCAGGCTGGTCTGGAGCCCTCTCGACCCGTCCCTGCCGGTCCTGCCCGGCAGTCACCGCCACGACGACGGCTGACGCGCCCTAGCCCGCCAGCGCCTTGCACGGCCGATAGCGGAAGCAGTCCGCCACATGGTCGTTCACCAGCCCGGCCGCCTGCATGTAGGCGTAGACGATGGTGGAGCCGACGAAGGTGAAGCCGCGCTTTTTCAGGTCCTTGGACAGGGCGTCCGAAATCTCCGTCTTGCCCGGCACGTCGGCCATGGCCTTGCGCTTGCCGTCGATCGGCCTGCCGCCGACGAAGGCCCAGACGTAGGCGTCGAAGGAGCCGAACTCCTGTTGCACCTTGAGGAACGCCAGGGCGTTCTTGCGCACGCCGTAGACCTTCAGCCGGTTGCGGATGATGCCGGGGTCGGTGAGGCGCTTTTCAAGCTGCTTGTCGGTCAGCTTGGCGCATTTAACGACATCGAAATCATGAAACAATCTCTTATAGTTATCGCGTTTTTTTAAGATCGTTTCCCAACTCAATCCCGCCTGGGCGCCCTCCAGATTGAGCATCTCGAAATGATGGCGGTCGTCGTGCACGGGCACGCCCCATTCGGCGTCGTGATAGGCCTCGTAGAAGTCCTTGCCCTGGCCGACCCAGCGGCAGCGCTTGCGCCCGTCTTCACCCGTCACCGTCATGGAACCCTCCTCCGTTTGGTGCTATTTGTTCGCATTTTGTTCCATATCCGTCAAGCCTCATATGAGGGCCTTTGCGGCACCCGGGTTCTATGGCAGGCTCTGCCTCACGCGGGGATATCCCCTGCCCTTCAGGGAGAACATTCAGTCATGAAACGCTTACTGACGACGACCGTTCTCGGCGCGCTGGTCGCCGGTTTCGCCTGGGCCGCCGCCCCGGCCAAGGACGCCCAGGCCGCCGAGGTCAAATGGTACGGCCAGGCGGCCTTCCGCATCAAGACGCCGGGCGGCAAGGTGATCGTGATCGACCCCTTCATCACCAAGAACCCGAAGACCCCGGCCGACGACAAGGACCTGGGGAAAGTCGGCAAGGTCGACCTGATCCTGGTCACCCACGGGCACGGCGACCATCTGGGCGACACGGCCGAACTGGCCAAGATGACCGGCGCCAAGGTCGGCGTGAACGCCGACATGGGCCATACCCTGCGCATCCTGGGTCTGGTCGACGGCAAGCAATTGGTCCGCTTCAACAAGTCGGGCCCGATCAATCCCATCGGCCCCAACATCACGGTGACCATGACCCATGCCGAGCATTCGTCGGCGATCGTCCATAAGGACACCGCCGGCAAGGAAGGCATCTATCCGGGGGGCGAGCCCGCGGGCTACGTGATCAGGCTGGAAGACGGCTATACCATCTATCACACGGGCGATTCCGGCGTGTTCAAGGACATGGAACTGATCCACGACCTGTACAAGCCGGACCTGGTGCTGATCTGCATCGGCGGCTGGTTCACCATGGACCCCCGCCACGCGGCCTACGCGGTCAGCAAGTTCCTCAAGCCCGCGACGGTCATGCCCATGCACTACGGCACCTTCCCGCCGCTGAAGGGCACGCCGGACGAGTTGAAAAAGCAGCTCGCCGACATGGGCGGCAAGGCCGAGGTCGTGGTCATGCAGCCGGGCGACGAAAAGACCTTCGGGAAGTAGGCCCGCATCTGGTTTCAATCAGGCGAAGGGCGGCTCGGCGGGCCGCCCTTCCGCACTTCAGACCGGCCCGGTCCAGGACGCCAGACAGATGTTGTCCTCGAAGTGCACGGCCCGGCGGCGAAACCGGCCGTCCTCGACCAACTCCGCACCGCGGATCCGATCCATGCGGAAGTTCCGGAAATCGTCCCGCAGCGGGTCGAAGCCGACGATGTACCAAACCGGTGGGCGGACCAGAAGCGCCTGCGGCTCGATCTCGCGCGATGACGGCGCACCGTGGCGGTCGACATAATCGAACCGCATGCGCCGCAGGTCGATGAAGGCGCGTTCGAACGCGGGCAGCAGTCCGGGGTCGACCGGCCCCAGGGAGGCGCGCAGGCGCGGCCAGGCCGGCGGGCCGATATACAGGCGATCGACGATCTCCCGCAAAGCCTTCACCCTGTCTGGCGGCAGGGCTCTTTCGATCTTGGCCAGTCCCGCATCGGCAAGGCCGCCGAACGGCAGCGTGCCCGCGGCCCGCATCACCGCGACATTGATCAACAGCGCGAAAACCTCGTCGGCCGTTAGCCGGGGCGTCAGTTGAACCGACGACGGGTCGAGGAAAAGCCCCCCGCCCCTGCCCGCCTCGGCGTGAATAACGAACCCCTGATCCCGCAGCGCGACAACATCCCTGAGCACGGTGCGCCGTGAGGCGCCGACGGCACGCGCAAGAGAATCGATATTGGTGTGACCGCTGCGGCGAAGGTGGCGGACCAGGGCGTCTTGGCGGGCGCGAATGTTCATGGCCCCATTGTAATGTTTTTAGCGCCATAATTTGGCACCTTTTGTTTCTAGGGTCCGCGCCCTCACCCCAGCCAGAAGGAGAGCAATTCAATGTTCGTCGTGCTGCTTAAGTTCACCGCCGACAAGGACCGGGCCGGACAATTCATCGGCGGCCATAAGGAATGGATCAAGCGTGGGTTCGACGACGGCCTGTTCCTTGCCGTCGGCAGCCTGCAACCGGACCTGGGCGGCGCGGTCATCGCCCATGGCCTCTCACGCGCCGACTTGCAGGCACGCGTCGATGCGGACCCGTTCGTCGCGGAACAGGTGGTCACGGCAGAAATCCTGGAAATCACCCCCGCACGCACGGACCCGCGGCTTGAATTCCTTGCCGGCTAAAGCCGTGCCCTCACCGCCAGGGCCGCCGGGGGCGGGACGGTTGGGCGTCGGCGCCTTCCATGGCTTCCAGGGCCCGGATGCGGTCGGCGAGCGGCGGGTGGCTGGAAAACATCGCCTGCATGCGCCCGGCGCTGATGGCGAAGGCCCTCATCTCGTCGGGCATGGGCGGCGCGTCATGGGCCGCCTGAAGGGCCTTCAGGGCGCTGATCATGTTGCGCCGGCCGGCCAGTTCCGCCCCGCCCTTGTCGGCGCGGAATTCGCGCCAGCGCGAGAACCACATGACGATCATCATGGCGGCGATGCCGAACACGAACTGAGCGATCATCGAGACGATCCAGAACGCCGGGCCGTGGCCGCGTTCGACCTTGAACACCAGGCGGTCGACCAGATGGCCGACGATGCGCGACAGGAAAATGACGAAGGTGTTCACCACGCCCTGGATCAGGGTCAGGGTCACCATGTCGCCGTTGGCGACGTGGGCGACCTCGTGGCCCAGCACCGCCTCGACCTCTTTCCGGTCCATGGTGTTGAGCAGCCCCGTCGAGACGGCGACCAGGGCGTTGTTGCGGTTCCAGCCCGTGGCGAAGGCGTTGGGCGAGCCGTGGTCGAAGATGCCGACCTCGGGCATGCCGATGCCCGCCTGTTTGGCCTGCGCCGCCACCGTGTCGACCAGCCAGTGTTCCGTCGGGTTGGCGGGCCGGGCGATGACCTTCACCCCCATCCCCGCCTTGGCCATGGTCTTGGACAGGAACAGGGAGATCAGCGCGCCGGAAAAACCGATGACGGCCGAATAGACGATCAGCGCGTTGATGTTGAGATCGACGCCATTGGCCTGCAGCAGGCTTTCAAAGCCGAGCAGGCGGAAGGTCAGGCTGATCAGCGCGACGATCGCCAGGTTGGTGCCGAGAAACAGCAGAATCCGCAGCATCGATTTGTCCTTAGCCCAAGAAAAGGCGCACCCCACGGGAACGCCGAAATACTGGAAGATATCTAGGCTGCCGGGCGGCCGCCGCAAGGGCTTTGGCCGCGGAATTTCCAACGGTTTCAGGAACCGAGCGTCGCCGCGTATTCCCGCCAGCCGCCGAATTCGGAAATGTCCTTGTGTTTGCCTTCCGCCATCTCGCGGGGATAGAGGATTCCGTCCAAAATCCGTCCGTCGTCCAGTTCCACCGGGCCGCAGTACAGCCCCGGCGGCTCCCCGGCCTCGACCTTGGCCCAGATCTCGTCGCTCATTTCATAAATCTCGCCGGGCACGGAAATTCCGCCTGCCGCCACCCTGTACATGCCGGGATGGACATCGCCGATGGAATGAAGCCGGTATTCGGGCACGGTCCGGGCTTCGCCCAGGAAGGCCGCGCCCGCGAGATTGCCGTTCAAGGCCAGCCCGCGCATCAGGGTGCCGTTGACGAACAGGACCTTCGTCATGCGGCGACCCGCCCTTTCCGTCCGTCCGTGCAGCCGACGATCATGCGCAGCATGCGCCGGGGCTCGGTGTAGTCGTCGACGGCGCAATGCATGGACGACCGGTTGTCGATGCCCACCAGGCTGTTCAAGGTCCATTTGTGGCGGTACTGGAATTCGGGTTTCAGGGAATGTTCGAACAGTTCGGCCAGCAGGTCGTCGCTTTCGGCCTGCTCCAATTCGTTGATGCGCATGGAATAGCCCGGATTGACGTAAAGGATCGGCACGCCGGTCTTGGGGTGCGGGCGGACCACGGGATGGATCACGTCCGGATGGGCCGCCTGCTGTTCCGGCGTCAGGGTCGGCGTGGCGCCCAGGGTGTTCCAGCCCCAGCGGTGGGTGCAGGTCAGCCCGTCCAGCCGCGCCTTGGTCTTGTCCGGCAGGGTCGCATAGGCGGCCCGCATGTTGGCGACCATGGTGTCGCCGCCCGTGGACGGCAGATGCGTGGAATACAGGAAGATGGCGTCGGACGGATTGACCTCGTAGGACAGATCCGAATGCCAGAACGCCCCCGCCGGCTTGGCCGTGGTGCGGCTTTCGGCCGTGCCCATGTTCTTGGCGATGATCGAAACCTCGAAGCCGTCCGGATGGTGGTACTGGTTGAGGATATGCGGCACCAGGGGGCCGAAGCGGCTGCCGAAATCACGCAGCCAGGGCACGTTTTCCTCCAGATCGGGGATGACGATGGCGATGTGGTCGAGCATGGCCTGCTCGACCGCGCGGAAATCCGCGTCGGTCAGGGGCCTGCGTGAATCCAGACCGTGGATTACAGCCCCCATGGGGGCGTCCAGGGGTTCGATCTTAAGTGACATGAATGGGCCTCCGCTGCGTTTTTTCCGACTATATCACCCCGGAGCACGTCGGTTCCAGGTCCGGAAAGCCGACCAAATAGTCATACGAACGTGTGTTGTTCGCGTGGCGGGTTCCCGGATAATCCACTAACCTGTCCCGGAAAGTGCCTTGGGGAAGGTTTTGGGGAGAGGTGCCGATGGCCGACCACGGCCTGAGTTCGCATGCGGCCGAAGGACCGTTCGCCGAACAGACCTGGGATGTGACGACGCCCGCTCTGCGCTGGCTGCTCGACCATTGGCTGGAAAAACGGGGCGACCGGGACTGCCCGCGCTGGCGCGACATCGACCTGCCGTCCATGTACAAATATGCCCCCAACATCGTCGTCAAGGACGCGGTCGACGGCGGCCGCGATTTCCGGGTCCGGTTCTGGGGCACGGCCGTCACCGAATGGCTGCGGCATGACGCGACGGGCAAGCTGCTGAGCGATTATTTCCCTGCGCGTGGGCGCGATGGCATTCTGGAGGCGCACCGCCTGGCCCTGATGGGCGACACGCCCGTGCGCCGCTGGGGCGTCAGCGTCTATCCGGACCGCGGATATGTCGCCTTCGAAACCATCACCCTGCCCCTGGCGAACGATGCGGGGGAACGCGCCCATATCCTGTCCATGAACCTGTATCGGATGATCGATCAAAAATCGCCGCCACGACCCGGCTAGTCCGGCACGGGGGCGAAGACGTCGTCCAGCGTTTCCTCGATCTGAAGCACGGAAACGATATGGGTCACGGCGGTGCCGTCATCCGACAAGGGCGCCCTGAGCCGCGTATACTCGCGGTACAGGCCGTCGTCCCGCATGACCTTGGAAAACCACACCATGGGCCGTCGTTCCTCGACAAGCTGTGCGCATTCGCCGAACACCTTGGCGCTGAACAACTTGTTCCGGCGAACCGACATGCCCGTGCAGTCATAGCCGATGGTCGCCGTATTGCCGGTTCCCCAGAAGCGGTAGACGAAATCGAGCGGATCCTGAATCACGTCGAGAATGATCACGAAGGGAATGGTCTTGGACGCCAGATCGGGCAGCCGGAAATCCGTCCACGCAGGGGCCCAGTCTTCACCGCGCAGCCCGTCCCAATAGGCCAACACGTCCCGCAGCCTGACCGGCAGGTCCGCTGTTTCGGCCGCTTCGGCCTTGACGTCAATATGCACTGTTGGTCCTTCTACGTCTCGTGTTCCGCCCTGCGGCTGATTAGAGTCTGAAAGATGACCTTTTAGCAATTAGGCCGAAAGTCGACCCTCATCACGACAATAGGTCGTATTTCACGACCAAATGGGTTGTCCCACGTGCATCAAAGGGTCTAAAGTCGAATTCTTGGGGTGGGGAGAGCCCAGGTGGGAGGCTCTTCGATGTCGATAACGCGCAGTAGCCGCGCATCGCAAGGTGCAACGTTCTTTTTCGAACAGACGCATTCCTTTGATGCTTGGGAACTTCGCTGGCTGTTGGATTACTGGCAAGGCCTGTGCGACGGCCCCAAATGCCCCCGGTTGATTGATGTTAGCCTGCCGACCATCGTGCGTCAGGCGCCGAAAATCATCGTGCGCGACGCCATCGACGGAGGGCGCGACTTCGTCAACCGTTTCTGGGGCAGCGAGCTCAGACTTTGGTTGGGATTCGACGGCACCGGGCAGCGGATTTCGGAATATTTCCCGCAGCACGCCCGCGACGCCATGCTGGAATCTCAGCGCCTGGCCCTGACCAGCGATCTGCCCGTGCGGCGCTGGGGCATCACCGCCTATGCCCAACCCAACATGCCGACTTACGAGGCAATCGACCTGCCGCTCGCCGACGATGACGGCGCCAGGGCGCATGTACTGTCGATGTACGTATATCGGTCCGACGGCCAGGGCGTTCAGCCCGACCCGGCGCCGCTTCCCGGGGATATGGGAAACGCCCTGTCCTGGTCCCCGCGCAGCCGCCACAGCGCGGAGTCCTGAGGGGCTTCCACCATTTCCACGGTCAGGGTTTCGCCCGGCCGGATATCAGCCACAAGCCGGTTGTTGGCCGCCATGTAGTAGGGCAGCGGCCCACCGGGAATGGCCGCCTGCGCCGGGCGCACCAGGGGCTCCAGCCCGGCGATGGTATGGTGATGACCGCCCATGTCGAGAACCTCGCCCGCCTTGAAGGCGCGGGTCGCGCGGCCGACCAGATCGAACGCCGGCCGGGGCGTGCGCCCGCTGGTCGGCATGCCGCCCTTTGCCGCGGCGATGATCGATGCCGCCGCCTCGATCCCCAGCAGATGCACCGGGTTGTGCAGCAGGCCGTAGTTGCCGCAGGAACTGACGGGAATGCCCTTGGCCTTGATGACCTGCCAGGTTTCCTTGTCCGCGCAGCGCACGATCACGAACACGCCGCCGGCCAGGCTCAGTTCGTCGAACCGGCGCAGGCAATTGACGATATCGACCACGCCGCCGCCCGCTTCCATCAGGATGCCGCCCTCGGTTTCCGGGCGGAACACATCGGGCAGTTCCACGGTACGCGCCAAGGGCGCATGAAAGGCGTCGAAATCGGGGCGCAGGCCCGTGGCGTTGCAGACCAGCATCATCTCGCACAGGTCGGGCACGGATTTCAGGGCCGTCGGCCCCAGGGGGGCCGCCCGGTCGGCCAGAACCTCGGGAATGTCGGCGCCGTCCAGATGCCAGTTGTCGGCGAAGTCGGGCACGGCAAAGGTCTCACCGTGATAGCTGAGCTCACCCTTGGCGCGGTGCCAGACCACGTCGTACTCGCTCGCCTTGCCCGCCATCACGACCTCGAGGCCCAGAAGCTCGGCCCGCGATACCAGGCCGATCAGCAGGCTCGGCTGATCGCCATCGGGCAGGGTGTAGACGACACCACGATCCGCCGCCAGCCTGGCCAGCCAGGGGCCGCAGACCGACGCCATTTCCTTGGACGCCAGAACCAGATGCTTGCCGGCCAGGATCGCCGCTTCGGACACAGCGGCGGCGGCCTCGGGCGCGCCCGTCGCCTCGACCACCAGGTCGATGTCCGTATCGACGAGAAGAAGACCGTCCGGAACCACGGCGACCTTGCCCGCCGTCATGGCGTCCCGCGCGGACGCCGTATCGCGGCAGATCTCGATGCCGTCACCGGCCACGCCGCAACGCAACAGCACGTTGACCGCCCGGTCCGGATCGATGTCGGCCACCACGGGCACGTCGATGGCGGGATGGCCAAGGGACTGGGTGATCAGGCTGGCGCCGAATTCCCCGGCGCCGACCAGGCCGACGCGCACGGGGGCACCCATGTCCTTGTAGATCTCGTTGAAATCGACCATGCGTTCGGCCGCGATCAGAACACGATGACTTGGCGCACCGTATGGCCCTCGGCCAGATGGTCGAAGGCCGCGTTGATGTCCTCCAGAGGGATTTTCTCGCAGATCAGCTTGTCCACCTGTAGGGCGCCCCGCTTGTACATCTCGATGTAGTGCGGGATGTCGCGCTCGGGAATGCAGCTGCCGAGATAGCTGCCTTTGATGGTGCGTTCCTCGGTCACCAGGTTGACGTGCTGCACGGTCATGTTGGTGGCGGGATGGCTGAGGCCGCTCGACGTCGTCGTGCCGCCGCGCTTGGTGACCTTGTAGGCAAGGTCCATGGCCTCGACCCGGCCGACGCATTCGAACATGTATTCCAGGCCGCCGCCCGTGGCGTCGCGGACCTTTTCGACCACGTCGTTGTCCAGCGCGTTGAACACCGCGTCGCAGCCCAATTTGGTGCCCCATTCCAGCTTGTCGTCCAGCGCGTCGATGCCGACGATATGCCGGGCCCCCGCCATCTTGGCCCCCATGACGGCGGCCAGACCCGTGCCGCCCAGGCCGACCACGCCGACCGACGCCCCCGCCGGCACCTTGGCCGTGTTCAGGACCGCGCCGACGCCGGTGATGACGGCGCAGGAAAATGTGCAGGCGATGTCCAGCGGCAAATCCTTGTCGATCTTCACGACCGAGGAACGATGCGCCACCACGTATTCGGAGAAACAGGACACCCCCGCCTGATGGTACAGTTTCTTGCCGTCCTTATGCAGGCGCATGCCGCCGCCCATGAGGGTCCCGGCCCCGTTGGACGCCGCGCCCTTCTCACAGATCGACGGGCGGCCTTCCTTGCACGGCAGGCACTGGCCGCAGGACGGCAGGAAGGCGAACACCACATGATCGCCCACTTCCAGGCCCTCGACGCCCGGCCCCAGTTCCTGCACCACGCCCGACGCCTCGTGCCCCAGCACCATGGGCAGGGGCCGTTCGCGCACGCCGGCGACCACGGACAGATCCGAATGACACACGCCGGCCGCCGCGACCTTGACCAGAACCTCGTTCGCCTGCGGCGGGTCCAGATCCACTTCCTCGATCTTCATGGGCAGGGAGGTGGCGTAGGGGCGCTTGGCGCCCAGTTCGTAAACGACGGCGGCTTTGGTTTTCATAGTCGGACAGGCTCCGTGGGGACGTTTCGGTATTCAATGATTGATAAGCGCGGAACCATATCCCCGCCGCCCGGTCACGGCAAGACGGGGACGTCAGGAAGACACACGTCCCAGGTGTCAGCCCCCGCCAAACCGGCTATAACGGTGGCAATTCATAACAAATTACGTCCTTGGGAGTTGATCCATGCTGAAAACCACCGTCGCCGGAAGTTTGCCCAAACCCAGTTGGCTGGCCGAGCCGGAAAAGCTCTGGGCGCCCTGGAAGTTGGAGGGCGAAACCCTGTGGGAAGGCCAATGCGATGCCGCCCTCAACTGGATCAAGGTCCAGGAGGATGCGGGCATCGACATCGTTTCCGACGGCGAGCAGTTCCGGAAGCATTTCGTCCACGGTTTTCTGGAGTTCGTCGACGGCATCGACTGGGCCAAGATGACCACCATGGGCATCCGCGACAACCGCTACGACGCCGACGTGCCGACGGTGACCGGCAAGGTCAAGCGCCGCGAAAGCGCGCATTCCAAGTCCACCGCCTTCTGCCGCGAACACGCCAACGGCGGGCTCAAGATCACCATGCCCGGCCCCATGACCATCTGCGACACCATCGCCGACGAGGTCTATGGCAGGCGCGCCGACATGGCCATGGCCTTCGCGGAAATCCTCAATGAGGAAGCGCTCGAATTGCAGGCGCTCGGCGTCGACGTCATTCAGTTCGACGAGCCCGCCTTCAACGTGTTCCTGGACGACGTCAAGGAATGGGGCGTCGCCTGCCTGAACCGGGCGTTTCAGGGCATCACCGTGAAGAAGGCCGTGCATATCTGTTACGGCTACGGCATCGACGCCAACAACCAGTGGAAGGAAACGCTCGGCAACGAATGGCGCCAGTACGAGGAGACCTTCCCGGCCCTCAACGGCAGCGTGGTCGACCAGGTGTCCCTGGAATGCGCAGGGTCGCACGTCCCCCATTCGCTGATGAGCCTGCTCAAGGACAAGGAAGTGATGGTCGGCTCCATCGACGTCGCCAACTACAACGTGGAGACGCCGGAACAGGTCGCCGAGGTCATCCGATCGGCCATGCGCTATGTCGATGCGGAACGCATCTACCCCTGCACCAACTGCGGCCTCGCCCCCTTCCCCCGCGCCGTCGCAGAGGGCAAATTGAAGGCGCTGGCCGCCGGGGCCGCCATCGTGCGCAAGGAACTGGGGGCCGCCTAGACCTTGCGCTAAACCCAGCACAGCACCTTTTCCCGCAAGCGCCCTTGCCTTGCGGGGCCTTACCGCATTAAACCAACGGTCCCGAATTCAGGATATCCAGCCGTTCCAGGGAGAGCCCCATGGCCAAAACCTTCGACAAGTCCAAACTGCCCTCGCGCTACACCAGCCAGGGCCCGGCCAGTGCGCCGCACCGGTCCTACTACTACGCCATGGGCATGACCGAGGAAGAGATCAACCAGCCCTTCGTCGGCGTCGCCACCTGCTGGAACGAGGCAGCGCCCTGCAACATCGCGCTGAGCCGTCAGGCCCAGGCCGTGAAGGTCGGCGTCAAGGAAGCCTTCGGTACGCCCCGTGAATTCACCACCATCACCGTCACCGACGGCATCGCCATGGGCCACCAGGGCATGAAGTCGTCCCTGGCGTCCCGCGACACCATCGCCGACTCGGTCGAGCTGACCATGCGCGGCCATTGCTACGACGCCATGGTCTGCCTGGCCGGCTGCGACAAGTCCCTGCCCGGCATGATGATGGTGCAGCTGCGCCTCAACGTGCCGTCCGTGTTCATGTACGGCGGCTCCATCCTGCCCGGTAAGTTCAAGGGCAAGGACGTGACCGTGATCGACGTGTTCGAAGGCGTCGGCGCCAATTCCGCCGGCACCATGTCGGACGAGGACCTGCACGAGCTGGAATGCGTGGCCTGTCCCTCGGCCGGGTCCTGCGGCGGCCAGTTTACGGCCAACACCATGGCCTGCGTGTCGGAAGCCATCGGCCTCGCCCTGCCCGGCTCCGCCGGCGCACCGGCGCCTTACGAGACGCGCGACGAATACGCCGTGGCGTCCGGCAAGGCGGTCATGAACCTGATCGAGCTGAACCTGCGCCCGCGCGACATCGTGACCCGCAAGTCGTTCGAGAACGCGGCCCGCATCGTCGCGGCCTCCGGCGGATCGACCAACGCCGGGCTGCACCTGCCGGCCATGGCCCATGAATGCGGCATCGACTTTTCCCTGGAAGACGTCTGCGAAATCTTCAAGTCGACCCCCTACATCGCCGACCTGAAACCGGGCGGCAAGTACGTGGCCAAGGATATGTACGACATCGGCGGCGTGCCGGTGCTGATGAAGGCCCTGTTGGACGGCGGCCTGCTGCACGGCGACTGCATGACCCTGACCGGCAAGACCATCGCGGAAAACCTGAAGGACGTGGTGTTCCCGACGGATCAGGACGTGATCTACCCGGTGTCCAACCCGATCACGCCGACGGGCGGTGTCGTCGGGCTCAAGGGCTCGCTCGCCCCCGACGGCGCCATCGTCAAGGTCGCCGGCATGAAGAAGCTGCAGTTCACGGGCACCGCCCGCTGCTTCGATTGCGAGGAAGACGCGCTGAAGGCCGTGCTCAGCCAGCAGGTCAAGGAAGGCGAGGTTGTCGTCATCCGCTACGAAGGGCCCAAGGGCGGCCCCGGCATGAGGGAAATGCTGTCGACCACCTCGGCGATCTACGGCCAGGGCCTGGGCGACAAGGTGGCGCTGATCACCGACGGCCGGTTCTCCGGCGCCACGCGCGGTTTCTGCATCGGCCATGTCGGCCCGGAAGCGGCCGTGGGCGGCCCCATCGGGCTGTTGAAGGACGGCGACGTCATCAACATCGACGCCGAGAAGGGCACCCTGGACGTGGACCTTTCCGAGGCCGAACTGGACGCCCGCCGCAAGGCCTGGACGCCGCGCAAACACGACTATCAGTCCGGCGTGCTTTGGAAGTATGCTCAACTGGTGGGCCCCGCCTGCGACGGCGCCGTCACCCATCCGGGCGCCAAGGCGGAAACCCACGTCTACGCCGACATCTAGACCCCGCGTTCAGACGGGGCCGGGGGTCGGCCCGGGTGTGACAAAAACGGGAACGCGGCCATGGCCGAAGACGCCTTCGCCTTGAACAGGCGCGAGCACAACCGAAAGTCCTCGGGCTTTCAGGCGCGCGTAACCGTCGGCGAGGCCTCGACAAAATGCCTGATCGAGGACATTTCCACCGGCGGGGCGCAGATCATCGCCTCCCTGGATTTGTCCAAGGGCCGCCACCTGACCCTCGACCTGGGCGCCTTTGGCGACGTCTCTGCGACCGTCGCCTGGTGCCGCAAGGGACGCCTCGGCATCAAGTTCGAGGCCGACCCCGAGGTCCTGGCCGAACTGGTCATGTCCCTCGCCATGCAGGCGTGAATTCAAGAAGATTGAACCACTGAGGCGGTGAGGCGTTTTCGCCCCGGCTTTGCAACTTCGTCATTCCCGCGAAGGCGGGAATCCATTCTTGCTGGACCCCCGCCTTCGCGGGGGTGACACCTGCTTCTCATCTAATTCTTCTCACCGCCTCACCGCCTCAGTGGTTAAACTTCCCCCATGACACAAACATCCCTCGACCTGCCCTTCGTGCGTTCCCAGTTCCCGGATGCCTGTTGGCGTGACGGCTGGGCGTTCTTCGAGAACGCCGGCGGCTCCTACGTGCCGAACGCCGTGATCGGGCGCATGACCGCCTACATGACCGAAAGCCAGGTTCAGCCCCAGGCCCCCTACCCCAAATCGCAATTGGCGGCGGCGCGCATGGCCGACGGCCACGCCCGCATGGCGGAGATGATCGGGGCTGCGGCGGACGAGGTCGTGATCGGCCCCTCGACCTCGATGAACGTCTATGTCCTGGCCCAGGCCCTGCGCCCCCTGTGGCAGGCGGGCGACGAGGTGATCGTCGCCGTCGCCAACCACGAAGCCAATTCCTCGCCCTGGCGGCGCTTGACCGAATTCGGCATCGTCGTGAAGAACTGGCCCGTGGACGCGGCGACAGGAGAACTGCGCGTCGATCTGCTGGACGGCCTACTCACGGACCGCACGCGGCTGGTCGCCTTCCCCCATGTCTCCAACATCACCGGCGACATCAACGACGTCGCCGCGATCACCAAACAGGTCCATGCGGCGGGGGCCATGGCGTGCTGCGACGCCGTCGCCTACGCGCCGCACCGGGCCATCGACGTGAAGGCCTGGGACGTCGATTTCTACCTGTTCAGCTTCTACAAGATCATGGGCCCCCACATCGGCCTGCTCTACGGCAAGCGGGAACGCCTGTTGGAAGCCCGCGGCCAGGGCCATCTGTTCTTCGCCGAGGACGACATCCAGCACAAGCTCAACCCGGCCGGCCCCAACCATGAAACCATCGCGGCCCTGGCCGGCATCGCCGATTACGTCGAAGCCCTCACGGCCCATCATTTCGATGCCCCCGCCAACACGCTGCAGGCCCGCACCAAACAAGTATTCCGCCTGATCGCCCGACACGAACAGACCCTCGCCGAACGCTTCCTCGACTTCGCCCTCAACACCCCCGGCCTGCGCCTCTTGGGCCGCCACTCGGCCAAGGCCGAGGACCGCGCGCCGACGTTCTCGTTCACCGTCAAAGGGAAATCATCGGCGGCGGTGGTCGAAGCCCTGACGGCGCAACAAATCGCCTGCTGGAACGGCGACTTCTACGCGCCAAGGCTTCTGGAAGCCGTCGGCGTCAGCGACACCACGGACGGCGTCGTCCGCACCTCCATGGCGCATTACAATACGGTGGCGGAGGTGGAGCGGTTGGTGAGGGCGCTGGAAAAGGCTCTTTGAACCGTCATGCCCGGACTTGACCCGGGCATCCACGCCTTTCTTAAACATTGGCAGGGCAAAACGTGGATGGCCGGGTCAAGCCCGGCCATGACAATCATTCCTTCTCTGTGAGCTCTGTGGATTCTCTGTGCCCTCTGTGTCCAATTACTCAGACGATCCAGGCACAGGCCGTTCCGGGCACAACTGATTAATCGGACACAGAGATCGCAGAGAAGACACGGAGAGCACAGAGAAGGTTAAGGAAAAAAAGCTGACGGTCTAACTCGGCACCGGCGGCGATGTGGCCGCGTGGAGGGTATCGACCTCCCCCCGCACCTTCTTCAGCTTCTTCTCCAGCATCTTTTCCTCTTTCTCGAGCGCCCGCTCCAGGCCCTTGATGCGCTTGTTCAGCGCCTCGATGTTGGCGAGGCGTTCGATGCGGAGTTGCGCGTCCTTCTTGCGCCGCCATTTGCGGAAGCGCCATTCCCCGGCGCAGATCAGCAGCAGGATGCCCGCCCCGGCGCAGACCAGCGCCCCCACCAGATAGGCCGTCTTGTGCAGGCTGACGGCCGTGCCCCAGAAGCCGATGGTGGTGAGGCAGGCCGCCGTCATGAACAAAAGGCGCCGGGTCACCGGGTCGTCCTTCTGCACCTCGTTCTGGGCGGCGGCGACGGCGATGGCGATTTCCGTCTTGGCCATGGCCTGCCACTGCTTGAAGGACATGCCCTCGCCCACGCTGCGGCCCTCGCGGATGAACTGCTCCAGGCGCATCATGATGTATTCCGCGCGCTGTTCCGGCGTCGGATTGTCGGGCAGGTCGGGGGCCTGAAATTCGGTCATCGTCATACGTCTCCGACGAATAGCCTATTTCAGCAGGCTTAACAGGCGGTTACCGCCGGGAAGAGCCCTATTCGGCGGCGGGCTTGGCCGCCACCTGATGCATGTAGACGTCCTGCTGCGGGAACGGAATGGTGAAGCCCGCCTCTTCCAGGCCCAGCTTCACGGTCTTGCGCAGGTCGAACAGGGTCGGCCAGTAGTCGCCGATGTTGACCCAGGCCCGCAGGTTGATGTCGATGGAACTGGCCGCCATGGCCCAGGTCATGACCTCGGGCGCCGGGTCCTTCAGGATGCGCGGATCGGCGTCGAGCATGGCCTTCAGCACCTCCATGGCCTTGGGCAGGTCGTCGCCATAGGAGATGGAGGCGACAAGGTCGATGCGCCGCGTCGGGTTGCGCGAGAAGTTGGTGATCGACGCCCCCCAGATCGAGGAATTGGGCACCGACTTGAAGATGCCGTCCGGCGTCCGCAGTTCCGTGGTGAACAGGCTGATTTCCACCACCGTGCCCGACTGGCCGCCGGCGTCGATGAAGTCGCCCGTCTTGAACGGGCGCAGGACAAGCAGCATGACCCCCGCCGCCACGTTCTGCATGGTGCCCTGCAGGGCCAGGCCGATGGCCAAGCCGGCGGCGCCCAGAATGGCGATCAGCGAGGTGGTCTGCACCCCGAACTGGTTGAGCACCGCGACCAGGACGAAAATCTTGACGACATAGC
The DNA here is from genome assembly GCA_040221095.1 of Rhodospirillales bacterium. Lineage (GTDB taxonomy): Bacteria > Pseudomonadota > Alphaproteobacteria > Rhodospirillales > Casp-alpha2 > UBA1479. Next base: position 192,944 of record JAVJVP010000016.1, read on the forward strand.
CGACGATGGACGACAGAAACGGCGTCAGCGTGTCGTCGATGGATTTGACCCGATTGAGAGCCTTGGTCACCGTCCGCTTGGCCCAGCCGGCGATCCACCAGCCGATGACCAGGATGACGATGGCGCCGATCACGCTCATGCCGTATTCCGTGCCCACGTCGACCGCGGTCTGCATGACCGTCTCGACGGTTTTCTGGGCGTTGGCGAATTGCTGTTCCGCTTTTTCCATGGTTGGCCTCGTCTCCGCGGTGGTGACTCTATATGTCCGGTCTCTACCGCGGATTATGTCGGCGCTGGCGCGGGCTCACAAGGGGCTGTGTCAGAAGCGGAGAACGGGCCGGTCATGCCCCATGTAAAAGCCCCGCCGTTTTAGGGCGGGGCTTTCCTTTTGCGTTTTCGGGATCGGCGTCGCACCCGATCCCACCCGATGATCACCGGGTAAATGGGGTTTGGGTCGATATGTCGGGTGACTGCATCGGTGGTTCCAACTTTGTAACCTCCTTCATCTGCCTACAGGGAAGGCTAACCATCCCCGCCCCGGTCACACCAGCCCCTGAAAGTTCCTATTCCGGACGCATATTAGGAGAAAAGGATCAACGCCGCCGCGAATGGCCCGGCCGGGAGGTCACGGTGGGATACCGGCGACAATAGCCCAGACGGCAGAGCGGGATTTAGGCCACCGCCGCCAGCCGCTTGAGGGCCTCGTCGAGGCGCGCCCGCGCGGCCTGGGCCTCGCCCAGTTTCTCGCGTTCGCCCTCGACCACCTCAGCCGGGGCGTTGGCGACGAACTTGGCGTTACCCAGTTTCTTCTCGAAACGGTCGATTTCCGCGTCCTGCTTGGTGATTTCCTTTTCCAGCCGCGCCTTTTCGGCGTCGAGGTCGATGGCGTCGGCGATCGGCAGGATGATCATGGCGCTGTCGAGCACGTCCTGCACAGCACCCTTGGGCACCTCGCCGGTCAGCACGCCCGCGTCGGACAGGCCCGCGAGGCGCAGGATCAGGTCCCGATGGGTGGCCAGCGCCGCCTGGGCGGCCGCGTCCCCGTCCTTCAGCAGCATGGGGATTTTCGCCTTGGGCGGCACGTTCATTTCCGAGCGCACGGCGCGGATCTGCGAGATCAGCCGCACCACCCAGTCCATTTCCGCATTCACCGTGGCGTCGACCAGGGCCGCGTCGTATTCCGGCCAGGGCGTGGTGATCAGCGGCTGCGCCCGCTCGGCCCGGGTCTGCCACAGTTCCTCGGTGATGAACGGCACGATGGGATGCAGCAGGGTGATGATCTGATCCAACACCCAGGCCGTGGTCGCCCGGGTTTCCGCCTTGGCGGTTTCGTCCGTGCCCATGAACACGGGCTTGGCGAATTCCAGGTACCAGTCGCAGAAGGTGTTCCAGGTGAAGGTATAGAGCGCCCCGGCCGCGTCGTTGAAGCGGTAGGCGTCGAGCGCCGTGGTCATCGCCGCCTCGGCCTCGAACACCTTGCCGACGATCCAGCGGTTCAAGGTTGAGTTAACTGAATTCGGATTAAAATTCTGGTCAACGCGGCATTCGTTCATGTCGCAGAACCGGGCCGCGTTCCAGATCTTGGTGCAGAAGTTGCGGTAGCCCTCGACTCGGCTTTCCGACATCTTCACGTCGCGGCCCTGGGCGGCGAAGGCCGTGAGAGTGAAGCGCAGGGCATCGGCGCCGAACTTGTTGATGAGATCGAGCGGGTCGATGACGTTGCCCTTGGACTTGGACATCTTCTGGCCCTTCTCGTCGCGCACCAAGGCATGGATGTAGACCGTGTGGAACGGCACCTCGTCCATGAAATGGATGCCCATCATCATCATGCGGGCGACCCAGAAGAAGATGATGTCGAAGCCGGTGACCAGCACGTCCGTGGGATAGTGGCGCGCCAGTTCCGGCGTCTCGTCGGGCCAGCCCAGGGTCGAAAACGGCCACAGGGCCGAGGAGAACCAGGTGTCCAGCACGTCCGGGTCGCGGGTCAGCTCCACCGTCTTGCCGTAGTGGGCGTCGGCGGCGGCCTGGGCGGCCTCCTCGCTCATTTCCACGAAGACGGCGCCGTCGGGGCCGAACCAGGCCGGGATCTGATGCCCCCACCACAGCTGGCGCGACACGCACCAGGGCTGGATGTTGCGCATCCATTCGAAATAGGTGTTTTCCCAGGTCTTGGGCACGAACCGGGTCTTGCCGCTCTCCACCGCCTCGATGGCGGGCTTGGCCAGGGTCTTGGCGTCGACGAACCACTGATCCATCAGCCAGGGTTCGACCACCACGCCGGACCGGTCGCCGTGGGGCACGGTCATGTCATTGTCCTCGACCCGCTCCAGCAGCCCCAATTCCTCCATCTCGGCGAGGATGGCGTCGCGCGCCTTGAAGCGCTCCATGCCCTGATACTTGGCGGGCACGTTCTCGTTCAGATGGGCGTTGGCGTCGAGGATGTTGATGATATCGAGCCCGGCCCGCTTGCCGACCTCGAAATCGTTGAAATCGTGGCCCGGGGTGATCTTCACCGCGCCCGAGCCCTTTTCCGGATCGGCGTAATGGTCGGCGACGATGGGGATCAGGCGGCCGGTGATCGGCAGCACCACGTTCTTGCCGACCAAGTCCGTATAGCGCTCGTCGTCCGGATGCACGGCGACGCCGGTGTCGCCCAGCATGGTTTCCGGCCGCGTCGTGCCGACGGTGATGAATTTTCCGTCCTGGCCCTCGATGGGATACCTGAAGTACCACATCTTGCCCTTGGTCTCGCGCTGTTCGACCTCCAGGTCCGAGATCGCCGTGTGCAGCTTGGGGTCCCAGTTGACCAGCCGCTTGTCGCGGTAGATCAGGCCCTGCTTGTGCAGTTCGACGAACACCTTCACGACGGCCTTGGACAGGCCCTCGTCCATGGTGAAGCGTTCCCGCGACCAGTCACACGACGCGCCCAGCCGGCGCAACTGCTTGGTGATGGTGCCGCCGGATTCCGCCTTCCAGTCCCACACCCGCTCGACGAACTTGTCGCGGCCCAGGTCCGTGCGCTTGACGCCCTCGGCCTCCAGCATGCGCTCGACCACCATCTGGGTCGCGATGCCAGCGTGGTCCGTGCCCGTCTGCCACAGGGCCCGATCGCCCTTCATGCGGCGGTAGCGGATCAGGATGTCCTGCAGCGTGTTGTTCAGGGCATGGCCCATGTGGAGCGAGCCGGTCACGTTGGGCGGCGGGATGACGATGGTATAGGGCTGGCCGTTGCCGCCTTCCACCTGTCCCTGGCCGGGCGTGAAGGCGCCGCTGTTCTCCCATTCCTCGTATCGGCGGGTTTCCACCGCGTCGGGGTGGTAGGTCTTGTCCAGTTCGGCCATGGAAGTAGGTCCTCGGAACGGCTTTAAGTCAATCGGTGGGGATTGGCGGGTATACAACGAAAAACCCCGGGGAACAAAGCCCCCCGGGGTCATCATCGTGATTCTTTTTCCGGCGCGCTCCCAGGTGGGATCAGCCCCAGTTATCGAGCCCTTCCGCGCGGTTGACCATGGTGTCGATTTCCTTCTTCACCAGGCGCTCGATCAGGTAGGGCAGATTGCGGTCCAGCCATTCGCGCAGGATCGGCTTCAGCATTTCGCGCACGATGCCTTCCAGCGAGGCATCGCCCGAGGACATGACCGGCAGGTCACGGCGGTCGAGGATCGCCTTGGCCAGTTCGGCAAGGACGTCCGAGCCGTGCAGCGAGGTCGGCCGCGACATGATGGCGTCGGGGGCGACCATGTCCGGGGTCAATTCCATGATGTCGGCCATCGGTTCCGGCTCCGGCATGGGAGGAGGAGGTGGCGGTGGGGGCGGCGGCGCGGCGGCGGCCACGGGCTCCGGTTCCGGCTCGAACAAATCTTCCGGCTCCGGCATGGGTTCCGGTTCCGGGTCCGGCTCGTCCAGGATGTCCGTCATGTCGATGTCGGGTTCCGGTTCCGGCGCGGGTTCCGGCGCCGGTTCGGGTTCAGGCATCGGTTCGGGCTCGGGTTCCGGCGCGGCAGCCTGCTCGGCCGGCGCATCGCCTCCCTCTTCATCCTCTTCCTCCGCCAAAATCTTGCGGATGGAAGAAAGGATGTCTTCCATCGAAGGTTCGCCGCCTTCAGCGGCTTCGGCTTCTTCGCTCATAATCCCGCATGCCCATCAATTCTTGTCGCGGTTCCCGGCTCCCCACTCCCACGCAGGTCCGAGTCACGCCACTTTTCCCAAGATACACCAGCCATTAACTCACGTTGATCGTTAATATTTGGTATATCACAGGAATTAATTGCCGGGCGCCGTCATGGGCGCCACCCTCATCAGCGGCGGCAAGGGGCGGAATGCGCCCTACTTGCCTTCCTCGCTGCTCGACCCGCCGACCCACTTGCCGCGCACTTCGTCGTAGTGGTTGCGCGGATCGTAGACATCGACAGCCAGTTTCAGGTCCTGGGCGGTCATCCGGCCGATGGCGGCCGACAGCTCGAACGCGGCGACCCGCTCGTCGCGCTGGGCCTCCGTATGGCCGACGCGGGAATCGAGAAGTTCCTGTTCCGCATCCAAAACGTCCAGAACCGTGCGCGAACCCACGGCGGCCTCGCGCTCAACCCCGTCCAGGGCGACCACGTTGGCTTCGATCTGGGCGCTGAACGACACCACCCGGGCGCGCGCCGTCTGCAGGTTTTCCCAGGCGCTGGTCGCGTCCTCGATGGCGTCGCGGCGGGCCTGATCGATGTTGCGGGTCAACTCGGCAAGGTCCTGTTTGGCCTCGCGCAGGCGCGAATAGACGCTGCCCTGCTGATAGATCGGAATGGTCAGGTTGACCAGGACGTCGGCCGAATCGATACGTCCCGTTTCGCCCGATGATTCATAGGCCCGATCGACGCTGGCAGTGATATCGACCTCAGGCAGCAGTTCGCCCTTCACCTGGCGCACCGTGTTCATGCCCGCCTTGCGGTCGAACTCGGCGGCAATAACGTTGGGGTTGGTGGTCGCGGCCAGCTTGATGGCGTCAAGCCGGTCCTTCGGCAACCCGCCGGGGTCACCCGGAAGCTCCAGATTCCTCGGCGCCGGCAGGCCGACCACGTTTTCGTAGGTCGCGCGCGAGTTTTCCAGGGTGGCCTCGGCCCGGATACGGTCGGCCGTGGCGCCGGCCAGGCGGGCTTCGGCCTGGTGCACGTCGGTGCGCGTGATCTCGCCGACCTCGAAGCGGTCCTTGGTCGCCTCAAGCTGACGCTTCAAGACCTTTTCGTTGTTGATGTTGAGCGACAACACGGCCTCGTCGCGGAAAACGTTGAGATAGGCCGTCGCGGCGGACAGCAGAATGTCCTGCTCCGTGTCGATCAGGCGCGCGCGCTCGGCACGCACGGAATTCTCCGCCCCTTCCGTCGCCGCCAGCGTGCGCCCGCCGCGGTACAACGGTTGGGTGATCGCCAGGCCCACGGACGCGGGGTTGCGGTGCTGCGTCCGGTTGGTGGTGCGCAGGGTGGAGCGGTTGCGTTCGTACCCCGCGTCGCCGGTGATCGCCACCGACGGACGCCAGTTGGACAGCGCCTGGGGCACCTGTTCGTCCGTGGCACGCAGCCGCGCCCGGCGCGCCGCCAGGGTCGGGTTGTTGGAATAGGCGGCAATCAGCGCCTCGGCCAGCGTCTGCGCCTGGGCCGGCGTCGGCGCGAAGGCAAGCGCGCCGGCAAGCACCGCGGCACCGGCGGCGGCGCGGGAAATTCCGGGAACGTACTGAAAGGGGGAAAGGATTCGCGTGATCAAGGCCGTTACTCGCCTGTGGTTGTGTCGGGTTAACATACTACCTGCATGCGCCGCGTCCAAATTTCAACTAAATACCTGCAAAAATACAGATAATTCAAAAACTTGCATGTACACCTCCTAAGCACGTCGCGGCGCATACCCGTATCGGATTCGGCGACCTCAGAAGGTGAAGGCTTCCTCCAGCTCGAATCCGGGAAGGTCCGGCGTCCCAGCGTCGAACAGATCGCGGTGGGAGATATGGCCGCCGAAGCGGGCAGCCAGAACGGCACTGCCGACGGCCGAACCGCGCTTTGAGCAGACCGCCACGAGGCGGCCGCCTTCGGCCAACTGCTTTTCGATCTTTTCCGGCACGCTGGGCACAGCGCCGTCGAAGAAGATCACGTCATAGGGCGCCTGCTTGGGATAGCCGTTGGCCATCTTGCCGTCGATCACCGCGACCGTGTCGATGCCCAGCCCGGCCAGGGTTTCCTGGGCCTGTTTGGCCATCGCCTTGTCGCTTTCGACGACCACCACCGTGTTCGCCAGCTTGGACAGCAGCGCCGGCGAATAGCCGGTGCCGCAGCCGATGCACAGCACCACGTCGTCGGCGCCAATGCGCGCGGTCTGCAACAGGCGCGCGGTGATCATGGGCTCCATCAGGTAGCGCCCGCCGCCCACGGCCAACGCCTCGTCGACATAGGCGATGGACCGCTTTGCTTCGGGCACGAAGGCCTCGCGCGGCGTTTCCGCCATGGCGTCAATGACACGGTCGTCCGTGACCCGGTTGGGCAGGACCTGACAGTCGATCATGTTTCGGCGCGCGGCTGCGAAATCCATGTCGCCGGTTCTCCTTCGTGTTGGAACGGGCCGGCCGGGGGCCCGGTTTGGCTGAATTCTGTATAGTCCCAGCCGCCGCCGAACACAATGGCGGCGCGCGTTCCGCCCCCCTTTTCCAGGCCATTCCCGGCGCCTGAAAATTCGCCCGAACAGTTGCTTGACCACCGGGGGGCCAGTATGTAATGTCCCGCCCTCTGTGGGCCGAAGCCGGTCAGCCTGGCCCTTGGGACAGGCCCTGCAAGGGGTCGTTCCTGGGGGATAAAGCCCCGGCACAGTTTGGTGCCATCTGGGGCGCGGTGGCGGAGTGGCTACGCAGCGGCCTGCAAAGCCGTGTACACCGGTTCGATTCCGGTCCGCGCCTCCACGCCTGATCCGGCGTAGCTCAGTTGGTAGAGCAGTCGGCTGTTAACCGACTTGTCGCAAGTTCGAGTCTTGCCGCCGGAGCCAATTAAAAGGGCCAGTCCTGAGACCAGGGCTGGCCCTTTTTCGTTGCCTCAACCGAACAGGGTCAATCCGGGAAGGTCAGACAAAGCGCCGTCACGTCGTCGGCGCAAGGCCCGGAACGGCCCTCGATCAACTGCGCAAGCCCCCCCGTCGCACCGCCGCCGTTGACCGCCGTCAGCCTAGCGATGAGCCGCTCAAAGGCATGGGCGCCGGGTGCGTTCCCATCCATCAGGGCGAACAGGCCGTCCGTGAACAGCACCAGGGACCCGCCCGCCGGAATGTTCAGATGCCGCAGTTCGTATGGAAAGGCGCCGCTGACGCCGACCGGAAGGCCCTTGCCCAGGCCGGGCGCAGGATCGCCGCCGCTCGGGGGAAATGCGACGGGATGGGGCACTCCCGCCGCCGCGTAGTCGAACCGCCGGGCCGCGACATCGACCACCCCATAGAGCATGGCGGCATATTCGCCGGTCGGCAGGGCCTTGTTCAAAATCCCGTCGAGCCGGCGCAGCACGGCGTCGGGCGTACCGTCGCTGGCCGCGATCAGCGCCTGCAGGCGGAGCGCATTGACGCCGGCGACGGGGCCATGACCGGTCATGTCGGCGATGAACAGGGCCAGGCGCCCATCGGCCAGGACCCGCCCGCCCCAGATGTCGCCGCTGACGCCGCTGCAGGCGAGCGACCAGGACGCGAGACGCACCCCCGCCCCTTTGCCAAGCGCCTCGGCATCGGGCAGCAGGGAATTCAGATGACGGGACAAGACCGGGGACAGGCGGGGTTCGGCGTCACCGCCGATCTCCATGGTCGCGGGCAGAATCAGCGCCCGCGCCACGGCTTCGACGATATCCGGATCGGCCGGCAGCCCCAACGGCGAAACGGCAGCATCGCCGTGGCGCAGCGCGACCCTCCCCGCCCCGGACGCCGAGACCGTCACTGCGGCCTTGGTCGACGCGCCAGCGTTGCCGTCCGTCGCCACGGACCATCCCCCCACGCCGCGCAACCTGTCCGCAATCCCGCCCGGCACCGTTCCAGCCAGCACGATGGTGGGAACCCCGGCGGGGCCGGTTACAGCCGCGCCCCGCGCCATCGCCTCGACGATATTGCCGGCCCCCATGTAAGCCATCGCCTCGAACGCCATTTTCCGGGCCATGGCGATGCCGCGCCCATGGGTGTCGAAGGCCCGCTTCATGGTCAGGTCGACATAGGCATGCCAGTCGAACCCCTTGCCTTCGTCGGTGATCTTGAACCGTGTGTGCGTGGCCGTCCGCACCACATCCACCGTGACCCGCCGATCCTTGTAGGGGGCTTCGCGCAGGCGGGACTCGATGACCGCGTCCCAGCGCCCCTCGGCCATGAGGGCCGATTTGTTTTTGTAGTCCAGTTCAAGATTGCCGTGCTCGACGGCGTTGATCATCAGTTCCGACAACCCCATGGCGACGGCGGCCGGGCGGTCCAACCCGGTGGCCAGCAGGATCGCCAGGGCGTCGGCCTCCTGCGGCGTTCGGAACACGAAGCGGCCCTCGGCCAGCAACAGAATCGCACCGGACCGTTTCGCCAGTTCCTGCTGCACACGTTGCAGACGGGCAAAATTGTCGACCGCCCCGCGCACGACGGAGACCAGAACGTCAACGTCATAGGGTTTGGTCAGGTAGTAGTAGACCCCCGCCTCGATGCCATCGACGACCTCGGTCTCAAGATCCATGGCCGTCTGCATGATCACCGGAACATCCTTCAGAACCGGATCGCCCTTGATCTTGGCCAGCACTTCCATGCCGTCCATTTCGGGCATTTTCCGATCGAGAAGAATGGCGTCGTATTGCACGTCACCGACGGTCAGCGCGGCCCAGGCCTCGGCACCGTCGCCGGCCTCGTCGATCACGAAGCCTTCCGGTTCCAGGCAATATCTCAGGGTCTGACGGTTGAGATCCTCGTCATCGACAATCAGGACCCGGACATTCGGCATGCCGGTTACCCCGCAGTATCAAAAATGATCAGGGTTTGAACGTGAACAACGTGTCGAAACAGGCAAGTTCAAGGACTTCCTTGACGCTGCCGGTCATGCCGGACAGCGTGATTTTCCGGCCTTTTTCCTGTGCGGCTTCGCGCAAAATCAGCAGAATTCCCAATCCCGCCGAATCGATGTACTCGACCCCGGATAGATCAACGACGATGTCCGGCTGGTTTCCGCGCATCAGGGCCAGCGACAATCCGGAAACCTCGCCCCGCTCGGAAAAGGTCATCTGCCCGGAAATCCGGGCCGTGACCGTGTTTCCCTTCTCCGTAACCTGGTATTTCACCCTCAGGACTCCTTTGATCAGGACCTTCCGCCCTCGGATTCCAGTTTACACACACCCGAGCGCCGAAATCAGCAGATTCCACCTGCCCCCAAGCGGGCCCGGCATCACGCCATGCCCAACATCGCCCGCGCCTCGGCCGGGGTCGCGGGTTCGCGGCCGAACGCCTCGGCCATCTGGGCGACGCGCTTGACCAGCTCCGCGTTGGTCGGGGCACCCAGTTCCGGATAGGGATAATCGCCAAGGCCGATCGCCACGTGCCCGCCCATTTCCAGCGCCAGCGCCGCCGGGCCGAACAGGTTGCCGACCTTGTTGTTGACCGACCATTCGTATTTGAAGCCCTGGGGCAGGAATTCCAGATGCGCCATCAGGCCTTTGATATTGCCCGGATGGCCGCCGAGATAGCCCGAGTCCGACAACGCGAAAAGCAGGTAGGCCGGCTGATCGACCAGGCCCATTTCCAGGAACGCTTCGAACATGCGGGTGAACGGCACGGTCCAGGACACGATCACCGGCTTGACCCCGATCTCGCGCATGCGCTCGGCGAAATAGGCGCAGGTTTTGGGCGTGTTCACGTAGGCCAGCTCGTCCGTCTTCATGCGCTTGGCCGCCCGGTCGTAGATGTCGACGTTGGTGGAGCCGATGTCGATCGGCGCGAAATCGGGCTTCAGGGCCGGGTCCTGCGACGCCCTGACGATGTGCTGCAACCGGGCCTCGTCCGAGGATTTCAGCGTCACCTGGCCCAGGGTCGGGTGGATCATGATGTCGCTGGCCGCGCGGATTTTGCGGATCGTCTCGAAGTAGGCGTCGGGATCGTGGTTGGGCGAGCCGTCGGCGTTGCGCGCGTGATAGTGGCAGATCGACGCCCCCGCCTCGCGGCAGGCGGCCGCCGCCTCGGCGATTTCGTCGGGCGTGAACGGCACGTTCGGATTGACGTCGCGCGCCATGTACTCGTTGACGCGGACCTCGATGATCACCTTCTTGCCGAAGCCCGGCACGGTGGACTGAAACTTCATGGCCTGGATATTCCCTGCGGTATCAGGCCCCCCTTGGGGTTGTTGGTAGTCCCGGACGGGGGCCGCGTCAATCGGCCCGCCCCGGAAACCTGGACGGGCACGACTTGCGGTACTATCTCAGACGAGACGGCGCCACACGGCGCCGCATTGATCGGAGGATTCGCCGTTTGCGGCCCAGTCTGGCGCTTCTGCCCCTCGCCCTGACGGTTCTGGCAACCGTGTCGGGGACGCCCGCACGGGCCGCCGACTGCCGCCTACCCGGGGTCGAGACGACCAGCCGGCTGACGGAAAAACGCGGCACTGTCCGGTTTTCCAACGGGTTTTCCGGCAAGCAGCTGGAAGCCAAGCGCCGCCGCGCCGGGGGCGCCGCGGCCCAGGCCGACTGGCATCCGGTCGGACTGATGGGCCGGGATCTGAAATGGGAATTCCGCGTTCAGGTCCAAGGCCAGCGCCTGCCCCAAGGATACTGTGTCGGGCTGAAGGACGCGGAACTGACCATCGGCTACGACCGCATCGACGTCTATGTCGACCGCCGCTACCGCCCCGGCAGCTGCCAGTACGACGTGATCCTGGAACACGAAAACCAGCACGTGCGCAATTTCCAGGACACCCTGGCCCGCTACCTGCCCGAAATTCGCACCCGCCTGGCCGACGAAGCCGCCGCCGCCACGCCGCAGGCCGCCGGGTCCATGAACACCGGCGCCCGGTATTTCGTCACCCTGCTGCGCAACCGCCTGACGCCCCTGATCGAGCGCATGCAGCAGGACATGGCCGCCGCCGACGCCCGGCTCGACACCCCCGACAGCTACCGCGCGACCCAGGCCCGCTGCGACGGCTGGTGACGCGCCGGCGGGTCAGAGAGACCGGCCCTTCTTGATCGCCCCCTCGCCGAACTTGCCGCGCACCCGGTCCATGGCTTCCTCGACCTTGCGCGGGCGGTCTCCTGATCCGGCCAGAAGGTCGCCCGTTTCCGGCGGCTCCGCGCCCAAGGGCTCGATGTTCTGCACGCCCGTCCCGATCAGGCGGAACATGGTTCCGTCGATCTCTTTCTCCAGCAGCGGCAATGCCGCGCGGTAGATGGCGTCGGCCAGCTGGGTCGGGCGGTCCAGCCGCCTGGAGCGCGTCAACTGCTTGAATTTATGGGTCTTCAGCTTGAGCACCACGGTCCCGCCGGTCAGGCCCTTGCGCTTGAGCCGCGCCGAGACCTTTTCCGACAACCGCCAGAGCACGGATTTCAAGGCGTCCAGATCGCCGATGTCGTCCTCGAAGGTGGTTTCGGCGGACACGCTCTTGGCGGCTCCGCCGGGTGTGACCCGGCGGTCGTCCTGGCCCCGCGCGAAATTGTAAAGCCGGCTGCCCATGGCGCCGTAGCGCGCCATCAGGCCCCGCTCGTCAAAGCGCAGCAGGTCGCCGATTCGCGCCACCCCGTCCTTTTCCAGGCGTCCGCGCAGGCTGGCGCCCACGCCCCAGATCAGGCCCACCGGCTTGTCCCGCAGGAAATCCGCCGCGTCGGCGCGGCCGATGGCGGCGAAACCGCGCGGCTTATCCAAATCCGACGCGACCTTGGCCAGGAACTTGTTGTAGCTGAGACCGATAGACGCCGTGACGCCGACCTCGTCCTCGATCCGCTTGACCAGCCGCGCCAGGGTCGCCGCCGGCGGCCCCTTGTGCAGGGCCTGGGTCCCGGCGAGATCAAGGAACGCCTCGTCGATGCTGATCGGCTCCACCAGCGGCGTCAGGTCCTGCATCATGGCCCTGATCTGATGGCCGACACGCTGGTACTTTTCCATGTCCGGGCGAATGACCACGGCCTTGGGACAGCGCTTGAGCGCCTGAAACATGGGCATGGCCGAGCGCACACCCGAAATTCGCGCGATGTAGCAGCAGGCCGCAACCACGCCGCGCCGCCCGCCGCCGACGATCACCGGCCGCCCGGCGATGGCCGGATTGTCGCGCTTTTCCACGCTGGCGTAGAAGGCGTCGCAGTCAATATGGGCCAGGGTCAGAGACGCCAGTTCGGGGTGGGCGAAGGTCCGCCTGCCGCCGCATTGCGGGCAGCGCCCCGCCGAAGCCCCCGGCGGGGCCTCCCACAGGGTCGCGCAGTCCCGGCATACGGCTGTCAACATCCGGCGGCTTCCCGGCATAAGCAATTGAACGACAAGCAATCTTGACGCCCGCCCCCGAAGGGCGCGACTATGTTACGAGCAGTCACGACGATGTTCCATCCGCATGCTATGATGGCAGTCGGAAGATGCTCAAAACGACCGCCACAGGCGGAAAGGTGTTCGAGGATGAGTGATCCGGTCTCACCCGCCGCAGCGTCGGATGACCTGCGGGATGCACAGCTTGAGATTCGGCAACTGAAGGAAACTGTCGCCGCGCTCCGCGAGGAACTTGAAAACAAGGTCTTCGACATGCAGCGCGTCGAACAGGAAGCGCGCGCCGAAGGCATCGACGAGATCAAGCAGCTCAAGGACACGGCCTCGGCGCTGCGCGAGGAGATGGAGCAACTGAACTTCGCCCGTCAGAAGGAAGTTCAGGAAGAACGCGCCGCCGGCAACGACGAGATCACCCAACTAAAAAACACCATTCAGGCGCTGCGCGACGAGATGGAGGCCCTCAAGCTCGAAAAGGAAAAAGAGCTGAACGAGGCCGTTTCCGCCGGGCGTGACGAAATCCAGCAGTTGAAGGCGACCGCCGCCCGCCTGCGGCAGGAGATGGAAGACCTGAGCTTCCGGCATCAGGAAGCCGTGCAGGAACTGAATCGGACCCGCCGCGACGAGGTCGGCGAACTGCAACAGGCCATCGTGACCCTGCGCCGCACGCTTGAGGTCAAGTCCCAGCGGGGGTCCGAAGCCCGGCAATGAGCAGCAACCTTCCCTCGCCCGGCACGATTGAGCGCGACGGCGCGGGCGGCAGCCCTGCCCGCCCGACGGCAAGCGCCGCCGCTACCGCGGCCCGCCCAGCCGCCGAATCTGCGGCGCCGGACGAGGAAATCCGCCGCAAGCTGCGCGAAGCCGACCGCCGCCTGAAACAGGCGGAAATGCTGTTGAACGTGTCGCGCCGGGTGGCCGGCATCGAATCCCTGGACGAGGTCCTGGAAACCCTGGTCGAGGTCATCGTCTTTGAACTGGACGCCGAACGCGGCACCCTGTTCCTCAACGACCCGGCCACGGGCGAGCTGTATTCCCGCGTCGCCCAGGGCAATTTCCAGCGCGAAATCCGCATCCTCAACAACACGGGGATCGCGGGCGCCGTGTTTTCAACGGGCATCGGCGAGACCATCGACGACGCCTATTCCGACAAACGCTTCAACCGCTCCGTCGACGAACAGACCGGGTTTAAGACCGACACCATCTGCGCCGCCCCGGTGAAGACGGTGAAGGACGAAATCATCGGCGTCGTGCAGTGCCTGAACAAGAAGAACGGCGAGGCCTTCAACGACGACGACCTGGCCCTGCTCGAGGCCATCACCACCCAGGCCGCCGTCGCGTTGCAGAGCACCCAGTTCGTCGAAAGCATGAAGAAAAGCCGGGAACAGGAAATGAAGTTCCTGGACATGGTCTCGGACGTGACGTCGAACCTGGAGTTGGGCTCGCTGCTGTCGCGCGTGATGTCGGAAGCGACGCGCATGCTCAACGCCGACCGCTCGACCCTGTTCCTCAACGACGAAAAAACCAACGAGCTGTTTTCCCGCGTCGCCATGGGCGATTCCCTGGGCGAAATCCGCCTGCCCAATCACCTGGGCATCGCCGGCGCGGTCTTCGTTTCCGGCGAAACGATCAATATTCCCTACGCCTATGCGGATCTGCGATTCAACCCGGCCTTCGACAAGAAGACCGGCTATTTCACGCGCTCGATCCTTTGCGTGCCCGTGGTCAACAAGGCCGGCAAGATGATCGGCGTGACCCAGGTGTTGAACAAACGCGGCGGACCGTTCACGGAAGAGGACGAGACGCGGCTCAAGGCGTTCACGGCGCAGGTCTCCATCGCCCTGGAAAACGCCAAGCTGTTCGAAGACGTCCAGAACATGAAGAACTACAACGAAAGCATGCTGGAAAGCATGTCCAACGGCGTGGTCACCATCGACGAGGACGGCAAGGTCGTAACCTGCAACGCGGCCGGCCTGCGCATCCTGCAGTGCGAGGACGAGGACGACATCATCGGCAAGGAGGCGAAGGAGTTCTTCGCGATCGAGAACCCCTGGATCAACGAGCGTCTGGAGCTTCTGGAGGAAAACCAGGAGCCGGACATCACCATGGACCAGGAACTCAAGCAGGGCGCTGAAACCAAGTCGGTCAACGTGCACTTCCTGCCGCTGACGACCGAGGAAGGCAAGAAGCTCGGCTCCATGCTGATGCTTGAGGACATCTCCTCCGAGAAGCGCATGAAGTCGACCATGTCGCGCTACATGGACCCGGGCCTGGCCGATCAGTTGATGAAGGGCGGCGAGGACATCCTGGGCGGCAAGAGCCTGGAAGCGACCATCCTGTTCTCGGACGTGCGCAGCTTCACCACCCTGACGGAAAGCCTGGGTCCGCAAGGCACGGTGCAGATGCTGAACGAATACTTCACCATCATGGTGGACTGCATCTCGCGCGAGAACGGCATGCTCGACAAGTTCATCGGCGATGCGATCATGGCCGGATTCGGCGTGCCGCTGCCGCTCGAGGATTGCGAGGACCGCGCACTGCGCGCCGCCATCGCCATGCTCCGCGAACTCGACGAATGGAACGTGACCCGCGTGAAGAAGGGCGACATGCCCATCGACATGGGCATCGGCCTGAACACGGGCAACATCGTGTCGGGCAACATCGGCTCGCCCAAGCGCATGGACTTCACCATGATCGGCGACGGCGTGAACCTGGCCGCGCGCCTGGAAAGTGCCTGCAAGCAGTATTCGGCGCGGCTGCTGATCTCGGAATTCACCTACCGCAAGCTCAAGGGCACCTACCGCATCCGCGACATCGACAAGGTCATCGTCAAAGGCAAGACCGAGCCGGTCGGCGTGTACGAGGTTCTCGACTTCCACACGGACGAGACCTTCCCCAACCTGATGGAGGCGGTGAACCACTTCAAATCAGGGCGCGGCCACTACGACAAGGGCGACTGGGACAAGGCCACCAAGGCCTTCAAGGAGGCCATCGCCCTCAACCCCAACGACAAGCTGGCCGAGACCTATGTCGGGCGCTGCGCGCAATTGAAGGCGGAGCCGCCCAAGGACTGGAACGGCGTCTGGGTGATGACCAGCAAGTAAACCCTGGCACCGATCTTGCTTCATTCTCCCCATAGAAACCATCAGTGGGGAAAGAATAATGAGCAAAAATGCCGCCTTGGAAGTCGCCTTGAAAAAATTGCGACTGGATTTCATCGACGGGATGCTCGACCGGCTTGATGAAATTGAAGTCATTCTGACAACGTTGCGTCAACATGACGCCGCGTTTGACGAAACCTTTCTTGATCTGCAACGGCATATTCACAGCATCAAGGGTCAGGGCGGCACATTCGATTTTCCGGCAATTTCCATGATCGCGCACAAAATGGAGGATTGCATCGAAGTCTCCCCCGCGATCAACGACAACGACCTGCACACGCTTGAAATCTACTTCGACCGCATCCGGAGCATCCTGGAAGCAGGTGTCAATCCGCCGGAAGAGGAACTCTCCGCCCTGTTACGCATGGGGAACCTGGATGCCGACAAGGTCATCAAGGACCAAAAGTCTCGGGTGATCGATATCCTGCTGGTCATGCCCGGAGGTCTTCAGCGCAAGATCATTGCCCAGGAATTGGCATCCTGCGGATTTCGCCTCTCCATGTTCGACTCCCCAACGGACGCCATCAAGCATGCCGTCCAGATTCCACCGAACCTCATCTTCGCAACCTTGGAAATGGCGGAATTGAGCGGCTTGGAACTGGCCCATGTGTTCAACGCGATTGAAGCCACCAAAGGGCGCCGCTTCATTCTCATGACCAGCATCGAAGACAAGCGCATCCCCACGGACGACCTGCTGCCGAATGTCGCAGTCGTCCGCAAAGGCCCCACCTTCTTCGGGGACCTGATGGAGCAGCTTGTCGCCTGGGGATTGTTCGGTAATTTGGGTCGGGCCGCCTGATCCGACCATCCGTCGGCCGCGCCGCCGGAAGTTGCCCTGACTTACTTGGACGTCGCGACGAACACGCCGTTCCAATCGGCCGGCGGCGGGTTGATCATGTATTCGTCGATGCGCTCATCATAGATGTCGCAAAGCGGCCCCAGATCGGCCTCAAGGTCCCAACATTTCGGATAGGCCCGAATGTCCGCGACCATGCGCTTCGCGGTTTCGAACTGCATGGCCCGGTAGGTATCCATCATTTCCTTGATCATGCCCTGGATCTTCCGGAACTCCGGCTTTTCAAGCACGTCCGTGTCGCCAAGAAGACCGTAGATGTAGGTGCCCTCGGTTTTGCCCTTCACCTGAATGAAGTCCAGATCGATGGTCGCCAACTCGTCTTTCACGGCCGCATTCGTCGACGGCCCAAGGACGACGTTCATGCCGTAGGTCTTGCTTTGCCCTTCCAGGCGGGCGGCCAGGTTGACGCAATCGCCCAACACCGAATAGTCGAAGCGCTGGTCCGACCCCATGTTGCCGACAACCGCCGGGCCCGAATTCAAGCCGAGCCCGACCTTCAGGGGGATGTGCTTGCGGCCTTCTTCCTTGGCCTCGATTTCCAGGCGCGCGTTCAAGGGCTCCATTTCGGCCAGCATGGCGAGGGCCGAGCGGCAGCCGTCGATGGCGTGATTTTCGTTATCCAACGGCGCGTTCCAGAACGCCATGATGCAGTCGCCCATGTACTTGTCGATGGTGCCCTTGCGCTTCAGGATCGCGTTGGTCAGCGGCGTCAGCAGCTTGTTGATCAGGGCCGTCAGGCCGACGGGATCGAACTGTTCTGAAATCGTCGTGAACCCGCGCACGTCGCAGAACAGCAAGGTCAGTTCGCGCATTTCACCGCCCAGCTTCAGGCTGTCCGGATTGTTCGCCAGCTGCTCGACCATATCCGGCGACAGATAGTGGGCAAAGGCGCCGCGCACCTGTTTCTTCGACGCCTCTTCGCGGACATAGTTGAGATAGGTCAACGTGGAATACAGAAGGAAGATGGCGACCAGGGTGAAAACCGCGTCGATCAGCATCCGGTATTCGGCGAAGGCATGCCAGCTTCCGAACCCGACGCCGACGGTGGTCACGGCGAACACCATGAAGGTCCACAGCGCCCCGACCCAGGGCACCAGGATGATCATCGCCAAACCGCCCAGCAGGATGACCGACAATTCCATGCCCTGGGCGAAGTTGGGGCGGGTCAGATAGGCCTTGTTGAGCACGGTCTCGATGATCTGAACATGGACCTCTACCCCGGGAATGTTGCTTTCCGTCGGGATGGATCGAATATCCTTTAGGCCAATGGCACTGGTGCCGAGGATGGTCAGCTTGCCCTTGATCATCGCCGGGTCGGCGGTGCCGTTCAGCACGTCCACGGCGGATACGTATTTGGCCTTGTCCGACTTGGAGAAGTAGGGCCACATCCGGCCGTTCTGGTCCGTGGGGATTTCCAGGCCTTTGGCGATGCCGAGCGATTTGATGCCCGCCTGATCAACCTTGACCAGGATCGTCGGCCGCCCGGTGGCGAGGCGCAGCATCTCGACGCTGAGCGCCGGGAACATATCCTTGCCCTGAACGAACAGCGACGGAATGCGGCGGATGATGCCGTCCTGTTCGGGAATGATCGAGAAGATGCCGTGCCCGCCGAACCGACCGCCGGCCGCCTGTTCGATGACCGGCACGTTACGCACCAGGGCCGGGAAACTGGGCAGCAGGTTTAGGGGATCGGGCGCGTCGGCCCCGTATTTACGCACGGCGATCGATTTCTTGACCGGCGGCAGCTTGACGCCCTCAAGCTCGTTTTCCACGGTCGACTGCCCCAGCACGACGCGCGAGCGCTTGATGGTTTCGGCGAAAATCTCATCGTTCGACTTGAACTGGCGGATCTTGTTCTTGGTTTCCTCGTCCAGGCCCTTCAGGGCATCGGCGATGGCAGCCGGATTCATTCTGTCGGGTTCGGCGAAGACAATGTCGAAGGCCACCACCACGGCGCCCATCTTCATCAGGTTTTCGACCAGTTGCGCGAGAATGTTTCGCGGCCACGGCCACTGGCCGACCTCGCCCAGGCTCTTTTCGTCCAAATCGATGATGGTGACGGGTTTACGTTCAGGCGGCGGAATTTCGCGCGGCTTCATCTGCTGATAGAAGTCGAATCCCTTCAGACGCATGAATTGAACGGGCTTGGGATTGGCGATGTAGAGGGAGAGGAACCCGGCCAGCAGAACATAGCCGACAACACGTTCCAACCGGATGGCGCCGCGGAAGAAACGATAGAACCCACGACCGATGGCGCCCAATACGCGCATCGCCATGCCGGGTTTCTTCGGTCCTTTCGGCACCGTCGGCGGGATAACGTCCGCGCGGCCTTCGTCGGGCACTTCCAAGCTCCCCAATCACGGCCCGCATCCGGTGTCGTCGTAGACGAATACGGTGCCGGGCCATTCGGTCCCCTTGGCGGCGGCGCGCTCTACAGGGCCGCCGACGCACAAATCCACCCATATCGGGAGGATTTGCGCATATTATCACAGGTTCATGCAGGGGCCGCCAGCCCCAATGCCGACGCCGGGGCGGAATCGCGGTCCCCACACCGCCAAGCCGCGCAAATCAGCCCCCTTCGGAGGACATCCACGGCGCATTCTCTGTTCATCCCGTGTTTACCATCATACATTAGTCTGACGCTGGGATATTAGGGAGCAGCGGGAATTCCATGGCGGAACCCAACAATACGGCGTGGCTGAAGCCCTTCGTCAAATCGCTCATGCCGACCTTTCGCGAGGTCGTGCTGATGTCGGCCTTCATCAATCTGGTGGCCCTGGCGACGCCAATATTCTCCATGCAGGTGTTCGACCGGGTCGTGTTCCACAAGGGCATCTCGACCCTGTGGGGGCTGGTCATCGGCATGATCGCCGTGATCATCTTCGACCTCGTGCTCAAACTGGCGCGCTCGCGCGTGATGCAGACCGTGGCGCTGCGCGTCGACGTGCTGGTCGGCCGTCAGTTGTTCGACAAGCTGATGTCCCTGCCCCTGTCGGAACTGGAATCCAAGCCCGCCGGCCATTGGCAGGGCCTGTTCCGCGACGTCGACACGGTGCGCAACACGCTGTCCGGCGGCTCCGCCGTGCTGATCACCGACCTGCCCTTCGTCCTGATGTTCCTTATCCTGATCATCGTCATCGCGCCGCCCGTGGCACCGGTTCTGCTGGTCATCCTGCCGCTGTTCATGTTCGTCGCCTGGAAGTCGGGCAACGTCATGGCCGCCGCCAACCAGGAGGAACGCCAGTCCTCCATCTCGCGCGACCAGCTGATCGCCGAAATGATCCAGGGGCGGACCACCATCAAGGCCCTTGCCCTCGACCAGGCCATGCGCCCCCATTGGGAGCAGAGCCACGCCGACAACATCGAAAAGTCGGCGGTGCGCGGCGCCAAGACCGATTTCTATTCAAACCTGGGCGGCTCGCTGACCATGTGCACGACGCTGCTGATGACGACCGTCGGCGCGCTGGCCATCGTCAACCAGGAAATGACCATGGGCTCGCTGATCGCGGCCAACATGCTGTCGGGCCGGCTGCTCGGGCCGCTCAACCAGCTGGTCAATCAGTGGCGCACCTTCAACTCGTTCAAGCAGGCGGCCGACCGCCTGGGCCAGACCTTCGAGACGACCAGCGAGCGCGCGGAATCCGAAATCGAACTGGAAGCCCCCAAGGGCGAACTGCGCACGGAAAACGTCACCTTCAACTACGTCGAAGGGACCAAGCCGATCCTCAACAACGTCACGGTCAGCCTGCCCGCCGGCGGCATCCATGCCCTTGTCGGACGCAACGGGTCCGGCAAGACGACCTTGTTGAAGGTGCTGCAGGGCTTGTACCGGCCGACCAGCGGCCGCGTTTTGCTGGACGGCGCCGACATCGCCCAGTTCACGCGCCACGAACTGGCCGACTGGATGGGTTACGTGCCGCAGGAATGCGTGCTGTTCGCCGGCACCATCCGCGACAACATCGCCCACCGCCATGCCGACGCCTCCGACGAACAGGTCATCAAGGCGGCGACCCATGCGGGCGTCCACCACTTCATCATCGACATGCCCGACGGCTACGCCACCGACATCGGCGAGGCGGGCTCGCGCCTGTCCGGCGGCCAGCGCCAACGCATCGCCATCGCCCGGGCCCTTCTGGGCGATCCGTCCGTGCTGATGATGGACGAGCCGTCGGCCAGCCTGGACCGTCAGGCGGAACAGGCGCTGCGCGAGACACTGCGCGAGATTTCCAAGACCCGCTCCGTGATCCTGGTGACCCACAGCCCGATCCTGCTGGCCGCCTGCGACGATCTGGTCGCCCTCGACCAGGGCCGCGTCGCCCTGGCTGGGCCGTCGGCGGAAATCCTGCCGCGCCTGTTCGGCCAGCAACCCATGGAACGACCGGCCGACGACAGCCCCAAGGCGGACGCCGCAAAGTCCAATGCTCCGGCGGCCGACGCCGCCAAGGCCGCCCCGCCCCAGGCGCAACCACAGCAGCCGTCCGCGCCGCAGGCCCAGGCCCCCGCCGCGCCGACGACGCCTCAAGCCCCGGCCAAGCCCGCCGCGCCGGCGGCGGCCAAGGCGCCCGCAGGCCCTGCACCCGCCAAGCCCGCGGGTGCGCCCGCCGCGAAACCACCCATGCCCGACATGGCCGCCGCCCTGGCCAATGCCGCCCGTCAAGCGGCCCAGGCCGGCAAACCGCCCGCCCCCGACGGCCGCGTCGAGCCCGTGCCGCCCAAACGGCCGGCCCCCGCCCCGGCGCCGTCGGCATCCAGGCCCACGCCGCAACCGGCGCCTGCACCTGCGCCGTCCGCACAGCAGCCCTCCGCGCAACAGGCACCCGTGCAACAGGCCCCGGCGCAACAGGCACCGCAGCGCCCGGCGGCAGCCCAACCGGCTCCGCGTCCCGCAGCCCCCCAGCAGCCGGCGGCAAAGCCCGCGCCGCGCCAGGCGGCACCTCAAGCAGCACCCCAGCCCGCCCCGCGTCCCGCGGCGGCCCCGCACAGCCAGCCGGCAGCCGCAGCCAGGCCGCGGCCCCAAACCCCGGCCCCCGCCCCTGCTCCCGCGCCGGGCAAACCGGCGGCCAAGGCATCTAGCGCTTCAAGTAACGACCCATACGCTGATATACTGAAAGCCATGGAGCATGAGCGCGGCCCACGGTAGGCCGGGAATATTCCCGGATGACCGTGGCGGCGCTGGAGCCGAGACATGCAACACCAAGCGAACCCGCCCATTGCCTCGCCGCTGGACGAGCTGCTGATCAAGCGGCCGATGCCGTCCCTGCGGGTCGCCGCCTGGCCAATCATGATTCTGATCACGGCGGTGCTGACTTGGGCGAATTTCGCCAAGCTGGACGAGGTTTCCGTCGCCCTGGGCAAGGTCGTGCCGTTGGGCAAGACCAAGGTCGTCCAGCACCTGGAAGGCGGCATCGTCCAGGAAATCTACGTTTCCGAAGGCGACACCGTGTCCGTCGACCAGGATCTTCTGCTGCTCGATCTGGCGTCCGGCGGCACCAACCGCGAGGAACTGCAGGTTCGCCTCGACAGCGAACTGGCGGCGCGGTCGCGCCTGCAGGCCGAAGCCGAGGGCCGCAAGCTCAAGTTCCCGCGCTCCCTGGAAACGCGTCAGCCCGCCCTGGTCGAAGCCCAGCGCCAAGCCCATGACGCCCGCCAGCGCGAATTGAAGGCGTCGATCAGCGTGCTGAAGGAGCAGATCAAGCAGCGCGAACTGGACGTCAAGGAAATGCAGGCCAAGAAGAAGGCGACGGAGCGCAATTACTCCCTCGCCCGTGAACGCCTGGCCATGTCGGCGTCGCTGCTGGCCGAAGGCCTGACGGCGCGCATCGAACATTTGAAGCTCGAGGCCGAAGTCGAGGACCTGGACGGGCAAATGAAGGGCCTGGTCCCGGCCATCCCCCGCGTCCAGGCGGCGGTCGAGGAAGCCAGGAAGCGCGTGTCGGAATCGGAAGAAGGCTTCCGCCGCGAAGCGCGCGAGGAACTGAACAAGGTCGAACAGTCGATCGCCCGCATCCAGGAACTGATTTCCGAGGCCGAGAAACAGGGCGCCCGGTCGGCGATCAAAAGTCCGATCAACGGGATCGTGCAGAAGATGGTCGTCAACACAGTCGGCGGCGTCGTCAAACCGGGCGAGCCGATCATGGAGATCGTGCCCACGGGTGACAAACTGGTCGTCGAGGCACGGCTGAACCCCACGGAACGCGGCTTCATCGTCGAAGGCCAGCCCGCCGTGGTCAAGATTTCCACCTATGACTTCGTGCGCTACGGTGGTCTGGACGGCCGGGTGATCGCCGTCGCCCCCGACGCCTCGACCGATGAGAACGGCGCCCCCTATTTCCGCGTCGTGGTCCAGACCGACAAGACCTACCTTGGCAAGACCAAGGACCTGCTGCCGATCACGCCGGGCATGGAAGCCACCGTCGATATCCACACAGGCCGCAAATCGGTCATGGATTATCTCATCAAACCGGTCCTCAAACTGAAGGACGAGGCCTTCCGCGAACGTTGACGCCGTCCCTGTCGATGGCCGCGCGGCGCCCCTCGTTTCCCGGCCCTGGGCAATGCGGGCAACGCTAACCATTTGTTATTTTATGCCAATCTATTATAAACGATGGTCACTAGGGGAGTTCACCGCGTGCCGTCCGACCCGTTGTTGGTGAGGTGCGTCACGCGTTGGTAGGGGTCCGGGGAAGACATGTCGCTTACCACACTTGTCGGGTTGCTGGCCGCGTTCGGTCTGTTCATCGGCTCAGTCATGATGAGCACCGACAACTTTCTGATTTTTCTAAGCCTTTCGAGTCTTCTGATGGTCGTCGGCGGCACCCTGTCCGCGACCTTCATCTCCTATGAGCCGCGCTACGTCATGCTGTCGCTGCGGCTGATCTGGCGCATCCTGTTTTCGCCCAAGGTCGGGCGCAACGTGCTGAAGTCCGAGGTCGGGCGAATCATCCGCTGGGCCTACACGGTGCAGAAAAGCGGCCCGCCGGCGCTTGAAGCCGAAGCCAAGAAAGCGGTGCGCGGCGACAAGTTCCTGAAATTCGGCGTCGACATGGTGATTTCCGGCTACACTGGCGAGGAAGTCCGCGAAATCCTGACCAACGCCATCGAATCCACCTTCGGGCGCAACACCGTACAGGTCGACATCCTGCGCAGCATGGGCGGCGCCGCCCCGGCGTTCGGCATGATCGGGACCCTGGTCGGCCTGATCATCATGCTCGACAACCTTGGCGGCGACCCGACGCAGCTGGGCGCCGGCCTTGCGGTCGCACTTTTGACCACCCTGTACGGCGTCATGTTCGCCCGAATGATTTTCATCCCCGCCGCGACCAAGATCCAGCAGCGCGAGGAAATCGTGCGCTTCCGCAACTACCTGATCGCCGAGGGACTATCGCTTCTGGCCGACAAGAAGAACCCCCGCTACATCGCGGACCGCATGAACAGCTTCCTCGACCCGGCCATCCACTTCAACATCGACAAGATGAAGAGGTAGCCATGCCACGGTGGGCTCTGCCGCTTTTGCCCACCGACGCAGGCTGACGCCATGGGAGTTCCGGTCAAACCCACCCCGCAAGAAGACAAAGAAGACTGGCTGGTCACCTATGCCGACGCCATCACCCTTCTGATGTGCTTCTTCGTGATGATGCTGACCTTCGCCGAATTCGACATTCCCGCCTTCGAGGAAGCGGCCGCCGCGATCAAGGAAAAGATCGGTTCCGCCGACGACAACGCCTCGCCCACGGAAAAGCTGAAGATCGATCTGGAAGATGTCGTGTTCCAGATGCAGGCCGACCGCGCCGTGCAGGTGACCAAGGACTCCAAGGGCGTGGTCATCGAACTGTCGTCCGGCGCCTTCTACAAGCCCGGTTCGGCGGAACTTCGCGAAGAAGCCGTTCCCTACCTGGAAAAGATCGCCCAGACCATCAGCGCGCCGCGCTACGCCACCTACAACGTTCAGATCGAGGGCCATACGGACGACGAACCCATCGCGACGGAACGCTTCCCGTCGAACTGGGAATTATCGACTTCGCGGGCGGCCACGGTCGTGCGGTTCTTCGCCGACCAGCAATTCGTCGATCCTCTGAAGATGAGCGCCACCGGATACGCCGATCAAAAGCCCAAGGTGCCGAACCGCACCGAGGAAGGCGTGCCGATCCCGGAAAACCAGATGACCAATCGGCGCACGGCGATCCGCGTGACCGCCATGTCCCTGAAGGAGCGCGAGGTCTGGTACCAGCATCTGGCCGTCATTCGCGCCAAGGCCGAGGCCGAGAAACGGGCCAAGGAACAGCAGGGCGAGGGCCAGCCGCCGCAGGAAGGCCAAGCCCCGCAGGAAGGCCAGGCCCCGCAGCAGGAAGGTCAAACGCCCCAGGACGCCCCGCCGCCCGCCGCCGAGAGCCAGCCGGCTCCCGCACAGCAATAGGCGCACCGCACCGGGCGGCTGCGATCCGGCGCGGGCAATCCAGTCTCAATTCATGAAGATGGGACCCGGCGCTTTCGCGGCTTCCGGGAGCCCGAATTACTCGATGATCAGTTCCATGCCCTCGCGGCAGACGAAATTGCCTTCCCAGGCAGCCTCTGCCTCGATGGCCAGCTTGTCCATGAAGGCGTCATCGTGTTCCGGGTCATGATGGAAGATGGCCATGCGCTTGACGTTTGCCGCCCGGCACAGGCGCATGCCCTGGTTCCAGGTCGAATGCCCCCAGCCGACCTTGGCGGGAAACTCTTCCTCGGTATAGGTGCTGTCGTAGATCACCAGATCGGCGCCCTCGATCAGGCCCAGGATGTTTTCATCCAGTTTGCCCGGCGTATGTTCCGTATCGGTGATGTAGCAGATCGCCGCACCTTCGTGTTCGACCCGGTATCCGGTGGCGCCGTTGGGATGGTTCAGGGGCGCCGTCTTGACCGTGATATCCGACGGCAGGGAGAAGCTGTCGCCCGCGTCGAAGTCCTCGAACCGCAGCTTGGCCTGCATGGCCTCGAGCGGCACCGGAAACATCGGATTATGCATCTGGGTCGACAGGATGTCCTGAATGCCCTCGTCGCCGCGGCTTTTCAGATGGCCGGCCATGATATGGATGGCGTACTCGGGATTGTAGGCAGGCACGAAGAACGGGAACCCATTGATATGGTCCCAGTGGGTGTGGGTCAGCAGCAGGTGGGAGCATTTCAAACCGGACTGAAGAAAAGCGTTTCCGTAGGACCGAATGCCGGTGCCCGCGTCCATCACGAACCGGTAGTCACCTGCCTCGACCTCGATGCAACTGGTGTTGCCGCCATACTTCATGTGCTGCGGCGTGGCGCAGGCGATGCTTCCCCTAACTCCCCAAAATTTTAGACGGATGGCCATGATCTCATGCAGACTTTCGCGGTCTGTTCACGCGCGTGAACGAACGCAGCGGCTAAACTCCCTTGCGGACAGGCCCTCGATGGCACACGGCTTTATCAGTACCTTAGTGGTACCGTTAATTCCCTGTATAGGCCATCAAGTGACTCCTGTCACAGATTGATTTCCAACGACACGAACCCCCGTCCCGACCGACACGCCCAAGCGCCGATCCGCCCGCCCTCGATTACAGGCGATTTCGACCAGACCGCTCGAATTCGCGTACCAGAACAAGCTGTCCGGCGGAACCGATGCGAAGGTCTTTTCGCCTTTGATTTCAACATTGTGAACTACAATCCGGTGGTTTGGCGAGAGATTTTCTGCACGCATGCCGGAAATCGCATTGCCGAATCCATCCACGTATACAATTCGGTCTAATTCATCCGGCCAATCGGGCCGATCAACCTCCCGAGAGGCGATTTCCCGACCCTTGGGCGGGCCTGCGAAGGCCCCGTTGGCAACCTCCGCCGCCACCGGCGCAAACAGATCACGACCGTGGAAACTGGCCGAAAGTTTGTCCGGCCGCCAGGTGATTTCCCATGCCCGCGCCGCCCGGGCCCGGCGGACGGTCAGCGCGAACAGACCGTTATCGGGACCGATGAACCAGCGCCCGTCCGCTTCCACGACCAGGGCCCGGCGGTCGGTACCGACGCCCGGATCGACCACGGCCAGCACCACGCTGCCGGGCGCAAGGTCCCCCGCCAGCGCAGCCAGCAGATAGGCCGCTGACTTCGGATCGAACGGTGGTGCGTCGTGCATCAGATCGACCACCGGAATCTCCGGCGCCCGCCCGTGCAGAACCGCCTTCATCTGTCCCACATAGGGGCCTTGGAAGCCGAAATCGGTGAACAGGACAAGCATGGCCGTGGAGCTCTCCAGACGTGTTCGGAGCGTCTTGCCCGAATCTAACAGATCGCCCGAAAGCAATCACCCGGCGCCGCGTTTCCGCGGCGCCGGGTGCGCAAGGACGGTTCGGGGAGAAACCCGCCGGCCGGCGGCCGCTTAGACCGCGGCGGTCGTGTCGGCAAGCGCCCGGGCGACGTGCTTCTGGACCTTTTCGAAGGCCCGGTTTTCAAGCTGACGCACCCGTTCGCGGCTGATGCCGTATTGCGACCCCAGGTCCTCGAGGGTCGCGGGCTCGTCCGACAGGCGGCGCTCGACGAAAATCTCGCGCTCGCGCTTGGGCAGGGCCGCCATGGCTTCCTGAACCAGGGTCCGGCGGAAATTTCCTTCTTCCGTATCTCCGAACATGGCTTCCGGGCTGGGGCGGTCGTCGACCAGGGTGTCCTGGAATTCGACGGCGCCCTCTTCCTGGGTCACCGGGGCGTTCAGGGACATGTCGCGGGCCGCGAGACGCCGGTTCATGTAGGTAATGTCGTCGGTCGACACACCGACCTGTTCGGACAGACGCTTGGCGTCTTCCGGGTTCAGTTCACCCGAATCCATGATCTTCAGGCGGCCCTTCAGGCTGCGCAGGCTGAAGAACAGTTTTTTCTGTGAGGCCACGGTGCCCATCTTGACCAGGGACCAGGACTTCAGGATGTATTCGGTGATCGCCGCCTTGATCCACCACATGGCATAGGTGGACAGGCGGAACCCGCGTTCCGGCTCAAACTTCTTCACCGCCTTCATGAGACCGATGTTGCCTTCGGAAATCAGGTCCGCGACCGGCAGACCGTAGCCCCGATAGCCCATGGCGATCTTGGCGACCAGGCGCAGATGCGAGGTGACCAGCATGTGGGCGGCGTCGACGTCGCCCTGCTCGGTCCAGCGCAGCGCCAGCCTCTGCTCCTCCTCCTTTTCCAAAAGGGGGAACTTCCAGATTTCGCGGAAATACTGGCTCAGGCCTCCTTCGGTCGGGACGGCAGGTACTGTCATCGTTGTCATTTTCTCTTCTTCCCCTGTTGGGGCGGTGTCGAACCGCCCAAGGACATGGTTCGAGTTCTAGATTTCGAATGCGGCGGCTCTATGGCAGGTCGGGGGCATGCCAAGGGCATGTGCCGACGCCGGGCGGCGCGAACGAAGAACTGCGTTCCGCGAAAGCGGACGCATATCCAGATACCGGGAAAGATGGGAGCGTGCGGTGAGAGCACAGGTACGCGGTCATGCCTTATCCTCCTTATGAAGCAATATGGCGTCTTCAGACGTTAACGGCCGTTCGGCCGCAGCAACCCAATCTGCCCGCCGTTCAGCCGGGCAATTCAGGGTTGGCCCCATACGGGCACCAACCCCGCTAATATAACGGGAGCCGTCGAAAATTTCAAGATTTCGGGGGAAACCCCTAAGGGTTCTGCCGGTTACTGGACCGTCTGTTCCAGCTTCGCGAAGGAAGTATCCAGTCCACCGCCCGGCGGAAGTTCGCTGCGAATCTCCGGCGCCAGATCGGGGATCGGCGGCAGGTCGAGGTTCTGACCATTGGAGATTTCCGCATTGCGCTTCTGACGATAAAGCGAGCGGATCGCCGCATAGTAATCGACCGAAGTCTTCTTGATCTGGTCCAATTCCTCGACCACGTCGGCGTACTCCAGAAGTCCGTCGACGATGTCGAGCGCCAGATCGACCTCGTCCGCGTCGACGTTATCCAGGTAATAGCCCAGCGGATCGAAATAGCTGTCGATCAGCAGGCGCCCGATCGCGTCACGCGGATTGGACGGGCCAAGCACCGGCAGCACGACATAGAAGCCTTCCCCCACGCCCCAAACTGCCAGGGTCTGGCCGAAATCCTCACTGTGCTTATGGAAGCCCATCTCGGATGCCATATCGACCATGCCGGCCATGCCGACGGTGGTGTTGAGGAACGTGCGCGTAAAGGTCACCAGCGCGCGCTCGAACTCAAACTGCAGCAGGTCGTTGACGAAAGTAATCGGCGACGACAGGTTGTTGAACATGTTCTTGAGCGCCAGCCGGCCGGTCGCCGGGACCGTCGAATTATAGGCATTGGCGATCGGACGCAGAAGGCCTTCCTGCACGCCTTCATTGAAGGAGAAGATGGCCCGATTCATGCTTTCCAGCGGGTCGTTGCCCGTATCGTCCGCCTGCGACAGTTCAACGTTCGCCTGTGCGGTCAATCCATCCTGGAACGAGAGGGCGCGCACCTGATCATCGGCCTGGGCAGTTCCCAAGGACAAGCCAACCACAAAAATCGCGCTGACCGCGAAATTCTGAAACCTACCGGTCAAAACCAGCCCCATTTCCTCGTCACGGCCATCCTGTTCGGCGACCGGTTGAATCTGCGCGATACCCTGACATGCCCAGGCGCGTCGTCTACCGCCATGAATTAATAGGTGAAGTTGACACCCCCCGCAACCGATTCAAAGTAATTTATTTACCGTTCACCGCTAACTAAATCGTGATTTCGGTGCGTCCCCCGATCCGACGCCAGGGCTCTTGAACCGCGGCGGAAAATGCATATCCTGGCAAACAAGGGAGGCACCCAATATATGACCCTACTTCGCCGACAAGCCATCATGCTCGTATTGGCGGGGGGCCTTGTTGCCCTCGCCATTACCCCTTCGACCGCCCGCACCGACGGACCGGAGGCAACCGTGGAGGCCTTTCACAGCGACCTTCTTTCCGTCATGAAGGATAGCGTTAATTTAGGAATTTCAGGACGTTATAATAAATTCCTGGGTCATCTTGACCGCTATTTCCATATGCCCCTGATGGTCAGCTTCGTGTCCGGGGAACATTGGGCCAAAGCTGGCCAGGAAGCGCGCCGCGACCTGAATAATGCCGCGCGGCGTATTGGCGCCGGTGAGCTCGCCGTGCTGTTTTCGGGATACGGCGGCGAAACGTTCAAGACAACCGGCACACGAACCATCAAGGATGGCTCCGTCCTGGTTGAAACGGAACTGGAACGCCAGTCTGATTCGAGCGTGAAATTGACCTATCGGCTGCGCAAGTTCGATGAAAAATGGCGAATCATCGACGTCCTGCTGGACGGTACGATCTCGCAGCTTCTCAAGCGTCGCGACGAATACCGCCGCACGCTGGAGAACAGCGGGGTCGCTGGACTGATCGCCCTATTGAACGCCAAGGCGGACGAGATCCTCGCATCCGACCGCACGGCCAAGGCCGCCAAGTAAATTTCCATTTTCGGGGCATGGCCCTGGCATGGCCGCGAAACCCGGCTTAAGTGTTCGCCTATGCGCCACCGTTCACCATCGTCCGCCCTCGCCGCCCCGATCACGGCCATCATGCTGCTGATCGCGGCCGTCGTCCCCGCCGCCGCCCAGGCGCCGCGGGATGGTCAGGCCGCCGATGTCATCACGGCCTTCCATGCAACCCTGCTCGACGTCATGAAACGCGCGGACGAATTGGGCGTGAAGGGCCGCTTCGAAACCTTGGCCCCGGCCGTCGACAAGGCCTTCCACCTTGACCTGACGGCGCGTCAGGCCGCCGGGCGGCGGTCCTGGAAGGACGCCACGCCGGCGGAGCAGACGGCGTTGCTCGACGTGTTCCGGCGCTGGACCATCGGCACCTACGCCAATCAGTTCGACGGCTGGTCCGGTCAGGACTTCATCGACCACGGTCAAAAGCCCGGCCCGCAAAAAGGCACCGTGCTGGTGGAAACGGAACTGACCGGCAAGGAGCTGGTCACGCTGACTTATCTGATGGTGTTCAAGGACGGACGCTGGGGGGTGTACGACGTCCTGGTGCGCCGGGGAACGACTTCGATCAGCCAACTCGCCAAGCATATTTCCGAATTCAAGAGCATCGCGAAAAACGGCCTGCCCGCCCTGACCGACGCCCTGGAGACGAAGACGCGGGCCCTGCTCGGCGAACAATAGGACTCAGCCGGCGGGCCGGTCGTCACCCTCGCCTGCCTCCTGTGCGGCGGATGTAAGCAGCCCGCGCAGGGAATAGATCGACCCCAGGGCGAATCCCCAGATCACGAACACAATTTCGCGCAGACGCTTGATCGCCGCAAGCGCCACGCCCGCTTCCGGCACGCCGGTCACCGCCCCCGCCAGAACAATCAAGGCACTGTCCTGTGTTCCCAGGTTGGCCGGAATGAAAAACGTCGCGGCGCGCACCATCTGGTTGACGGATTCGATGATCAGGGCCTCGCCCGGCGTCACCGGATACCCCAAGAAATAGAGAATCGCATAGGTTTCCGCCGCCCCCAGCACCCAGTTGGCGAAGGCGAGGAACACCGCGGGAAGAAACCGCCAAGGGCGTTCCGCATAGAAATGATGCAGCCGGTCCTCGACGTCGTGGATATGACCGAGGGCCGCCTCGATCCGCACCCCCAGCCGCGTGCGCCCCAGGCGCGTGCCCGTCCACGAGGTCGCGCGGAATTTCTGGACCGCGAACAGAACCCCGATCCCGAAGGTCAGGAACAGGAACCCGCCCAGGGCGAAGGGCGCATAGCGTCCGCCGGCCTCGTGCCCGGTCAGGAGAATCAGGCCGACCAGCATGAAGACGACCAGACCGATCAGGTTGACCGTGCGCGCCAGGATGATCGAGGCCGTGCCTTCGCGGTAGCTGACCGCGTGATGGCGTTTCAGCAGCACCGCCTTGATCGGCTCGCCGCCGAATCCGCCCGCCGGCAACACGGTATTGAAGGCCTCGCCGACCATGCGGATGCGCCACACGATATAGGACCAGCGGGGCGTCAAGGGCAGGCGCAGAATCGCCAGATGCCACGACAGGTTGTCGACATAGAAGGCCGTGAGATAGATCAGAAAGGCCGCCGCCAGCCCCTGCCAGCCGATGCCGAGAATGCTGGCCAGGGCAACGTCGAAATCCACCTCGGCGACCACCCAGGCAAGCAGCGCCACGCCCAGTCCGACATACAGCCAGGACAGCAGCCGCGCGGTCATGCCCGCCCCCGCCCGCGGATCGCGAGCAGCGCCGGCAGCAGCACCAGCGTGCACACCAGGGTCAGGGAGATGGCGATGGTCAGCAGCACGCCCATGCTCGCCGTGCCGGGATGGCCCGACAGTGCTATGGACCCGAACGAGCCGATGGTGGTCAGCGCGCTGAACAACACGGCGCGGGGGGTCGAGGTTTCGAAGGCATCGCCCGCCGTCCGATCACCGCCGGCGCGTTCCTGGCGGTCGCGCAGAACCAGATGGATGCCGCTGGCGACGCCGAGCCCGAACAGCAACGGCAGGACGATGATGTTGGCGAAGTTGAAGGGTACATGGAACACGACCGAGCACAGCACCGTCAGCACCGCCGCCAGACCCAGGGGCGCGAATACGAAGGCGACGTCGCTGGCCCGGCGCAGCAGCAGACCGAGCAGGATCAGGATCGCCGTCACCGCGATGGCCCCGGCCTCAACGAAAGCGGAGAGCACCGCCCGCCCGGCCTCGTAGATCGTGACCGGCGCGCCCGACGCATCGGGGGTGATCTTGCGCAGCGCCGCGACGAAACGCTCGACCGCCGTGGGGTCGCGCAGATCGTCGGCGGGAATGACCTCCATGCGCGCCTGCCCGTCCGGTGCGACATAGCGCGCACGGATGTCCGTGGGCAAATCCGCCAACGTAAAGGGCTCCGGGCTCAAGCTGCCCCGAAGGCGGTCGACGGCATCGGGAAACACGGCCAGCAGGCCCTGCTCCAGTCCCGCCAGACCCGCGTCGTCGAGCGGCTTCAGCAGGGCCGCAAGCCGCCCGGCCGCGCGGGCAAGGTCCGGCCCCGCATTGGCCCCGTCCAGGCTTGCCAGTGCCGCTCCTAGGTTCGCTGCGGCCGCGCGGCGGCGTGCGGGGTCCCGGTCGCCCGTGCCACCGCCGGGGGCCAGCGACGGCAGCATGAACAAGGCGAGATCGCGGACGATCTCGGCCTTCTCCTCCTGATCCTCCGGCACGAAGCTGAGGACCGAGGCGACGCCCTTGACCTCGGGCAGGGCGGTCAACCTGTCGGCCAGTCCGCGCGCCGCGTCCACACCGGGGGCCAACACCGTGGCGCTGTAGGTCGAGGCCCCCTTCCCCGCCGCCAGTTCGTGGACGACGGCGACCGATTCCAGGTTTCGGTCCTGCAGGTTCAGGGGATCGAAATCGAACCGCGCCTGGGGCGTGACTGCCAATCCCACAACCGCCGCCACGGCCGCGCCGATCAGCACCCGGCGGGGGTGGCCCTGCAACGCGCGGCGGGCCTTGGCGCCCCATCCCCCGCCCGCGTCCGGGCGTCCCGCCCCGGCGGGCATCAGGGTCAGCAAGGCAGGCAGCACGGTCAGATTGGCGGCCAAGGCGATGAACATCCCCGATCCCGCGATCAGGCCCAGTTCGGCCAGCCCCACGTAATCCGTCGGCAGGAAGGAGTAAAAGGCGATGGCCGCCGCCACGGCGCAGAGCGTCAACCCGCCGCCGCCCGCCGCCGCCGTGGCCTCCAACGCCGCACCATTGCCCTGCCCCCGGGCGCGATGTTCGCGGTAGCGCAGGGCGAAATGAATGCCGAAATCGACGCTGAGCCCGATGAACAGCACGGCGAAGGCGACGGAAATCAGGTTGAGGGCGCCCAGCGCCCAAATCGCGAACCCGGCGGTCCAAATCAGGCCCAGGATCAGGGTCATCAGCACGGCCACGACCATGCGCAGCGAACGCAGGCCCAGAATCAGCAGCACCAGGACCAGAGAGAACGACAGCACCCCGGCCAGACCCATGCCGCGCTCGACGCTTTTCAACTCGTCCTGCTGCAAGGCGGCGGAGCCGGAAATGCGCAGGCGTACGGGCCCAGAACCCTCCAACTTCAAGTCCCGGCGCAGATTCTTGAGGGCGGCGATGGGTTTGCCCGCCGGCTGCAGCGAGGTGAAATCCAACGGCGGCTTGAGCACGATGAACCGCCGCGCCGCCGCGTCGTCCTCCCCGGCGAGCAGGCGCTGCCAGGACAGGATCGCGTCCCCGCCCTTGGCGCGTTTCTCGCCGACGTCGGCCAACAGGTCGAGCACCCGGGCGAGCGCCACGGGCGGCGCCTTGCCGTCAAGCTGCTGTTCGATGCCCTGGCGCAGCAGGTCGAACAGGGTCGCCAGACTGGCGTCGCCCCACAGGCTGGCGAGGAAGGGCTGCGCCTCGGCAAGCCTGCCGGTCAGGTCTTCCAGTTCCGTCACGTCGAGGAACAGCAGGCCGTTCCGTTGCAGGAACGGATCGCCTGCGGGATCGAACAGGGCGCCGAAGGTTTCCGGCTGCGCCTTGAGACGCGCCGTCAGGTCCCCTGCCGCGCGGTCGACCCGTTCCGGCACGGCGCCGTCCAGGACCAGCAGGATGTTGTCGCTCAGCTGCGGAAACAGGCGGCTGACTTCACTGTTATTTTTGCGGAACGGCAGATCGGCGGACAGCATGTCCGTGGTGTCCGTGTGGATCGCCAGATTGCGCTGTAGATAGAAAAGCGTCAGCCCCGCGCCGACGATGGACAGCAGCACGACCGCCCAGGCGCCGCGCCGGACCAGGCCGACCCAGGCCCGGAACAGAGTTCCCGGAAAGGCCGCCGTCTCCGTCATCCCTCCTGCTTTCCGCCCGCGGCCAGGGCACGGCGGCGGGCCCGGTACTTGATCAACCACTGCACGGCGAACAACAGGGCGAAGCCGGGTGCGCCAATTGTCGCGGCGACCAGCAGCGGTTCCTGATAGCCCAGGAACACCAGGATCGGCACCGCCAGGATGGCGTCGTCGGGATCGAAGCCCATGAACGACCCCAATTCGGCGCTGCGCGCGCCCGCCAAGCTTTCCATGCGCATGACCAGCCACAGGATGAAGGTCACCGACGCCCCGGCGAGGACGCCCATGGGGATCGCAAGCATCCCCCATTCGCCGCCCCGGAGCCCGATGCCCAGGCCGACGAAGATGATCGCGTTGCACACGGCGTCGGCGATCAGGTCGAACTTGTGGCCGGCGGCGCTGGTCTGCCCCGACAGGCGGGCATAGTCGCCGTCGCCCCGGTCGAGCACCATGGACAGGATGAACAGCCCCGCCCCGATTTCCCACCACGGCACCCCCAGCCAGGGGGACGGCCCCAGTGCGAAACCAACGGCGGCGGCGATGCCCGTGGCCAGGCGCACGACGGTCACCTGGCTCGGCGTGATCTTGGTTCCCATCAGGGGTTTGGTCACGGTCAGGCGCGCGACCTTGTGGATCCAGGTATTGTGACTAATCGTCTTGCCTCCGGCTGCGGGCGGGATTACATGGGGCGACAGGTTAGCCCGGAACATCATGAAAATTGCGGCAAAAGGCAACCGGGATCGGTTCCCGCGCGGAAGAAATCATGCTGAACACACCCGTCCTCACCGACGCCCATATCCAACAGTTTTCCGATGACGGCTACCTTGTCCTGCGCGGCGGCTTTTCCGCCGGGGACATGGCCCGCATCGGTTCCTGGACCGACGAGGTCCTGGCCCTGCCCGAGGTCTCGGGCCGCCACTGGGTGTTCCATGAGAAAAGCCAGAAGAACCCGGACGACAGCCTGGTCAGCCGGATCGAGCGCATTTCCCCCTTCCACGACGGCTTCGGTGCCCTGGCCGAAGCCCTGCGCGGCCCGGTCGGCCAGTTGCTGGGCGAGGATGCGGCCCTGTTCAAGGAAAAGATCAATTTCAAGATGCCGGGCGGCGACGGCTTCAAGCCGCACCAGGATTCCCAGGCCGGCTGGGACACCTATACGGATTTCTTCATCTCGGCCCTGGTGTCGATCGACGCGGCGACGGAAGAAAACGGTTGTCTGAAGCTGGTCCGCGGCCATCACAACAAGGGCATGTTCGCCTCGTGGGAACCGATGTCCGACGCCGACATGGCCGACATGGATTTTCAGCCCGTGCCGACCAACCCTGGCGATGTGGTGTTCTTCGATTCCTTCGCGCCCCATGCCTCGGAAGCGAACCTGTCCGACAAGATCCGCCGCATCTATTACGCCACCTACAACCGGGCGTCGGTGGGCCACTTCATGGACCGCTACTACGAAGACAAGCACAAGAACTACCCGCCGGACATCGACCGCGATCCGGCGAAGCAATACGTGTTCAGGGTTTAGCGCAAATCCCGAGCAATCCGGAACGGATTGCGACGACGTATTTGCATAAAATCAAAAATTTATGACTTATTCGGCGGCGTCGCCGACACGCTCGGCCATGGGTTTGTAGTCCGCGATCTTGGCGTGGATTTCCGTCGCGGCCCGTTCCCGGTCCTCGGGAAAATCGATCTCGATCCACGGAATGCCGGTCACGTCTTCGTAGCCGAAGGTGCCCGGCGCGGATGCCTTCATAACGTCGCAGAATGCGTCCTCGTAGACGAAGCCCGGCATGTCGCCCTGGGACAGTTCGTCCGCGCGGTCGGCGACCCGCTGCGCAATGTCCGGCGCCATGGTCAGGAACCCCGGCCATTCGCCGACCGTGTCATGGGGCTCGAACACCTTCTTGCCGAAATCGACGATGACGCCGTCGCGCACGCAAGTCTTCACGGGCTCCGCACCCGGCACGAAATCCTGATCCAGGATGATGCAGGTCTCATGGCGGCTGCCGATCAGGGCCTTCAACAGGTCGTCGTGGTAATAGACGTCAGCGTCCATGAACAGGATGCGTTCGCCCGAGCGCAGAATCTCGCCCGCCCGCGCCAGGGACAGGATCGGGCTTTCCTTGAACCGGGGATTGAACAGGGTGCGCGCAAAGCCCTTGGGCGCCACGCGGGCCAGTTCGGCCTCGATCATTTCCTTCTTGTGGCCGACGACGACGATCAATTCCTCGACGCCCAACTGCATCAGAACCTCGATATGCCGCGCCAGGAGCGTGCGGCCATCGAACTGAAGAAGCGCCTTGGGAGGATCGTCGTTACCGTCGCCGAAAAGACGCCGGCCGACGCCGGCGGCAAGCATGACTGCTTTCATGTGCTCGTAACTTCCCGGTTACCGTTTCGTTGCGCAATAGGTGCGCATGTGACATGCGCTTGTCAATATCATGAAATTGCGGAGAAACATGCGCCAGGCGCATGGCAACAATTCCGCCTCTTTCGTTCGTCAGGCGATGTAGCCGTTGGCGCGGAACCAGGCGACGGCGTCGGCCAGGGCGTCCCGCGCCGGGCGGGGCGCGTAGCCCAGTTCCCGGGCCGCCTTGTCCCAGCGGAAAAACATCTTCTTTTTCGCCATGCGCACCGAATCCGGGGCGACCATCGGCTCCACCCCGCCGGTCAGCCGGCACCAGGCTTCGGAGACATGGGCGATCGGCATGATCAGGCCGGTCGGCACCCGGAACAGGGGCGGCCGCCCGCCGGTCAATTCGGCGATCACGCCCAGAATGTCGCTGAGCCCCATGTTCTCGCCGCCCAGCACGTAACGCTCGCCGATGCG
The DNA here is from genome assembly GCA_040221095.1 of Rhodospirillales bacterium. Classification (GTDB taxonomy): domain Bacteria; phylum Pseudomonadota; class Alphaproteobacteria; order Rhodospirillales; family Casp-alpha2; genus UBA1479. Next base: position 230,066 of record JAVJVP010000016.1, read on the forward strand.
GCCCTTGGCGAAGGCCAGCAGATGGCCCTCGGCCACGTCGTCGACATGGGCGACGTTCAGGCCCGTATCGACATAGACCGGCATCTTGCCGTTTGCCGCGTCGACCACGATGCGCCCGGTCGGCGTCGGCTTGACGTCGCGCGGGCCGATGGGGGTCGACGGATTGACGATGACCACGGGCCAGCCTTCCTTGGCCGTCAGCTCGCGGATGCGCTCCTCGGCCCGGAACTTGGACTGCTTGTAGGGCCCGATCATGTCGCCGTAGGCGACCGGCGTGTCCTCGTCGCCGACGCCGCCCGACGGAATGCCCAGCACCGCGACGGAGGACGTGTAGACGATGCGCTCCGCCCCGGCCTCGGCGGCGGCGCGCACGATGGCGGCGGAACCGTCCACATTGGCACGGAACATGGCGGCGGGATCACGGGTCCAGATGCGGTAGTCGGCGGCGACGTGGTACAGCGCCCGGCAACCCTTGACGGCGGGGCCCAGGGTTTCCGGCGCCAACAGGTCGCCCTCGACGATCTCGACATCAAGGCCGTCGATATTGCGGCGGTCGCTGCCCGGGCGCATGAGCACGCGCACGGCCTCGCCCGCATCGAGCAGCTTGCGCACCACGGCGGCGCCGACGAAACCGCTGGCACCGGTCACCAAATTGGCGGATCCTTTTGTCATGGCGGGGATTTAGGCCTCATAAAAGTCACGATTTCCAGCGGTAATTGGCTGACATTCGGCCCGCCGCCCCTTAACAATGGCGTTGTCCGGCCCCATGTAGCCTAAAATGCCTGTTTGCACTGCAATATCCCAAGGTTTACAAGGGCCCTCCTGAGGATTAAGTGATCGCGATGACCAAGAACCTGAAGATCCTGCTCGCCAGCCCACGCGGTTTCTGCGCCGGGGTGGAACGCGCCATCGAAATCGTCGAACGGGCCCTGGAAATCCACGGACCGCCCGTCTACGTCCGCCACGAGATCGTGCACAACAAGCACGTCGTCGAATCCCTGCGCGCCAAGGGCGCCGTGTTCGTCGAGGAAGTGTCCGACGTGCCCGACGGCGCCGTCACCATCTTTTCCGCCCACGGCGTCGCCGAAAAGGTCGAGACCGAAGCCAACGACCGCGGCCTGCCGGTGATCGACGCGACCTGCCCGCTGGTCTCCAAGGTCCACAAGGAAGGCCAGAACCACGCCCAGAGAGGCCGTGAGGTCATCCTGATCGGCCATGCCGGGCATCCCGAGGTCGAAGGAACCCAGGGCCGCATTCCCGGCGGCGTTCATCTGGTTCAGACCCCGGACGACGTGGCCCATCTCCAGGTCAAGGACCCGAAGGCGCTGTCTTACGTGACGCAGACGACCCTCAGCGTCGACGAGACCCGCGACACCATCAACGCCCTGAAAAAGCGCTTCCCGGCCATCGTCGGCCCGGACGTGAAGGACATCTGCTACGCCACCCAGAACCGCCAGCAAGCGGTGCGCGACCTGTGCACCCAGGTCGATCTGCTGCTCGTGGTCGGGGCCAAGAATTCGTCGAACTCCAACCGCCTGCGCGAAATCGGCGGTGAAATCGGCGTGCCCGCCTATCTGATCGACGACGCCAGCATGCTCGATGCCAAATGGCTCGACGGCGTGGCGACGGTCGGCATCACCGCAGGTGCTTCGGCGCCCGAGGAATTGGTGCAGGAACTGATCCGCCGCCTCGGCGACTTCGGCGACACCCAGGTCGAGGAACTGAAGGGCGTGCAGGAAAACATCGTCTTCAAACTGCCGCGCGAATTGCACGACGGCACAGGCGCCCGCGCCGGGGCCTGAGATACCGGAGAGTTACATGGCTGTCCCCGTCATCCAGCAGGTCCGCGTCGGCGCCTATATCATGGGCAAGAAGCTGCGCGGCGTGGAGAAATACCCCCTCGTCCTGATGCTGGAACCCCTGTTTCGCTGCAATCTGGCCTGCCCCGGCTGCGGCAAGATCGATTATGAAGACGACATCCTGAACAAGCGCCTGTCCGTGGAAGAATGCCTGAAGGCGGTCGACGACTGTGGTGCGCCCATCGTCTCGATCCCCGGCGGCGAACCGCTGATCCACAAGGAGATCGTGCAGGTCGTCGAAGGCATCGTGGCGCGCAAGAAGTTCGTCTATCTGTGCACCAACGCCCTGCTTCTGGAAAAGAACCTGAGCAAGTTCACGCCCACGCCCTACCTGACCTTCTCGGTCCACCTGGACGGCATGGAAGCCCATCACGACAAGGCCGTGGCCCAGCCGGGCACCTTCAAGCGCGCCGTCTCGGCCATCCGCAAGGCCAAGGCCATGGGCTTCCGGGTCAACGTCAACTGCACCCTGTTCGACCAGATGTCGGCCGCCGAAGCGGCCGAGTTCTTCGATTTCTGCACCCACGACCTGGGTGTGGAGGGCATCACCGTGTCGCCGGGCTATGCCTATGAGCGCGCCCCCGATCAGGAACACTTCCTGTCACGCAAGAAGACCAAGCAGCTGTTCCGCGACGTGTTCAAGCACGAGGGCGCGAAGAAATGGCGGTTCAGCCAGTCGACCCTGTTCCTCGACTTCCTGGCCGGCAACCAGTCCTACAAGTGCACGCCCTGGGGCAACCCCACGCGCAACATCTTCGGCTGGCAGAAGCCCTGCTATCTGTTGAACGAAGGCTACGCCGATACGTTCCAGGAGCTGATGGACAGCGTCGAATGGGACAAGTACGGCACCGGCAACTACGAAAAATGCGCTGACTGCATGGTCCACTGCGGCTACGAGCCGACCGCCGTCACCGACACGGTGTCGCATCCGCTGAAGGCGCTCAAGGTGTTCCTGAAGGGCGTCAACACGGACGGCGAGATGGCCCCGGAAATCAACCTGGACAACCAGCGCCCGGCCGAATTCGTGTTTGAAGGCCTGGTCAAGACGCTGAGCCAGAAGATGGAAGAAAAGGCCGCGGCCGAAAAAGCCCGGGGCGAAAAGGCCGCCTAACCCTCCCCCGTCCGCTTTTCAGTGCGAACCCGACGTTCCGATCATCGGAACGAAGCGTCGGGTGTTAGCCAAAGGCGGAACACACTGTTCGCCACTTCTGTCGAAGATTGATTTCAGGAATTTAATTACGATCGCTGCAGTTACACAAGGATCGATCTTGCCCGATTGTAACTAACAACAGATTTGCGTTACCAAGGGAAAGTTGTGACGAAACAGAATCTACCCCGACAAACTGAAAATAGTGATGCGTCCATACACCGGCATCAGACAAGAACGAATTCTAATGCCAGTGGGCAATGGAATTTGCCATCACATTCGTGGCGTCATTCGCATCCAGCTAGTGAATACGCGACCTCTGCCATGACGTATTTCCCATCAACACGTGTGCAGCCGAGAGGCTTCTTCTCCGCTGCGACAAGGTCGGTCGCCATATACCATTCCTGAGGTGGTTGGGCTGTTTCCGTAACGCGAACTTTTATGGTCGCCTTGACCGATTTATCGATTCTTAAGTTCTCGACATAAGCGATGCTGCCGAGATTATGCGGCCCACAATTACCTTCAAAAATAACTTGGGCACAGCCGGCGATTTCTGGTCCATCATAAACTTGCGGATCGTCTGTTAGGATAGCTGTTGCAAATTCTTCAGCGAACGCCTCTCTAACATTCGTCGGGATTGCGTCTGTAGACATCCTAGGTTTCTTTCATCTACGGTAAATAACTATCGGCTTACTTATAAATATTCTACTTCAAATATTGAGGCGGTCCCACATAGGTGAACAGTCCGACAGATTTACGATAAGACTGGTTTAAGACACATTCGGGTCGCAGGAAGTTAATCACAAAGCTCGCCAATAAAGGCGTCTCAGTTCATATCGTCCAAACGCAGGCAGGTCATTCCGCGATGAAGACCACACAGCGATAATTGATGTGAACGAGCAATTATCAATAGTGCGTGTTGGGCACAGACATATCACATCGCCACAAACCCACCCTATAACGCATAAACCTCAAATGCCGCCAAAAGGCTATATTAAGGCAATCTACTTTTGTATTCCCCAGAGGTGATCGACACTTTTCCATATATTGAGCACGCCATTGGGTCATGGTTGCCATGAGTTGGATGGAAAAGATTGCAGCTGACCAGCCCCAATTGCACAGTAGCTACCCCGTTTTCCCCCACAGGATTCTGATCGCTCCATGTCCTCGGGATATCTACTCCAACCAATTTAGTCCGATTAGATTTTGCGAGATTGCTGCTTTGTTCGTGGGCCGCGCCGATCATTCTCAATTGAGTTGTTATTCCTGTTTCCCAATTCCAATTTTTATCCAAAGGCTCTTCATTTGCAACGACGCCATTGAATTCGGAAGCCCACATCGGATTTCCAGACGGCATTTCGTTGCAAGTCATGGAATGCAGTGGTCTCGAGCCTTTGCATCTATTGGGAGGGCACTGCCTAAGTCGATCCTTTTTAAGTATGGTAATTTCACACCTCATGCATCGCAGTGTCCCTTTTTTCTGCCCTTGAATTCGCTCGCCAATTATTGTGCAGTTTCCGTGAGCCCGCTCAAAATCAATACACTTTGGTTTATCGCACTCGCCCTTTCCAAAATACTGCCATTTCGCTTTCATTGCTGAATTTTCAATGCCTTTCAGGTCTTTTGCGGAACTGGTTTCCTGCACACCCAGATACGAGAGGGCAAAGGCAGCCATCGTTAATACGAAAAGACCCGAGCGGAGTGTAAAAATTAGCATTTCTCTATAGCTCCATTTAATTTTAATGGGCTCAATGAAATATACTCGTAGTGAACTTTTATCACAGGGCTAGAATATTTTTCAAAGGTGCCTGTGAAATGGTCCGAAGTTATATTTAAAGAAAACGGAGGATCAGATATGGGTATAAACGTGTGCTAGAAATACAAATAACGAAATTCAAAATGTTAATTTCCCTTGTTTCGAAACTTGTCGATATATGTCGTCCCTTCTGTAAGGCCTGGCGAATATGCGCATTGCCCGACGGTAACTGTCTCGCATGGGGCGCGAGAAAAACAACTTATCCAGTAACGAGTATTATCAACAAAAGAATTATCTACAAGCTTAGTTTTCTTTCTGCACTGAACCCAGCCGAAACAAATGTATGGTGTTTCAATTCGGCAACTTAAGTTTGATACGGGCTCTCTTTTTTTGTCGGCTCCCCAACAAAGGGAAGTGGTCTCATAAAGCTGCGTCCAATCACATATTTGATCTAGCTGCTGCGCAGATTTTCTTTCCTCCGATGTTATGCTTCTCCCGATTGTCGTAGCCCAATCTTGAGCACGAAGTTGGCTGGATGAAGTGACAAGACAGAACCCGATTATCAATAATGCGGTAATCCTTGAAGAGGTCATGTGAGAGCTACTCGGGCGGCGGGGATGTTGCGAGAACATCTTTGATGACGCGAATTTTCGGAATGCCGGATGAAAAAGCGCACTCACCGATGTTAATGCCATTGCATGTGTCATTGAACGAACCACAGCTGACGGTGTGATACCCTTTTTGAAGGATGTATTCCGTTGTGCCATGAAAAGCTCTGCCTAGTTCCCCCCATCTGTCAATTCGCTTATTTGTTTTTGGACAAAACACAAGCCCGACACATGTTAATGGATACCGTGAGCAAAAATTTAACCGCTCGCCATTCCCCTCCTTCATTTGGCCGCATTTGTCGATAGAGACCCCTTTGAGCCAGACCCAACGGCAGCTCCTATCAATTATAATTGCTAAAGCGAGATGTTTGTTGGTCATGCCGCCATTAAAAAAATCTTGAACAGGTTTAGCCCCGACTTGATCCAATGGCTGCTCAGCGTATTGAGCTCGTGCACCATCATAAGCTGGATACGTTGAAAGTACGACCGAAAGCAATATGAATGCCCACGATGATGTTTGTATTTTATTCATGAGTACAGATACCGGAAGTATAAGGAACTACAGAACGACAAGTTAATATTTCAACTTGCGGGATGATTGTAGATCTCCTATTCAAAATACAAGCGCAGATAATCTATCTGAAGGAACCGAGATTTTGCAACAAATAGACCATTTCAAATCTGAGCAGAATTCATCTGTTTTTTAGGAGCGATGAGATATTGGGCAATCGGGCATTAGGCGATTTTCCGCGCCGCGCCTAGCGGCCTCATTCAGTCACAGGGCCTGCTTGGGCACGTGAGCGCTTGGCCGGGCTGGTATAACCGTAGGCGCTTTTGCTCGAAGACGATGCTTTCGCCCTCCGCCTGGGCCATTCGGATCATCTTTTGCCGCTCGCTGACGGCATCATTGAGCCGTGCGGCAGCTGCGAGGGCGGCGGCTAGGATGGGAGATACTCTCGGTCCTCTAATTTTTGCTGACGGCTTGTCGGGCAGAACCAATTGCTTCTTGACCATCGCGGATCCGAAGGTTTGCTGTCGTGCCCAAAACCCACCCGAGATATCTTGGAGCATCGGCATGCCCCTGCTCGGTGGCCTTGTGGAATCTGCGGGCTGCTTCGGTGTGCTCCTTATTCAGACTGCGGCCCAATACGTACATACTTCCAAAAAGGAATTGTGAACGCCAATGTCCGCCCTGGGTCAAAAGCGGTCGTTCCCATAAGCCCGAACCAAGTACCGGTTTCGGGAGAAAGCAGGGCACAACTCCCTTATCTCTCTGAGAACCGGCGCGACGGCTCAGCCGGTGGACTTTGCGTCTTCGTCGAAGGCGAAACCGGGCCCGAGACGCCCCGCCACGCCACGCAGCACCTTCAGCGCCCGCGTGCTGCCGCGGCCCAGCGCCAGCAATTTCCCGATATCGCCCGGATGGGTCGCCAGGTTCTTCAACAGGCGCACCCCGTCCGTGCCGCCCGAGGTCGAGACGATTTCGTCCGTCCATTCCGGCAGCCGCGTAGACGCCGTGTCGGACACGGCGCGGATGACGGCGAAGGGCCGCCCCGCCTTGCGCGCGGCCCGGCCCACGGCATAGCTTTCCATATCGACGGCATCAGCCTCGGTCGTGGCGCGCAGCACGGATTTGCGCCGGGGGCCGGCGACGATGGTCGGTGAATGGGCCAGGGTCGCGCCCTTGCGCGTCACCATGTCGCCCAGCGCATCCTCCAGCCGCCCGGTCCAGTCGGGATCGCAGGTCAGGCTTTTGCCTTCGGCGGCGATGACGCGGGTCGGCAGAATCAGATCGCCGGCCTTCAATTCCGGGTCCAGGCCGCCGCACAGCCCGAAGCTGAGCATGGCGACCGCCCCCTGGGCGAACATCTCGTCGGCCAATTCGCCCGCGCGCCTTGGATCGGCGCCGGACGCGCGCACGTCCAGGTTGGCATTGCCGGAAATCTCGGACAGACAGGCGACCTCGCGCAAAACCCCGGTGATGATGCCGATACGGGCCATCACGCCGGGCCGGTCAAATGCCGTAGGCGGGGCGTTTGGTGTTGCTGCGCTTCAGGTTGCGGTAGCGGGACAGGGTCCACAGCGGGAAATAGGCGCTGTAGCCGTGATAGGTGATGTAGAACACCTTGGGAAAGCCGACGGCGTTGAACATGGTTTCCTGCCACTTGCCGCCTTCGCGCGGATGGTTCAGCAGATAGTCGACGCCGCTTTCGACCTGAGCGCTGTCCAGCTCACCCGCCGCCATCAGGCCCATCAGGGCCCAGGCCGTCTGTGACGGGGTGCTTTCCTTGGCCAGGCCCTTCTTCTCGGTCCAATAGGTCGCGCAGTCCTCGCCCCAGCCGCCGTCGGCCATCTGACGGCTTTTCAGCCAGTCGACGGCGCGGCGAATGTAGGGCTGGGACATGTCCTCGCCCACGGCGTTCAGGGCGCTCAGCACCGACCAGGTGCCGTAGACGTAATTGGTGCCCCAGCGCCCGAACCAGGACCCGTCCTCTTCCTGTTCGTCCTTCAGGAACCGGATCGCGCGGGCGACCACGGCGTCGTCGGGGCCGTAGCCCAACTGCGCCAGCGTGCCCAGGCAGCGCGCGCTGACGTCGGACGTCGGCGGGTCGAGCAGCGCCCCGTGGTCGGCGAAGGGGATGTGGTTCAGGTGATAGGCCTCGTTCTCGGCATCGAAGGCGCCCCAGCCGCCGTTCTCGCTCTGCATGCCGATGATCCATTCGACGCCGCGGTCGATGGCGTCCTTGTAGCGCACCGGGTCAGCCCGGTGCAGGGCCATGATGACGACCGCCGTGTCGTCCACGTCGGGGTAATGATCGTTCCAGTACTGGAAGGCCCAGCCGCCGGGACGCAGGTCTGGGCGCTTCTTGGCCCAGTCGCCCTTGACGTCGGTGATCTGGCGGTCGACCAGCCATTCGGCGGCCTTGTCGAGCACCATGTCGCCCGCTTCCATGCCGCTTTCCTGCATGGCGTGCATGGCCAGGCCCGTGTCCCACACGGGCGACAGGCAGGGCTGGCAATAGGCTTCGCCGTCCCGTTCCACGACCAGCTTCTCGATGGCGCCCCGCGCCGTCAGGAAATCGGGATGATCGCGGGGATAGCCCAGCACGTCATAGGCCATGACCGCGTTGGCCATGGCGGGGAAGATGCCGCCCAGGCCGTCCTCGCCGTTCAGGCGCGTCTTCACGAAGTCCATGCACTTGGTGATGGCCTTCTTTTCCAGCCATTGGGGGATCATCGGCTGGACCAGCCGCGCCGCCTTGTCGATGGCCAGGAACACGTTGCCCAGGACATGGCCCGTGGGGTTGTGCAGAAAATCGGTCTGCTTGAAGGGGTCTTCGGCGAACAGTTCGCGGATGCCGACGCCGCGCGGATTGCGCGCCTTGGGCCGGGTCGCGGCCAGCACGAACAGCGGAATCATCACCGTGCGCGACCAATAGGCGACCTTGTCGATGTGGAACGGCGACCACGCCGGCAGCAGCATGGCTTCCGGGCGGATCACCGGCGCCGCGCGCCAGGGCACCTGTTCGAACAACGCCAGGGCAATGCGTGTGAACACGTTCGAGCGCGCCGCACCGCCGCGCGCCAGCACGGCCGCCCGCGCCTTGGCCATGTGGGGGGCGTCCGGGTCATCGCCGATCAGCTTCAGGGCGTAGTAGGCCTTGACCGTGGCGCTCATGTCGAAGTCGCCATCGTGGAACAGCGGCCAGCCGCCGTGCGTGCCCTGGATGCGGCGCAGATAGTTGCCCATCTTGGCTTCGATGGCGTCGCGGGGTTCGCCCAGGAAATGGTTCAAAAGAATGTATTCGGCCGGAATCGTGGCGTCCGCTTCCAGTTCGAACGCCCAGCTGCCGTCCTTGGCCTGCTGACTGGCCAGCCAGGCGCGGGCTTCGTCGATGGTGGCGTCCAGGCCCGGATGGGCGCGGCCTTCGGGGGCCGCCCGGGGCGTCTCGCCGGAACCGGAGTCCGGCGTGTCGTCCTCTGGCTGCATGGACATATCCATCATGTCACCGCTGAATCTTTTGTTATCAGGCAATTAATCGCCCAGATGTACTCTTCGCAGGCGCAAAATTCAATGCCTGCGGCCATCCGGCCTCTTCTTACAGAAAGAGTCCGTAAAATCAAGAAGATGACAAGGATGTGACCGCCAGTTCCGCCGCCCTGAAGCCGGAACGGATGGCCCCTTCGATGGTCGCCGGCAAACCCGTGGCCGTCCAGTCGCCGGCCAGGACCAGATTGCGCCAGGCCGTGCGGGGTTGCGGACGGCGGCGGTCCTCGGCCGGGGTCTGGCTGATGGTCGCTCGCTTTTCCTTGACGATGCGCCAGGGCGGCAGGGGGCCGTCCGCCAATCCCAGGGCCGCCCGCACCTCGGACCAAAGGCGTATGGCAATCGCCTCGTTGGCGTCCGCCGCCAAATCGTCGGCGGCGCTGACCGTGACCGAGGCCACGTCGCCCCTGAGAAACACCCATTGCGCCGTGCCGCCGACCAGCCCGACCAGGGGCGGCGCCGCCGGCACCGGCGCGGGCAGGCGGAAATGAGCATTGACGATGGCATGGGCACCCTCGGGCCCGTTCAGGCCGGGCACGAGATCGGCCGCGGCCCAGGCGGGCACGGCCAGCACGACCTGATCGCCCGGTTCCAGAACCACCGTGGCGCCGGCGAAATCGAGGGCCCGGAGATGCCCGTCACCAAGGTCCAGCGCGCGCAGGCGGTTGTTGAAGCGGGCCTCCGCCCCCTTCACCGCCAGATAATCAAGTGCCGGATCGACGAAGCTTTCGCTCAACCCCGCCCGCGCCATCAGCGGCCGGCAGGCGGCGCGGCCACGCCCGAAGGTTTCCTTCACGACCGGCCACAACAGGCGCGCCGACGCCCTATCGGCCGGCGTGTTGAGAACGCCGACGGCGAGCGGCTCCCAGAATTTCTCGAACAGCGTGCCGGACCCGGCCAGACAATCCGCGACGGTGTCTTCCGCTCCCGCGCAGACCAGATGGCGGACCCGCAGGTATTCGCGCAACCGCGTCCCCGGCACCCGGCCGGGCCCGAACAGAACCGACCAAGGGATGGGGCCCGCGTCGGGCGTGACGGTCCAGGTCTCCCCGGTCCTGAGATCACGGAAGGGAAAAGACGCGTCCTCGGGCCCGGTCAGGCTGTCCGCCGCGCCCACCGTTTGCAGATAATCGCGGATCGCCCAGTTGCCGGACAGCATCAGGTGATTGCCGTTGTCGATGCGGCGGCCCAGATGGGCGTCGAAGTAAGACCGGCAGCGCCCGCCCGCATGCCCGGCGCTGTCGTGCAGGACGACCTTGCGGCCCGTCCCCGCCAGGCGCACGGCGGCGGCCAGGCCCGCCACGCCGGCGCCGATCACATGGATGCGTCCGTTCGCCATCCGGGGGCTACAACAGGCCGTAGCGGAAGGCGACCCAGAGCTTTTCCGCCTTGCTCAGGCCCGCCGGCTCCAGCACCCGATGCCAGCCGCGCGCCCGCATGCGGCGGAAAATGCGCCCGTAGGCTTCCATCATCATGGTCGCGGGCTTGACCCGGTCGGCCTCGCATTGGCTGATCAAAGTCCGGGCGTCGGCGAATTTTTCCCCGGCCAGGGCGCCGATCTCGGTCACGGCGGCGGTCAACTTGGCGTCGGCCAGAACGCCCTGGGGATCGCGGGCCGCAACACCATGATCCGCCAACAGGTCATCGGGCAGGTACAGCCGGTCCCGCGCCGCGTCCTCGCCCAGGTCGCGCAGGATGTTGGTCAGCTGCAATGCCAGTCCGAGCGAGGCCGCCAGCCGGTCGCCGACCTCTGCCCCCAGACCGAAGATGCGGCAGCTCAGCCGTCCCACGGCGCAGGCGACCCGGTCGCAGTACTGCAGCAGGTCATCGCGGGTGGCGAGGCGCAGGGTTTCCGACGCGTCCGTTTCCATGCCGTCGATGACGGCCTGGAAATCGGCCTCGGCCAGGCCGAAATGAGCGACCGGCTCGGCCAAGGCGACGGCGACTGGATCCTTCGGCCGGCCCGAATAGAGGGCGCGGATTTCGTCGCGCCAGCGGGCCAGTTCGCGCTTTTTCACGTCGAGCGGGTTGGGGTCGTCGGCGATGTCGTCGACGATGCGGCAGAAGGCATAGACCGCGAACATGGCGCGCCGCTTTTCCCCGGGCAGGAACCGCATGGCCCAATAGAAGGTCGTGCCCGAGGCGCGCACGATCTGCTCCACGTGCTCGCGGGCGCGGCCGACTTCAGCCTCGGAAAGGGTCACCAGGTTGTCCATGGGTGCAATGGATACACTGGGGGGCGCGGCCAAGGCCAGTCCCCAATGACGGACCGGTGACATGACCCGAAAATGATCACCCGCTAGGCCCGGGGATCGGGCGCCCCCGACCCGCCGGCATAGGTCCGCCCTTTCCAGCCGCCGCCCTGGCCCTGATGGTGACGGCGGGCGGAATCGACGGTCATGAGGGTGTACAGAAAACCGGCCATGGGAAGCATGGATGCTCCCCAGGGCGGCCGTCCGTAAAGCCGCAGGGTCGGGAAATAGGCGACGGCCATGGCCAGCCAGCCCCCTGCCCCGGCGGCCAGCATCGGCCAATCCCCGGCGGCCAGCCCCCATAGCGCCGCCACCGGCGGCACCATGTACATCAGGACCATTCCGGCGACGGTGCCGAGAAGCACCACGGGCGAATGGCCGAGCTGCTCATAAGCCGTGCGCGCCACCATGCGCCACAGTTCGCCCAGGCCGTCGTAGCGGCGCAGGCTGACCGTTTCGCGGCTGAGGCCGAGCCAGATCGAGCCCCTGGCCTTCAACAGCGCCGCCAGGGCGCAGTCGTCGATCAGCCGGCCCCGGATTGCGGCGATCCCCCCGGCCGCGTCCAGGGCGGCCCGCCGCACCAGCATGCAGCCGCCCGCCGCCGCCGCCGTGCGCCGGGTCGGGTCGTTGACCCAGGGAAAGGGGAAAAGCTTCTGGAAAAAGAACACGAAGGCCGGGATCAACAGACGTTCCCACGGCGTCTCGCAGTTGAGCCGCACCATGAGGGAGACCAGGTCCCGGTTCTCCATCTCCGCCTTCTCGACCAGACGGCGCAGGTTGGCCGGATCATGGGCGATGTCCGCGTCGGTCAACAGGATGTAACGCGCCTCGGGCGCCGCCGCCCGCGCCGCCTCAAGCCCCTGATGGACGGCCCAGAGCTTGCCGGACCAGCCCTCGGCCAGGGGCTTGCCGGTGATCAGATGAAACCGGCTTGCCGCCCCCGCCGTCTCGGCGGCGCCCCGGGCAAGGGCCGCCGTGCCGTCCGTGGAATTGTCGTCGACCACCACGACGTCAAGCCGCCCCGGATAGTTCTGGGCGAACAGGGAGCCCACGGTGCGGGCGATGCCGTCGGCTTCGTCGCGGGCGGGAATGACGGCGGCGATGTCGGGCCAGTCGCCCTTGGGCGGCGTCTTGGCGGCGGGGCTCAGGTGCTGGTCGGCGAACCAGAACCGCCCGCGGCAGAACAAAATCCCCGCCCAGGCGGCGAGCGCCAGCAGGGCCGCGCCCGTCACCGTCCCGGCCTCATCGCCCGTGCAGGCCGACCAGCGCGGCCAGGGCACCCTTGGCGCAGCACCAGGCATAGCCGCCCTTGGTCAGGGCCACGCGCCCGGCCAAGGGATCGCGGCGGCGCAGCAGGTCCGTGAGCCGGCGGGCGATTTCCCAGATGGCGGCGGCCTCCATGCCGAGCCGCCGGCTGTGCATGCCGCCCGCGATGGGGCGGGCCTCGTCCAGCAGAAGCTCGGTCGCGTCCAGGCAGCGGTCGATGACGCGGCGCAGCGCCGGGGTGCAAGCGACGCGGTCCAGATCCTCGACCACCGCCCCTTCTTCGGCCAGCCAGTCGCCGGGCAGGTAGACCCGGTCCAGGCTGCGGTAATCGTCCTGGCAATCCTGCAGATGGTTGATGACCTGCAGCGCGTTGCACAGCGCGTCAGACGGGCCGTAGCCCAGGGACGCGCCGCCGTGCAGGTCGATCAGGTAACGGCCCACGGGGGCGGCGGACCGGATGCAGTAATGCATCAGGTCGTCCCAGTCGGCGCAGCGTCCCTTGACCGCGTCCTGCTTGAAGGCGTCGATCAGGTCCTGGCAATGGCGCGGCGTGATGTCCGTTTCGGCCAGGCTGTCGCGCATGGCATGGGCCGTGGCGTAATCAGGATCGCCAGGGTGCTGGCCCAGCAGCGCCGCCTCGAACCCGGCCAGACGCCGGACCTTGGTATCCGCGTCCAAGTCATTGTTGTCGGCGATGTCGTCAATGGCGCGGGCGAAACGGTAAAAGCGCGCGACATGCGGACGCAGACGGGCCGGCAGCAGGAACGAGCCGACGGGAAAGTTTTCGTAAGATTCGTTCTTGCCCGACGGCGTTTCCACGCCGGAAGCGACATCGGCGCGAGGCCCCGGCGACGGTTCAAGAGAATCGGCGGGCTGCCCCATGACCGGAAAACACCTTCGCTCGGTTCAGCCGGCGGGTTTGGCCATTTCCCGCATTTTCTCCAGCAGGCTGTCGACGGAATTTCCGTTGTTCGAAATGACGGAATTGAATTCCTTCTGCTGGGTCAGGGCCATGGACAGGCCGTTCACGATGATGTCCACGATCTTGAAGATATGCTTGCCGTCGCGTTCGCCCACGCCGACGCGCCAGCTGACCTCGACCGGCTGGCCGCCGGGACGCTTCAGCATGGTATGGACGATGAAGTCGTTTTCCTGGCGCTTTTCGGCGCGGCTGATTTCCAGGGATTCGCCGGAATAGTCCTTGAACCCGTCGACATAGCGTTCCAGCAGCATGTTTTCGAACAACTGCAGGTATTCGTCGCGCTGTTCCGGGGTGGCGCGGCGCCAGTGACGGCCCAGCACCCATTTGCCGATGGATTTGATGGCGAAGAAGTCGTGAACCAGAGTGCGGAAACGCTCCTTGCGCACCTCGCGGGCGATGTCCTTCCCGGTCAGGGAATTGATCGCCGAGGACGCCATGGAATTGACGAAGGACTTGACCTCGTCCGTGGACACCTCGGCCCGCGCGGTCTGCGGCGCGACCGCCAGCAGGGCGGCAACCAGGATAACAGCAAGTATATGACGCCTATGCATTCCGAACGTCTCCTTTAGGCGCGTTGCATACACCGGCCCGTGCGGTAAGTTCAAGTGCCGCATGGGGTCAACAAAAGTTCATCTGACTGACATCAGACCAATATGATAAAATTGATGGATTCCCGGAACAGCATCGCCCCAGGCCCCGTCCAGTGGACCTGATTCAGTTTACAGGAACCTGACCATGACGAAAAATCCTCTCTCGGAGGCTCTCGGCATTTACCTTGATTTGGGCCGCCGCCCCTATACGGAGGTCGTGTCGCAGCTCGAGCACGCCCTGCAATGCGCCTGGCTGGCGGAACGGGAATCGGGCGACGGGGACCTGATCGCCGCCGCCTTCCTGCACGACATCGGCCATATGATGCAGAAACACGGCCAGGGCGCCGCCGACCGCGGCATCGACGACAAGCACGAGGACATCGCCCGCGGCTGGGCCAGCCGCCATTTCAACGCCCGCGTGGCCCAGGCCGTCGGCCTGCATGTGGCGGCCAAGCGCTATCTCTGCGCCACGCAACCGGGGTATTTCGACACCCTGTCGCCGGCCTCCGTGAAATCCCTGGAACTGCAGGGCGGCCCCATGTCCGCCGACGAGGTCACGGCCTTCGAAGCCCAGCCCCATTACCAGGACGCCGTGAAGGTCCGCGAATGGGACGACCGGGCCAAGACCGCCGGCCTGGACACGCCGGACATCGACCACTTCCGCCCCTACCTGGAACAGGCGTTGGCCGCCTAACCTCGAACGACCTGAGTTTTAGAACCGATCCGCCCGGAACGGCGTCAGGTCCACGTTGGGCGCCTCGCCCTTCAACAGGCGCGCGATGATGCGCCCCGTGGCCGGGCCGCAGGTCAGGCCCACGTGCTGATGGCCGAAGGCGTGGAACAGCCCCGGCGCCACCGATGACGGGCCGAGCACGGGCAGGCTGTCCGGCAGGGTCGGGCGGAAGCCCATCCACTGCGTCGAAACCTCCGTCTTCACACCGGGCAACAGTTTCGGCACCAGATCGGTCATGACCTTCACCCGCGCGTAATCGGGCGGCGGCTCCAGCCCCGCCAGTTCGACCGTGCCGGCCAGACGCAGGCCCATCTCCATGGGCGAGGCATAGAACGCCCGGGCCTTCCAGCCGACGGCGTGGTTCACCTGCACCCCCGGGTCGGCCAGGATGGCGTGGTAGCCGCGCTCGGTCCCGAGCGGGATTTTCTCGCCCAGCATGGCGGCCAGCTTATGGGAAAAGGCCCCGGCGGCGAGCACGATGCGATCTGCCTCGATCACGCCCTCCGACGTCTCGATGCGGAAGCCGCCGTCGGGCTTCCGCGCAAGCCCCCGCACCTCGCCCTGTTGCAGGGTCCCGCCGCGCTTCACGAAGGTCTCGGCCAGAACCTTGGTCAGGCGGCCCGGGTTGGTCGTGGTGCCGCCGCCCAACAGCGCATGGGCCCATTTGAAGTCGGGGCCGAGGGCCGGCTCCATGTCCGTCAGTTCCTTGCGGTCGAGCGCCTGGTACTTGATGCCGTAGGTCGCGCGGAAGGCGAGGTCCACATCCGCCTTCCTGAAATCGGTCTCGTTGTCGTAGACCTGCAGCACCGGGTCGCGGCGCACCAGCTCGGGCGCCCCCGCCTCCGCCGCCAGGATGGCATAGGCTTCGGAACAGCCGATGGTCAGATGGCGCAGGGCATCGGCGGCGCGGTGTTGGTGGCCCGTGCTGGCGAAGCGCAGCATGCGCAGCAGCCAGGGCAGGATATGCGGCAGCCGTGCCCAGCGGATGGTCAGGGGCCCCTTGGGATCCAGCAGGTAGCCCGGCACGCTGCGCAGCACCTCCGGCCCGAAGGTCGGCACGAAGGACCATTCGGCGAGGATGCCCGCGTTGCCGAAGGAGCAGGCCTCGCCCGGCGCGATCCGGTCGATCAGGGTGACGCTGAAGCCCTCCTTCACCGCTGCCAGGGCGCAGTTAGCGCCGACGATGCCGGCGCCGATGACGCAGACCGTGGTTTCCCCCGGCGTGCCGCCTTGCGGGACGCTTTTGGAATTCTCGGGCTTGAGTTGAGAAATTGTCGCGGACATGGGCGGGGCTCCGGCTTGTCGTTGGGCGGCCTTCATGGCAAATATGACCGGAAACACCCCCACTGACCATCGCCTTCAAGGAACAAAATCATGGCCGACGGTGCCCATATGCCCCCCCTTCCCGAACCCGCCCGCCAGGCGCTGAAAGCCGCCGTGGGCGACAAGGGCTGGTACGAGACGCCCGCCGACATGGCCCCCTATCTGGCGGAGGAGCGCAATTACTACCACGGCGAAAGCCCCCTGGTGCTGCGCCCCGCCACTACGGACGAGGTTTCCAAAATCGTCACCATCTGCGCCGAACACGGCGTGACGGTCACCCCCCAGGGCGGCAATACGGGCCTGTGCGGCGGGGCCGTCGCCCAGGGCGGCGTGCTGGTCAACCTGGGCCGCATGAACGCCGTGCGCGAGATCGACCCCGTCAACGCCACGATGACGGTCGAAGCCGGCTGCATCCTCAAGGACATCCAGGACAAGGCCGAGGGCGCCGGGCTGCTGTTCCCCCTCTCCCTCGCCGCCGAGGGGACCTGCCAGATCGGCGGCAACCTGTCGACCAACGCCGGCGGCATCCAGGTGCTGCGCTACGGCAACGCCCGCGACCTCGTGCTGGGGCTGGAGGTCGTCACGGCCGACGGCCGGGTGTGGAACGGGCTGCGCGGCATCCGCAAGAACAACACGGGCTATGACCTGAAGCATATCTTCATGGGTGCCGAGGGCACGCTCGGCATCATCACCGCCGCCGTCCTCAAGCTGTTCCCCCGCCCGGCGGAAACGACGACGGCCATGGTCGCGGCGGAAACGCCGTCGCATCTTTCGTCCCTGCTGACGCGCCTGAAGGCCGCGACGGGCGATCAGGTGACCAGCTTCGAATACATCTGCCGCGCGCCCATGGACGCCGTGTTCGAACATATCCCCGGCAGCCAGGACCCGTTCACGGAACGCTATGAACACCATGCCCTGATCGAATTGGCCTCGGGGCAGAAGGGCGTGATCCGCGACCTGGCGGAAACGGCGCTGGGCGAAGCCTTCGAGGCGGGCGAGATCATCGACGCCGTGCTGGCCGAAAGCGGCGAGCAGGCGGCGCGGCTGTGGAACATCCGGGAATCCATTCCCGAGGCCTTGAAGCACTGCGGCCCCTCCGCCAAGCACGACATTTCCGTGCCCGTCTCCAAGATCCCCGAGTTCCTCGCCAAGGCCGACCCGCATGCGGAAAAGGTCATCCCCGGCGTCACCATCATGGCCTTCGGCCACATGGGCGACGGCAACCTGCACTACAACCTGGTGATGCCCAAGGACACGACGCCCGAGGATGCGGAGCGCCTGCGCAACGAAGTCCCCCCCGGCGTCCACGACATCGCCGACTCCCTCGGTGGCTCCTTCTCCGCCGAACACGGCATCGGGCTGCTCAAGGTGCATGAGATGGAGCGCTACAAGACGGATGTGGAGAAGGATCTGCTGCGCGCGATCAAGACCGCGCTCGATCCCAAGGGCATCATGAATCCGGGGAAGGTGGTGCCTTAAGGTTGACGCACTACCCATTCTCTACCGCTCCATCTAGCAGGTCTTAGTGCGCGATAGTATCCGCAAAGCCCATCCCTTCCATTTGGATCAAATGAGCCGTGCGCAACGATGTTGTCACCAATCAGGTGATACCAGTCTGAAATCTGCTGTAGCTCGCCATCAAAACGCTCATGGCTGTTGTACACGGTGATCTGCAAGTAGCGGTTCACTACAAACGCACACACGTCCGCTAGTTGGATCATTGGAGCGAGATGCGATTTCGAAAAGTGCGGCACATCGACAATCTGATCGAAACGTTCAGGTTGATTTCTTGCTCGAGGCTTAGGCTGGTATCCCGTGAAATCATCGCTGAACGAAAGATCACCCTCGAACAGCGATAAAAAATTTCCATCGTGCCCGTGCTGTTCGTCAAAAATGACTATCGTTTTCCCCTTGTTGTTCTTTTTCGACTTGTTCATCCGTTGCACTGAAGCAACAACTTTGAACGCACCAGCTTCATATGGGTACTTGAACAACCCGGTTGTCGGACATTCTTGAGCTTTGAGATCGAAGAAAATCTTCGAATCGATAGGGCAAATAATAAACTTACAATACCTTTCCCTGATCCAATTCAGTAGCAGGTCCATAACCGTTGTGCGAAGCGCGGGGGTAACACCACGCCACGCCTCGTCGCCACGATAGATATGAGATGCCCTTAGTTCTGAGACGGGAATATTGTTGTCATTCAGGACCTTAAGTATTGTTGCTTGTTCTTTTTGGGTTTTATGGACCTTGGTTAAGTCCGAAACAGCCCCGCACAAAACTTCAACCGGCTGAGCAGGGTTGAATCTCCTGCCACAATGCCCGCTCTCGTCGACATAACAAACGTACATTTCGAATCCCGCCCCACAGCTTGTAAGGGCAACTTACGGTACAACAGGCTATCACGCTCAAATAAAAAAGTTGAAATCATGATACGTTTTCAGCGCAAAAACCTCCAACGGGAGAAATTCCGGAGATACGAAATTCCTGCGAATTCCGGGGACAGCTTATTTAATTCCCATGCGCAGAATTCCGGGGACAGTTTATTTAATTCAGCCAGCAGGTTTGTGCCCCCCTTACGCCCGGCCAAGTGCGTCCCGGACGGCCTTTCGGATATCTTCCGATGTCTTGCGGTCAATCCCGCTTTCCTCGCCTTCAATCAGGGCGCGGCGAGTTCGCATGACCGTATCAACGTACGACCGCAGCACGGCGTTGATGCGGCTCTGATAGCCCGGCCCCGCGTCCTTGAAGAAATCGAGCACGTCCGTGTCCAGGCGGATAGAGATCGCCTGTTTCGGCATGGGCATCACGATCTTGGCGCGGCTCCAGAAGGCTTCGTCGGCGATGGGGGCCGCGTCCGGGTCCTGGCGGACGGCCTCGGCGATGTCGGCGTCGTCCATGGCATCGAAGGCCGACCAGTCGAAGGTGTCGGATGCCTTCGCAGGCTTTTCAGCCTTCGCCCTGGATTTCCTTGAAGTACCTGGCTTGCTCACGTTCATTGGCCTTTCTCGCGGAGATGATCCGGGTCCGGTTGCCCCTGGGGGTATGGACCACGACGAGGCAGCGCCCGCCGGCCAAACCCATCGACTGGTATCTGTCTTCCCCGTAATCCCGGCGG
This sequence comes from Rhodospirillales bacterium, assembly GCA_040221095.1. Taxonomy (GTDB): domain Bacteria; phylum Pseudomonadota; class Alphaproteobacteria; order Rhodospirillales; family Casp-alpha2; genus UBA1479. The sequence continues at coordinate 249,748 of JAVJVP010000016.1, forward strand.
ACATCGCGGGATACAATGCAGGGCCCGTCGAAAATCTCCACCGCGACCTGGAAACTCACATTGTGCCTTTCCAGGTTGGCGCGGGCTTTTCGGGGGTCCCACTCGAATGCATCACCCATAGTATATATACTCGTATATACAAATGTCCATGGGACATCTATTTTTATACGTCATGAAATCAGGGCAAGAAATACGAGTGTGCGGGATGCGCCCTCACCGTCTCACTGCGCGTGGGTGGCCGGGTCAGGCCCGGCCATGACGTCATGTCGAGGGGGGGGCTCGGCGGTTACCCCGCCGCGCGGGCCTCAAGGTCCGCCAGCAGCTTGTCCGCCACCTCGACGCCCTCGGCGTTGGCCTTGGCGCGGTTGGCCCAGCGGTCGACGCCGGGCAGCCAGGCGCCGTCTTGTTCGGTGATGGCCTGGACCAGGGTGCCGATGCGTTCGATGAAGCGGTTGTCGGCGGTTTCCTCGTCCTCATGGGCGAACGCCGACGGGTCGATCAGGATGAAGAACTGGCCGACCTTGGGCGGCTCCCCATCGGCGGCGAAGAAGCTGGAGGCTTCGAAGCCGTGGTTCGAGCCGGTCAGGGTCGCCGCCAGGATTTCCACCATCAGCACCAGCGCCGCCCCCTTGGCGTCGCCCATGGGGATCATCAGGCCGCCGTCGAGCGCTTCCTTGGCGTCCGTGGTCGGCTTGCCGTGCTTGTCCGTGGACCAGCCCTCGGGGATCGGCTCGCCCTTGTTGGCGGCCATCATGATCTTGCCGCGGGCGACCTTGGAGAGCGCTAGGTCGACCAGGATCGGGTCGCCCCAATCCGTGCCGTCGGCGTTGCGGCGCGGGCAGGCGAAGGCGATGGGGTTGGTGCCGTAGAGTGCGCGGTTGCCGTTCCAGGGGGCGATGGCCGCCGGCGCGTTGAGGAAGCCCATGGCGATCAGGCCCTTGCGGGCGGCGGCTTCGACCGGATGGCCGCCGACGCCGCCGTGATGGGAGTTGCCGATGGCGAGGCCGACGATGCCCGCTTCCTGGGCCAGCGTCATGGCCCGGCCCAGGCCCAGATGAATGGCCGGATAGGCATAGCCGCCGTTGGCGTCGACGCGGAGTGCGGCCGTCGCCGTCTGTTCCAGGCGGGCGATGGCATGGCCGTTGACCTTGCCCGACTTCGCCTGGTCGGCATAGCTCGGCACCCGCGACAGGCCGTGGGACGGCACGCCGTCGGCTTCGGCCTGAACCAGGGCACGGACCACATGGGCCGCGTTGTTTTCCGAAACGTTGGAATTCAGGAAGACCTTGAAGGCCAGCTGTTCGAGTTCATCCAGGGTCTTGATCGCCATCGTGTTTAGTTCCCGTTCAGGCAGTTGAGGACCGCGTCGGCGGTCACGGTGGATACCTTGCCCTCGCCCTCTTCCGTGCGCGGGCCGACATGGGGCGTGCAGTACAGGTTGGGCACGCCTTCGAAGATGTTGGGATGGGTCAGGGGTTCTTCGACGAACACGTCGGTGAAGCCGCCCCACAGCTTGCCGGATTTCAGCGCGTCGACCAGGGCCTGCTCGTCGACGATGCCGCCGCGCGACAGGTTCAGCAGCAACGCCCTGTCTTTCATCTTGGCGATGGTCTGGGCGTTGAACAGGCCGCGCGTGTCGTCGGTCAGCGGCACGTGGATCGAGACCGCGTCGCATTGCGGCAGAAGTTCATCGAGGGTTTCCGCGCGCTCCACCTTGCAGTCGGCCCAGCGCGGATCGTCCTTGGCGACCCAGGGGTCGTAGGCGACGCGCAGCATGCCGTTGCCGCGCGCCCGCCAGGCCAGGGCCTGACCGGTCCAGCCCATGCCGATGATGCCCAGCGTCTTGCCCTGGACCTCGCGGCCCATCAGCTCGATGCGCGGCCACTTGCCGGCGGTCACATCCGGCGTCGCCAGATAGGAGCGGCGGAACATCACATAGATCGCGCCCATGGCCAGTTCGGCCACGGAATCGGAATTGGCGCCGATGGCGGGAAACACCTTCACGCCCTGGGCCTTGCAGGCCTCCATGTCGATGTTGTCGAGGCCGACGCCGAGGCGGCCGACGCATTCCAGCTTGTCGGCGGCGTCCAGCACGGCGCCCCGCACCTGGGTCGCGTTGCGCACGATCAGGCCGCGCACGCCCGCCATCAGGGCCGGGATCTTGTCCTGCTCGGCGACCAGGTCCGGCTGATAGGACACGTCGTAGCTTTCGGCCAGACGGGCGACCTGGGACTCTTCCATGAATTCGGTGATGAGGATGTCGGCCATTGGGAACCTTACTCCAGGGGCTGCGGCGGCCGGGCGGCCACCCTTGAAAAAGCCGGGAGACCTTAACCGCCCCCGAAGGACCCGCCAAGGGCGGGCGCGCGGCGGTGGTTGCCGGCGCATCCCGCCCCTGGCCGGGAGGACATCGTACGTAAGGAGCCTTTAAGCGTTGGCCGCTTCAAGCGCCTTCATGAAGCGGTCGCGGATCACGACCTGGTCCATGGTGATGTTGGGAACCGGGATGTTGCCCGACTCGCACTTGCAGACGATGACCGTCATCTTCTTCGAGGCGATGGCATCCTTCATGACCTGGGCCGTGTCTTCGGCCTTACACTCGATCACGTTGTCGCAGCCGCAGGCCTCGGCGACCTTGGTCAGCGAGGTCTTCTTGCCGGCATAGGTCGGCTGATCGCCGGTCGAGCCGTAGCTGCCGTTGTCGATGATCAAGAGGATGTAGTTGTCGGCCACGTTGTTGCCGATGGTCGGCAGGGTGCCCAGGTTGGTCAGGACCGAGCCGTCACCGTCGATGGCGATGATGGTCTGCTTCTGCGCCAGGGCGAGCCCCAGACCGATGGACGACGACAGGCCCATGGTGCCGAGCATGTAGAAGTTGGTCGGCTGATCGTCCAGCAGGTGCAGTTCCTGGCTGGGCAGGCCGATGTTGCAGACCACGAACTGATCGGAAATGACCGGGATCAGGCTTTTCAGGACTTCGGAGCGGATCATGGTCATTCCCCTTTCCAGAAGGTGGCGTCGGTCAGAATGGCCACCGGCTTGTTGCACATGAAGGTGTACTTGAGAATCTTGTCGAGCTCGTTCGCGTCTTCCCGCTTGTGGAAGTGGTAGGTCGGGATCAGCATCTGGGCCAGCAGCGCCTTGGTGTGCAGGGCCATTTCGACCTGGCAGGCCACCGGCTCGCCGAGTTCGCCGCGGTAGCTGATCAGCATGGGCAGCGGGATGTGGTAGAACTGGATCAGCGTCGCCAGGGAGTTGAGCGTCACGCCCAGCGCCGTGTTCTGCATGATGATGGCCGACCGCTTGCCGCCCATGAAGGCGCCGGCACAGAGGCCCATGCCTTCGTCTTCCTTGTTGCACGGCACGTGCATGATGCTGGAATGGTTTTCGGCTTCTTCGATCACGCCGCCGAGCTGCTTGCACGGAACAGTGGTGATGAACTCGATGTTGTTGTTCACCATGTCCGTGACGATCTGTTTATGAATCGACAAGACTTGTCCTCCGGGTCCAGGTTCCGCGCAAAATTCCGGCCCCTGCCGCCGCAGACTGACGCCTGAAACGGGATCGGGGGACCGGCCTTGCGCCGAACGGTATGGGTTCAGGGTGCGCCCTGGGTTTCCTCAAATGCTTTACGTGCGGGCTGGGATTGACGCTCCCTTTGTTGCTCGCCCGTATCCGCAATAGTCCTTGGCTCTTGCCGCCGTCAAGCAAGTCTTATAACTCTTATAGAAGACTTTGCGCTTTTTTGACGAAAGGGCCGCACATGCCTGAATCCTGGGGGGACCGGCCCCGATCCGGCGACGGGCCGCTGTACCGGCAGGTGCGCGAAGCCCTGCTGCGCGAGATCGCCCAGGGCCGCCATCCGGTGACCGACCCCCTGCCCTCGGAACAGAAACTGGCCGCCCGCTTCGGCGTCGCCCAGGGCACGGTGCGCCGCGCCTTGGACGAAATGGCGCGGGAGAATCTGGTGATCCGCCATCAGGGGCGCGGCACCTTCGTCCATGCCCACGGGCCCGAGCGCGACCGCTTCCACTTCTTCCACCTGCTGGCGGCGGACGGCGAGCGGCGCCTGCCGACCTCGCGCGTGCTGTCGATGACGCAGCGACGGGTGACGCAGACCGAGGCCCTGGCTCTCAAAATCTCCCCCCAGGCGCGGGTGGTCGAGATCAAGCGCGTGCGCGAGCTGATGGCGCGGCGCGCGATCCTGGAACTCATCATCCTGCCCGACGACCTGTTTCCCGGCCTGGGCGACCTCAACAAGACGCAACTACCCAACACGCTCTATCAGCTTTACCAGGACCGCTTCGCCGTGATCGTCCACCGCGCGGTCGAAAAGCTCACCGCCGAGGCCGCCGGGCCCGACGACGTCACCCACCTGGGCCTGGACCGGGGCGCCCCCCTGCTGCGCATCGAGCGTATCGCCCAGACCCTCGACGGCACGCCGGTCGAACTGCGCATCTCGCGCTGCGACACCACGCACTTGGCGTACTTCAGCGATCTGTTGTAACGAAGGTTCGACCGCGTTGACTTCGCCCCGCAAATCCGCCCCTATCGCGCCATGACAGGACGCATTTCCGCAACCCTTTCGGCGCCGTTCAAGGCCGCCCGCCCCCTGGGCGGCCTGGCCCTGGCCGGGACCGCGGCGCTGCTCGGGCTCGGCATTCGTTACGGTTTCATCGAACCGGAACGGATCGGCGCCGCCTGCGAGCAGGCCGGCCCCTGGTGGTGCGCGCTGCGCCGGGGCCTGATGGCCGCCCTGGGCTGGAACGCCCTCGGTCTGGCGGCGCTTGTCTGCGCCCTTCTGAGCTTTCTTCCCGATCCCCGCCGCCATGCCGTGGCCGCCCATGGCGCCATGGTCCTCGGCGGGGCCGGATTGGTTCTCTACAACGCCACGGCGGCGTCAGCGGCGGTGGTGCTGGCCATCATCGCCCTGGCCCTGCGCCGCCAGGGCCCGGCCGAGAACCCGTAGCTCATCCCCCACCCCGGGCAGCCCCGGCAGGGCGAGCAGCAGACAGGTTCCGGCCCAGGCCAGGGCCTCAAGATTGCCCGGGGCGTCCACGGCCAGCGGCCCAGCGACGGCCAGCAAAAGCGCGATCCAGGCGTCTTCCGGACGGCCCGCCGTGGCGCGGTGCCGGCCCCGCCAGGCAAGCACGGCCAAGGCCAGCCCCGGCAGGACGAAGGCCAGGGGCAGGAAATCCCGGTGACGACCGTCGGCGGCCAGGGCCAGGGCGAGAACGCCCGCCGGCAGCAGCACCGCCCAGCGCATCAACCCCAAGACTTGCTCCGGCGACAGGCGGCATCGGCGCAGACCCGCCAGCACATCGCCCAGGGGGGCCGTCCGCAAACCCACCAGCCACGGCGGGCGAACCAGCTGCGCCGCCAGCAGCACGCCGCCCCCCGCCGCCAGCAGCAACAGATAGATGCCGCCCAGCCAGCCCAGGGCCCCGATGGCGGCGGCTTCGACCTGGGCCGCCAGCATCCACAGGCAGGTTCCCGTCGCCCCGCCCGCAAGGCCGACAGCGAGCAGGGCCGCCGCGCCGGGCCGCCGCGCCGCCGACAGGGCCGCGCCCAGGAACAGCAGGCAGAGCATCGCCGAAAACCCGGCGGCCAAGGGCCAGTCGGGCCATTCGCGGACCGGCCCGGCCAGGGGAAACTTGGCATCGCGGCCGGCGTCGAGCACACCCCAGAAGCCGCCCACGGTGCCCTCGGGCAGGCGCTTCCACGGCTGGTCCACGGCCTCGACCACGTTATAGGGCACGCCGAGACTGTCCGCCTGGGCCGCGAATTCGCGCAGGAAGCGTGCCTGATTGACGCGGCTGGGCACCCCGGCCCCGCGCGTGCGCCCGGCGCTGGGCCAGCCGGTTTCGCCGATTTCGATCCGGGCCGTGGGGAACACGGCCCGCGCATGGGCGACCGTCGCCCGCACCCCGTCCTGGGCCGCGCGCACGGACCGCGGCGCCGGGTCGTCCCAATAGGGCAGGACGTGGATCAACATCAGGTCCACGGCTTCGGCCACGGCCGGATGGCGTTCCCAGAAATCGAACACGTCCGCATAGGCCACGGGCAGCAGGGTGCGTGCCTTCACGCTTTCGATGATCCCGGCCAGGCGCTTGCCCGTCATCTCGCGGCGCAGCAGAACCTCGTTGCCGACGACGATGGCGCGCACGGCTTCGGGATGCTTGGCGGCGACCCGCAATGCCGCCGCGATCTCGATCCGGTTGCGCTTGTCCTCGGTGCCGATCCACACGCCCAACAGCACCTTCATGCCCAGCCGGGCGGCGGCCGGCAGCACCTCCGCCTGCACCCCGTAGGAGGAATAGGTGCGCACGCAGCCTGTCAGTTTCGACAGGGCCGTGAGGTCGCGCTCGATCAGGCCCGGCGGCAGGGCATAGTCGGGTCCCATCAGGGGATGGCCGTCGGCGGTGGTCGGCGCATAGGACAGGCAGTCGAAGCGCCCGCCCGGCACATCCGCCATGTCGACCGGACGCCCCAGCCAGGCCCACAGGGCGGTCACCGCCGATACGACGGCGGCGAACACGCCCAGGGAAATCAGCAAGGGCCGCATGACCGTCACGCCGTCCGGCAAGTCATGCAGGCGGAATCCCGGCCTATTCCGCGGCCTGGAGTTTTTCGTTGTAGGTTTCGAACAGGGCCATGTTGCGCGGCACGTCGTAGGGGCGCTCGGTCAGGCCCTGGGCCTCCCACTCGCTGCGCGGTTCCTCGAAGAAATTGCCGCCGTAGACATGCAGGGCGCCGGTCAGGCGGTCCAGCGGATTGGTCACGGAATGGACGATGTCCTTGCCCAGCGGCGCCACGTCGCCGGGGCGCATGGCCTTGGCGCCGGCGGCCTCAATGCGGGTGCGGCCGGGCTCGCCTTCGACCTTCTTCCAGAACACGTTGTCCTCCGCCCCCGTGTACAGGCCGATGACCGCCCACATGTTGTGATTGTGCGGCAGCAGAGTCATGTAGGGCCCCCACACGAGGTTGAGGATCGTCAGTTCGTCGGACACGTAGATCTTGTCGGGGCCGGCCTTGGTCGGCTCGCCCAGGCCGCGCAGCAGGTCGGCCGGGTCGCTGCAGGCGCGCTCGACCAGTTCCCTCACCGCGATATGGCTGTCGGTCTCGCGGATGGCGTCGAGACAATCCTGGGTGAAACGGTCGCGGTCGAACATGACGTGGGCTCCTGGGCGCTTATGGGGGCGGTCGCCGGGCGAATGATTCTCCGCCGGCACGGTGTACATTTCAGCTACCATCCCGCCCCCGCCGGGGCAAGCGTGATCGATGCGGGGAATGTCCCGGCAACGGAGAAATCCGGGGATTTCCGGAGCGCACGTCGTGCGCATCAAATGGCAGCCGCAGGGGATTTCGCCGAACCCGCCCTGTGAGATATCCACATTTGCCCCCGATTGCCATTATTCGCCTTTTTATCCCACGCCCCGGCCCGCCCGCCGAATTCCGCCCTTTCCGGCCCCGAGTCCCTGATGCCCCTGTGAAGAAATGTAAAGCCCGCCGCCGCCCGCCACCATGGCCCCGTGAACCCGCAACCGAATTCCACCGGCGCGTGCCGATAGGCCGACGTCATCACGGTGACATTGGGCGAAACGTTGTCTTTCGCGGTGCGAAAAGCGCGGTCAGCAAGGTGTTTTGGGAAATTTTATTCCGCCTTGGCTTTGCCGTCATCGGCCGGCGGACCGCCATGCGGGCACCCGGCTCCGGCCAATCAGGCCGATAGCGCCGGGCGGCGGGCAGGCCCCGTCCCATTCCCCTTCGGATTTCACAAGGACCAGCCCGGATGGACGGCTGCCCTCCCGCATCCGGGGTGAAATCGACGCCACGCGCGGGTCTCCGCATAAACAGCGGGAAATTTGGAAACTATCCCCAAAGTTATCCACATGCCTGCCCGGTTCTTCGGTTTCGACAAACCGAACAGTGGCGAACGGCCTGTTTCAGCGCCCGCCGGCGACGTTCAGAACCGTGCCGGTGACATAGCCGGCGGCGTCCGTGCATAGCCAGTAAGCGCCCTCGGCGACCTCCCGCACCTCGCCGATGCGGCCCATGGGGATGTCCGACTTCAGGGCGGTCTCGAAGCTGGCCGCGATGCCGCCGTCCACGGCCATGTCCGTCAGCACGTAGCCCGGGGCGACCGCGTTGACGCGGATGCCCTCCGCCGCGACCTCGCGGGCCAGGCCGTTGGTGTACACATCGATGGCGCCCTTGAGCGCCGCGTAATCGGCCCACTGCCCGGCCCCGCCCTTCTTGGTCGCGGTCGAGGACAGGTTGACGATCACCCCGCCACGGCCGCCCGTGGCCGTCGACATGCGCTTGACCGCCTCGCGGCAGAACAGCACCGGGCCGATGAAGTTGATCCGGGTGACCTCTTCCAGAACCTCCCGCGTGACCTCGACCGCGCGGCGGCGCGGCCCGGACACGCCCGCGTTGTTGATCAGCGCGTCGAGCACGACACCCTCGCCGTCGAGCGTTTCGAACAGGGAAAGGATGTCGTCCTCGCTGCCGGAATCACAGCGGATCGCCCGCGCGCCCGCTTCCGTCGCGACCTTGTGTGCCGCCGCCGCGCGGGACACGAAGGTGAACAGGACCGTCCAGCCACGTTCGGCAAACAGCCGCACCATGGCCTCGCCGATGCCGCGGCTGCCGCCGGTGATGAGGACGGTCTTGCTCATGAACGCCTCCCTTTTGTTTGCGCAAATGCGTTGTCGCGCCGGCTTTCGCCGGCACTCGGGATTTGCGACTACCGCATCACAAACGGGTTCGGCACCTCGGTGGCCATGGAAATCCACACGGACTTGGTCTGCAGATATTCCTCGATGGCCGCCTGACCGCTTTCCCGGCCCAGGCCCGACTGCTTGTAGCCGCCGAACGGCGACATGTAGCTGACCGCCCGGTAGGTATTGACCCACACGGTACCGGCCTGCAGTTCCTGGGACATGATGAAGGCGCGGCGGATGCTTTCCGTCCATACCCCGGCGGCAAGGCCATAGACCACGTCGTTGCCGATGGCGAGCGCCTCTTCCTCGTCCTTGAAGGGGATGACGGAAAGAACCGGGCCGAACACTTCTTCCTGGGCGATGCGCATCTGGTTGTTCACGCCGGTGAAGATGGTCGGCTCGACGAACCAGCCGTCACCGCATTCGGGCCGCGTCGCCTTGCCGCCGCCCAATACGGCCTCGGCGCCCTCACCCTTGGCGATGTCCATGTAGCCCAGGATCTTTTCATACTGGGGCGGCGTGGTGACCGGGCCGACCTGGGTGTCCGGGTCCATGGGGTCGCCCATCTTGGCGGTCTTGGCGAGGGCCACCAGCTTGTCGACGAATTCGTTATGAATGGATTTCTGCACCAGAAGGCGCGAACCGGCGATGCAGGTCTGACCCGTGGCGGCGAAGATGCCCGAGATCACGCCCTTGACCGCGTTCTCGACATTGCAGTCGTCGAACACGATGTTGGGCGACTTGCCGCCCAGTTCCAGCGACACCTTCTTGAAGGACTGCGCCGCCGTGGAATAGACATGCCTGCCCGTGGAGGACCCGCCGGTAAAGGCGATCTTGGCGACGTCCGGATGGCTGATGAGCGCTTCGCCCGCTTCCTTGCCGTAGCCGGTCACGACGTTCACCACGCCGTCCGGGAAGCCCGCTTCCTTGAAAAGTTCGACGAACTCCAGGACCGACGCCGAAGTGAACTCGGACGGCTTGATCACGGCGGTATTCCCGGCAGCCAGCGCCGGGGCCAGTTTCCACGCCGTGAGCATGAGCGGCGAATTCCAGGGCGTGATCATGCCGACAACGCCGAGCGGCTCCTTGCGCGTGAAGTTGAAGGTATCGGGCTTGTCGATGGGGATGACGGCCCCTTCGATCTTGTCGGCCAAGCCGCCGAAGTAATGATACCACTGGGGCGCATATTTGGTTTGCAGCCCCATTTCGGCGATCAGCTTGCCGTTGTCCCTGACTTCCGTGGCGGCGAGATCGTCCGCCCGCGCCGCCATCAGATCGGCCAGCCGGCGCATCAAGTGCCCGCGCTGGGTCGGTGTCGTCTTGCGCCAGACGGGGGCGGCCGCCTTGGCTGCCTTTACCGCGCGGTCGATATCTTCCGCATTGCCGCGCGGAATTTCCGCCCAGGCCTTGCCCGTATAGGGATTGGCGGTTTCGAACCATTCGCCCGAGGCCGGATCGGCCTTCTTGCCGGCGATGGTCATCTGATAGCGTTTGAGGTTCCCCATGGTCGTCTCCTCCAAATTGGTCATGTTGGAGACGATCCTATCAGGCAGGGGATGGAATCCGATAGGGCCAACGCCGGGCACGCGGCCTCGCCACAAGCCGCCGAATCCTAGCAGGCGACGCGTTCGGCGTCGAGAATGGTTTCCGTGATCCGCGCCGGCGGAATTCCCAGGATCACGCGAAACCCAAGACCCGATCCGGATTTGATCGAAAAGTCGCATTCATGCGCGTCGGCGATCTTCTTGACGATCCACAGACCCAACCCAGCGCTGTCGATATAGGCATCGGAGTTCTCGTTCATCCGCACATAGCGTTGCGAAACCCCCGCCAAATGACGCGAGGTCAGCCCGACGCCGTTGTCATAGACCGTCAGGTACGTGCGGCCACCCGGCACGGTGGAAAGCACATGGATGCCGACTTCCGCATCCCTGCCTGCATATTTCATGGAGTTCGTCAGAAGGTTGATGACATAGCGACGGAACAAGGTGCGGTCGAACGTGATCCTCGTTGATTGCGCATTACCGGAAATTGTGACGACCTGTTTCCCGCCCTTCCACCCGGCGATCAGCTTGCAACAAAAATGCAATTCATCCATCAGATCGAACTGTTCGTCCCGAACGGCCAGCCGGTCTTCGGAACTCAGGCGTGAAATATCGAGAATCTGCGAGATCGTCAGATCGAGCATGTTCGATGCCCGATTGATGTCTTCGGCGTATTCGGCATATTTCTCATGCCCCAGGGGGCCGAACACCTGTGACCGCATCAATTCGGAAAACCCCATGATGCTGTTGACCGGGGTTTTCAGATCATGGCTCATCGCCGCGAAGAACCCGTCGCGCGCAGCCAAGGCCTCGCGCAACTCTTGCTCGACCGCGATCCGACGTCGATTGTCCGCCTTTGTCCGCTCGACCAGGCTCCGATTGATCCGAACCTGCCCGTACAACAGAACGAACACATAGATCGCCAACGAAACGGCGACCACTGGCAGTTCATCCAGTTCAAGGTCCTCGTGGGCAATGGTGAACTGGCGCCATCGTTCCATCGGGTCAAGGTCGGCGGCCAGCGCATGCGTGAAGACCGCAATCAATACCGCGCCGATGATGGCTGGAACCAAATTGTTTGAGATGTTCCGCATGTGAACGTTGCCCGATGTGGTTTTCAATTTGCCAGAACCCGTGTTCGGCAAACTACATACAGCAACATGCATGCCAGATTGGCCAATAATGGCCGAAACCTGTACTTAAGGACTAGACCATCGCGGCGAGGACGTCCTCCTTGGTCGCGAATTCGCGGGTCAGGCAATAGGTCTTGGCGATGATCTTCCACTCGCCGCCGATGCGGATGCAGGCCAGAAGGTCGGTGAAATCGCGCTTTCCGACCAGGACCTCGACCTTCACGTTGGCCGTGTCCGGCCCGGCGAAGTCGATGGAGACGATGCGTTCCTTGCGGGGGAAGCCGGCCGCCTCGGGAGCACCCCGTTCCCTCACCACCTTCTCGAATTCGGCCATGGTCCAGTGGATGCGGTCGCCGCCCACGTCGGCCGCGTTCATGCGCGCATCGGGGTGGAATGCCCTCTTGAACAGCAGGTCCATGTCGCCTTTGTACAGCCCGTCAAGATAGGCCTGAATACAGGCCTGCACGCCCGCCAGATCATCGCCGCTCATTGACTTCCTCCAGATTTTCGCGCGTCACCCCCGCGAAAGCGGGGGTCCTGAAATCAGCAAGACTGGATTCCCGCGTTCGCGGGAATGACGGTTTGGTTGCCGTCACCCTAAAGCAGGCTGTCCGGCCCCAACAGCTTTTCCCGGAACCGGTTCTTCAGATGCACGCCGTCCTTGGTCGGCAGGATGAAGGGCAGCGGTTCGGCCTTGACCTTGATGTCGACGAACACCGGGCCCTTGGTTTCCTTGATCGCCGGCAGGGCGGCCTGAAGCTCGGCCTCGGTCTTGACCTGGATGGACACGGGGAAGCCGCAGGCCTTGGCCACGGCGACCAGGTCCACGGGCCCGGCCGTATGGGTCGCCTGCATGCCCGTCTCGCCGTAGCGTTCGTTATCGAACACGACGATGGCGAGGTTTTCGACGCCCTGGGCGGCGATGGTCGCGAAGCTGCCCATGGCCATGAGCATTTCCCCGTCGCCGGTCATCACCATGACCCGCTTGGTCGGCTGCGCCGTGGCAAGGCCCAGGCCCATGGTGGCGGCCCCGCCCATCGCGCCCCAGAGCGGGAAGGTCAGCGGATGGTCACCGGCATTGGTGGCGTCCCAGTTGGGGGAGCCCAGGCCGGTGACGACCAGGAAGTCGTCCGTGCGGTCCTTCAGCAGGGTCTTGGCGACCTCGCGGCGGTGGAGTTCGTAGGAATCTGCGCGTTGCTTGTCCATGTTCGTTTCCCTGCCTTACTTGCCGAAGGTCTTCACGGGCATCAGCTTCTGATGCAGAAGCACCGCCGCCATGTCCGGCCAGCCGTAGGCCTGTTCACCCGCCGAGCGCACGGTCTCACCGACCTGGTCCGGGTCGTCCACCTGCGTGACCTTCACGCCCATGGTTTCCAGGACCGGCTGCGTGCCCTCGCCCATGGGTTTCTGCCAGGGATTGAATTCGCGCCACTGGGCCCGCATGGTGACCAGCATCAACAGCGGAAAGCGGCAGGTATTGGCCAGCGAGATCATGTTGATGCAGTTGCCCACGCCCGAAGACTGAAGCAGCATCACCGCCCGCTCGCCGCCCAGCCAGGCGCCGGCCGACAGGCTGATGCCCTCTTCCTCGGTGGTCAGCGGAATGCAGCGCATGGCGTTGTCGGCCTCGCACAGCTTGAGCAGCCGGGCATGCCCGGCGTCGGGGACGTAGGCGACCTGGCGCACGTCCAGATCCTTAAGGACGTCGTAGATATCCGGCGCCCAGGCATAGTTCTCGGTCATGATTCTCGGCTGTCTCGTCCGTTGCGGGTTCGTGACTTTAGAAACGATGCCCCTGTTCCGCCAACTGAAATTATCTGCGTTCCATGTTGAGAAAATATCAGCCCAGCGCCCGGACCTCCCTGATTTGGCGCGGCCGCTGGTATAGCACCCAGACGGCGATGAACAGCAAAACCGGAACGCAGGTGATGGCGGCGATGCCGTCATCCGGATAAAGCAGCGCAAACAGGGACACCGCCATCAGAACGCCACGGATCGTCAGGTTTTTCATTCGGTCCGTTGCGAAGCGGGCCTGAATGGCGAAAACGATGCCCAAGGTCGGAACGAGAATGAGGCCGAGCGCGGCAAGCTGATCCACCCCGGGCTTAATCACCAGTTCCGGGCGGATGAAGACGCCCGCCATCAGGGTGAACAGGGAAACACAGAGCATAAGCGCGCGGCCCAACGTTCGCATGAACGACGCATCCGCGATCTTCGCCGTGACCGCGGCGACCACCGAAGTGGGCGGCGTCAACTCACCCCATACCGCCAGGAAAAAGGCATAGAAATGGACGACCCAGGGATCGACGCCGGCCTTGATCATGGGCGGTGCGATGACCAGGGCGGTCAGGATGTAGGTTGGGGCCGGCGGCAGGCCGGTGCCGACCAAGGCACCGAACATGAAGGCGATCACCGCCATGGCGATCAGGTTGATGCCGGCGGCCTCCAGCATCAGCACGCCGACCTTGGTCGGGATGCCGGTAATGACGAACACGCCCGTCATGATGGACAAGGCCGCAAGCAGCAGGGTCAAGTCCGCGGTCATGGACGAGAACGCGTCGATCATGCGCCAGATCGGGGTCAGCAGTTGGCGGATGGACGGCCTGCCTTCCACTCTGAACCGGCGGTATGCGTCGATGCTGAACATGACCGGCGCCACCATCACGAATATGGTCAAGGCCGCGATCATGGCCGCCATATGGGTGACCGCCATCAATCCGATCAGCCCGAACACGACCATGGCGAACACGCCGATGTTGATGGCGTCGCCAACCGTGAAGGTGCCGCCGGGCAGCGTTACCTCGGTGTCCGCGCGGTAGTGGACCGACAACAGATAAACCGACACGATCAGCGCGACGAAGTAGATGACGGCCGGCGCGTAGCCGCGGGCGACCACATCGAAATAGCTTTCACCCAGGAAATCGGCCATCAGAAAAGCGGAAATCCCCATGATCGGCGGCATCAACTGCCCGCCAAGGGACGACGCCGCCTCGATCGCCGCGGCCGTCGCGCGCGGCAGGCCCGACTGGATCATCGCAGGAATGGTTGCCGACCCCGTGGCCGCGGCATTGGCCGCGCCCGAACCACTGACCGTGGCAACGCCGAGGGACCCGATAACCGCCGCCTGCGGCAGGGCATAGGGTGACTTCGCCGAGATCAGGCCTGCGCCGAGAAGGATTGATTCAACCCCGCCGAAGGCACGCAGAACGCTGAGGACAAGAATGAACGAGCCGATCAGGGTAAGCGCCAACTGCGGCAGCCGGGAGTAGACCCCTGTCGTCATTTCCAGGCTGGAGGCCGTGACGATGCGCTCCCAGCTCATGCCCGGGTGGTGGAACATGCCGCCGATATGGTTGCCGTAGACGGCATAGAGGATCAGCACGACGTTGAGGACCAGGATCACGAAATACCGCTTGCGCGTATATTCCAGGATCAACAACGCCATGATCCCGCCCATGATCATGTCGGCCGTGTTCCAGAACCCGGCGCGGTCGGTGCGGATCGCGAAGAATTCGGTCCGGATGTAATAGAGCACGGCCAGCGCCAAGCCGATCTGAACGGCGCCGATGGCGATGTTCGTCATGGGGCCAAGGCTGGGGTAAAGGTCGTTGGTGCGTAGCGCCTGCAGAATGAACAGGACATAACATACGGGCACCATGGTCACCGCAAGGACGGTCGGACCACCTTCGCCGCTGATGAAGTAATTGAATAGATAAACAAAAAAGATGGTTGCCGTAACCATATAGAGGCCGTCAAGAGCGACCGTCAGGCGCTTCGGATAAAGGGAGGCGGACATGCTGATTACCTGTCGACATCACGCGGGGCGGGCGCCCTGGGCGCCCGCCCCTGATTTTCGTGGTGACCGCAAAAGCGGCAGTTACTATTTGGCGATGCGGCTGTCCCACTTGGCGTCCCAGACGCCCTTTTCCTTCATCCACTTGGCCAGTCCGGGATGGACAGGGACCAGGTCGATCGAGGATTCGACACCGCGGCGCTGCATGCCCTTCATGTCCTTCAATTGGGCAAAGGCCTTGTCGAGCTTGACCAGTTCATCGACGTTCTTTTCGATGATGTTCAGCATGCGGTAGACGTCCGCTTCCGGAATTTCCATGCCGACATGGAAGCCGTAGTAGAACGGCAACAGCTTGGCGGAAGGAGAGCCGATGTCCCGCTTGAAGGCGGAGGCCGGGACGTCAACGACGGCGAGGCCGGCCTTCTTCAACTTGGCTTCTTCCTCCTTGGTCGGGTTCAGGGCAACCCAGTTGGTGGCCAGGCCCGCCTCGGTGATCCAGGGTGCCGTGGTGGCTTCGGCATTGGTGTAGATGATGAACCCGTCAAGACGTCCGGATTCCATCAACGACCCGGCGGTCGACAGGTCGACCTCGATGTAATTGTGTTTGGCGCCCACGGCGGCGAGGCCCCGTTCGAGCTGCGCCCGGGTATCCCACGGCAGAGGCCCGGAAAACACCTGCTTACCCGTAAGGTCGCTCCAGGACTTGATCTTGTCCTTGTCGCGCACGTTGATGCCTGCCCCGACCTCAACCGTGAAGGTCCAGAACGACTGGACCGGCTGGCGCTTCATCTGGTCCTTGAAGCCCTTGAAGCGGTTGGTGCCGTTGGCCAATTCGAAGAAGGCGATGTCGGCGCCGTAGTAACCGAGCGTCTTCCCCGCGGCGTAGCTCTTCACCGAAACGATGGCGCCCGGCATGGGCTGCACGGTGACCTGATAGTCCTTCATTTCCTTGTTCAGGACGGTCGCCAGATTAACAAGGGCCCGGTGCCCGGAAGAACCGACCGCCGAAGTCCCCCAAGTGATATCCGTCTGTGCCATGGCCGGGGTCGCCAAGCTGGCGGCGAACATGATCGACAGTGCGGCAATCGAACGATTGAGCTGATGCATATGAGGTTTCCTCCCAAAGGATGCATATAAGCAGCGTTGTGCTCTCAATAGCGTATCGCGGGCGTTGGCCGCCCATAAGCGTACGATGGCAGGAACGGTAATCCGATGCGGCGCCTTCGACAAGTTCAAACCGACCGGACGTCACTTGGTTAGGCGACATAACCGGCCTTGCCTGCTCGGGCGTTTCAGGCACTGTTGAAGGTTGCATTCTATTGCGGGCCGTGGGCGAAGGAGATAGGAAAGAGTGCGCACCGGCGCGCACGCCACCTCCTTCCGAAAGGTCTCCCGAACATGCCCGCGACACAGCCCTTCACAACCCGACCTGAAATCCTCGGCACCTTCGGTGTTGTCACCTCTACCCACTGGTTGGCGACTGCGGTCGGCATGGCGATTCTTGAAAAGGGCGGCAATGCCTTCGACGCGGGCGTGGCGACCGGGTTCGCCTTGCAGGTGGTTGAGCCGCACCTGAACGGTCCGGGCGGCGACGTGCCGATCATCACCTATACGGCCAACGACGAGAAGGTGAATGTGATCTGCGGCCAGGGCGTTTCCGCCGCCGCCGCGACGATCGAAAAGTACCGCGCCATGGGCCACAAGATCATGCCGGGCACGGGCCATCTGTCCGCCGTGGTGCCGGGGGCGTTCAGCGCCTGGGCCACGCTGCTCCGCGATTTCGGCACCATGCGCCTGCGCGAGGTGCTGGAGCCGGCGATCAATTTCGCATCGGGTGGCTATGCCCTGGTGCCCAACATCTGCAACACCATCGCGACCATCAAGCCGATGTTCGAGGACGAATGGCACACGTCCCGCGACATCTGGCTGAAGAACGGCCAGGTGCCCCAGGCCGGCACCCTGTTCAAAAACGAGGTCATGGCCGACATGTACCGCCGGGTGCTGAAGGAAGCCGAAGCCGCCGGCGGCGGCCGCGAGGCGGAAATCAACGCCGCCCACGACGTCTGGTACAAGGGCTTCGTCGCCGAAGCCATCGACACCTTCATGCGCACCCCGGTCATGGACACCACGGGCGAACGCCATGCCGGACTGCTGACGGGCGGCGACCTGGCCGACTGGCGGGCCACCATCGAAGAACCGCTGACCTACGACTACCTGAATTACACCGTGTGCAAGACCGGCCCCTGGGGTCAGGGACCGGCGCTGCTGCAGCAGCTTGCACTGCTCAAGGGCTTCGACCTGTCGTCCATGCCCTTCACCGGGCCGGACTTCGTGCACATCCTCACCGAAAGCACCAAGCTTGCCTTCGCCGACCGCGAAAAATTCTACGGCGATCCGAACTTCATCGACATCCCCATGGATGTGCTGCTGTCCGACGCCTACAACGACGCCCGCCGGAAGCTCATCACCGACAAGGCCTCGCTGGAACTGTTGCCCGGCGACGTGCCCGGGTTCGGCGCCGACCCGATCCTGCGCATGCCGACGGCGGATGAACTGGCCCAACCCAGCGCGCTCGGCATCGGCGAGCCGACGGTCGCCCGCTTCGACGACATGGAGGTCGCCCACGACGGCCATACCGCCGGCGACACCTGCCACTTCGACATCATCGACAAGGACGGCAACATGATTTCCGCCACGCCGTCGGGCGGCTGGCTGCAAAGCAATCCGGCCGTCCCGGGCTTAGGCTTCTGCCTGACCAACCGGGGCCAGATGTACTGGCTCGACGACAAGAAACAGGACCGCCTGCAACCCAAGGCGCGCCCGCGCACGACGCTCAGCCCCGGCTTTGCCTTGCGCGACGGCAAGGCCTGGATGCCCTTCGGCACGCCAGGCGGCGATTCCCAGGACCAATGGGCGCTCGGCTATTTCATCCGCAAGGTCCATTACGGCCTGAATATGCAGGAAGCCATTGATGCGCCGGCCTTCCACACCAAGCATTTTCCCTCATCGTTCTATCCGCGCCATTGGATGCCGGGCCATCTGGTCATCGAAGGCCGCTTCCCGGCCGAGACCCAGAAGGAACTCGTGCGCCGCGGCCACAATCTGGAGGTCGATGACGACTGGTGCATCGGCCGCATGACCGCCGCCTGCAAGGAAGACGGCCTGCTGAAGGCCGCCGCCAATCCGCGCTTCATGCAGGGTTACGCCGCCGGGCGGTGATACCGGCCGCGCATCCTGCGCGGAATGAGCCGTATATTATGCACCTTGGCACGGATGTTGCGTCTCTGCTTGCTGTCTTTCCATGGGCAGGAAGAAATGAATTTACATGCCGGAAAATCAAAGCCTCACGGGCCTTTACGAGGATATGAATGCGTTGCCGCTCAGCGGACGCCTTCAGAGTGACGCCGATTTTGAGAATTTGAGCCGCTGGATCGACGGCCGACTGAGCGATGACGACGGCGGCATTCTGGAATGGCATGTCGTCCTTGCGGACGACGATGCGGCGAACCGCATGGTCCTGAGCAGTCTCCTTGAAAAATCGGGGATCACCGTAACCGCCGTGGAAAACGGCCGCAGGGCGCTCGACGTCATCGGCGGCAAACCGGTGGACCTGTTCCTGCTCGACATCAACATGCCGGAAATGGACGGGCTGCAGACCGCGCGGGCAATCCGTGCCCTGCACAACGCCAATTCCGACCTGCCGCTGGTTGCGATCACCAGCGACGTGTCCCCGAAACGCCTTGCCGAAATGCGCGATGCCGGGTTTGATGTCTGTATGGAAAAGCCCGTGCGCCGAGACAACCTGTTCCGCGTCATTCTGGGCACGCTGTCGCGCCGCGTCGCCGGCCACGGCCACAGCTCATGACCGCCCCCACACCGATTGACCGCCAAATCCTTGCCGCGCTTGAAGCCGACACCAGCCGCGAGTTGGTCCCCGAACTGATTCAGGTGTTCATCAAATCCGCCGAAACCCGCCTTTCCCAGATTACTGCCTATTTGGCGGCGGGCGATCTCGCGGGCATCGCCGCCGAATCCCATGCCCTGAAAAGCAGTTCCGCGACCTTCGGCGCCGACGAGGTTCGCCGGCTCTGCGCCGAGTTGGAAGCGGCAGGCAAGAACGGCGATGCCGTTGCCGCCGAACGGCTGGTGGCTGGATTGACCCGTGCCCTGGATGCGGCAGAGTCGGACCTTGCGGCCTACGTGAAGGAAATATCCGGCTAGCAGGCCCTCGGGGGCTATTCCGCGGCGTCTGAACCCCCGCTTTCGGCCTTTTCCTCGGCCTCGCGCAGGCGCCGGTATACCGTTGACGGGCTCAACTCCAACAGCGCCGCCGCCCGCGACACGTTGCCGTCGCATTGGCTGATCGCCGCATTGATCAATTCCTGTTCAACCTGCCACAAGGGCCGGATGGCCATATCGCCCTGCCCGCTCCCCTTCTCCGCCGGCTGGGTGACGGACGGTTTCGGCGCTGCCGGTGCGGAGGCAGGTTTGGCCGATGCGGCGGGCCGGGCCCGCCCCGTGCCACTGCCCAGCGGCGGCGGCAGCATGTCGACGGTCACCGTTTCGCCGTCGTGCAGCACCACGACATTGCGGATCACGTTCTGAAGCTGGCGCACGTTGCCCGGCCAGGGAAAGCCGGCAAGGGTGGCCGACGCCGCGTCGTCGAAGACTTGGAACCCCTTGCCTTCCTCCGCCGCGAACTCGGTCAGGAACTTGCCCGCGATATTCAGGATGTCGTCGCCCCGGTCGCGCAGCGGCGGCAAGTGGATGGGAATGACGTGGAGGCGGAAATACAGATCCTCGCGAAAGGCGCCCTTTTCGACCTCTTCCCAGGGATCCTTGTTGGTGGCGCAGACGAAGCGGACATCGACCTTTTCCTCCGTCGAATTGCCGACTTTCTGAAATCTGCCGGTCTGGATGAAGCGCAGCAGCTTGACCTGCAATGACAGGTCCATCTCGCAGACCTCGTCGAGGAACAGCGTGCCGCCGTCGGCCAGGGTCGCGGCCCCGTCCCGGTTGGCATGGGCCCCGGTGAAGGCACCCTTCACATGGCCGAAAATCTCGCTTTCCATCAGTTCCTGGGGAATGGCGCCGCAGTTCAACGCGATGAACGGCTTGCCCCCGCGCGGGCTTTGACCATGCACGGCCTCGGCGCAGACTTCCTTGCCGGTACCCGACTCCCCGGTAATGAACACGGTGGCTTTCGACGGCGCCGCCGCGTCGACGATGCGGTACACGGCCTGCATGGGCAGCGACCTGCCGATGAACCCACAATAGGCTTCGCGGTCGAAATCCTTCTTCAGGGTCTGGACGATACCCTTCAGTTCCTGACGTTCCAGTGCGTTGCGCAGAGTGAAGATCAGACGCTCGGCGTTGAACGGTTTCATCAGGAAGTCAGCAGCACCCTCGCGCATGGCGTCCACGGCCATGTTGATCGACCCGTGGGCGGTGATGACGACCACCGCCGTGCGGGTATTCTCCTGGGACAGCTTCTTCAGGATATCCAGGCCGCTCATGTCGGGAAGCTGGACGTCGAGGACCAGGACGTCGAACGCGCCTTCGGCCAAGGCCTTCAAGGCCCCCTTGCCGGTGTCGGCATGGACGACCTCGTAGGGTTCCGGTTTCAGGTATTCCTGATAGACCCGCGCCAGCGGCGGATCGTCCTCAACCAAAAGCAGGCGCTGCATCTTGGGGTTGGACATTTACCTGGAAACCTCCCGCTAGGTGGTGGGCGCTTTATCCGATTATAGGTCTAATCGCGTTAATGATGCCATAGGAAGGCGCATCTAAGCTGTTGCTATACAAACGACAATCAATTCATCGCCGCCTTGGCGCGAAGCGCCAGCGCCATGTACAGGCCCACAGCCACGACGAACACGCCCGACGCCACGAAGGGTGCCATATAGCTACCGGTCCCGTCGATCAGAAGCCCGAATATGGGAGGCATCACCGTCACACCGCCGAACATGATGAACTGGGCGCCGCCGGTCGCGTCTCCGATCTTGGCCCGGGGGGCCGTGTCCGCGACCTCCGACAGCCAGACCCCGTTCCAGCCGTAACTGCACAATCCCAACGCCAGAGACAAAACGCCGATGGCCCAGGCTGGCCAGGTGGGAGAGATCAACGCGGTCAAGGAGAACAGCCCGCAGACCAGAATGCTGATGCCGAGCAACACCGCCGTCGGCGAGAACACCTGCTTGGCGACATAGCCCCAGGCCAGACGCCCGCCGATCCCGCCGGCCTGCACCAGGGCGAAGAAGAACCCGGCGTCGATCAGGGACCAGTCCAGGGTGTGGATCAGGAACAGAACATAGAACGACCCTAAACTGATCTGTGAGCCGGCAAGCGCGAAGCCGACCAGGGACAGGGCGCGCAGGGCCGGATCGCCAAGCACCAACTTCAGCGGCCCCCAGATCTTGATCTTCGGCCGGCCGCCGTCGCGCTGCCGGTCATGGTCGAAAGTTTCGCGCGCCGGCTGGATCGCCAGGGCCACCAGAAGCGCGGCCACGGCGAACACACCAAAGGCCCAGCGCCAGCCGAACAGGACCGTGAGCGCCGGCAGGGATATGCCAACGATGACACCCGCGACAGGCACCCCCGTCTGCTTGACGGAAAAGATCAGTGGTTGGCGCCGGTCGGCGCCCAGACCGTGCAGGATTTTCGTGCTGGTCGGGTTGAGGGGGCCGTAGCACATCCCCATCACGATCGCCGCCACGGGGGCCAACCAGAACTGTGCGGGGAACAGCATGAGAATCCCCAGGACCGCGAACAGGCAGCTCATCTGCGACATGCGCAGCGCGCCGAAACGGTCCATGAAGCCGCCGGACATCAGGCCCGTTACCTGGCCCGTCAGATAGACGATGGCGACATAGACCCCGACCAGGGTGGGATCGATCCCCATTTCCGGCGCGATCACCGGGGCCAGAACGGGCACGCCGAATACCGCCGCCGTGGCCGCGACCTGCACCGCCCAGGTCGACGCCAGCCCCCACACGAGTCGTTTGGCAGGCGGCATGCTTTCGCCCGCGACAGGTTTTTCGCTCATGTGATACCGTGCTTTCGGATTGAACCGAGGGAGGATTCCGAATGCTCAGAGTGCTGGGGCGTGCCACGTCCGTCAACGTACAAAAAGTCATGTGGCTGATAGATGAACTTGGCCTGGAGGCCGAGCGTGTTGATATCGGTGGCCGTCACGGCGGCAATCAGGACCCCGCCTATCTTGCCAAAAACCCCATGGGACTGATCCCGGTCCTGGAAGACGGCGACTGCGTGATCTGGGAAAGCCAGGCCATCATGCGCTACATCCTGGAAGCCTACGGCGGCGATCCCTGGCTGCCGGCGGACCTCAAGATACGCGGCCAGGCCCATCAGTGGATGGACTGGTATCTGACCGTGATGCACCCGCCGATGACCGTGATCTATTTCCAGATGATCCGCGCGACCGCGGAAACCAAGAACGAGAAAGCCCTGGCCGAAGCCAAGGAAAAGGCAGGGCAGTTGTGGTCCGTGCTCGACAAGCACTTGGCTGACCGGCCGTTCCTCACCGGCGACACTCTGAACATGGGCGACATTCCCTGCGGCTGTTCCGCCTATCGCTGGCACACCCTGGTGCCCGAGGGCCCGGATCTGCCGCACCTGAAGGCCTGGTGGGACCGTCTCAACGTGCGCCCGGCCTACAAGAAAAACGTGATGCTTCCCTTCGAATAAGAACAAGGCCTTTCCATTACCATGACTGAGCAGACCATTTACCTGGGGATGACCCGGGCCGATCTGGATTTCCAGTACAACAACCGCGAACGCGTGCCCAACCATGCGGAAATCTACGCGGGCTGGGCCCCGGCCTGCGTCAAGATCACCCAAGACATCGCCTGCACGTTGGACGTCACCTACGGCGATCACCCGCGCGAACGGCTTGATATCTTCAAGCCCGAAGGCGACGGCCCCCACCCCATCCGCCTGTTCTTCCACGGCGGCTTCTGGATGAGCCGCGACAAGGAGGATTCCCGCTTCGTCGTGCGCGGCCAGGTCGATGCCGGCGCCGTCGTGATCTCCGCCGAATACGCATTGATCCCGTCCGTCGACATGACGGAACTGCTACGCCAGTGCCGGGCCGCCGTGGCCTGGGCATGGCATAATGCGGATTCCTTCAACGGCGACCGCGACCGGCTGTTCGTGTCCGGCCATTCGGCGGGCGGGCACATCGCGGCCATGCTGCAGGCCACGGACTGGGCCGAATGGGGCCTGCCGGCGGACGCGGTCAAGGGGGCGGCGGCGCTGTCGGGCATCTTCGATCTGACCCCCATGCGCAATTGCTACATCGACGACACCTTGCACCTATCGGAAGACGACGTGCGTCGTTATTCGCCGGAACACCTGCCGCCCCGGGGCGGCGGATCGACCCTGATCGCCGTCGGCGGGGCGGAGACGGCGGAATTCCTGCGCCAGTCGCAGGCCCTGGCCGCCGCCTGGGCCGGCAAAACGGCGGAGGTCGAACTGCTTGAGGTCCCGGGCGCCAACCACTTCACGATCCTGGATCATTACGCCGTACCGGACAGCGACCTGTGTCGCGCCCTGGTCCGTCAGATGGGATTGGGAGAAGCATCGTGACCCATTCCGTCGACGCCTTCTGGTCCTACCGCAGTCCCTATTGCTATCTGACCCTGGACCGCTTCCGCGACTGGCAGGCCACCTACGATCTGGCCGTGAACATCCGCCCGGTCTATCCCATGGCCGTGCGCAACCCGGACTTCTTCGCCAAGGTGAACCGCAAGTACCGCACCTATCACACGCCGGACTACCACCGCGTCGGTGAATATCTGGGCATGCCCGTGCGCAAGCCGGTGCCCGACCCCATCGTCATGGACAACGAGAACTACATCATCGCGCCCGACCAGCCGCACATCGGCAAGTTCACGCGCGTCGGGGCCGCCGCGCAGAAACGCGACAAGTGCTTCGCCTTCACGGATGCCATGATGCGGATCGTGTGGGACGGACTGACCGACGGCTGGAACACGGACGGCCACTACACCGCCGCCCTGACCAAGGCGGGCCTGGACGCCGCCGAAATCCTGCGCGAGGAAACGGAGGGCCGCGACGGGCTCGAAGCCGTCATCGCGGACAATCAGGCCGCCTTCGACGCCGCCGACCATTGGGGCGTGCCCTGCATGGTGTTCGACGGTGAAACCTTCTACGGCCAGGACCGCATGGACATCCTGCTGTGGCGCATGAAACAGAAAGGCCTAGCCGCGCGCGGCTAGCGCCGCCTCCAGTTCCCGGATGCGGTCGTGCAGCGGCTGCACGGCGCGGGCGATGTCGGCTTCCGTGAAGCGTGGCATGATGTGCTGCGGGCAGTTGACGTCCCAGGCCGCGATCTCGAACACCACCGCCCGTTCCGGCGTGCCCGCCGTGTAATCGGCGTCGGCCAGGCGGGCGATCAGGGCTGGGTCGTCCTCGACCATGCGCGCCGTGCCCCAGATCTTGATGCGCCGGCGGTTCGGGTAATCCATCAGAAACAGGAAAGCCTTGGGATTGTCCTCAAGGTTGCCCTCGGTGACGTACTGCCGGTTGCCGGAAAAGTCGGCGAAGGCCAGGGTCCTGTCGTCCAGCACCTTGAGGAACCCCGGCTTGCCGCCCCGGTGCTGGATATAGGGCTGACCGTCGGCAGTCGCGGTGGCGAGGTAAAAGGAATCACGGGCCGCGATGAAGGCCGCCAGGTCGTCGGTCACCCGGTCGGCCCAGCCGCCCTTGTCCTCCATCCGCGCGTATCCCTTGCGCGATCCCTTGCGTTCCTGGATCGCCTTTACCGTGGGAGTGAAGGCGACGTCGCTGGTGGGCATGGCAACCTCCTGCAGATCTAGGGTGCGTGATTGGCAAATTAATAGACAGATCAGTCTATTTTGTCAATCATCCGTATCATTCCGTAAAAACCCCAGGTAACGCACGCACTGAATTGATTATTCAATATATTTACACACCCGAAAGGCAACTGAAGGCTGAAAAATCAGAACCCCCTTGCAGGAAAACAGACGATTTAGTACATATATTTAGACAAATCGTTCTATTTAACTGAGACCGCCATGGCATCGGCAAAGCGCGACCACCTGATCGACACGGCGCTGCGCCTGTTCGGCCGCGACGGCTATCACGCCGTTGGGATCGACCGGGTGATCGCCGAGGCGGGGGTCGCGCGCATGACCCTCTACAACCACTTCAAGTCGAAGGACGAGCTGATCCTGGCGGTCCTGCACCGGCGTGACGAGCGGTTCCGAAACTCGTTCATGCGCCAGGTCGAACGCGCCGCCCCCGACCCCAAGGGACGGATCCTCGCCACCTTCGACGCCTTGGACGCGTGGTTCGCCTCCGACGATTTCACCGGCTGTATGTTCATCAATGCCGCCGCCGAATATTCCGACAAGAACGACCCGATCCACCGCACGGCCCGCGAACACAAGGACCTGGTCGTCGATTATCTCCGCGACCTGGCGTCCAAGGCCGGAGCCGCCGACCCGGACGGCCTTGCCGCCGGGCTGGCCCTGCTGACCGAAGGCGCCATCGTCATGGCCCATGTCGCCGGCCACAAGGACGCCGCCCGCAAGGCCAAGACGGCGGCCGAGGTTTTGATCCGCGACGCGGGGCTTTAGGCGGCACGAAAAGTCCGGCAACGAACAGATGCCCCGGCGGCGCGGGCTTGCTAGCATCCCTCATCACCAAAGGGGGAAATCCATGCGCCGTCTCACGTTTCTGTCCGCTCTCACCGTTTCCCTGGCCGCTGTCCTGGCCCTGTCCATGTCCCCTGTCCGCGCGGCGGAGATGACCGTTGCCTTCGCCATCGCCAAGCCGCCCTTCGTCCATGCCACGCAGACCGGCCCGGCGCAGGCCGGCGACAAAGGCGGGATCGAGTTGGACATCATGAAAGCCGCGCTGGCGCCCCGCGGGCACAGCTTCCAGGCGCTCTATTCGACCTATGACCAGTTGACCGGACTGGTCCTGCAAGGCCGCGCCGCCGCCGCCGCCACGGTGCGCCCGGAAAACCCGGCCCTGTTCTATTCCAACGAATTCGTCAGCTTCCACAATGTCGCGGTCACGCGGGCGGATGCTCCCGCCCCCGCCGCCATCGCCGATCTGGCGGGGCTCAGCATGGTTGCCTGGGAAGGTGCCACGAAAGACCTGGGCCCGGCATTCGCCGAGGCCGCCGCGAAATCCTCGAAATACGCCGAAATGGGCGACCAGAAGGCCCAGGTGCAGGCCTTTCTCGACGGCCAATTCCAGGCCCTCATCATCGACGGCACCATCTTCCGCTATTGGAAAAAGGTCCTGGGCGGCAAGGCAGCCGATTTCAAATTCCATGCCCTGTTCGGCGGGCACACGCCCTTCGTCGTCGGTTTTGCCGACGAGACCATCCGCAACGACTTCAATTCCGGCCTCAAGGAAATCCGCCAGAACGGCGTCTACGACGTCCTGTTCAACAGCCACATCGCCGACTAGGGCCGATCAGCCTCAGTCCTTGGTCGCATTGGGCTCCGAATTGGGGATCGCCAGCACCATCAGGTTGGCGATCAGGATCGTGGCGGCCAGCAGATAGAACACGGCGGTCAGGCCCCAGGTGTCGGCGATCAGGCCGCAGAGCGGCGGCAGCGCGAAGTTGAAGGCCGATTGCGTTCCGAACAGCAGGCTCATGGAACTGCCGGACAGATGCGGCGGCGTGATATCCATCATCCAGCTGTGCATCACCGGCCGCGCGGCATACAGCGAGAAGCCCAGGACCGACACCCCGACGATCAGCATCATCTGGCTGTCCAGCAGGGTGATGATCGCCAGCACGATGGTCGTGCCCGTGAAGCCCGCCATGACCACGGGCCGCCGGCCCGAGCGGTCGGACCAGATGCCCGCCAAGGGCGTCGCGATCAGACCGCCGACCTGCATGGCCATGAGGGTCGCCCCCACCGCCGTCGGCGCCAGGTGCATTTCGTCCGCGAGGTAGAGCGGCAGGAACATGAGCAGCCCCATGAGGGTCACCGTGCGGAACCCGGACATGACGCAGAGTGCGACCACCCAGCGGTTCTTCAGCAGCAGCCGCACGCCGGCCAGATAGTCCTTGCCGGTCATCTTTTCCTTGCCCGGCGCATCGTTGGTCGCCTTGTCGCGGGCGTTGAGGGTCAACAGCAGCAGAAGCGCGATGACGAATACGGGGATCGAGGCCACGGTCGAGGCATCGCGCCAGCCGAGCCAGACAAGAAGGAAGCCGGCGGCAAGCGGTGCTATGGCGTCGCCCAGGCTGGCGCCCAGGGCATGCAGGGACAGGGCATAGCCCTTCTTGTCCGGATAGGCGGAGGACAGATAGGAGATCGCCGGCGGATGCCACAGGTTGTTGGTCGCCCCGATGAAGGCCAGCAGTACGAACACGGACCAGAATCCGCCGGCCCATTTCATGGCGGCCAGGGCCATGGCGCCGATGACCAGCGCGATGACCTGAAGGAACACGCGCCGGCCGACCAGATCGACCGCCGCGCCCGAGCCGAAATTGGCGATGAAGCTGAACAGGTGGAACGAGGTCAGGATCAGGCCGGCTTCGGTATAGCTGATGCCCAGGTCCTGGCGCAGCCAGGGCACCATCAGGTAATAAACCGCGATAATCCAATGGGTTCCGCCATGGCCCAGGCCGATCATCCAGGCCGGCCATTGCTGGCGCAGGGGGATTCCGGTCAGTCTTTCGATCGCGGCACCCATCGCCCGTCCTCCCTGATTAAACCGCATTGAATCCGGGGACCGGCGGCGGTTAGTGATTGTATACAAAGGCCGGTCAATTTACCCTGTCGCCTCGCGCATTAACAAGCTGGACCATGGCCCGCAAAGATCGGCAGCCTGGTCCGCCAATGAAAACAAAGAGGACTTAGAGGAACCACCCATGGACGGATTTACGATGGACGGCGTCACGGATCAGTTGGTCGTCGAGAAAAAGGACGGAGTCGGCTACATCCGATTCGACAATCAGGCCAAGAAGAACGCCATGACCTTCGAGATGTGGCGCGACCTGCCGGCCGTGCTGGACGACTTTCTGGCCGACGACAACGTCCGCGTGGTCGTGGTGTCGGGCGAAGGCGGGTCCGCCTTCTGCGCCGGAGCCGACATTTCCCAGTTCGCCAAGAACCGGTCGTCCGAGGAAGGCGTGAAGATCTACAACGCCGCCACGGAAAAGGCGTCGGAACGCCTGCGCGAATTTCCCAAGCCGACCATCGCCAAGATCGAAGGCCCCTGCGTCGGTGGCGGCGTCGGCCTGGCCACCTGCTGCGACATCCGCATCGCCGAGGAAGGCGCCATCTTCGCCGTGCCGGCGGCCAAGCTGGGCCTCGGCTACCGCATCGACGGCCTGAAGCCCTTCGTCGACCTGATCGGCCCGTCCTACGCCAAGGAAATCTTCTATACCGCGCGCAAGTTCACGGCGGCGGAGATGAAGGAAATCGGCTTCGTCAACCGCATCGTGCCCAAGGCGGAACTGGACGACTATGTCGCCGACTACACCCGCCGCATCGTCGAAAACGCGCCGCTGACCATCAAGGCGGTCAAGGTCGTCGTCGCCGAAAGCCTGAAGGACGACGGCCTGCGTGATCTCGACCTCTGCGCCAAGGTGGTCAAGGACTGCTTCGATTCCGCCGACTACAAGGAAGGCCGCACGGCCTTCATGGAAAAGCGCAAGCCCCAGTTCACCGGCAAGTAAACCAGGTCAGACCAGATTATGCGCATAGCCATCATGGCCGCCGGCGGTGTCGGCGGATACTTCGGCGCCCGCCTGGCCGCCGCCGGTCACGACGTTCATTTCCTTGCCCGCGGCGCCCACCTGAAGGCCATCCGCGAGGGCGGCCTGCGGGTCACCAGCGACAAGGGCGATATCCATCTGAAGGACGTTTCCGTGACCGACGATGCGGCCGAGATCGGGCCGGTCGACACGGTCCTGTTCGCGGTCAAACTGTGGGACACGGAAGCCAGCGCCGATCAGTGCAAACCGCTGCTCGGCCCCGACACCCTGGTCGTGCCGTTCCAGAACGGGGTGCGCAGCATCGCCGTTCTGTCGGAACGCCTGGGGGCCCAGCATGTCGCCGGCGGCGTCGCCCATATCGCCGCCGTCATTGGCGAGCCGGGCCTGATCAAGCACACGGGCACCATGGCGCGCATGACCATCGGCGAACGTGATGGCACCGTCACCCCGCGCATGGAAGCCCTGAAGAAGGCGTTCGAGGACGGCGGCTTCGACCATGCCGTGTCGCCCGACATCACCCGCTCGATCTGGGAGAAGTTCATCTTCCTGTCCTGCCTGAGCGGCCTGACGTCGCTGTGCCGCCAGCCGGCGGGGCCGATCCGGGAAAACCCGGAGTCCCGCGCCCTGTTCGAAGCGGCGATCCACGAGACCGCCGCCGTCGGCCGCGCCGAGGGCGTGCCCCTGCCCGAGGGCACGGAAGCCAAGACCATCGGCTTCCTCGACGGCCTGCCCGCGGTCATGAAGGCGTCCATGTTCCACGACCTGGAAGCCGGGCGGCGGCTTGAGCTGCCCTGGCTGAGCGGCGAAGTGGTGCGCCTCGGCCGCAAGCACGGCATCCCGACGCCGGTCCATGCCGCCGTGCTGGGCGCCCTGACCTTCTACGCCGACGGCGCCTGAACACGCCCCACGAACTCTGGGAGGAGAACCGCCATGTCCACCCTTGAAAATTCGGCCCTCTGGCCGTTCGCGAAATACGCCGCCGACCTGTCCCCGGACGATCTGCCGGCGGACGCCCTGCACGCCGCCAAGCGCTGCCTGCTCGACTGGTTCGCGGCCGCCCTGCCCGGCACGGTGATCGAACCGGCGACCCTGCTGACGGCGGCGTTCAAGGACTGCATCGGGCGCGGCGGGGCCAGGCTTTATCCTTCCGGCGACACGACCGACGCGCGCACGGCGGCCTTCATCAATGGGGCGGCGTCCCACACCGTTGAATTCGACGACATCTACCGCAACGCCCTCTACCATCCGGGCGTGCCGGTGATCTCGGCGGCGCTCGCCATCGCCCAGGCGCGGGGCGTCAGCGGCGCCCGGCTCTTGACCGGCATCGTCGCGGGCTATGAGGTGTCGAACCGCCTGGGCGCCGCCGCCAATCCGGCGCATTACGAATTCTGGCATACCACCGGCACCATCGGCACCTTCGGGGCCGCCGCCGCCGCCGCCAACATCCTGGGCCTCAGCGCCGAACAGACCCTGCATGCCCTGGCCAACGCGGGCACCCTGGCGGCGGGGTTGCAACAGGCGTTCCGCGCCGACGCCATGGCCAAGCCCCTGCACGGCGCCCATGCGGCGGAACGGGGCGTTACCGTGGCCCTGGCCGCCGAACAGGGCGTGACGGGGGCCCCCGACATCCTGGAAGGCCCGCGCGGCTTCGGCAACGCCATGTGCCTGAACGGCTTGGCCGACGAACAACCCGATTGGGCCCGCGCGGCGGAAACGCTGGGCCGGGACTATCTGATCAAGCAGACCACGACGAAGAACCATTCCGCCTGCGGCCATGTCCATGCCGCCGTCGACAGCGTGCTGCTGCTGGCCCGCGAGCATGGCCTGACATCCGACACGGTGAAGGAAATCCGCGTCGGCAGCTATCAGAAGGCCGAGGAGATTTGCGGCAACACCAATCCGCAGACGGCGTTCGAGGCGAAGTTCTCCCTGGTCTACTGCTGTGCCGCCGCCCTGTTGTGGGGCAGCGTGCGCATGGCCGCCTTCACCCCTGACCGGTTGCAGGATAAGGCCGTGCGCGAGTTGATGACCCGCATCACCCTGACCACGGACCTGGAATGCCAGGGCAATTTCCCGGGCCTGCGCTCGGCCAAGGTCGAGATCGAAACCACCGACGGCCGCGTCGTCAGCCATTACGCGCCGACCCGTAAGGGCGACCCGGACGCACCCTTGAGCGACATGGAGCTTGAGGACAAGTACCGCGACCTGGCCTCGGCCGTGCTGGGATCGGACGGGGCGGAAAGCCTGCTCGCCGCCATCTGGTCCATCGACGCCCTGGACAGTGCCCGCGATCTCGTCGCCGCCCCCGCCCAGGCCGCGCAATAGCATGACCGCCCGCAACGCGCCGCGCCTGGGCTTCATCGGCTTCGGCGAGGCCGGGCCCCTGATCGCCAAGGGCCTGCTCGCGGCGGGCCTGCCGGCGCCCATCACCGCCCGCGACCTGCGTGAGCGGCCCCCGGTCGACGGCGTCGACATGGCCGCCAGCATCGCCGACCTGGTCGGGCGCGCCGACATCATCCTCTCGACCGTGACGGCGACGGAAGCCCTGGAAGTCGCCCGGGAAGCAGCCCAAACCTTGAAGGCCGGGCAAATCTACATGGACCTCAACTCGACCTCGCCCATGGTCAAGCAGCAGATCGCCGAGGTCGTCAATCCGACGGGGGCCCGCTTCGTCGAGGTCTCGGTCATGGACGGCGTGCCGGGCAAGAACGAAAAGGTGCCCATGCTGCTGGTCGGCACGGCGGCCAAGGACGTGATCGAGGCCTTCACCCCCTACGGCGTCAACATGAGGGAGTTCGGCACGGAGTACGGCCGGGCGGCGGCGACCAAGATGTTCCGCTCCGTCCTGGTCAAGGGGATGGAAGCCCTGCTACAGGAATGCGTCCTGGGGGCCGAGACCTACGGCGTGGCCGACGAAGTGTTCCAGTCCATGAACCAAAGCTACGCCGGCAAGAAGTTCGATGACCTGGCCCATTTCCTGATCGGGCGCACGGCGATCCACGGGGCCCGCCGGGGGCATGAACTGGAAGAAGCCGCCGATACCCTGCGCGCCCTGGGCTACGACGCCTTCATGTGCGACGGCGGGGCCAAGCGCCTGAAGTGGCTGTCCGAATTCGGCTTCAAGGAAGACTACGGCGACACGGCACCCGAGGATTACCGCGAGGTGTTCGCCGAATTGCAGAAGCGCCGGAAGACCTAGAAAGGATCGGGCGTCCCATGGACCCCATCAGCCTGATGATCGTGATCAGCATCGGCAACGTGGTCGCCTGGCTGGCCGCGATTTATACCAAGAACGGCACCCGCGCCCTGTTACGCAACGTCATCGCCTGTTCCGCCGGCGCCATCGCCGTCAGCTATCTGGCGTCGCTCCTGATCCCCGACTTTCAGGCGGTCTGGCTGCTTCTCAGCGCCTTCGCGGGCGCCGTCGCGGCGCTGTTCATCCGGCGGCGGCCCTCCCCCGCACCCTAGGCGATCGGGGCCGGCACGGGAATCCCGTATTTCTCCAGCAAGGGCCGCATGCGGTCCATGATTTCGGGATGCAGGGCGACGCCCGCCGTGCTCTGTTCCGCGAACACCGCCGCCGCACGGTCGCCGGGCACCCGCACGGGCCTGGCCGGATCACAGGGCACGGCGGCCCGGCACAGGTCGGCGAGCACGCCGGTCTCTTGGCCGAAGGCATCCGCACCGGCGAAGCCCCTGGGGTCGATCAGTTGCAGATAGACCGCGTTGCCGGCGGGCGGTTTGTCTGACGACCGGCCAAGCCCGGCTAGGCCCGAGGTCAGGGCCTCGACCAGCAGGCCCAGGGCGAAGCCCTTATGTCCGGCCTCATCGCCGCCGGCGGGGCGGATCGCCCCCGGCGGGTCGGTCTTGAGGACCGCCGGATCGTCGCTGACCTTGCCGTCGGCGCCGACCAGGGCCGGGAACGGCAGCTTTTCGCCCAGGCGCTGGGCGCGCTCGATCGCGCGATTGGTCACGGCGGCGGCGCTGGTGTCGATCAGGATGGGATGGTCCCGGCCCGGCATGCCGACGGCGAAGGGGTTGGTGCCGATCACCGGCGCCGCGCCGCCGAAAGGGGCCACGGCCCTGGTGGTCGGGGCCGAGGCCGCGACGATAGCGAAATAGCCCTTCAGCGCCGCCCGCCGGGCATAGGTCGCGAGGCAGGAAATATTCGCCGAATTGCGGATCGCGATCCCGACCATGGGCATGTCCCTGGCCCGGGCCATCGCCAGATCGAGGGCGCGCACCATGACCCATTGCCCCGGCAGGCCCTTGCCGTCGAGCACCAGGGCCGCGCCGTTGTCGATGACGGTTTCCGGCTCGCCTTCCCGCGTGGTCTTGCCGCCCTCCAGGGCCGCCAGATAGGCGGGCACGAATTGCAGACCGTGGGTGCCATACCCCAACAGGTCGGCCTCGACCAATATCTCTGCCATGGCTTGGGCGACAGGGCCCGCCGCCCCCGCTTTTTCAAACAGGGTCTTGGCGGCGGCGGTCAGATCAGCGGCGGCGTAGCGGTCGGTCATGGCCCGTCCTTCGGTCAAATGGCGGCCAGAGCCTCCGGGCTCGGCTCGATCTCTCCGGCCTCGATGCGCTTGATGGCCGCGACGATGCCTTCGTTGGCGGGCACGGCGATGCCGTGGGCCTTGGCCGTCGCCACGATAAAGCCGTTGAGGTAGTCGATCTCGGTCGGCCGGCCCTTGACCATGTCCTGAGCCATGGAGGGGCGCTGTTGGTCGGAGCGCTTCGCCCGCCCGTCGAGCAACGACTTGTCGCAGGCCGCCAGGGCCGCCGCGTCGCCCTGCCCGGCGGCCTGGACCTGCTCCGGCGGCATGCCCAGAAGCTTTTCGAGCGGGTGGCCTTCCGCCATGGCCACCTGGACCGCTTCCGCGCCGATGCGGATGCCGAGCCGGCGGATATGATCGTCCGTGTCGCAGGCGTTGGACGCCATGCCCGAGGCGGCGGAGATCGGATTGCGCATGCAGTTGACGATCAGCTTGGACCAGCGTTCGCCCATCAGGGTCGTCGTCACCTTGGAACTGTCGACGCTGGCCAGGATGTCGGACACTTTCTGCACCCGCGGCGTCACGCTGCCATCCAGCTCGCCGGCGCGGAATACGATATGCTCCGTGCCACCCAACTTCACATTGCGGCGCACGGCCCCCGGCTCCCACATGGAGACGGAGATCGAGGAGGCGATACAGCCGACGGTACGCTCCCGGCCGACGACCCCGGCGATGGTCCCTTCGTTGATGCCGTTCTGCAGCGACACCATGAAGCCGTCATCGGCCAGATAGGACTGCATGCGTTTGGCGGCAGCTTCCGTGTCGAAGGATTTGACGCAGATGAAGATCACGTCGAACGGGCCGATATCGCCCGGCGGCGGCAGGTCGCGGTCGAGCACGGCGTTGCAGGTGACGGTGAAGTTTTCCGGCTCGGTCAGGCCCGACAGCTTGAGCCCGGGATCGCGCATCAGTTTGACGTGCTCTTCCCAGGGGTCGATCAGGGTGACGTCCCGCCCGTCCCGGGTCATGTAGCCGCCCACGTAGGCGCCGACGGCGCCGGCCCCGTAGACCGCGATGCGCTCCTTGCCCGCCATGACGGTCCCCTATTCCTTGTCGAGGGCGGCGAGCACGGCCTTGCCGAAGCCCGCCGTCGAGTTCTTGCCGCCGAGATCGGGCGTGTGGCTGGTGGGATCGCCGAGAGCCAGTTCCACGGCCTTGAACATGGAGGCCGAGGCCTGCGCCAGATCGTTGCGCGAGGTGCGGCGGCCCAGTTCTTCCAGCAGCATGGCCGTGGACAGCATCAGCGCGGTCGGGTTGGCGACGCCCTTGCCGGCGATGTCGGGGGCCGATCCGTGCTGCGCCTGGGCGAACACATGGCCCTTGCCGGCGTTGATGGACCCGGCCAGGCCCAGGCTGCCCGAAAGTTCGGAACATAGGTCCGACAGGATATCGCCGAAGGCGTTGGTGGTGACGATGATGTCGAAATCCTGCGGCCGCTTGACCAGATGGGCGGTGGCGGCGTCGATGATCAGCTCCTCGACCTCGACGCTGGGAAAATCCTTGGCCACGTCCATGACGGTCTTGAGGAACAGGCCGTCGGTCATGCGCAGCACGTTGGCCTTGTGCACGGCGGTCACCTTCTTGCGCCGCTCCATGGCCATCTCGAAGGCCTGTTTGGCGATGCGCTCGCAGCCCTGGCGGGTGATCTTGCGCACGCTCAGCGCAACGTCCTCGGTCGGCATGAATTCGCCGGAGCCCATGAACATGTTGCGGTCGGCGTAGAGGCCTTCGGTGTTTTCGCGCACGATGACCAGATCCATCTGCTTGATCACCGAGGGCACGCCCGGGCGGGTGCGCGCCGGGCGGATGTTGGCGAACAGGTCGAACACTTTGCGGAAGGACTTGGACGGGTTGACGCCGCCCTCGGCCTCCGACGGATATTCGAAGGACGACACAGGGCCCAGGATGACGCCGTCGGCGGCGTCGCAGGCGTCATAGACGGCCTGGGGAATGGTCTTGCCCTCGGCCTTCAAGGCCCGCATACCCGAGACCATGGGCACCAGTTCGATGTTGAGGCCGAACCGTTCGTCGAGCTTCTCCAGCACCGGCAGGGTCGCCGCCATGATCTCCGGCCCGATGCCGTCGTTTTCCAGAACGATGAATTTCATGCGTGGTGTTTCCTTCGTGTGTTTTGTTGGTGCCCCGGCGATTTACGCCTGGAGGAATTTTTTGAACCGGGTGGTGCCGTCCCGTTCCAGTTGGTTGACCAGATTGATCTCCCAGCTCAAATACTGCTTCATGGCCCCTTCCTGGGCGTCGTCCATGTCATAGGGCCGGTACCACACGTCGTTGGTTTCGTCGGCCATATGGGTGAAGCCGGTCTGCATCTCCTTGCGCGCGGCCTTCCAGGCCTCCGTGCCGTCGACCAACACGGCGACCCGCCGCCCCATGGCCCGCAGTTCGGGTGCGGCCAGTTGCGCCAGCACCCCATCGGGCGAGGTCAAAACCGTATACCGCGCATCGGGGATCTTCTTGATGCTGTCCTGCAGGCGCGCGCGCACGGCGAACCATGCCCCCGGAATGTGGCCGTCGCGGTAGGTCAGGCTGTCGGCCAGGTCGATGACGACGCAGACCTTATCGGCGATCATGCGTTCCAGCCCTTCCACCGTGACCGTTTCTGCGGCGGCGGCGTCGAGGCCGTAGATTTTCGGCTTATGCGCGCCGCGCACCAAAGGCTGGCCGTCGAGGGCGTTGTCCAGCACATAGACCTCGGGCCAGCCCATCTGGATCAGCCAGCTGGCGGTCATGGTCGCGCGCACGCCGTCGTCACAGGCGAGTACGATGCGGGCTCCCAGCACGGCGACGTAGCGGTCCCAGGCCTGAACCAATTGCCCGCCCGGCGCATGGCGGCTGCCGGCCAGGTGACCGGCGGTGAATTCCTCGGGATTGCGCACGTCGAGCACATAGGTCGTGCGTCCCGCCTCGGCCCGCCAATCGGCAAGCTGGTCGTGGTCGCAGGTCGGCACGCCGAACCGCTTGGCGACCCGCTCGCGCACGGCCTTGGCCTTGGCCCGGGCGTCCTCGGAAAGCTGGTCGGGGAACTTCCGGTCGTTGCCGTATTCCAATTGAAACCCCGCCAAGTGCCAGCCCATGGTGCCGTTTTCCAGGGCCACGACCTTGTTGGGGATGCCCGCGTTGATCAGCGACTGGGCGCCGATGATCGAGCGCGTGCGCCCGGCGCAGTTGACGACCACCGTGGTCGCGGGGTCCGGCGCCAGATCATGGACCCGGTAGGCCAGTTCCGCCCCCGGGCAGTCGACGCCCATGGGGATGTTCATCTTGTGGTATTCGGACATGGGACGGGAATCGAGAACCACCATGTTCTCGCCCCGGTCCATCATGGCCTTCACTTCCTCGGGCGGAATGCGCGGCGTGTCGTAGGTATGCTCGACGAACTCGCCGAACGCCTTGGACGGCACGTTGACGCCCGAAAACACCTCGAACCCGGCCTGATCCCAGGCGTCGAGCCCGCCGACCAGGACGTTCACGTCCGTATAACCCCAGGCGATCAGGCGTTCCGCCCCCAACTTGACCAGATGGGCGTCGGCCTTGCCTTCGGAACACAGCACGACGGGCGTATCCTTGCGGGGCACGAAGTCGTCGATGCGGGTTTCCAGGTGGCTGAGCGGACAACTGACCGCGAACAGGAGGTGGCCGTCACCAAACACCCCCCATTCACGCAGATCCAAAATGGCGACTTCCTCGCCGGACAGAATCCGGTCGCGGACGTCCTCGGCTTCCAAAGGAGTGGCTTCGGTCATGCTTACTCAGCTCGCTTTCTTGAATTTCTTTTTCAGGTGCGGCATCAGGCCACCGTCGGCGACGATCTGCATCAGATGCGCGGGCACCGTGTCGCATTTGTAGGTTTCGCCCTTGGTCAGGTTGCGGACCACGCCATTTTCCATGTCGACCTCCAACTGGTCGTCGGTCGCGATCTTATGCGTTTCGGCACAGACCAGGGCGGGCACCGCCAGGTTGAAACAGTTGCGGTAGAAGATTCGCGCGAAGGATTTCGCCAGAATGACGCGGATTCCACAGGACCGCATGTATTGCGGCGCCCATTCGCGGCTTGATCCGATGCCCAAGTTCTCGTCGGCAACGAAGATGTCGCCTTCCTTGCAGTTTGCGGAGAAGGTCGGATCGACGTCCTTCAGACATTCGGTATAGGCATCTTCCGGCTTGGCGCTGGTCAGCGCCGAGATGGGGGCCAGCAGGTCGGTGTCGATATTGGCCCCGAATTTCCAAGCCTTGCCTTGCTGTATCATCGTGCAGGTCCTTTCGGTCAGAGCATGTCGCGGGGATCGGCGATCTGCCCGGCGACGGCGGAGGCCGCCACCGTATAGGGCGACGCCAGGTAGAGCTTGGACGACTTGGGTCCGGCCCGGCCGACGAAATTGCGGTTGGTCGACGAGATACCCACGGCATACTCAGCCAGCCGCGCGTCGCCCAGCCCGATGCAACCACCGCATCCGGACGGCAGGATGGTCGCACCCGCGTCTTCGAGGATTTTCAGGGTGCCTTCGGCGGCGGCCAGTTCACGCATCTTGATGGTCGAGGGCGCGACCAGGAACCGCGTGCCGGCGGCGACCTTCTTGCCCTTCAGAACCTGGGCCGCCATGCGCAGGTCTTCCAGCTTGGCGCCCGTGCAGGCCCCCAGATAGGCCTGGTCCAGCTTCACGTTCTTGTAGTTTTCCACGTCGTCGGCGTTTTCCGGGCTGGAAGGGGCCGCGACCTGGGGCGACAGGGTATCGCCGTCGACGGTGATGCGCTTGGCATAGACGGCGTCGGCGTCGGACTGCCAGTCGGCCGCGTTCACGCCGTTGACGCCCCAGGCGGTGAGCAGGTCCATGGTCTTGGCGTCGGGGGCGATGATGCCGGTCTTGGCGCCGATCTCGGCCGCCATGTTGGTCAGGGTCATGCGGTCCTGGGCGGACATGGCGGCGACGCCGTCGCCGCAGAATTCCACGACCTGATAGCCGAAGCCCATGATGCCGTGGTCGCCGCAGATTTTCAGGATCACGTCCTTGGCGGCGACGCCGGGTTTGAGCTTGCCGGTCACTTCCATGCGCACGTTTTCCGGCACGCGGACCCAGATGTCGCCCGTGGCCATGACGCCGGTGATTTCCGTCGCCCCCACGCCGACCATGAAGGCGCCGAAGGCGCCGGCCGTGGTCGAATGGCTGTCGGCGCCGACGCAGAACATGCCCGGGCGGACGTAGCCTTCCTGGGGCAGCACGATGTGGCAGATGCCCTGATTGCGGATGAAGTGCTTGACCTTATGGGCTTCGCACCAGGCGTCGCAGATGTCCTGGACGTTCTTGCTTTCCGGGGTATCCAGATTGACGTAGTGGTCGGAAATGACGACCAGCTTGTCCATGTCCCAGACGGGCACGCCCAGTTCATCCAGCTTTTTCCCGGATGTGCGCGGCCCCGACGAATCATGGACCATGGCCAGGTCGACATTGCAGGTCACAATATCGCCAGGCTTCACCGTTTCCTTACCCGATGCGCGGGCGAGGATCTTTTCGCTTATCGTTTGGCCCAAGGTGGCATCCTCCCAATGATAGTCTTTTAAAGACAATGCCCCCCTTCTGCCGCCTAGATTACCCCCGCTTTGCGCAGTTGGGCGAGACGATTCTTGTCGTAGCCGATGTCCGAGAGGATTTTTTCCGTGTCTTCGCCCAATGGCGAGGCCGGGCGGGCCGGTGTCGGGGTCGCCGAGCGCACGGGCGTGTCGATCATGCGGATCGGCCCATGGCCCTCAAGCTCCAGTTCCTGAATGATGCCCTGTTCGGCGACGAAGGGGTTTTCCAGGGCCTGGGCCAGATCGTAGACCGGCGACGACGGCACGGCGCCGGAAAACGCCTCCAGCCAGTCCGCCGTGGTGCGTTCGCTCAGGCGTTCGTCCAACAGCTCCTGAACCAGTTCCCGGTTGGCGAGACGTTCCTTGAAGGTTTTGAACCGGGGGTCTGTCGCCCAATCGGGCTCGCCGATGGCCTCGCACAGGGCCGGCCAGAACTTTTCCTTGTTGCACATGATGTAGATCCAGCCGTCCTGGGTGCGGTACAGCTGACAGGGCACCAGCGATGCATGGCCGGAACGCACCGTGCGCCCCTGAACATGGCCCGCGTTCAGATACCAGGTGGCGGTATAGACGTTCAGCATGTGCGCCATGTGGAACAGGGAGGTATCCAGGTCCTGGCCCCTGCCCGTCGCCCGCGCACTGACGATGCCGGACGAGACGGCGAAGGCGAGCGCCAGTCCCGTCGCCAGATCGACCACGGACAGGCCCATGCGGGCCGGCGGCGTGCCCGGCTCGCCGGTGACGGAGAAATGCCCCGCCTCCGCCTGCATCAGGAAATCGAAGCCCGGCCAGGCCGCGCGCGATCCCGTGCGGCCATAAGCCGAAAGATGCGCGCAGACGATCTTGGGGTTGGCGTCCTTCAGGTGGTCATAAGTGATGCCGAGCCGTTCCGCCACGTCGCCCCGCGAATTGCTGGCCACCGCGTCGGCGGTCTTCACCAGATCCAGGAACACGGCCATGCCCTCGGAATTCTTCAGGTCGAGGGTCAGGCTTTTCTTGTTGCGGTTGAAGGAATGCCAGAACTGGCTTTCGCCGTTCTCGAAATAATGGGGTCCCAGGGCGCGGGCGTAATCGCCCTCGCCCGGCGCCTCGATCTTGATGACCTCGGCCCCCTGGTCGGCCAGGAACTGCGTGCCGAAGGGCCCCGCGCCGTACTGTTCAACGGCAAGGATGCGCACGCCGTCAAGCGGCAAACCCGTCATCTCTGGGCCCGTTCCGTCAACTGCCGGGCGATGATGATGCGCTGCAGTTCGTTGGTGCCCTCGCCGATGCACAAGAGCGGCGCATCGCGGAAATAACGTTCCACGTTGTATTCCTTGGAATAGCCGTAGGCGCCGTGGATGCGCATGGCCTCGATGGCGTTTTCCAACGCCGCCTCGGTCGCGAACAGCTTGGCCATGCCGGCCTCCATGTCGCAGCGCTGTCCCTTGTCGTAGGCGCGGGCGGCGCTGTCGACCAGCAGGTGGGCGGCCTCAACCCGTGTCGCCATGTCGGCCAGTTTGATCTGGATCGACTGGTGTTCGGCGATGGGCTTGCCGAAGGTCTTGCGGTCCAGGGCATAGGCGACGGCGTCGTTGAGGGCCGCCCGGGCGACCCCGACGCCGCGCGCGGCGACGTTGATGCGGCCCAGTTCAAGGCCCCCCAGAATCTGCTGCAACCCCCGGCCCTCGTCCGGGCCGATCAGGTTGGTCAGGGGTACGCGGGTGTTGTCGAACACGACCTCGCCCGTATCGATGCCCTTGTAGCCGAGCTTGTGCAGCTTGGATGTTTTGTAGCCGGCGTCCTTTTCGACCAGGATCAGGCTCATGCCCTTGTGCTTGGGTTCCGTCTCCGGGTCGGTCTTGGCCAGCACGGCCAGGAAATTGCCCTCGATGCAGTTGGTGATCCACATCTTGTTGCCGTTGAGGACGTATTCGTTGCCGTCTTTCTTCGCCGTCGTGCGCACGGCCTGCAGGTCCGTGCCGCAATCGGGTTCGGTCAGGGCGATGCCGCCCCGCATTTCGCCGGACGCCATCTTGGGCAGCCAGTACCGCTTCTGGTCCTCGGTGCCGAAACGTTCGACCGCCGCGGCGGCGATCAGATGCGAATTGAAGATGCCCGACACGGACATCCAGCACGACGACACCCTTTCGACGATCTTGGAATAGGTCGAGGCCGACAGGCCCAGGCCGCCGTATTCCTCGCCGATGGTGGCCCCCATCAGGCCCATTTCGGCCAGCTTGTCGGCGATGTCGCGGGGGTATTCGTCCGCCGCTTCCAGCTTGTGGGCATGGGGCCGCACGTCCTGTTCAATGAACTTGTCGACGGAGTCGAAGATGATGCGTTCTTCTTCGCTCAGGTCCTGGGCGGTTGCCGCGTCGGGGGCCATAATCTCAAATTCCTACTAGTAGCCGGTTCTAATAATTCGCTTTGTCATCGACCGCGTGGCCGCGCTTGGGGATCAGCATGATCCGCTCATAGGACATGATAACCGAACCGTCCTGCTTGGTCGCCGTGGTGCGGATGGTGACGATGCCCTGGGTCGGGCGCGACTTGCTTTCGCGGATCGCCAACACCTCGCTTTCCGCATAGAGCGTATCGCCCACGAACACCGGATTCGGCATCTTGATGTCGTTCCAGCCCAGGTTGCCGATGGCTTTCTGGCTGACGTCGGAAACGCTCATGCCCGCGACGATGGACAGGGTCAGGCAGGAATTGACCAACGGCTTTCCGAACTCGCTCTTGGCGGCGTATTCGTTATCGAAATGCAGCGGGTGCTGGTTCATGGTCAGCAAGGTGAACCAGGTGTTGTCGCTTTCCGTGATCGAACGCCCGGGACGGTGCTCGTAGACGTCGCCGACCTTGAAGTCCTCAAGATAGCGGCCATAGGATTCGCGGTATCGGTTGGGTCCGACTTCCTTTGCTTCGGCAACCATGAATCAGGCGTCTCCGCGGCTGAGGGCGAGAACCGAACGCAGGCTGTTCGCTTCCTCCAGGTTCAACAGGGCGCATGAGAACCGTTCCATGCCCGCCTCGGACAGATAGGGCGCGCACAGGCCGTCGAACTTGGCGCGGAATTCCGCCTGGTTCATGAAGTTGGCGGGCTCGCCCTTGGGGATTTCGACGAAGCGCTCATAGACCTCGCCGGATTTCATGCGGATCGTCGCCTTGCCCGCCATGTTGTCGGGGAAGGCGGCCTCGGCATCCGGGTCGACGACCGTGGAAACGCGCTTGGCCAGGGCCAGGGTGTCGGCGTCGCTCAGGTGGGTCTTGTAGTCGTCCCACACCATGTTGCCCGTGCGCAGGACCACGGCGGCGCAGAACGGCATGGAGAACTGGCCGTCGACGATGGATTTCGGATTTTGCTTTTCCGCGTCCGAATTGCCGACGATCTTCCAGCCCGTTTCCGGCACGCCGATGGTGGCGCTGTCCACCGCGTCCGCCGTGATGCCGTGTTCGCCGGCCAGTTGGCGGATGGCGTCCATGGCCGCATGGGTGTAGCGGCAGCTGGGATAGGGTTTTACGCCGAGCGCCATGGTCTCCCAATACTCGCCCAGGTTCGCCGCCGCCTTGTCCAGGTCTGCCTTGGGTGACAGGGAATGCAGGAAGCCCCATTTGCCCTCGATGGCTTCCTTCGGGCCCTTGAAGCCCTCCGCCGCCAAGGTCGCGCAGGTCAGGCCGTTCTGCGCCGCCTGTCCGACGTGGGAGCGTTTGGTCCAGGCCCCGTCGGCGAGGAACTGCATGGAGCCGGCCGCCTGGCTGAGAGCAATGCCGAGCGCGCTTTCGATGCCGTCGGCGTCCAGGCCCAGAACCTTGCCCGCCGCCGCCGCCGCCGCCATGACGCCGGTGGTCGCCGTGGGGTGATAGCCGCGGTCGTAATGGGCCGTCGGCACCAGGGCCTTGGCCAGACGGATCTGAATTTCATAGCCGACGACGCAGGCCGTGATGACGTCCCTGCCGGACGCGTCGGTCATTTCCGCCGCCGCCAGAACCGCCGGCACGATGGGTGCGGAGGAATGCAGCGAGGCTTCCGCATGGGTGTCGTCGAAATCCAGGGAATGGGCCAGCGAGCCGTTGACCAGGGCCGCCGCCATCGGCGTGTAGCCGCGCCCGTCGCCGAGCACCGAGCAATTGCCCGCGACCTGGCCCAGGCGTTCGACCGCGCTGACCAGGCTGGCCGTGCTTTCCGCGTCGTGGCGCGCGCGCACCATGATGCCGGCGATGTCGAGGATCAGAAGCTTGGTGCGGGCCGCGATTCCGTCCGGCAGCTTGTCATAGGTCAGGCCGGCGGCGAATTCAGCCAATTGGCGGGTAGTGCCCGTCATCGTTCGGTTTCCTCCATGCGTTTTCACCACGCCCGTTGCCGGCGCGGATTCCATTTCGAAGGGCGACTACACCACAAGATTTGTGATAGGGCTAATAGCAATATATGCATTATTAATCTGAAAAAGTGATCAATAATCATGCTGCCCATGACCCTGAAACAGTTGGAGATTTTCGTCGCCGTGGCGGAGCAGAACGGCTTTCGCCGGGCGTCGGAGCGCCTCAACCTGAGCCAGTCCGCCGTGACCGCCCATATCAAGCTGCTGGAGGCCCATTTGGGCGTGCCCCTGTTCCACCGCACGACGCGGACCATCCGCATGACCGAGGCGGGGGAAAATCTGTACCGCCGCGCGGGCCGCATCCTCGAAGGGCTGGAAGACATCGTGCGCATCTTCCACGACGAGGCCGCCATGGGCCGGGGCCGCGTGCTGCTGACCTCGGCCCCCAGCTTCGCCGCGACGCGCCTGCCGACCATCCTGGCCCGGTTCCGCGAGCGCAATCCCAACATCACCGTCCATGTCCGCGAAGCCTATGCCACGGACATGCTGGACATCCTGCGCCGGGGCGACGCCGATTTCGCCATCGGGCCCGTGGATAAAGTGCCCAGGGAATTCGAATTCCGCCAGTTCCTGGCTGACGGCTACTGCGCCGTCGTCGCGGCGGACCACCCGCTTGCGGGGCGGACGGACATTCCCCTGAATGCCCTCGCGGACGAAACGATCCTGGCCCTGCCGCTGCCGTCGCGCACCCGCATCCAGGTC
Organism: Rhodospirillales bacterium; assembly: GCA_040221095.1. Lineage (GTDB taxonomy): Bacteria > Pseudomonadota > Alphaproteobacteria > Rhodospirillales > Casp-alpha2 > UBA1479. The sequence continues at coordinate 293,903 of JAVJVP010000016.1, forward strand.
GAAAGCGCGTTTCAGTCCGCCGGCATGACCCTGGTCCCGCATTTCGAAATGCTGCACCACCAGACCCTGATTTCCATGGCGGAACAGGGCCTGGGCATCGCCATCCTGCCGGAAACGGCGGTCCTGCCGGCAAAGGACACGGCCTATTGGGCCGCCCGCATCAAGCACCCGCAACTGACCCGGCGCATCGGCATCATCACCCTGCGCGGCCAGACCCTGGCGCCGGGGGCCAGCGAGCTTGCCAATCTGATTACGGGAAAAGCACCGAAGGCGCAGGCACTGGCCGGTTAGCCCAGGCCGAACTCCTTGGCCCATTTCAGCGACGCCTTGGTCGCCCCCGGCTTGGCCTTGTCGTGGGGGGCGTATTCGCAGCCGAGCCAGCCTTTGAACCCCAGGCGGTCGCACAGGTCGAACACGAAGGGGTAATTGATTTCACCCTCGTCCGGCGGGGTGCGGCCCGGGTTGCCGGCGATCTGTATATGCAGGATCGACGGCAGGTGCGCCTCGAAGGTGCGCGCCAGGTCGCCTTCCATGACCTGGGCATTATAGAAATCGTACTGGATGCCGATGTTGGTCGAGCCCGCCGCCTTCACGGCATCGACCACACGCTGGGCCTCCTTGGTCGTCTGCACCAGATAACCCGGACGCGCGATGGTGTTGATGGGCTCGATCAGGGCGGTCAGCCCGGCGTCCGCCAGCACCGGGCAGGCCCATTTCAAATTGTCGATGAACACATCGAAGCCCGCGTCCCGATCCCAATCGCCTGATTGCCATCCGGCCAGGACATGCAGATAGGTCGTGCCCAGCGCCTTGGCGTAATCGACGGCCTTGCCGATGGTGTCCTGGAATTCACCCTTGCGGCCTGTCAGCCCGGCAATGCCGTATTCGCCGTCGTGCTTGCCGGGGGGGGAATTGAACATCAGGAACTCGATCCCCGCCGCCTTGCAGGCGTCGGACATCGCATGGGCGTCGTGGCCGTAGAGCAGCGGGCATTCGACGGCGGTGAAGCCCAGGTCGCGGACCAACTGGAAGCGTTCCAGCATGGGCACTTCCTGAGCCATCCAGCCGATGTTGGCGGCGAAACGGGGCATGCCTGCCCTCCCCGGTCTGGACGCGCCCGGGCGCGCCGGTTTCAGATTTTATAGCGCGTCGTTGTCCTGCTCGCCGGTGCGGATGCGCACGGCGCTTTCCAGATCATAAACGAAGACCTTGCCGTCGCCGATCTTGCCGGTGTTGGCCGCCCCCTTGATGGCCTCGACCACCTCGGCCGCCTTGTCGTCGGCGACAGCGATCTCGATCTTCACCTTAGGCAGGAAATGGACCTGATATTCCGCGCCGCGGTAGATTTCCGTCTGCCCGCGCTGCCGGCCATAGCCCTTCACTTCCGATACGGTCATTCCTTCGACGCCGGCGGCGCCCAGCGCCTCGCGGACGGCGTCCAGCTTGTGCGGTTTGATCACCGCCATGACGAACTTCATGATGCCTCTCCTAATGTCTTTGCGTTTGCCGTTGTTCCCGGCTTGCGGGCGGAGCACCGCTGCTCCGCCCTTTATAGCACGTCAATCGAGCCTGTACGCGGTCTCACCGTGGTTGGTGATGTCCAAGCCTTCCAGCTCGTCGTCCTCGCGCACGCGGATGCCGCCGGTCAGCCCGGCCGTGATCTTGACCAGAATGAAGGTCGCGATGGCCGACCACGCCACGGTGGCGGCCAGCCCCAACGCCTGCACGCCGAGGGCGTCGAACATGGTCTTGCCGTCGGGCAGACCCAGGCCGCCGAACATGGGCGCGCAAAGGAACGCGACCAGAATGGTGCCGAGCGAGCCGCCGACGCCGTGGACGGCGAACACGTCGAGCGAGTCATCCAGCTTCCAGGCGGTCTTCACGATCTGCACCATCTTGAAGCAGACGAGCCCGGCGGCGACGCCGATGATCAAGGCGCCGACGGGGCCGACGAAGCCCGACGCCGGGGTGATCGTGGCCAATCCCGCGATGGTGCCGGTGACAAGACCGACCAGGGACGGCTTGCCGTACTTCTTCCATTCGATGAGCATCCATACCAGCGACGCCGTGGCGGCGGCGATATGGGTGACGGTCAGCGCCATCCCCGCACCGCCGTTGGCCGCGAGCGCCGAGCCGCCGTTGAAGCCGAACCAGCCGACCCACAGCATGCAGGCCCCCATGGCGACCATGCCCGGGTTGTGCGGCGGCGCGACATCGTTCGGGAACCCGTGGCGCGCGCCCAGCGCCTTGACGATGACCAGCGACGAAATGCCTGCCGTTGCGTGCACGACCAGGCCGCCCGCGAAGTCCATGACGCCCATCTGGGCAAGCCAGCCGCCGCCCCAGACCCAATGGGTCACCGGCGCGTAGACGACGATCAGCCACAGCGACGACAGGATCAGCACGGCGGAGAACTTGATGCGTTCCACATAGGCGCCGACCATAAGCGCCGGCGTGATGATCGCGAAGGTCATCTGGAACGAGAAGAACACGTTTTCGGGTATGGTGCCCGACAGCGCTTCCGTGCCGACACCGGCCAGGAACATGCGGGACAGCCCGCCGATCAGGTTGTTGGCCCCGGCGCCGTCCGTGAACGACAGGCTGTAGCCGATGACCAGCCACAGCACGCTCATCAAACAGGCGATGGCGACGCAGTGCATGAGCACGCTCAGCACGTTGCGCGAGCGCACCAGCCCGCCATAGAACAGGGCCAGCCCCGGCAGGGTCATGAACAGGACCAGGGCGGTCGCCGTGATGATCCAGGCCGTGTCGCCGGAATTGAGTTGGTCGGCGGCAAGGGCCGCGTTAGGCGTGAAATATGTCAGAAGAACGGCCGCGAACGAAACTGCCGGCACGGCCTGCCGGCGGAAAAACTTGGACATGACACTCCCCGTCGTTGGGTTAGGGTTTGCTTCTCTGCAATTTTTTACGCGCCTAACCGGACCGATTTGACGGACCTGACGGGGTGGGTTGCTCCCTCCTCGCGCCGGCCCCGGCCTCTCGTTATTGAGACTTCGATAGTTCCGATAATGCCCGACGGCCTAGGGGATGCAAGACCTAAATCCCGCCCCCAGGACCGCCTCAGATCGCCCCCTACTCGGCGGCGTATTTCTTTTCCGCCTCGTAATATTCGGGGAACCCGACGATGTCGCGCAGTTCGGGGAAGGTGATTTGGCCTTCCGGCGCCTTGCCCGCCTTCAGGCTGGTCAGCGCATTCTGCATGGCCTTGATCGAGGCCAGCATCATGGCGATGGGATAGATGGCGATCTTGTAGCCCATTTCGCCCAGTTCATCGGCCATCAGGTAGGGGGTGTCTCCCTGTTCGACCATGTTGGCCATCTTGGGGCCGCTCACTTCCTTGCAGTAGCGGCGCATTTCGTCCTTGTCGCGGGGCGCTTCCAGGAAGGTGATGTCGACGCCGATCTCGCGGAACGCGTTGCAGCGGTCGATGGCTTCCTCGATCCCGTCGGTCCAGTTGGCGTCCGTGCGCGCCATGATCAGGATGTCGGCCCCATCATTTCGGGCGTCGACGGCGGCCTGGATGCGCTGGAACGCTTCCTCGCGCTTGACGATGGTCTTGCCGCGGGTATGGCCGCATCGCTTGGGCGACACCTGATCCTCGATCATCACGCAGGCCAGCCCGCCCTGGGCATATCCTTCGACCGTGCGCTTGACGTTGATGGCGTTGCCGAAGCCCGTGTCGCCGTCGCCGATGATGGGGATCGACGTCACGGCCGTCATGTTGCGGCCCTGGTCGAGCATTTCCGCATAGCTGATCAGGCCCGTGTCCGGCAGGCCGATGCGGGCGGCGGACACGCCGAAGCCGGTCATGAACGCGGCCTCGAACCCGGCGCGCTCGACCAGCATGGCCGACATGGTGTCATAGACACCCGGCAGGGTGCGGCAACCGGGACGGTCGAGAAGTTCGCGAAGCTTATCGGCGGGTGACATGGGGGCCTCCAGTAAATTGCATACAGTTCGTGGGCGCGCAGGTTACGCCAGCCCGGCAGCGATGCCAACGGGAACCGGCGGGGATTTTGGAACGCGGGTCAGCGGGCCTTGAAGGCCGGCTTTTCCTTGGCCAGGAAGGCACGCACGCCTTCCTTGTAATCCTCGGAATCACAGAGATCATAGCTCGATTTCAGTTCTTCCGGGGTGATCGGCTCGGGCCGCAGCAGGCGGCGCAGGATCTGCTTGGACCCGCGCGCGGCGAGCGGCGCCCCCTGGGCGACGCGCCAGGCGACGGTTTCCGCCTCGTCATCCAACTGGTCCGCCGGCACGACCCGCGTCACTAGGCCCTTGGCATAGGCCTCGTCCGTTTCCAGAATCCGGCCTTCCAGCAGCAGTTCCATGATCACCGCCGCCGGCACCACGGCCAGCGCCGCCGCCATTTCCGGATAGGCGAAGGCATGGCCCAGGCGGTTGATGGGAATGCCGAAGCGCGAGCCCTCGGCGGCCAGGCGCATGTCGCAGCAGCAGGCGATCTCGAACCCCCCGCCCGTGCAGGCCCCCCGGATCACGGCGATGGTCGGATGCTTCAGGTTCGAGAAGGCATGCAGCGCGTCGGCGACAACCTTGCCGTAGGTTTCGGCCTGGGCGGCGCTCATGCGCTTTTCCGGAAATTCGGAGATATCCGCCCCGGCGGCGAAATGATCGCCCGTGCCGGTGACCAGCACGCAGCGCAGGTCGTCGTCCGCTTCCAGTTCCGCCGTGACCGCGCCCAGCCGCCGCCAGGCGTCCAGGTTCATGGCGTTGCGCTTGTCCGGATTGTTGATGGTCAGGGTCGCGATGGCGCCCTTGCGCTCCAGGCGGATGATGTCGTCGTTCATGGCTTGGTCTTCTTTTTAGTCTTCGGCGTTCAGGACCCGGACCGGCGATCCCGCCATCCAGGCTTTGATGCATTCCACGGCTTCCGGGTACATCACTTCGTAGTTTTCCCGGATCACATAGCCCGTGTGGCCGGTCAGCACGGTGTTGTCGAGCTTGCGCAGGTCGTGGTCGGCGGGCAGCGGTTCGACATCATAAACGTCGATGCCCGCGCCCTTGATCGTGTTCGACTGGAGGGCGGCGATCAGCGCCGCTTCGTCGATGATCGGGCCGCGCGAAGTGTTGACGATATAGGCCGAGGGCTTCATCAGCGCGAACTCGTTCGCGCCGACAAGGCCCGTGGTGCGTTCCGACAGCAGGACATGGATGGTCACCACGTCGGATAGCTTGAACAGGTCTTCCTTGGAAACGCGGGTTGCATTGCATTCGGCGGCCCGTTCGTCCGTCAGGTTTTCCGACCAGGCGACGACCTTCATGCCGAGTGCGTTGCCCAGCGCGGCCGACTGCGCCCCCAGCTTGCCCAGTCCGATCACGCCGAGCGTCTTGCCGCGCAGGCCCACGGGAAAGCTTTCCTGCCAGCCGCCGGCCTTCATGCAGCGGTCTTCCTTGGGGATTTCCTTGGTCACGGCGAAGATCAGGGCCCAGGTCTGCTCGAACGCCGGATAGGGAAGGATCGACGTGCCGCAGACGGTGATGCCCATGGCCCGCGCCTTCTTCATGTCCCAGGCCAGATTGCGCATGCCCGTGGTCACCATCATCTTCAGGTCCGGCAGCTTTTCCAGCTGCGACGCCGGGAAGCGTGTGCGCTCGCGCATGCCGACCACGATGTCGTAACCGGCCAGCGTCTTGGCGACTTGGTCTTCGTCGGTCTGAATGAATTCGTTGAAGGACGTGACCTCCACGTCCGGGCCCAGGCTGTCCCAATCGGCAAGCTCCAGGGCCACGTTCTGGTAGTCGTCCAGGATGGCGATGCGGGTCATGTTCCGTTTCCTTCGTTTCTTGATGCCGGCCCAGCCGGATTCGTTAGGGCCAGGATATGCCCCGACCGGAGCCCGGGCGGCAAGCCTTTATAATCACGTGACCCCGCGTCAGGTTCACATAAGCTCTGGCGTTTATGCTATGATTGATGCACATATTGCGCCCGGCACAGACGCCAAAAGAGCAACAATCACCCCCCTAAAGGCTAGGCCGAGAACGTCAATGCAAACCGACACCGGATTTTCCTTTTCCGACATCGTCGCCAAGGCGAACGACGCGGTCATCGTTGCCAAGGCCGCCGAGGACAAATCGGCCAAGCCGAGCATCGTTTACGTGAACGCGGCCTTCTGCCGCCTGTCCGGCTATTCGGAAAAGGAAGCGATCAGCAAGGCGCCGGGTTTCATGGACGGCCCCGACACGGACCCGGAAGCCCTGGCCAAGGTCGCCGATGCCATCAACCACGGCCGCCACATGCGCACCCGCCTGCTGCAATACGCCAAGGACGGCGCGACCTATTGGGTCGACATGAACATCATGCCGCTGTTCGGCAGCGACGGGGAAGTCACCCATATCGCCGCCATTCAGCGCGACGTGACCGCCGACGTCCTGCGCGAACAGGAATTGCTGTCCCTCGCCACCACCGACGACCTGACCGGCGCCAAGAACCGCCGCCATTTCATGGAACGCGCTGAACTTGAGGTCCATCGCCTGCGCCGCCACCGGGTGCCATTTTCCGTGGCGCTGTTGGACCTGGACCATTTCAAACAGGTCAACGACACCCACGGCCATCAGGCCGGCGACGACGTGCTGAAGGAAGCCGTCCGGCGCTGGCAGTTGGGCCGCCGCCCGTTCGATACCCTGGGCCGCCTGGGCGGCGAGGAATTCGCCATTCTGCTGCCCGGCGCCGACGGCGAATCCGCCATGACCGTGGCCGAACGTCTGCGGGCCGTTATCGCCGAAGCACCGTTCGATACCATCGACGGCCCCGTCGACGTCACGGTTTCCATCGGCGTCGCCGAAGCGGAAGACGCCGACCAGGCCATCGAGGGCACGCTGGGCCGCGCCGATACCGCGCTCTATCATTCCAAGCACGCCGGCCGCAATCGCGCAACCAAGGCGCCACCGATCCCCATCGCCAAACGCGCGGCGGCAGGCAAGAAAGACTGATCCCCTTCCCGTTTCTTTTCGGTACCGATTTTCAGAATTTCGGACGGCCGTTCAGGCCGCGCGCTCGCCCTTGAGACGCATGGGCGTGCGCGGGCCCATGTTGTAGCGGTCGGCGAATAGAGGGTCGAGCTTTCGCCCTTCATAGCTGTTCATCCATACCCGCAACAGGTTGCGCTTGCGCGTGCCGTCGGGCCAATCCTCGAACGCGGCCCGGGAATGCAGGGTCACATAGTTGTTGAGGATCTGAATGTCGCCCGTCTCGAACGTCATGTCGTAGCGGAACAGGTCGCTGACGCAGAGTTCCTGGATGTAGTCCAGCGCTTCCTTGGCCAGATCGGAAATCGGCGCGCCGATGAAAGCCTGGCCTTCGATGATCGCCTTGCGCAGGTAACGGCAGCTGAGCCGCCCGTCGCACCAGCTGTAGACCGGCACCTTGTGGCGGGTCACGGGATGGGTCTCCCCGGCCTCGCCCTCACCCCGCAGGTTGAAGTGGAAACCTTCGTAGAGTACCGGCAAGTATTCCGGACGGGTCGCCAGGATTTCGTTGTACACCGCCGTGCTTGAAGCGATCTGGCTTTCCCCGCCGGCCATGGACGGCTGAAGACACAGCAGGCTGACCAGATCCATGCCGTCGCAGTGAAAGAACAGTTTTTGGCGTGTCTTGTAACCGCGGATCAGGGGGTCGTTGTAGTCCAGCCCCTTGTCCGTGACTTCGCCGATCAGATCGCCGTCCGGGTTCTGATGCATCGGTTGCCCCATCAGGACGGACAATACCCAGTACATGGCTTCGATCCGAAGACGGTCGTAGCGCTCAACCTCCAAGCCCTTGATCAGCACGCAACCGCGCCCGTGTTCCAGTTCCGCGACCGCCCAATCGGCCAGGGCCGCCAATTCCGGCGCGTCGATGTCCTCGCGCCCGAATTGCCGCGCACCCCGGCCAATGGCCGCCAGGTCGGCGGTCACCCGTTCCAGGGCCGCGGTCTCCCCGACGCTCAGGCGTCGGATCCAGCCCGCATCGGCGGCAAGCTCGGCGGCGGTCCAGGCGGATTTTTCGGTCACGGGGAGGCTGGGAGTATTTTTCATCATCTGCGAAAATTCATTCCTATCTGCGCGATCGTCAAGCCTTTGCGTCAATCCGACATCGCGTTATCTCGTGCGGCGAAATCGCGGATGAAGTCGAAATCCAAATTCATGGCCTTCCCCAACCACAGCGCATGATCACCGTGATCCGCCTCGGGGTCCCCACTTTCGGGGTGCACCAGAACGCTTAAAGTGCCCCTGTTGAACATCAGGAACAGCACGATACGGGCAAAGGCCGAAACAGGAAAAGTGACCAGTAACTGCGGCGTCGGATGTGGGCCGACGGGTGTTTCGCGAACCGTCGTGGGCGACGCCCCAAACTTGTCCACCAACTGGTCACGCAGCATGAATGCCGAAGCTCTATCAACGGCGCCGTCGAAATAGATATGTGCGTGGTACTCATCGATGTGGGGGATATGTGACTGCGGCATGACGACTCCTTATCAGGATAGAATAGATATGTAAGCCTCGATGCCGGAATATCCAATAACAGGAGGAAGGCAATTTTGAGCGTGATTTCCCTTTAAATGTAGCCCCCGGACCGCTCAAGATTGTATACAGTTTTCTCAATACGATTACCGCAACGGAGGATACCCCCATGACCTGGCTTGAAGGCAACGGACGCGACAAACGCCCTGCGGGCGAACGGCTGCGCGAGCTTTTGGACCGCGACGAAATCCTGCGCGTACCCGGCGCGCACAACGCCTTCGCCGGCATGATCGCCAAGCAGGCCGGATTCGAAACACTGTACATCTCCGGCGGCGCCGTCACGGCATCGCTCGGCCTGCCCGACCTCGGCATCATGACCCTGGACGAAATGTGCAACGTCGTGCGCAGCGTGTCGCGCACCACGGACCTGCCGCTGATCGTCGACGGCGACACCGGCTACGGCGGCGTGTTGAACGCCATGCGCGTGGTCAAGGAGTTGGAACTGTCCGGCGCCGGCGCCGTGCATATCGAAGATCAGTTGCTGCCCAAGAAATGCGGCCATCTGAACGACAAGCGCCTGGTCGAACCGCAAGAAGCCGCCGCCAAGATCGCCGCTGCCAAGGCAGCCTCGTCGCATCTGGTCATCATCGCGCGCACGGACGCCGCCGGGGTCGAGGGCCTGGACGCCGCCATCAAGCGCGCCAACCTGTACCGCGAGGCCGGCGCCGACGTGACCTTCCCCGACGGTCTGCCGTCGGCCGAGGATCATTTGGAATTCGCCAAGAAGGTCCCGGGCAAGAAGATGGCCAACATGACCGAATACGGCCGCACGCCGTTCTTCACGGGTCAGCAGTTCCAGGACATGGGCTTCGACATCGTGATCTGGCCGGCGACCTCGATCCGCGCCGCCGCCAAGCTGTTCCAGGACCTGTATGGCCATATCCGCGACCATGACGGCACGGAAGGCTTCGTGGACAAGGTGATGAGCCGCGCCGAACAGTACGATACCCTGGCCTACTACGACTACGAGGCGCTGGACGCCTCGGTCGCGCGGACCGTGGTTCCCGAATACGGCAAGTAACCGGACGCGCGGGCGGCCCGCCGTCCCTCAGGACTTTTGATCCCGAACCGCCCCGCAACGCGACAGCGCTGCGGGGCGTTTTGACGATACCTTGCCGTTCTTGCCTTATCCGCCGTCAGGGAACCGGCGGCGTGCCGCGCCCCGAGATCAGGTGCGCGATCAACGCCAGCACGAACAGCACGATAAAGACGAAGAAAAGCAGTTTGGCGATATCGACCGCGGCGGCGGCGATGCCGCCGAACCCGAACAAAGCCGCGACCAGGGCGACAACCAGAAATATGACGGCCCATCTCAACATGGGAAATCTCCTTAACTCTATGAATGGCGCCGGCCGCAGACGGCGCCCGGCGGGGTTATCCCTTGGTCCGGGCCGCTCCGTGCGGTCTCAGGCCGCTGATGTAAACTTGGCTGTCAACGGCCTGACGGGCGATGCTTATGGCCCCCGCATCGATCGGGTGCATTGCCCGATGAAGTGCGCTTGCGTTTAGAGATAGTCGCGGAAAAGACGCATGCCCAATATTTTTAGTCTGGTTTTTATCGGTATTTCAGGACTCCGCCTCATTTGTCCGCTTGCGCGGCGTTCCCTTGCAGCGCACACTTAAATTAGAAATTTCTAGAGAAGCCCGGCCCACGCCACCCGGGTTTTCCTCCCCGGGCGCTTCTCCGTCGACGGCATCATCGCCGACACGGCCGCGTGACGAGCCGGGACCGAAGAACACATGCCACGGATATCAAGGAGGTATCGACATGGGTCTTCGCATCGCCCTATTTGCCATCGCCACCGTCTTTGCCCTCGCGCCCGTCCGGGCCGCACAGGCAGCCCCCCAAATCCTGGCCGCCCTTGAGGCCCAGGAAGGCATGCCCTTCCTCTGCGATGGCGCCATCTGCGAAACGGACATCACCACTTTCTGTCTGCAACAGGACCGGGAATCGCCGCGCACGGGCACCCTCTACACCCCGGCGGACCAGACCCATTTCGTACTGCGCGTGACATCCAACGAAGGCGCCGTCAAAGACATCCCGGCAACGGACGTGACCTTCACCAGCGGCCGCGGTTTCACCCATGTACGGGTCAGCATGACCGCCGACCGGCTGTCGGCGCTGGGCGTGCAAACCGCCCGCCTTGTCGTGACCCGGCAGGCGTCCCTGATTCCGGCCCCCCTGCCCGGCGATCCGGACCCGATATCTCCGGCGGAACAGGACTACGTGACCAAGAGCCTGCGCGCCGTCGGCGAGGAAATGGTCGACGGCCAGCCGCTCGCAACCTCGGCCAAGATCGTCGGCCGCGTCGCCTCGGCAATCGTCGATTTTCGCGCCAAACCCACGCCCGCCGCCGTCGACCGATTGTGGAGCGACGTTCTCGACGACATGGCGCCTATCCTGAAACAGGACAGCGGCGCGGTCGTCCAGCGGGCGCAGCGGGAACTCGACCTATGCGCCCGGCCGGGCCATCACCACTCCATGGCCGGGGTGAAATCCTGCCTGGAATACCGCCACGGCGACCTGATGCGGGATCTCAACATCGACTACTGGAACCGCAAACCGGGAAGCTGACATGACCGGCGACGACACGAAGAAATCCGCACACCCGCCCATTGACCCAGCCTCGCCGCGCGAACAGCTGCGGTCCTGGCTGCACTGGCTGCCGATGTGGTTCCTGATCCCCCTCGGGCTTGGTCCTGGGGGCACGCCCCAGACCGGGCCTGACACTGGAAACGACGGCGGATACGAAGGCGGCTATGGCGGCCCCCTCGACGGCCCCGGCCATTTGGGCGGCGGTCATGGGGATTACGGCGGCGGCGATATGGGCAGTGGCGGCATGGGCGGGTTTTAGCCGCTAACAGCCCATCGCCTCGGCGACGCCGATCAGGTCTTTGGCGACGATCTCCCAGTCGCTTTCCGCCGCCTGATCGGCCTCCTGGTCCGGGCCGTATTCCTTCCTGGGCAGGAAGGCCGTCTTCATGCCGTGGCTACGCGCGGCCGCCAGGTCGTAGTTGTGACAGGCCGTCAGCATGCACTGCTCCGGCATCGCCTTCATGCCCATCAGGTCGATGGCCGTCAGATAGGCGCGCGGGTGCGGCTTGTAGACCTGGGCGTTTTCCGCCGTCAGGATCGCGTCGAACGGCAGGCGGCCGTGCTTGGCGATGGCCGTCAACCAGGCGAAGGAGCCGTTGGACAGGGTCACCAGGGTGTACTTCTTGGCCAGCCGGGTCAGCCCCTCGACCGCGTCGGGCCAGGGGTCGATCTTCAGCCACAGGTGCAGAATGTCCTGCTTCTGCGCCTCCAAAAGCCCGTCCAACCCAAAATCGCCGATCACCTGGTTCATGCGCTCCAGATACATTTCGTCCAGATTGAAATAGGGCCGTTCCCCCGAGATCACGGCATCCATGGCCGGGCGGTATCCGGCCTTCCAGGCGGCGAGGAAGCCGGGCCAGTCGGCGTCGATCCCTTCCCGCTTGCCATAGTCCGCCAACAGGCGCAGCAGGCTGGACCGCCAATCGACGACCGTGCCGAACACATCGAAAAATATCACCTTCACATCGGGAGCGGTCATGGCGGGTTCCTCGTTTCATGGATTTGTCGGGCGACGGTGCCTGGGCTAATCTCGCCACAGACGCCCCGCAACCGCAAGCCGTTTGGATTTCCGCCATGTCCCAAGACGTCACCGTCCGCGCACCTATGCGCGATGAATTCGATGCCTGGTCCCACCTGTGGGCCGGCTACAACGCGTTCTATGAACGCAAGGGTCCGACCGCCGTCCCGCCGGAGATCTCGCGCCTGACTTGGGACCGCTTCTTCGACGCCTACGAGCCCATGCATTGCCTTGTCGCCGAACAGGGCGGCCGGCTGGTCGGCCTGGTCCATTTCATCTATCACCGCAACACGGTGATGCAGGGACCAACCTGCTATCTGCAGGACCTGTTCACCGACGCGGACCTGAGGGGCCAAGGCGTCGGACGAGCCCTGATCGAGGCCGTGTATGACCGCGCCCGGACCGCCGGATCGCCCCGCGTCTACTGGCAGACCCATGAAACCAACGCCACGGCCATGACGCTGTATGACAAGGTCGCCAGCAAGTCCGGATTTGTCGTATACCGGCACGATCTTTAAACAACGAAAAACCAGGGAGAACCCCCCATGATCACCTCACCCAACGACACGGTTTTGACGGACGTCCGGGACGGCGTCTGCCGCATCACCTTCAACCGGCCCCAGGCCCTGAACGCCATCACCATCGACGTGATGACGGCCCTGAAGGAGATCACCGGCCAGCTGCGCGAAAGCAAGGACGTGCGCGTCGTGATCATGCAGGGCCAGGGCGACCACTTCATGGCCGGGGGCGACGTCAAGGCCTTCAAGACCATGCTGGACGAGGAGCCGGACCGCGACAAGACGGCCGAACAGTTCGACGCCCGCCTGTCGCGCGTCCATGCGACCATCGAAAACATGCGCGCCATGCCGCAACCGATCATCGCCTCGGTCCGGGGTGCGGCCGCCGGTGCGGGGGTCAGCCTGATGCTGGCCTGTGACCTGGCCCTTGCCGCCGACGACGCGTTCTTCACCCTGGCCTACTGCCACATCGGGACCAGCCCGGATGGTGGGTCGACCTATGCCCTGCCGCGCACCGTGGGCCTGAAGAAGGCTATGGAAATCGCGCTGCTGGGTGACCGTTTCACGGCCCAGGACGCGCTTGACTGGGGCATGGTCAACCGGATCGTTCCGGCGGCCGACCTGGACGGCGAGACGGACAAGCTCGCCGCCCGATTGGCCAAAGCCGCCGGTCACGCCAACGCCGAGGCCAAGGCACTGCTCAACGCCTCGTTCCACAGCAGTCTGACTGAACAGCTGGACGCGGAAAAAGCCGCCTTCATCCGCAATACGCGGACCGCCGACTTCTACGAGGGCGTCACCGCTTTCACGGAAAAGCGCAAACCGGGCTTCACCGGGGAATAGGGCCTGACGGACCATCACGATTACCCGGCCGGTTGCGCCAGACCGCCGGAACACAATGGAATAACTGGAAACGTCACATGATTATCGATTGCCACGGCCATTACACCACCGCCCCCGCCCAGCACGAGGCATGGCGCAAGGAACAGATCGACGCCAAGGGCGACCTGTCCAAAATGAGCGCCAAGGAGCCGGTCGTTTCCGACGACGAGCTGCGCGACAGCGTCGCCAACACGCAGCTGCGCCTGCAACAGGAACGCGGCACGGACATGACGATCTTTTCGCCCCGCGCCGGCGGCATGGGCCACCATATCGGCGACGAGCAGATGAGCATCCAGTGGTCGCGCATCTGCAACGACCAGATCAAGCGCATCTGCGACATGTTCCCCGACAACTTCGCGCCCGTGGGCCAGTTGCCGCAGTCGCCGGGATGTTCCCCGTCCAATTCGATTCCGGAACTGGAGCGCCTGGTCAACGACCTGGGCTTCATCGGCGTCAACCTGAACCCGGATCCCTCGGGCGGCCATTGGACCGACCCGCCCCTGACCGACCCCTGGTGGTTCGAGCTTTACGCCAAGCTGGAGGAACTGCAGGTGCCGGCGATGATCCACGTCAGCCAGTCCTGCAACCCGAACTTCCACTTCACCGGCGCCCATTACATCAACGCCGACACGGCAGCCTTCATGCAGTTGCTGCAGTCGGACCTGTTCGAACGGTTCCCGAAACTCAAGCTGATCATCCCCCACGGCGGCGGCGCCGTGCCCTATCATTGGGGCCGCTACCGGGGCATCGCCATGGGCATGAACCGGCCCGAGCCCAAGGACATGATGGGCGAAAACCTTTACTTCGACACCTGCGTCTACCATCAGCCGGGTATCAACCTGATGGCCGAGGTCGTGCCCGTGGACAACATCCTGTTCGCGTCCGAACTGCACGGCGCCGTGCGCTGCAAGGACCCGGACACGGGCGAATGGTTCGACGACACCCGCCGCTACATCGACGCCACCGCCAACCTGACGGCGGAGGAAAAGGAAAAAGTGTTCTATAAGAATGCGTTGAAGGTATTTTCGCGGCTCAAGCTGCCCGCCGCCTGACGCCCTCGCCGAACAAAAAACAAACCACACGGAGACATATCCATGACCGTCGGATTCCGCATCAAGAAGACCTGGGACCGCATTTCGCCCGACCTGGTCGACGCGTTCAAACCCCTGCCCGTCGCCAATGTCGGCGACTGCATGTCGCGCATGTTCGCGGGCGGCAATGCACTGCGTCCCATGCACAAGGACGGCGTGCTGGCCGGCCCCGCCTTCACGGTGCTGACCCGGCCCGGCGACAACCTGATGCTGCACAAGGCCATCGACACGGCCCAGCCCGGCGACGTCATCGTGGTCGACGGCGGCGGCGACCTGACCAACTCCCTGTTCGGCGAAATGATGCTGATGCAGGCGATCAAGCGCGGCGTCGCAGGTTTGGTTCTTAACGGCGCCGTACGCGACCGCGATGCCTTCCTCGACCACAACCTGCCGGTCTTCGCGGCCGGCGTGTCCCACCGTGGTCCCTACAAGGACGGCCCCGGCGAGATCGGCTTTCCCATCTCGCTTTACGGCATGCGGATTAACCCGGGCGACCTGATCCTGGGCGATTGCGACGGCGTGCTCTGCGTGCCCAAGGAAGAGGCCGAGACGGTGCTGGCCGCCTCAAGGCAGAAGAAGGCCGCCGAGGACAAGCAGATGGCCGCCATCGCCGACGGCACCATCGACCGCAGCTGGGTCGATAAGGCGCTGGCCGACAAGGGCTGCGAATTCATCGACTAGGCCGCGTCTTTCCCGCCGGAACGTTTCTTCGTTGCGAGACAAACTCAACTGCCCCCCATAAGATGGCGGGCAATGGAAGGCTCCTGCGCCTTCCCATAACGCAACCCGACCATAGGGGAGAGACTTCAAGAATGTCCAAGGGAACACTGGCGGGGAAGACCGCCGTCATCACCGGATCGTCGCGCAACATCGGCAAGGCCACGGCCCTGGCCCTGGCCGCCGACGGCGCCAACATCGTCGTCAACGGCGTGCAGGATCAAGCCGCCGCCGACGCGGTGGTCAAGGAGATCGAGGCCATGGGCGGCAAGGCAATTGCCAAGCTGGCCGACGTCGCCACCAAGGCCGGGGCCGACGCCCTGGTCCAGGCCGGTGTCGATGCCTTCGGCGGCGTCGACATCATGGTCGTCAACGCCTCGACCCGCGGCCAGAAGGCCTTTCTGGAAATGCCCCACGCCGACTTCCGCCGCGTTGTCGACACCACCATCGACAGCGCTTTTCACCTCTGCCAGGCGGCGATCCCGCACATGCTGAAGGCCGGATGGGGCCGGGTCATCACCCTGGGCGGCGTCAGCTGGTACATCGGCATGCCCAACCGCATCCACAACCTGACCGGCAAGTCGGCCATCGTCGGCTTCACCCACGGCATCGCCACCGAATTCGCGACCCAGGGCATCACCGCGAACTGCGTGTCGCCGGGGGCGACGGAAACCGTGCGCCCGGCCTCGGCCGGGACCGGCAATCCGCGCAACGCCATGAACATCCCCATGGAACGTCAGGGCGACGTTAAGGAAATGGCGGCCACCGTGCGCTTCCTGTGCCAGCCCGACGCGGCCTACATCACGGGGCAGACCATCCACGTCAACGGCGGCCTGTTCCTCGGCACCTGACGCCCCGGACTACTGGCGGGGCGTTCAGCGGTTCTGGATGTCCCGCCACTGGTCCAGCGTGCGCCGGGCCTGATCGACGATGGGATAGTCGATGAAGTAGCCGTCCAATTGGATGGAGGCGAGGCCCCGGGCTTCCGCTTCCTCGAAGGCGGCGACGACCTTCTCGGCGAAGGCGACCTGTTCTTCCGTCGGCGTGAACACGCCGTTCACGGGGCCGATCTGGTCCGGATGGATGCACAGCTTGCCCTGATAGCCCATGTCGCGGACCTTTTCCGCCGAGCGGACAAGGCCGTCCGTATCCTTGATGTGAATCCACACGGAATCGACGGGCGGCTCCAGCCCCTCGGCGCGGGACGCCAGGGCGATCTCGGCCCGGGCGTGATCGATTTCCGTCTCGGCCAGGGTCCAGCGAAAGGACATGTCCTTGGTGTAGTCGCCGGCGCCGAAGCTGAGGCGCCGCACGCGGGTCGCCGCCGCCGCGATGGCGCGGACATTGGCGACGCCCTTGCCGGTCTCGATGATCGGCACAAGGTCGATGGCGCCGACCTCCATGCCCTTGTCGCGTTCGATGTTCGCCAGGATCCAGTCGACGGCGATGACCTGGGCCGCTTCCTCGACCTTGGGCAGGATCAGGCCCGTCAGCCAGGGGCCGGTCACGGCCAGGATGTCGTTGAAGCAGAAATCCGTGTCCCAGGCGTTGACCCGCACGTATCCGCGCTTGCCCGGGTTCTGTTTCAGGGTTTCGACGACCAGGGCGCGGGTCGCTGGTTTCTCGGCGACGGCGACGGCGTCTTCCAGGTCCAGGATGACGGCGTCGCAATCAAGGGTGAACGCCTTTTCGGCCCGGCGCGCGTGGTTTCCGGGGGCAAACAGATAGGTACGGTGAACGGCCATGAGTCTGATGTTCCGTGGTGGTGGTGGGAAAGGAGGGGTGGCGGTGGCAGTTAGGACTGCGGCCTGTTGGCCAGGTCCGGGCGCTCTTGAGTATCGTCGTCCGTCTCGTAACAGCTGTGGGGGTTTTCGTCCGAATCCCTGGTGATGGCGGAGATGTAATCCTGAATGTCCGCCGCCGTTCCCGCCTGCCGCGCCGTGGCGGACGCCGGAGCGCCGTCGCCGGCCAGGACGGGCAACGGCGCCGCGAACAGCAGCAGGCTCATCAGAACGCCGGTGGCACGGGACATGGCACCCTCCTTGCGGATTGTCCGGCAATGATACGCTTCCGGGGACACCCTGTCACCACGCGGGCGGCGTCCAGGCCGTGTCCTGATCCAACGGAAACACGGGGCGGCACAAATCGCCCCAGGTGAAGTTGGTGAACACGGGAGAGGTCAGCCCCGGACAATCGACCTCATAGACGTTTTCCGGCGGAAAGAATTCGTCGAAACCGGCCCGGAAATGGCCGCGCGATTTGACGATGACCGTGCGCGCCTGGGCGATGTCGACGCCGAACATTTCCAGCATGGCCGGATCGGCGCATTGCTTGCGGTGGGTGGCGACGGCGACGCGGATGCCGCCGATCTCCAGCAACGCCGCCGGGCCGACGGAAAGGGAGCGGCCGCGCAGAATGCCGCGGCGTCCGACGAAGGCCCCGTCGGTCAGCTTCAGGACCTTGGCCTTGACCTCATAGGCCTGCTCGAAGGCCGTCTTGGGCGCGCGGTTGAAGCGGGCCGTAATCTCGCCCCCCTCACCCGCTTCATGGGCATCGCGGGCGACGCCGCCGTCGATGACGACGCCCATGACCACACCGTCGGCGCCGGCCTCGACCAGGCCCTGCAGCAGATAGACCGTACTGCCCGTGCCGCCGCCGCCCGGGTTGTCGGCGACGTCGGCCAGGATTTGCGCCGGCCGATCGACGTCGCGGCCATTGGCGACGGCCATGGCGACGGCGTCCGGCAGCGGCGTCAGAGATTTCTGATAGCGTTCATGGTCGGCCCAAATCTGGCGCGCGAGATCACCCGCCAGCTTCCGCGCCGCGGCCATATCGTTCCGCGCGGTGACGATCACCGACATGCCGCATTTTGGGCTGTCCGAATAGATGAAACCGGCGGCGACGGAGACATTGAGGATCGCGCCGTTCGACGCCGCCTGGGCGGCCTGACCGGCGTTGATGATATCGGCATAGGGGCCTGTCGCCGTCAGCAGCACCACCGAGGGGGCGGCGATCGGCACCTTCACGAAGGCCGTCTGCGGACGCATGCCCTGGAACATCTCGTCCATGGTGCAGGCGGCCTCGGCAGCACGTTCGCGCTGGTCGACGTGGGGATTGGTGAGATAGGCGACCAGCACGTCCGCATGGTCGGCCATCGCCTGGGACACGTTGGTGTGCAGGTCCAGGGTCGCGATCACCGGCACCTCCGGCCCGACGATACCGCGGATACGGCCATACAGCAGCCCGTCGGGATCGGTTTCATGTTCCGCCCGCATGGCGCCGTGGCTGACGATATAGACGCCGTCGAGGGGGCCTGCCGCCTGCAGGCGTGTCTCGGCCTCGGCGACGAACCAGTCGAAGAACCCCTTTTCCACCGGGCCGCCCGGCTCCGCGTCACCGACCAGGATCGGCACCATTTCCCAGGCGTCGGGATGCAGTTTTTCCATCTGCTGGCAGAAGGCGTTGACCTCCAGCGGCAGGCGCGGATTGGGGGCCGCCAGTTCGGCCAGGATGTCCGCGCCGGCAAGCAGGCAGCGCCGTTCGTAATCGGCCCGCGTGGTTACCGGGGCGAAGGCATTGCTTTCAAGAAGGAAGCCGAGAACGGCAATGCGTTTGGTCATGGTCTGTGGTCCTTATGCGGAAGCCCCATTGAAAAGGGCGGCCGAAGCCGCCCTTTCCGTAAACGTAGGTACGTTGACGCCCCTTAGCGCGAACGCATTTTCGGGTCCAGCACGTCACGCACGGAGTCCCCGAACAGGTTGAACCCGAACACGCTGAGGGAAATCGCGACGCCGGGATAAACGGCAACCCAGGGCGCACCCTCGAAGAACTCGGATGCGTTGCTGAGCATCAGGCCCCAAGCCGGAGTCGGATCCTGCACACCCAGGCCCAGGAACGACAGCGAGGCTTCCAACAGGATCGCCTGACCGAGGAAGGTGGTCAGCATGATCAGGTAGGGAGCCATGACGTTCGGAACCATGTGCCGCAGGATGATGCGGGCATCGGAAAAGCCGAGCGCACGGGCCGCGTCCACGTAGGGAATTTCACGGATGGCCAGAGCATTGGACCGCACCACACGCGCGCATTGCGGAATGAATGGCAGGATGATCGCGATCATCACGTTCTCGATCCCCGGCCCGAGAGTGGCGACGACCGCCAGGGCCAGAATGATCAGCGGGAATGCCATGAACACGTCCAGAATGCGCTGGAGGATCAGGTCGAACAGGCCGCCGAAATAGGCGCTGGCGACCCCCAGGACGAGCCCGCCCGTCGCACCCACGATGGCGCAAACGAAGCCGACCAGAAGAGCCGTCCGTGACCCGTAGATGAGCCGGGTCAGGATGTCGCGGCCGAATTCATCCGTGCCGAGCAGATATTCGGCGCTCGGCGCGGCCAGCATCGCATCGAAATGTTCCTGGAGGGGATCATTGGGCGATACGACTTCGGCCAGGATCGCTGCAACAATCATCACAAAGACGATCGCCAGGCCGAACACGCCGAGAGGTTGCTTACGGCAGAGTTCCAGTGCGACTTGTGTCCACGGCTTCTTAGGCGCGACTTCCTCGAACTGGGCTTCGGTTTGTATTTCAGAAACGGTAGCCATCGTTATATCCCGTCACGAGTAGCGAATGCGCGGGTCGAGCCACGCATAGGCCAAGTCGGTTACAAGGTTGGTAATGACGAACACGATGACGACGAGCATCACCAGGTTCTGGGTCATCGTGAAGTCGTGGTGTTCGACACCGTCGACCATCAGGTTACCCAGGCCGTTCAGGTTGAACACCTGCTCAGTCACCACAAGACCGCCCATCAGGAACGCAAACTCGAGCGCCAGGATGGTAACCACCGGCAACAATGCGTTCTTCAACGCGTGGCGGTTGATGACGATCTTCTCGACCATTCCTTTGGCCCGTGCGGTGCGGACATAGTCCTCGCGCAGAACCTCAAGCATGGCCGAGCGTGTCATACGGGCGGCGACGGCGGAATAACGGTAGCCGGTCGCAACGGCAGGCCACATCAACTGGGACAGATTATGTGCAGGGTCTTCCCAAATCGATTTGAACATGATTGGAGGCATCCATGGTTCGCCGAACCATGCCTGGCTGAACACAAGAAGCCCGAGAATGATCATCAGGCCGAGCCAGAATGACGGAATGGCGATACCGGCGATGGCAAATCCGCGCACGAAGTAATCGATGAGCGTGTTCTGCTTCACGGCCGAGATGATGCCCAGCGGAATGGCGATAATCGTGGCGACGATGGTCGCCATGACGGCCAGCTGCAGGGACAATTCGAAGCGAATGGCGATTTCGTGGGTAACCGGCTGTCCCGTCCACATGGAGGTGCCGAGATCGAAAATGAAATAGCCCCAGACAAAATCGAAGAATTGTACGATCTGCGGCTTATCCAGCCCCAGGCTCTCGCGGCAGATGTCGATCTGCTCCTGAGCCACCGTGGCACCGGTGCCTAGCAGGCGCACCTCGCAGATGTCGCCGGGCGCCAGCCGCAGCAAAAAGAAAACCAATACCGCGGCGCCGAGCAAGGTCGGAATCATCGCGATCAGACGCTTAAGGATATACTTACCCATGTCTTCCTCTATCGGGGTTGACCGCCTGCCGCCGGATCGGCGGCAGGCGGTCCCCGGTTGTTGTTAACGCTGCTTTAGGCGCAACTTATTTATCGAGCCAGACCTGATCGAGGCTCTGGTTCAGGTAGTGACTCGGCGCGATCTTCCAGCCCTTCACATAGGAACGGTGCGGGTTGATCTTATACCACCACAGGGTAACGCCCATGTGCGCCTGGTCGGACAGAGCCCGCTTTTCCATGACGCGCATCAGCTCACGCTGTTTGGCTTCTTCGGGCGCCTGCAGCATCTGCTCGTAGATTTCTTCGAGCTGCTGGTCCTTACCCTTGTAGTTGCCGTAGTTGTTGCCGGCCGATCCAACAAACTTGGATGTGTCGACAAGCGGGTTAACGACCGACTGACAGTTGAAGTCCAGCGACACGTCGAAGTTCTTCGTGTTGCGGAGTTCGTTGTAGAAGGTCTTGGTCGGCTCAACCCGCTGGGTCACTTCCAGGCCGATCTGACGCCACTGGCCGATCAGCCAGGTGCCGACAATCTTGTACGGCTGGTCGGTACCGCGGTTCATCAGCTCGAACTTAAGATCCGCCTTGCCGGCTTCGGCAAGCAGCTTCTTGGACTGTGCACGGGCAGCCTTCAGGTCCGTACCGTAGCCGTTCAGGCGAACCAGTTCGGCTTTGGTGGCGGACAGGGGGTGCCCCGGGAAGCCGATGCCGCCAACGGTCTTGACGATGGCGATCCGGCTCAGGTGCTGGGAGCCGCCCCACCGATCAACGGCGAGGGTCAGGGCCTGACGGACGCGCGGGTCCTGCATGATCGGACGACCCTGGTTCGGCGTGAACAGAAGCACGCAGTTCCAGTCGCTTTCCTGGACCGTGATGTCCTTGCCCAGCGCGGCGACCAGATCGTCACGCTGCTTCGGCGGGAAACCACGGAACTCGATGGCGGCGCGGTCGCCGCGGATGGCCTGAACGCGGATGGCCATCTTGCGCGAGATCAGCGCCTTGTAACCGTCCAGGTAAGGCTTGCCCTTGACGTGGAAATCGTCGAACCGCACGCCGTCGACGTGCGAGCCTGCGACGGCTTCCTTGAACTTGAAGGCGCCGGTGCCGTTCACGTTCTTTTCATGCCAGTCGTAGCCGTGCTCCTTGAGATCCTTAGCGGAATAGATCGGGCTCATGGGGTTGGCCATAACCGGCAGGAACGAGCCGGTCGCGAATTTCAGCTTGAAGACGACGGTTTCGTCATCCGTCGCGGTAACGCTGTCGAGCATCTTGAAGAATGCCTTGCGCACCGAGGCGACACCTTCCGGCGGGAAAGCGATCTTGTTGTAGGTGGCAGCCACATCGTGAGCGGTCAGAACCTGACCGTCATGGAATTTGACGCCCTTCTTGATCTTGAAGGTATAGGTCTTGCCGCCGTCGGTCGGCTTCGGGACTTCGCCGGTGCAGATGTCGCACTGGAAGTCCGTCGGCGACTGCGGATTATCCGGATTGACGCGGATCAGCAGGCTGTAGAACGGCCGGATCGGGTGAACCGCCGCGAAGGTTGATTCTTTGTGCAAATCATAGGACGGCGCTTCGGCGGCAACGATGAAAGAGAGGGTCCCTCCCTTCTTCGGCGTCTCTGCCTTTGCCGGTCCGGTCGCACCCATGGCGAGCCCTGTGCCCACCGCGAGAGCAAACGCGAAACGTGCGTACTTACTCATGTGAAGTCTCCTTACCCATTTATGGTTCTTTGGGGGGCGTTCGTTCACTCCCCACTCTTTTGTGTCCTCCCAGGAAAGAGGGAGATCACACCTCCGTGCAGGCCACCCAGTGGCCAGGTCGCACCTCTCTGAAGTCTGGAATATTTTGGCTGCACGAGTCCACAGCTAAAGGACAGCGGGGGTGAAAAACGCAGCCCGACGGAGGGTTAATCGGGCTAGGAATTTCTCCCTTGATGGTCTGGTGCTCCCGGGTCTTTTCCAGGTCCGGATCAGGGATCGGCACCGCGGCCAGCAGCGCCTGCGAATAGGGATGCAGGGGATGGTCGAACAGCTCGTCGCAATCGGACAATTCCACCATGTGGCCCAGGTACATGACGGCGACCCGGTGGCAGATGTGACGAACGACGGACAGATCATGGCTGATGAACAGATAGGTCAGCTTGAACTCGTCGCGCAGCTCTTCCAGAAGGTTGATCACCTGCGCCTGGATCGACACGTCGAGCGCCGACACGGCCTCGTCACAGATGATGAATTCCGGCTCCATCGCAAGCGCGCGGGCGATCCCCACACGCTGGCGCTGACCACCCGACATTTCATGCGGATAACGGTCAGCGAAGTCCGGATGCAGACCGCAACGGCCGAGAAGATAGCCGATGCGCTCGCGACGCTTGGCCTCATCGGGGATCAGGCCGTGCACCTTCAGGGGCTCGCCGATGATCTCGCCGATCTTCATGCGCGGGTTCAGCGAGCTGTAGGGATCCTGGAAGATGACCTGGATCTTCTTGCGGACGTCGATCAGATCCTTGTTATCAAGCTTACAGATGTCCTTGCCGTCGTACATGATCTCGCCGGCGGTCGGGGTTTCGAGGCGCAGGATGCAGCGCCCCGTGGTCGTCTTCCCGCAGCCGGATTCGCCGACAAGCCCAAGGGTCTCGCCCTTGCGGATATAGAAGTCGACACCGTCGACGGCCTTCACGTCGGCCACCTTGCGCGGAATGATGACGCCTTCCGTGATCGGGAAGTGCATCTTCAGACCCTTTACCGTGACGAGAACCTCGTCCGAGACCTGACCACGGAACTGGGAGCCGTAATCGCTGCCGGCATTTGCCTGGGCTTCATTCATAGTTCGATCTCCGCCAAACTTTCTTTCGACCGGAAACAAGCACTGAAGTGCTTGTCACCCATTTCTTCAAGCGGCGGATAGGACTCCGCGCACTTGTCGATGGCGAACTTGCATCGCGGACGGAACGAGCAACCGCCGTCCAGCCGGGTAAGATCAGGCGGCTGGCCATCGACGGGATCTAGCTTTTCCTGGCGCGGACGGTCCATACGCGGCACGGACTTCAGCAGTGCCAGCGTATAAGGATGCCGCGGACGATGATAGATGTCCGACGCATTGCCCGTTTCGACGATACGCCCGGCATACATCACGTTGACCCGGTCCGCGTAGCGCGCGACCACGCCCAGGTTGTGGGTGATGATGATCATCGCCACACCCAGGTCACGGGTCAGGTTCTTCATCAGTTCCAGGATCTGCGCCTGAATGGTCACGTCGAGGGCCGTCGTCGGCTCATCGGCGATGATCAGCTTCGGCTCGCAGGCGAGCGACATGGCGATCATCACGCGTTGACGCATCCCACCCGACAGGTGGTGCGGATACTGCCCGATGCGGCGGCGCGGTTCATTGATGCCGACCAATTCCAGCAGCTTGACCGCGCGTTCCTTGGCTTCCGCGTCGGACATTTTCATGTGCGCGATCATCGGCTCGGTCAGCTGCATGCCGATCGACAGCACCGGGTTCAGCGACGTCATCGGCTCCTGGAAGATCATCGAGATATCCCTGCCACGGATCTCGCGAATCTCGTCCTCGGAACAGAACGCCAGATTTTTGCCCTGGAAACGAATTTCGCCGCCGACGATTTCGCCGGGCGGTTTCGGGATCAGACGCAGAATGCTGAGCGCGGTGACGGATTTGCCCGAACCGGACTCACCCACAACGGCGACGGTTTCGCCTGCGTTGACGTCGTACGATACGCCATCAACAGCTTTAACGGTTCCCCCAGACGTAAAGAAATGCGTCTGGAGATTGTCAATCTCGAGGAGTGCCCCCACAGAATGTTCCTTCCCACTGTTTTTGATGCGGGAGTTTCTTATTTTTCTCCCTGGGTTACGGGGGAAACCTAGAAGGCCCCCCTCCCGTTGTCAACGGGTTCACAACCCAATTTGAGTTTTTCACACGAAGATTTTCCGCCGCTCTTTTCCCATTGACACAAAAAACTTGTCTTGCCCCGGGACCGTTCTGGTATATGCCACCACCATCAGGAATGTATACAAAGTGACCGTTTCAACACCCGAGGGAGACCATCCAAAATGGCTAATTCAACAAAAATGCACGACATGGGCATGAAGTACCGGCGCGAGGTGCTGGGCGACGCTTATGTGGATAAGTCCATGGGCGGCGCCGACGATTTCAACCGCGGCTTCCAGGAATTCGTGACCGAATACTGCTGGGGTGGTAGCTGGGGCCGGGGAATCCTGTCCAAGCGCGACCGCTCGATCCTCAATCTGGGCATGCTCGCGGCCTTGAACCGGCCCCATGAATTCAAACTGCACTTCCGGGGCGCCATCACTAATGGACTGACCGTCGCCGATCTCCGTGAGATTTGCACCCAGGTCGCCATCTATTGCGGCATTCCCGCCGGCATCGAGGCCTTCCGCCTGGCCCGCGAGGTGTTCAACGAACAGGGCATCGACATTTCCAAGATCGACGTCAAAACCGATCTGGAGGACTAACGCATGGCCGATCAACGCACCTATGGTTTCATCGGCCTCGGCCAGATGGGCGGCCCCATGGCCGACAATATCGCCAAGGCGGGCCTGCCCGTTCATGTCTTCGACGCCGCCGGCACCAAGGACCGGGCCCATGAAAAGGCCATCGCCCACGACAGCCTGGCCGGCGTGCTGGCCAATGCGGACACGGTGTTCCTGTCCCTGCCCGACGGCCCCATCTGCACATCGGTCGCCAAGGAGATCGTCCAGGTCAACGACCGCAAGACCTCGGTCGTCGTTGATCTGTCGACCATCGGCCTGGCCGCCGCCCAGGACATCGACAAGATCTTCACGGACGCCGAGATCACTTATATTGATGCCCCCGTGTCGGGCGGCCGCAAGGGCGCCATCGCCGGCACCATCGCGATCATGGGATCGGGGCCCAAGGACGTGTTCGACGCCCATATGGACGTGTTCAAGGCCTTCGCCAAGAACCCCTTCCATGTCGGTGAAAAGCCCGGTCAGGGCCAGGTCGTGAAAATGCTCAACAACTTCCTGTCGGCCACGGCGACAACCGCAACCACGGAAGCGGTGCTGTTCGGCCTGTCCCAAGGGGTCGAGATGAAGGCGATTCTCGACGTGGTCAACGTGTCCACGGGCATGAACACGGCGAGCCTCGACAAGTTCCCCAACCAGATCATGACCGAGAACTTCAACGCCGGCTTCTTCACCAAGCTGCTGGCCAAGGACGTGCGCCTGTTCCGCGAAAACTCGGACAAGGCCGGCACGCCCAACGCCATCGCCACGCTGGTCTCGAAGATCTTCGACGGCTGCGAGAAGGACATGCCGGGCTCCGACTTCACCGTCGTCTACAAGTACATCCGCGACGGCGGGGAAAAGAAGATCGGCTGAGCCAGCCCCCCTCCCGCTCCGGCGGTACATAAAGTAAAGGCCGGCCTCGGGAACGAGGCCGGCCTTTTATATTGTGGAGTACGGTCCCGGACGCTTGCTCAGTAGCCTTCGTCGAGCAGCGGAAAGGCCGAGAACTGATGCGGCGGGTAGGCCGGGTATTCCTTGTGCACGTATTCGGGCCCAAGTTCGTCATAACCGGTGACGCCGGACAGCATGAGGGCGATCTGCACCTCGCGCTCCAGGATGTCCAGCATGCGGACCAGGGCGTCCTCGCCGCCGGCGGCCAGCGCCAGGGCCTGCAGGCGACCGAGACCGACCATGTCGGCCCCCAGGGCGATCGCCTTGACCACGTCCGTGCCGCGTGTGAAACCGCCGTCGACCCAGACCTTGGCCTTGCCGGCCACGGCGTCCACGCATTCCGGCAGTACGTCGAGAGAGCCGCGCCCATGGTCGAGCTGCCGCCCGCCGTGGTTGGACACATAGACCACGTCGACCCCATGTTCGACCGCCAGTTTCGAATCCTCGGCCGTGGCGATGCCCTTCAGAATGAACGGGATCTTGCAGATCTTCTTGATACGGTCGACATCCGACCAGTCGAACTTGGCCTGATGGGTTTCGCCCACGGCGGCCTGCCGGCCGGCGGTGACGAAACGCTTGGACAGGTCGCGTTCGCGCCGGGAGTAGGCATCCAGGTCGATGGTCACGGCGAAGGCCTTGTAGCCCAGGTCCTGGGCCTGGCGGACCTTGTCGTCGACCCAGTCGCGGTCGCCGCGCACGTAAAGCTGAAACACGCGGCAGGCGTCCGGTGCGACCTTGGCCACCTCGTCCATGCCCGGCTCGCACACGCTGGACAGCATATGGGCGCAGCCGAAGCGGCCCGCGGCCTTGGCCGCCGTCGCGCCACCGCCGGCCGCGATCTGCTGCAGCGATCCGATGGGCGCCAGACACACCGGCAGCTTCAAGCGCATGCCGAAGATATCCTTGCCGGCGTCCATTTTCGACACGTCGCGCATGACGCGCGGGCGCAGGGCATAGGTCTCGATGGCCATGCGGTTGCGCTTGACCGTGGTTTCGGTCTCGGCGCCGCCGAACACATAGTCGAAGATGTTCTTGTTCAGGTTCTTCTTCGCTGCCTTGGCGAACTCATGCATCACCTGGAATTTTTCGATGACGGCGTCCGGCAGTTCTTTCGATTGATCAGTCATGCAGTTTCTTCTCCGACACGATGACGCCGTCCTTGTCGGCGTACAGATATTCCCCGGGGCGAATGACGATGCCGCCGAAATTCAGATCGACGTCGCGCAGGCCGATGCCGTCCACGCGCGGACGCATGGGCGTCGCGGCGATGGCCTTGACGCCCAGGTTCAGATCGACGAACTCGTGCTGATCGCGGATGCAGCCGTTGTAGACCAGCCCTTCCCAGCCATGCTGCTCGGCCTCGGCGGCGATATTGCCGCCGGTCAGGGCGCGGCGGCGCGAGGCGCGGCCGTCGACGACCAGAACCCGCCCCTTGCCGCCCTCGGCCAGGATTTCGCGGATTCCCTGGTTATCCTCAAAGGTCGAAAATGTCGTGACCTGGCCGTGGAAATGGCTGCGCTTGGCGAAATCGATGAACGTCATCTGACAGACGCGGACGTCCGGGTGGTCGTCGCACAGGTCCGCCGTATATAGCGGCTTGTCGCTCATGTTTGGGAGTCCTCCGGATGGAATGGTGTTCTTGTTGCTTGTGTTATGGCGCGCATATTGGGAAATTGTACACAATCTGTCACCCACTAAAGGGGGACATTGATCCATTTTCTCAATCAACAACCCCAGGGAGGATTCCACGACATGGCTTCGAAATTCGCCATCATCGTCACCATCAAATGCAAGCCCGGCAAGGGCAAGGACTTCATGCCGATCATCATGGAGAACGCCGTCGCCGCCATGCGGGACGAACCCAATTGCCACGAATTCCGCGTCATGACCGCCAAGGACGATCCGGACACCTTCTTCTTCTATGAGGTCTATACCAACGAGGCGGCCCTGGATTCCCACCGCCAGGAACCCCACTACCTGAAATTCCGCGACGCCGGCGCCGATCTGATCGCCGACCGCCACATCGAAATGACGACGGTGCATATCTGACGCGCCCGCCTTCGCCTCGCCGAAATGGGAAAAAGGGTCTGCCTTGCAGGCCCTTTTTTTCTGTTTATACCTCGGCAAACCGCCCTTCCCGGCGCATGCGATCAGGGGGCAATTGGCATGCTCCTTGCTTCATTACCGCACAACCCGTTATGCATGCTTCTACCGGGGAGGAGAAAAGCCATTTTAGCGCCGTCATCGACTTACAAGTTCATTCATCACCAGATAGACGTTTCCGAACTGGGAGGCCCCATGTTCGCGCCGGTTTTGCGCGTATGGAACGACTTGCGGAAACACGAAGCCTTCGCCCCTGCATGGTCCGTCGCGGACCTGTTGAAATTTCCGGTCAGCGCAATTCCCTATTTTACGGTCGCCGAATCCTCTGGCTCACCACGCACGTTCATCTATCGGTTTTGGGGCACCGGGCATGTCGACGTGAAGGGCATCGACTACACCGGCCGCGCGCCTGTCGAACACGAGCCTGAAGAGCATGGCAGCGCCATCGACCGGGAATTCCACATGGTCGCGGACCAACGCCGGGCGCTTGCCTTCGTCCATGACCTGCGGCCGCAGGCAGACCTGACATCCCTGTTTCAGGAATGCCTGCGCCTGCCTTTTTCAAATGACGGTGAAACGGTCACCCATGTCGTTTCCTATTCCGACTGGCAGACTGAGAACGAAAAATGGAAACGGTTCTTCAAAACTGACGGAACGTGACGGCAGGCGACGCGCCGTCATCTCCCGTACGTACGCCGCCGGGGCCCCGTCTTCACCAAAACATAGATCACCGCCGTCCCGGCGGCGACACAGCCCGCCGTGACAAGCCAGCCGCTGGTGAACCCGCCGAAATGGTCGACGGCATAGCCGAACACCACCGGCGCCAGGGTCGCGCAGCCATGGGTCCACAGCATGTTGTAGCCGACGGCGGAGCCCGCCAGATGCGGATCGACCATTTCCACCTGGATCGCCTGCGCCACGGGCGCGAAGGACGCGATGGTCAGGCCCAGACACAACGCCAAGCCGAACCCCATGACCATGCCCCAGGGCTCCGCCACCAGAGGCATCATCGCCAGAAACCCGATCGCCGCCGTGCAGATGACCATCATGGTGACGATGCGCCGGCCGCCGAAGGCCTTGTCGGAAATGGTGCCCCAGCCGATGCGCCCGAAGAAACTGGCCGCCTGGGCCACGGCCATGGCCGTGGACGAGGTTTTCTGGCTCATGCGCGCGGCTTCGGTCAGGAATAGCGTCAAAAAGGCGAAGAAGTTGGTCTGCCCCATGTTGATGACGCCGCCGCCGACGGCAAAGGCGTTGACGCGGCCGTCGCGGACAACGGCGGCGATGTTCTTGCCGGCCCCTTCGCCCTTGGTCGATACGGGGATCAGCGTGAAACAGGCGAGGCCGTTCACCGTGATGATCGCCGCCACCCCCAGCATCAGCACCTGCCAGTCGTGGCTGGCCGCAAGGAAGCCGCAGGCGGCGCCGATCATCCCGCCGACCGGCACGCCGACCTGCTTGATGCCCATGGCCGCCCCGCGCCTATGGGCGGGAAACCATTCGAACACGCCCTTGGCCGTCGACGGGTTGAGCATGGAATAGCCGACGCCCATGAGTGCGGCCGCGGCCATGCAGATATCGAACGTGGCCGCCTGACTGATCAGAACGGCGGCCAACGCCATGATCGCGTGACCGATGACCAGGCTCCAGCCCACGCCCAGGCGATCCGTCACCCCGCCCGCCGGCACGGACCAGATCGCCTGCCCCCCGTAATAGCAGGACACGAACAGGCCGAACTGTGTTGCCGAAAGCCCGAACGCGGCCGAGATCACCGGCGCCATGGATAATACGGCGACGCTGTTGGACGTCCCCGCGGCATGGGCACCGACCAGAATGGGCAGGCGCGTCTTCCACGGGTTTTTGCCGCTCGTGTCAGGCGGCGGCGGCGGCGGCGCGCCGGTCAGGTCGGCGTTATCGGGCATTGAGGGGTCCGGTCCGTCGGTTGTTTGGGCGCGGGGAAAACCGTTCAGGGCAGCGGCGCGCCATCCATATCATGATGCTGAAGATCCAGGTGGCGCAGGATCGTCGGCGCCAGATCGACCGTGCTGGTCGGGTCGCCGCTTTCCGTGCCGCCCGGGTAGAGCGGCCCCCGTGCCATGGCGAAGGGGCTTTGTTCATAAGTGCCCAGGCCGCCATGCTGGCCACAGCCCTGGTTGTTGGAAATCTTCAGCGTGCCCTGAAAGGCGACGGAGCCGCCCTTGACCCCGAATTCGTTCGCCGCGTCGGTCACCTTGCCGGTCACCGCGATGCGCGGCACGCCCTCGCCCACCGGCATGCCCAATTTCGCCAGGTCGGCACCGTGGACGACGCCGCCGACCGCCGGATGCGCCATCAGGAAGGCGACGATCGCCCCTTCCCGCTCCATGGCCTCGGGCGCCAGATAGATCGTCACCGACGTGCCCTGGGGGGCGATGGCGACCTCGCGGCTGTCCGGCCCGTCCTTCAGGCCGGCCGCGACCAGCACCTCGTCCATATCCACGATCTCGGTCGTCGTCTCATGGCCGTGGTCGGAGCCCACCAGCAGCAGGATGTTTTCCCCCGTCGGGTCCAATTCCTCGACGCGCGCGGCGATGCGCCCGGCGTTGGCGTCGGCGGCGGCGATGACCGCCAGATGTTCGGGCGACCCCAGCTTCACCGCGTGCTGGGTATGGTCGGGCTCGCACTGCCAGATCAGGGCATAGTCCGGCCCGCCGGGGATCAGCACCTCCTCCAGGAACCGGTCCGTCAGAACCGTGTCGCCGGCCGCCGTATGTTCGATGCCCAACGGGTCCAGCACCGCGCGGCCGGGGCCTTGCGAGAACGAGCGATGATAAATGAAGCCGTGGCCGTCCGGGTCGTGGAACATGGCCGCCCCCGGCGACACGTTGGAATAGACCACCGCCCGGCCGCCGGTACCCGTTACCCGTTCGGACAGGGTCGGCATGGTCAGGGTCCGCCCCCGCGCCTTTTCCAGGCGGTCGCGGAACCCCGGGGGGCCGACGCTCAAGACCTCGAACCGGCCGTCCTCTTCCAGGGCCATGGCGTTGCCTTCCAGGCCGTGACGGGCCGGATAACAGCCGGTGGCAAGCGACGCCGCATTGGTCCGCGTGGTCGAGGGAAAGACGCTGCGGTGATTGGCGAAGGTGCGGAACCGCGCCTTCAGCCGCCACAGGTTGGGGGTCCATTCGGGAGTGATCATGTCGGCCCGCATGCCGTCGCAGATCACGACAACCGCGCGTTTGGTGGTGGTGGTCATTATCGTTCTGTTCCGTGATGCCCGAGTTTGACCCGGAGGTTTCAAGGGAAGGGAACCACAGAGACGGTGAGACCGTGAGAAGAAAGATTGGATTCCCGCCTTCGCGGGAATGACTGGATGAGCGCGTAAACCAAGCGTCATCCCCGCGAAGGCGGGGATCCAGAAATCCTCAACGTTCTTCTCACTGCCTCACCGTCTCTGTGGTCCAAATTAAAATTCTCAGCGCGCCGCCGTCACCATGATCTCGACTTTCCAGTCGGGCGAGGCCAGGGCCGCCTGCACGCAGGCGCGCACGGGCGTCGCCTTGGGGTCGACCCAGGCGTCCCAGACCTCGTTCATTTCGGCGAAACAGGCCATGTCGCTGAGCCAGATCTGGGCCTGCAGAATCCGCGACTTGTCCGTGCCCATCTCGGCCAGATAGGCATCGATGTTGCCGAGGATTTCCCGCGTCTGGTCCGCGACGCTGGCGCCCCGGGCATCGCCCGTCGCGACCTGCCCGGCCAGATAGACCGTATCGGCGGTGGCCGCGATCTGGCTCATGCGCGCACTGGCGTGGCGGCGTTCGATGTCGTTCCGTTGAATGGTCATGGGGTGCCTCCCTGCACCTATTGTCCCGATCGGCCTTGCCGGCACTTCGTTGCCGCCAAGGATACGCCGATCCGATGACCCTTCAAAGCGAGCTTAGCTAAAGGCAGGCTTAGAGGGATTTGAGCCGCAGCAGCGCATCGACGGCGACGACGCCCTGCCCCTCGCCCCGCACCATCAGGGGATTGATCTCGGCTTCCAGCACGGGCGTGTCGAGCACGGCCAGGTTGGACAGGGCCGCGACGGCCTTGGCCAGAGCCTTCAAATCGCCCGCCGGCTTGCCGCGGAACCCCCGGATCGGGGCCAGGCCCTTGACCTCCCGGATCATGGACATGGCCTCGTCTTCGTCGACCGGGGCCGTGCGCACGGCGGCATCGTCATAGACCTCGGCCATCACCCCGCCGGGGCCGACCAGCACGATGGGTCCCGCTTCCTGATCCAGGCGGTATCCGGCGATGACCTCGCCGATCACGCCCTGGGCCATGGACTGGACCAGAATGCCCTCGGCCTCCGGCACCTCGGCCAGCAGCTGTTTCGCCGCGTCCCACACCCCTTCGGGCGTGTCGATGCCGAGGCGCACCAGACCGCGCTCCGTCTTATGCTGAATGTCGCGGGCCAGGACCTTGACCGCGACCGGGAACGGCACCGCGACGGGCTCACCCGGGGACATGATGACCTGGGCGGGCGCGATGGGCAGGCCGAGCGCCTCGAACACCAAGGACGCCTCGCGCTCGTTCAGCAGCGCCGCCGGGGCGCGGGACGCCAGGGCGTCGGCGCGGTCCTTGGCATGGCTGTCGACCTCGGGCATCGCGCGGGGGGCGCTGCGATTGAGGAAGGCCATGACCGCATCGGCACAGGCTTCCGGCGTGCGGAAGTTGGCGATCCCGGCGGCCTGCAACAGGGCCAGGGACTTGTCCGCCTGGGGGGCGATGAAGGCGGCCACGGGCTTGGATGCCCCCGCCGCATGTTCGACAATGGGGGCCACGGCCAGTTCCGGCTTGAACTGGCCGGAGGAGCCGACGACCGTGACCACGGCGTCGATTTCGTCCGCCGCCAGAAGCTGTTCCAGGGCCGCGCCGTAAACCCCTTCCCGCGTGCCCGCCATGGTCAGGTCGACCAGGGGTCCGCGGCCGATTTCCAGGCCGTGGCCGCGCAATGCTTCGCGCACGCTGTCGGGTGCCGGCACCAGGGTCGCCCCCAGCAAGCCCAGGCGGTCGGCGACCGAGGCCGCCCCGCCGCCCGTGGTGGTGACCACGGCGACGCGTTTTCCTTTCGCGGGCGGATGGCCCAGGAACAGGGGCGGCGCTTCCAAAAGGCCTTCCAGCATTTCCACCCGTGCAATGGCATGGGCCTTGAAATAGGCATCCGCCGCCTTGGCCGGGCCGGCGATGGCCCCGGAATGGCTGAGCGCCAGTTCCCGCCCGGCGTCGGAGCGGCCGAGCTTATAGGCGATCACCGGCTTGCCGGCCGCAAACGCCCGGCGCGATGCGGCGGCGAGAACCGCCTCGTCGCGCACGGCCTCGATGAACAGCAGGATCGCCTTGGTTTCCGGATCGTCGACCAGCAGATCGACCAGTTCGCCCACCCCCAGGTCGCTTTCGTTGCCGACGCCGATCATGCGGGCGAAGCCGATGCCCCGCGCGGCGCCGCGTGACAGCAGCGTGCCCAGGATGGTGCCGCTCTGCGAGATCAGGGACAGGCCGCCCGGCTTGATGCCTTCCATCTCCAGCACCGCGTTGACGGACAGCGTCAGCGAGGACGCCGGATGAATGACACCCATGGAATTGGGGCCGATCAGGCGCACCCCCGCCTTGCGCGCCGTGGCGACCAGGCGTTCCTGCATCTTGCGCCCGTCGTCGCCCGTTTCGGCGAAACCGTCGGAATAGATGGTGGCGACCGGCACGCCCTTGGCGCCGCAATCGCGGATGGCGTCCTCGACATGCTTGGCCGGGACCATGACGAAGGCATGATCCACCGGCCCGGGGACGTCGGCGACGGACTTGTACGCCTTGACGCCCTGGACCTCGTCGCGGCCCGGGTTGATGGGATAGACGGCGCCGGTGAAACCGTGGGCCTTGAGGAACCGCTGCGGCCGTCCCGAATTCTTGGTCGGGTCCGCCGAGGCACCGATCAGGGCCACGGCCCGGGGCGTGAACAGGGCGCGGACCAGGGTCGCGTGGTCGCTCATTTCGCTTTTGGGGGACGCTGCGAGAACCGGGTGTCGAACACGCCCTCGGCGATGCGGTTCTTGAGGATTTCGATGGACCCGCCGGCGATCATCCAGCCCCGCGTGCGGCGGAAGCAGTATTCGACGATCGAGTCCTGACTGTAGCCCATGCCGCCCATGACCTGCAGCGCCTCCGACGACACCCAATGTCCGGCCTCGTTGCAGAAGGCCTTGGCGATGGCCGTTTCCTGGGCCGAGGGGAAACCGTTGTCGGCGTTCACGGCCGCGCGGTAGAGCAGCAGTTGCCCGGCGTCGAGCTTGATCTGCATCTCCGCGAACTTCCATTGTAGGCCCTGAAACTCGGCCAAGGGCCGGCCGAACTGCTTGCGGGTCTTGGCGTGCTCCTTCGCCGTCTCGAAGGCCAGCCGCCCAAGGGCGAGGGAGCGCGCCGTGTTGCCGATGCGCTCCACGTTGAAGCCCGCGATCTGTTTCTTGAAGCCGCCTTCGCGCAGCAGGATGTTTTCCGGCGGCACGTAAAGGTCGGTGAAGAACATCGGCGCCCAGTCGTCGCCGCCCAGGAACGGCGTCGGCTTGCCGAATTCCAGGCCTTCGGCGTCACGCGGGATCAGCACCGAGCCGATGCCGTCCACCCCCGGACCGTAGCGCACGTAGACCAGAAACACGTCGGCTTCCGGCGAATGGCTGGTGAAGCATTTCTGGCCGTTGATGCGAAGGCCCTCGCCGTCCGGCGTCGCCGTGGTGCGCAGCTCGGTCACGGCGGACCCGGCGTCGGGCTCCGTCATGCCGACGGCGATCAGGGTTTCGCCCGCCAGCAGCGGCTTCAGATAGCGTTCCTTCTGGTCCGGCGTGCCATAGGCCGCCAGCACCCGGATCGCGCCGAAGCTGCCGGCCTGGATCACGTCGGCGGAGCGCGGACAATGCAGGGCCACTTCTTGAATAGCGATGACCGCGTCCATCAGGCTGCCGCCCTGGCCGCCGTCATCTTCCGCGATGGTGATGCCCAACAGGCCGTTTTCGGCCATGAGCTTTGCCACGTCACGCGGGTATTCCCCCGCATGCGCGCGTTCAAGAGCGCCCTCGGCCAGGTGATCCCGGGCGAATGCGCCGACCGCGTCCTGAAACAGACGCTGTTCTTCGGTGAGTTCGAAATTCATGGCGGATTGTATACAATTCTAGTTTCAAGATTGGAAGCGTCGGTTTACCCGTGGGAGGTACTTTACCCTGGATCAGCCGAACCGTGCGTCAAGCCCCGGATTATAGCCGGAAACAGCCATTTGATAGGTGCCGGTGGCCTGTGTCACGGGGCCGTCATTTGACATTTCCGATAAAATCAGTAGGGTTTGGCGCGATGTTTGAAATTGATTCCAGCACCAACAGTGATTGAGCGTATCGCTAAAAATGAGGCTATCACCCTGCGCAAACAAGCCGCAGAGGTGCCTCAGTGCGTCCGCAGCACCGTCGCTCCGACCTGGGTGTTCATTGGCAAATACGCCATGCCGGATTCCGAACATCTGATCCCCTTCCAGGTCTAGTACCTAAGCCCAGCCGGCCCTTTGGGCCGGCGACCGAACCGGCGTGCTCACGTTTGTGGGCACGGTTCTTTTTGTACGTTCATATCCGCAGCGAAAAATAACAGGAAAAATTCATGCCCGACCAAGCACTGACAACGGAACCCTCGGATCCTTCAACTACCATTGGCGGCGCCTCCTTTACACCAAACGAGGTCAAAATCGCCGCCACTGAAGCCATACTTGACGTCGATGGCGTGGGCATACGCGCGCCGTCCATAGACGAAGGCGCTTTGATGTGGGAACTGGCGCGCGACGCGGGCGGGTTGGACCTGAATTCCCCTTACGCATACATGATGGCGGGACGCCATTTCCAAAGCACCTGCGCCATTGCCGAGGTTTATGGAAAACCCGCCGGTTTCGTCATGGCGCACCGCATTCCGTCGCGCCCGGATGTCCTGTTTATCTGGCAGGTGGCCGTGTTGTCGGATTTCCGCGGCCTCAGCATCGCAAAACGGATGTTCGACAATCTGCTCGCGCGCGAAGCAAACGCAGGCGTGCGCACCATGGAAGCCACGGTGACGCGGTCAAACAAGGCCTCCGCCGCGCTGTTCGCGGCTTTCGCCAAAAGCCGTGATGCTGAACTGGACGTTCGCACCGGCTTCACCGCCGACGATTTTCCCGATGGTCATGGTCACGAGGCGGAAGACCTCTACGTGATCGCCCCCATCTCTGACATTACCTAACGAGGATTACCCGATGAACACCTTCGAAAGACATGAATCCAATGTCCGTGGCTATATCCGCAACTTCCCCACGGTTTTCACCAAGGCAAAGGACGCCAAGCTGACCGACCAGGACGGCACGCAGTACATCGACTTTTTCGCCGGTGCGGGCGTGTTGAACTACGGTCACAACAACGCCGAGCTTAAAGAGGCCGTCATGGATTACATGGCCGAAGACGGCATCATTCACGGCCTTGATATGGGGACCGAAGCCAAGGAAACGTTCCTCAAGACCTTCCACGAGGTGATCTTGAAGCCGCGCGGGATGGACTACAAAATCCAGTTCCCCGGCCCCACCGGCACCAACGCGGTGGAAAGCGCGCTCAAGCTTGCGCGCAAGGTCACCGGCCGCACCAACGTGGTGAGCTTCACCAACGCCTTTCACGGCATGACGGCGGGGGCGCTGGCATTGACCGGCAACGCCTCCAAGCGCGCGGGCGCGGGCGTGCCGCTGAACAACGTCACCACCATGCCCTTCGACGGCTATATGGGCAAAGACGTCGATACGCTCGATTACTTTGAAAAGACGTTGAAGGACGCAGGCAGCGGCATCGACAAGCCCGCCGCCGTAATCGTCGAAACGGTCCAGGGCGAGGGCGGCATCAACCTCGCCGGCTGGAAATGGCTGCGCAGGTTGCGCGCCATCTGCACCCAGCACGACATCCTGATGATCGTTGACGACATCCAGATGGGATGCGGGCGGACCGGTCCGTTCTTCAGCTTCGAGCCCGCGGCCGTCATGCCGGACCTGATCTGCCTGTCCAAGGCCATCAGCGGATTGGGCCTGCCGATGGCGCTGGTGCTGATTCGTCCGGACCTGGATATCTGGAAGCCCGGCGAACACAACGGCACGTTCCGGGGCAATAACCTGGCTTTCGTATCGGCAACCAAGGCCCTGGATTACTGGCGTGACGGCGTGTTGGAAGAAGACGTCGCCATCAAAGGGCGGCGCATCCGCGAACGTCTTTCCGAAATCGTTGATGCCCATCCGGAAGCCAATCTGCGCGTTCGCGGACGTGGGATGGTCCAGGGACTGGTCAGCGAAGAGGAAGGCCTTGCCGTCGACATATGCCAGGAAGCTTTTCAAAACGGTCTGGTGATGGAAACAGCCGGTGTTGATGATCAGGTCGCCAAGATCATGCCGCCGCTGACGATCGATGACCTGACCCTTGAAAAGGGGCTGCAGACGCTGGTTGAAGCCGCGGCACGCGTGATCAAAAAGCGTGGTTCTGAAAACGCGACGGACGCGGCCTAAAGAAAGATCAAAAAAACATGATTGTGAAGAAGCTCGACGACGTGCTCGGCACCGAGCACGAAGTCAAAGGCGGCACCTGGACCAGCCGCCGCCTGATCCTGCGCGACGCCGGCATGGGCTTTTCCATGCACGACACCCTGATCCATGCCGGGACGGAAACGCTGATCTGGTACAAAAATCACCTGGAAGCCGTTTACTGCATCGAAGGCAAGGGCGAGATCGAGGTGCTGCCCGATGGCCCCACCTACCCGATCGAGGCCGGCACGCTCTACGCCCTCAACGGCAATGAAAAGCACTTGCTGCGTGCCGAAGAGGAGATGCGCATGATCTGCACCTTCAACCCGCCCTTGACGGGGCTGGAGGTGCACGACGAGGACGGCGTATACCCGGCCCTGACCGAATGACGTCTGTTTAGAAACTCAACTTCGCTGGCGAGATCAGAACCCCGAACTGTTCGCACCAGATCACGACATGGCCGAAGGACTTGAGGTCCAGGCCGTCGGGGATGTTGAAATTCTGGCTGCCCTTGAAGGCGCGAAGGCGGCCCAGGTCCACGAACATGGTCTTGGCGACCTGGGTGTCCGGCGTCACGGCGTCGAGAGGCACCAGATAGACATGGTACTTGGGCCCGGGGCCGACTTCGAAATCCGGCTCCAGGCGCACGGCGCGCTCGTAGACCGTGACCCCGCCCTTTCCGTAATGGATGGGGTCAGACGGATTGGCATGGATGAAACTTCCCGTGGCGACGGGCTTGGCGGCGGCGTCCGCGGGGGCCGCTTCCTGGGCCACGACATCGGCCAGGAAGATATAGGGATAGGCGAAGATGCCGAGGGCGACCCCGGCGAAGACGCCGAGAAATCCCCCGGTCAGGAAGATGATAAGCGCTTTTTTCATCGGCTTGAGATTCCCATCCTGTCCCGTGATCAGCCATTGTCTACGCTACGGTCCTCCACGCCAAGTACTCCCGACGGCATGACATCGACAAGGCGGAAGGGATGCGGCGCGGAGCAGAAGGCCGGCGGCACGGAATAATGCACGCCTGCGTCCGACACCAGATGGCTGCCGGGATGGTAATGGCCCGACAGCACCGCGCGCACGCGGCCCGAGGCGTTGATGCGGTCCCGGTACCAATCCGCGTCCGTGTAGTGATAGCGCCACCTGGCGAAGGTCGGCGGATCAATCATGTAATGCTGCACGTGGATCTGCGGCGGCCCGTCCGCGCCGTCCGCGAGCGCGGTTTCGAACAGGGCCCGGTTTTCGGCCCCGCGGACCGGCGCGCGGTCGCCGTTCAGGTCATCGCGAAAGCAGACGAAGCGCAGGCCCACGACGTCACGCAGCGGGGTCTGGTCGGCGAAGGCCGTGTCGAACAGATCGACCACGTCATGGTTGCCGGGCACGGCGATGAAGGGCCGCCCGAGATTTTCCAGAAGATCGCGGAACAGGCGATAATCGGCGACCGAAGCCGCCGCCGTCTCCGCCCGCCAGCCGGTGTCCGCATTCGCGCCGTCGATGTAGTCGTCCGGGATGTCCAGCAGGTCGCCCGAGACCACCACCACGTCGGCGCCCAGGGTGTCGATCCGTCCGGCGAGGCGGTCGAGCACGGCGGGCATGTCGCGGGACAGGCGTTCCGGCCGTTTCGCCGTACCGGAGAGTGACTGGCGCAGGTGCAGGTCCGTCAGGTGGAGGATGCGGGTACGGTCCTGCATGGCACGGACCGGGGTACGTCAGGCCGCGCCGACAAAGGCGTCGTAACGCCGGCCGATCTCCTCGATCGCCGCATTATAAAGAACTTCCCCGGCCTCGATGGTCGCCTTGCGCGGGTCCGATCCGATGCGCCCGTCGGGAAAACGGCGGCGGTAGTCGTCGCAGTCGAAGATCGGGCCGTCGCCGGCGCGGCCGGGCGTCATCGCCGCATCCCGCACGCGGGCTGCGTCCTTCTGGAACCCGAAATAAGTCAGGCTGACCTCGCCGCAGGTCGCGTGCGCGCCGTCGTCGTCACCGAAGGTCTCGGCCGAGATCTTCATGACGCTGTCGCACTCGAACCAGTTGACCAGGGTGCAGCGCACGGGCGGGCGGTTGTCCCCGGCCCGGCCCAGGCTGTGTTCCGCATAGATTTCCGAGAATGCGGCGTTCAAGGTCGCGATGTTGCCGCCGTGGCCGTTCAAGAAAAAGAACCGCTCGAACCCATGCTTGGCCAGTGAATTCACGATGTCCTGGACCATGGCGATCATGGTGGAAGGCCTGAGCGTCACCGATCCGGCGAAGCCCAGATGGTGCTGCGCCATGCCGATGGACAGCGTCGGTGCGATCATCACCTCGCGCCCTTCGGCGGCGCGCTGTTCCGACAGGCCGTAGGCGAGGATTTCTGGACACAGGGCGTCCGTGCCGATGAAGCCCGTGGGGCCGTGCTGTTCGGTCGAGCCGACGGGGATGATCACGCCCTTGGAGGCGCCAAGGTAGGTTTCGACCTCGGGCCAGGTGGCGAGTTGCAGGCGCATGCTAGGCCGCCTTCTGCAGCTGCAGGCGCATCCACACGTCCTTCAGCGCCGCCACCAGATCATCCATCACCGCGTCGTCGTGGAACGGCGACGGCGTGATGCGCAGGCGCTCCGTGCCCACGGGCACGGTCGGATAGTTGATGGGCTGGATATAGACGCCGTAGTCGTCCAGCAGCATGTCCGTCGCCTGTTTGCAGCGCACGGCGTCACCGACCATCAGCGGCACGATATGGGTAACCGACGGCATCACCGGCAGGCCCGCTTCGACCAACAGGTCCTTCAGGCGCTGGGCCCGTTCCTGGTGCCGCACGCGCAGATCGTTGGTCGCGCGCACATGGCGGATCGAGGTGATGGCCCCGGCAACCAATGGCGGCGGCAGGGTCGTAGTGAAGATGAAACCGGGGGCGGCGCAGCGCACGGCGTCGACCATGGCGGTCGAGCCGGCGATATAGCCGCCCATCAGGCCGAAGGCCTTGGCCAGCGTGCCCTCGATCACCGTGATGCGGTCGGCGACGCCTTCGCGCTCGGAAATGCCGCCGCCGTTATCGCCGTACAGGCCCACGGCATGGACTTCGTCGAGGTACGTCATGGCGCCGTACTTGTCGGCCAGGTCGCAGATCTGCTGCATGGGGGCGATGTCGCCGTCCATGGAATAGACGCTTTCGAAGGCGATCAGCTTGGGCGCCGCCTTGGGCAGGGTTTTCAGAATTTCTTCCAGATGCGCCATGTCGTTGTGGCGGTAGATCTTCTTGGCGCAGCCGGAATGGCGGATGCCGGCGATCATCGACGCATGGTTCAGGGCATCCGACAGGATGATGCAGTCGGGCATCAGCTGCGCGATGGTCGAGATCGCCGCGTCGTTGGACACATAGCCGGAGGTGAACAGCAGGGCCGCTTCCTTGCCGTGCAGGTCGGCCAGTTCCTGTTCCAGTTCGGCATGCAGATAGGTCGTGCCCGCGATGTTGCGGGTACCGCCGGAACCGACGCCCATGCGCGCCCCCGCTTCCGACAGGGCGGCCAGGACATCCTTGTTCTGAGCCTGGCCCAGATAGTCGTTGGAACACCAGACGACGACATCCGAGGTCGAGCCGTCGGGGTGGTGGCGGGTCGCGTGGGGGAAATTCCCTGAATGCCGTTCCAGGTGCGCGAAGACGCGGTAGCGGCCCTCGCCCTTCACCTTGTCCACGGCGTCCTGGAATACCTTTTCATAGTCCATAGTGTGTTCTCCTGCGCGACGCCTTACCGGCGGGAAAATTCAATCCCGTCCGGAACGCCCCCCGGTTTCGCGCAATTCAAGGCGAATGGAGGGCGACCGTCCTTGTCCGATGTCAATATTCTAAGACGCAGAGCAGGCAAAGGGAATTCCCGATAGCGCAGGTTTTTTTCCGGGCAAAAGCCCATTCCGCCCCCAGGGATGGGGCCGCGGCGGCGGCAAGCACACAAGGTGTTCAAGAAAACGTGCGTTCTTGACTCCCGCCACGTCGGCTAAGGGTAGGGAAATCAGACCCGCCGGAGCCCACCTCATCATGACCTTCGCCCTCATCGCCGCCATCGCCGCGGTCGCCGTCGCCAGTTTCCTGCTGTCGCCCCGGGTCCGCACCGTCGAGGGCTTCTTTCGCGGCACGGGCGACGATGGCAGCGCACCCGGTCTCGTGACCCTGACCCTGTCCCAGGTCACGACCTGGATTTTCGCGCGCTCGCTGATGAACGCGGCGATCCTGGGCTTTTATTACGGGATCTCGGGCGCCCTCGCCTATGCGGCCTATTACCTGAGCTTCCTGACCGGCGGCGTGATCGTCGACCGCATCCGCTTCCGCCACGGCGCGGGCAGCGTGCACGAGTTTCTCGCCGATCATTACGGCGCCATGGGCTGCTGGACCTACAACCTGGTGGTCGGCGTGCGGCTGTTGAGCGAGGTGTTCGCCAACCTGCTGGTCATCGGCATCATCTTCGGCGCGGCAGGCACCACCGGCTACACCCTGGCCATCGTCGCCATCGCCGTGCTGACCCTGGGCTATTCCATGATGGGCGGCCTGCGCGCGGCGCTGCGCACGGACGTGATGCAGACGGCCCTGCTCTACCTCGGACTCGCGGTTTTGCTGGCCTTGACCGTGGCCCGGTCCGATTTCGACATGACCGCGGTGATCGGCTCCAGCCCCGACGCGGGCGGCCCCGGCTGGATCCTGCTGGCCGTCGCCCTGCTGCAGATCTGGAGCTATCCGCTCCACGATCCGGTGATGATGGACCGCGGTTTCCTGGCCGACCGGGCGACGACGCGCAAAAGCTTCCTGCACGCGGCCTGGATTTCCATCGCCGGCATCCTGGTTTTCGGCGTGATCGGCGTCTACGCCGGCCTCAATAAGGGCGAGGGCGAGGCCATGGTGGCCGTCCTGACCCGGCTGCTGGGCGAACCTGCCATGCTCGTGTTCAACCTGGCGCTTGTGGTCTCGGCGGTCTCGACCCTCGATTCAACCTTC
Organism: Rhodospirillales bacterium; assembly: GCA_040221095.1. Taxonomy (GTDB): domain Bacteria; phylum Pseudomonadota; class Alphaproteobacteria; order Rhodospirillales; family Casp-alpha2; genus UBA1479. Next base: position 336,948 of record JAVJVP010000016.1, read on the forward strand.
GCCAGCGCGTCCAAGCTGGTCGCCGCCGACATGCGGGTGATGGTGCCCTCCGTGCGCAACGGGCGGCTGGTCATGGCCGGGTTTCTGCTGGGCGGGCTGGGGTTCCTGTTCCTCGGCAACACGGACTTGTTCGCCGCCGTCGCCGTATCGGGCACGGCGTCCATGTTCCTGGCCCCCGTGGTGCTGTTCAACGTCATGGGCGGCCTGCGCGTCCAGGCCTGGGCCTATGGTCTCGCCTTCGCCCTGGCGATCGCCGGGGGCGCCCTCTACATGCTGGAAGCCGGCGGCCATGTGGCGCTGATCGAACCCCTGTTCGGGCTGGGTCACAAATACGCCAAGCTGCTGGTGATCTGCGGCGCCGTGCTGGCCGGCGGCTGCGGCGCCTTCGCCCTGTCGCTGGCGGTTGCGGGCCGGCGGCGGGCGGCGACCTGAGCTCTTAAAATTTCCGGACAGGAGCCGCGTTTTGGGATAATAGAGGCGCCATGAGCACCTCCCCGTCGAATGCCGTGGGCAAATCCGCCGCCAAACCGCGCCGGAAAGCGCCCGTAATGACCGCCCCAAAGGTCGGTCTGGTCAGCCTTGGTTGCCCCAAGGCGCTGGTCGATTCCGAACGCATCATGACGCGGCTGCGCGCCGAGGGTTATGACCTGGTCGACAGCTATGACGGCGCCGATCTGGTGATCGTCAACACCTGCGCCTTCCTGGAAACGGCCCGCGACGAATCCCTGGAAGCCATCGGCGAGGCCATGGCGGAAAACGGCAAGGTCGTTGTCACCGGCTGTCTGGGCGTGCACGAGAACCTGATCCGGGAAATCCACCCGGGCGTGCTCGCCGTGACCGGCCCGCATCAGTATGAATCGGTGATGACCGCGGTCCACCAGGCGCTGCCGCCGGCCCACGATCCTTATGTCGATCTGCTGCCGCCCCAGGGCATCAAGCTGACGCCCCGCCATTACGCCTATCTGAAGATTTCCGAGGGCTGCAACAACAAGTGCACCTTCTGCATCATCCCCAGCCTACGCGGCCCCCTGACCAGCCGCCCCATCAGCGACGTGCTGAAGGAAGCCGAGGGTTTGGCCGAAGCCGGGGTCAAGGAACTGCTGGTGATCTCCCAGGACACCAGCGCCTACGGCATCGATACCAAGTTCCCCCGCGAAATCTGGCGCGAACGCGAATACCGCACCCGGTTCCTCGACCTGTGCCAGGGGCTGGCGGAACTCGGCATCTGGGTTCGCCTGCATTACGTCTACCCCTACCCGCACGTCGACGAGGTCATCCCCATGATGGCCGAGGGCAAGATCCTGCCCTATCTGGACATTCCGTTTCAGCACGCCAGCCCCAGCGTTCTCAAGGCCATGCGCCGTCCCGCCCATCAGGAACAGACGCTGGAGCGCATCAAGGGATGGCGCCGCGACTGCCCGGACCTTGTCCTGCGCTCGACCTTCATCGTCGGCTTTCCCGGCGAGACCGAGGATGATTTCGACTTTCTGCTCGACTGGCTGCAGGAGGCCGAACTCGACCGCGTCGGCTGCTTCAAGTACGAAAACGTCGCGGGCGCCCGCGCCCAGACGCTCGGCGACCATCTCGACGAGGACGAAAAGCAGGACCGCTGGGAACGCCTGATGGAAGTTCAGCAGGACATCAGCGCCAGGCGCTTAGGCCGCCTGGTCGGGCGCGACCTGGATGTGCTGATCGACGAAGCCGCCGGCAAGGACGGCATCGCCGTCGGGCGCTGCTACGCGGATGCGCCGGAAATCGACGGCGCCGTGCGTGTATCGGGCGGGAAAAACCTGCGCCCGGGCGACATGGTCCAGGTCCGGATCACGGGCGCCGACGAATACGACCTGACCGGCGAAGCGGCCCCCCGGGGCTGACCCCGCGCGGCTACCCGTTCGACGCCCGGCGATGACGCGGGGCGTTGGGATCATGGGCGTTGCGGGTATCCATGCGGTCGAGGATTTCGCGCATCAGGCCGACGCATTCCTTAAGTTCCTTGATGTCCTGACGCATGGTGCGGATCGCCGTTTCCTGGTCTTCGGCGTTCTGCGACATGATCTGGCGCAAGGTCGTCATCCGCTGGTCCTGCTGCTGCAGGGACACGGCCAGCTTGATTTCGCTGTCCTTGAGCTTCTGATTGACCAGGGCCTGAAGGCGCTTGGCCACTTCGGCGGAGGTCAGCAAGGCGACGACACCTATGATGACCGCGATTCCGGCAGCTATGGTCGCCAGATCGGCGAAAGACGAGGCTTCACCCATTCCATCACCCCGAACATATATCTTTCCACGCCTGATTTTTTGTGGCGTCGGGACAGATCGTTACGGCCATTCTGGCCCCAAACCCGGCACTGCGGCGGCCGGGCATTCATGCGCGCCACCCGGTGCCGGGACAAGGCACCAGATTAGCGTTCATGTATATTAGTCCGAGAAAGGCGACGCCGAAACAAAACTTTCTTTTGACTGAACTTTTGCCGTGAACCCGCGCTCTTCGTCCGTCGGAATGACCCGGCGCACGTTGCGGACATCGTCAAGGGCCTGACTGAAGGCGTTCAGACGCTGGCGCAGTTCATCGGTCCCCGTCGACGCCGCCTTGAACTGATCCTCCATGGCGCCGAGCGCCTCACCCAGGACCCTACGCTGGCGTTTCAACTCGCGGTCCTGCTTGTCGAGACTTTTGAGAAGTTCAAGTTCCGATTGTTCGAACCGGGTATCGATCAACGTCGTCACCCGCCGGGACATTTCCGCCGAAACCATCAACGCGATGACCCCGAACACGATACCGGCGGCGCCCAGGATAATGCCCAGATAGGCTGTCATGCCGCTCATGTTTCTCACCCTTTCAATATGCAGGCCGCCCATGATTGTTGTAGGGTCTGTACCGGCATATGCATTCTTCACCGGTCTGAATTTTATGCGTTTTTCGGTCCCGATTGCTGTGACCGGCCTCACTCGGTAAAATTAATCAAACAAAATCAAAAGGTTAATATGAGAGCCGCGGTCATCCCCGTCACCCCATTGCAACAAAACTGTTCCCTGGTGTGGTGCGAAAACACCCTGAAGGCCGCCCTGGTCGATCCGGGTGGCGAGGTTGATCGCCTGAAGGCCGCCGTCGATGAGGCGGGCGTGACGCTGGAGAAAATTCTCGTCACCCACGGCCATCTCGATCATGCGGGCGCCGTCGCCGACCTGGCCGAGGAGTTCGGTCTGCCCATCGAAGGCCCCCATCCCGACGACATCTTCTGGATCGACCAGCTTCCCACCCAGGGGCGGGAATACGGGTTCGGCGAACTGCGGGCCTTCACCCCCGACCGCTGGCTGGACCAGGGCGACACCTGCACGGTCGGCGAACAGACCTTCGACGTGCTGCATTGCCCCGGTCACACGCCGGGCCATGTCGTGTTCTTTCATGCGGGCGAGCGCGTCGCCTTCGTCGGCGACGTGTTGTTCCAAGGCTCCATCGGGCGCTCCGACTTTCCGCGCGGCGATTTCGACACCCTGATCAAGTCCATCCGCGAGAATCTGTTCCCGCTCGGCGACGACGTCACCTTCGTGCCCGGCCACGGGTCGCTGTCGACCTTCGGGCACGAACGGGAAACCAACCCCTACGTCGCCGACCGCCTGTTCGCGCGGAATACCGGCTGATATCGGACGGGCCGGCGGCAATGAAACATATCCTGCTGCTGGCCGATGCCGACGAACTGCCGGGCCTGACCCGGATTTTCTGGGATGCCGCCCCGGACGCCCGAATTCAGGGCGTCAGCAGCCGCGACGAGTTGGATCAGGCGACGGCGTCCCCCACCGATGATCTGCGCCTGATCGCCTTCTGCACGGACGTGATCGTGCCCGAGGCGGTGCTGGGCCGTCTGCCCGGCCCGGCCTACAATGTCCATCCCGGCCCGCCCTGGGTGCGCGGGGTCTATCCCTCCGTGTTCGCGCTGTATGATGGCCTGGACCGCTTCGGGGCGACCCTCCACGAACTGACGGCGGAAATCGACGCGGGCCCCATCGTCGACGTCGACGAAGCCGCCATCATCCCCGGCATGGACCGCCTGGCCCTGGAAACCCTGGCCCGCGACCTGGTCACGGGATTGCTCACGCGCATGGTCCCGGACCTGTTGACGGTCGACGGTCCCCTGCCCCATCTCGATGCCCAATGGTCCGGCCCCGCCTGGTCGAAAAAGGATTTCGACAACCTTTGCCGCCTGCCCGGCGACATCGACGAGGCCGAATTCCGCCGCCGCCTGCGCGCCGTCGGCGAAGGTCCCAACCACGCGCTCTTTTTCGAAACCTTCGGGCGGCGCTTCTCCCTGGCCCCGCCGGCCCGGACCGGCCCCGTGGTCAAGGGCGGTCGGCCGATCGGCGAATAACGCGCGGCACGTCCCCGATATCTCATTCAATTGCCGAGCCTTTTCCGGGTTAAGGGGTTTCCCCCGCTGGCCGGCCCTTGTACCCTCGGGCGGATTCTTCAATTGGTCCGCTCCGGGTACGCGTGGCTCGTCCACCGTCGTCTCGATGTCTCGTTGCTTGGTGACGTTCTGTTGAAGCCGATGACTGGCAGAAAAAGGAAGCGAACAGATGAAGCAGGCAACAACCGGAGACACCCTGCGTGTCCACTACACCGGAACCCTGGATGACGGCACGACCTTCGACACCTCGAAAGACCGCGCCCCCATGGAAATCACCCTGGGCGGCGGGCAGATTCTCCCCGGGGTTGAAGACGCCCTGGCCGGCATGACCGAGGGCGCCACGAAAAAAATCACTCTGGAGCCCGACGACGCCTTCGGCGACCACAACCCGGACCTGGTTCAAACCGTGGCGCGTTCGACCATCCCGGCGGAAATCCCGTTGGACGTCGGCGCCGTCCTGGAAGCAACGGACGAGACGGGCAATCCGCTGAATCTGCTCGTGCTCGACTTCAACGACGAGGACGTCACCCTGGATGCCAACCACCCCCTGGCCGGCAAGGCGCTGACGTTCGAACTGACCCTGGTCGAATTCGCCTAGGACGCCGTTTCCGGCGGGGGCGCGGTCACGGCTTGTCCGCCGCGTCCCCGGCCGGACGCAGGCCGTTCACCGTGCGGTCGCCGGGCAGGTCGTGGGGCCGCAGGTACAGGAACGCGGCGATGCCGAGCGGCATGATGACCGCCAGATGCCCGAACGCCAGCACCCAGCCCGTGACCCCGGTCCCGCCCGCAAGGTCGAGCACGATGCCGAACACCAGCGGCCCGAGAAAGCCGCCGATGTAGCCGATGGTCGAATGCACGGCCAGGGTCGCCCCCCGGCGGCCCGGCTCGGCGCTGCCCGAGGTGCCGGCCGTGAGCGCCGAGGAATCGGCATAAACCGCCACGTTGTACATAAGGCAGAGTGCTACCGCGAGGCCGTAACCCACGGCCGCCGCCCAGCCGATGCCCAGCGCGAAGATCATCGCCAGCGCCATCACGGCCAGGACCACCCGCTGGCGGCCGAAACGGATGCACATCTCGTTGCCGCCGACGCTCGACCAGGTGCCAAGCACCCCCATGGCGAAGGCGATGGAGGTCGGGGCGAGCAAGCCCTCGCCGCCGCCCCAGGCCGCCGCCGTGAAGGTCAGGAAGGTCACTCCCCAGGAGCGCAGGGTGAACAGCTCCCAGCAATGGGCGCCGTAGCCGATGGAATAGGCGAGCGCCGAGCGGTTGCGCAGCACGGGGCGGAAATCGAACAGGGCCGGGCGTTCCGTCTTGGGCACCCCGGCGGCGGCCGGTTTCGCGGGCTGGTCGGACACGGCGAAGGCCATGATCAGGAAGGCCCCCACGGTGCAGATGCTGGCCCCGCCGAACACCCAGGGCCAGGGGGCGAAGCTGACGATGGTGCCCGCGAACAGGAACGACAGGGCGCCGCTGAACCCGACGCCGGCCGCATGCCAGGACACGCCCCGGGTCTGGGCCTGGCCCTCGAGCCGGTCGGACAGCACCTTGAGCCCCGGCATGTAGCAGCCGGCCCAGGCCATGCCGGCAAGGGCGCGCAGGAACAGCGCCGACCAGAACCCCTCGGCCAGGAAGGCGTAGCCCAGATGGGTCAGGGTCGTCAGCGTGACGCAGGCAAGATACAGGCGCTTGGGGTCGATGCGGTCGGTGAGGCTGACCAGGATCGGCACGGCGCAGACGTAGGACGCCGCCCACATGCCCGTCAGCCAGCCGGCCTCCGTATTGGTCAGGCTCCATTCGGCGATGAAGATGGGCAGCAGCGCCGGCACCGTATAGGCGCCGATCTGCGCCAGCAGCTGCGCCATGAAGACAGCGAAGATAAGCCGGGTCGCCGACATCGTGGGGTCCTTGGTCTCTGCGTCGGGGATCCGGCCGCAACGGAAACCCAAGTGGTAATGTCCCCAGGCCGCCGCGTCAAAGCGGTTTCTCACCATGACGCCGAAGGCTAGACTCCGGCGCCATGCGCTTCTTCACCTCCGACCGGTTTGTCATTCCCCTGCCCGACGGCCACAGCTTTCCGGGACGGAAGTATGTCCTTCTGCGCGAGCAACTGGTGCGCGACGGCCTTCTGACGGCGAACCAAATCCTGCCGTCGCCCCTGGTAGAACCGGGCGACATTGCCCGCGCTCATGACGCCGGATACGTGGCGGCGGTGCGCGACGGCCATCTGGACGCCCAGGCGCAGCGCCGCATCGGCCTGCCGTGGAGCCGCAATCTGGTCGACCGCGTCACCGCGACCATGGGCGGGGCCGTGGCGGCGGCGGAGGCGGCCTTGGAATTCGGCCTATCCGGCCAATTGGCAGGCGGCACCCACCACGCCCATCGTGACTTCGGCGCGGGTTACTGCATTTTCAACGATTTCGCCATCGCGGCGCTGAAGGTCCTGGCCGAGGGCTGGGCGACGCGCATCGCCATCATTGATCTGGACGTCCATCAGGGCGACGGCAACGCCGCCATCCTGGCCGGCCATCCGGACGTTTTCGTGTTCTCCATGCAGGGGGCAAAGAACTTTCCTCACCAGCGGGTGGCCTCGGACCTGGACGTGGACCTGCCCGACGGCACGGAGGACGCGGCCTACCTGAAGGCCCTCGCCGACCATCTGCCCGCCGTGTTCGATTTCCGCCCGGACCTGGTGCTCTATCAGGCCGGGGTCGATCCCTTGGCCGAAGACCGGCTCGGCCGCCTCGCCCTGACCCTGGACGGCCTCGCCCGGCGCGACCGCCTGGTGCTCACGGAATGCCGCAGCCGCGGCATCCCCGTGTCCTTAGGCCTGGGCGGCGGCTACGCGGACCCCATAGAACTCTCGGTGCAGGCCTATGCCAATACCTATGCCGTGGCGAAGGAGGTCTATCGGTTCTGAGCGGAAAGGCGCTGCGCCTATTTACCGTCCCGCTTGGCGATGCAGGCGCGGACGGAACTGGAGCGGCAGGACTGAATGCAGCCCTGGCGCTTGCTGGCGCTGGCGGACGGTCCGGCGAGGCAGCCCCGCGTGCAGTGCTGTAGCAGGTCCTGGAACTGCCCGCCCGAATGGTCGCGGCACCAGTTGTAGTCGGCGTCGAAACCGTCCGTGATGCCCTCGTTGAAGCCCTTGGCGATGCGCGTGAAGAAGCCTTCGCGCTTGCCTTCGCCCTCGGATATTTGGGCAGGCGCCTCGTTGGGAGTGACTGCCGCCTGCGGCGAAGCCGGCTGCTCCGGCTCCCCGCCGAAGCCGCCGAGAAGGCGGGAGAAAAAACCTTCCCGTTCGCCCTGTGCCGAGGCCGCCGCATTGTCCGGCGCCGGCGGCGCGGCGGCGCTTTCCGGCGCTGCGGCGGGTGTTGGCCTCTGCCCCGCATTCCCTGCCGCCGGGGCGGATGACGGCGCCGGCCGCATGACGGCCTTGGGCGCGGCGCCCTGGGTCCGTTGAGCCAGGCAGGCGTCCACGGCTTCGCCCTTGCAGGCCTGGTAGCATCCCTGTTTCCGGGACACCTTCTTGTTGCTGATGCGCATGCAGTTGGCGTCGACACAGGCATCGAACGCCCGGTCGTAGACCTTGGGCATGGTGTTGAAGCACCAGTCGAAGTCGCCCAGGTCGTAGGCCGCCGCCCGCGACGTGCCGAGATGCAGGCAGGCCATGAAGCCGACGAACGCCATGAGGATCCGTAAGACCGTCCGCCTTTCTGAAAGCTTCGTCACGATTTATCGCCGCCGATGGCCGCGATGCCCCCGGCTTCGCCCCAGCGGGGGGCCGCGTCCAGATGCACGCCCGCCTGATCCAACAGGCGCATGCAGGTGTGGTCGACAAGGTCGGCAATGGCCTGGGGTTTTTGGTAAAACGCCGGCACGGGCGGGAAGATCACCGCTCCCAGGGTCGCCAGCTTGGTTAAGGTTTCCAGGTGGCCTGCATGCAGCGGCGTTTCGCGCACGGCCAGCACCAACGTCCGCCGTTCCTTCAGCATCACGTCGGCGGCGCGGGTGATCAGGTCGCCCGTGTTGCCGTAGGCGATGTTGGATGCCGTCTTCACGGAACAGGGGGCGACGATCATGGCGTCCAGGCGGAACGAGCCCGAGGACACGGGAGCCCCCACATTGCCCGCCAGGTGCACGACATCGGCCAGGGCCTCGATCTCGGCCGCGTCGCAGTCAAGCTCCGCCGAAATGGTCAGCCGCCCGGCCTTGGAAATCACCAGATGGCTTTCGGTTTCGGGCGCGTCCGCCAGCATTTCGAGCAGGCGTTGGCCGTAGACGGCGCCGGAGGCGCCGGTGATAGCGATGAGGATGCGTTTTCGGTCGTTGGACATGGGGGCAATTTGGGGATTGGCGCTGCATTTGTCCATCGTTTGCGCAAATCCCGATTGACCGCCCGGCCCGGCGCGTTACTTTGTGCGCAGACCGGATTGTATACAGTTTCATCCCCCAGCCGAGGCAGAGACCCCCATGACCGACACGACCAGCGCCAACAAGATCTGGGGCCGCTCGGCCTTTCTCGAACTGCTGAAGCAGGAAGGCGTCAGCCATCTGTTCGGCAATCCGGGGACCACGGAACTGCCGATCATGCACGCGTTGGCCGACCATCCGGACCTGACCTATGTCCTGGGCCTGCAGGAATCCCTGGTCGTCGCCATGGCCGACGGCTATTCCCGCGCTTCCGGCAAGCTGGTCGCCTGCAACGTCCATGTGGCACCCGGGTTGGGCAACGCCATGGGCTCGCTGTTCAACGCCAAGTTCACCAACACGCCGATGATCCTGACCGCCGGGCAGCAGGAACAGGGCCACGGCCTGACGGAGCCGGTGCTGTACGGCGATCTGGTGTCCATGGCGCGGCCCCTGGTGAAATGGGCCGTCGAGGTGACGCAGTTGGAAGACCTGCCGCGCATCATCCACCGCGCCGCCAAGGTCGCCATGACGCCGCCGACGGGGCCCGTGTTCCTGTCCCTGCCGGGCGACATCCTGAACGACGAGGCGGGCCTGGACCTGGGTTCCGCCACCCGCATCGACACCCGCGTGCGCCCGTCCGACGACGTGCTGGAAACCCTCGCCAAGCGCATCCTGGCGGCCGAGAACCCGGTGGTCGTGGTCGGCGACGAAATGGTGAAAAGCGACGCCCTCGCCGAGGCCGCGGCCTTCGCCACCGCCCTGGGCGCACCCGTGTTCCAATCGTCCGCACCCTACGGCGCGCAGTTCCTGTCGGAACATCCCTGCTTCATGGGGGCGCTGGAACGGGTGCAGAAACAGGCGCGCGCGGCGCTCGAGCCCTATGACCTGATGATCGCCCTCGGCACCGATCCCCTGACCATGTCGGTCTACAGCCCCATCGACCCCCTTCCCGACGGCATGAAGATCGTGCAGATCGGCCTCAACGAATGGGACATCGCCAAGAATTATCCGGTCGAGGTCGCGGCATTGGGCGACCTGAAGACCACCCTGCCGGCCCTGGCCGACATGCTGGCCAGGATCGGCGGCGACGCCCAGGCGGCCCGCGCCAAGGCCTCCATCGCCGCATTGGCCGCGACCAACTGGTCGGCGCGGCGGACGCGGCTGAACATGGATATGTCGGACGACGACGGACCGCAGCCCATCGATCCCCGCCACATGGCCAAGATGATCACCGACGTCCTGCCCGACAACGCCATCGTCGTGAACGAAGGCCTGACCTCGGCCCGGCTGCTGGACCAATTGTTCCCGTTCCGCGATCGCTTCGCCTATCACGGCCTGGCGTCGGGGGGCATCGGCTGGGGCCTGCCGGCCGCCGTCGGCGTGCAGATCGCCCAGCCCGACCGTCCCGTGGTCGCGGTGATCGGCGACGGCAGCGCCATGTATTCGATCCAGGCCCTGTGGACGGCGGCGGCCATGAAGCTGCCCCTGACCTACGTGATCGCCAACAACGGCGGCTACCGCATCATCAAGCAGCGCCTGAAATCCTTCCACGGATCGGAAAACTACATCGCCATGGATTTTGTCGACCCACCCATCGACTTCGTCGCCGTGGCGTCGGGCATGGGCCTGACGGCGGAGCGCATCACCGATCCGGCGCGCGTGCGTCCGGCCCTGAACGAGGCCATCGCCAATCCGGGCCCGAACCTGCTGGAAATCGTGGTCGACGGGACGGTCTGACCCGGCCCCGGTCAGTGAAAGGTCAAGCCGCCGGTCGGGCTGATGGTCGATCCGGTGAGATAGGCCGAATCCTCCGACGCCAGGAAGGCGGCGACGCCGCCGATGTCCTCGGGATTGGCAATCCCTAACGGCGCCCGCTGCTGGATGCGGGCGTATTGCGCCCGGTGCAGGTCGGTCATTTCGATCTTGCCCTCGAAGCCGTCCCAGGACGGCGATTCCCCGATCAGGGTCACGGCGATGCAGTTGACCCGCACCTTGTGGCGGGCCATCTCCTTGCCGATCACCTTGGTCGTCATCACCAGCCCGCCGGCATAAAGCGCCACGGTGGTCTGGCCCGCCGTCGGCACCCGCCCGCCTTCCGACGTGACGAACATGCAACTGCCGCTTTCACGCGCGATCATATAGGGCAGAACCGCGTGCAGCGGCAGCAGCTTCGCCGCCGTCGCGCGGGACACGACCTCGGTCACGGCGGCGACGTCGATCTCGTTGAAGATGCCGCGAACGCTCGGGTCGTTGGTGTCCTGCGACGGCACGCCGGAGGCACTGGCGACCAGCACGTCGATTTGGCCGTGCGCCCGCACCGCATGGGCCGCCAGGGCGTCCATATCGGCCTTCGACTGCACGTCGGCGGCGACGAAATCGGCGGTCCCGCCGTCCTTGCGCAGGGCTTCGACGACCATCCGGCCTTTTTCTTCCGAGCGGCCGGAGACGACGACCGTCGCCCCCTCGGTCGCGAAGCGGCGGGCGACGCTCAGGCCGATGCCGCCGGTCGATCCAGTGATGATCGCGACTTTTCCTTGGAGTTTTCCCATCTGTTCCTCGTCTGCTGTGCGTAGGCCAGGCGCGCTCAATCCGTGCGCCGGGGCCAGCCCGGCTGCTTCAGGTCGTCCGTATGCTGGCCCAGGGTCGGCGCGGGATGCTTCACCCGGCCCGGCGTGGCGCTCAGCTTCGGCACGATGCCCGGCGTCTTCATGGGTTTGCCGTGGGAGGTCACCGTGTCCAGGATCATGTCGCGCGCCTGGTACTGGGGGTCGGCGACGATGTCGGCGATGGTATAGGTCTTGCCGACGGGGACGGAGACGGCGTCGAACCGCGCGATAACCTCGTCGCAGGTCATGGTCGCCGCCCATTCCTGGATCGCCGCGTCGATCCGCTCCACATGCCGCGCGCGGCCGTCGTTATGTTTCAGTTCCGGATCATCGGCCAAGTCCTGGCGGCCCATCTCGGTCATCAGGCGTTGGAAGATGCTGTCGCCGTTGCCGGCGATCAGGACGTATTGCTCGTCCTTGCAGAGATAGGCGTTGGTCGGCACGATGCCCGGCAGGGCGCTGCCCGTGCGCTCGCGCACGACGCCGGCGGAGGTATATTCCGTCAGGGTACTTTCCATCACGTTGAACACGGATTCGTAGAGGGCGACGTCGATCACCTGGCCCTCGCCGCCGTTCACGTTGACATGGTGCAGGGCGAACATCAGGCCCATCACCCCGTGCATGGAGGCCAGGGTGTCGCCGATGGAAATGCCGACCCGCACCGGCACGCGGCCCGGCTCGCCGGTGATGTAGCGCAGCCCGCCCATGGATTCGCCCAAAACGCCGAATCCCGGCTTGTCCTTGTAGGGGCCCGTCTGGCCGAAGCCGGAGATCCGCAGCATGACCAGATTGGGATTGATCGCGTGAAGCTGGTCCCAGCCCAGGCCCCATTTCTCCAGGGTGCCCGGCTTGAAGTTCTCGATCACCACGTCGGCTTCCTTGGCCAGCGCCAGAACCACGTCACGGTCTTCCGGGGACTTCAGGTCAAGACAGACCGAACGCTTGTTGCGCGACTGGATCTCCCACCACAGCGAGGTGCCGTCCTGCACGATGCGCCATTTTCGCAAGCCGTCGCCGGCCCCGGCCGCCTCGACCTTGATCACGTCGGCGCCGAAATCGGCCAACGTCTTGGCCGCGAAGGGTCCGGCCACGAACTGGCCCAGTTCAATCACTTTCAATCCTTGAAGAGCTTCCATATCCCACATTCCGTTTATTGATGGTCTTCACGGCATGGCCGATGCCCACGCCGGAGCGGCAGCATCGACAAGGGGGCGCGGAAAAGCAACCCGGACCGAACGGAGAGGGAAAAGAAACGGCCTAGGCGGCGACCCAGCCAGCCAGCGGCTCCGCCAGGTTGTCCCAGGGCAGGTAGCCGGCGGTGACCAACGTGGCCTGCTTGTCCTCGACCGCAAGAAGCGTCGGAAACCCGGTGATGCCGGAGCTTTGCGCGAACCAGAAATCGCCCTGGGTTTCCTCGCGCATGTCGGGTGATGTCAGCAGGGCGAGGAATGCGTCACGGTCGAAGCCGAACTCGCCGGCGATATCGGCCAGTTCGCCTTCCTTCGCCGTGTTGCGGTTGTCGACATAGAAAGCCCGGTGCAGATGGGCCAGGAACGGCAATGCCCGGGATTCGTCGATCTTGCGCGCCGTGACGACGGCGCGGCAGGCCGGTTCCGTGTCGTAGACGAAATCATCCTGATCGAAAAAGGCGAAGTCGAAGGGCTGGCCCGTGGCGTCCTGTACATGATGCCAATGGTCGCGGATGTAGTCCTTGTCCTTGCCGCGCATGGGATGGACCGTGCCGGGGCGCAGGCCGCCGACCATGACCCGCACGGGCGCCACGGTGCCAAAGGTTTCCGCGACCTTGTCGATGACCGGGGAAAAGCCCCAGCACCAGGAACACATGGGGTCGGCGACGTAGAGAAAATGTTTGCTCATCATCCCCAAGTCTAACGCCCGCCGCCGCCCGCGCCAAACGGACGCCGCCGGATATTGCTCACTTCGCCGTGAGCACCGCCTTCATCAGGCCGGGAAAACGCTTGTCCAGTTCCTTGCGGCGCAGGGAGTTCATGTGCGCGGTGCCGTCGTTGCGCGTCCACACCAGACCGGCCTCGCGCAGCACCCGGAAATGGTGGGACATGCTCGATTTCGGACGGCCGCCGTCCAGGGCGTTGCAGCTTGCCTCACCCTCGTCGGCCAGGCGGCGGACGATGTCCATGCGCACCGGGTCGCTGAGGGCATGCAGCAGATGCTCCAGCGTGACGGCGTCAATCTCCGGGTGTTTGAACGGTCGCATGATGATTTTGTAACACGCAAACTTCGGTATTGCTATTGTTCGAAATTTATCGAACTATAGAACTAATGGCGATACAGCCAACCCCCCACCCATAACGGAGTTTCCGATGTCGACCCTGTTCGATCCCTTTACCCTGAAAGACGTCACCCTGCGCAACCGCATCGCGGCGTCGCCCATGTGCCAGTATTCCGCCGACGACGGCATGCCCAACGACTGGCACCGCGTCCATGTCCCGACCCTGGCCCGGGGCGGCGCCGGATTGGTCATCGTCGAAGCCACCGCCGTGTCGCCCGAGGGCCGCATCACCCCCGGCTGCACGGGCCTGTGGAACGACGCCCAGGCCGCGGAACTGGCCGCCGTCGCCCGCGAGATCGAGGCCGCGGGCGCCGTGCCCGGCATCCAGATCGGCCATGCCGGGCGCAAGGCCAGCGCCAACCGCCCGTGGGAAGGCGACGACCACATCGCCCCGGACGATCCGCGCGGCTGGGAGACCATCGCCCCCTCGGCCGTCGCCTATGGCGGCGGCCTGCCCAAGGTGCCCCGCGCCATGACCAAGTCCGACATCGACCGCGTGCGGGGCGATTTCGTGGCCGCCGCCGAACGCGCCCGCGACGCCGGCTTCAAATGGCTGGTCCTGCATTTCGCCCATGGCTATCTGGCGCAGAGCTTCTTTTCCGCCCATTCCAACCGGCGCAATGACGAATACGGCGGCAGCGCCGAGAACCGGGGCCGGTTCCTGGTCGAAACCCTGGCCGCCGTGCGCGCGGTCTGGCCGGAAAACCTGCCGCTGACAGCCAGGTTCGGGGTCATCGAGTTCGACGGCCGTGACGAGGAAACCCTCACCGAATCCATCGCCCTGGTGAACCGATTCAAGGAAGCGGGTCTGGATTTCATCGACGTCAGCGTGGGCTTCTCGACGCCGGAGGCGAACATCCCCTGGGGCCCCGCCTTCCTGGCGCCGGTCGCCGAACGGGTGCGCCGGGAAACCGGGCTGCCCGCCTCGACCAGCTGGTACATCAGCCAGCCCGCCCAGGCGGACCAGCTGATCCGCGACGGCAAGGCCGATCTCGTCATGTTGGGGCGGCCGCTGCTGGCCAATCCGCACTGGCCCTACATGGCGGCGCAGGAACTGGGCGTCGACAAGCCGGAATGGACGACCCTGCCCGCCCCCTACGCCCATTGGCTGGCGCGCTACCGGGCGGCGTAAAGTCGAACGGCGGCTATCCCGGGCAACCGCTGGGGATAGCCGCCGGATCGGCCGGGCGACGTCTTATTTCTTCTTGTCGTCTTCCTTGTCCTTGCCCATCAGGTAGCCGGCGCCGGCGCCGACCGCACCGCCGAGCGCGGCGCCGCAGGACACGCAGCCGCCCGTCAGGGCCGTGCCGACGGCGCCCACGCCGGCGCCGATGGCGCCGCCGCTGAGCGTGCGTTGCTCCGTATTCGACATGCCCGAACAGGCGCTCAGCGCCAAGGCCGACACGAGAACAAGAGCAGAAACAGTACGAGTAGCCGTGCGAGTCATGATTGGCTCCTGTCGTTGACGTTGGACGTAAATCGACTGGAGTAAAGTAAGCCTGCGGGATGTGCCGCCACGCGGGCGATCCCGTGGCAATATTATGGCAATTCCGCCGCTCAGCGGGTCAGGTTGGCGACCGCCGCCTCGGTTTCCCGGGCCAGCCGCGCCATCAGCTCCGCCGCCGTCTGGCGCCGGGAAAGCCCCACCCCCTGCCCCGCCCAAAGGGACAGCAGACCGGCGTCCCCGGCCTGGGCCGCCGCCGTGCGCATGGGCCGGGTCAGGGCGTTCTGCCAGGGGAAGGGCAGCGGCGCGGCTTCCGCCCCGTCGCCTTCCATCATCGCCATGAAACGGTTCTCGACGCCGCGGGCGAAGCGGCCGGAATAGGCCTGGGTGATGCGCGTCTGCTCCGGCTGGGCGGCCATTAGCGCCGCCTTGTAGCAGTCGGGCGTGCCGGCCTCGTCACAGGTCAGGAAGGCGGTGCCCATCTGCACCGCCTGGGCGCCGAGCGCCAGGGCGGCGGCGATGCCCCGCCCGTCCATGATTCCGCCCGACGCGACCACGGGCACGGAGACGGCGTCGACGACCTGCGGCACCAGGGCCATGGTGCCGATCATCGCCGCCTCGAAGGATCCTGCGAAGGTGCCCCGGTGGCCGCCGGCTTCGCCACCCTGGGCGACCACGGCGTCGACGCCCAACCGTTCCAGGGCGACCGCCTCCGCCGGGGTCGTCGCCGTGCCCATGACGAAGACGCCCCGCGTCTTGAGCGCCGCGACCGCCTCGGACGGGATCGGGCCGAAGGTGAAGCTGAACACCTTGGCCCCACTGTCGAGCGCCACGGGAAAGGTCTTGTCGAACGGATCGGCCATGATTTCCGGCAGCACCGGTTCCGGCGCGCCCACGTCGGCCCCCGCCTTTGCGACGGCGGCAACCGTGGCCTCGGCGCCCTCGGGCCGCGGCGGCACCGGCTGCGGCGCGAACAGGTTGACGCCGAAGGACCGGTTGGTCTGACCACGTACCTTGTCGACGGCCGCCCGGAAGGCATCCGGCGTCAGATAGGTTGCCCCCATGGAGCCCAGGCCGCCCGCTTCGGACACGGCGACCACCAGGTCCGGCGTGTCGCTGCCGCCGGCCATGGGGGCCTGGATCACGGGCAGGGTCATGCCCAGGCGGGTCATCAGGGGGGTCTGGGCAGGCATGGCGGTCCTCCGGCGCTGGATAGGGGTCAGCGAAGGTTACCCCCGCATGCCACCCGGCGGAAAACGGTTTCCCGCGATATCCGCTATCTCGCCGGCAGATACCTATTCGGCGGCGGCGCGGACGGGATACAGGTGATCCATGAACGCCGCCATGGCCGGCGCGCGGTAGCCGTCCTTGCGGCGGATGAACAGGGTCGTCACCCGGCCCTCCCGGGCGGGCAGCGGGTGCAGACGCACGCGGCCTTGATCGGCGGCGCCACGGGCGATGCCGCGCGGCAGCAAGGTCACGCCCAGGCCGGCGGCGGCGCAGCCCAGAATGGTTTCGATGGTGCCGAATTCCAGAATGCGCAGGCCCGTCACCCCGCGCGCGGCCAAAATTTCCTCCAGCTTGCGGCGGTAGGAGCATCCGGCGCGCAGGACCACGATCTTGACCTCGCCCTGGGCGGTCAGGTCACGCAGATCGGCGAGCCCCGGGGCGGTGACCGCGACCAGGTCCTCGTGAAACGCCGTCTCGAACGCGATGTCCGGATGATCGACCGGCCCGCAGACGAAGGCCCCTTCGACCCGGCCTTCCAAGACGTCGTCGATCAGTTCCGCCGTGGTGCCCGTGCGGATCGCCAGATCGACGCCGGGATGGGCGGCCGCGAAGCCGGTCAGGACCGGCGACAGATGCAGGGCCGCCGTGGTTTCCAGGGACCCGATGACCAGATCACCCTGCGGCACGCCGTCGTCGGCGACCGCGCGCCGGGCATCGGCGACCAGCCGCGCCGCCGCCTTGGCGAAGGGCAGCAGGCGTTCCCCGGCCGGCGTCAGGCGCACGCCCCGGGAATGACGTTCGAACAGGGCAGCGCCCAGGCCGTCCTCCAACAGGCGCACCCGCGCCGTCACGTTGGACTGCACCGTATGCAGTTCCGCCGCCGCACGGTTCATGGCGCCGGTGCGGGCGACCGCCTCGAAGATGCGGAGATCGGAAAGCTCCATGGCAGGATACTCATAAATTAAGATAGATAATTTCTTTTAATATCATTTTTAAAGATATCAAAATAAATCCGACGCGCCGCCTTCCATGGACGGCGGATGCACCGGGGAATTAGGTCTGAAATTTTCACTTGTGCAATTGATAATCATTTGCATATGCTGTCGGCAATCGATCCCTGCGGCAGGGAACATCGCGCACCGGCAAGCCGGTCTTCACGCGCCCCCTGCCCGGCCTACCGGAGACACACGCACCGATGTGCGACCTTTGCGGCAACGACGATCTCCACCTGCATGCCACGGCGCGGCGCAAGCGGCTGTGGGAAATGACCGCCGGATGGCATTGCTCGATCCTGGGCACCTGCCTGACCCTGGCCGATCTGCGCGCCCTGGCCCGCAAGCTGCCCCTGAAAATCCGCAAAGACTTCCCCGTCGACTATCAGCTTCACGGGTTCTTCGTGAAGGAAGCCGACCAGCCGGGCCGCGCTGCCAAGCTGCTGACCAAGCTGCTGGACCGCAAGCATGCGGCGGCGATCCGCCGCCTGCGCGGGATCAAGGACGCCAAGGGCCTGGAAGACGCCTGGGTCGAGGCCATGGCCGCCGGCGACATTCCCGGTCCCTACTGGGCGATCCTCAGCCACCCCGCCGCGACCACGGAACTGTCGGAACGCATGTTCGCCGATGTCCACATGCTGTCGCATCTGGTCGGCGCCTCCAACCGGGGCGACATCCGCCGCCTGACCGACCTGGAAGAGGAAAACGCCGGCCTGCGCGACAAGCTCGCCAAGCAGCAGAACCACCATCGCCAGCGCCTGGACGAAAAAGAGAAGCTGATCACCGACCTGCGCGACCAGCTGCACCACGATCCCGAACGCGCCATCCGCATCGCTCCCCCGCCGGCGGCGGACGGCGACGGCGCCTGCGCCTCGGTCCCGGCCCTGCAGGGCGAACTGCGCCACATGGAAATCCGCGCCGCCCAGGCCGACACCACCCTGCGCGGACAGCGCAGCCGCATCGAGGAACTGTCGCGCCTCGTCGACAGCCTGCTCGACGAGAACCGCTCCCTGGAAACGGCCCTGGTCCGCGAACGCGGCACCGGGCCCGCCGGCGACGATTGCGACACCTCCTGTCCCTTCGATCTCGGCGGGCGCAGCCTGCTGTACGTCGGCGGCCGGCAACAGACCGTGCATCGCCTGAAATCCCTGGTCGAAGCCTGGAACGGCCATTTCCTGCATCATGACGGCGGCCTGGAGAAATCCATCAACGAACTGGCCGGCGCCGTGGTCAAGGCCGACGCCGTGGTGTTCCCCACGGACTGCGTCAGTCACGACGCGGCGCTGCAGGTCAAACGCCTGTGCCGCCAGACCATGAAGCCCTTCGTGCCGCTGCGCAGTTCGGGCGTGGCGTCGTTCGTCGCCGGCCTGCGCCACGGGCTCGAAAGCTTCGACGCCGCCACCGGCGCGGACTGACCCCATGCGCGCCTTCGCCGAACCGTCGACCTTCATCGAACTGCCGTTCGGCGAGCAGTTGATGTTGTGGGCCATGCGGCTGTGGATGCGCGGTCTGCGCGACGGTGCGCGGGATCAGGCGATCCTCGGCACCGGGTTCAAGCTGGCCGGGGTGCCCGCCGCCCATCCGGCGCTGGACGGCCTGATGACCGTCCTCACCACCGCCGCGACCGCCCCCATCGACATCCGCTGCCCCCATTGCCCCGACATCAGCGACGACGAACACCTGTTGATGGATGTCATCGCCGGCCTGCAGTCCCCGGGCAGGGGCGGCAGCACCCTGTTCGCCTGCCGCCTGCCCCCGGCGGCGCGGCGCAGCGGGATGGAACTGGCGGGACGTCTGGCCATCGTGTTTTCCGGCGCGGGGCTGATGATCCGTCCGCGCGGACCGGCCCTCGGCCCCGGAAAATCCACGATTCATTGACCGGTTTTCGCCGCCTCATACGTCTTACTTTATAGCCCCCTGCGGGATCAGCCGCCATGGCGGCCCAAGACCACAAAGCACCTAAGGAGAACCCCATGAAACACTTCACAACCGCCCTTGCCGCCGGCTGCATGCTGGCGGCCACGGCGTTCGGCACGGCGCCCGCCCGCGCCGCGGACCCGGCAAAGGTGCTCGACACCTATGCCGACATCGCCCACGCCATGTACGAGGACGCCCTGATTACCGCGGAAACCCTCCAGGGCGCCGTCGCCCAGCTGGTCGCATCGCCCTCGCGCGCGTCGCTGCTGCGCGCCCGCGCCGCCTGGATCGCCGCGCGTCAGCCCTACCAGCAGACCGAAGGCTTCCGCTTCGGCAACGCCGCCGTCGACGACTGGGAAGGCAAGGTCAACGCCTGGCCGCTCGACGAAGGGCTGATCGACTACGTCGATGCGTCCTACGGCAAGGACTCCAAGGACAATCCCTATTACACCGCCAACGTGATCGCCAATCCGTCCCTGCGCCTGGGCGGCAAGACCATCGACGCGTCCAAGATCACGCCCGAGCTGATCTCCGGCACGCTGCACGAGGTCGACGGCGTCGAAGCCAACGTCGCCTCGGGCTACCACGCCATCGAATTCCTGCTGTGGGGCCAGGACCTCAACGGCACGGGCCCGGGTGCGGGCAACCGGCCGCACACGGACTTCGACACCAAGAACTGCACCCACGGCAACTGCGACCGTCGGGGCCAGTACCTGACGGCGGCGACCGCGCTGCTGATTTCGGACCTCAAGGACATCGTCGGCCAATGGGCCCCCGATGGCGCCGCGCGCGCCGCCGTGACCGCCGACAAGGCCAAGGGTGTGGGCGCCATCATCAAGGGTTTGGGCAGCCTGTCCTATGGTGAGTTGGCCGGCGAACGCATCAAGCTCGGCCTCATGCTTCACGATCCCGAGGAGGAGCACGACTGCTTCGCCGACAACACCCATAATTCCCACTATTTCGACCAGGTCGGCATGATGTCCATCTATACCGGCCGCTACGCCCGCATCGACGGCTCCGTCGTCCAGGGTCCGAGCCTGGCCGATCTGATCAAGACCAAGGATGCCAAGCTGGCGGCCAAGATCGACGCGGCCCTGGGCGCCACCCTGGCCCGCATGCAGGTGATGAAGGACATGGCCGACCGCCGTGTCATGGCCTATGACCAGATGATCGGCGAAGGCAACGCCGTCGGGAACAAGATCATCCAGGACGTGATCGACGGCCTGGTCACACAGGCCAAGGCGATCGAGAGCGCGATGGCGCCGCTGGGTCTCTCCGGCGTGTCCTTCGAGGGCTCCGACAGTCTTGACAATCCGTCTGCCGTATTCAAATAGCTGAGGGGGAGAACGGGCAGCGGCGTTCGCGTTGCCGAACCGCCGCCGCCCGCCCTGCCCGGCCACAGACGGCCGCCTCAGCCGATAAGGACACCCGCCTGACATGTTTCCGGCCACCCGTTGGGCCAGCCTCGCCGTCGTCGCGGCATTGACCGCCGCCGCCCCCGCTGCGTCCGGCGAAAGAGAACGGGAAGTCGTGAAGCCGGCCACGGACTTCACCAGGGCCGAAACCTACGAAGCCATGCAAGGCGGGGCCGCGACCTCGCAAAAGGCCATCAACGCCGACGCCTTCTCCCACGCATCCGCTAATCTGCCGTTTTCCCGGGAACTGGATTTCAAGGTCGGCAACGGGTTCTTCCGCCGGCTCTGGGTTTCCGCCCCGGCCTCGACCCAGTCCGCCGACGGCCTGGGCCCCCTGTTCAACGCCCGGTCCTGCCAGCGCTGCCACCTGAAGGACGGGCGCGGCCATCCGCCCAGCGCCAACTGGCCCGACGACAGCGCCGTATCCATGTTCCTGCGTCTGTCGATCCCGCCGCAGAGCGACGCGCAAAAAAGGCTGCTCGCCGAATTGCGCGCCCCCGTCATCGCCGAGCCGACCTACGGCACGCAGTTGCAGGACTTCGCGGTTCAGGGCATCGACCCAGAAGGCCGCATGCACATCACCTATACGGAACAACCGGTCACCTTGGGCGACGGCACGGTGATCAGCCTGCGCCGCCCAGCCTACACGGTCACCGACCTGGCCTATGGTCCCCTGCACCCTCAGGCCATGATCTCGCCCCGCGTCGCCACGCCGATGATCGGCCTGGGCCTTCTGGAAATGATCGACGAGGCCGACATCGTCCAGGGCGCCGACCCGGAGGACGCCGACGGCGACGGCATTTCCGGCCGCGTTCAGCGGGTCTGGGACCGGGAAGCCGGCAGGCCCACCCTCGGCCGGTTCGGCTGGAAGGCGGGCGATCCGACCGTGCGCCAGCAGTCGGGCCATGCCTTCGCCGGCGATATCGGCATTTCCAACCCGGTCGTCCGCGCCCATTGGGGCGACTGCACGCCGGCGCAGACCGCCTGCCGCACGGCCCCCGATGGCGGCACCACGCCCGACGCCGACAATCCCACCGCCGACGGCATGGAAGCCTCGGAAAAGATCCTGGCCCTGGTCACCTTCTATGCCCGCAATCTGGCCGTGCCCAAGCGCCGCGACGTCGAGGCCCCCCGGGTTCTGGCCGGCAAGAAAGTGTTCTACGACAGCGGCTGTGCCGCCTGCCACCAGCCCAAGTTCGTGACCCGCACGGACCCCGCGCGGCCCGAGCATTCCCACCAATTGATCTGGCCCTATACGGACATGCTGCTGCACGACATGGGCCCGGGTTTGGCCGACAACCGCCCGGAAGGCCTGGCCGGCGGCCGCGAATGGCGCACGGCACCGCTGTGGGGCATCGGTCTGACCAAGGTGGTCAGCGGCCATACCTTCTTCCTGCACGACGGCCGCGCCCGCGACCTGCTGGAAGCCATCCTGTGGCACGGCGGCGAAGCCGAGGCCGCCCGGGAAGCCGTTCGAAAACTACCCACAAAGGAGCGGGAGGCCCTGCTCGCCTTCCTGAATTCATTATGACCCCTCACCGTATTCTGTTTCGTCCCGTGGCCGCCCTGACCGCCGTTCTGCTGGCCGGCGCCCTGGCGTCTTCCGCGCGGGCCGCCGCCGACGCCATCGACTACGGCGCGGTCAACGCCGCCATCGTCAAGGATCACCTGCTGCCCCGCTATCACGCCTTCACCGAAAAGACGTTGGCGCTTGCCGATGCCACCGGGAAACTGTGCCCCGGCGTCGCGCCGGCGGCGCTGGACGCCGCCCGCGACGCCTTCCATGGCGCGCTGGATGCCTGGCAGGAAGTCGAACACCTGCGCCAGGGCCCGGCGGCGGCGGCGGACACCCATATCCGCGTCAAGTTCTGGCCCGACCGGAAAAGCCTGGTCGACAAGCATCTGGCGCGGCTGATGGCGAACAAGAACGGCGACATTCTGAAAGCGGACAGCTTCGCCCATGTCTCCATCGCCGTGCAGGGCTTTCCCGCCCTGGAACGCCTGCTGTTCGCCAAGGACGCCCCCGCATCCCTGAAAACCGGCGACGGGCCGGTGACGCCCTGTGGCGTGGTCCGGGCCATCGCGGTCAATCTGCACGCCATCGCCTCGGACCTGGAAGCGCGCTGGACCAAGAATCCGGCGGCGGGCCGCCCGGCCAAGCGCGTGACCACGGAGCTGTTCAACGATCTGGCCACGGGCCTGGGCGCCGTCGCCGATTTGAAGCTGGGCGCCCCCCTGGGATCCGACGGCAAGACCCGGCCGCGCCGGGCGGAAAACTGGATGAGCGGCCGCGCCCTGCGCAACGTGGTGCACAATCTGACAGCGCTCCAGGACCTGTACGGCGGCCTCGCCACGGCCAAGGGGGCTCATATCGGCAAGGGCGAGGACGACTTGATCCGCCACCAGTTCGCTCATCTGATCAAGACCACGCGCGACCTGGGCCCCTCCATCGCGGCGGTGCTCGAGACCGAGAAAGGGCCGCTGCGCCTCAAGGTTCTGAAAAGCGACATTCAGGACCTGCACGAACTGCTCGTCATCAACGTGTCCGAGGCCCTCGACCTCGTCCTCGGCTTCAATTCCCTGGACGGAGACTGATCATGGACATGACACGGCGAACCCTGCTTTCCCTTGGCGCCGGCGGCCTGGCGTTCCTGTCGGCGCCCGCCATCTGGGCCGCCCCGGGCGGGCCGCGTTACCTGGGCGTGCGCCGCCTGGGCGACGGGCGGGCCGAACCCATCCGCTTCGCCGCCTGCGTCGCCGATGCCCATGGCCGCATCCTGCGTCAGGTCAACCTGCCCGCGCGCGGCCACGGCTTCGCCCTTCGCCCCGACGGCACGCTTGCCGTGGCAGTGGCGCGGCGGCCCGGAAACTTCGCCGCCGCCTTCGCCGTCGACGGCGACGGGCCGGCCCGGGTGTTCCACGCCCCCGCCGGGCGGCACTTTCAGGGCCATGCGGTGTTCGAGCCCACGGGCCGCCACCTGTTCGCCACGGAAAACGATTACGACAACGCGCGGGGCTGCATCGGCGTCTATGACGCCGCCGACGGGTTCAAGCGCGTCGGCGAACTGCCGAGCCATGGGGTCGGCTGTCACGAACTGGTGTTGATGCCGGACGGCTGCACCGCCGCCGTCGCCAACGGCGGCATCCTGACCCATCCGGACAGCGGCCGCGCCAAGCTGAACCTGGGCACCATGCGCCCGAATTTGGCCTATGTGGACCTGGAAAGCGGGAAGCTGGAAGACAGCATCGCCTACCCCAACGACCGCCGTCACAAGCTGAGCATCCGCCACCTCGCGGCCTTCGCCGACGGGCGCGTGGTGTTCGCCTGCCAGGATCAGGGACCGGCCGCCGACGGCCTAACCCTGGTCGGCCTGCATCGGCCCGGATCGGGCCGGATCGAGGACCTGGAGGCGCCCGAGGCAACAACCCTGAACCTCAACGGATATTGCGGGTCCGTCGCCGTCGACCGGGGCGGGAAACTGGCGGCGGTCAGCGCACCGCGCGGCAACCGGGTTCTGTTCTGGAACACCTTGACGGGCGATCTGGCCGGCAGCCTGGCGCTCGCCGACGGCTGCGGCCTGGCCGCCGGCCCCGCCAAGGGCAGCTTCGTGCTGACCAGCGGCACGGGCGCCTTCGTGGTCGGCGGGCCGGACCTGCCCCCGCCGCCCACGCCCGACGCCAGTGCCCCTTGGGACAATCACCTGCAGGCCGTGCCCGGCCCACAGCCCGTGTAGGCCAGCCCAAAAAATTTCCCAAAACGGCCTGGAGAGGCCTTGAAATCCCCGATCGACATTCCGATATTGACAATCATTCGCAGAAAGAATGATACTCATTATCAACAACAAACCGTCACCGGGAACGCCATCCATGTACGTCTGCAATTGCAACGGAATCACCGAAACGGAAGTCAAGGAAGCGGTGCGTTCCGGCGCCGAAAAGTGGGACGACGTGCATACCTATTTCGATTGCGCGCCCTGCTGCGGCAAATGCGAATGCGAGATTTCCGAAGCCATCTGCCAGGCGCGCCGCAAAACCGCCGCCACCGACGAACCCCTGTTCGCGGCCCCCGCGGCGCTGGTGGCGGCAGGTTGACATGTTCCTCTGGCAGGCATTGAAACCGCAGGCCGTTCTCACAGCCTTTGCCGCCCTGTCGAAGACGCCGCCTGCCCGCCCAGAAGGCGCCGCCGTTACGGACGACCGCCGAACCGCTGACGCCCGGCCCTGCGCTTCGCCAATCCCTACGAGCCCAACAGCCTGACTTAAATCTTATCCGCTGCCGCGCCCGGATCGGGCACGCAGACGCGCACGGCGTCTCCCCCCTCCGCCGGCACCTCGGCAATGCGCACGGGCAAGCCGTAGACGTCGCTGAGCGCTGCGCCGGTCAACACCTGCGCCGTCGGGCCGTCGGCCAGGATGCCGCCCGCCTTCATCAGCACCGCCCGGTCGGCGAACCGCAGGGCGTGGTCCGGATGATGGGACGAGATGACGATCGTCCGCCCCGCCCCGGCCAGCCGCCGCACGCAATCCAGAACATGAAACTGGTTGGCGAAATCCAGGCTCGCCGTGGGCTCGTCCATGAAGATCACCGGGGCCTGTTGGGCCAAGGCCCGGGCGATCAGGGCCAGTTGCCGCTGGCCGCCGCTGATGGCGGTGAAGGGCCGCGCCGCCAGATGGGCGATGCGCAGTTCGTCCAAGGCCCCTTGGGCGATCCGCCGGTCCTCGGCCCCGGGGGCCGCGAACATGCCGAGATGGGGGGCCCGGCCCATGAGCACGACATCCAGAACCGTGAACGGGAAATAGCCCTCGACCACCTGGGGCACGTAGGCGGCGCGCTTGGCGACTTCGCCTCGGGACAGTTGGGCAAGGTCGTCGCCGCCGATCAGGATGTGCCCGCCCTGGGGTTTGAGCAGCCCCAGCAGGGTGCGGAACAGGGTCGTCTTGCCGCAGCCGTTGGGGCCGAGCAGCGCCGTCACCCGCCCGCCCGCGATGGTCAGGTCCATATCGCGGCCCACGGGATGGTTCGGATAGCCCGTGGCGAGGCTGCGGGTTTCGATCTCTAGCGCCATGACAGCCTCGCCCGGGCCAGCACCCAGAGGAACAGGGGGGCGCCGACGAAGGCGTTGAGCACGCCCAGGGGAATTTCCACGGTCGTCGCGGCCCGCGCGATGGTGTCGACGCCCAAAAGATACACCGATCCCATGAGGATGCTCGCCGGCAGCAGGCGCGAGAATTCCGGCCCGACCACGAACCGCGCCATATGAGGGATGATCAGGCCGACCCAGCCGATGGTGCCGGCGATGGCGACGACGGAGGAGGTCGCCAGGGTCGCGCAGACCACCAGGATCAGGCGCAGGCGTTCCGTATCGACGCCAAGTGCGCGCGCCTCGTCATCGCCCAAGGACATCAGATTGACCCGCCAGCGCAGGAACAGGAGCGGCCCCAACCCCAGGGCCACGGCAGGCCAGGCATTGCCCAGGTCGGCGAAGGTCACGCCCGCGAGGGAGCCCATGAGCCAGAAGGTGATCGCCGGAAGCTGATCGTAGGGGTCGGCCAGATAGGTCAGCACGGCGATCCCCGCCCCCATGACGGCGCCGATCACCACCCCGGCCAGGACCAGCACCAGGATCGGGTCGTGCGCCCCCTTGACGGCGCGGGACACGCCATAGACCAGGGTCACCGCGCCCAGGCCGAACACGAAGGCCATGCCCTGGACCGCCGCCACGGGCAGGCTGAGGAAGATGGCCAGCACGGCGCCCAGCCCGGCGCCCGAGGTCACGCCCAGGATGTCCGGCGCGACCAGGGGGTTGCGGAACACGGCCTGATAGGTCGCCCCCGCCGCCGACAGCGCCAGCCCGACCAGCAGGGCCGAGGCCAGACGCGGCACCCGGATGTCCATGACCACGGCGCGGGCCCGGTCGGACACGTCCTGGGGCAGGCCCGTGACGCCTTGCCACAAAATGCGGGCGACGTCGCTTAAGGAAACGGGGAACTGGCCGACCGTGGCGGCGGCGAAGAACAGCAGTCCGACCGCGCCCAGGCCGAGGGCCGCCAGCACGCCCCGGCGGGCCCAGATCGCTGGTGCCGCATCCCGGGTCATGGCGTCCGCGGATTGCCGGGATGGCTGCCCGGGCCCAGGATCATGGCCAGACGGTCTGCATCCAGATCCAGGTGGTAGAAGAAGGCATAGAAATCCCGCGCCCGGTCGGCCAGGCCCTGAAGGAAGCGGTCGGGATAGAGCACGGCCAGCAGCCAGTGCAGGCCGATCAGCCGGTTGGCCGAGGGCGGGCGGTCGAACCAGCCCCAGGGCACGGTCGGCGACAGATACACCCGCCCGGCCTTGACCGCCGGAAGGGTCTTCCACACGTCGTGGGTCCAGATCAGATCGAAGAAGTTGGGGTCGGTGGTCAGCACCACGTCCGGGTCCCAGCCCAGGATCTGTTCGAGGGAGACCTTGGTCAAGCCGCCCTCGCCTGCCTGATCGGCGACGTTGATCGCCCCGGCATGACCCAGAAGCTCGACGTTGATGGAGCCCTTGGCCCCCGTCTGCAGGCCGTCGGCGCCGCGCCCGTAGTAGACGCGCGGGCGGTCGGCCGTCGGAATCGCGGCACGCGCGGCGGCCAGGTCGTCGATGATCGCCTGGGCCTTGGCGGCACAGGCGCGGCCCCGGTCGGGCCGGCCGATCAGGTCGCCCAGGGTCAGGAAGGATTTCGCGATGTTGTCGAACCGCCCGTCGATCAAGGCATAGGGAATGCCGGTCTGCGCCTGCACCCGGTCGGCCAGGGAAATGTACGTCGGCTTGACCGAGCCGTAATCCAGGATCAGGTCCGGCTTCATGACCATGACGGTTTCCAGGTTGGCGCTGCCGCCGCGCCCGGTCAGACGGCCGATTTCGGGCAGGCCGTGGTATTTTTCGGCAATGCCCGCCCGTTCCTGGCCGCGCAGGGTCCGCGACCAGCCGGCCAACAGGTCCGGTGCCATCATGTAGAGGAAGATCGAGGCCGGCGGCCCGGCGGGAAACACCTTCGTCACCCGGTCCGGCACGGCCACCGGGCGGCCCGCGGAATCGGTGATCCGCCGCCCCGCCACGCGCAGAACCCCCGGCATCGCCATAACCGGCAGGCCGCCGAGCAGACCCAGCAGATGGCGTCGATGAAGGGGCATCGTCGATCCTCCCGAAAACTCAGCGCCCGCCGGCCAAGTCTATGGGATCGCCGCAGGCCCCGGAAGGAGGATATGCATAATTCTGCAGGATGGGATGAACCCCGTCCCGAAGGGCGTCATTTAATGAGGGGTGCTGCCGCACGCGAAGTGGTGTCGATCAGGCCGGCGCAGTCGCCGGGCTTGCCGCCCTCGGCATCGCAGGTCATGACGCCGTTCAGAAGAAATCGGCTGACCTTGGCGCATTGCACGCCGTCGATGTCGAAGACCTTGAGCGACGTCTTGCCATTGGGGATCGGCCCGCCCTGCACCGCCACGCGGCGGGCGACGATGCCGTCCGTATCGAAGATCACCAGATCCAGCTTGAGGTCGCGGAACGCCATACCCGCCTTGTTGGTCAGCACCAGATAGGCGCGGCAGGCGCTGGCCAGCGGTTCCAGCTTGTTAAGCTCGACCCCGATGCGCCCGTCCGCCGCCCGGACCGAGCCCGTGACGGCGGTCACGGCGCAAAGCGCGATAACAAGAGCAGCGATCTTCAGGCGGTTGGCAATCATGGCATTTCTCCCCGTCGCGGCACCTTAAGCACCCATGGGGCCAATCATAGCCGCCAGAACCGCCCTGTCACGGGTCAAGGGGCGGCAAGCGCCGCCCCTGCCCCGATATGTTGCGTCAAGCCTCGGCGACGATGGGATTGCCGAGAATGCCGATGCCTTCGACCTCGACCTCGACCCGGTCGCCGGCCTTCATCCAGCCCGGCGGCTTCATGGCATGGGCCACGCCCGAGGGTGTGCCCGTGGCGACCACGTCGCCCGGCTCCAAGGTCATGAATTCGGACAGGATTTCGACCAGCCGCGCGACGCCGAAGATCAGATCCCCGGTGTTGGAATCCTGGCGCGTCTCGCCGTTGACCCGCGACGTGATGCGCAGGCCCGACGCCCCCGCCGGCAATTCGTCCGGCGTCACGACGACCGGGCCCAAGGGGCCGGTGCCGTCGAAGTTCTTGCCCTGGGTCCATTGCGGCGTATAGCGCTGCCAGGCCCGCACCGAGACGTCGTTGAACAGGGTGTAGCCGAACACATGATCCAGGCCCTTGTCTTCCGGGATCGCACGGCCGCCTTTGCCGATGACGAAGGTCAGTTCGGCCTCGTAATCCAGCTGGTCGCAGACCTTGGGCAGGATCACCGGCGCCTCGGCGGCGACCAGGGACGACGGCCAGCGCACGAACAGGGACGGATACTTGGGCGGCTCGTGCCCGCCTTCGCGCGCGTGGGCGGCATAGTTCAGGCCGACGCAAATGAACTTCCCCGGCCGTTCGATCGGCAACGCGGGCTTCACGTCCTTGAGCGCCAGGACCGCCCCGGCACCTGCCCCCTTGACGGCGGCGGCGACGCGGGCAAGCGCCTCCGGGCCGGCCTTGATCAGGGCCAGCATCGTCTTCGGCAGCGCCGGGTCGGCGGCGGCGACGTCGATCACTTTGTCGCCATCGACCACGCCCAGGCGCGGTCCGCCGGACGCTTCGAACATCATCAGTCTCATGAATTGGAGTTCCTCTTGGTATGGTCTGTCTGACCATGAACAAGGCCCAGATTTCAGCCGTTGTCAATTCCACACGGTCTATCGCCGGGTGACCGTGCTCCGGTTGAAGGAATACGCCGTCAGCGAACGCCTGTTCGGCACCTATGCCTTCGACCTGTCATCCCTGAGCTAACGAACCAGCCCTAATCAGCCGGTCAGGACGGCACCCGTCCCGCCTGGATATATTCCACCAGTTGGGTGAGGACCGTACCCCAGCCGTCCTGGAAGCCCATTTCCTCATGCTTTTTGCGGGCGTCCTCGTCGCCGTGAATGGCGACGGCCTTGTAGCGGGTGCCGTTTCCATTCTTCTTGAGGTCGAGCACCGCGGTGAAGAACGGACTGGCCGAAGGCCGGAACCCGGCAAGCAGGGCATCGGTCATGATCAGGCGTTCCTGCGGCTTGATATCGAGGTAGCACAGCTGGTTCGGGAACTCCTGGCCGTCCGGAGAGCGCATGACGAAATGCAGCACGCCGCCCGGCCGCAGATCCAGTTCGCAGGAGACGATCGACCATGGTTTGGGCGCGAACCACTCCCGCAGGTGCTCCGGCGTGGTCCAGGCCTTCCATACAAGATCGACGGGCACGTCGACGTCGCGCTCAAGCACCAGGTCGAGATTGGGATCAAACTTGATCAACGGGGAAGTCATTCGATGGTCTCCTGTTTCATCTTGATGAGATAACTGTCGAGTTGGTCCAGGCGGCGTTCCCAGAGCTTGCGCTGCCGGCCGAGCCAGTCCTCGGCCATCTGCAGCCGGTCCGCCTCAAGCTGATATGTCCGCACGCGTCCCGTCTTGCGGGACCGCACGAGGCCGCTGCTTTCCAACACCTTGAGATGCGCCACGAAGGACGGCAGCGCCATGTCATAGGGGGCGGCGAGCTCGCTCACCGAAGCAGGCCGGGCGCTCAGGCGTTCGAGCACGCTGCGTCGCGTCGGATCGGATAAGGCGCGGAAGATGCCGTCGATGACGGCGGCTTGCGATCCCGCCGGACCGGTCCCTCCCGCTTCTGTCGTCTGGGGCGTCATCGGAAATCCCTCCGGAATGGTCAACGCATGTGTTCCTGGGGCGTTGTCATATTCCAATCCAATACTTAGGTCAATTCCTTAGTGTTAAAATTGATCCCAAAGATACCGCCCGCGACATCGCCATCACCGCCGACGGCACGGCCTGGGTAATCGGCGACAACAAGGTTCCCGGCGGCTTCGGCATTAATTGCCGTGGCGCCACGGCCAAGAACTGGGGGAGCATGCCAGGCGGCGCGATACGCCTCGCCGTCGCGGGCACCAGACCCTGGCTGGATAACAACGGGGGCCTGATGTTCGAACTGGCGCCATCAGGCAGCGACGGTACGGCGGTCGCCATGGGGGCCGGGGAAACATGGCACCCAGGTCTCAAAACCGAAGTCTATCGGCAGAAGTAGCGACGCCGCCGACTATCTCGCAAGACGCCGGCGGCCCGCCATCGACCGCCGGCCACACATGGACGTCATCGTCCGCGCGCGACCGCCGAGCGGTCTAGTGAAGCTGATAAATTTCGTTCTTCTTGGTCAGCCGCAACACCTGTCCGCCGCCGGCGCCGATGGCGTCGGAATCCGTGTCTTGCGATATCGCGTCCCAGTTTCGCTTCATCGCATTGAAGACATAGGATTTGCCGTCCGTGCCGACGATTCTCGCCATGCCCGGAACATCGACGGCGACATCGGTGGCGGTGCCGGGAAGCTTTTGCCAATTCCGGTTGTTGTCGTGCACGTAGATGTTGCCCTGATCGTTCACCACCCACGGCCTGCCGTCCTGATCGATGTCGATCCGCCGGGCGGTTCCCGCGACACCCTGCCAATTATTGCCGGCGCGGACGTAGATTTTCCCGTCAACGCCGACGATCCACACCGCCTTGTCGCTGGCGCCGATATCCTGCGCGGCGGGACCGGCGATGCGCTGCCACCTGGAACCCGACTGGGCGAAAATATGGCCTTTGCCGTTGACGGCCCAGGGCACGGCTCCCGCAACCGCAACGCGGGTCGCGGTTCCGTCCACCCGGGTCCACTTGTCGGCGGTCTTGGCGCATTTGAAGATTTCATAGCCGCTGCCCTTTTTGGTCACCCCGATCGCGTAGACGGTGCCGTCCGATCCAATCGCGATATCGCGGGCCGCGCCGTCGATCTTGGTCCAATCCGAGGCGGATCGCCGAAGGTCCGTCGAGGTGGCATTGACGACGACACGGTCGCCTTCCAGGGCCAGGCCGGTCGCCCCGGGCATGGACACCTGCTGCGGCTCCGGCATCAGCGCGGCCCAGATGCGGGCGCTGGGCTTGTCGTACTCCTGGGTCATCAGCGCCCAGTTGCTCATGACTTCCATCCGACCTTCTGGGGTCAGTAACAGGCGGGACAGGTTCACCGGCTTCTGTGCCGTCTCCAGGGCATCGTTGACGATGGCGATCTGTCCCGTCAAGCCCGCAACGGCGTCTTGCAGTTCGTCCATATCATCGGTCGCCATGACCGTATGATTGCTCAAATAGGCCTCATAGCCTCCTTCAGCCCGTCGTCTTGGGCTGCCTTTTTCATGTGGCATTCAAACCGGCTAACGAATTGCTCTACACAGTACAGATTTCTGCATATACTGGGAATGATGGGCATCACTAGCGCCCCCCACTCGAACCACCGGCACATGAACGCGGCTTACTTATCGCCCCGTCGTTTCGTTCGGCGGCCGGCCGGTTGCGCCGCCGGGTTTTCGCCTGCCCTCATCCTTGGCCGAACAAAAAGCCCCCTAACCGTATGGTTTAGGGGGCTTTATTGTTGGTTGCGGGGGCAGGATTTGTTAAAGCACCTACCTTGCTCAAGCTTGTCTAGCAGACCATCCGATGTGCCCAAATTCCGGACGGTCTCAGCCGCCGGGTGGACCCCCGTCTATTGCTTCCACCAAACTTCTGACTGCCCGTCGTTGGAATTATCGGGTCATGGGCGTGATGATGGCCGTCCAGACATCGTCGTGTATAATTGACCGACTGTTCCCTTGTGAGTCGTGATGGCAGTTCGTGCGCTGCACTGGTTCCGAGGCGGTCATGGTCAGGAGTGCTGGCATTGATGAAGCATCGCGGCCCTTTGGTAGACCAAGAGCAAAACCGGCTTGCCGAGTTGCAGTGTTTCAATGTGCTGGACACACCAGCCGAGCCGGGTTTCGATGCGGTCACGCGGCTGGCCAGCCAGATTTACGACGTGCCGATCGCACTGGTCAGCCTGATCGACGAATCCCGGCAATGGTTTAAATCCCGGGTCGGCCTCGATACCACGGAAACACCCCGGGACATCTCCTTTTGTTACCATGCCATTCAATACACGGGGCCGTTCATCGTCGGGGACGCGGTTGAACACGATCTGTTCAGGAACAACCCGCTGGTCACGGGTGAGCCGTTCATTCGTTTCTATGCGGGAGCGCCTTTGTTGGTGCCGAACGGCCTGAACCTCGGCACCTTATGTATTATCGACCGCCAGCCGCGTGTCGGCTTTACGGAAGCCGATGCCGAATGCCTTGTCGATCTGGCCAAGCTGGTTGTCGGTCAACTGGAACTGCGCCGGGCCAATGCCGGTCTGGCCGAGGCAGAAACTCGCCTCCATCAAGTAAAGGAGGCCACAGCCCAGTTTCTTTCCAACGCCAGCCATGAAATCCGCACGCCGCTGGCGGCCATGTCCAGCTTGATGGAAATCGCCGTTGCCGACGCCGAGAACCCGGCGCAGCGCGACAAGCTCAGGCAAATTCAGTCCATAAATCAGGTGTTGCTGGAAATTTCCGATGGTGTGCTCGACGTCTCGGTGATTGATTCCGGCCGACTGCCCCGCGAAAAATCCATTTTCAATGTTCTTGATGTGATCGACCAGGTCATCGACTTGCTGCGGTTCCGCGCCGAAATAAAGAACCTGAATGTCGTGGCGAATGTGGCTTCGGATGTGCCGCCGAAAATCGGGGGCGATCAACGGCGGCTGTTCCAAGTCCTGGTGAATCTGGTCAACAATGCCATCAAGTTCACGGGGGCTGGTTCCGTCACGGTGAATGTTGCGGTCAAGCATCGACGCGCGCGCGGTACAACTGATATTTTCCGTGCATGACACGGGGATCGGCATAAGCGCCGACAAGTGCCAGGCCATTTTTGAGGAGTTCATCCAGGTTGGCGATGTGGACGTAGTGGCGCCGGGGAGCGTCGGTCTTGGTCTGGCCATCAGCCGGCGATTGGTGTCGTTGATGGGGGGGCAACTGTCGGTCCGAAGCACGGTCGGGCGCGGTTCGACATTCTCCTTCGACGCCTTGTTCGATCTGGTGAAGGATCAATCTCTGGTTGATGAGCCGGATGACCGCCGACTTGCCGATGTCCCTGATTTGCGCGGTGTTCGCGTTCTGCTGGTCGACGACAACGACATCATCCGAATGGTCCTAACGATTCAATTGGAACGGATGGGCGCCACGGTAAATGAGGTCACGGACGGGGCGGCGGCTGTACAGTCGGTTGCCACCGCCGGGAGTGCTCATGACATCGTCATTATGGATATCCAAATGCCCGGCATGGATGGCATTGAGGCGACCCGCAGGATCCGCGAGACAACAAGCAAGGACGAACTGCCGATTGTCGGGCTGAGCGCCCATCTGTCGCCTGACATGGAGCAATTGGCATATGACGCCGGCATGAATGCGTATTTCCGGAAACCCCTGGAACTTCTGCCCTTGGCCACAATCATACAGACGCTTGTCGGCGGCGGCGCCGATTCCGTGCCGATATGCGACAAGCCGCCGGCGCTCGATCCGTCGGTGGAATCCCAAACCCGGCAAATGTTCCGGGACCGCTATGCGGATACAGCGGACAGGGTCCGATCCGCCATCGACGAGGGCCGGTTGGACGAGGCCGAGGCTTTTCTTCATGCCCTGCGGGGGGCCGCCTCGTTTCTCGGTTTACGCAACCTGGCGGAAACCACCAAGCGTCTGGAAAGCGCCGTCAAATGGCGCGCCGTCGCGGAGGTGTCGATGATACTGGAGACCTTCGAGAGTCAGTTCGGTTCCTGGCTCGTGAATGGCTTCGAAGGCGAACGGCAAGGAGAGATGCAGGCTGAGCGGGACTCCAGTGATCCAGCCTAAGACGGTGACGGCACGAACCGGTATCCGATGCCCGTGACCGTGACGATGAAATCCGACGTGCCCATTTTCCTGCGAATGCGGCTGACGTAGCTGTCGATCATGCGGTCCGTCGGCGCCTCGTCCGACCGCATCAGACCGTCAAGCAACTGGTCGCGCGACAATACCCGGTTGGGTGCCCGGGCGAGCATTTCCAGTATATCGAACTCGGCCCGCGTCAGGGGCACGTTGACGCCGTTGGGGTCGGTCAGGACCCGCCCGGCGACATCAAGCCGCCAGCCGGCGAATTCGAACACCTCGTCGGCCGTATGACTGCGCGATGCCCCCCGCGATCCGGCGATCCTGTTCAAGATATTCCGGACCCTGAGCAAGAGTTCCTCGGCCGGCACGTCCTTGTGAACGTAATCGTCGGCGCCCAGTTCAAGCGCCGTTTGACGGATTTCAACTTCATCGCGGCTGGTGAGAACCACAACGGGAACATTGGAGCGTGACCGCAGTTGGCGCAGCAGCACGATGCCATCCTCGTCCGGCAGACCGAGATCCAGCAAGATCAGATCGAAGCGTCCGTTATGAAGGCAATCCGCCATCTCGGCGCCGGACCGCGCCTGGGTAACCGTATTGCCGGCGCTCTTCAATTGGGCTGACAGCAGCGTGCGGACGATGTCTTCGTCCTCAACGATCAAAATGTTTGGCTGACTGTTCATGGCGCGACGCAGAAGCCGTCCTTCCCCAATTTCCAGAAACTGGAACTGTCATCAGTCAAGTCCCGGTGTCCGTATTCAACACTTTGATATCCAATAACTTTATCGACGAAATTGCAACTGCGTCAACCTCCTCCGCCCGGCTGTGCGCCGCCGTCGGCCACACTTCAGTCATAATCGGGCCAAATCCGAGCAAAAGACACCGTCTAAAACCCCAAGGACGAGAAAGGGGCCGTTTCGATCGGCAGACCGGACTAGAGACCGTCATACGCCCCTGAAAGACATTTGTATCGGATGGAAAACGCGATGTTGATGAACCTATACCGCAAACACGGTGCCGCGACGATCAGTGCCCTGTACATCACCTTGTCGCTCATTTGGATCGCCGGCTCGGATATGTTGGTCGGGGGCCTTTCTTCGAACGTCGACGTGTTGAGCACGCTGCAAACCCTTAAGGGGTTCGGCTTTGTTGGGGTGACGGGCCTCGGTCTTTACTACCTTGTGGACCTTCATCAGAAACATCTCATGGCCGCCCGGGAAACGGCGGACAAATGGGTCGAAAATTCGTTTCGGCAATCCCACCGTCCCATGTGTCTGGTCGACCCCGTATCCCTGCGGATCGCCGATGCGAACCCGCGGGCGGAAGAGTACCTCGGTATCGGTCTCGATGATTTGAAGGCCATGGAACTCGCCAATCTGTTCAAGAGCGACACAATAAGCCGCACCTCGAAAACCACGATCCGTGAAACCATTGTACAGGCGCTCCGCAGCGACGCCGAACAGCCGGAACTGTTCCTCAGCAATTGCGGCGCGGTTGATATTTCATGCAAGGTCGAGGTCGCCAACATCGTGCTGGGCGAGCAGGCCTACATTCGCCTGTCGCTGATCGACACGACACGGTCCCGCATTTTTGAATCGGTGCTGCGCGACCTCAGCGAAGGCCTGGCGTCGGAAACCCGTGCCGATTTCCATCAATCCTTGGCACAGTCCCTGTCACGCGTTCTTGGTGTGGATTGCGTCTTCGTCGGCGAGCTTGAGGCGAAGAACAAAGAAGAACAAATCGTCACGACCGCGTTCGTTCAGAACGGCCGGATCATCGACAACAAGGCATTCAATAAGCAGGGAACGCCCTGTGAACAGGTCATTTCTTCGGGCAAGCCGCTGGTCGTAACAGAAGCATCCCAGTCCTATCCCAATGCGCCCAAGATCGTGGACCTGGATCTGGTGAGTTACGCCGGCGTGCCGCTCTGCGGTCATGACGGAAACCGGATCGGTCTGCTTGCCGTCATGGATACGCAGCCGTTTCGGGAACCCTTATTGATTATTGAAGTGCTGACATTGGCCGCCGGGCGCGCCGCCGCGGAACTGGCGCGCATGCAGGCGGAAAAGGCGCTGCGGAAAAGCGAAGTCCGTTTCCGGGATTTCGCCCGTATCGGCAGTGACTGGTTGTGGGAACAAGATGAGAATTTCCGATTTACATACTTGTCCGTTGGGGGGCCCGATGTAACGGTGGTTTCGACGGAGAGCCTCCTTGGTTTGACGCGTTGGGATCGGGCCGGTGGGGATACTGACAACGATCCCGTCTGGCGGGATCACATCGAAACTCTGAAGGCACGCAAACCGTTCCGGGAATTCCGGTATTCGGTCAATCTTCCCAATGGCGAAATCCGGCATATCAGCACCAACGGTAACCCGGTGTTCGATGCTGACGGACGGTTCACGGGCTATCGCGGTTCGGCGCGCGACGAAACGGAGAAAGTTACGCTGCTCCGCAACGCGCAGGCGGCGGAGGAACGCCTGATGGCGGCCATCAACAGCCTCAAGATCGGTTTCGCCATGTTCGATGCGGACGAGCGTCTTGTCCTCACCAACGAAAAATTCAAAACGCGGAGCTCAGTCGGCAACGATCATTGGGGCCCTGGAACATCGATCGAAAAGATCGTCAAAAGCGGCATCGCGAAAGGTGCCTACGACTCCGATATGGGGAGTGATGAGGCATGGCTGCAGCGTCGTCTGTCCTATCACCGCAATGCCCCGTCCCTTCATCAGCAGCACCTGGCCGACGGCCGCTGGGTCGAGATCGGCACCTACCCGATGGAGGATGGCGGCCGCGTTCTGCTGTGGGCCGACATTACCGAACGCCGGGAAATGGAAACCGCATTGCGTCACAGCGAGGAACGCTTCCGCACCCTGATCGACGAGGCCAACCAGGGCATCATCGTGCACAAGGACCTGCGGCCGGAATATTGCAACCCGGCATTCGCCGCCATGTTCGGCTATGACAGTATCGACGGAATCCTGGCCCTGGACAGCATCGAGCCGCTTCTCGACAAGACCGATCTCAAGCGTCTGAGCGGTTATAACGACGGACGCATTGCCGGCAAGGAGACGCCGGGTGCCTATGAATTCACCGGCATCATGAAAGACGGCAGACATATTCCCATCCGCAGCCAGGCCATCCGGGTGCCCTGGAACGACGATTATGCCATCTGCGCCAACATGTTCGACATGTCGGAACAACGCGAAGCCGAAGCCACCAGGGAAATGGCCGATAAGGCCCTGCGCCGCAGCCAGCGGATGGAGGCCGTCGGCCAGTTGACGGGCGGCATCGCGCACGATTTCAACAACCTGCTCGGCATCATCATGGGCAACCTGGAGTTTCTGCAGCGAATGATCGACGACAACGAGGCCGCCAGCAAGCGGGTGGCCAATGCCCTGATGGCGACGACCCGAGGCAGTCAACTCACGAGGCGGCTGCTGAACTTCTCAAGCCAGGAACCCAAGCCAGGCCGGCCGACGAACGCCGACGAGGTGATCGCCGGGCTGGAGGATATGCTGGCCAAGTCGCTGACCAGCGAAATCGAGTTCGAGTTCCATCCGACCGACGATTTGTGGTTGACCGAGATAGATCCCGGCGATCTGGGCGATGCCGTGCTTAACCTCGTTCTCAACGCGCGGGACGCCATGCCCAACGGCGGGCGCCTGGAGATCGAGACCGAGAACAGGTTTCTGAACGGCAACGAGACGGACCAGGAAATTCGCGGCACGGAAATGGACAGCGGCGACTACGTGGTGGTGACGGTCAGCGATAACGGCATCGGCATGACGCCCGACCTGGTCGACAAGGTTCAGGAACCGTTGTTCACCACCAAACCGGAAGGTCGCGGCACGGGACTTGGGTTGAGCATGGTCTACGCTTTCGCAAAGCGGTCGCGTGGCCAGGTGCGGATCTATTCCGAACCCGGACACGGCACTTCGGTGCGTTTGTTCCTGCCCCGCGCCCAGGCCTCGGAGCCGATAACCGCTTTGGAAGCCAAGGCGTTCAATGGACCGGTTCCCGGCGGCAGTGAAACGGTTTTGGTCGTCGAGGACGAACCCGAATTAATGGAGATTGCCACAAGCACGCTGAACGCCCTCGGCTACACCACCATGACCGCGGCAAGTGGGTGCGAGGCATGGAGAGTCTTAAACGGTGCGCGGTCGTCCGAGATCGATCTCGTGTTCTCCGACGTCATCATGCCCGGCGGCATCGGCGGTTTTGATTTGGCGGCACGCACCCGCGACCTGCATCCGGAGATGAAAGTACTTCTGACATCCGGTTTCACGGGCAAGCTCGCCGACAAGCAGGCCGATCCGGAATTGATCCGGACGATGATAAGCAAACCCTACGACCACGCTGTTTTGGGGTGGGCGGTGAGGGACGTTCTCGACGGGAACACCGCAACATTCATGGATAGGGAAGCGGGCTGATGATTGAGATGATTTGGGATTTCTTCGATTCCGCCGGACTGATGCCCCACGGCGTCTGCTTTCTGTGGCGCGAGGATCTGGTCTACCTGCACTTCTTTTCCGACCTGGCGATTACCGGCGCCTATCTTTCGCTGCCGGTGTTTCTGATCGCCCTGGTGCGCCGCAAACCCGAACTGAAGACCGGCGGCATCGTGCCCC
The DNA here is from genome assembly GCA_040221095.1 of Rhodospirillales bacterium. Lineage (GTDB taxonomy): Bacteria > Pseudomonadota > Alphaproteobacteria > Rhodospirillales > Casp-alpha2 > UBA1479. The sequence continues at coordinate 376,174 of JAVJVP010000016.1, forward strand.
TGTTCGCCCTGTTCATCTTCTTCTGCGCCCTGACGCATATGTTCAGCATGTGGACATTGTGGGTTCCGGATTATCTGGCCCAGGGCGTCGCCAAATTCGCCACGGCTGTCGTATCGGTCTTCACCGCCATCATGGTCTGGCCGTTGCTGCCGAAGCTTGCCGCCATGCCGAGCACGCGGCAATTGATGAACTCCAACCGCAACCTGGACGAAAACCGGGCGTTTCTGAATGTCGTTCTCGATTCGGTCGAAGACGGAATCGTCGCCTGTGACGCGGATGGAAACCTTAAGATATTCAACCGTAAAACCCGGGAACTTCATGGCCTGCCGGCCGCGCCCCTGCCGCCCGAAAAATGGACCGAATACTACGATCTTTACGAGGCCGACGGGACCACGCCGTTGGAAATGGAGAGAATTCCGCTTTTCCGCGCACTTCGCGGCGAAGCGGTTCAGAACGCGGAAATGGTCATCCGGGCGAAAGGTTGTCCGCCGCGCCAACTGCTGGCGACGGGGCGCGCCCTGACCGATGCCGATGGGCAAAAGCTCGGCGCCGTCGTGTCCATGCACGACATTACCGAACAGCGTAATGCCGAGGCCGCCCGGGAACTGGCCGAAGAAGCGCTGCGCCGCACGCAACGCATGGAAGCCATCGGCCAGATGACGGGCGGCATCGCCCACGACTTCAACAATCTACTGGGGGTCATCACGGGGAACCTTGAATTTCTTCAGCGCATGGTCGGGGACGACGAAGCGAGCGCCAAACGCGTGAACAATGCCCTTACGGCAGCGATACGCGGCAGCAAATTGACACGACGCCTGTTGAACGTCTCCAGCCAGGAAGCCAGGCCGGGCACGGCATCGGATGTCAACGCGGTCCTGGCCAACCTGGAGGATATTCTGGTCAAGTCCCTGACAAGCGAGATCGAGGTTGAAATCCATCCCGCCGCCGATCTGTGGCAGACCGAGATCGATCCCGGCGATCTGGGCGACGCGATCCTTAACCTGGCCCTCAACGCGCGGGACGCCATGCCGGACGGCGGTAGGTTGGTCATCGAGACGGAAAATCAGACCGTCACGGCGATGCCCGAATTTCACGCCGGCGCACGCGAAATGATGATCCCCGGGGAATACGTCGTGGTGATGGTCAGCGACACCGGCGTCGGCATTGCGAAAGACGTGCTGGAAAAAGCCTTCGAGCCGTTCTTTACCACCAAACCGGAAGGCCGCGGCACGGGGCTTGGATTAAGCATGGTTTATGCGTTCGCCAAACGCTCGCGCGGCGACGTGCGGATTTATTCCGAACCCGGCCACGGCACCACGGTTCGTATTTTTCTGCCCCGTTCCCATGCCGAGCTGGTGCCCCCTGCCGATAACTTGAAAGACCTACCGGGGCCGATCCCCGGCGGCACGGAAACGGTTCTGGTGGTCGACGATGAACCGGGCCTGCTGGAAATTGCCGACAGCATGCTACGCGAACTGGGATACACCACCGTGACCGCCGGCAACGGCAAGGAAGCGATGGAAATTCTCAAGGACGACCGGGATCATAAGATCGACCTCGTGTTCTCCGACGTCATCATGCCCGGCGGCATCGGCGGCTTTGAACTGGCGGCGGCTGCGCGCGCGCTCAGGCCGAAGATGAAGGTTCTTCTGGCCTCCGGCTTCACCGGCAAGCTGGCCGATAAGCAGGTCTCGTCCGACCTGATCCGGTCGATTGTTTACAAGCCCTACGACAAGGCCCGGTTGGCCTGGGCCGTCAGGGCCGTGTTGGACAGGCTTCCGGGCGACGACACCGTGGGGGGCCCGGATGGCCGCCAATTGGTCAAGACCGCCTGATTGCAAATCGGCCGAGCCCTGGTGACGGGCGACGGGCAAGACATGCCAACGAATGCACACCGCGAGGATCGTATAATGGCATATGCAGGAAACCAGATACTGAAAGCCTTCGGCCGTGGGCCGTCCTCCTTGCGGCACCGCTTTACATGGGCGCGCCTGTCGACATTGTTCGGCGTCGCGGCCGTGCTGGTCACGGCATTCGCCGCCTATGTCACCTATGCGTTCGAGTCCGCGAATTTCAACGCGCGCCAAGCCAAGGAAAGCGAGCTTCGTTCCATCGCGGTTCAAAAAGAGATCGATCTGCATATCGAGCATCTTCGTACATTGGCGCAAACGGTCCGTCTGGTCAGCGATCTTGGCGATGTGGAACGGGACCGATTCAACGCCATGACGCCCGTCAGTACGCATTTCGATTTCATCGGCTGGGTGCACCAGGCTGGTGTCAGCAACATGACCGGCGTTGCGGGCGTCACATCGGGCGGATCGAATTCAGCGGCCGGTCAACGTGAACCGGTGCCGGGCGGCGCGATCATGTCGATGCACGAACAAACTTCACGCCCCCCGATCACCCATGTGTTTCTGGCCAAGCCGGGCGCGACGTCTATGGGCATGGACCTGGTTTCCCGGCTTTGGGACCAGGTCATATTGACAGACAATACCTCGCACGAATTCGCGACGGTACCGGTGGCCGGTAATTCTCAGATCGCTCATGCCAAAACCTTTGTCGCGGTCGCCAAGTTTCCGCAGCAAGGTGACGCCGCCGAAAACGTTTTTACAAAAGGGAAATCGAATGGCTTCATCACGGCGGAGATCGACGTCGGCCGTCTCTTCGAATCCATTATCAATTCACGCCCGCCGCAAGGGCACGATGTCTAATATTTCGGATCGGCGCGCGACCTCGAGCTTGGTACGCCTTTTCATCAGCATCTGAGCCGTCTGTCTCATAAGCAAGATGCGTTTCCCTGGTCGCTGTTTCCGGACACCGGGTATCGGTGGAGCAACGTCGTTAACGTAGCGGATCAGACGTGGACTGTCGTATCGACACCTCAGAAATTCATGGTTTTCAACGAAGTCTATTTGCCTGCCGCCATGGTCATGTTGATCGGGTTGGTGATGGTCGTTCTCTCCACCGCCTGCTTGCGTTTGAACGAGATGCGGCGCCTGCAGGCAGAGACGTTTTCTGACCGGCTGCGCCGTTCCCAGCGGCTTGAGGCAGTGGGCCAGTTGTCGGGTGGCATCGCCCATGACTTCAACAACGTCCTTGGCGTGGTCATGGGCAACCTGGAATTCCTGCAACGCATGGTCACCGATCAGCCGAAGGCCATGCAGCGGGTCGATAAGGCGCTCAAGGCGGCGGCACGGGGCAGCGATGTGGTTTCCCGGCTGCAAGCCTTTTCTTCGTTGGAACCGCGTCCCGGCGAACCGACCGATGCCAACTTGTTGATCGGCGACCTCAAGGATGTATTTCAAAAGTCGTTGACCAGCGAGATCGCGTTGGACTTCCAACCCGGCGCCGGCCTTTGGCTGACGGACGTCGATGCCGCCGATCTAAGCGCATCGCTTGTCAATCTGGTGTTCAATGCCCGCAACGCCATGCCGTCGGGCGGACGGTTGGGGATCATGACGGAGAACCAGACCGTTCTCCACCGTAGTGGCAGCGGTGAGTGGCTGCCCCCAGGCGACTACGTGGTCGTCACGGTCAGCGACGTCGGCACGGGAATGCCGCCCGCCGTGCGGGATCGCGCGATCGAGCCGTTCTTCATCGCCTGGCCGGATGGCGGCGGCAATGGCCTGGGCCTGAGCATGGTCTACGGCTTCGTGAAGCGATCGCGCGGACATCTGCGTATCCAGTCCAAACCGGGACAAGGCACCACGGTCCGCCTGTACCTGCCGCGTTCGGCGACCGTCGCCGCGAAGCCGGCGAGCCGTAACGTCGCCGCGGATACACTGCGTGGTGCCGGGGTGGTGCTTGTGGTCGATGACGAACCCGATTTGCGCGACATTGCCGAAACCATGCTCAACGATCTCGGCTACACCACCATCAGCGCCAGGGATGGACGCGAGGCGCAAACGATCCTGGAAAAGGGTCAAGGCGCCGAGATTGACCTGGTGTTGTCGGACGTCATCATGCCGGGCGGCATCGACGGCTTCGAACTGGCGGAATGGATCCGTGAATCGCGCCCCGGCGTGAAAGTCCTTCTGACGTCCGGCTTCACCGGCAAGCTTGCCGGACGCAACGCCGATCCGGCATTGATCCGGAGCATAGTCAAGAAGCCCTACAGTAAAAAATCGCTGGCCCGGGCGATCAAGGCGGCTCTCGCTCACAATATGCCGAATCTGGCCACAACTCAGTCACATCCCCGGCAAACCACAGCCAACGATGCCGTCTAAAACGGTATTCGTGCAACAACCTGTTATCAGAAAGTTGAAATGAGATGGCTATGACACACCCAAAGACATTGATCGTCGTTGACGATAACGAAGAAATGGGCGCCTTCGTCGGCGATGTCGCCGAACTGGCCGGCTTTCGCGTGGAGACCCTGACTGCCGCGCAGGATCTGATCAAAATGACCGACGATATCCATCCGGACGTTATCGTTCTCGATATCGTCATGCCGGACATGGACGGCATCGAACTGATCCGCGAGCTCGCGCGCCGCAAGGTGGCGTCGAAGATCATCGTCATGAGTGGCTACAACAACGATTATCTGAATAGCGCCGAAAGCCTGGCCCAGTGTCAGGGGCTCGACATCGTCGGCTCGTTCACGAAACCCGCCAGTCTTGTCGATTTGGAGAACCTGTTCACGAACCTCAATACGTCCACTGCAGAGGCCGGTCATGTCTAAACATGGCCAGCGGCTCCTTGTCGTCGACGACGACCCCGAGATCGCTTCGCTGGTATGCGATGTCGCGGACGGGCTTGGCTATGAAACCACGGCGGTCACCGACGTGACCGAGTTCAAGCGGAGGATGGGCGATGATTTCGATGTCATTGTCCTGGATCTGATGATTCCGGACATGGACGGGTTCGAACTGATCCGGGTTCTCTCCGACAATCAGTGCACGGCGTCCATCTTCATGGTCAGCGGCTGCGACAGAAGGGTTCTGAGTTCGGCCCGCCAGCTTGCGGAAGAGCGGAGGCTTCGGGTCATCGGCACGTTGACCAAACCGATGTCGATTACCGCTTTGGAAGCAGAATTATCGAAGGCACCGGCAAAGCAGCCGGCTCAGAATCAGGCCTCATTGAACCGTCCCGGCGTCGAACAGGTGCGCCAGGCGATCTTCGGGGGTCAACTCCGCGTTCACTATCAACCGAAGATGAACCTGAAGACCGGAAAAGCCGATAGTGTCGAGGCTATGGTTCGCTGGCAACACCCGGAACGCGGGTTGCTGCCGCCGTCGATGTTTCTGTCGACGGTCATCGAGGCTGATCTTATCGACGCGTTGACCCTTCACGTTTTAGACACGGCCCTCGACGACCTTCGGACGTGGGACATGCTGGGGGTGCCCATCGAATCGATCGCCTTGAACGTCGAGGCGGGGTCGCTGAGCGATCTGGCTTTGCCGGAACGAATCATGGACCGGTTGTCGGTGCACGGTATATCGCCCGATCGCCTGGTCGTCGAGGTGACGGAAAGCAATGTCGTCGGCACGCTGACCGAGGCATTGGAAATTTTGGCCCGGCTCAGGATGCGCGGCGTCCGGCTTTCCATCGACGATTTCGGGACCGGTCATTCGACCCTGACACAGCTTGAACGGTTTCCCTTCAGCGAACTCAAGATCGACCGGTCGTTTACGAATGGCATCGTATTGAATCCGGAATCTCGGGCCATTGTCCATTCGACGATCGGCCTGGCCCAGGAACTGGGGCTTTCGGTCGTCGCCGAAGGCGTCGAGACCTACCGGCAATTGGAGATGCTCATTCGGGCAGGTTGCGACGAAGCGCAGGGGTATCTGATCACGCGGCCCCTGGCGGCGGCGGACCTGGAAGCCTGGTACAGCACCATGGACGCCGAAAGGACCGACCAAGCCGCGGTCGCAAACCTTGCAACGGCGGGATTCACTCAAGATCAGGTTGCATTCCAAGCTTAGGCCAGGCAAACCGGCACTCTGGTCAGCATGATCCGGCGTCTGGCAGGAATGCTGAACATCCAGCCGCCAACCCACGCTGACCTGAAATTCTGAAAGTGGTCCATGTTTGTTAAGAGGCCAAGTTTGTTAAGCGAATTGGCGCATTTTGAACTTTGTCCCCAACGTTGGAAAGGCCTGAGGTCTGACTTCTTCCAACGCCGAGCAAGCGCCAATGACACCTCCAAGATCTCCCAGCAAACGGCGCTTCGGGGTCTCGCAGATATTTTTTGTCGAGCGACTGGGTTCGATGAAGATGCATATAAATTGCCGTACAGCGAAGACAGCCATTTCATCCAATTCTGCAGGGCCGCCATGATGCCCTATCGCCCGGCTACCGAGGCTTCCAACAAGGCCCTCTCATCAGCGTGGGAGCGCCTAAGACGAGCAGAACAATCTTTCGATTGACCCCATAAGGGCCCCAAAACCGGGCACCTTTGCCCCCCGGCTTTCTGACCTGCAACGGGGCATAGTCTCCGGGCGCACATCTTCGTGCGCAAAGATTAGGGCCCCCCTGCACCACCGGCACATGAACGCGATATACTTATCGCCCCGTCGTTTCGCTCGGCGGCCGGCTGGTTGCGCCGCCGGGTTTCGCTTGCCCACATCCTTGGCCGAACAAAAAGCCCCCTAACCGTATGGTTTAGGGGGCTTTTTTGTTGGTTGCGGGGGCAGGATTTGAACCTGCGACCTTCAGGTTATGAGTTTGATGGCATGTACCATGCCCTAGATAGATGACGGGTGATGATGCATATTATCCGTTGAAATATATACATTTTTAAGAATTTTTATATTGACCTAGCATGCCCGCAATGGCTCATATGAGTAAGCATTGTCTTACCTTGTGCTTACTCAGGAGCCAACGTATGCCCAAACTTGCAAAACGTGACATTGACCAAGCCCAGGCTCAGGACAAAGAAATCTTCCTGTGGGATTCTTCTCTCCCTGGTTTTGGCGTCCGCATAAAACCGACAGGCATTAAGTCGTTCGTTATCCAATATCGAAACAGACACGGTCGCAGCCGGCGGGTGACGATAGGACGATACGGGGTCATAACGTTGGAGGAAGCTCGAACTGAAGCCCGGCACCAATTAAGCGCCGTATCCCGCGGCAGCGACCCGCGGCAAGAACGGGACGAAGGCCGGTCGGCCATGACCGTTAAGGACCTGGCCAGCCGCTACATGACAGACCACTGCGAAGGCCGATGCAAGGAAAGTACGATCAAGGCTCACCAATGGCTGCTCGACAAATTTATCCTTCCGGAAGTTGGTAGGCGTAGCATTCACGAGCTCCGGCACTCGGACGTTGATCGCCTCCATCAAAACCTCAAGGGCACCCGATACAATGCCAACCGCGTCCTGGGTCTACTCAAGGCGATGTATGGCCGTGCCCGGATCTGGAACTTGGTGGACTCGCACGTCGACCCGACTGCGGGCGTCCGTCCTTTCCGAGAAACACGCCGGCAGCGCTTTCTCTCCATCGATGAACTGAAGAGGCTCGCGATCGCGCTCGATCAGGCCGAGGCCGATCACGCGATCAACAAGACGGTGGGCGCAGCCTACCGATTGCTAATCCTGACAGGCGCCCGCCTCGGCGAAATCCAGAAGCTAAAATGGGAGGAAGTTGACCTTGCGAATGGGTTCATTCTGCTCAAGGCACATAAATCCGATCAGCATGGTGCCAAGGCGATCCCGCTGAGCCAGGCCGCAAGCCGCGTGCTGGAGAACATCGACCGAGTCAACGAAAACCCATACGTCTTCATCGGAAAAAAAGAGAAGCAGCACATCACGGATTTACAACGCCCCTGGCGACGTGTTCGCTCCTGGGCCGGTTTGGATGATGTACGAATTCACGACTTACGACACACCTTCGCCTCCATGGGCATCAGTGTCGGCGGATCCCTCCCCATCATCGGCGGATTGTTGGGGCATCGAACGCCTCAAGCAACAGCTGTCTACGCTCACCTATCAGCTGACCCACTTAGGCAGACAACCGAACAAGTGGGGTCTGTGATTGGAAACGCGCTTGGTATCATTCCCAACTGAGAGCTTTAGCGTTTCTAAAAATCTATGTTCACGCTGCGGCTCGCGTTCTGACATCTTCAAGTATATCAATCAGTGCGACAACGTCGGAGGAGTCGAATACTCCTTCCACACCCATCGCATCAAAATCAGTGAACGGGCTCTCATAGAGAAGCCTCGGGTCCATCACACCGCGTTCGGTCAAATAATCGATGATCATGTTGAGAAACTCAATTTGGTCGGCTGATAGCGTTCGAGATACTTGGAAATCGTCGAATGCGCGTTTCGCGGCTTCACGATCTAAGCCGACCAACGTCCGCACAAAAACGCCGAGACCAACTTCCACCTTGACCTTCTCCAGATCGCGCAATTCGGTAATACCAGCCTCAACGAAGATTCTTTCGAGTTCCCTGATGTCTTGCTCCGTCAACGGCTCGTTGCGGCGGAGTTTCTGAATGGCGATGTGGTTTTGGTGTTCTTTCAGGAAATGCCGCACCTTCATCTGGAAACGGTTCATATCGGCACCAACCGTTACACCTTGAACTTCGATTTCCTCGGATCCACCGATTTCATCCTCAAAATCAGTGTAGATATGGGGTCGCTTTTTCAGTTCGATGAGCTTGATGAGGTCTCGAAGTCGGCGACGAGCCGTCTCCAGCATTGCCGGTGTCACATCCTGCCAATATTCATCAGTTTGGATTTCAAGAATGAATTCCATTTGGCTTGCGACCATTGGAACGTTTCCGAGTTCCTCCAACGCGGAAGCAAGTTCGATAACGCGCTTTCTCAGGGCCTCAAGCCCCTTTTCAGAACGCAGGATGACCAACTGAGCCCGAAGGATTAAGTAGTCGAACTGCTTTGCTGCGATATCATCGTCAACCAGGGCAGAGGGCAACCCGGCGAGTTCATCAATGAGCTCCATACGCTCTTCCAGGCCGAGAGCCGCCCAAGGTTCATCGGCCTGGTATTTCTCAACAAGACGACGTTTGGGCCGAACAATAAAGTTATCGACGTTCATCCCTCCCACTTCGTCGCGGAGCCGTTCGATCACATCACGATGTAGTTTTTCGTGAGAATCATCGTTGCCCCCTGGCTTTGCTTTTAACTCACCCGCCAGTTCAACGCGCGCGATAAACAGTCGTTCGGCTAGTGAGCCGCCGGAAGCACCCTTGGTGAACTCGGGGTTCTGATTGAAGAACTCGAGATTCTGACAGAAATCGAAAACACAGAAACTCTCCTTGTGCGCACCGATACCGAACAGGTCGGGGCATAGGCGTGTTCCCCGTCCGATCATCTGCCAGAACTTTGTCTTCGACCGGATAATCTTGAAGAACACCAGATTGACAACTTCGGGCACGTCGATGCCGGTATCGAGCATATCTACCGAAATGGCGATGTGCGGCGCCTTGTTAGCCGTAGAGAAATCATCGATCAGGGACTGCGCGTATTCCGTCTTGAAGTCGATGACGCGCGCGAACTTCCCCTTTAGATGCGGATAGTTCACATCAAACCTCTCCGCTATAAACTGCGCGTGGTCATGGTTCTTGGCGAAGATGATTGTCTTGCCGAGGCGATCGCCGTCATCGACCTTCAGCCCATGTGTCATCACATGTTCAAGCACCTTGTCGACGGTGTCTTGATTGAACAACCACTTGTTTACGGCCGTCGCATCTACATGGTCGGGAACGGAACCTTCCTCGTCCCACTCGATCGCGTCCCAGGCCTCCTTTTCATCTTCTGACAGGTCATCGTACTTAATGCCTTCGCGCTGAAATTTCAGGGGCACGGAAACCGCTTTTGGCGGAACGAGAAAACCGTCCTGAACTGCCTCATCCAGCCCGTAGGCATCGGTCGGGATACCCCGCTCCAGATCAAAGAGCGAATAGGTGTCGCGGTCCACTTCATCCTTTGGAGTGGCCGTAAGACCGACGAGCAAGCTGTCGAAGTAGTCAAAAATCGCCTTGTACTTCCGATAGACGGACCGGTGCGCTTCGTCGATGACAATCAGGTCGAAATGACCCGGCCCGAACCGGCGTGATGCGCCTTTCATCTCGTCGATCAGGCCCATCATGGTCGGATAGGTCGAAACATAGACGCGGCCATAGGCGGATTTATCAGTAACAAGGTTCACCGGTGACGCCTGTGGCAGAAATGCTTTGAAAGCGCCAACCGCCTGATTGACCAGCGCTACCCGGTCGGCAAGGAACAGAATGCGCTTGGCCCAGTTGGCACGCATCAGCAGATCCGACAACGCAATCACCGTGCGGGTCTTCCCGGAACCGGTCGCCATAACCAGGAGCGCTTTGCGAAGGTTGATCGCGACGCTTCGACGATCAAGCAATATGATCCGGAAATTTCTCCTCAGGGCTCGTTCCTGCTCGGGACCGTAATCCGCCCTGTCGGCGACGCGGACGAGTACGATATCGACCTCGTTTGCAGGCTAAATGCGACCAAACTGGACTTCTCGATGGCGGAGTTAAAGAAAGTCATCGGGGCGGAGATTGTTGGTTATGCTAGAGCCCACAGCATGGAGAAAGAACCTGAAGATGGTCGGCGCTGTTGGACCTTGGAATACGCCGATGATGCCAATTTCCATATGGATATCCTCCCGTCACTGCCAGACGAGGCCATTTACAGGGTTTTGATGGAAAAGAGCGGCAATGTCGCCCTTGCCGCCGACAAAGGGATTCGGGAACAGGCCATCGCTATCACCGACAAGACGCACCCTAAATATAACGTGCGCTGCGATGAGTGGCCGGTGAGCAATCCGAAAGGATACGGGATCTGGTTTCAGTCCCGACAATCCGACGCGGTTCTGGCGCGCAAACGGACGGTCGTGGAAAAAAGCTTGGTGTACGCCAGCGTTGATGATGTGCCGGACTACGTGGTCAAAACGCCGCTCCAGCGGGCTATCCAGTTGCTGAAGCGGCATCGGGATACGATGTTCAACGGCGACGACGAAAAGCCGATCTCCATCATCATTTCCACGCTCTCGGCGCACGCCTACAACGGCGAGCAGACGATTAGCGAGGCACTCCGCTCTATCCTCAAGAACATGCACTTATTGATTGAGGAAAGAGGGGGCGTGAAGTGGGTCGCGAACCCTGTTAATCCGATGGAGAACTTCGCCGACAAATGGCTGGAGGCGCCGCAGAAATGTGAGAAGTTTTTCACATGGCTGGAGAAGGCCCGTCGTGATTTTGGGCTATATCTCACCGTGAATATTTACAGCCAAGTGCCGACGGAACTTCAAGAGGCTCTCTCCGAAGATACCGTGACCAAGGTGTTGCCGATGATTGCCTTGGCGGCCCCGGCGATCGTGTCCTCGGCCGATGCTGGTGCTGCAGAAGCGACAAAGGTCGTTCACGAAGGCGAGGCAACGAAACCGTGGCGTCGATAAGGAGGCAGCGATTAGCCAATTTACTCAGCGAGGTACAGGCGGCAATCGCCTTTGACCAGCCGTTACTTTCGGCAACGCTCCAAGCAGACGGAGTTTTGGTGTCGGGAACCTATGCGCTTAATCCGACAGCCGCCGATTTAATCGGCCAAGGCTCTATAGCAAGCTATCAAGTCGAAATTCATTTCCCACCAGCTTTTCCAAAGACTGAGCCCATTGTTTTTGAAACCGGGAACACAATTCCGCATGATGCGGATCATCACATTAATCCGGACGGGACTTGCTGCGTCGTCATATGGGAGGTGTGGGCAACATCAGCCAAAAGCATCTCGGTTCAGGGGTATTTCGACGGTCCCTTTAGAAACTTCTTCCTTGGGCAGCACCAAAAAGCAGCGACTGGAAAATGGCCTTTCGGAGAAGAACGCCACGGGAAGGCTGGGCTAATTGATGCGTTTGCCGACAAGCTCTCGTCCCCTCGGAACGAGAAGAAGGTTCGATACCTGCTCAAGTTACTCTCAAAAGATTGGCCCAAAGGACACTGGGATTGCCCGTGTGGTAGCGATCGTATCATTAGGAAATGCTGTGCCAGCCGGCTAGCTAAGTTGAGTGACCAAGTGCCCAAATGGGATGCGAAAAGAATGCTTTCGCGGTTGAATGCTTGTGACCGTTAGCACCAAACTCCCCGAACAATTGGCGTTTAACAAAATTCGCCATGACAAGCAGGAACTCCTATTTGTCTTGGAATAGAAGTAAGCGAGGGAATCAGCTAAAATCATATTTGAGCATGAACCAGCATACTTAAACATGTTCTGAATGATTAAGGGGCGTGAGACTAGGGCGTACGATATCCTTTCTGATCGCCCATTATCCATTCAGGGCATGGTACATGTCATCAAACTCAAACTTTAAGGTTTCAACTGGGAGAGATCGAAAATGACGAGAATTCGAAACCATTCAAATTTGCACAATGTGCATAGTCTGCTTCACAGATTAGCGAAAGAGCGTTGCACCGCATTTAACGACATGGCCTCCGCTTTCCTTCATTCGTTTTTTTTGGGTGAATTCGAACACGGTAAAGAGACGTTCACTACTCGAGAAGATGAACTCGACATCGTAAAGTCACATGAGGTCCTAGCCACGGAACGCCCAGACATATTGAAGGCAGGGCCGATCCACAACTTCTTCGGCGTCAACCGGGATTCCATACTAGGCTGGATGAGCACTTACGAAGCACATCCGGAAGACACACAGCCGGCTCTTAAACGTCGATTTATCGCAGAGAGACGGTCTCATCCAGCAGCATTTCATGAATGGTACGCGCAAATTCCCGCAAGCGAATACAATGTGCAGGGCCTCCACCGCTTGCTTCGTTCCTTATACATTTGCAAGCACGATTTTGCCCGCTGGGTAACAGACATATTCTCTGAAACCCCTCCAATGTTGGCGGCTATCGGTGCTGCATCTGAGAAATCTTGGGCTCAATTAAACCAAACCAAGACTTTGAACGCTGAAGCCCGAAACAAGGCAATTTCCAAGAATGTGCCAGAGAGTATTTTAGATCACATTGATGCTCGCAAGCCTTCAGGGTCGGTACCGGTTGTCATCAAAATAATCGCGACCGCCATTGAGGCCGAGTGGGATGAAAAGTCACGCGCGGATTTTTGTCACAAAGCCCTCGCTAACTATATCCACGAGGTCCACCGCAGGGACAGAGCGCCGAACACCATTCGTGGCTGGATTACGGAAGCCTATAAGGCGGCCAAGCGCTAACAAATTCATCCACTTATAGCCGTTCATCTACCCGAGAATACTCTTTCGGTTGGCCAATCCAACAACCAGTTTAACGTATTGACTGGTTTTGAGGCCGGGTCACCCATCAGCCCGGCCCGAGGTCACTTATAACAGATTGATATCAAAGGTGATGGGTTTCTGCTTAACCATCACCCATTACCATTTGTCATGCTCCGGCCCCTATCAACTTACGGAGGCCGACATGGACGAACTCAAGTACGCCAACCTTCCTTACCCCTCGGCACACTTGGAAGAGGACCCCCTTTTAACGACTAGAGAGGCGGCCGCCTTCTTGGGTCTGGCACCATCGACTATCCAAGCTTGGAGGTTTAGACGGTCGGATGGGCCAAGATTCCTGAAGATAGGGAAGAAGGTACTTTACCCTCAGTCTGAACTTCTCAGCTTTAAAGAGAAATGCTTTCGAACCTCGACGTCGGGCTGAGGCCATGCGGACGAAAGTCAGCTTCCGGCTCGGCCCGCGGGCGCTCGCCCGCGTCGATGATGCCGCCCGGCGTCACGGGCTGACTCACTCCGGCGCGGCGGAATACTTGCTCAGCGGCATCATGCCGGCGCGGACCCGACGGGGCCGCGCCGGCGCCCCGGGATCGAGCGGAACACGCTGCTCGCCCCTGCTGGACGCCGTGGTCCTACTCCGCGCCGTCCACGGGCTGCTCGCCGAGTATTCCCCTTGCCTGCCGCCTGCGGTGGAAGACGACCTCCGGCTGCTGTGCCGAACCGCGCTGACACTCGTCAGGGCAGGCGCCACACCGAAGGCCGGAGACAATCCCCTTCCCGTCCAACCGACCGATCCCGGCCTGACGTCCGTCGTTCAGACGCCGCCTTCGAACGATCTGATCCTCCATATCCTGAACACCAGCCAAGGACGCGGCGATGATCATTCGTGAACGCCGCCTCGGCACCGTGGGCCGCGTGCTGGCCTACGTCACGCGCAGCGGACGTTACCGTGACCGCGCCGACGAGGTCGCGGCCCCGGCATATCTCCTGAACGCGGGGCTCACGGGTGTCGGCGACATCCCCCTGCCCGCCGCAATGGCTGTCGTTATCGCCTGCGCCAACTCGCGTCCGGGCCTCAAGAACCGAGCACTCCATCTCGTCGTTTCGCCCGCTCCCGACCATGCCCAGCGGCGCGGCCAGCCGCAGTCCCGGCAAGACTGCCTCGCGACCCTTACGCGCGCCATGCGCGCCATCGGCGCCGAGGACCGTATCGCGCTCGCCGTTTTCCATGGTGCCGGTCACGGGCGCGACAAGGCGCAGCATCTTCATGCCGTCATCGCCCTTCCCTCACCCGAAACCGGAAAGTCCGTCCCCCAGCATCGCCTGCGCGAACGCCTGAAAACCGTCGCCCTGGGGATGCAACAGGAGATCGAACTCACTCTCTCCCGAGACATGGAAGTTCCCCAGCCACTTGGACAGAACACCGATACCTCGCAAACGCAAGAGGGCGATGCGGATAGAACCCCACCACCGGCGCAGCCGGAGCCGCCCCAACAGGCGCCCCAAAAGCCCCGCAGGAAACGTCGCCGCCAACGCGTGAAGTCGCGCGGGATGGAGCTTTGACATGCCGCCGGCCATCCTTCCGATCAAGCGCGGAATTGTCCGACGTTACGGTGCATGTCCCTGGTCACCTTTCCGTAAGCGCTGCGCAGCGAAGTTCGCAGCATCCGCCGAAGCGCGGACCGCAGCGGTTTGCACAGCGGAAGCCACAGCGCTTTTCGCAACGAGGACCGCATCGAATGCATTCGCACATGACCTCCGCGCCGCGCCGGGCAAACGAGGTGCCGCATGACCGTGTCACTTATCGAGCGCCTACATCGGGCCGCCGTCGCGGCGGCAGAAGCCGAACGAGAGACAGCGATCAGGACGTCTGTGGGGAAGTTCGTGCGGCTGAACCGGGACGCGCTCATCGAGCTGCGCGGCGTGGCGGGAACTTGGCGTCAGGTCGCCGAAATTCTTCGCGCCGAGGGGTTCCGCTGGCCGAGCGGCAAGCCGGTGACGGCGGACCAGCTCCGCTCCCTCATCGCCTCGACCAAGCCGAAACCTGATTTCCGCTGCACCCGCGGCGGAACGCCCAAACCGATCACCCCACCACCATCAACCGAAGCAAAGCAGACCGAGACGATGTCCAGAGCCGAACCGAGCCATCAATCCGATGACCGCCCTCGCCCGCGCGGGTTGGCGGACCTCATCGACTGACCCAAACACATGAAAGGAAACCAGACCATGAGTGAGACCATTATCGTCGCCAACCGTACCGGCGGCCAAGGCAAGACCGTCGCCGCACAGTTAATGATCTGGGGGATGGAGGTCGGCGGGCTTGAACCCCGGCGGATCGCCATCGACAGCATCGGCGAGGGAACCAAATCCAAGTTCGGCAAATTCTGCAAACGCGTCCGCGAAATCCGCGTCTCGCCGAACGAAGAATCCCTGCGGTCCGATTCCAAGGTGATGCTCACCCACTGGGACGCGGTGGGGAAGGAGCTCCTGAACGGCGGCGCGGTCATCGACGTGGGCGCCAATGTCATCGATTCGATCTTCGCCTGGGCGGCTGCGCGCAATGCCGGGTCCGTCCTGGCGCAACGGAAGGCGCCGTCCGTCACTCTTGTCGTTCCGACCCAGGCCCAGGCGCAGGCTCTGGAGGATGCCCTGCATCTGCTCGAACGGTCCATTTCGGAGGGCGGAAATCTGCAAATCACCCGCCGTGTCCTGCTGCTGAACGAAGCGTTCGGCGGCTTCGACACCTATGGCACCAACGAGGACTTCACCCGCCTGCAGCGCATGAAGGAGGAGCACGGTCTTCTGATCGGCCGCCTCCGAAAATGCACCAGCGCCCTCTGGCCGTTCATCGAACGGCTTTACCTCAACATGGCGGACGTCGCCGAAATGGACCCGTCCGACATGGAAAAGAAGTTCGGACTCAACCCCTTCGAGGCCGCCGGCGCGCAGGTCGATTTCCTGCAATGGGCGCTTGAGTCGCTTCGAATGCTGAACTCCCTCGGCCTTACCCCCGACAACCCCCGCGACCAGGGCGGCGACGTCTCCCTGCCCGCTTAACCCCCCAAACCAAGGAAAGGAACCCGACCATGTCCATCACGGAAAATTCGTTCATCGTCATGATGCCGACGGCCCAGATCAAACCGGAAAACCGCATTCACCTCGAGGACCTGGCACCGGACGTACTCGTCCGCCTTCACGGCAACACCGCGATCGCCGCCTTCCGCCAAAGGGTCTATTACGAAATGCAGTACGACCTGCGCCAGCTCGAGG
>JAVJVP010000017.1:0-326379 GCA_040221095.1 Rhodospirillales bacterium
GGAAATGGTCATGCCGGGTGACAACATCTCGATGGTCGTCAATCTGATCGCGCCGATCGCCATGGACGAAGGCCTGCGCTTCGCCATCCGCGAAGGCGGCCGCACCGTCGGTGCCGGCGTCGTTTCCAAGATCATCGAATAGGGTAACCGTTCAGCCGGCCTCCTCCATCAAGGGGGCCGGCGAACTTTTGGGGCAAGAGCCATGGACCAACAAAACATAAGAATTCGGCTGAAGGCGTTTGACCATCGTGTGCTGGACCAGTCCGCGCGTGAGATCGTCAATACGGCCCAGCGGACCGGCGCCTCGGTGCGCGGCCCCATTCCTTTGCCGACCCGGATCGAAAAGTACACCGTGCTGCGCTCGCCGCACGTGGACAAGAAGTCCCGGGAACAGTTTGAAATCCGCACCCATAAGCGGGTGCTCGATATCGTCGATCCGACGCCGCAGACCGTGGACGCGCTGATGAAGCTCGACCTTGCGGCCGGCGTCGACGTCGAGATCAAGCTCTAAAGGGTACGATGATGCGGACCGGATTGATCGCACAGAAACTGGGCATGACCCGCGTCTTCCAGGAAGACGGACGGCACCTGCCCGTGACTGTCCTCAAGGTGGACAGCGTGCACGTCGTGGCCCAGCGCACCATGGAAAAGGACGGCTATTCGGCGGTCCAGCTTTCCTGGGGCAAGGGTAAACCGAAAAACATGCCGAAGGCGCTGCGCGGGCATTACGCGAAGGCCAAGGTCGAGCCGGGCAAGCGGCTGCGTGAGTTCCGGGTGTCGGAAGACAACCTGATCGACATCGGCGCGGAATTGTCGGCGGCCCATTTCATCAACGGCCAGATGGTCGACGTGGTGGGCACCTCGGTCGGTAAGGGTTTCGCCGGCGCCATGAAGCGTCACGGCTTCGGCGGTCTTCGGGCCTCCCACGGCGTGTCCATCTCGCACCGTTCGCACGGTTCCACGGGTCACTGTCAGGATCCGGGCCGCGTGTTCAAGGGCAAGAAGATGGCTGGTCAGCTGGGTAACAAGCGCTGCACCGTTCAGAATCTCCCGATCGTCGCGACCGACGCGGCGCGGGGCCTGATCCTGGTGCGCGGCGCCGTGCCGGGCGCCAAGGGCGGTTTCGTCCTGATCAGCGATGCCGTGAAAAAGAGTTCGCCGGAAGGGGCACCGTTCCCGGCCGCGCTGAAGGGCGACCCGGCCGTCGATGAGGCCGAGAAGCAGGACGTGTTCGAGGAAGCGGCGGCGCTGTCCGAAGAGGATATCGCGAAGCAGCAGGCCCAGGCGGAAGCCGAAGCCGCGGCCGAGCAGGCCGTTGCCGAAGACGCCCCGGCGGGTGACGCCGGCGGCGAGAGCAAGGAATAAGGGCGATGAAGCTGGACATTATCTCGCTCGCCAACAAGAAGGTCGGTGACATCGACCTGGACGACGCGATCTTCGGGATCGACGTCCGCGGCGATCTGATGGCGCGCACGGTCAATTGGCAGCTTGCCAAGCGCCGTGCCGGTACGCACAAGACCAAGGGCCGTTCCGAAATCAACGGCACCGGCGCCAAGCCCTTCAAGCAGAAGGGAACGGGCCGCGCCCGCCAGGGGTCCAAGTACGTGACCCAGATGCGTGGCGGCGGCATCGTGTTCGGCCCGGTCGTCCGCGACCACGGCCACGACCTGCCGAAGAAGGTTCGCCGCCTGGCCCTCAAGTCGGCCATCAGCGCGAAGCAGAAGGAAGGCAAGCTGGTCATCATCGACAGCGCCGCCATGAAGGCGCCGAAGACCAGCGAACTGGCCAAGCAGCTGGAAAAGCTGGGTTGGGGCCGCGTCCTGATCATCGACGGCGAACAGGTCGACACCAACTTTGCCAAGGCGGCCGCCAACCTGATCGGCATCGACGTGCTGCCGTCCGGCGGGGCCAACGTTTACGACATCCTGCGCCGCGATACCCTGGTCATCACCCAGGCCGGCGTGGACAAGCTGATGGAGCGCTTGAAATGAGCCGCTACAGCCCCAACAACGCGACGGTCTCGAAAGAGCGCATGATGGAAATCCTGCGCCGTCCGGTGATCACCGAAAAAGCCACCCTGATGGCCGAACACAATCAGGTCAGCTTCTTCGTGCCCATGGACGCCGACAAGTTCGAAGTTAAGGCCGCCGTCGAAGAATTGTTCAAGGTCAAGGTGACCTCGGTCAACACGCTGATCTCCAAGGGCAAGGCGAAGCGTTTTCGCGGTCGTCCCGGCAAGCGTGCCGACGCCAAGAAGGCGATCGTCACCCTGGCCGAAGGCAACTCCATCGACGTGACCACGGGGATCTAGGGGCCTTCCGGGGCTCCCTATGGGATTTGAGAAGAAAAAGGGCAGAGACCAATGGCTCTGACACAGTTTAAACCGACCACGCCCGGCCGCCGGGGCCTTATTCTGGTGGACCGCAGCGATCTTTATAAGGGCAAGCCCGAAAAGACGCTGACCGAAGGCCTGCGTAAAAAGGGCGGCCGCAACAACACCGGGCGCATCACTGCGCGACGGATTGGCGGCGGGCACAAGCAGCGCTACCGCGTCATCGACTTCAAGCGTCAGAAGTACGACGTCGAGGCGACCATCGAGCGGCTGGAATACGATCCCAACCGCACGGCGTTCATCGCCCTGGTGAAGTATGAAGACGGCGAGATCGCCTACATCCTGGCGCCGCAGCGCGTGCGCCCCGGTGACAAGGTCGTCGCCGGCGAGCATGCGGACATCAAGCCGGGCAACGCCATGCCCATGAAGAACATCCCGGTCGGCACCATCGTCCACAACGTGGAGATGAAGCAGGGCAAGGGCGGCCAGCTGGCCCGCTCCGCCGGCACCTACGCCCAGATCATCGGCAAGGACCAGGGCTACGCCCAGATCCGCCTGTCGTCCGGTGAACTGCGCATGGTCCGCGGCGAGTGCATGGCCACGATCGGCGCCGTGTCCAACCCGGACCAGCAGAACACCAAGATCGGCAAGGCCGGGCGCAAGCGCTGGCTGGGCAAGCGCCCGTCGGTTCGCGGTGTTGCGATGAACCCGATCGACCACCCGCACGGCGGCGGCGAAGGCCGCACCTCGGGCGGCCGCCACCCGGTGACCCCGTGGGGCAAGCCCACGAAGGGCAAGAAGACCCGGAACAACAAGAAAACGGACAAGCTGATCATGCGGTCGCGTCACGTCCGTAAGAAGCGGTAAAGGAGCGATCGATGTCACGTTCCGTTTGGAAAGGTCCTTTCGTCGACGGTTATCTGCTGAAGAAGGCAGAAGAAACTCGCGCGTCCGGACGTAATTCGGTGATCAAGACCTGGTCTCGCCGGTCGACCATTCTGCCCCAGTTCGTGGGCCTGAATTTCGGCGTCTACAACGGCCAGAAGTTCATCCCCGTCCTGGTGACCGAGGAAATGATCGGCCACAAGTTCGGCGAATTCTCGCCGAGCCGGACCTACCACGGCCACGCTGCCGATAAGAAGGCGAAGAGGGGCTAATCATGGGTAAGTCTTCTGCAGAACGTCCCATCAAGGACAACGAAGCGATGGCCTATTCCCGGCACATCCGGACCAGCGCGCGCAAGCTGAACCTGGTGGCGGAAAGCATCCGCGGTCTGCCCTGCGAGCGGGCCCTGGCCGAGCTCACCTTCTCCAAGCGTCGCATCGCGATCGAGGTGAAGAAGGTCCTGGAAAGCGCGATCGCCAACGCGGAAAACAACCACCAGCTCGATGTCGACCGTCTGGTCGTGTCGGAGGCCACCGTTGGCCGCAGCCTGGTCATGAAACGATGGAAAGCGCGCGCTCGCGGGCGCGTGGGGCGCATCGAGAAACCCTTCTCGAACCTTCGGGTCATCGTGCGCGAACGTGAGGAGACCGCCTAAATGGGTCAGAAAGTCAATCCGGTCGGGCTCCGCCTCGGCATCAACCGCACCTGGGATTCGCGGTGGTTCGCCAACGACGGCGATTACGCGACCCTGCTGCACGAGGACATCAAGATCCGCAAGATGCTGAAGGACCGTCTGCACCAGGCCGGCGTGTCGAAGATCATCATCGAGCGGCCCGCCAAGAAGGCGCGTGTGACGATCCACACGGCACGCCCGGGCGTGGTCATCGGCAAGAAGGGCGCGGACATCGAAAAGCTGCGCCGTGAAGTCGCCGCCATGACCGCTTCGGAAGTGCACCTGAACATCGTCGAAATCCGCAAGCCGGAAATCGATGCCCAGCTGGTCGCCGAAAACGTCGCCCAGCAGATGGAGCGCCGCGTATCGATCCGCCGGGCCATGAAGCGTGCCGTGCAGTCGGCGCTGCGTCTCGGCGCCGAAGGCATCCGCATCAACTGCGCGGGTCGTCTGGGTGGTGCGGAAATCGCGCGCATGCAGTGGTATCGCGAGGGCCGCGTGCCCCTGCACACGCTGCGCGCCAATATCGACTACGGCGAAGCCACTGCCAACACGACCTACGGCGCCTGCGGCGTCAAGGTCTGGATCTACAAGGGCGAAATTCTTGCCCACGATCCGATGGCGATGGACAAGCTCGCGCAGGAACAACAGCCGGTCCGCTAAGCGGCACCGGTCGGATAGAAGCATAACTGGGATAGGCGACGGAACATGCTGGCCCCGAAAAGAATGAAATACCGGAAGGCCTTCAAAGGCCGCATCCATGGCAACGCCAAGGGTGGCACGACGCTCAACTTCGGCGCCTTCGGCCTGAAGGCGACGTCACCGAACCGCATCACGTCGCGTCAGATCGAAGCCGCGCGCCGTGCCATGACGCGTCATATGAAGCGCGCCGGCCGCGTGTGGATCCGTGTCTTCCCGGACGTGCCCGTGACGAAGAAGCCGGCTGAAGTCCGCCAGGGTAAGGGTAAGGGCTCGGTCGAGTTCTGGGCCGCCCGCGTGAAGCCGGGCCGGATCATGTTTGAAATCGACGGCGTGTCGTACGAGGTGGCGAAAGAGGCCATGGAATTGGCCGCCGCCAAGCTGCCCATCGAAACGCGGTTCGTCACCCGCCTGGGCGAGGAGCACTAAGCCATGACCAAGGCTGTTGATATCAAAGCCAAATCCGACGATGAGCTGAAGGATCAGCTCATGGATCTCAAGAAGGAAGCTTTCAATCTGCGCTTCCAGCAGGCGTCGGGCGCATTGGAAAACACGGCGCGGGTGCGGGCGGTTCGCCGCGACATCGCGCGCATCAAAACCATTCTGGGCGAGCGCGGCACCGTCGCCGCCGCGTCCTGACAAAGAGGTAGCGAAAGATGCCGAAACGTACCCTGCAGGGCGTCGTCGTCAGCGACAAGATGGACAAGACCGTGACCGTTCAGGTTGAACGCCGGTTCAAGCATCCGCTCTACAAGAAGTTCATCAAGCGGACCAAGAAGTACGCCGCGCACGACGAAAACAACGCGTGCAAGGTTGGCGACCAGGTCCAGATCCGGGAAACCCGCCCGATTTCGAAGCGGAAGACCTGGGAAGTGGTTAGCGAAGCGGGCTGAAGCCGAACCGGGCCCAATGGCCCAGTGGTAGATACTCTTTAATCAAGGACAAGAACAATGATCCAGTCCGAAACGAATTTGGACGTAGCCGATAACTCCGGCGCCCGCCGGGTCCAGTGCATCAAGGTGCTGGGCGGATCGAAGCGCAAGTACGCTTCCGTGGGCGACGTGATCGTGTGCTCCGTCAAGGAAGCGATCCCGCGGGGCCGCGTGAAGAAGGGCGAAGTCGTGAAGGCTGTCGTCGTGCGCACGGCCAAGGACATCCGGCGCGCCGACGGTACGACCATTCGCTTCGACTCGAACGCCGCCGTGCTGATCAATAATGCCGGCGAGCCCATCGGCACGCGTATCTTCGGCCCGGTGACCCGCGAACTTCGGGCCAAGGCCTATATGAAGATCGTGTCGCTGGCGCCGGAAGTGATCTGACGAGGAAGCTTGAGAAATGGTAGCGAGAATCAAAAAGGGCGATAAGGTCGTCGTTCTGACCGGCCGCGACAAGGGCAAGGAAGGCGAAGTGCTTAAGGTGCTTCCCACCGCCGACCGCGCCGTTGTCCAGGGTGTCAACCGCATGAAGCACCACCAGCGTGCGACGCAGACGTCCACGGGCGGCATCGTCGAACACGAAGCCCCGATCCACCTGTCGAACTTGGCCCATCTGGACCCCAAGGACGGCAAACCGACCCGCGTCGGCACCAAAATCCTGAATGACGGCCGCAAGGTCCGCTTTGCCAAGCGGTCCGGCGAGCAGATTGATTAAGCGAGGGCCTCTGACGATGGCTACACGGCTCAAAGAAGTCTACGAGAAGGAAATCAAGCCGGCCTTGATGGAGGAGTTCGGTTACGCGAACACCTATCAGGTCCCCAAGCTTGAGAAGATCGTTCTCAACATGGGTGTCGGTGACGCCACCGAGGACCGCAAGCGCGTCGACGGCGCGCTCGCCGACCTGACCCGCATCACCGGCCAGAAGCCGGTGGCGACCCGGGCCAAGAAGTCCATCGCCGGCTTCAAGCTGCGCGAAGGCATGGTCATCGGTGCCAAGGTCACGCTGCGCAAGGACCGCATGTACGAATTCCTGGACCGCCTGGTGAACATCGCGCTGCCGCGTGTTCGCGACTTCCGCGGCATCCAGGGCAAGTGTTTCGACGGACATGGCAACTTTGCCATGGGGTTGAAGGAACAGATCGTGTTTCCGGAAATCGACTACGACCAGGTCGATAAGGTCCGGGGTATGGACATCGTGATCTGCACCTCGGCCGAAACCGATGATGAAGCGAAGGCCTTGTTGAAGGCTTTCAACATGCCGCTGGCAACCAAGTAAGCCCCGCGGCGGATGGAGATCGAGTAATGGCGAAGAAAAGCGCGATTGAGAAGAACAACAAGCGGGCCCGCATGGCAAAGAGCTTTGCCGCGAAACGGGAACGTCTGAAGGCCGTGACGAGGGACGAAACGGCGTCACCGGAAGACCGCTTCAATGCGCATCTCAAACTGGCGGAACTGCCCCGCAACTCCTCGCCGACCAGGTTCCGCCTGCGGTGCGAATTGTCGGGCCGGCCGCGCGGCAATTATCGCAAGTTCAAGATTTCCCGCATTGCGATGCGGGATTTGGCCTCTGACGGGATGATTCCCGGCATGGTCAAGTCGAGCTGGTAGGAAGGGAAAGATACTGGCATGTCTATGACCGATCCCCTGGGTGATATGCTCACCCGTATCCGCAACGGACAACAGGCGCGCAAGGCCGTGGTGCTGTCGCCGTCTTCGAATCTGCGGGCCAACGTGCTCGAGGTTCTGAAGCGCGAAGGCTATATCCGCGGTTTTCAAAAGCGCGAAGAAAAGCCCGGCATGGCGGAACTGGAAATCGAACTGAAGTACCACGAAGGCCAGCCCGTGATCCGCGAGATCCAGCGCGTGTCGACGCCGGGCCGGCGTGTTTACTCGGGCATCGGCGACCTGCCGCGGGTCTACAACGGGCTGGGCATTTCCATCCTGTCGACCCCGCGGGGCGTGCTGTCCGATCATGAATGCCGCGAACACAACGTCGGCGGCGAAATTCTCTGCCAGGTGTTCTAAGAGCACCCGGCGAACGAACGAGAAGGCGGTTCATTATGTCGCGTATTGGAAAAAACCCGGTCCAGGTGCCTGATGGCGTCACCGTCGAAATCGACGGCATGACGGTCAAGGCCAAGGGCAAGCTGGGCGAACTGAGCGAGACCCTGGTCGACGACGTGGTCGTCACCATGGAAGACAATCTGATCAAGTTCGCGCCTGCGAACGATACCCAGCGCGCCCGGCAGATGTGGGGCATGAGCCGCACCAAGGTCTCGAACCTGGTGGAAGGCGTCAGCGAAGGCTTCAAGAAGCAGCTGGACATTTCCGGCGTCGGCTACCGTGCCGCCATGCAGGGCAACAAGCTGGTTCTGCAGCTCGGCTTCAGCCACGATGTCGAGTATCCGGTGCCGGCCGGCATCAAGATCGCCTGCCCGGAACAGACGCAGATCGTCATCGAAGGCATCGACAAGCAGCTTGTCGGCCAGGTCGCGGCGGAAATCCGCGCATACCGTCCGCCGGAGCCCTACAAGGGCAAGGGCGTCCGCTATGCCGGTGAATTCATTCTCCGCAAGGAAGGGAAGAAGAAGTAAGTCATGGCCAACCCTCGCGAAAAATTCGAAAAGCGCCAGTTGCGCGTCCGGCGCCAGGTCCGCAAGGCCGCCGGCGGCCGTCTGCGCCTGGCCGTGTTCCGCTCCGGCCTGCATATCTATGCCCAGGTCATCGACGACCGCGCCGGCAAGACCGTTGCCGCCGCGTCATCCCTGGACAAGGAACTCAAAGGCAAGCTGGCCAAGGGCTGCAACGTTGCCGCCGCCGGCGAAGTGGGCAAGCTGATTGCCACCCGCGCCGTCAAGGAAGGCATCAAGGAAGTGATCTTCGACCGTGGCGGCTACAAGTACCACGGCCGGGTCAAGGCGCTCGCCGACGCCGCGCGTGAAGCCGGCTTGTCGTTCTAAATCAACGCATTCTAGGAAATCAGGAACAGCCTCATGGCAGAGCAACGCAACGAACAAGGTCAGGGACGGGGTCCGCGCGGACGGCGTGACCGGGACCGGGATCGCTCTCCCGAGCAGCGGGAAGATTCTGAACTGACCGACAAGCTGGTCTACATCAACCGCGTGGCCAAGGTGGTCAAGGGCGGGCGGCGCTTCTCGTTCGCTGCCCTCGTGGTTGTCGGCGACGGCAAGGGCCGGGTCGGTTACGGGTCGGGCAAGGCGCGCGAAGTGCCGGAAGCCATCCGCAAGGCCACGGACTCCGCAAAGCGCAACATGATCCGCGTGCCGCTGCGCGAAGGCCGCACGCTGCACCATGACGTTGCCGGGCGTTTCGGCGCCGGCCGGGTGATCATGCGCTCCGCCCCTCCGGGCACGGGCATCATTTCCGGCGGCCCCATGCGCGCCGTGTTTGAAACCATGGGCGTCCAGGACGTCGTTGCCAAATCCATGGGCAGCGCCAACCCCTACAACATGGTCAAGGCGACCTTCGCCGCATTGCAGGAAATTCAGTCGCCGCGCACTGTGGCGGCCCGCCGCTCGAAGAAGGTCGGCGATATCGTGCAGCGTCGCGAAGACGTTTCCGCCGCGACCGAACAGGCCTGATTGGAACCCTGAAGATGGCAGACAAGAAGACCGTCAAAGTCACGCAGACCGGCAGCCACATCGGCCGTCCGGCGGACCAGCGCGCAACCCTCAAGGGCCTGGGCCTCAACAAATTGCACCGCTCGCGCGTGCTGGAAGACACTCCGGCCGTGCGCGGCATGATTAATAAAGTCAGCCACCTGGTGCGGGTCGAGCAAGGCGACTAAATACTCAACGAAGGAATACCGCCATGCGTTTGAACGAAATCAGTGACAATCTGGGTGCGACCCGTCCGCGTAAGCGCGTCGGCCGCGGCATCGCGTCCGGCACCGGCAAGACGTCGGGCAAGGGCATGAAGGGCCAGAAGTCCCGCTCGGGCGTCAGCCTGCTGGGCTTCGAAGGTGGTCAGATGCCGATCTACCGGCGTCTGCCCAAGCGCGGCTTCAATAACCCGTTCTCCAAGGACTTCGCCGAACTGAACGTCGGCCTGCTGCAGGAAGCCATCGACGCCAAGCGCATCGACGGCAAAAAGACCCTGACGACCGCCATGCTGGTCGAAGCCGGCGTCGCGAAAAAGCGCAAGGACGGCGTGCGTCTCCTGGGACACGGTGAATTGAAGGCCAAGGTGACGCTTGAGATCGAAAGCGCCACCAAGGGCGCCATCGCCGCGGTCGAAAAGGCCGGTGGCACGGTGACCGTGTCGGCGCCGACCGTCGCCAAGGACGAAGCGAGCGAGACCAAGGGTATTCGTGGCAAGAACAAGCGCCGCGCCCATGACAAGGCCGCCGCCGGGGAAACCGCCGAATAACAGACGGGTGGGGGCATCCGCCCCCGCCGCCGGAGAAGACTGAATGGCCTCTGCCGCCGAACAACTTGCCGCCAACGTAAACCTGGGCGCCTTCTCGAAGGCGACTGAGTTGAAGAAGCGCATCTGGTTCACGCTGGGTGCGCTCATCGTTTACAGGCTGGGCACGTTCATCCCGCTTCCGGGCATTGATCCGGTGGTGCTGGAAGAGATTTTCCGCGCCAACCAGAGCGGCGTGCTGGGCATGTTCAACATGTTCGCGGGGGGTGCGCTGGGCCGCATGACCATCTTTGCGCTCAACATCATGCCGTACATCTCGGCTTCCATCATCATGCAGCTGATGACGTCGATTTCGCCGTCGTTGGAGCAGATGAAGAAGGAAGGCGAGTCCGGCCGCAAGCGGATCAACCAGTACACGCGTTATCTCACGGTGCTGATCTGTCTTCTGCAGGCCTACGGCATTGCCGTGGGTATTGAAGGCATGTCGGGCACCCAGGGACCGGCGGTCCACGAACCGGGCTACTTCTTCCGGTTCTCCGTGGTCGTCACCCTGACCGGCGGCACCATGTTCCTGCTGTGGCTGGGCGAACAGGTCACTGCGCGCGGCGTCGGCAACGGCATTTCACTGATCATCTTCGCGGGCATCGTGGCGGAACTTCCGTCGGCGCTTGCCGGTACCTTCGAAATGGGCCGTACGGGCGCCCTGCCGACGGCGCTGATCATCGGCATCATGGTGATGGCCGTCGCCACCATCGCTTTGTGCGTGTTCGTCGAGCGGGCGCAGCGCCGGATCCTGATCCAGTATCCCAAGCGCCAACGCGGCAACAAGATGATGGGCGGCGAATCCTCCCATCTGCCGCTCAAGCTCAACACCGCGGGCGTCATTCCGCCGATCTTCGCGTCCTCGCTGCTGCTGATGCCGATCACGGTCATCACGCTGTCGGCCGGGCAGGGGCCGGAATGGATGACGGAAGCGGCG
Organism: Rhodospirillales bacterium; assembly: GCA_040221095.1. Taxonomy (GTDB): domain Bacteria; phylum Pseudomonadota; class Alphaproteobacteria; order Rhodospirillales; family Casp-alpha2; genus UBA1479. The sequence continues at coordinate 10,891 of JAVJVP010000017.1, forward strand.
GCCTACCTGGGCCGTGGTTCCCCCGTCTACATGAGCATCTATATCGGCCTGATCGTGTTCTTTGCCTTCTTCTATACGGCTGTCGTGTTCAACGTGAACGACACGGCCGAGAACCTGAAGAAGTACGGCGGTTTCGTCCCCGGCATTCGTCCGGGCAAGAACACGGCCGAATACCTGGACCGCGTTCTGACCCGCCTGACCTGCGTCGGCGCTCTGTATCTGGCGGTCATTTGCGCCATTCCGGAACTGCTGATCTCCAATTTCGCGGTTCCTTTCTACTTCGGCGGCACGTCGCTGCTGATCGTGGTCACGGTGACCATGGACACGGTGACCCAGGTTCAGTCACACCTGATCGCGCACCAGTACGAAGGCCTGATCAAGAAGCAGCGGTTGCGGGGACGGCGCTGATGATTTTGTTGCTCATGGGACCGCCGGGGGCGGGCAAGGGCACGCAGTCGAAACGGCTGGAAGAGTCCTACGGGCTTGTTCAGTTGTCGACCGGGGACATGCTGCGCGCCGCCGTTGCGTCGGGCAGTGATCTCGGCAACAAGGCGAAAGAGATCATGGCCCGCGGCGACCTGGTTCCCGACGACCTGATCATCGACATGATCGCGGCCCGCATTGAAGAGCCGGATTGCGCGAAAGGGTTCATTCTCGACGGCTTTCCGCGCACCGTGCCGCAGGCCGAAGCGCTGGCCACGATGCTGGGCGGCAAGGGACTCTCCCTTGATCATGTGATCGAACTGGCCGTTGACGACGACGCCATGGTCAAGCGAATCACCGGCCGCTACACCTGCGCCAAATGCGGCAAGGGATACCACGACGAGTTCGAAAAGCCCGCCAAGGACGGCGTGTGCGACAAATGCGGCGCGACGGAGTTTACCCGCCGGGCCGACGATAACGAGGATACGGTGCGCAATCGCCTGGACGCCTACCATGCCCAGACGGCGCCGATCCTGGCTTACTACAAGGAACAAGGGGTTCTGAACGACGTTGACGGCATGGCCGATATCGACGCCGTGACGGCCCAGCTGAAAGGAGTTATCGGTCAGGCGTGAACGGTGTGAAAAAGGCCTTGCCCCAGGTTGACTTGGGGGCGCAAGTGCCTATAATCGCGCCTCTTTTCAGGCCCGGCGGATTTTGAAAATTTCCAGGCGAATCCGAACGCACGGAACCGTTCGTTGCGACGTTTTTGCCTTGAATACAACGAGTTAGAGCAAGTCCGGTGATTCTACGGAGCAGGGACTTGCTCTTGAGTTTTTTGTCGAACGTGAGGAGCGAAAGCCTTGGCGCGTATTGCGGGTGTTAATATTCCGACGGCGAAACGGGTGGTCATTGCCTTGACCTATATTCATGGCATCGGCCGCACGTCCGCGCGGAAAATTTGTGACAGTGTCGGAATCCCCCTGGATCGGCGCGTCAATCAACTGACGGAAGACGAGGTCGCGCGCGTCCGCGAGACCATCGACCGTGACTTCCAGGTCGAAGGTGACCTTCGCCGCGAAACGGCCATGAACATCAAACGTCTGATGGACCTGGGTTGTTACCGCGGTCTGCGCCACCGTCGCGGCCTGCCCGTGCGCGGACAGCGTACCCATACCAACGCGCGCACCCGCAAAGGCCCGGCCAAGGCCATCGCGGGTAAGAAGAAATAACGGCTAGGGCAAGGATTTTAAGTTATGGCTAAGGCAGCAGCAGCCCGCCCGCGGCGCCGCGAGCGCAAGAACATCGCCTCCGGCGTGGCGCATATCAATTCCACGTTCAACAACACCATGATCACCATCTCCGACGCGCAGGGTAACGCCATCGCCTGGTCGTCGGCCGGTTCCATGGGGTTCAAGGGGTCGCGTAAATCGACCCCCTATGCGGCGCAGGTCGCCGGCGAAGACGCCGGCAAGAAGGCGCAGGAACACGGCATGAAGACTCTCGACGTCGAGGTCAAAGGCCCGGGTTCCGGTCGTGAATCCGCACTGCGGGCTTTGCAGTCGATCGGTTTCACCATCACCGCCATTCGTGACGTGACGCCGATCCCGCACAACGGCTGCCGTCCGCGGAAGCGCCGCCGGGTTTAGTTCCTCCTGCGGGCAGTCGGCCATCAGGGGCTCCGATCGGCCGCTGCCCGGGTTCCCGGCCGCAGGCCGCTTATGCCGCTTGGGAACACAATGAAATGGGGACCGCCCGGCAACGGTCCCTGACGATGGTTCAAGTGAACGCGAGGTCACTGACGTGATTCAGAAAAATTGGCAAGAACTTATTAAACCGAACAAGCTCGACATCAATCCGGGCGTCGATCCGTTGCGCCAGGCGACCATCGTCGCCGAACCGCTGGAACGCGGTTTCGGCCTGACCCTGGGCAACGCGCTGCGGCGCATCCTGCTGTCGTCGCTGCAGGGTGCCGCGGTCACGTCGATCCAGATCGATGGCGTGCTGCATGAATTCTCGTCGATTCCCGGCGTGCGCGAAGACGTTACCGACATCGTTCTCAACATCAAGTCGATGGGGCTGCGCATGCAGGCCCAGGGCCCGAAGCGCATGACGCTGAAGGCCGACGGTCCCTGCATCGTCACCGCCGGCATGATCGACACGGGTGCCGACATCGAAGTCATGGACCCGGATCTGGTGCTGTGCCACCTGGACCGTGACGGCAAGCTGAACATGGAACTGACCGTGGAATCGGGCAAAGGCTACGTGCCGGCGACCCAGCACCGCGCCGAAGACAGCCCGATCGGCCTGATTCCGATCGACGCCGTGTTCTCGCCGGTCCGCAAGGTCGCCTACAAGGTCGACAACACCCGCGTCGGCCAGGTCACCGACCATGACAAGCTGTCGCTGGTCATCACGACCAACGGCGCCGTCACGCCGGAAGACGCGGTGGCGCTTGCCGCCCGCATCCTGCAGGACCAGTTGCAGTTGTTCATCAACTTCGACGAACCGGAACACGCCCGCGAGGAAGCGCAGCAGGAAGACCTGCCGTTCAACAAGAACCTCCTGCGCAAGGTCGACGAACTGGAACTGTCCGTGCGTTCGGCCAACTGCCTGAAGAACGACAACATCATCTACATCGGCGACCTGGTCCAGAAGACCGAAGCCGACATGCTGCGCACGCCCAACTTCGGCCGCAAGTCCTTGAACGAGATCAAGGAAGTGCTGGCCTCCATGGGCCTGCATCTGGGCATGGAAATCGCCGCCTGGCCGCCCGAAAACATCGAGGAACTGGCCAAGAAACTGGAAGATCCCTTTTGATTCTGCGGCGCGCCGCGAACCCGGCGCGCCGATCCGAGTTTAAGAACCATCCCGGTCACCGATCGTCGGTCGGCCGGGCGCCCCAGGGGGTAAAATGGCACGCCCGGGCGATAACTGAAAAAGGAGCCTGACATGAGACACCGCAGCGGATATCGTAAGCTCAACCGCACCGCCAGCCACCGCAAGGCCATGTTCTCGAACATGGCGGCGTCGTTGATCCTCCACGAACAGATCACCACGACCCTGCCCAAGGCCAAGGAACTGCGCCGGTTCGCCGACCGCATGATCTCCCTGGGCAAGAAGGGTGCGCTGCATCAGCGGCGCCAGGCCCTGTCCTTCCTGCAGGACGATGCCGCCGTGGCCAAGCTGTTCGGGGCGCTGGCCGAGCGTTACAAGGACCGCCCGGGTGGTTACACCCGCGTGCTCAAGGCGGGCTTCCGTCATGGCGACGCGGCCCCGATGGCGATGATCGAACTGGTTGACCGTGACCCGGACGCCAAAGGCGCCGAGGACAAGGCCCGCCACGCCGCGGAAATGGAAACGGCCGACACCCTGGAATAGGGGCCAAGCCGATCCGGCAGAGAATTTGGAAAAGCGCGGCTTCGGCCGCGCTTTTTCGTTTTCCCGCCCGATGTCCGCGCGGACGGGCCTTGACCTCGCCACAAACGGGCTAAATCCTGCTATGAACACGGTTTCGACCGTCCCGTAAATCTGACCCTGGAGCCCCCTTGCCGATGATGTCGATCCTGGCCCGCCCGTTCGTTCTTGGTGCCGTTTTCAGCCTGGGGGCCGCTCTGGGGGCGACAGCGGCCCAGGCCCAGTCCGAGGGGCGCGAGGTTCCCGGTAGCCGCGACCAGGTCATGCTGTCCTACGCCCCCGTGGTCGAGCAGGCGGCACCGGCGGTGGTCAACATCTTCACGGCCAAGAAGGTCCAACGCCGCCGCACGACCCTGTTCGACGATCCGTTTTTCCAGCGCTTCCTGGGCCCCAACCTGGGTGATCAGTTCGGGCGGCAGCCCCGCGAACGGGTACAGAATTCGCTCGGCTCGGGCGTCATTGTGCGGGCCGACGGCCTGATCGTCACCAACAACCATGTCATCGAGGGGGCGGACGAGATCAAGGTCGTGCTGAACGACCGGCGCGAGTACGAGGCCAAGATCATCGGCAACGACGACCGCACGGACCTGGCCATTCTGCGGCTGGAGGGGGCGCCCAAGGACCTTCCGGTCCTGGACCTCGCCGATTCCGATTCAGTGAAGGTCGGCGACATGGTGCTGGCCATCGGCAATCCTTTCGGCGTCGGGCAGACGGTGACCAGCGGCATCGTGTCGGCCCTGGCGCGGACCCAGATGGCCAACGCGGGATCGGACCTGAACTTTTTCATTCAGACCGACGCCGCGATCAACCCGGGCAACTCGGGTGGGGCCCTGGTCGGGCTCGACGGCCGCCTGATCGGCATCAACACGGCGATCTATTCCAAGTCCGGCGGCTCCCTGGGTATCGGGTTCGCGATTCCGTCCAACATGGTGCGCGCCGTGGTCAACGGCGTGGTCAAGGGGGGGCGGCTGGTGCGGCCGTGGATCGGCGCGGCGGGGCGGCCGGTGTCGGCGGATATCGCCAACTCCCTGGGCCTCGACCGGCCCGGCGGGGTCATCATCGAGGATGTCTATCCGGCGTCCGCGGCCGACCGTGCGGGAATTCAGCGCGGCGATATCATTCTGGCCATCAATGGCCACGAGGTGCGCGATACGACGGGACTCAAGTTCCGCGTGGCGACCACGCCGCTGGGCGAGACCGTACCTCTGCGCGTCTGGCGTCAGGGCCGCCTGGAGGCGCTCAAACTGGAAATCGAGGCGCCGGTGGAATTTCCCGCCCGCAACAAATCCGAATTGGCCGGCCGCCATCCGCTTACGGGAGCCGTGGTCGTCAACATGTCGCCGGCGCTTGGCGACGAACTGGGCGTCGATACCTTCAAGCGGGGGGTCATGGTGCTGCAGGTCCGTCGCGGTGCGCCGGCCGACAAGGTTGGCCTCCGGCCCGGCGATTTCGTGAAGCGGGTCAACGGCTCCGACATCGGCTTGGTGCGCGACCTGATTACCGTGGTCTCGAAGCAGGCGCCGTCCTGGGAAATCACCATCGAACGCCAGGGCCGCGAGATCACCGAGCGGTTCGAAGGGTGAACACACTTTTCGAAAGCCAGTCTCCCCGCCCGCTGGCCGACCGCCTGCGGCCAAAGACCATCGCCGACGTCGTCGGCCAGACCCATCTGACCGGCCCCGACGGCTTCATCGGCCGCGCGGTCAAGGCGGGCAAGCTGACCTCCATCGTGTTCTGGGGGCCGCCGGGCACGGGCAAGACGACCCTGGCGCGGCTTCTGGCCGATCATGTCTCCCTGCATTTCGAGCCCCTGTCGGCGGTGTTTTCCGGTGTCGCCGATCTGCGCAAGGTGTTCGACCGGGCCAAGGAACGGCGCAAAATGGGGCAGGGGACCCTGCTGTTCATCGACGAAATCCACCGCTTCAACCGGGCCCAGCAGGACGGGTTTCTGCCCTATGTGGAGGACGGCACGGTGGTGCTGATCGGGGCGACCACGGAAAACCCGTCGTTCGAACTCAATCCCGCCCTGCTGTCGCGCGCCCAGGTGTTGGTGCTGAACCGATTGGACGCGGGGGCGCTCGAGGAACTGATGGCCCGGGCCGAGGCCGAACTGGGTCATCCGCTGCCGCTGGACGCCGATGCCCGCCAGGCGATGGCCGCCATGGCAGACGGCGACGGGCGCTATCTGTTGAACATGGTCGAGAACCTGGATGCCATGGGCCTGACGGCGCCGCTCGACCCCGCCGGTCTGGCCGCCGCCGTGCAGAAGCGCATGCCGCTGTACGACAAGGGCCAGGAAAGCCATTACAACCTGATCTCGGCGCTGCACAAGTCGCTGCGCGGATCGGACGCCGACGCGGCGCTGTACTGGTTCGCGCGCATGCTCGAAGGGGGGGAGGACCCGCTCTACGTCGCCCGGCGGCTGGTCCGCTTCGCGTCCGAGGATATCGGCCTGGCCGATCCTCAGGCCTTGCCGCAGGCGCTGGCCGCCTGGGATACCTACGAGCGCCTGGGCTCGCCCGAGGGCGAACTGGCCCTGGTTCAGGCGGTCGTCTATCTGGCCACCGCGCCGAAATCCAATGCCCTCTACAAGGCGGAAAAAGCAGCCCGGCGCATGGCGCGGGAAACCGGCTCTCTGATGCCGCCGAAGCACATCCTCAACGCGCCGACCAAGCTGATGAAGGATCTGGACTACGGCAAGGAGTACGCCTATGACCACGACGCCGAGGACGGTTTTTCCGGCCAGAACTATTTCCCCGACGGCATGGCGCGCACGCGTCTGTATGCGCCCCGCGACCGCGGGTTCGAACGCGAGATCGTCAAGCGTCTGGCCTATTGGGATAAATTGCGCCGCCAGCGGACCAAGGGGGACGACGGCGGCCCGTCTTCGGAGTAGATTGGGCGCCGAACGGGGGCAAGGGCCGGAATGATGACGGGTAACCTGTGATGAAGATGCTGCTGGCCGTGGCCATGGGCGGCGCCGTGGGCGCCGTCGGGCGGTTTCTGGTGGTCAACGCCGTGGGCAGCCAGCTGGGTCACGGCTTTCCCTGGGGCACCTTCACGGTCAATCTGGTGGGCTCCTTCGTGCTCGGCGCGCTGATCGAAATTTCGGCCCTGCACTGGTCGCCGGCGCCGGAAATTCGGGCTTTCCTGGTGGTCGGCATCCTGGGCGCCTTCACGACCTTTTCCACGTTTTCGCTGGATTCCTATACCTTGATCGACCGCGGGCAGATCGGTGCGGCGGCTGTCTATATCGGCGGCTCGGTCGTGCTGTGCATTCTCGGATTTTGGGCCGGGATCGCCCTGTTGCGCCAGGTTCTGTGATGGCCGAAACGCCGCCGCCCGACGCCAAGGGTCAGATCGTTTCGGCCGACGAGGATGGTCTGCGTCTTGATCGCTGGCTGAAACAGCATCTGCCCGACCTGCCGTTCGGTCAGGTGCAGAAACTTTTGCGCACCGGCCAGATCCGCATCGACGGCCACCGTGCCAAGACCGGCACGCGCCTGGCGGCGGGACAGGAGGTGCGCCTGCCGCCGAGCCTGCGGCCGGGCGGCGAGGGGCTTGCCAATCCCGCCCCCGCCACGGCCAAGCCGGCGGCAAAGCCCACCCCCAAGGTTTCCGCCGGCGAGATCAAGGACCTGCAGGCCCGCGTGATCTACCGCGACGATGAAATTCTGGTTCTCGACAAGCCGGCCGGCCTTGCCGTGCAGGGCGGGTCGGGCCTCAGCCATCACCTGGACGCCATGCTCGACGGGCTGCGCTTCGATGCGGCGGAACGGCCGCGCCTGACCCACCGGCTGGACAAGGACACCTCGGGCGTATTGGTATTGGCCCGCACCCGGGCCGCCGCGCGCTGGGTGACTGAAGGGTTCCGCCGCAAGACCATTCGCAAGCTCTATTGGGCCGCCGTCGCCGGCGTACCGGAAATCGCCCAGGGGCGCATCCGTCTGAAACTAGGCAAAAAGCGGGGTGCCGGCGGGCGGGAAAAGATGGATGCCGAGGCCGAGGATGCCAAGCGGGCGGAAACACTCTACCGCATCGTCGATCGGGTCGGCCGCAAGGCGGCGGCCTGGATCGCCATGGAGCCGGTGACGGGCCGCACGCACCAGCTTCGCGCCCATGCCCTGGCCATGGAAACACCGATCCTTGGGGACGGAAAATACGGCGGGGCGGAAGCTTTTCCCGACTTGCCGGTGAAAATCCGTATGCTGCAGTTGCATGCCCGGCGCATCGTCATCGCGCATCCCACGGGCCGCGTGATCGACGTCGTGGCGCCGTTGCCGCCCCATATGGCCGAGACGTGGAAAGCGCTTGGCTTCACCAAGGATCAATCGGCGGATGAACTCTTTGACGAATAGTCTTAAAATGCATCCAAAGCGGCCCTGTCGGGGAGGCGCGCTCAATTGCTTCGTGCGGAATGTTCCGTTCATGGTCGCTTCACAACCGCATCCGATGGCCCTTCAGGCGACTTTCGCGCCGAACGACAATCAAACATTGCATTGTATGCAAATATGCATATCACTTGAGAAACGTTTCGCATATCCGGAACGGCGGCTTGGCACGAGGATTGCGTGGTTGCCGAAACAAGACGGGCGGGGTCAAATACCGTCCGCGACAGAGACCTGAGAACCATGCGCCTACTCCTAGTCGAAGATCACAACCGATTTGCCGAGTCCATCAAGGTGGGCCTGGAAAACCAGGCCTTTGCCGTCGACATGGTGGATTCGGGCGCCGGCGCCGACGCTGCCGTGGCGAGCATTCAATACGATGCGATTATTCTCGATCTCGGGCTTCCGGACACGGATGGCCTGACCCTGCTGAAGCAGTGGCGGGAACGGGGCAATGTGGTTCCGGTGCTGATTCTGACCGCCCGCGACGGCCTGGACGACCGGGTCAAGGGGTTGAACACCGGGGCCGACGATTACCTGCTGAAGCCCTTTGAAATGGAGGAACTGGTTGCGCGAATTCGCGCCCTCCTGCGCCGGCCCGGCGGGGTCCTGGGGTTGGTCATGACGGCAGGCAACGTGTCGTTCGACACCACCGCGCGCGAGGTCCGGGTCAATGACCAGCCCATATCCATTTCCCGACGCGAGATGGGCGTGCTAGAACAACTTATGCGGCGGTATGGGCGTGTTGTTCCCAAATCGGTCTTGGAAGACAAAATTTACGGTTTTGACGAAGAGGTGTCGTCGAATTCTGTGGAGGTGCATGTTTCCAGACTGCGCAAGCGACTTACAAAAAACGGGGCCAGTGTCAGCGTCCATACTCTTCGCGGAGTGGGATATTTGTTGTCCGAAGGCTCACTAAACAACTAATCAGCTGATCGTGAGATGAACGAAAACAAAGAAAACGGCGAACCGACGGTCGACCACGAGTTTCTTCTGAATCTCGCGCGGGAAAAGTCGACCATGGGCCGCGCGAAACTGACCGAAACGATCATCGATCTGTTCGAAAACAAGGGCGATGCCCTGACGGACCGTGAACGGGCCCTGATGTTCGGCATTTTGCGCAGCGTTGTGCGTGAAATCGAAATGTCCGTGCGCCGGGGCGTTGCCCAGCAACTGGCCGGCCTGGACGACGTGCCCGAGGACCTGATCCGCATTCTCGCCAACGACGAGATCGAGGTCGCCTATCCGGTGTTGACGGAATCGGGATTGCTCAAGGATTCCGACCTGATCGAGATCATCCGCCACCGCACGCTGGAACATCAGCTTGCCGTCGCCATCCGCCAGAACATCAGCGAAGCCGTATCGCAGGCGCTGGTCGAGACGGGCAACGAGCGCGTGGTCGTGACCCTGCTGAAGAACGAGAACGCGAAGGTTTCGCAAAGCACCATGGAATACCTGGTGGAACAGTCGAAGCGTGTCGATACCTTCCAGGAACCCATTCTGCATCGTGAGGAACTGCGCCCCGAACTGGCGCAGCGCATGTTCCTTTGGGTGACGGCGGCGCTGCGCGAGTTCATTCTGGAGAACTTCAAGCTCGACCAGTCCGTGATCGACGACCTGCTGGAACAGATCGCAGCGCAGGAAGGCGGGGTGCAGCCCGATCACGCCAATGGGTTGAAGGCCAATGAGTTGGCGGCCAATCTGGAACGCGAAGGTCTGGTTACGCCGGAAATGCTGATCACCGCGCTGAGCCAGGGCGAGGTGTCGCTGTTCCTGGCCCTGTTCTCGCGTCTCACGGGGATTCGCGAATATCTGGCCAAGCGCATCCTGTTCGAGCCGGGCGGCGAGGGGATGGCCATCTGCTGCAAGGCAGTGGGGCTGACCAAGGACGAATTCGCCCAGATCTTCCGCTATTCGCAGCTGGTTCGTGCGCGCCGCAGTGACCGTATCGACGAAGCCCTGGCGGACGTGATCTGGATTTACGAGGACATGAGCCGCGAGGCCGCCGCGGGCGTGCTGAAGACGTGGCGCCGGAATACAGGCTATCTGGCGGCGATCCGCCAGATTCAGTCGGCTACCCGGCGAAATGCGTGAGCGTAAACCGCGCAGCTGGCCATCTCTATCCGCTGACCCCGAAACACGCGCGGCCGAAGCCCTGACGCGGCTGGAGGACGTCACCCGTCTGGTCTCGGACCTGGTGTGGGAGACGGACGCGGATTTCCGCCTGGCCTATGTGTCCGAACATGCCTTCGAGGTCATGGGGTATGTGCCGCTCCAGTTGGAAGGCCAGCGCTTCGAAGACCTGGGCCAATTCGTTGACGACGCGGGCAAGCATATCGCCCTCGACATCCGCAAGCCGTTCCGCGACGTGACCTTCGTGGCCAAGGACGCCGACGGCGAACAGAGACGTCTCTTGACCAGCGGCCTGCCGTTCTTCGATCCCGACAGCGGGCGCTTTTCCGGCATTCGGGGCACGGCCCGCGACGTGACAGAAATCCACCGCGCCGAACGCATCCGCGCCGAACAAGAGGAACGCCAGCGCGTGTTCGTCGCCGACGTCGCGCATGAGCTTCGCACGCCGCTGGCCATTCTGCGCACCAAGCTGGACACTCTGAAGGACGAGGCCGCCGCCGCGGTGCTGCGCGACGAGGTCGATGGCATGACCCGTCTGGTGTCGCAGATGCTGGCCTTCGCGCGCTACGAGCTGTTCCGCCCGGGCTCCGAGGAAACGGCGGACCTGCACGAAGTCTGCACCAACGTGGCGACGCATCTTGCACCCATCGCCATTTTCGGGGATCGGCTGATCGAGGTTCTGGCCGACGGCCCGCCGGTGATCGTGCGCGGTTCTGCCCCGGCGTTGGAACAGGCGGTCCGTAATCTGGTGGAAAATGCCGTGCGCTACGCGCCGCCGCAATCAACGGTGACCGTGCGCATCACGGACGCGCCCGCGATCCATGTCATCGACCGGGGGGCCGGCGTGCCGAAGGAGCGCCGGGCGACGATCTTCGACCGATTCGACCGCGCGGACCGGCGAGGGGACGGGGCTGGGCTGGGTCTGGCCATCGTCAAGCGGATTGTCGACGCCCATGGCGCCACGGTCGAAATCAACGACCCGCCCGGCGGCGGCGCGGATTTCTGCGTCAGGTTTTCTGCTTAATCCCGCCTCATAAGGCGTTCACCGCAATATTCTCATTAATGTATCGGTTTGTCAGGTAGCGGTCAGCTTGATCGCCGAAACTTCGTTATGGATTTGAGCATCCAGGGCAGCCACCGATGGTTTTCCTGGATGCGGCGGGTTCCTGACGATTTGGATGGGCCCACCGTTTTATGAATTCACCGTACCGTCGCAGATCAAATCGATTTGCGGCGGCTCACCCTCGAAACTTAAAGCCGCTCCGTTGAGCGGCTTTTTTTTGTCCGCCGCCGGCCTGAGGGGAGGGGCGGACATTCCCAAAGCAAAGGGGCGGCACCTTGCAGCGCCGCCCCCTGCGATGGTTCCGAGGAACGCCGGTCCTATTGCGTCAGGACCACCGTCACCCGTCGGTTTTTGTCGTTCTTGACGCCGTCGGCCGTTTTTTCGGCCAGCGCGTCCTCACCGAAAAACTGGGTAGTGGTTTTCGCCGGATCCAGGCCGATTTCCGTGAAGGCGTTCTTCACGGCATTGACCCGCATTTCCGACAGTTTGCGGTTGTAGTTCTTGTCGCCTGCCGTATCCGTATGGCCGGTCAGCACGATCGACTTGTAGCCGGAAATGGATTCCGCCATCACCTGGTAGGCGATCGCGGTCGCCGCTTCGTTCAACGTGGCTTTGTTGAAGTCGAAGTAGATGACGAATTCCTTGCCGGGCATGGCTTTCTTGGCGGCCGGCTTGGCGCCGCTCAGGCCCTTCATGGCGTCCTCAAAGGCGCTGCGGCAGGCTGCGATGTCCTTGGGCTGGTCATTTTCTTCCTGCTGTTCCATCCAGCAGTCGAACATGGCCTGTGCCCGCGCCGCCTTTTCCGGAGAGCTCTTTCCGGCACCGGCGGCAAGGGCGTCGGTCAGTTTCTTACGCGCGGCGGTAAGGTCGGCGACCGCACCAGAGGGAATCTTGCGATCCTTCAGGTCTTGCGGACCCGTGTCCTTGCCCGCGGCCGCCATCTTGGCCCGGGCATTATAGTAGACCGCCGACCGGCTGTCGGCCTGATCGTCTTCGGAACGAGCAAGGTCGACATACTCCTTGAACAACGCTTTTTGGAAGTTATCGCCCGAAAGCGACATCTTCTTCGTGGCGTCCAGGTCGATGCTGGAACAGGCGGCGACCAGTGCGCCGGTCAGTCCCAGGACAGCCAATCTGTTCAGGATTTTCATATCGGTATTTCCTTCCAAGGTTTGAGAGTTGGGTTCTTATCGCTTAGGCGTGTACCTCACTCCCCCCGGCCGGCGGTTTTTTCAACCTTGCGGCCTTAGAACTTCAGAACAACATTCACCCGGCGGTTCTTGTCGTTCTTGACGCCGTCCGCCGTCTTTTCGGCGGGCTCGTCTTCACCGAAGAACTGGGTGATGATCTTGCTCGGGTCGATGCCGATTTCCGAGAACATCTGTTTCACGTTTTCGACACGCTTTTCCGACAGTTTGCGGTTGAGCTTCTTGTCACCCGCGGTGTCGGTGTGGCCGGTCAGCAGAACGGCCTTGTAGCCGTTCATGGTGTCAGCCATCAGCCTGTAGGCGACGGTTGCACCCGCTTCGTTGACGGCGGCTTTGCCGAAATCGAAGTAGATCACGTACTTTTCGTCGGCACGGGTCTTTTTCTCGGCCGGCTTGGCCGCGGCGGGTTTGGCTTCGGCTTTGGCCGCGGTCGGTTTGGCGGTGTCGCCGTCCATGTTGGCGCAAGCAGCGACCAGCGCACCGGTAAGTCCCAAAACAGCAAATCTGTTCAGGATGTTCATAGTCGTATTTCCTTCCAAAGAAATTGAGGGTTGGGATCTTGTTGCTTAGGCGCGCCATGCCCCCCGACGGATGGTGCCGGCCGATCAAACTCCGTACATTTTTAATTGTACGTACCGAACGCGGCGATTCGTCCGCTTGTGCTCCTCGTCAACAGTCGGGTGCAGAATTGACCATAATGTCGTGCGAAGCAAGCAGTGCAATCGCGGAAATCGATTTATCGCCCGGATATCCAACCCCGACGGGATGAAATACGGGCCTGGGGAAAAGGCGTCCTTGCGGCGTCACAATCCCGTGGCATAGAACGACGTCATGAACATCAGGCTTTGCGTTTTCGATTGCGACGGAACCCTCGTCGATTCCCAGGACAGCATCGTGCGCTCCATGCAGGCGGCGTTCGGGGCATGTGGTTTGGCGCTGCCGGCCCCCCGCGACATCCGTCGCGTGGTCGGCCTGCCCCTGGCCACGGCGGCGCTGGTTCTGGCCCCGGCGGGTACGGATGCGGGCATGGCGGAAAGCCTGGCGGAGGCCTACCGCGACAGCTTTTCCGAACTGCGTCGAAGCGGACAGGTCGACGATCCCCTGTTCCCCGGCGTGCATGACGTCGTCGACGCCCTGGATGCGGCCGGGTGGCTGCTCGGCATCGCCACGGGCAAGGGGCGGCGGGGATTGGACATGACCCTGGACCGCCATGGCCTGAAAGGCCGCTTCATATCCCTGCAGACCGCCGACAGCGCCCCGGGCAAGCCGGCTCCCGGTATGCTGCTGAACGCAATGGCCGATGCCGGGGCCAACCCCGGCAACACGGTGATGATCGGCGACACCACCTTCGATGTGGAGATGTCCAATAATGCAGGTGTCCTCGCCATCGGGGTCGCCTGGGGGTATCATGAGACGGAGGAGCTGACGGCGGCGGGCGCGCGCCGGGTGATTCCCGGCTTTGAAGCCCTCGTTCCCAGCCTGAATGAACTGATGGAGGCGTCAACGTGAAGCGGCTGTTCAAGACCATATCGATCCTGGGCGTGCTGCTGATCGCGGTGGTGGTCGCCGCCGTTGCGGTGCTCAGTTCCCTTGATTTCAACGACTACAAGGGCGTCATTGCCGAAGAGGCCAAAAAGGCGACGGGGCGTGACCTGAAAATCTCGGGCGACCTGAAGCTCAATATCTCGCTTACGCCCTCGCTTTATGTCGACGGGGTTTCCTTCGCCAACGCGTCCTGGGGCTCGCGGCCCGAGATGATGACCCTGCAGCGCCTGGAGGCCGAGGTCGCCTTGCTGCCCTTGTTGTCCAGCAAGGTGGATGTGAAACGCGTGGTTTTGATCGGACTCGACCTGTTGGCCGAAACGGACAAGCAGGGGCGGGGCAACTGGCAGTTCGGCGCGGCGGACGGCAAATCTGCCTCCCCCGCCGAGACGACCTCCGGCGGCGGCAATCTGCCGCTCGTCCGCAAGGTTCGTATCAAGGATCTCCGTGTCACCTACCGCGACGGCCGCACGGGCGAACAGACGCGCCTGACCCTGCCGTCCCTCGACCTGGGGGCCGATGGGATCGATGCGCCGCTGCGCATTGCCCTGAAAGGGGACGTGAACGGCGAGGACTTTTCCGCAACCGGCACGATCGCCTCGATCCGCCAGCTGACCACGGGGGGTGAATTGCCGCTCGACCTCAAGGCGCAGGCCTTGGGCGCCGACATGACCCTGCGCGGCACCATCGCCGATCCCAAGGCCATGACCGGCCTGGCCGTCACACTGGCGCTCAAGGGCGCGTCCATTTCCGAAACCCTGGCGACGGCGGGCAAGCTCGCCCCCCAGCTTGCGGCGGTGAAGGTGCCCGACCTTGGCCCCTACGACGTGTCGCTGACGGTCACGGGGTCGTCGGCCAAGCCCAGCATCAGCAATCTGAAGGCGTCCCTGGGGCGGCCCGGGGAAACCTCCCTGACCGCCGCCGGGTCGATCGCCGACGCCATCAAGGCTCAGGGCATCGACCTGCAGGTCGCGGCGACGGTCAAGGACCCCGCCGGACTGGCCAAGGGCCTGGGTGCCGAGGCGCCGCCGCTGCCCGCCGTGACCGCCTCGGCGCGCGTCGCAGACAAGGACGGCGGATACCACCTGCAGGACGTGGATGTGAAGATCGGGGCCAGCGACCTCAAGGGCACGGCCTCGCTGCGCCTGGGCGGCGCGCGGCCGCGGATCGCGGCGGACCTGCAATCGGCGTTGCTGGATCTGGATGAACTTCTGCCCAAGGGCGACGGTAAACCCACGCCGCCGCCCGCCGATGGCCGCCTGTTCCCGGCCGATCCGCTGCCGCTGGACGGGCTCAAGGCCGCTGATGCGGACATCAAGCTGGCCGCCGCCAAACTGCGCGTGAACAAGATGGACGTGACCGACCTGCGCCTGTGGGTGCAGTTGCAGGGCGGACGTCTGTCCGTGAAGCCGCTGCAGGCGACGGTCGCCGACGGCGTGATTTCCGGAGAGGTCATCTTGGATGGGGACCAGGCCGTGCCGCCCCTTGCGGTGAATCTGAATATCGCCAAGCTGGACTATGGCAAGCTGGTCGCCGCCATGGGCGAGAAGCCCGTGGCCGAAGGCACCGCCGACGTGACGCTTAAGGTCGCGGGGGCGGGGACCAGCGTCCGTCAGATCATGGCCGGGCTCGACGGCAAGCTGCGCGTGGTTTCCGAAAAAGGCCGCATCGACAGCGCCCTGTTGAACGTGGCATCGGCCGATATTCTGTCGGCCTTGCCGCTGGTCGACAGCAAGGGCGACAAGGAATTGCGCTGTGCCGTCATCGATTTCGACGTCGTCAAGGGTGTCGCCAACGCCAAGGCGCTGGTGCTTGAGACGGGGGGACTGTCCGTGGTCGGTGTCGGCGGCATCAATTTGCGCGATGAGACCCTGAATCTGGTGCTCGAACCCCGGGCCAAGAAGACCAGCCTGCTGTCGGCGGCCATAGTGCCGGTCGCCCTGCGCGGCACCTTGGCCAAGCCCGAACCCAAGGTCAATCCGGCGGATCTGATGACGGGCGTGGCGTCCAACGTGGCCAGCGGCGCCGCCGCGATCATGACGTTCGGGCTGTCGGCACTGGCGCAAAGTGCCTTTAACCGCGCGGTCAGCACGGACGATACGGATTACTGCGCCCAGGCCCTGGCCGGCAAGCAGGTGGCGCCGTCGAAGGGGGCGGCGAAACAGGCCCCCGCCCAGCAGAAGCCGCAGGAACAACCCAAATCCGGGGTCGGCGGCGCCTTGCAGAACCTGGAAAAGGGTTTGGGCGGCCTCAAGGGCCTGCTCGGCAAGTAGCCGCGACCGCGCGACCCGGAACCACGCCATGCTGAAATCCGATATGAAACGGTTCTACCGCGACGTCACGGTCGCCCCCACTGTGCCCGATAACGGGGCGGGGGAGGCGTTCCAGATTCTGCTCGACGGCCGAAAGGTGAAGTCGCCCCTTGCCCGCGAACTTGCGGTCCCGTCCCGCCCCCTGGCCGAGGCGGTGGCGGCGGAATGGGATGCCCAGTTGGAAAAAATCCTGCCCGCGTCCATGCCGCTGACCCAATTGGCCTTCACCGCCATCGACCGCATCGCGCCGCAGCAGGCCGAGGTCGCCGACCGCATCGCCCGATACGGCGAAACGGATTTGCTGTGCTACCGGGCCATGGCACCGGCCGATCTGGTGCAACTCCAGGCCGACTCCTGGGATCCGTTGCTGGCCTGGGCGGCGGACGATCTGGGGGCGGCGCTTGTGGTGACCGACGGCATCGTGCCCGTGGATCAGCCCGAGGCGGCTCTTGCCGCGCTCGCCCATGCGGTCTCGGCCCTGGACGCCTACCGGCTGACGGCGTTGGCCGCCGTGGTGCAGGCGGCCGGGTCGTTGGTGATCGGCTTGGCGTTGGTGCGGGGGCGGCTGGACGCCTCGGCGGCGGTCGCCCTGTCGCAACTGGACGAAAGCTACCAGAGCGAGAAATGGGGGGCGGACAAGGAAGCCGTCGACCGCCTCGGCGCCCTGCAGGCGGAAATCGCCCAGGCGGAAACCTTCCTGGGGCTTCTCTAGGCCGTCAGAACCGGATCAGTTTCAGTTGTAGATCGGGTTGCTGCCCGGTGCCGGGCCGCTGGTGTTCAGCCGCGCGGCGGCCCGCCCGCGCGGGGTCGGCAGTTCCGTCGGCGCCCCGTCGCGGCGTTCCCGGCCGCGGTAGTTGAGCGCCCGGCGCCGCCGGTCGGGGCCGAAATAGCTGTCGGCCCGGACATACAGGCGGGGGTTTTCGATCAGCGACTTGATGCGCGAATAGATCAGGTGCGCGGAAAACGGCTTGGCCAGGAATTCGTTGATTCCGGCGTCCCGCGCCTTGCACACCTGATGCAGTTCCGTGAAGGCGGTGATCATCACCACGGGCGCGAACATGTCACGGCTTTCCGCATGCTTGCGGATGCGGTCAAGGAAGGACATGCCGTTCAGGCCCGGCGACCAGTCGGTCAGCACCAGATCGGCGGGAAAATCCTGGAACAATTCGAAGGCGGTTTCCTCGTCGCCGGCATCGCGCACGTTCTCGATCCCGAACTCGTGCAGGATATTGCGGATCAGATGCCGCATGGGCGCATGCTGCTCGACGACCAGCACGTTCAAACGTGAAAGATTGTAATCGGGCATGCGTCCCCGAGGCTCCTCTTAACTTAAGCCTGACCGCGCAACACACCCTGATGAGTGGGCTCTTTCGGCCCGGATTTATTGATTAACCATTCGCGGACACGTTCCCGGCGAACAGTGCGAGATGCTTATATCATGATGGTTAACAAGGGGCTATGCAGATGAATGAAAAACCATTCATCTGTTATTCCAAATCCCGATGGGCTGGGTATTTTCGCTGGCGCAACATAAGACCCGACAGTATCCTTTGGCTCCTCCCGAACCCCGCGGCGAAACGACCATCAGCGAGACGCGATTCCATGTACGACATCATCCGGCAGCTTGAAGAAAAACGCGACCGCGCCCGCATGGGCGGCGGCGAACGGCGCATCGACGCCCAGCACGGCAAGGGCAAGCTGACCGCCCGCGAACGCATCGAGGTTCTGCTCGATCCCGGCTCCTTCGAGGAATGGGACATGTTCGTCGAACACCGCTGCACCGACTTCGGCATGGCCGAACAGTCGACCCCGGGCGACGGCGTGGTCACCGGTTACGGCACGGTCAACGGCCGCCTGATTTTCGTGTTCTCGCAGGATTTCACCGTGTTCGGCGGCTCGCTGTCGGAAAGCCATGCGGAAAAGATCTGCAAGATCATGGACCAGGCCATGAAGGTGGGTGCCCCGGTGATCGGGCTCAATGATTCTGGGGGCGCGCGCATCCAGGAAGGCGTCGATTCCCTGGCCGGTTATGCCGAGGTGTTCCAGCGCAATGTCCTGGCGTCGGGCGTGGTGCCGCAGATTTCCTGCATTATGGGCCCCTGCGCGGGCGGCGCCGTCTATTCCCCGGCCATGACCGACTTCATCTTCATGGTTCAGGACAGTTCATACATGTTCGTCACCGGCCCCGACGTGGTGAAGACGGTGACCCATGAGGAAGTGACCCAGGAGGAACTGGGCGGGGCTTCGACCCATACGACCAAGTCCGGCGTCGCCGACAAGGCCTTCACGGACGACCTGCAGGCGCTGCTCTATCTGCGCCGCTTCATCGATTTCCTGCCCGCCAACAACAAGGAAAAGCCGCCCGTGCGGCCGACGCAGGACCCCCACGATCGGGTCGAAATGTCCTTGGACACCCTGATCCCCGACAATCCGAACAAGCCCTACGACATGAAGGAGCTGATCGAGAAGGTCGTGGACGAAGGCGACTTCTTCGAGCTGCAGCCCGATTATGCGGGCAACATCGTGATCGGCTTTGCCCGCATGGAGGGCTCGACCGTCGGCATCGTCGCCAACCAGCCCATGGTGCTGGCCGGCTGCCTCGACATCGCCTCGGCGACCAAGGCGGGGCGTTTCGTGCGTTTCTGTGATTCCTTCAACATCCCCATCGTCACCTTCGTCGACGTGCCCGGGTTCCTGCCCGGCACGGCGCAGGAATACGGCGGCATCATCAAGCACGGGGCCAAGCTTCTGTATGCCTATGCGGAAGCCACCGTGCCCAAGGTCACGGTCATCACCCGCAAGGCCTATGGCGGGGCCTATGACGTGATGTCGTCCAAGCATCTGCGCGGCGACGCCAATTATGCCTGGCCGACGGCGGAAATCGCCGTCATGGGTCCCAAGGGGGCGGTCGAGATCATTTTCCGCGGCGACCTGGGCGACAAGGAAAAGATCGCCGCCCGGACCGAGGAATACCGCACCCGCTTCGCCAACCCCTTCATCGCCGGCAGCCGCGGTTTCATCGACGATGTCATCATGCCCCACGGCACGCGGACGCGGATCTGCCGCAGCTTGCGCATGCTGAAGAACAAGGACCTGAAGAATCCTTGGAAGAAGCACGGGAACATCCCGCTTTAGGGACGATCTTTGCTATGATCCCCCAAGCAACGGGGATCGGATCACGTGGCGGACCGGCCGGAAACCATTTCCACTGACACGCCTGCACCGAAATGGCGGCGCCGGGCGCTGTGGGCCGCGGCCATCGCCGCGGTGCTGGCCGCCGGCATTGCCGTCGTCGCCGTCAACCGGGCACCCATCGCGGAAAACCTGGTCCGTGACCGGCTGGCCGACATGGGGCTCGGCGGCAGCAACCTGGAAATCACCCGTCTGACCCCCTGGCGGGTCGAGGTGCGCAATCTGGCGACCGGCCCCGCCGGCACGGCGCGCATTCACCGCCTCGCCATGGATCTGAGCTGGCCCAGTTGGACCGCGCCGACGGTCAGGGTCCTCGACATCGAAGGGGTGCAGCTTGCCCTGACGGTCAAGGACGGTGCCCTCGGCTGGGGCGACCTGGCGCCCCTGGTGGCGGGCGGCGGCACGGGCGATGGTGCGCTGCTTCTGCCGGAGGTGATCCTGACCGACGCCCTCATCGACATTATCCATGAGGGCGGGCCGACGACCCTGTCCCTGTCGGACGTGACCGTGACGCCGAAGGCGGACGGCGGCCTTCTCGTGAAGCAGGCGTCCATCGATCTTGTTCACCACCTGGGCCAGGCCACGGTTCAGGCGGCGGGGCGGCGGGACGCGGCGGGCCGACTGGCCCTGGATTTGATCATCGAGGATGCCTTGGGCGCCGTGGGGCCGGTGTCGCTTTCCGGGGCCAAGGGCAGCCTGCGCCTTGCCGGCGATCCCGCGCGGCCGGGCGAGATGGCCGGGGAGGGGATATTGGAGGTCGCGGGTCTGGCCCTGCCCGGCGGGCTGCTGACCGAGGGGACCCTGTCGGTGCGGCTGGCCGAAGGGCGGGCGATGCTGTCGGCGGAGTTGGCGGACGACGGCCTGGGTCTGACCCTATCCGGCACGGCGGAGGGGGCGCCTTTCGATCCGGCTGCCCCCGTCGCTCTGACCACCCGGGCCGTGGCGTCTGACCTTGCCCGCCTGCCGGTGCCGGAGGGCGTGACGGGCAAGGGCACATTCGACCTGCAAACGGCGGGGCCGTTGGCCGACTTGTTGTCCGGCGACCTCGCGCGCCTGCCGCCTGTGGAGGCATCGCTGCTTCTTCCCGAAGTCGCCCACCCCGCCGCACCCGGTACCTGGTCCGTGCGGACCAGGGCCGCCCTTACGGTGGCGGCCGATGCCGCGACCCTGGCGTTCACGGAGCCGGTGGAGATTGCGGGCGGCCTCCTGGGCGGAGAGATGACCGCGACGGTACCGGGGCGGGTGATCCTGGGCCTTGATCCGTTGAAACTCACCAAGGTCGATCTGGCGCCGCTTCGCGTCGCCATCAGCAAGGTCGATGTGGGCGGTGCGTCCGTTGCCGGCCCCTTGGCCGTGGTGTTGACCCCGCGCAAGGACGGCGTGACGTTTGCGCCGGACGGCAGTTTGCGCAAAGTGGATTTCGCGCTCAAGGCGGACAGCCCGTCCCTAAGTCTGCGCGCCGGCGACCGCACGGCGGTTCTGCGCACGGCGCGGGTCACGGGCGGGGTGACGGTCACGCTTTCGGCCGAAGGGCCGCCGGGGGTGCGCCTCGATCTTGCTGGACTGGACGCTCATCTGCCTGACCTGGATGTCGAGGCCCAGGGTATGAGTGTGACGGCCGCCAGCCGGGGCGGGGCGGATGCCGGTTGGAACATTCAGGCGGCGGCCAAGGCCCTGCGCCATACGGCGGCGGCGCCCTTCGCCGTCACCGCCAAGGGCCGCTGGCGCCCGCGCAAATGGGATGTCGAGGGCACGCTGCGTCAGGCCCGCTCGGGCCTGATCGCCAGCTTCGCCGCCAACGAAAGCAGCGGCAGGGGCGAAGGCCGCGCCCGCATTGACACGGTGCCGCTCAATCTGGCGGGGATCGATGGCGGGGTGCATGCGATCACGCCGCTGCTTACCCCCTTCGTCAAAAGCATTACCGGCACGGTCCAGGTTTCCGCCAAGACGGAATGGACCAAGGCCGGCGCGGCCCCCGTGCAGGTCACGGGCAGCCTGCGTGGCGCGGGAATCACGCCCGCCGCGGCGCTGCTGCCGCCGGCGGTCAAGGGCGCGGTTGCCGGGCTGTCCAGCCTGGCCGCCGAATTCTCCCTGCCGCCCGGCGACCCGGCGGCGGGTGTGGGGACCGTCGCCGTGATCGGCGGCAATCTGCAATTGGGCCCGGTCCAGGCGACGGGCATATCGGGGCGCGTCGTGCTGGACCGCCTGTGGCCGCCCCTGACCCCGCCGGGCCAGGAAATCCTGATCGAGCGGGTCGCGGCGGCGCTGCCCGCCGCCGACGGGCGCCTACGCTTCCAGGTCCTGGGGCCGTCATCGGTCAAGGTGGAGCGGGCGGAGCTGACCGGCATCGGCGGCCGCATCTGGGCCGAGGACGTGGCCATTCGGGACGGCGTCCCGCCCGCGCATGTGACCCTGCACGTGGACGGGCTGGGCCTCGGCGATCTGGCGGCGCAGATGAATATCCTGGGTCTCAAGGCCGAAGGAAAGCTGTCCGGCCGCATTCCCGTCGACCTGGGCAAGGACGGGGAGGTGGCGATCCGGGGCGGGCTTCTGACGGCCGACGGCAGGGGGCTGCTGGCCTTCGTGCCGCCGGCCCGGGCGCCGGCTGGCGAAGCCGGGCGCATGGACATGGTTCTCGACATCCTGGAGGACCTGCGGTTCGACGGCATGACCCTGACCCTGGACGGCGATGCGCAAAAAGACGTGCGCATGCAGGTCCATGTCCAGGGCCGCAATCCGAAGATTCAGCAGGGCCGCCCCGTGGACCTGACGATCAACCTGACGGGCAATATCGGCCATGCGATCCAGGCGGAGTTGCGGAATTTCGATATCAAGGGGTTGGCGGGAGCAAAGTAAGGCAGGCAATATTTTCAGGTGGAAATTACAAAAATCGCGGAACACCGGGATTAATCGGTTGATGGATGTTTTGGATTGTATACAATGTGCCCGTTCAAAAAACCCGAGGAACCCCCCAAATGCAACTGCGCACCCGACCCCTGACGGACACGTTCGGCCTGGAAATCCTGGATGTCGACCTGTCCGAGCTGACCGACGAAACCTTCGATGCCATCTACAAGCTGTGGCAGCAGGAACCCCTGTTGCTGTTGCGCCGCCAAAGCCTGAGCGAAAAGCAGCAGGTCGAATACTCCCGGCGGTTCGGCGAAATGGACATCATCGTGCGCGACGACATGCTGTCGCCGGACAATCCGGAAATCATCTACATCACCAATCTGAAACGGCCCGACGGCACGTCGCTGGGCGGGCTTGGGAACTACGAGGTCTACTGGCATCACGATCAGATCTATCGCCTGCGCCCGGCCTCGGGCTCGATTTTCTATGCCGCTGAAATGCCGGAGAACGAGGGCCGCACGTCCTATTGCAACACCCGGCTCGGCTACGAGACATTACCGGACAATCTGCGCAAGGCGATCGAAGGCCGCCGCGCCACGGCCAAGTATGCCGACCGCAAGGATTCGACGACGGTCCTGGATCTCGGCAACAACGCCGAGGAGATGAAGAAAATCCACGACCGGACCCCGGCGGCGACCCATGACATCGTTCTGGAAAATCCGGCGACGGGTCAGAAGTCGGTGTACATCGATCCCAACAAGACCGTCGGCATCGACGGGCTGGAGGAAGCGGAAAGCAAGGAGCTGCTTGAGGCCCTGACCCAGCACATGCTGCAGGACAAGTTCGTCTACACCCATACCTGGCGCAACGGCGACGTGGTGATGTGGGACAACGCCCGCCTGTGGCACCGCCGCGAGGCCTTCGATCTGACGAAGCCGCGGTTCGCCCGGCGCACGACCATCTTCCTGCGGCCCGAAGATTTCGCCGTTCCCGAACCGAACGCGGCCTGAAGGATATCATCGTGACAGAACAGAAAGCGCCCCCGCTGAAGGGGCTGCGCGTGATCGATGCCGCCACGGTCATCGCCGGGCCGACCATCGGCATGCTGATGGGTGATTTCGGCGCCGACGTCATCAAGGTCGAACATCCGCGCGGCGACGTGCTGCGGGAAACGGGCCAGAAAAAGGACGGCGTCGGCCTGTGGTTCAAGATGGCCAACCGCAACAAGCGCTGCGTCACCCTGAACTTCAGCCATGAAAAGGGCCAGGCCCTGTTCAAGGAACTGGTCAAGACGGCGGACGTGCTGATCGAGAACTTCCGCACCGGCACCATGGAAAAATGGGGCCTGGGGTGGGAGGACCTGAAGAAGATCAACCCGCGTCTGGTCATGGTGCGGGTCACCGGCTTCGGCCAGACGGGGCCCTACAAGAACCGGCCCGGCTTCGGCACCATCGCTGAAGCGTTCTCCGGCTTCGCCAGCATCACGGGCGTGCCCGAAGGTCCGCCGACCCTGCCCAACTTCGGCCTGGCCGACGGCGTGGCGGCGGCCTACGGCACCTTCGCCGCCATGTTCGCCCTTTACCACCGCGACGCCCAGGGATCGGGCGAGGGGCAGTACATCGATCTGTCCATCTACGAACCCCTGTTCCAGGTCATGGGCCCGCAGCCCATGGAGTACGACCAACTGGGCGTGGTTCAGCAGCGCTGGGGCAACCGGTCGAAGAACAACGCGCCGCGCAACACCTATCAGTCCAAGGACGGGCATTGGGTCGCCATCTCGACCAACTCGCCGGCCATCGTGACCCGGGTGCTGACGCTGTGCGGTGGGCCGGAGGTCGCGGCCGACCCGAGGTTCCAGACACCGCAGGACCGGGTCAAGCATATCGACGAGATCGACGGCATCGTCGCCGGGTGGATCAAGCAACACGACCTGAAGACGGTTCTCGACGAGTTCGAGAAGGCGGAAGCGGCCATCGGCCCGGCCTACACCATCGATCAGATCTACCAGGATCCGCAGTATCAGGCGAGGGACGACATCATCGAGATCGACGATGAAGATCTGGGCAAGCTGCGCATGACCAATGCTTTCCCGTTCATGTCCGAAACCCCGGCGAAGGTGCGCCATCCCGGACAGCGCAAGGGCCAGAGCAACGAGGAAATCCTGTGCGGAGAGCTGGGCGTTTCCAAGGAGGAACTTGCCAGGCTGAAGGACGAGGGCGCGATCTGACCGCGTGAATTTTGGCGGGCCGTTCGTTCGGCCGCCGTTCCAGTGATCCCCCGCTTCGGCCCGGCCGGTGCGGGGGATTTTGGTTTTCAGGCGGGGAGGGGCTCAGGGCGGGGTGAGTATCGGCGTGCCGGCGCGGATGTCCGCCAGCATGTTGTCGCGGTCTTTTTCGATGCGATTGATCAGCTTGCGGCGCCGGGCGTCGATGGCCATGTGGGTTGCGCTCCAGCGGATGATCTCCAGCAGCACGGGGGCCAGGTCCAGGCCTTTGTCCGTCAGGCTGTAGATGTAGCTGCGGCGGTTTTCCGGATCGCGTTCCTTCGTGATGATGCCCTCGCATTCCAGATGCTTCAGGCGCTGGGCCAGGATGTTGGTCGCGATCTGCTCCTCGCAGCAGAGAAACTCGCCGTAGCGGCGCCTGCCGTACAACATCATGTCGCGCAGCACCAGGAACGACCAGCGGTCGCCGAAGGTGTCGATGCCGTAGGCGACGAGGCAATCGCTGGCGTGTTTCTTGGATTCGCTCTTCATTCGTTCAGCATAAAAAATAACTTGTAAAAAGCAAGTAATTTGCGTAAAGCAAGATAACTTGTTTTTTGCAAGTTAATCTGCGATGGCCTTGACCCGGAGTTTCCGCCATGAACATGCTTTCGAACAATGCCTTGCAGCAACTGGACGAAACCGGTCTGTACGCGCCGGTTGGTTGGGTGCGGCCCACGGTGACCCAGGATGCGATCGACGCAGGAATCAGGGAAGCCCGCTTGCTGCGCTCCCGTGCGTTTCATAGGGCCGTGTGGAAACTATTGGCGATGCTGAACGGAACGGACGACGCATCCCGTTAACGGCTCCGGTGCGCCGGATATCTATTTCTTCGGGGGCGGCGGATTGCCCGGTACCGGCTCGCCCATCAAGGTCGGATGGGCACGCTGATACTGGGGCGGGAAGGCGGCGTCGGCCCGCAGAACTTCCGCCGCATGCCACGGCCAGCGCGGGTCATAGAGCATGCCGCGTGCCAGGGCGACCATGTCCGCCTGACCCGAGGCGATGATGGTTTCCGCCTGCACCGGGTCTGTGATCTTGCCGACGGCGATGGTGGTCAGGCCCGCCGCGCGGCGGATGTCGGCGGCGAACGCGGTCTGATAGCCGGGGCCCACGGCGATTTTCTGTGCGGGCGAATTGCCGCCCGAAGACACATCGACGAAGTCGCCGCCGCGTGCCTTGAGTTCCTTGACGAAGGCGATGGTGCCGGCGACGTCCCAGCCGCCGTCGACCCAATCCGTCGCCGAGACGCGCACGCCGAGCGGGAAATCCTTCGGACAGACTTCCTTGACGGCCTCGAACACCTCCAACGGAAAGCGCATGCGCCCGGCCAGGTCGCCGCCGTAGGCGTCGCTGCGCTGGTTGCTCAGGGGCGACAGGAACTGATGAAACAGATAGCCGTGGGCGGCGTGCAGTTCGATGGCGTCGAAGCCCAGGCGGAGTGCGCGGCGGGTGGCCTGAACGAAGGTGTCCTTGATGCGCGTCAGGCCCGCGTCGTCCAAGGCCGCCGGCGTCGGCCAGGGTCCGGCGAAGGGCAGGGCCGAGGCGCTTTCCGTCGCCCAGGCGCGGGGGTCGTCCTTGGGCAGGGGCGCGCCGCCCTTCCACGGCACCTCGACCGACCCCTTGCGTCCGGCATGGGCCAGTTGAATGCCGATCTTGGCGCTGCCGAACCCGCGGAAGAACTCGATCACCCGGCGCATGGCCGCTTCGTTGTCGTCGGAATACAGGCCGACGCAGCCGGGGGTGATGCGCCCGGCGGGCTCGACCCCGGCGGCTTCGACGAACACCAGACCGGCGCCGCCCAGAGCGAACTGGCCCAGGTGAACCAGATGCCAGTCGGTCATGGTGCCGTCATGGGCCGAATACTGGCACATGGGGGCGACGACGATGCGGTTGGGCAGATCCAGGTTGCCGAGACGGATGGGCGTGAAAAGCTGGCTGGGCATGGTGGTCCCTAGGTGGTTGGGCGGATGGGCGATGTCGATGAGATGCCGAAGGTGTTCCGGCGGGGAGGCGGGGGAAGCCTAGTGGAATTATTCGCTCACGACAAATGGGGTGCCTGCCGCCCGTCTGGGCGATCTACGCTGGTTGAATCATCCCGTGCGGGCCGACGTGGTTGGCGCGCGCGATCAGCGGCGCGGCAATCGCCATGGCGGCTTTAAAATTCGGGCGGTAAAGCGCTGACGCGCCCCGGCGTCTCAATCACGGCACAAGGCTGTAGATGGCGATCGCGAACGCAAGGAACGCGCAGCCGATGATGCCGCCGATGACATAACGGGATCGTTTGGTTTTCAGCAATATCTCGCCTTGGCGCATGTCCTCGGCGGTGTAGTCTTCGGGGATGTTCTGGCGTCCTTTGTCGGAATAGGCCCGTTCGACCGGCGTATCGCTGTCGTTCACGGGTTGGTCGCCGTTGTTGCGTTTCATGGCATGACTGCTCCTGCGACCGCCCGGGATAGATCCGGCGGGTCCGGGAGGAGGCCCCGTAGCGGCCGCTTCCAATAGATAAATGGGTCGCATGACAGCCGATGACAACCGGTGCTTGGGAATGGGTTGGGCATCCGCTATAGGACGCGAATGGAAGATGTTGACGTCATCATCATCGGTGCCGGGGCGGCCGGGCTGATGTGCGCCGCCGGGGCGGTTCGCCGTGGGCGCCGCGTTCTGGTGCTGGAACGCAACGCCAAGGTCGCCCAGAAGGTGCGCATTTCCGGCGGCGGGCGGGCCAACTTCACCAACCTGCACGCGGCCCCCGCCAACTTCCTGTCGGACAACCCGCATTTCTGCGTCTCGGCGCTCAAACGCTATACCCAGCGGGATTTCATCGCCCTGGTGGAAAAGCACGGCATCGCCTATCACGAAAAGACCCTGGGCCAGCTGTTCTGCGACGACAGCGCGCAGCAGATCATCGACATGCTGCTGGCCGAGGCCAGGGGCGCTGACATCCGCACGGCAGTCGACGTGACCGCCGTCGCCAGGGACGGCGACCGTTTCCGCGTGGCCACGGACAAGGGGATGTTTTCGGGGGCCGCCCTGGTCATCGCCACGGGCGGACCGTCGATCCCCAAGATGGGCGCCAGCCGCTTCGCCTATGACATAGCCAAACAGTTCGGGCTGCGCGTCGTCACGCCACGCCCGGGCCTGGTGCCGCTGACCTTCGACCGTGACATGCTGGCGCGGCTCGACGGGCTTTCGGGGGTTTCCGTCGCGGCCACGGCGACCCTGGGCAAGGTGCGCTTCGCCGAGGCGCTGCTGTTCACCCACCGCGGGCTCAGCGGCCCGGTGGTGCTGCAGATCTCATCCTACTGGCAGCCCGGCGACACGATCCTGTTCGACCTGCTGCCGGGCACGGACCTGTTCCGGATGCTGAAGGAACTGAAACACAGTCAGCCGAAGAAGGAAGCGCCGACGGCGCTGGCCCAGGTCCTGCCGAAAAGCCTGGCGCAGCGGCTGTGTGAATGGACCGGCTGCCTGGGCCGTCTGGCCGATCAGCCGGACAAGCGATTACGGGTGCTCGCCACGCAGGTCAACGCCTGGGCCGTCACGCCGGCCGGCAGCGAGGGCGAACGCACGGCGGAGGTCACCGTCGGCGGGGTCGATACGCGGGATCTGTCGTCAAAGACCATGGCGGCGCGGGATGTGCCGGGCCTCTACTTCATCGGCGAGGGCGTGGACGTGACCGGCCACCTCGGCGGTTTCAACTTCCAATGGGCCTGGGCCTCGGGCCATGCCTGCGGCGAGGTGGTCTAGGACCCGTCGTCACGGCCGTCCTGGGCCAGGGGCTGCATGCTGTCGTCGTAGTCGTCCAGCGACGGGAAGGTGAGGGGCGTCAGCCTGTCGAGCGTGCGCAGGTGTTCTCCGTAGGCGGTCAAATAGCCGGCCCGCGTGGCATCGTCCACATAGGGCACATGCCAGGCGACGAAGGGCGGCAGCACCGTCATCCCCGTATAGGCCAGGGTGCCCTGCAGCAGCGGCTTCAGCATGTCGTTGAGCCTGCCGTGAATGGCGGCGTCACTGTCCAGCATGTGTTCCCGCCCGCCCAGGGTCAGGGTCAGCATGGCGCGTTTGCCTTTCAGGCCGCCCCGGTCATAGAACCGCCGCCCGCCGTAGGTCAGGCCCGAGATCAGCACCCGGTCGATCCAACCCTTGAGGATCGCCGGCACGGAAAACCAGTAGAGCGGGAAGTGCAGGATCAGAAGATCGCACCACATGAGCTTCTCGATCTCGGCGGCGATATCGGGGGTCAGGGTCCCCGTCTCGTGCCCGTGGCGCTGCTCCATCGCATAGACCAGATAGTCCGGATCGGCGCGGTCGCCGAAATCCGCCGGTCCCGCGACCGGGTTGAAGCCCATGGCGTAGAGATCGGAGACCTTTACTGCATGCTCCATATCGTCAAGAATTTTGACGGAATGATCGCGCAGCGCCGTGTTGAACGACTTCGGTTCCGGATGGGCGTGGACGATGAGGACGTTCATGGCATCCGTCATTCGGGCGGCGGCACGGCGCCGGTTTGTTCGGTGATCAGGCCGTAATGCTCCGTGCGCCGATGGGCCGCGAAGTTGAAGGTCGAGCCCTTGAGGAACGCGCAGGCGTCGAGGTCGCAGTCGTGGACGATGACCTCGTCGTCTTCGGTCTCCGCCTCGGCCACCACCTGGCCGTCCGGGTTGATAATGCAGGACCCACCCATGAGGTGATAGCCGGGCGCTTCTTCCCCCGCCTTGGCGACGCCGACCACCCAGGTCGCGTTCTGATAGGCTCCGGCCTGCATGGAAAGGCGCGAATGGTGATGGCGCAGTTCCGGGGTGTCCGGGCCGCCGAGGCCGTTCCAGCTCGGCGTGTTGTAGCCGAGCATCACGAGTTCGACCCCCTGCAGGCCCATGACCCGGTAGGTCTCCGGCCAGCGCCGGTCGTTGCAGATGCACATGCCCATGACCCCGCCCATGGTGCGCCATACGGGAAAGCCCAGGTTGCCCGGCTCGAAATAGCGCTTTTCCAGATGCTGGAAGCGCCGCTCGGGCTCCAGCTCCACATGGCCCGGCAGGTGGACCTTGCGGTACTTACCGGCGATCTTGCCGTCCTTGTCGACCAGGATCTGGGTGTTGAAGTGGTGGCCGTCCGGCGTCAGTTCGGCATAGCCCAGGGAGAATCCGATCTTGTTGTCGGCGGCGTAGTCGAACAGGGGGCGGGTGGCGTCGTTCGGCATCTCGCGCTCGAACCAGGGGTCCATCTCGGCGCGGTCTTCCGCGTAGAAGCGGGGGAAAAAGGTGGTCAGCGCCGTTTCCGTGTAGACGACGACATCGGCGCCCTTGGATTTCGCCTGCTTCATCATGTCGAGAAGGCGGGCGACGATGACCTGCCGGCTGTCGGATTCCAGGTTGGGGCCCTGCTGGGCGGCGGCGACGCGAATGATGCGGGTCATGGAGTGGAGGTTCCGTTTCTTCTGTGGCACAAGGGGGGGTAAGAGTACGGGAGCCCAAGCCCGGACGACAAGCACGCAGGAACACGAGAATGACCATGGCGCCGCAGGACATCGACGATGACACCCGGGCCCGCCGCCGCCTGAAGGGCTTTGCCCTGCACTTGATGGCCTATTTCGTCGTCATCCTGGTCTGTGCGGCCCTGAATCACCTGAAGAGCCCGGACCAGCTGTGGTTCATCTATCCCATGGTCGCCTGGGGCGCGCCGCTGGCGCTGCACGCGGCCTGGGTCATGGGGCTGTTCGACGGCCTGACGCGGCGGAAATAGCGGGGCCGAAACGCGAACAGGTCCGGAACGGCCGATTCTACTAGTAGAATCAACGCGGGCTCCCGAATTTTGCGCTGCAATAACCCGTGATTTCGGCTACACCAGTGGCCGGGGTTGGAGTGGCCGTTTCAGGCCAGAAGGACGAACCGTCAAGGGTTCACACAAGGGAATAACAACCAAGGCCGGCCAATAATGTTCAAAAAAATCCTCATCGCCAACCGGGGCGAAATCGCCTGCCGCGTCATGAAAACGGCGAAGAAGATGGGTATCGAGACCGTCGCCGTCTATTCCGACGCGGACAAGCTTGCCCTGCATACGGTGACCGCCGACGAGGCCGTGCACATCGGTGCCTCGCCGTCGTCGGACAGCTATCTGGTGATCGACAAGATCCTGGCCGCCATCGAACAGACGGGCGCCGACGCGGTCCATCCGGGTTATGGCTTCCTGTCGGAAAACGCCAAGTTCGCCGAGGCCCTGGCCAAGAAGGGCGTCGCCTTCATCGGCCCGCCCGTGGGTGCGATCAACGCCATGGGCGACAAGATCGAATCCAAGAAACTGGCGGAAAAGGCCAACGTCAGCGTTGTCCCCGGCCATACGGAAGCGGTCGCGGACCCCGACATGGCGGTCGAGATCGCCAACAAGATCGGCTATCCGGTGATGCTGAAGGCGTCGGCCGGCGGCGGCGGCAAGGGCATGCGCATCGCCCATAATGACGCCGAATGCCGCGACGGCCTGGAGCGTGCCCGCTCGGAAGCCGCGTCCAGTTTCGGCGACGACCGGGTGTTCGTGGAAAAATACATCGTCCAGCCGCGCCACATCGAAATCCAGGTGCTGGCCGACAAGCACGGCAACTGCGTCTATCTGAACGAGCGCGAATGCTCCATCCAGCGCCGCCACCAGAAGGTGTTGGAAGAGGCCCCGTCGCCGTTCCTCGACGCCAAGACGCGGAAGGCCATGGGCGAACAGGCCGTGGCCCTGGCCCAGGCGGTCGATTACTGCTCCGCCGGGACCGTGGAATTCATCGTCGACAAGGACAAGAATTTCTTCTTCCTGGAAATGAACACGCGCCTGCAGGTCGAACACCCGGTGACCGAATTCATCACCGGCCTGGATCTGGTCGAACTGATGATCCGCGTCGCCGCCGGGGAAAAGCTGCCCTTCGCGCAAAAGGACGTGCCGCTCAACGGCTGGTCTGTCGAGGCCCGCATCTATGCCGAGGATCCGTTCCGCAACTTCCTGCCGTCGACGGGGCGCCTGGTGCGCTACCGCCCGCCGGCCGAGACGGAAACCGTGCGCGTCGATACCGGCGTGTTCGAGGGCGGCGAGATTTCCATGTTCTACGATCCCATGGTCGCCAAGCTGGTGACCTACGGCAAGGACAGGGGGGCGGCCATGGACGAGATGGCGCGGGCCCTGGACCGCTTCCAGATCACCGGCATCGCCAACAACATCGCCTTCCTGTCGGCCCTGATGGCGCATGAGCGGGTGCGTTCGGGCGAATTCTCGACCAACTTCATCGCCGAGGAATATCCCGACGGCTTCAACCCCAAGGATGCCGTGCAGGACGACCCGACCCTGAGCGTCGCCGTCGCCGCCGCCATGCACCGCGCCTACCAGGACCGCGCCGCCGATATCAGCGGCCAGGTCGAGGGCCATTCCCGCGCCGTTTCCCCTGATTGGGTGGTCGTGCTGGGCCGCGACCCGCATCCGGTCAGCGTCCTTCCCGCCGACGGTGGCTACGACGTGACCTACGTCGGCAAGACCTTGGAATTGCGGACGGATTGGCGGCTCGGCGACACGTTGATGGAGCTGACGTTGGACGGCAAGCCGCAGAGCGTGCAGGTCGGGCGTGCCGATGTCGCCTACCGCATCATCCATGCGGGCACGGAATCCCGCGCCCTGGTGCTCAACCCCGGCACGGCAGCACTTTACCGCCACATCCCGGAAAAGCTGCCGCCCGATACGTCGAAGTTCCTGATGTCGCCCATGCCGGGCCTGCTGGTCTCCCTCGCCGTCGCGGTCGGGCAGGAGGTCAAGGCCGGCGAGGAGTTGTGCGTCCTTGAAGCCATGAAGATGGAAAACGTCATGCGCGCCGAAAAGGACGCCGTGGTCAAGGAGATCAAGGCCGCCCCCGGCGACAGCCTGATGGTCGATCAGATCATCCTGGAGTTCGAGTGACCGTCCCGCGGGGGTGACGCGCCGCCATGTCTGACGCCGTCGAAACCGTTCATGTCGTCATTTCCGGCCGGGTCCAGGGCGTGTGGTTCCGCGGCTGGACCTGCGAGCAGGCAAGAGCACTCGCTCTGACCGGCTGGGTCCGTAATCGCCGCGACGGCTCGGTCGAGGCCGTGTTTTCAGGCAGCCCCGATGCCGTCCACCGGATGATCGAACACTGCCGTCAAGGCCCGCCGGCGGCGCGGGTCGACAATATCACCCGCACGCCGGCAGCCGACCCCGGCACGGCCGGGTTCGACGCCCTGCCGACGGTCTAGGCCGCCCGCACGCCCTCCAGGAACTTCTCGACCTGCTGCTTCAGGTGATCGGCCTGGGTGTTCAGGGAGCTGGCGACGCTGGTGACCTGGGTCGCGGCCGTGCCCGTTTCACCCGCCGAATGGGTCACCTCGATGATGTTGGAGGTGACCTCCTGGGTGCCGGTCGAGGCCTGTTCCACGTTGCGGGCGATCTCGCTGGTCGCCGCCCCCTGTTCTTCGACGGCGGAGGCGATGGTGCTGGAGATTTCGCTCATCTCGCTGATGGTCGCGGTGATCGATTGGATCGCCCGCACCGCGTCCTGGGTTTCCGCCTGAATATCGGCGATCTGCTGGCTGATCTCGTCGGTCGCCTTGGCCGTCTGGTTGGCCAGGTTCTTGACCTCCGAGGCGACCACGGCGAAGCCCTTGCCGGCATCGCCCGCGCGGGCCGCCTCGATTGTGGCGTTGAGCGCCAGCAGGTTGGTCTGCTCGGCGATGTCGGTGATCAGGTTGACGACCTCGCCGATACGGTGGGCGGCACGGGCCAGGCCTTGGATCTGCGCGTCCGTGTGATTGGCCTCGTTGACGGCGCGTTCGGCTACATTGGACGACTGGGCGACCTGGCGGGAAATTTCCTGGATCGAACTGGACAGCTCCTCCGTCGCCGTGGCGACGGTCTGCACGTTGGCCGATGCCTGTTCGGCGGCGCCTGCGACCGCAGCCGCCCGCTCGTTGGTGCCGTCAGCGATCTTTGACATGGTCGACGCCGTGGACGTCATTTCGGTCGCCGATTTGGTCAGGGATTGCAGCAGCGCCGAGACATCGGAATCGAACGAGCCGGTCAAGGCCTCGATCTGGCGGCCCCGTTCCTCGCGCCGCTTCTGGGCTTCCCGCTCGCGGGCGGCAAGGTCGTCGGCCTGGATCATGCTTTCCTTGAACACCAGAACGGCCCGGGCCATGTCGCCGACCTCGTCGCCGTTGTCCTGGCTGGGGATATCGACGGTCTTGTCGCCGCCGGCCAGGGACGTCATGGCCGCCGTCAGGGCGGTCACGGGCCGGGCGATGCCGTTGCCGATCAACAGGGCCGCCAGCACGCCCAACAGGACGCTGACCCCGGCAACCACCAGGGTCACCATCATCGCCATCTTCATGGCCTTACTGGTGGCCGGCCCCAGGGCCTCCTGGACGGTCTTCAGGTCGTTTCGGAGATCGTTCATCAGGGCTGCGATGTTGGGGCCGACGAAACCGATGGTGCCGAGCACGACCTCGTCGCGCTGGGCCATGACCTCGCTTACTTCCGTGATGGCGGCTTCGTACTGTTCCAGCATGGCGGTGACCTCAGTGGCGGTAGCCTTGCGTTGCTCGTCGAACAGCTCGTTCTGCAGATCGGCAATGTTGTCCTTCATCTCGGTGGCGGATTCCATGGCCTTGTCGAAGTCGTCGAGCTGGTTGGCCGTCACGAACTTGTTCGCGTAAAGGCGCATCAGCAGCAAGGTGCGCTGGGTCTTCGCCGCGAGATAGGCGGCGGACACGTCCGTCTCGTCATAGGACTTCTTCATGAGGGCGGTAAGCTTGCCCTCCATGTCCGGGCCGATGATGTCCATCCGGTTCTGGGCGATGGAATTCCGCTTTGTCTGCAGGGACGTGACCTGGTCGAACGCGGACCGGTAGGTGCCCAGGTTCTCGATGGCGTTGGTGATGGTCTTCTTGCGTTTGGGGTCGGTGATCTGAGCGTCCAGGGCCTCGATCAGTTTCATGGTCTCTGAAATGCGTTCCTCGAATTCCGCGATGGCGTCTTCCGAAGATTGGGACAGGTAGTCGCCGACCGCCAACTGGGCCTTCTGCAGAGTCGCCTGGACCAAGGCGGCCCGGTTCGACAGGGCGGCCTGTTCACGGTACTGGGTGAAGTTGCCTTCGCCGTTTTTCAGGCTGATGCCGCCGGTTGCGCTGATGACCAGTAACAGGGCCAGGACGATCCCGAAGCCCAAGAAGATCTTGGTCAGAATCTTGGTGTTGTTCATGAACGACAGAGACAAAGACATGGTGCAGACATTCCTCCAAACACGGTGCCGTGCGGACCCCCGGTCCGCGGCAATCGACGGCAATACACCGTTTATTTAAAAGGAAAAATCTGGCCGTTGGTCATACTTTAAAAATTAGACCAAACGCATAAAATAAAATTGTCAAATTAAACAGATAGTTATAAAAGTTATCTAATCTAAAATATCATAAAATTGTATACGAAAAACCGCGATTTGCTGTCAGGTTTTTGTCATTTTCGCTGTTGGTGCTGGTGTTTCCGCGGCGGTGACGGGCGGTCAATCCGCGAAATCGAGAATGTCGCGCACCTTGTCGATTCCGCCGCGGGCGCATTCCGCGTCGATGTCGCCGCCCGGCGCGCCGGACACGCCGACAGCACCCACGAGGGAGCCGGCGACGCGAATCTGCACCCCGCCGTCCATCACGATGATGCCCCGCATCTGGTTCAGTTCGGGGCGGATGTCGTCACGGTTCTTGCGCATGTCGCCGGAATCGACGCCGGACATGACGACCAGCCCGGCCTTGCGTTCGGCGATTTCCAGGGTGTGGCGGCTGGCCAGGGTGTCGCGTTGCGCGGCGATCATGTTGCCCGCCCGGTCCAGCACCACGGCGGAAGCCTGATATCCCTTGTCGCGGCAGGTGTGCACGGCGCCCTGGGCGATCTTGGCGGCCAGATCCGACGACATGATGCGGACCTTGATGATTTCGCCGTCGGCCTGGGCCGGCGGGGCGAGAAGGGCGGGGCCGGCCATCACGGCGGCGGCAAGGGCGGCGCGCAGGGGTGTCATCATGGTATCCTCCCAAAAGATGCGCGGGCAGGGACATCCGCGCGAAATCTCATATTCGACTTTTTGTAACTGTTATCGCATAGTTGAGCAATCCCCAACCGGGCCACCCCCTGCACTGACGACAGGATACCACGATGAAACGCCTTATTTCCCTGCTGCTGTCCGTGACCGCGGCATTTGCCATGTCTGCCGCCGATGCGCGGGCCAGCGAGGCCATCGCCGATCAGTACCCGGCGTCGGCGCTTTACGCCAAGCCGGTCGAGGTGATCCCCCATGTCTGGTCGGCGATCGGCGCCACGGCGCCGCCGACCTATGACAACTGGGGCCACAACAACAACCTCAGCTTCATCGTCACCGGCGACGGCGTGATCGTGATCAACGGCGGCGGCGCCTATCTGCTGGCCAAGGCCCTGCATGAGGAGATCAGGCGCATCACGCCGCAGCCGGTAAAGCTGGTCATCAACGAGAATGGCCAGGGTCATGCCATGCTGGGCAATTCATACTGGGCCGAACAGAAGGTTCCGATCCTGGCCCATGTGGACGCGGCCAAGGAATTCGCGGCCCGGGGGGCGCAGATCCTGCCCTCGGCCCAGCGCGTTTTGCAGGAGCGGGCCGAGGGCACGCGGATCGTCGGCCCCACGGAGACCTTTACCGACAGGCGCGAAATCAAGATGGGCGGCTTCCGCATCGAGGTTCTGCACCTGGGCCCGGCCCACAGCCCCGGCGACACCCAGGTCTGGCTGCCGGAACAGTCCCTGGTCATCGCCGGCGACATGGCCTTTCACGAACGCATGCCGCCGCTCTTCGATGACACGGATTCCAAGGGCTGGATCGCAACCTGGGACGGCCCGTTCGAGGGGCTGAAGGCGACCTACGTCATCCCCGGCCACGGTCATCCCACCAACATGGCCCAGGTGCGGCGCTATACCCGTGACTATCTGGTCTATCTGCGCGGCAAGATCAGGGAACACCTGGAGGGCGGCGGTGACCTGAAGGGGGCCTATTACGTGGACCAGTCGCCCTATGCCCACTTGGACACCTTCAAGCAGCTGGCGACCCGCAATGCGGGGCGCGTGTTCGTGCAGATGGAATTCGAATAGACGGCGTTCAGGGCCCGAAGCTGGACCGTGCCTGGATGCCCCAGCGGCCGTCCAGGCGGGTCAGGATGTACAGGGAATCGTAGACGCCGATGACGCTGCCGTCGGCGCGGAAGCGGGTATAGACCAGCCGCCAATGGGCCTTGTCGGCGTTGAACTGGATCAGCTCGCGTTCGTTCCATTCGCTGTGATGCCAGTTGTCCTGGGCCTTCAGGCGGTCGAACAGGTCCATGGGATTGGCGTCGGGGCCGTCGTAGATGGTGACCTTGCCCTCGGCCAGGCGCGGATGGGGAAAGTGCATCAAGGCGGCCATGGCCTGGGCGTCGTAGGCGTTGAGCGCCGCCATGTGGCGGTCGAGAAGGTCCAGTCCGGCCGCCTCGACGGCGGCTCTGTCGGGGGTGTCTTGCATATGCCGTTCCTTAGCCTTGGGGATTGCCGAACACGTCGCCGAAGGTCTGGCGCAGGATCACGTCGATCTCGGGCGTCGATGCGGTGATGCCGAGATCGACCAGGGACGTCACGCCGTGTTCCGCGATCCCGCAGGGGACGATGCCGTCGAAATGGGACAGGTCCGGCTCGATGTTGAGCGACACCCCGTGGAAGGTCACCCATTTGCGCAGGCGCACGCCGATGGCGGCGATCTTGTCCTCACGGTACAGCTTCGATCCCGGCGCGCCCCGGGCGACCCAGATGCCGACCCGTCCGTCGCGCCGCTCACCCATCACGTTGACGCGGGCGAGGGTCTGGATGATCCAGTTCTCCAGGTCGCAGACGAAGGCGCGCACGTCCTCGCCGCGCCGCTTCAGGTCGAGCATGACATAGCCGACCCGCTGCCCGGGCCCGTGATAGGTATAGCGACCGCCGCGCCCGGTCTTGTGGACGGGGAAGCGGCCCGGGTCCGTCAGCTCCGCCGGATCGGCGCTGGTTCCGGCGGTGTAGAGCGGCGGATGTTCCAGCAGCCAGACCATTTCCGGCGCATTGCCGGCGCGGATCGCGGCCACGCGGTCCTCCATCACGGCCACGGCCTCCTCATAGGGCACGGGGGCATCCGATATCCGCCATTCGACGCCTGGGTCTGTCATCAATTTCCTATTTGCTGTGCCGCGGTCGCGCTTCCGCTTGATATGGGGGCGCCGATTTGCTATCTGCCGCCATGTATTTCGCAGGTGACGTGCCTGCGGCAAGGAAAAATGCGGTCGTGGCGGAATTGGTAGACGCGCAGCGTTGAGGTCGCTGTGGGAGAGATCCCGTGGAAGTTCGAGTCTTCTCGACCGCACCAAACCTTGAATAGGCATGAAAAAACCCGGGCTCTGGCCCGGGTTTTTTGCTTTTCCGGGCGAAATTGTAACCTATCCGGGGTATTGTCGGTTTCGCGCGGGTCCTGTGCGGACGGCCCGCACTCACGCCATCATCGGCTGCCTTGAACCTTGGATCGGAGACCCGCGCCATGAGCGAGCGCCCGGACGACACGCTTGAGATGGAGCCCGCCGCCAAGCCCGAGGAAGACCTTGAGTCCGGCCACGACGAGGTCGACGCGGCGGTCATCACGGCGCTGGACACGGGCGATACCGCGGGCCTGAAGGAACTGGTCGACGGTCTGCATTACGCCGACGTCGCCGACATCGTCGAACGCCTGAGCGCCGACCGCCGCGAACAGCTGATCACCGAAATCGGCCCCGACATGGCCCCCGACGTGCTGGCCGAACTGGACGAGGCCGTGCGCGAGGAAATCTTCGAGGCCATGGCCCCGGAGCAGATCGCCGCCCACGTTCAGGAACTGGATTCCGACGACGCGGTCGAAATCGTTCACCAGATGGAGGCCCCCGAGCAGCAGAAGGTGCTGGACGCCATGCCGGCGCCGGACCGGCGGCTGATCGAGCAGAGCCTGTCCTACCCGGAGGAATCCGCCGGCCGCCTGATGCAGCGGGAAATCGTCACGGTGCCGACCCATTGGACCGTGGGCCAGACCATCGATTTCATGCGCCAGGCGGCGGAAGGCGACGACGACATCCTGCCGGACTCGTTCTATGACATCTTCGTCGTCGATCCGACGCACAAGCCCGTCGGCGCCATTCACCTGAGCCACCTGCTGCGCGCCAAGCGGCCGGTCAAGGTCTCGGCCATCATGCAGACGGAGCTCAAGCTGATCCCCGTCACCATGGACCAGGAAGACGTCGCCTTCCTGTTCCGTCAGCGCGATTTGGTGTCCGCCCCCGTGGTCGACGAGGCGCAGCGCCTGGTCGGCGCCATCACCATCGACGACGTCGTCGACGTCATCCACGAGGAACACGAGGAAGACATGCTGGCCCTGGCCGGTGTCGGCGAGGACGACCTGTACGACGCCGCCATCGACACCACCAAGGCGCGATTCCGCTGGTTGCTGGTCAACCTGTTCACGGCGATCCTGGCGTCCCTGGTGATCGGACTGTTCGAGGCGACGCTGCAGCAGATCGTGGCCTTGGCCATTCTCATGCCCATCGTCGCCTCCATGGGCGGCAACGCGGGCACGCAGACCCTGACCGTGGCCGTGCGCGCCATGGCCATGCGCGAATTGACCGCGACCAACGCCTATCGTGTGATCGGTAAGGAAGTGCTGGTCGGCGCCATCAACGGCGTGCTGTTCGCCGTCATCACGGGCGCCATTGCCTGGTTCTGGTTCGGAGAGCCGCAGATCGGCCTGATCATCGGCATGGCCATGATCATCAACATGGTGGTCGCGGGTCTGGCCGGGGCGGCGATCCCGCTGATCCTCGACCGTTTCGGCATCGATCCGGCCATTGCGTCGTCGGTGTTCCTGACCACGGTGACCGACGTGATCGGCTTCTTCGCCTTTCTGGGGCTGGCGGCGGTGTTCCTGCTCTAGCAAGAGGACGGGAAGGGGGGCGGCGCGTCACGGCGAACTTTACGTTAACGTAAACGTTAGCTACAGTCCCGGCCATGGCATTGGACCAGACACAATCGACCTTCGGCATCGCCGAACTGGCCCGCGAGTTCGGGATCACCACCCGCGCGATCCGGTTCTATGAGGACAAGGGCCTGTTGACCCCGGCGCGCGACGGTCAGCGGCGGGTGTACGGTTCCCGCGATCATGTGCGCCTGCGCCTGATCATGCGCGGCAAGCGGCTAGGCTTCTCGCTCGACGAGATTCGCGAAATGATCGACCTGTACGACGTCGATCCCAGCGAAGTGTCGCAGCTCAAGCTGTTCATCGGCAAGCTTCAACTGCGGCGCGAACAGCTGCGCATCCAGCAGGAGGACATCACCGAGACCCTGGCCGAACTGGACCGCCTGGAAGCCCAGTCGCAGGACCTGCTGTCCCAACGGGCGCCGCCGCGCACCAAGGCCGCCGGCTGATCCCGCATCCGCAGTGACCATGATTGATTTTAGCAGGCCCCTGTGAGAAGGAAGGGGGCGGAGGATACATCATTGCAAAACACCAAGAATACCCCCCTGCGGGTCGCCATGGGCGGCCTGGGCGCCGTCGGCCTGCCGGTGGTGGAATGGCTTGATTCCGGCGAAGAACCGGGCCTGCAGTTGGTCGCCGTATCGGCCGGGGACAAGGAACGGGCGGCCGGCCGTCTGGCCCATCTGAAGACACCGCCCCAGGTGATGGATCTGGCCGATCTGGCCGCCGTTGCCGACGTTGTGGTCGAATGCGCGCCGCCGGAACATTTTCTCGACGTCTGCGGCCCGGCCGTGGAACAGGGCCGCATCCTGGTGCCGCTCTCGGTCAGTCAGCTTCTCCATCACATGGACCTGGTCGACAGGGCCCGCGAAACCGGCGCCACCATCGTCGTGCCGACGGGTGCCTTGGTCGGTCTGGACACTGTGCGCGCCGCCGCCGAAGGCAACCTTCAGTCGGTCGTGATGCGCACCCACAAGCCCCCCGCAGGATTCCAGAAGGCGCGCTGGGTGCAGGAGCAGGGCATCAACCTGATGGGACTGAACGCGCCGAAAAAGCTGTTTGAGGGCTCGGTCCGCGACGCCGCCGACAAATTCCCCGCCAACGTCAACGTGGCGGTCGCCCTGGGCCTGGCCGGCCTGGGCGTCGACGAAACGCGCTATGAGGTCTGGGCCGATCCGACGATCACCCGCAATACCCATTGGATCACCGTCGAATCCGATATCGTGCGGGTCGAAATGAACATCGCGGGCGAGCCGACGGCGGAAAACCCGGCGACCGGCAAGATCGTGCCGCTCAGCATGATCGCCACCTTGCGCGGACTGGTCAGCCCGCTTCGGGTCGGAACCTAGGCCGTGAATTCATAGTCGCCGATTGGTCTGGCAGGCGCGCGTTCGATGATGATAATGGAGGGCGCGGTTCCTTGGCGGCGATATGCTGCCGCAACCCAATGGATATCATGACCACCGACTTCCAGCCCCTCGACGACGCCTTTGCCCAACGCGTGCGCGACAGCTTCGACAAGCAGGGCATCATGGGTCATATCGGGGCCCGTCTGGGCGAGGTGCGCCCCGGATATTGCGAGATCGAACTGCCCTATTCGGACGCCGTGTCGCAGCAGCACGGTTTTTTTCACGGCGGCGTCGTCGGCACCATCGCCGACAGCGCCGGCGGGTTCGCCGCCTACAGCCTGATGGGGGCGGGCGACGGCGTGCTGACCGTGGAATACAAGCTGAACCTGATGGCGCCCGCCGACGGGGACGAGCTGATCGCCCGCGGCTATGTGGTGCGGCCCGGCAAGACCCTGACCGTCAGCCGGGCCGAGGTGATGGTGGTCAAGGATGGCCAGGCGCTGCCCTGCGCCGCCCTGCAGCAGACCTTGATGCGCGTCCAGGGCCGCGCCGACGTGATCGGGTAGGGGGCGTTCCGTGAGTGACAAGAAACGGGAAGGTGTGGCTCAGTTCATGGCCCGTTGGTGCATCGACGGCTGGAAGGGCAAGATTCCCCTGACGCGCATGTTCTGGGGCGGCGGCGCCGTGTGGTTCGTCGGTTTCGCGCTCGAGCGCGGCGTGGTCAACCTGTTCCGGGTGCCGCAGTCGCCCTATTTCTCCGGTGAACTTTACGTGCTTGATGGCCTGCTGCGGCTGTGCGAGTGGATCTTGATGGCGGCCTTCGTGTGGTGGTGCATCGGCGTGTGGCGGTCCGTCGACCACGAACCCCCGGGTGTCTGGCCGACTACGGCGCGCGGCATGGTGGCCCTGTTTGTCATCGCCAACATGGCTTCCGCATTCGTGGCGTTGTCGCGATGATCAACGACCAGACCCCCGTTTACATCAACCTGCACGGCGGCGGCGGCATGCCCGGCAACGAGCCGCCGGAGCCGATTTTCAAGCGCTGCTGGCGCGGCCACGAGAGGCTGTGGGTCGTGTTCTGGGCCTATGGCGTGTTCGGCACGGGTGTCGTTCTCGCCTGTGTCCTGGCGGCGATCTTCATCGGTCTGCAAATCGGCCTGATGTTCGCGCCCCAGAACACCCATGGCGGTTATGTCGGCGGGATCACCGGCATGGTTCTTGGCGCGGCGGTGGCGGTGCCCTATCTGATCTGGATGACGGTCAGCCTGTGGCGCTGCGCGCCCAATGTTGAAAACCCGCTCTGGACCCGTCTGATGCGGGGTTGGCTGATCGCGGAGTGGATCGGCCTGGCCATGGCAGGATACAATTTCGCGCATCTTCTCAAGCTGTAAGAGAAGGGAGTTCCTTCAATGAATGATGATCCGATCGTGATCGCCGGCGCCGCCCGCACGCCCATGGGCGGATTTCAGGGCGACCTGTCGGGGGCCCGCGCGCCGGACCTGGGCGCGGCGGCGATCAAGGCGGCGCTGGACCGCGCCGGCATCGCACCCGAGGCCGTGGACGAGGTCTACATGGGCATCGTGCTGCCGGCCGGCCTGGGCCAGGCCCCGGCGCGTCAGGCGGCGCTGGGCGCCGGCCTGCCGGTCGCCGTGCCGGCCACCACGCTGAACAAGATGTGCGGCTCGGGCATGAAGGCCGCCATGCTGGCCCACGACGGCATTCTCGCGGGGGCCGGCGCCGTCATGGTCGCCGGCGGCATGGAAAGCATGACCAACGCGCCCTACCTGCTGGACAAGGCGCGGGGCGGCTACCGCATGGGCCACGGCGCCGTGATGGATCATATGTTCCTGGACGGGTTGGAGGACGCCTATGACAAGGGCCGCCTCATGGGCACCTTCGCCGAGGACACGGCGACCCATTACCAGTTCACCCGGGACGCCCAGGACGATTTCGCCATTGCGTCCCTGGAGCGCGCCAAAAAGGCGATCGAGGACGGCACCTTCGACCCCGAAGTTACGCCCGTCACGGTCAAGACCCGCAAGGGTGAGGTCACGGTCGAACGGGACGAACAGCCCCTGAAGGCTGATCCGGACAAGATCCGCGCCCTGAAACCGGCCTTCGCCAAGGACGGCACGGTGACGCCCGCCAATTCGTCGTCGATTTCCGACGGGGCGGCGGCCCTGGTGTTGATGCGCCGGTCGGTGGCGGAAAAGCGCGGCCTGACGCCGCTGGCCGTCATCCACGGCCATGCGACCCATGCCCATGAACCCTGCTGGTTCACCACGGCCCCGGTCGGCGCCATGCAAAAGCTGTCTGAAAAAGTCGGCTGGGACCTCAAGGACGTCGATCTGTTCGAAATCAACGAGGCCTTCGCCGTCGTCACCATGGCGGCCATGCGCGACCTGGACCTGCCCCACGACAAGGTCAACGTGCACGGCGGCGCCTGCGCGCTTGGCCATCCCATCGGCGCGTCGGGGGCCAGGATCATGGTGACCCTGCTGGCGGCGCTTGAGAAATATGATCTGCGCAAGGGCGTCGCGTCCCTGTGCATCGGCGGTGGTGAAGCGACCGCCGTCGCGGTCGAGCGCATCACCTGAACGAATTCCACAAGGGAGGAAACCATGCCGACAGTCTGCATCACCGGCGCCAACCGGGGGATCGGCCTGGAAATGGCGCGCCAGTACGGGGCCGACGGCTGGACCGTCGTCGCGACCTGCCGCAATCCCATCGCACCGGGCGAACTGGCGACGATCCCGGGCGACATCCGGGTCCACGGCCTGGACGTCGCCGACCACCGCCAGGTCGACCGTCTGGCCGGGGAAATGGCGGGCACCAAGATCGACCTTCTGATCAACAATGCCGGGGTTTACGGCGACCGTAACTATGGCCATCAGGACATCGATTTCGCCGACTGGGAACAATCGTTCCGCATCAACACCATGGCGCCGCTCAAGGTTGCC
This sequence comes from Rhodospirillales bacterium, assembly GCA_040221095.1. Taxonomy (GTDB): domain Bacteria; phylum Pseudomonadota; class Alphaproteobacteria; order Rhodospirillales; family Casp-alpha2; genus UBA1479. The sequence continues at coordinate 55,037 of JAVJVP010000017.1, forward strand.
GGCACGTTCCTGCCGCTGATCGCGGCAAACGGCGGCGGCATGATCGCCACGGTGTCGTCGGTGCTGTCGTCGATCGCGGAATCGTCGCCCAATTCGGCGTCCTATGCCTACCGCACGTCCAAGGCGGCGGTGAACATGGCCATGCATGTGTTCGCCGAAGAGGTCCGGGACCAGAACGTCGCCGTGATCCTTCTGCATCCCGGCTGGGTGCAGACCGACATGGGCGGCGCCAGTGCGGCCATTGACGCCCGGACCAGCGTCACGGGCATCCGCAAGGTATTGGCCGGGGCGGGCATGTCGGAGAGCGGGCGGCTGTTCGCCTACGACGGACGCGAGATACCCTGGTAAGGCGGAGACCCACGGCATGAACACAGCGGATCACAAGGGCGGCATCGAGTTCTATTTCGATTTCTCGTCGCCCTACGGCTACCTGGCGGCGCAGAAGATCGACAAGATCGGCGACCGCTACGGCCGCCGCGTCAACTGGCACCCGATCATGCTGGGTGCGATCTTCAAGCATACGGGCAATGTGCCCAACGCGGACATCGGGTTGAAGGGCGATTACATGCGCATGGACGTGCCGCGCCTGGCCAAGATGATGGACGTGCCGTTCACCTGGCCGGAACCGTTTCCCGTCGCCACCCTGGCGGCGGCGCGGGCCTATTACTGGCTTCTGGATTACGACCCGGAAAAGGCCGTGCCCTTCGCCAAGGCCTGTTATCACCATTACTTCGGAAAAGGTGCCGACATCTCGGACATGCAGGCAGTCGTCCTGATCGCCGAGGAACTGGGCGTCGACGGCGCAGCCCTGGCCGAGGCGGTGACGCGGGACGACGTCAAGCAGCGGGTCAAGGACAAGACCGCCGAGGCCCTTGACCTTGGCGTGTTCGGATCACCCTATTTCCTGATCGACGGTGAGCCGTTCTTCGGCTCCGACCGGATTTGGCAGATCGAGCGTTTCCTGGGCAAGGGATGGAAGTCATGAAGCTGAAAAAGAGCGTCAAGCAATTGGTCGCCGAGGCCAACGCCGAGATCGAGACCGTGCCCGTGGCAGGGGCTGCGGCGCTGCTCGACGATCCGGAGGTGCAGTTCATCGACATTCGCGACGTGCGCGAGCTGGAGCGCGAAGGCATGGTGCCCGGCGCCTTTCACGCGCCCCGTGGCATGCTGGAATTCTGGGTCGACCCGGACAGCCCCTACCACAAGGACGTGTTCGCCACAGGTAAGAAATTCGTTCTGTACTGCCAATCCGCCTGGCGCTCGGCCCTGGCGACCAAGGCGCTTCAGGACATGGGGCTTGAGCCGGTGGCCCATCTCGAAGGCGGGTTCCGCGCCTGGAAGGAAGCGGGACACACGGTTGGTGAGAAGCCTGGCCGAAAGGAATAGCCGTTTGGCTAGGTTGTCTCTCACTATTCGAAAAAGTTAATTTGCCCATAGGTGGACGTTCGGGATCGGCGGTATATTGATCCTGGCCCTGGAGATACACATGACCACGAGTGCGCCTTTCATCACCGAGATTGCGGGCGGTATCGCGACGGTTACGCTCACAAGACCGGAAATTCACAACGCCTTCGACGACGATCTGGTCGCGCGCCTGACGCGGGAGTTTCAGGGGCTCAGCCGCGATACCGTCGTGCGGGTGGTGATCCTGGCCTCGACAGGCAAGAGCTTCTCCGCCGGCGCCGACGTCAACTGGATGAAGCGCATGGCGGAATTCGGCCAGGAAGAGAACCTGGAAGACGCCAAGGCGCTCGCCGGTCTGATGTTCACCCTGGCCAGCCTGCGCAAGCCGACCATTGCCGCCGTTCAGGGCTCGGCCTTCGGCGGCGGTGTCGGCCTGGTTGCCGCCTGCGACATCGCGGTCGCCGCCGAACAGGCCGAATTCGCCCTGACCGAGGTCAAGTTGGGCATCCTGCCGGCCGCCATCGGCCCCTATATCGTTTCCGCCATGGGGCCGCGCCAGGCGACGCGCTACATGCTGACCGGCGAGCGCATCAACGCCGCCCGCGCCGCCGAACTCGGCCTGGTCACCGAGGTCACGGACAAGGACAACGTCCTGCCCCGCGCCAAGGAATTTGCGGGCATGCTGATGAACAACGGCCCACGCGCCATGGCCGAGGTCAAGAATCTGGTGCGCTACGTGGTCGGCCACGAACACAACGAGGCATTGATGGCGCAGACCGCCGGGCATATCGCCCGCGTCCGCGCCTCCGGCGAGGGCCGGGAAGGGCTCGCCGCCTTCCTGGAAAAAAGAAAGCCCAGCTGGATCAGGAAATAGCCAAAAGCAACTGACGGCACGGGGAGCGGTCTGCCATGGCTGAATATGACCTATCGCAAATCAAGGTTCTGGTCGCAGAGGACTATGCGCCGATGCGCAAGCTTCTCGGCCAGATTCTGTTCGAGCTCAACGTCGGCGATTTTCAGATGGTCGCCAGCGGCAAGGAAGCCATCGACTATCTTGCGGACTACCCGGCCGATCTGCTGCTGGTCGACAACATCATGGACCCCATCGGCGGCACCGACCTGACGCGCCTGGTGCGCGCGGGAAAGACCCCGGCGGACCGGAATATCCCGATCATCATGGTTTCGGGGGAAACCTCGAAGGACCTGATCATCGGCGCCCGCGACGCCGGGGTGAACGAATTCCTGGCCAAGCCCATATCGACCCGCATGGTCTATCAGCGGTTCATGAACATCATCGAAAACCCGCGTTCCTTCGTCAGCACCGATGATTTCTACGGTCCCGACCGGCGGCGGCGTCAGATGCGCTTTCCCGGCCTGGAGAGGCGGCGCGCGGCCTATACCTACCAGGCGGCGGTCTCCGGCTCGGGGAACGGGGACTGATCCTGGCCCGGACCTGTGGGTAACCCGGGGGGCGGGGGCCTGTTCGGCCCGGCGTTTCCTGGCTAAGCTGGGTCCGTCCTTCACCACGGCCCACCGCATACCGCATTATGACCCTGCACCTCATCAAGCTTTCCGTCGGCGTCGAGAGCATCGAGCATCTGGCGCAACTCCAGCAGGCCCGTCTGCAGGCCCGCCGCGAAGCGGGGCAGGAGCCGCGCCTGTATCACATCACCCGCATGTGGCCCCGGCGCGAGGCGGAGGTTCTCGACGGCGGGTCGATCTATTGGGTGATCAAGCGGGCCGTGCGCTGCCGCCAGCGCCTTCTGGGTTTCGACGAGACCGTCAACGGCCAGGGCAAACCCGCCTGCGGCCTGGTGCTCGACCCCGAGATCGTGCCCGTGCGGCCGCGCGCGTCGCGTGCGTTTCAGGGATGGCGCTATCTGAATGCGGCGGACGCGCCGCCGGACCTGGACGGGGACGCGGGCGAGCTGACCGACCTGCCCCCGGAACTGGCAGACGAACTGCGTGGCCTGGGCCTGATCTAGGCCCTTCCCGAGGGGGGTGACGGTGTTGTGATACACCTGGAAAGGCCGGTATTTCGGGGATTTACAGGGGGGCAAACGAGGACGTCGGCAGCCCCGGCAACGGCGACCTTGCCCTGGGCCGTCCGGGCCATGTAGGCTCATTCACGAATCGAGGGAACTTTTGCGCGAGAACGTGAAATCTCACCGAACGGGCGATCCTGGGAAGAACATGCCGAAACCGCAGATCATCAATCCACCCAATAAACTGAAATCCAAGGTGTCGATGGGTGGTCCAGGCGCCGTCGATCCGGAGCGCCTTGCCCGGGCCGAGGCGGTCATTGAAAAGATGACCGCGAATTATCTCGATTGGGTCGAGGCCGACCTGAAGAAGCTTGAGGTCGAACTGGTGGCGCTCACGCCCGGAATCGCCGATGCCGAGGAGCGGATCGAGCGTATCTACCGCACGTCCCACGACATCAAGGGGCAGGGCGGCAGTTTCGGCTATCAGCTGATGACCGAGGTCGGCGCCCTGATGTGCCGTTACATCGAGAACATGCAGGGCCCCCTGACCCAGGAAGACATCGACCTGATGAAGCTCTGCTACAAGTCCATGCGTGCGGTGATTACCGGGCGTCTGTCCGGCGACGGCGGCGAGGCCGGGCGCATGGTGATCGACGGGCTCGGCAAGGTCGCCGCGAAGGTCAAGGCCGCCGGCGGGGACTGATCCGCAGGGGACGCGGCGTCAGCCGGTTCCTGCCTCCAACTTTTCCGACATATCCGTCAGCCATTTGATGCGCTGTTCAAGCGCGTCGATGTCGTGTTCCAGCCACACATTCAACAGGCCGGGATCGGCGGCATGGTGGTCGCGCAGGCTTTGCAGGCGCGCGGCCTCGCCCTCGGCGGCTTCCAGCAGCAGGTCGACCTGATCCAGCTGGTCATCCTTGGGCAACAGGTGCAGGAAGCGGAACTTCAACGCCATGATCAACTTGTTCATGTCGTTGGACTGGGCGCGGATGCGCGCGGTCAGAAGCGTCGCCAGTTCCTCGCGCCCGGCCTCGGAAATGGTCAGGACGGCGTTGTCCTCCAGCCCCTTGCCCTCGGTCGCGGTGACCAAACCCTCGTATTTCAAAAGTTCGATGGACGTGCCCATGACGTCGAGGGATGGCCCCAGGACATGGCTGGTGAAGTGCCGGATTTCGCCCGCCAGATCACTGTATCGCAGCGGCCCGGACGCCAGCGTGCCCAGCGCGCAGAGGCGCACGGCTTCGCGGGGGGTCAGGGTGTTGTCGGCGTACACGGCGTCGGCACCTTCATAAGTTGCGAATGAGTCGCAAGTCTATGGGTAAGTCGAGAGTCTGTCCAGCGGTGGTCGCAGGCGGCGCGGGGACGGCGTCATCCTGCCTGTTGCGCCGCCCAGGTTTCCGTCTTCTTCAGGGCGCTGTCGAAACGGGACAGAATCTCGCCCACATCCGCCGCCGTGGCGATGAGCGGCGGGCAGAACGCGATCGAATCGCCGACGGCGCGCAGCACCAATCCCTCATCATAGCAGTATTCCTGGCATTTGGCGCCGATGGCCGTTTCCTTGGACCAAGGGGCCTTCGTGTCCTTGTCCTTGACCAGTTCGATGGCGCCGATCAGGCCCAGGCCGCGAACCTCGCCGACCAGGGGGCGGTCCTTGAACGCGCGCAGCCCCTGCTGCAGCGCCGGGGAGACGGCGCGGACATGGCCGACGATGTCCCGTTCCGCATAGATGGCGAGGGTTTCCAGCGCCACAGCCGCCGCCACGGGATGGCCGGCATAGGTCGATCCGTGGCCGAACACGCCGAAGGATTCGCTCTGCCTGACCAGGTCCTGGTAGATCTCCTCCGAGATCATCAGGGCCGACATGGGGATGTAGCCGGACGTCAGGGCCTTGGCCATGGTCATCATGTCGGGCTTCATGCCCAGCGTGGTCGTGCCCCACATGTTGCCCGTGCGGCCGAAGCCGCAAATGACCTCATCGGCGATCAGCATCACGTCGTGGCGTTTCAGGACCGCCTGGATTTTCTCGAAATAGCCCTTGGGCGGCACGATCACGCCGCCGGCGCCCATGACCGGCTCCGCATAGAAGGCGGCGACGGTTTCCGGGCCTTCGTCCAGGATCTGCTTTTCCAGGTTCTCGGCGCAGCGCGTGGCGAAGGTCTCCTCGTCCTCGCCGTCCTCGGCGAAGCGGTAGTGATGCGGGCAGTCCGTGTGCAGCACGCGGGCGATGGGCAGGTCGAAATCGCCGTGCAGGTGGGGCAGGCCGGTCAGGCTGGCGCCGGCCACGGTGACGCCGTGATAGCCCTTTTGCCGCGCGATCAGCTTCTTCTTCTCGGGCCTGCCGCGGGCGTTGTTCACGTACCACACCAGCTTGATCGACAGGTCGATGGCTTCCGAGCCCGAATTGGCGAACAGCACCTTGGACATGGGCACGGGGGCCAGTTCGAGGATCTTTTCCGCCAGATCGATGGTCACATCCGGGGTCTTGTGGGCGAATCCGTGATAGTTGGGCAGGCGCGACAGTTCGCGGGTCGCGGCGTCGATCAGGCGCTGTTCGCTGAAGCCCAGCGATACCGCCCACAGGCCGGCCAGGCCCTCGATGTATTCCTTGCCCGCGTCGTCGTAGATATGGATGCCGTTGCCGCGGCTGACGATCTGCGGCCCGACCTTTTCGTGCTTCGCCAGGTTGGTGTAGCCGTGCACGTGATAGGCGATGTCGCGGCTGGCGGGGGAATTTCCGGGGGCGGGGCGGGGCGTGGTCATGGCGGCTTCCTGATCGATATGGCGGTGCGGGTGGTTGGCGCGCGCAGTGTGGTCCAAACAGGGGCCGGCCCGCAACGCCGGATGCGGGAATTCATCCGGCGTTGCGTTTGTCCGGGCGGTCACACGTGGATTATAGGGGCTTAGCCGCCGTTGGCGAGGAAGCCTTCCAGGGCATCGGCCACGTCCTCGGCATAAAGGTCGAGGAAGAAATGGTCGGCGCCGTCGATCATCTTGAACGCGATGCGCTTGTCGTCGGCCTTGCCCGCCATCTTCGCCGGCAGGTCGGCGATGACCGTGTCGTTGGACCCTGCCATGACCAGGACGGGGACCTTGATTTCGCCCAGGATCGCGGGCGTGTCGAAGCGCGGGTCCGGGCGGTAGTAGCTGACGAAACTGGCCGCCGCCACCTTGGCCGTCGGGCAGTAGAGAAGGCCCGGCTTGTCCAGCAACTCGCTGCCCTTGCCGGCCTTGACCAGGGCCTCGGCGACGGCCAGGTCCGGCGCCAGGGGGCGGCCGTGGGATTTCTCGAAGCCCTGGGCAGCCTTTTCCGCGCTCCAGGTCGCGGGCGCCATCAGCACCAGCCTGGTGAGCAGCGGGTTGCCGCGCTCGGCGGCGAAACGGGCGGCCTGATTGCCGCCCCGGGAATGGCCGAACAGCACCACGGGTCCGGCGCCCTGGCCCTTCAGCCAGTCCATCCAGGCGGAAATCTCGTCGAGGGCGTCCAGATGCCGGTGGCGGTGCGGGGTCTTGCAGTCGTACATGCCGTGGCGGTCGTCGATGGCGAGGGACAGGTTGATGGCGAGGGTATTGAGGCCCCGGTCGTTGAGCACGCCGCGCAGGGTCTTCAGGGTCTCCATGTCGTTATGGGCCAGGGTGCCGTGGACAAGCAGCACCACGCCGTCCTTCAGCGCCTTGCCGGACGCCAGGTCCAGTTGCGCGTTGAGGGTCTGGGCCACCGGCTTGATGCGGACCTCCTCGGCGGCGGCGGGCAGGGCCGCGGCCAGCAGGGCGAGCAGGGCAAGGGCAGGGATGAAGGGGCGGAACAGGCGCATGTGGAGGTCTCCCGAGGATGGCGTTTTCACCAGATTACGTTGCCGCGAACACACATTCAAAGATTATAAACCGTTTCGGGCCGCCTAGCGCTTGCCACGCTCCAGCGACCGGGGATCAAGCGCGTCCTGCAAGCCGTCGCCGACGAAGTTGAAGGCGATCACCGTGACGAAGATGGCGAGGCCCGGATAGACGGCCAGGGCCGGGGCGTCCCAGATCAGTTCCTGGGCGTTGGTCAGCAGGTTGCCCCAACTGGGCAGGGGCGGCTGTATGCCGAGGCCGAGGAAGCTCAGCACCGATTCCAGCAGGATCACGTTGCCGACGGACAGCGTCGTCGCGACGATGATGGGCGAGGCCAGATTGGGCAGGATGTGCACGGTCATGATGCGAAAGGACGATGCTCCCTGGGCCCGCGCCGCCAGGACGAAGGGCCGTTCGCGCAAGGACAGCGCCGTCGCGCGGACCAGCCGCGCCACGGTGGTCCAGCCGACCAGGGCCACGATGACGACGATGCGGTACAGGCTCATGCTTTCCGCCTGGGCCGTCTCGGCGGAAAACCCCAGCTTCTGCAGGTCGATGGCCGCCAGCACGATCAACAGCGGCAGCAGGGGCAGGGCGATGACCCCGTCGGTCACGCGCATGAACAGCGCATCCAGGCGCCCGCCGAAATAGCCCGACAGCAGCCCCACGGTGGTGCCCAGGACCGCCGCCGTCAGGGCCGCCGCGATGCCGACGAACAGCGACACCCGCCCGCCGTACAGCAGGCGCAGCAGCACGTCGCGCCCGGCCTCGTCGGTGCCGAGGGGATGGGCCGCGCTCGGCCGGGCCAGACGGTTGAACAGGTCGACCGCGTTGGCGTCGATGCCGAGCCAGCCTTCGACGGCGGGGGCGAGCAGGCTCGCGGCGGCGAGCATGGCCAGCACCCCGGCGCTGACCAGGGCGAGGCGGTGGCGCAGGAACCGCCGCGTGACCAGGGCGAGCGGCGTCGCGGCCATGGCGGCGGGGGCGCTCATTGCCGCTTCCCTTCGAAGCCGATGCGGGGATCGAGCCAGGCATAGGCGAGATCGGCCAGGATGTTGCCGACCAGCGTCACCAGGGTGGCCAGCAGCAGGCAGACCAGGGCGAGGTTGAAATCGTTGCCCATGACCGCGTCGAAGGTCAGCTTGCCCATGCCCGGATAGGCGAAGATGGTTTCCGTGATCAGCGCGCCCGAGAACAGCGTGCCGAAATCCAGGGCGATGATCGTGGTCACCGGGATCAACGCGTTGCGGAGCGCATGGCCGAGCACGACCCGCCGTTCGGAAAGACCCTTGGCGCGGGCCGTGCGGATGTAGTCCTGGCGCAGGGTCTCCAGCATGCTGGACCGCATATAGCGGGTATGGCCGCCGACGCTGGCCAGGGTCAGGCTGGCCGCCGGCAGGATCAGATAGATCAACTTGTCCGACCAGCCATCCCGGCCCGGCGTGCCCAGGCCGCCCGCCGGCAGCCAGCCCAGAACCACGGCGAACAGGATGATCAGCAGCAGGCCCAGCCAGAACGACGGAACCGAGATGCCCGCGAAGGCGAACAGGTTGACCGAATAGTCGCGCACGGAATATGGCCGGACGGCGGCCCAGATGCCGAGCGGCAGGCCGATGCAAAGCGCCAGGGTCAGGCTGATGCCCAGCAGGGTCAGGGTATTGCCCAGGGCCGGGCCGAGAATGTCGAACACGGGCTTGGCGAACAGGCGGGAGAACCCGAAATCGCCTTGCAGCACGGCGAGCAGCCAGTTGCCGTAGCGCTCCGCCACCGGACGGTCGAGACCGTAGATTTCCCGCAGTTTGGCGACGTCGGCGGAGGTCAGGTCCGGGTCCGCGGAAATCATCAGATCCACCGGATCGCCCGGCATCAGGCCGATCAGCCCGAAGATGACGAACGACATCACCGCCAGAACGACGGCCGATTGGATCAGGCGTTCACCGAGAAAGCGCAGCATGGGGGGGAGGGTAATCCGGCGCATGGCGGGGGGCCAGAGAAAGTGGGGCGCCCCCCTCACCCCGGCCCTCTCCCCCAAGGGGGAGAGGGAGGTCTTTGTCCGAAACTGTGTCGCCTCTCGTCTCTTGAAGGGAGGGTCGGATATGGCGAAAATCGACCCCTCTCCCCCAAGGGGGAGAGGGTAGGGTGAGGGGGAACCTTCATGACGACATTGCCGCGCCGCCTGCGCAAATCGATGACGGATGCGGAACGCCGTTTATGGCAGGCGCTGCGCAACCGCCAACTGGCCGGCCATAAGTTCCGCCGCCAGCATCCGATCCCGCCCTATGTGGCTGACTTCGCCTGCGTGGAACGTGGATTGATCGTCGAGGTTGATGGCGGTCAACACAGCGAGCGGACGGAAGCCGATGCAGCGCGGACACAGGCATTGCAGGCACAAGGGTTCCGCGTCCTGCGCGTCTGGAACAACGAGGTGATGGAGAATCTGGAAGGCGTCCTTGCCGTCATCCTCCGGGCCTTGGAGGCATAAACCGTCCGCGCCTATTTGACGCCCCAGTTCTCGACCCACAGGCTGGACGGGTACTGGTGGCCCGTGGGGGCGACGCCGGTCAGCCAGGGCGGCATGATGAAGCTCTCGGCCCGGAAGTAGAGGGGAATGGCCGGCAGTTCGGTGGCGTAGATTTCCTGCAGCCGGTGCCACAGCTTCTTGCGCGTGGGCTTGTCCAGTTCGACCTCGATCTTCTCGATCAACGCGTCCATTTCCGCGTTCTTGAAGCCCGGATAGTTCTGCCCGGCCCAGCCGTTGGCCTCGGTCGGGATATGGGCGGAATGCAGGCTCGTGCGCGGCACGCTTTCCGGGGCCGACGACCAGGCATACATGGCCAGGCCCGTGAACTTGCGCTGGGTCACCGTCTGGCCGAAGTAGACGCGGGCCGGTTCGTTCTTGATGCGCACGTCGATGCCGACGGCCTTCCACTGGCTTTGCAGCACTTGCTGGACCAGCTCGCGGGCCTTGGATCCGGCCGTGGTCATGAACTCGAAGCGCAGCGCTTCGCCCGTGTCCTTATGGTGGCGCACACCCTGGACCAGCTTGGTAAATCCAGCCTTTACAAGAAGTTCCAGGGCTTTCCTTGGGTCATAGGTGTATTTCGGAATGTCCTCGGCGGCGACCCAGTCGAGGGGGTTGACCGACGATTGGGCGACCGGTTGGCGGCCGCCGAACAGCTGTTGGGAAACGGCCTCGCGGTCGATGGCGTAGACCAGGGCGTGGCGGATGTCCCGGTTCTGCAGCAGCGGATTGTCCTGGTTCAGGTCGATGTGCTCATAGACCAGGCCGGGCTTGTAGAGGATGCGGAACTTCCGCCCGTGGCGTTTTTCGAAGCGCAGGGCCTGATCGACTGTGAAGCCCAGTTCGCCCGAGATCATGTCGATGTTGCCGGACAGCAGATTGGCCTCGAGCGCCGCCGTGTTGGGGATGATCTTGACCACGATGCGCTTGAACGCCCCCGGCTTGCCCCACCATTTCGGATTGCGTTCCAGAATGATGTAGCTGCCGCGCTGGGTTTCCGTGATCAGGTAGGGACCGAAGTACAGCGCTTCATTGGTGGTCTGCGTGTCGAAGGCGGTCTTGTTCTTGTAGTTCACCGGATCGGCGTCGAAGTTGACCGCGTCGACATGGGCCGGGATCAGGTTGAAGGAATTGATGGCGTTGTAGTCGAAGGTCAGCTTGTCGAAATGGAGGGTGAAGGTCTTGTCGTCCTTGGTGTCGAGCTTATAGGCCGAGCGGTAGAATTCGATCGGCAGGATGCCGGTCTTGCCGTGACGGCCCGCGCGCCAGGTGAATTCGACGTCCTTGGTCGTGATCGGCGTGCCGTCGCCCCATACGGCATCGGGGCGGATGGTGTAGGTGACGGCGATGCCCTTCTTGCCGTTCGGCGCCGTTTCCGGCACGGCCAGGCCGTTTTCGATCGTCGGCAGCTTGGTGCAGAGCATGCAGACCAACTGCCAGTTCTGGTCGAACACGGTGAACGGGCGGCGCGTGAAGCCCAGGATGTAGGACTTCGCCACCATGCTGTCGATGTTGGGATGGAAGGTCGACGGATACTGGGTGATGCCGATGGTGAGTTGGTCGCGCTCCGCCGCGCGGACGGGGGCGGCGGCGCACAGCATCACAAGGGCGGCGGCGAGGAGGGTTTTCAGGACAGGTCCGGCCGGTCGCATGGGGTCTCCTCGGGTCGTTGCTCAGTCGTCGTAGCCGCGTCCGCCGTGGGCCAGGGACCATTTCTCCGGATCGTCGAGAAACGCGCGCACCCCGGCGATGGTTTCCGCATCGAAGTATCCGCCATCCTCGGCGACCTGCAACACATCTTTCCAGGTCGCGAGATAGCGCAGCGTCACGCCCTCTTTCTCCAGGCCTTCCAAGGCGCCCCTGAACACGCCGTAGAAGAACACCACGAAGGCGTCCGTGCATTCGGCTCCGGCGTTGCGGATGGCGTGGACGAAATTGAGTTTCGACGCCCCGTCGGACGCCAGATCCTCGACCAGAAGCACCTTGGAGCCTTCGACCAGATTGCCCTCGATCTGGGCGTCGCGGCCGAAGCCCTTGGGCTTCTTGCGCACGTAGAGCATGGGCTTGGACGCGGCTTCGGAAATCCAGGCGGCATAGGGGATGCCCGCGGTCTCGCCGCCAGCCACGGCGTCGACGGCGTCCAGGCCGGCATCACGGCGCAGCATCTCGACCCCCAGTTCGATGATCCGCCGCCGCGCCTCGGTAAAGGAAATGACCCAGCGGCAGTCGATATAGACCGGGCTGGCCCAGCCCGAGGTGAACATGTAGGGCTCCTGCGGCCGGAAATTCACGGCCTTGATGTCGAGCAGAAGTTTCGCGGTTTCCTGGGCTGGGGGCATGGCGGTGGTCATGGGGGCCTCGTGCGCTCTGGAACCCGCCGAACAGGGGCGGGCGGGCTGGATCGGTCGGATGGTTCAGGCCGGAGATTTATGGCCCGCGTCTGGGGTTTTCGTTTAACGGGTTCGCCCCAGGCCCGCAAGCGCGCGCGGGGCCGGGGCGGGGGATAAAATCCCGCCGGTGAAAATCCTTGTTGCCCTCTATTGGTCTGTGGTATACCATATGCCAGTTGATTGAACGCCGCTGCCGATGACGCCCTCCCGGGGATCCATCCTCGCAGTTTCGGAATGCTCCCTGCTTGGCACGGCGACCTGTGATCACTATTCTCCCTCCCAATCCTGGGGGCTCGGTCGACCACCGGCCGGGCCCCTTTTTCTTTTTGTCCGCGCAAGAACGGACCGGCCGGGAGGGCCCCCCTTAAGTGAACCGACAGGAACGGCGCCGGCAGAAGAAGCTTGCGGAGACGGCGGACCGTCTTTCGCCCAAGGGCCGCGCGCGCCTGACCGCCGGGGTTGAGGCCTTCAACGCGGGCCGCTTCGGCGAGGCCGAGGAGGCCTTCACCAAGGTCCTGGCCGAACGCCCGCGCGAGGCCCAGGCCCTGCATCTTCTGGGATTGATCGAATACCGCACGGGCCGCCTGGAACTGGCGGCGGACCATCTGGTCGCGGCCTCCATGGTCGACGGCGAGGATCCGGCGATCCACGCCAATCTGGCCGCCGTCCTCAACCTCTGCGGCCGCGGCGCCGAGGCCGAGGCGGCGTCCCGCCATGTCCTGGAACTGCGCCCCGACAACGCCGAGGCCTACAACAATCTGGCCGTGGCCATGGAACTGCAGGACCGCATCGACGAGGCCGAGGCCTGCGGCAAGCGGGCGGTCGAACTCGATCCCAAGCATCTGGAAGCCCATATCAACTTAGGGAATCTCTATTTCCGCAAGGGTGCGCTGGCCGAGGCGGCGGCGATGTACCGCCGCGCCGCCGAGATCGATCCGGCCAACCCCATAGCGCCCGGCAACCTGGGCGTCGTGCTGCGCCGCCTGGGCGATCTGGCGGGGGCCGAGGAATTCTGCCGCAAGGCGCTGGCCCTCAAACCGGATTATGCCGAGGGCTTTAACGCGCTCGGCAACGTGCTGATGGCGCGGGGCGACATTCTGGGCGCGCTGGACGCCTTCCGCGCCGCGCTGACCCACCGTGACGGTTATCTGGAGGCGCGGGCCAATTTGGCGGGCGCCCTGTTCAAATCCGGCGATCTGGAGCGGGCGGAAGATGCCTACCGCGACACGGTCGCGCGGTTCGACCGTTTCGCGGGGGCCTGGTCGGGCCTGGGCACGGTGCTGCTGGCCAAGGGCGACACGGCCGGTGCGGAAGAAGCCTTCCTGCGCGCCGTCGAGGCCCACCAAGGCCTGGGCGACGCCTGGGTCAACCTGGCCGCCGCCGGGGCCTTGACGGAAGATCACGAGGCGCAGCTGGCCGAACTGCTGGAAACCGCGCCGGAAAACGACCAGACGGCGCAGGTTCTGTTCGCCCTGGGGGCGGCCAAGGACCGGCGCGGTGACCATGCGGAGGCATTCGCCGCCTTCGCCAAGGCCAATGCCATGCGCCGCCGCCTGCTGGACGGGGCCGGGCAGGGCTTCGATGCGGCGCAATTCGAGCGTTGGGTCGACGACATCATCGCCACCGTCGACAGGGATTTCCTCGCCAAATCCAAGGGCTGGGGCGACGCGTCACAGGCGCCGGTGCTGGTTGTCGGCATGCCGCGCTCGGGCACGACCCTGGTCGAACAGATCATTTCCAGCCACGGGCAGGGGGCGGGCGCAGGGGAACTGGACGCCCTGTCGCGGCTGCTGCCCGATTATCCCCAAGGCGTCGCCGACCTGGACGCCGAACAGGCGGCGGTTCTGGCGGCGGACTTTCTGAAGCACCTGGGCGCCGGGCGGGACGCCCTGCGCATCGTCGATAAGACGCCCCTCAACATCTTCATATTGGGACTGGCGCAGGTGCTGATGCCGGGCGCGCGGGTCGTCCATTGCGTGCGCGACGCCAAGGACACGGCGTTGTCCTGCTATTTCACCAATTTCACCCAGGGCCTGACCTGGTCCACGGACCTTGCCGAGATCGCCCGCATGCAGGCGGCCCAGGACCGCGTCATGGCCCATTGGCGGGATGTTCTGGACCTGCCGATCCATGAACTGCGTTACGAAGACCTGATCGCCGACCAGGAAGGGCAAAGCCGCGCCCTGATCGATTTCCTGGGGCTCGACTGGGATCCCGCCTGCCTGGATTTCCATACCTCCGGCAACGCGGTGCTGACGGCGTCGAACTGGCAGGTTCGCCGACCGCTGTACAAGAGCGCCGTCGGGCGGGCCGAGGCCTACCAGGCGTTTCTGCCCGGCACGCCGTAAGCGCCCCCAAAACTTTCCAACCTTGTGAGCGTCGATCCGGGCTGCGCCCGTGGCGCTGTGTGCGGCCGTATTGACAGCGCCGTATGGGAGTTTTATTATTTTTTTGAATTCCGAATTCACAAATTTAAAAATATAATAAATGCAGCAGCTTAAACTTAAATCAGATCTGACGCAGCAGGCGCTTGAGGCCATTCGGGATGCGATCCTGTCCGGCGAATTGCCGCCCTGCGCACCCGTCGCCCAGGAAGAAATGGCCGAACGCCTCGGCGTCAGCCGCCAGCCGGTCAGCCGCGCCCTGGTGCTGCTTCAGCGCGAGGGCCTGATCGTCGAACGCGGCCGCAAGGGCTACATGGTCGCCCCGGTGGATGCGGAGCGGCTGCGGGCGCTCTATCAGGTGCGTGGCGCCCTGGACCGTTTGGCGGCGCGTCTGGCCGCCGGCCAGGACGATCCCGAGGGCGCCCGCCGGCGGCTGTTCGACCGCCTGATGGCCGACGGCCGCGCGGCCGTGGCCGAGGGCAGCATCGCCCGGCTGGTCGCCACCGACGTCGCTTTTCATCAGGCGCTGTACGCCCTGGCGGGCAATCCGGAAATCGCGGCGACGGCGGAGGGGGCATGGCCCCACATGGTGCGGGCCATGCGCATGGTCCTTGAGGACACCAGCCGCCACGAAACCATCTGGGCCGATCACGCCGCAATCGCCGAGGCCGTCATGGCGGGCGACGTGGACGGCGCCGGCGAGTTGGCGGCGCGGCATGTTGAATCGGCGGGCGAGGCGACCTATCGCCGGCTCATGAACCTTGATCCGGGGCCGCAGACCCCGAACGCGACAAACAAGACATCAATCGGAGGATGATCCCATGCGTTTGACCGAAGACGAACTGAAACGCTTCGACGAGGACGGCTACCTGTTCTTTCCCGGAAAGTTCACGCCGGAGGAAGCGGCCTGCCTGAAGGCCGAGGCCGAGGCCGTTTATGCCCTGGACCGGGAAGAGGTCTGGCGCGAGTCCAACGGCGTCGCCCGCACGGCCTTCGCCGCGCACAAGTACAACGAGGCGTTCCGCCGCCTTGGCGCCCATCCGCGCATGATCGAGCCGGTGACGCAAACTTTGGGCGGGCCCGTCTACATGCACCAGTACAAGGTCAACGCCAAGGCCGCCTTCGACGGCGCCGTCTGGCAGTGGCATCAGGATTACGGCACCTGGAAACGCGACGACGAGATGCCCGAACCCCGGGCCATGAACATCGCCGTGTTCCTGGACGACGTGACGGCGGCCAACGGCCCATTGCTGTTCATTCCCGGCAGCCACAAGCAGGGCGTGGTCGACGCCGGTCACGACCTCGAGACGACCAGCTATCCCCTGTGGACCCTGGACCGGGACAAGGTGTCGGAACTGGCGGAACGCGGCGGCTGCGTCGCACCGACCGGCCCGGCCGGCAGCATGCTGATGTTCTCGTCGCTGCTGGTGCATGCCAGCCCGCCCAACATCTCGCCGTTCGGGCGGACGATTGTTTATCTGTCGCTGTGCCATGTCGACAACCACATCCGCGCCTTCAACCGGGCGGAGTGGATCGCGCACCGCGACTTCACCCCCATCGAAGCCTTGAGCGACGATTGTCTCGACGAACTGGTCGCCAAGCGCCAGCAAGCAGCGGAGTAATCAACTTTGTATATCTATCAAGAACTCGCGGCCCGCGCCGCGGAGGGTAAACCCGTTCGTGTCGGCCTGATCGGGGCCGGTAAATTCGGCTCCATGTTCCTGTCGCAGGTGCCGACGACGCCGGGCCTGGAGGTCGCCGTGATCGCCGACCTGAACCCGAACGGCGCCAAGAAGGCCTGCCGCAATGTCGGCTGGACGGACGAGCTGGTCGCCCGGACCAAGTTCGTCGACGACGCCATGGCCATGATGCAGGCCGGCGGCGTGGACGTGGTCGTCGAGGCCACGGGCAATCCGGTGGTCGGCCTGGTCCATGCACGGGAAGCCATCCGCAACGGCATCCATATCGTCATGGTCAACGTCGAGGCTGACGTGCTTGCCGGCGGTCTGCTGGCCGAGGAGGCCCGCAAGGCGGGCGTCGTCTATTCCATGGCCTATGGCGACCAGCCGGCCCTGACCTGTGAATTGGTCGAATGGGCGCGCGCCACGGGCTTCGAGGTCATCGCCGCGGGCAAGGGCACCAAGTACCTTCCGGCCTATCACGCCTCGACCCCGGATACGGTCTGGGACCATTACGGCCTGACCCCGGAACAGGCCGCCGCCGCCGGCATGAACAGCCAGATGTTCAACAGCTTCCTCGACGGCACCAAGTCGGCCCTGGAAATGGCGGCCATCGCCAACGGCACGGGCCTGACCCCGCCGTCGGGCGGCCTGAACTTCCCGGCCGCCGGCATGGACGATCTTGCCCATGTCCTGCGCCCCGTCGCCGACGGCGGGATGCTGGAACACAAGGGCCAGGTCGAAGTCGTCTCGTCCCTGGAGCGCGACGGCCGCCCGGTGTTCAAGGACCTGCGCTGGGGCGTCTATGTGGTCATCGAGGCCCCCAACGATTACGCCGCCGCCTGTTTCCGCCAGTACGGCATGAACACGGATGCCTCCGGGCGCTATTCCGCCATGTTCAAGCCGTTCCACCTGATCGGCCTGGAATTGAACATCTCGATCCTGTCGGCGGCGCTGCTGAACAAGCCGACGGGGACGACCCTGGGCTTCCGCGGCGACGTGGTGGCGACAGCCAAGCGCGACCTGAAGGCGGGCGAAATGCTCGACGGCGAGGGCGGGTTCACCGTCTGGGGCAAGTTGTACCCCGCGGAAAAGTCGCTGGAGTTGGGCGGCCTGCCCATCGGTCTGGCCCATAAGGTCAAGCTGAAAGCCGACATTCCCGCCAACCGGCCCGTGCGCTGGCAGGATGTCGAGGTCGATGCGACCATGGATGCGGTCAATATCCGCCGGGAAATGGAAGCCCGCTTCCGCCTGCCGGCGGCCGCCGAATAGGCCGTCGGCTCCGCCGGACGCCGCTTAGAACAGCGGCGGGTCGGCGGGCAGCGACTTTTGCAGTTCCGTCAGCCGTTCGACGACGACGACCAGTTTGTCGACGCCGCCGGACGGCGACGCGAGCGGCAGGATCAGCCGCTCGTGCGTGCCCGATGCGTCATAGGCGTCGAAATTCCGCTGCATCAGGGCGGGCCGACCGGTCTTGACGCAGTGGTCGTAGGCCTCTTTGACTTCCCGGAAATCATATTGGTGGCGGGCTTCGTAATAGGTCAGGCCCGTATGGTCGGGGACCGCCAGTTTCCAGCGGTATTGGACGATGGTGGTGCCGACGTAGCGATAGCGGAAGTCGATGTCGTCGGGCCGCGGCAGCGCGTCGAGTACCAGGATGATCGGGGCGTCCTGAAAAATATCGATCAGGTTGAAGGCTTCCCAGATCGGGGCGGTTTCGCTGTCCGCGCGGGCACGCCAATAGTCCCAGACCCGGCGTGTGCGGGTGCCGGTCAGGCGGCTTTCGATATCGTCGATGATCGTCCCCCAGGTCTTCATGCTCCTGCCCTCATACGGGCTCGTCCCGCCGAGGGTAACCTGGACGTAAGTTCTATACCTACTCGCGCGGATAGCGCGGTTCTGGCGCCGTGCCACTGATCCGTTGCCGGGGCGGGGGTGCCATGCCATAAGCGGGCGATGTCCGAAACGGAACAAACCGCGCAAGCTTCCCGTGTCTGGGTTCTGGCCGACGACCGGCCCGGCAACCGCAGCCAATGCCTGGGCGTAGCCCGGGTCCTGGGCCTGCCGTTCGCCCGGAAGGACATCGAATACGGCCCCCTGGTGCGTCTGCATAACGCGGTGCTGGGCGCGTCCTTCGCCGCCATCACGGCGCCATCGCGGGCCTTGTTGACGCCGCCCTGGCCGGATTTGGTGATCGGCGCCGGGCGGCGTTCGGCCTCCGCCGCGCGCAGGATCAAGAAACTGTCCGGCGGCCGCACCAAGCTGGTCCACGTCATGCATCCGGGCGCGGGGGCGGGGGATTTCGATCTGATTGCCCAGCCCGCCCACGACGACCGGCCGGAACTTGCCAACACCTTGACCATTCCCGCCGCCGCCCATGGCGTGACGGCGGACGTTCTGGCCGAAGCCAGGACGGAATGGCAGGAGACTTTTGCCCATCTGCCGCGCCCGCTGATCGCCCTCATGATCGGCGGCAGCACCCGGCGGCGCGAGTTCGGCCCCGACATGGCGGCCGAGGTCGCGGGATGGGCCGCCAAGCTGGCCCGCGAACAGGGCGGCTCCCTGCTGGTCTCGACCAGCCGACGGGTCGAGGAATCGGAAGACCCAGGGACCATGCCGGCGCTGCTCGCCGCCTTTGCCGACGTGCCGCACCATCTGTACCGCTGGGGCGATCCGGCCGGGAATCCCTACATGGGCTATCTCGCCCATGCCGACGCCGTGGTGGTGACGGGGGATTCCGTGTCCATGTCGACGGAAGCCTGCGCCCGGCCCGGCCCGGTCTATCTCTACGCGCCGCCGCCCCTGATCACGCCCAAGCACAAGCGCTTTCACGATTACCTGTTCGGCGAAGGCTATGCCCGGCCGCTGACGGCGGCGACGGTTTGGCAGGACTGGACCCACGCGCCCCTCAACCCGGCGGAAGACATCGCCCGCGCCATCCGCGAGCGCCTGCACATCGGCGTCTGAACGCGGCCGCCGTTGCGTCGGCGGACCGTTGCGTTACGATGCAGCGGGGGCGATCAGCAGGGGACGGAAACAGACTAATGGCCAACGATCTTCTTTTCGGGATTCAGACCAACGGCATCAAGCATGCCCATGCGGACCCCATGCCGGATGTCGATACGCGCTTCCGCATGGTGCGCGACGCGGGCGTGTTCGACTACATCGACAAGACCCCGGACCCGGATCAGATCGACGATTTCGAACGCGCGCGGGACAAGTACGGCCTGCCGGTGCGGGCGGGCGGCTGGTTCTACGTCCTGGGTCAGGACGAGGCCCTGTTGGAAAAGAATCTGGAGACGGGCCGACGGCTCGGCTCTCTGGTTCACAACACGCAGATCAAGCTCCGCCACGCCCAGGGCCATGTGGTTACGGATGAGGAAGTCCTGAACGCCTATCTATGGGCGGCGGAGGTGGGCGAAAAGTACGGCGTCACGCCCTGCTTCGAGGTCCACGTCAACATGTGGTCGGAAGACTTCGCCCGCGTCGCCCGGGTCGGCCGCATGGTCGAGGCGCGGGGGGTGGAGTTCAACATCACCCTCGACCACAGCCATGTCATCTTCAAGATCGACAATCCCAAGGAACAGAAGATCTTCGACACGGCGGGGCAGATCGCGGCGGGCGAGGTGATCCTCGACCCCTATACCCCCGGCAACGTGGTCGAACAGTGGATCGAGGCCGGCTGGGTCCGCCATTGCCATGCCCGCGCCGCCATCCCCAACAACCCGGTCAACGCAACGGGCCGCCATCCCGACGGCAGCGTCGGGCGCGGCATCCAGTATCCCTTCGTGCAGCCGGGGCCGGGGGACTACCATGCCGACTGGGACGGGGCGCTGCTGGAGCCCTGGAAGGAATGCCTGCGCATGCTGATGCGCCATCATGCGGCCGACCCCACGGGCAAGCTGGGCCAGATTTCGACCGAGTTCATCCCCGGCACGGATTACGGCGAGGGCTGCAAATATTCCCTGTTCGACCAGGCCGTCGCCTGCGTCGAATGGATGCGCGAAACCTGGGAAGACATCCGCCGCGAGGCGGCGGCCTAGGCAAGCAAGGCGGGATCAGCGCGGGCGGTGCTGCGTGTCGGCGCCGGCGGTGATGAACAGCGCCGTCGCTTCGCTCTCGGCGTCCGCCGTATGCCAAACCCCCGGGGGATTGATCGCATACTGGCCCGCCGACAGGACGACCGTCTCGACGCGGCCGTCCGGTTGTTCCTGGTGTAGGGTGAGGGTGCCCGCGATGCAGAAGACGACCTCTGCGCCCATCGGGTGCATTTCCCACATATCCCAGGGACGATCGAAGGAAAACAGACTGACAAGGCGCCCTTCGGCCCCGTCGCCGGCGTGGCGGGCCGCATAGTCGGCGTACCAATCCAGGGCGCCGGTGAATTCCGGTTCAATGACCGCCGTCGCCCCCAGGCCAAGATGAATGGGGTGGGATTTCAGGTTGGTTCCGGTCATGTCGGCCTCCGGTAATGGGAAAAGGTTACTCCGGCCAGGCTTTGACCTCGGTCTTCTGCTCACCCAGACCCTCGATGCCGACGCGCATGACGTCGCCGGCCTTCAGGAACCGGGGCGGCTTCATGCCGAGACCGACGCCCGGCGGCGTGCCCGTGGCGATGATGTCGCCGGGCATCAGGGTCATGTACTGGCTGACCACGGAGACCAGGTTGAAGACGTTGAACACCATGGTCTTGGTGTTGCCGTCCTGCATCATCTGGCCCGAGACCTCGCACCAGATGCGCAGGTTCTGCGGGTCCGGCACCTCGTCGGGGGTGACCAGCCAGGGGCCGAAGGGGGCGAAGGTGTCGAAGCTTTTGCCCTTCACCCACTGGCCCGTG
Source organism: Rhodospirillales bacterium (assembly GCA_040221095.1). Taxonomy (GTDB): domain Bacteria; phylum Pseudomonadota; class Alphaproteobacteria; order Rhodospirillales; family Casp-alpha2; genus UBA1479. Next base: position 76,071 of record JAVJVP010000017.1, read on the forward strand.
GTTTCCAGTTGAAAGGCGCGTTCCGAGACGTCGTTCATGACCGCGTAGCCGGCGATGTAATCGGCGGCGTCCGCTTCCTCGACATATTGCGCGCGCTTGCCGATGACGACGGCCAACTCGGCCTCCCAGTCGCCCTTCTGCGATCCCTTGGGCAGGACCACCGGATCGGTCGGGCCGGACAGGGAGGTGATCGCCTTGGTGAAGATGATGGGTTCTTCCGGCAGGGCCATGCCGGCCTCCGCCGCGTGGTCGGCGTAATTCAGGCCGATGGCGACGATCTTGCCGACGCCGGCGACGGGGGCTGCCAATCGCGGTGATCCGCCGACGGCGGGAAATTCTTCCGGATCCATGCCGCTGAGGCGGGCCAGGCGGTCGCTGACGAGCGTTTCCGGCGTGATGTCGGGAAGACGGTCGGACAGGTCGCGGATGCGCCCGGCGGCATCCAGCAGGCCGGGGCGTTCTTCACCCTTGGGGCCATAGCGCAGCAGTTTCATGGACGGGACTCCCGGATGGATTGTCGGTGATGTTGACCGGTTGAGGCACCGGTGGCCGCATTAGGCTTCGCAGCGCCTGGAAGGTCAAGGCCGTTACCTGGAATTTTATGAAAGTTTTATACAATATTGAAAACACTTAATATTTTTGTTCAGATTAGGGGGTGGGCGTAAACTGTGCCGGAAAGGGAAATCCCGCCATGGTGTTCCGTCGACCCGGCTTTTTGTCCCTCGGGCGCCCGGCGCTGGTTGAAAATCAGCAGGGCTCATCCCTGGTCGAATTCGCCTTCGCTGCCCCCCTGGTCGTGCTGATGATCGTCGCCACCATCGAGTTCGGCATGATCATGTTCGTCGCGACCCTCATGGAAAGCGCGCTGCGCGACGCCGCCCGGTTCGGCATCACCGGCCAAGAGCCGGACGGCGCCACGCGTCTGGAGAGGATCATCGCCATCGTCGAGGACCGCACCATCGGCCTGATCGACATGGCTGACGCCAGGGTCGAGGTCCGGGTCTATCCCACTTTCGGCGATGTCGGGCGGGGCGAGTCCTTCGTCGACGGCAACGGCAACGGCGCTTACGATCCGGGCGAAACCTTCACGGACGAGAACGGCAACGGCGCCCATGACGCCGATGTCGGCGAAGCCGGTGCCGGCGAGGCCGGGTCCATCGTCGCTTACCGCATGGAATACGCCTGGCCGCTGCGCACGCCGTTGGCGGGACCCTTGATCGGCGAGGACGGCAAGTTCGTCCTGAAATCGGCCATCGCCGTGCGTAACGAGCCCTACGACCAGGCCATCGGCGCGCCGGCGCCGGGCGGGTGAGGGGGGGCATGGGCATGATCCGCACATTCCTGGACCGGTTCCGGCGCGACGGGCGGGGCACCATCTCCGTCGAACTGGCGTTCGCCGCGACCGTGCTGACGGGTCTTTTGATGTCGGGGGTCGAGGTCACGCGCTATGTCCTGATCAACCAGAAGCTGGAACGCACGGCGGCGACCATGGGCGATCTGATCTCGCGCATGCCGGAACTGACGGAGGGCGACATCACCTCGTTCTTCGCCGCCTCGGACCAGGTCATGACGCCCTATGACGTGCAACTCGACGGCCGGGTCATCATTTCCTCCATCGCGCGGGACGGCGGCGCCCCGGAAATCATCTGGCAGCGGACCTATGGCCTGGCGCCGGCGGCAAGCCGGTTCGGCACTGTGGGCGATCCGGCTGTTCTGCCCGTGGGGTTCGAGGTCCGCGACAGCGAGAACGTCATCACCGCCGAGGTGTTCTACGATTTCGCGCCGATCATGATGACCGCCGTGCTGGAGACCGGGCAACTGTATTCCAGCGCCGTGTTTCGCCCGCGCTTCGGGTCGCTGACCACTGTCAACCCCTGACCCGGGCGGCCCGTCAACCAATTCGTGATTTGGGCGGACTGGGGGTGGTGGGGGATAGTGCCCCCATGAAACGCTTTTTCATTTCGTGTCTCGGATTCTGTCTGGCAACCGGAATCGCGTCCATGGCCATTGCGGGGAGTGGCGCCCTGTCGGCGGACCTGACCGCGCGGGCGTGGGAGCAGATGTCCTTCGACGGCAAGCCGGCCAACCGCTACAGCGCCTGCGGCGACGATTGCGTCGCGGTCGCGACGGACGCCAGCGTATCCCTGATCGGGCGGCCCGTGGCGGTGGATCTGGCGCAAACGCCGGTGCTGACCTGGGAATGGAAGGTCGACCTGCCCGTTGCCGCGACGGACCTCGCCGTGAAGGGGCGGGACGACCGGGCCCTGGCGCTTTACGTGACCTTTCCCTACGACCCGGCGACGGCCACGTTTTCCGAATCCCTGCTGCGTCCCCTGGTCGAACTGGCGCGGGGCACGGACGCACCGGCGCGCACCCTGTCCTATGTCTGGAGCGGTGACGCCACCACGCCCGGCGCGGTCGTCGCCAGCCCCTATTTCGGCGACGTCAACGTGATGATCGTGGCGCGCACCGGTGATGCCCCCCTGGGGGCATGGCTGCGGGAGACGGTCGATGTGGCGGCGGATCACCAACGGGTGTTCGGCCGCCGACCGTTGCGCGTGGCGCATGTGCTGATCGGCGCCGACAGCGACGATACGGGCAGCCGCAACCGGGGGTTCGTGCGCGGCATATCCTTCCAGGCGCGCTAGCCGACGGAAGGTGACGGCAGGGCGCTATTCCGCCGGGGCGCGGCCCGGCTCGGCGCCGCCGGACGCCCCCCGGATGGCCTTGGTCGGGAACAGGCGGTCCAGGTAGATATAGACCACGGGCGTCAGGTAGAGCGTGATGACCTGCGACATCAGCAGGCCGCCGACCACGGTCAGGCCCAATGGTGCCCGCGCCTCGCCGCCCTGGCCGAAGCCGACGGCGATGGGGAGCGAGCCCATGAGGGCGGCCATGGTCGTCATCATGATCGGGCGGAACCGGATCAGGCAGGCCTGATAGATCGCCTCGTCGGGACTCAGGCTGTCCTCGCGCTGCGCCGACAGGGCGAAGTCGATCATCATGATCGCGTTCTTCTTGACGATGCCGACCAGCATGATGATGCCGACGAAGCCATAGAGTGTCAGCGGCATGTCGAAGGCCATGAGCGCCAACAACGCCCCCACGCCCGCCGCCGGCAGGCCCGACAGGATGGTCAGCGGGTGGATGAAGCTTTCATAGAGAATGCCGAGCACGATGTAGACGACGATGATGGCGAGTGCGAGCAGCATGCCCATGCCGGCCAGAGATTCCTGGAACACCTTGGCCGTGCCCTGGAAACTGGTGGTCAGGGTCGCCGGTACCTGAATTTCGCGTTCCAGCGCGTGGACCCGGTCGATGGCCGTGCCCAGAGAAACCTCGGGCGCCAGGTTGAACGAAATCGTCACGGCGGGGATCTGGCCCTGGTGGCTGATGGTCAGGGGCGACACGCCGCGGGTCAGGGTGGCGACGGCGGCCAACGGCACCAGGCGGTCGCCGGGCGCGCGGATATAGAGCTTCTCCAACGCCTTCGGGTCTTTCTGGAATTCAGGCGCGACCTCCAGGATCACCGCGTACTGGTTGGCGGCCGTATAGATGGTCGACACCTTGCGTCCGCCATAGGCGTTGGCCAGCACGGCTTCGATCTCGTCCGCCTTGATGCCCATGATGCCCGCACGGTCGCGGTCGATGTCGACGACCAGCGAGGGACTTCTGATCTTCAGGTCCGTGGTCACGTCCTGGAAACCGGGTAATTTGCCCAGTTCGGCGGCCATGACCTCGGCCCATTTGTAGAGGGATTCCAGGTCCAGATCCTGCAGGGTGTACTGGTACTGGGCGTTGGACAGGCGGCCGCCGACCCGGATCGCCGGCGGGTTGCGCACGAAGGACTTGATGCCGGCGACCTTGTTCAGCTTGCGCCGCAGATTCTGCACCACGTCGTTGATGTTGGCGTCGGGCCGGGCGTGGCGCGGCTTCAGGCGCAGGAACAACAGGCCCGCGTTGTTGGTGATGCGGCTGCCGGCGGCGCCCACGCGCGACATGGTCGCGGCGACGTTGGGGTCGCTGTTGACGATGTCGGCGACCTCTTTCTGATAGCGCTTCATGGCGTCGAACGACACGTCCTGGCCGCCTTCCGTGTAGATGATCAGGCGGCCGGTGTCCTCGGCCGGAAGAAAATCCTTCTGGATCAAGGCGTAGAGCCCCCAGGTCCCGACCAGGGTGCCGAGGAACACGGCCAGCACGAACGGCTTGCGCTTGAGGCACCACAGCAGGGAGACGTCATAGCCGTGCAGCATGGCATCGAACGCGCGCTCGGTCATCGCCATGAAACCGTGTTTTGGCTTTTCCGCGCTATGGGCCGCATCGGCAATCCAGCGGCTGCACATCATCGGGGTGAGCATCAGCGACACGATGCCTGAGACGATGATCGTCACGCTGATGGTCATGGCGAATTCGTGCAACAGACGTCCGACCATGCCGCCCATGAACATTACGGGGATGAACACGGCGACCAGCGACAGAGTCATGGACAGGATGGTGAAGCCGATTTCCTTGGAGCCCTTCAGCGCCGCCTCCATGGCGGACAGGCCCTTTTCCTTGTGGCGGATGATGTTTTCCAGCATGACGATGGCGTCGTCGACCACGAAGCCGACGGACAACGTCAGGGCCAGAAGGCTCAGGTTGTTGAGTGAAAAGCCCATCACGTACATGACCGAGAACGTCCCGATCACCGAGATCGGCAGGGCGACGCTGGCGATCACCGTGGCGGCCAGATTGCGCAGGAACAGGAAGATCACCAGCACGACCAGGGCCGCGGCCAGCATCAGCGTGAACTCCACGTCCAGGATCGATTCTTCGATCGATTGGGCACGGTCGTACATAACTTCCAGGTTCACGGACTCGGGCAGTTGCTGACGGAACACGGGCAGGATGTCGTTGATCTGCTTGACGATCTGCACGGTGTTGGAGCCGGGCTGGCGGTAGACCGCCAGCATGATGCCCTGGCGGTCGCCGAAGTATGTCGCGACGCGGGTCGCCTCGACCCCGTCGATGGCCTTGCCGATTTCCGACAGGCGCACGGGGGCGCCGTTGCGGTAGGCGACGATCAGCCTGTTATAGGCGGCGGCGTTGCTCATCTGGCCCGTGGTCTTCACGGCGACGGCACGGTCGGGACCGTTCAGGGTGCCGGTCGGCTGATAGCTGTTGCCGCCGCGGATGGCCTGTTCGACCTCGCCGATGGCGATGCCGCGGGTGGCCAGGGCGTCCGGGTCGACCTGGGCACGCACGGCGAATTTCTGCTGGCCCCAGATCTGCACCTGGGCGACGCCGCCGATGGTCGATAGCTGCTGCGCCAGCATGGTTTCCGCGAATTCGTTGACCATGGAGATCGGCAGCGTGTCCGACGACAGTCCGATGTAGAAGATGGCGAAGTCGGCGGGGTTGATCTTGCGGAACGACGGCGGGTCCGCCATGTCGTCGGGCAGGGAGCGCAGCGCCGTTGAAATCGCCGACTGAACATCCAGCGCCGCGGCGTCGATGTTGCGGTCCAGATCGAACTCAAGGGTGATGCGCGACGTGCCCGAGGCGCTGATCGAGGTCATGTTGCGCACCCCTGCGATGCGCGAGAACTGACCTTCGAGCGTCGTCGCCACGGCGGCGGCCATGGTTTCCGGGTTGGCCCCGGGCAGCGAGGCCGTGACCTCGATGGTCGGATAGTCGACGTTGGGCAGTTCCGAGACCGGCAGGACGCGGTAGGCGAACACCCCGAACAGGACAAGCCCCAGCATGACGAGGGTCGTCATGACCGGCCTGCGGATGCAAAGCTCGGACAAATTCATCGTTCGTTCCGCGGCCTGTTCGGTCCGCTCCTTCCCGGGGCGCTGCGGGGCGTGGCCCCGGTCAGCCGCCCGCCTTGCCCGCGCCGCCGGCCGCTGCCGGCGCCGCGTCGCCTGTTTTCTTTTCGCCCTTGGTCCCCTTGGCGCCGTCCATTTTGAACGTCACCTTGGCGCCCTTGAACAGGCGCAACTGGCCGTCGGTGACGACCGTATCGCCCGGTTTCAGGGCATCGCCGATGGCGACGAAATCGTCGATCGACGGACCCAGAACCACCGGCCGGGGCTGCACCGTCATGTCGGCCGGATTGACGACGAAGACGTAATTGCCTTTCTGGCCGCTCTGCACGGCCCGTTCGGGCACCACGGATGCATCCTGGATCGAGTCCATTTCGATGACGACGCGCACGAACTGCCCCGGGGTCAGGAACCCGTCGGCGTTATCGAATTCAGCCTTCAGCAGGATCGTGCCGGTTTGCGTGTCGACGGCGTTGTTGATGAACACGACGCGGCCGCGGTTCGGTGGGCGGTTGCTGTCGGGCACGGCGGCCTCGACGGCGAGGGAGCCTTCGGCGAGGCGGCGCTTGATTTCGGCCAAATGCCCCTCGGGGACGGACAGGGCCGCCAGGATGGGGTTGACCTGGTTGATGACCACCAGGGCCTGCTGGTCATCGGCCTTGACCAGATTGCCGGCCTGGACCAGGACGCTGCCCGTGCGCCCGTCCAAGGGGGCCCGGATGGTCGTGAATTCCAGGTTCAGTTTGGCCAGGTCGACGGTGGCCTGGCCGGCGCGGATGGTTGCTGACAGGCTGTTCACCGCGGCCCGCGCTTCCTCGAACTTCTGCTGTGACGAAAAGCCCTTGCCGCTGAGCGACTGGTAGCGCTGATAATCGCCCTGCGCCTTTTCCAGATTTGCGCGGTCGCGGGCCAGGTTGGCCTCGGCCTCGCGCAGGCGGGCCTGGAACGGACGGGGGTCGATGTGGAACAGGGGGGCATCCTTGGCCACGGTTTGGCCTTCGGTAAAGGCCGTTTCCATGATCTGGCCATCAACCCGTGATCGCACGGAAACCGTGGCCAGGGCCTGGATGGTGCCGATGGCGTGTATCGTGACCGGCATGGTGCGGGTCGTCACCTTGGTGACGACAACCGGTGTCGCTGGCTTGCCGCCCGCCTTGGCCGCCGGTTTATCGGCGGCAGGCCCGCCGGCCAGCATGAAATAGGCACCCGTGCCGACCGCAATCAGCAGTGCGCCAAGCGCCACGCGCCGAGACGAAAACGTCTTCATTGAATTTCGGTGGTTCCGTTCCCCGGAGGAAAGTATCAGTACATGCAAATATTAGGTCAAACCACTTCTGTTTGCGAGCGGGCAATTGTAACCAATTGTATACAACCAGGCCGCATTTCCGACCCGCTCTTACACCGCCTCCCGGACTGAAACCTGATGATTATGCAGATAAAGGTCCTACATCTTCAGGCATATATTAAATAAAACAAATGCAACCATATAATTAGGCGCTTTTGAGCTCAATGCCGAGTTCCAGGACCGGTCTGTCGATGTCGCATCGCAGAGGAAGGACCGTTCTCGCCATGGCTGTGTCGGCAGGAAGGGAAACTTCCGATACCGGAGGCACAGTAGATCGCGGTTCGAACGAATGGTCGCCTCGAAGGAGGCAGTAATGACGAATACGAACGCATATACACGCCTGGCTTTCGGCCGCTTGGCCGATCTCAAGTTGATCGTGAAGATGATCGGCGGGTTTACCGCTGTCGTTACCGTATTTCTGATCGTGATCGGGCTGTCCTACGGCGCCTTGGTCAAGATCGGCCACGAGGTCGAGGAGATGGAAACCGCGGCCGTGGAGCTTGCCTTGGCGGCCAATGTGGAACTTCAGTTCCTGAAAATGTCTCGCGCCGCCCGTGAATTCGTGCAGAAGGGCGACGCCGCGTCCGAAGCGATGACGGCCAAGTATTCGGATGAAATGCGCAAGTCGCTCACCGCTGCCCAGGCAGGCATTACCATCGAGGCGCACCGCGCCGTGATCGTCGAGATCAACAAGGCGTTCGAACATTATGCCGATGGGTTCGGCCAGGTCGCCAAGTTGCGGCACGACCACGATGCCTATATCGCCGACCAGCTTGATCCCACGGGCGATAAGATGATCGTCGATCTGGACGAACTTCTCGCCGGCGCCCAGGCGGCGAACAACCAGCCCCTGATCAATGAAAGCCTGATCGCGCGGGAACACGCCTTTTTGATTCAAGTCTATGTCGGACGTCTGTTGCTGGAGGGCAAGCCCGCTTACGGCGAGAAGATTTCGGCCGAGTTCGAGACGTTCTCCCGCACTCTCAATCAGATGGCGGCGGTTCTGCAGACCGAAGAGGAACGCAAACTTCTGAATGAACTCAAGGAACTGCGTGATACCTACCACCAGGTCTTTGAGAAGGTGCGTCACGGCGAAGAGGAGCTGAGCCGCCTGATGGACCGGGAAATGCCCAAGTATGCGGCGGACATCATTTCAGCCGCGGAAGGGCTTGAGCATGAGGCGTCGAAGCATGAACACGAGGTCGCTGAGCAGGCCCGCCACGACATCGCCACGGCGGAACGGAATCTGCTGGTAATCGCTGCTGTGGGGACGGTGCTGGGCATCGGCCTGGCGATCATCCTGGGCCGCGGAATCTCTGGCCCTGTGCAGTCGATGACGGATGCCATGACGCGGCTGGCGGGTGGTGATCTGGAGGCCGAAATTCCGGCCCAGGGCCGCCGTGACGAGATCGGGGCCATGGCGGCGGCCGTTCAGGTGTTCAAGGACAACGCCATCGAGGTCAAACGCCTGGAAGGGGAGCAGGCCGAGGCCAAGGCCCGGGCCGAGGCGGACAAGCGCGCGGCCCTGAACCATCTGGCCGACGAATTTTCCGGCAGCGTGGGCGAGGTGGTCGACGCCCTGACGTCGGCGTCGGCGCAGTTGGAGGCCTCCGCCAGGCAATTACACAACACGGCCGATCATACCAACGAACAGTCCGCCGTGGTTGCTTCCGCGTCGGAGCAGGCGACGACCAACACGCAGACGGTGTCGTCCGCCGCCGAGGAACTGGCCCATTCCATCCAGGAAATCACCCGGCAGGTCACGCAATCAACACGCGTGGCGGACGAGGCTTCGGCCAGTGCCCAGGCGGCGAATGAAAAGGTCAAGGGATTGGTTCGGTCGGCCCAACGGGTCGGTGAAGTGGTGGAAATCATCACTGACATCGCGCAGCAAACCAACATGCTGGCGCTCAACGCGACGATCGAGGCGGCGCGGGCCGGCGACGCCGGCAAGGGCTTCGCCGTGGTTGCGGGCGAGGTCAAGGCGCTGGCCACGCAGACCGCCAAGGCGACGGACGAAATCGCCGCCCAGGTCGCGGAAATCCAGGCCGCGACACAGGACGCGGTCGGCGTGATCGGAGGCATCGGTGACGTGATCAACAAGATCAACGAGATCACGGCCAGCATCGCTTCCGCCGTCGAGGAACAGGCGGCGGCGACGCAGGAAATCGCCCGCAACGTGGAACAGGCGGCGACCGGCGCCAAGACGGTCAACCAGACGATCCATCAGGTCAGTATATCCGCCAAGGAAACCGGGCAGTCGGCGGGCGGCATCCTGACCGCCGCCAACGACCTGTCCAACCGGTCGACGGTACTGAAATCCTCGGTCGATACGTTCCTGGAGAAAGTGCGCGCGGGCTGACCCGCGGCGTTATTTCGACAGGCGCAATTCGGTCAGATGGTTGGCGACTTCGCGGAACACGGTCTGCAATTCCGCCGCTCCCGGGGCCAGATGGTAATAGGGGGCGTCGGGGCCGCTCGCGACCTGCTTGAGCAGGTTCTTCAAGTCTTCGTCGTTGTTGGCGAACTGGATGACGTAGACGATGACGCCGTCGGCTTTGACATTGTTTGCCAGGGCCAGCAGGCGGCCGTTCATTTCGTCGTGGGCGGTGCCGCCGGTGCCCCAGGTTCCCTTGTAGCCGTCGCCCGATCCTCCCACGTTCTGGCCGTCGGTCAGCAGCAGGATCGCCTGCTGGCGGCGGTAGGGGGGATCCGGGATCGCCTCGGTAAAGGGGGCTGACGGCTTCAGAACCCGCCAGGCCCAGCCCAATCCCTGGGGGATGTTGGTCTGCCCCTGGGGCGAGGTCAGGGCGTCGATCTTGTCCTCGGTGACGGCCTTGGAATGCTGCAGCGGCGTGATGCCGTGGGTCAGGCAGGGGCCGCACTCGTTGCCGCCCACGGACATGGCGCAGTTGTTCCAGCCGGACAGGGGATCGCCGTCCGGGCCGATGGGCTCCCAGGCGACCCAATCCTTGGCCCCGATCTGGCCGATGTTGAGCAGAATGTCGCCGTCGTTGCCATCGTCGCCGTCGTCCGCATAGCGCTGAAACACGCATCCGGTCCAATCGGGACCAGGGTCGTTCAACAGCGGCACAGGCGAGTTGTTGACCGTGTATACGACGCTTTGCGCGGCCCCGGTCACGGGGTGGGCATAGGCGGCGACGGCGGTCTCTGCCGTCATGGCGGGATCGTAGGCCTGACCGTCGATGGTGATGTTGACCTTGGAATTCCAAGGCACCAGGCCGATGCCCAGAAGGTCCTTGTCCGGGGCCGTGCCGAACAGAATGTCGATCAGGGTATGGGCGGCCGTGCGCGCCGCGGCGATGCGCGACCCGCCGCCGATGGCGCCAGATGCCATTGATCCGGACATGTCGATGGCCAGCACCACGTCGAGGGCGATCAACTCGCGCTTGACCTGGGAGGAAACGGACACGCTGAGGTCCTCAAACCCCAAAACGCGCATGAAACTGGTCGGGATCACCGCCGAGGCGGTTAATTCCAGAGTCTCGTTATCGACGTCGGGAAACTTGATCGGGCCGGTTACCGTGGCGCCGAGATAGCCCGCAGGGAAGTTGGCGGCGAAGAACATGTCGATGTCGGCATCGCGGGTTGGCAGGAAAAAGGAGCGTCCGCCGGCCAGCGCCGCCGCATCGAGCGCTGACGACAGGCGCGATTTGACCAGGTGGGCGCGGGCCACATCCGTGCCGATACCGACGAAACCGATGACCGGAATGATCGCCAGGGCAAGAAAAACGGCGACCCCGCCGCGTCGGCAGTTGCCCAGGCGGCTGAGAAAATTCGCAACGTTATCAATGAGTTGTGTCATTTCAGGGGGTTCCTGTATCGACACACTAGTACTTACAGAAAAACAACGCAGTCAATTGAAACGTTTGCGTAAAACAACAAATAAAAATTAGATAAAATTTTATTCAAATGAACATAATAAGTATTGAAGTTTTGAAAACAAATAAAAATTTTGACTTATAACTTTGGTCATAGAAAATTGGACATCGAGGTTCATAGCGGACCGCGGAAATGTTTCAGGAGAGAAGCCATGAAAACCACGATCATCAAAATGCTGAAGGACGAGTCCGGTGCCACGGCCATCGAATACGGTCTGATCGCCGCGCTGGTGTCGGTTGCCGCCATCGGCGCCTTGACGGCCATGGGTGATTCCTTGAACGCCATGTTTACTCGGGTGTCCACGGAACTCAGCACCGCAGTTGGCGGCTGATTCAAAACCAGACCAAAGACTGCCCCACGATCTCCATGTCCCTCCCCAGAACCTGCAATGGGTTCGTACTTCGGGTCTTTTGTTCCCCACGGAACCGGTCCTCCGGTTTCGAAGACTCGAAGGGGGAGGGGGCGGAGCCCCGGTCCGGACGGACCGCCCCGACCATCCAATTAGTTAGTCAATTTTTCTGACGAATAGAGAAGAAAGAGCAGAGCAGCGCGTTACGTGAACCCGGGCAGGTGGCCGCACCCCAGCCACCTGCCAAGTCGGAAAGGCCCCCGCCCATGTCTCTTACGGCCGCCATCCATGCATTTCCCTTGGCGTTGTTCACCGGCCTGCTCGGCCTAGCCGCGTTGACCGATCTTCAGGAATACCGCATCCCCAATTCGGTGACCCTGGCCATCGCGGCCCTGTTTCCCGTCTATGCCCTGCTGCCGGGCGCCGGTGTCGATGTTGCCGGCTCTCTCGCCCTGGCCGCCGCCGTGTTGGCGGGCGGCACGGCGCTGTTCGCGATGGGTGCGTTCGGCGGCGGCGACGTCAAGCTGATGGCCGCCGTCAGCCTGTGGGTCGGCCCGTCGGCATGTCTCGATTTCATCCTCGTCACGGCGTTGTTCGGCGGCGCCATCGCCCTAGTGCAAATCTCGCACTGGCGTCTGGCCGTGGCCCAGGTTCTCACCGACCGGGGAGAAACCGGTTTCGCCCATACCCTGCTCGGCCGCGACGTGCCTTATGCCGTGGCCATCGTCGCCGCCACGTTCGTCACCATGCCCGTGCCGCCCATGCTGGGCGCCGCCCGGGCTCTGGCCGGTTAGGAGGCTCTTATGTCGTTGATCTCCCTCCGAGGTATTCTGCTGATCGTCGTGGCGCTGACGGCCGCCGCCGGCACGGCCCTGTTCGCCCGCAGTTGGATCGCCCAGCAGCAGGCGGCGTTCAAGGCCCGGCCAGTGCAATCCGCCCCGGCCACGGAAACCCGCAAGGTCCTGGTCGCCAAGCAGACCCTGGAGGCCGGCCGCTTCGTGCGCGCCGAAGACCTGCACTGGGCCGCCTGGCCCAAGGACGGCGTTGCCGAGGGCTATGTCGTCGAGGGTGAAGTGCCGAAGGGGATCAAGCCGGCCCCGGGTGTTGCCGACGGCGGAAAGTCCCAGAAACGCGGCATCGCCGTGTTCGACGGCGCCGTCGTGCGTTCGCGCATCACGGCGGGCGAGCCGGTCACGGCGCTCAAGCTGGTGCAGCCGGGCGAGCGCGGCTTCCTGGCGGCGGTGCTGGAGCCCGGCAAGCGCGCCGTGTCCGTGCCCGTCGACGCGACCACGGGGATCGCCGGGTTCATCTTCCCGGGCGACTGGGTCGACGTCATCTTCATCGGCCAGATGCGCCTGGAAACCCGGCGCGGCGACGCCGAAGGCAGCAAGGTGAAGAAGATCGAGTTTTCCGAGACGCTGCTGTCGGGCGCCCGCGTCATCGCCATGGATCAGAAGGTCGAGGCCGGCGACGGCCAGGCTAAGGTGGCCAAGACCGCGACCCTGCAGGTCACGCCCAAGCAGGCGGAAAAGGTCGCCCTGGCCCTGAAGATGGGCGGCGTCAGCCTGAGCCTGCATTCCCTGGCCCGCCACGACGCCGCGCAAACGGTCGATGACCGCTTCGCCGAAGTCGCCCGCGCCGTCGGCGCCCTGGACGGCGACGTGCCGCCGCCGCAGGACCTGAGCGGCAGTTACACCCTTGAATTCGACATCATGAGCATGCTCGGCGACAAACGTTTCGGGCCGGGCGCGCGGGCGCGCGGGGTCAACGTGATCCGCGCCGACAAGGCCGAACAGGCCAACTTCTGAAAGGGCGGACGGTCATGCGACCCCAGGCGATGGACATCTTCGACGAACGGCCCCGGCCCCGCGAAATCAAGCGGTGGAACCGCCTGATCCTGGCTGCCGGCGTGCTGCTGGCCCTGATCCTGGCGATGCTGTTCGCGCCGCCGCTGGCCGCCTTCGCCGCGGCCCAAGGCGTGGACGCGGGCCGGGTCGAGGTCATCAGCCCGGCCGGCGCCAACATCAAGATGGAGGTCAACAAGGGCCGCCTGGTGCGCCTGACGCGTCCGGCCTCGACCGTGTTCATCGCCGATCCGCGCATCGCCGACGTGCAGGTCAAGTCGCCGTCACTGGTCTATCTGTTCGCCAAGGCGCCGGGCGAGACAACCCTGTACGCCGTCGATCAGGCCGAACGGGTGCTGGCCAACGTCGATATCACCGTCGGCCACAACCTGACGCGCCTGCGCGACGCCCTTGCCAAACTGGCGCCGGACGACGACGTCACGGTCGACAGCATCGACGGCGCGCTGATCGTCGACGGCATCGTGCCCTCGGCGTCGAAGGCCGAGGACATTCGCCGCCTCGCCGTGTCCTTCGCGGGGGCGCCGGAAAACGTCATCAACCGCCTTGGCGTCGATGCGCCCAATCAGGTCAACCTGCGGGTCCGCGTCGCCGAGGTGTCGCGCGACGTGGACAAACAGTTGGGATTCAACTGGAGCGCCGTCGGCTCCATCGGTGCCTTCGCCTTCGGTGTCGCCACGGCCAATCCCTTCGCGGCCAACGTCATCAGCCAGACCCTGACCGTCAATCCGGGCACGTTTTCCGCCGGTAACGGCAAGTTCACCTTCGACGTCAACGGCGTGATCGACGCGCTGGAGGAAGAAGGCCTGGTCACCGTCCTGGCCGAACCCAACCTGACCGCCATGTCCGGCGAGACGGCCAGTTTCCTGGCAGGCGGCGAGTTCCCGATCCTGGTGCCCGAAGGCAACGACCGGGTGGTCATCGAGTTCAAGGAGTTCGGCGTTTCGCTGGCCTTCACGCCGACGATTTCCGGCAACAGCCGCATCAACCTGCATGTCCGGCCCGAGGTCAGCCAGCTGTCCAACGCCAACGCGGTTACCCTGAACAATTTTCAGATCCCATCGCTGACCACGCGCCGGGCGGAAACCACGGTGGAACTGGGCAGCGGCCAAAGCTTCGCCATCGCTGGCCTGCTGCAGAACAACGTGACCCACAGCATTTCCGAATTTCCCGGACTCGGCGACGTGCCGGTGCTGGGCAGCCTGTTCAAGTCCGACCGCTTCCAGCGCGAGGAGTCCGAACTGGTCATCATCGTCACCCCCTATATCGTCAAGCCGGCGCCGTCGCGCAAGATGGCCGCCCCCACGGACGGCTATCAGGCGCCCCACGACATCGAACGCATCATCGGCGGCTCGACGGGCCGCCACGCCGACGCGCCGGCCAAGCCCCGGATCGTGACCAAGGACGGCCGGGCGCTGATCGGCCCCGTCGGCTTCACCTTCGAGGATTGAGGATCTATCCCCGCCACCCCGATCGCTTCACACCCCAGGAGCATTGCCATGAACACCCCGAACCGGATTTACACCAAGCCCAGCAAGGCCAAGGCGAAACCGGCCGCGTTCGTCTCCGCCGCCAAGCGCAAACCCTCGATCTGGGACCGCGGCGTCGGCGGCGGAAGCAGCGGCAAGGGGCGGTCCTTCGGCTGGCGGGCGGGCGCTCATGCTGGCAGTTCCTGGGCCGGGCTGTTGTGCCTGGTCCTGCTCGGCGCTTGCGACCATATTCCCGACTTCAAGGCCCATGCGCCCTACGATCCGCCCGAAGCACGACAGCCCCGCGTGCAGGCCGTCGCCATCGCCCATAAGGTCGCCTTCCCCCAGGGGATGGTGACCTTGGACGCCCAGACGGGCCGCGACATCGACGCCTTCCTCGCGCGCCAGAAGGTCGACCGCGCCGATGCCCTGGAAATCGCCATCCCCGCCGGCGGCGGTGAGATCGCGCGCGGCCGGGCCGAGCGGGTCGCCGCCTATCTGAAGCTCAAGCGTCTGGCCGCCGGTCTGGTCATCGACGACGATCCCAAGATGGCGGGCGACACGGTGCGTCTGGTCGTCCACCGCTATCAGGTCGCCCTGCCGGGATGCCCCGATTGGTCGGAGCGCAGCGGCGTCACCCACGCCAACCAGCCGTCGGGCAACTGGGGCTGCGCCACGGCGGTCAATCTGGGCCTGATGGTCGCCAATCCGGGTGATCTGGCATGGGGGCGGGACGGCGGCCCCGGTGACGGCGCCGCCCATGTGCTGGGTATTCAGCGCTACCGCAAGGGTGAGACCAAGCCGCTTCTGGGGGCCACGACGTCGGAAGCGCCTGCGGCCGGCACGGGGGCGCCCGCCGGTGGCGAGGGAGGCGGAAAATGATCCCGGCCCCGGAAAAGAAATCCGCCTCGGCGGCGGTCGCCACGCCCTTCATGGCCTTCGTCGCCGACGAGGTCACCCGCAGCCAGCTTGAACGCGCGGCCGAGGAGGCGGGCTTTGCCGGCGACGTTTATGTCGGCGGCACGGACGCCGCCCTCGCCACCCTGGCCGAGGTCGTGCCCGCCCGCTTTCTGGTTCTCGACCTTGCCGACCGCACGGACCTTGTCGAAGCCGTCAACGCCTTCGCCGAAGTCTGCCAGCCGGACACTCGGGTCCTGGTCTTGGGTGCCGTGAACGACGTCGCGGTCTACCGGGCGCTGATCGACCTCGGCGTGTCCGACTATCTGGTCAAGCCGGTGGCCGGACCGCAGTTGACGGCAGCCCTGGCGCGTCTGGGTGCCGAGGCGGCACCGGATAGGGGGCAAAAAACATCCCCCGGCGCCACGCGCGGCACGGTCACGGGTATCCTGTCGGCGCGGGGCGGGGCGGGGGCCAGCACGGTCGCCGTGAACCTAGCCTGGGCGCTGTCGGTCGAAGCCCCCGGCAAATGCGCCCTGGTCGATCTCGACCTGCGGTTCGGCACCGCCGCCATGATGCTGGATCTGGAGCCGGGACGTGGTTTCAAGGAAGCCCTCGACAACCCGGGGCGCATCGACAGCCTGTTCATGGAACGCGCCATGGTGCGGGCCACGGACAATCTGTCCCTGTTGGCCGGGGAAGAGGACGTGTCGGCGGAACCGGCGGTCGCCGAGGGGGCGCTCGACATCCTGTTCGACAGGCTGACCGGCGCCTTCGACCATGTGGTGGCGGACCTGCCGCGCTGGCGCCTGGGCGATCATGTGAAGCATTTGGACCGCCTGTTCCTGGTGACCGAGCCGACCCTGGCCGGCCTGCGCGACGCGCTGCGCCTGAAGGATGCGGCCCTGGCCCTGGCCGGGGCCGACCTGCCGGTGCAGGTTGTCCTCAACAAGGGCGGGGCGGCCAAGAAGGGCGAATTGACGGACGCCGATGTGGTCAAGGGCGGGCTGCCCAAACCCGCCTACGTGCTGCCCGACGAGCCCAAGGTGCAGTCTCAGGCACAGGCCACGGGCAAGCCCATGGTGCAGATCGCTCCCCGGGCCAAGGCGTCCAGGGTGATCGTCGAAATGGCCCGCGATTTGGCGGTCGGTGACGGCGACGCGGTCCCGGCCAAGTCCCTGTTCGGTCTGATCCTGGGCGGCCGGAAGTAGGGGGCGGGACCATGAGCTTCGGACGCCGCGATACATCCAAGGTCGTCGCCCTGTCAGGGCGTCGACTGCCCGCGCCGGGCGGTGCGGATCCGGTCCTGGACGAAATGCCTGCGGCGGCGGAACTAGTGCCGGAACCACCGGTGCACGACGTCGAGGGTGCGGAAGAGTACCGCCCCGAAACCGTTGCCCGCGCGATCGACAAGATTTGGCCCAGCGTCCGGATCGGTGCGAAGGATCTGTTGAGTCCGGACTACAGCCGGGGCGACCGCGCCGCCTGCATCGGCGTATTTCTTGATGCCGAGAGCAGGATGTCCGGCGATCCTTTGTTCGAGGCCGAACGCCGCGACGTCATCACGGAATTGCTCAACCGCTTGACGGGCCTGCCGGGGACCGGCGTGGCGGGAAGCCGCACGATGGTGCCTGATCCTACGGGACAGGCCAAGGAGCGGGTTCTGCCCCTGCTGATGGAGCGCATGGACGTGTCCAAGGCGGCCGAACTGCCGCGCGCCGAGATGGCCCGCCAGGTCACGGATCTGGTCGCCGAAATCCTGGCCGACGAGAAACTGCACCTCAACCTGATCGAGCAGCGCGATCTGGTGACCATGCTGCTCAACGACATGCTGGGCCTGGGGCCGCTGGAGCCGCTGCTGGCCGACGAACGTGTCACCGACATCATGGTCAACGGCCCGGACCAGGTCTATGTCGAGCGCGGCGGGCGTCTGGAATTGGCGGACGCCCGGTTCCGCGACAACGCCCATGTCCTGAACGTGGCGCAGCGCATCGTGTCGGCCATCGGGCGGCGGGTCGACGAGACCTCGCCGCTCTGCGACGCGCGTCTGGCTGACGGGTCCCGCGTCAACGTCATCATCCCGCCCTTGGCCATCGACGGGCCGTCGATCTCGATCCGCAAGTTCGCCAAGCAGAAGATCACCATGGAAAAGATGGAGCAGCAGAACAATCTGTCGCCGGCCATGGCGACGGTGCTGCGCATCGCCGGTCGGTCGCGTCTGAACATCATCATTTCCGGCGGCACGGGGTCCGGCAAGACGACCTTGTTGAACGCCTTGTCGCGCATGATCGACCCGGGCGAGCGCATCGTGACCATCGAGGACGCGGCCGAACTGCAACTGCAGCAGCCCCATGTGGTGCGCCTGGAAACCCGGCCCGCCAACCTGGAGGGCGAGGGCGAGATCACCCAACGCGAATTGGTGAAGAACTGCCTGCGCATGCGCCCCGACCGCATCATCCTTGGCGAAATCCGCGCCGGCGAGGCCTTGGACATGCTGCAGGCCATGAACACGGGCCATGACGGTTCGCTCTGTACCATTCACGCCAACCGCCCGCGCGAAGCCCTGACCCGGCTGGAGAACATGGTCGCCATGGCCGGGGTCAAGCTGCCCAACGAGGCCGTGCGCGCGCAGATCGCCGGCGCCGTCAACATGATCGTGCAGATCGCCCGCATGCGCGACGGCGTGCGCCGCATCACCCATGTCACCGAGGTCGTGGGCATGGAGGGCGAGGTCGTCACCACCCAGGACCTGTTCACCTTCGAGTTCGAGGGCGAGGACGCCGACGGCAAGCTGTACGGCGCGTTCAAGTCGTCGGGCCTGCGCCCGGCCTTCGCCGCCAACGCCAAGTACTTCGGCCTGGAAAAGGCGCTGCTGGAGGCGATGTCCCAACCCGACCATGTGACGCAGCGGGCGGGGTAGGGGGCGATCATGGAAATCCTGCTGATATCGCTGGGCGTGTTCATCACCATCCTGGCCGGTTGGGTCGGGGTGGGGGCGGGACGGTCCAACCGCGCCCGCATCCTGACCCGCCGCCTTGCCGCCGTCGGGCCGGCCAAGGTGATGCCGGGCGGTGGGGCCGCCGTGACCCTGCGCCGCGACGACGGCACGGGCAGGGGGTTGGAGAAATCCCTGGGCCGCCTGCTGCCGCGCACCGCCAGCCTGCGCAAGCGGCTGGCGCGGACCGGCAAACGGATGTCGGTCACGGGCTATCTGTGCGTGTCGGCGGGATTGGCGGCGGCCGTGTTCGCGTCCCTGTTCCTGTTCCTGCATCTGCATCCCGTGCTGTCGGCGCTGTCGGCGCTGGCCGCCGGATTGCTGCTGCCGCATCTTGCCGTTTCCATGATGGCGACGCGGCGGCAGAACAGGTTCAACAGCCTGTTCCCCGACGCCATCGACCTGATGGTGCGGGGACTCCGGTCCGGCCTGCCGGTGACGGAATGCATCAAGGCCGTGGGCCGCGAACTGGCTGATCCGGTCGGCGTCGAGTTTCGCCGCATCACCGACGAGGTCAAGTTCGGGGCCAAGATCAACGACGCCCTGTGGGCGACGGCCCATCGTCTGGACATTCCCGAGTTCAAGTTCTTCGTGGTCAGTTTGTCTGTGCAGCAGGAAACCGGCGGCAATCTGGCTGAAACCCTGGCCAACCTGTCGGACATCCTGCGCCGCCGCCGGCAGATGAAGCTGAAGATCAAGGCCATGTCGTCGGAGGCCAAGGCCAGCGCCATGATCCTGGGCTCCCTGCCGTTCGTCATGTTCTGCATCATCTACTTGATGAACCCGGATTATGAATCCCTGCTGTTCACGGATCCGCGCGGACGTCTCATTCTCGGCGGCGGGCTGGTCGCCATGGCGATGGGCGTGTTCGTCATGAGCCGCATGGTGAGGTTCGAGATATGAGCATCCTCGACCTGATCCCCGGCCTGGACGCGGCCGGGCTGATCACCGCCATGGCGGCCCTGGCGGCGGGCTTCGCCGTCTATGCGGTATGGACGGCGCTGCTGGTCCGCGACCCCATGGCCGGGCGCATCAAGAGCGTGGGCCTGCACCGGGACGAACTGCGTCAGGCCATGTTGGTGGCCCAAGGCAACCGTGCCAGGCGGCGCGAGACCACGGTCGATTTCATGCGCCGGGTGGCGCAGCGCCTGAAGCTTCTGAAGACCCAGCAGGCCGACGCCATCACCCTGCGACTGGCCCAGGCCGGGTTCAGGTCCAAGGACGCGCTGGTCATCTATCTGTTTGCCAAGCTGGCGCTGCCGTTTGCTTTGGGGGCCGTCGCGGTGGTCCTGGTCTATGTCGCGGACCTGTGGGCGATGTCGGGGATGATGAAGCTGTTCACCGCCATTGCAGCCGTGGTCGTCGGTGCCTATGCGCCCGAAGTCTTCGTCGCCAACATCCGGCAAAAGCGTCAGCACGCCATGCAGAAGGGCCTGCCGGACGCTCTCGACCTTTTGGTGATCTGCACCGAGGCGGGCCTTGCCCTCGACGCGGCCCTGACCCGGGTGGCGCGGGAGACGGGCCCGGCCTGCCCGGAATTGGCGGAAGAGTTGAGCCTCTGTGCAGTCGAACTGGGTTTCCTGCCGGACCGCCGCCAGGCTTTGGACAACCTGTCGACGCGCACGGCCCTGGCGTCGGTCCGGGGTGTCGTCAATTCCCTGCAACAGACGGAAAAATACGGCACGCCGCTGTCGCTGTCGCTGCGCGTGCTGTCCACGGAATTTCGCAACGACCGCATGATGCGGGCCGAGGAAAAGGCCGCGCGCCTGCCGGCGACGCTGACCGTGCCGCTGATCCTGTTCATCCTGCCAGCGCTGTTCGTGGTGCTGCTGGGACCGGCCGTGATCAGCGCCATCGACGGCCTGGGCGGTCTGAAATGAGCGCCGGAGTAACCCGGAACAAGTTGGGTGAGCCGCCTTCACTTAGGGGTCAGGCGGACCACCTGGCCGGAGGACGGAGGGGTGCCGTCCTCCGGCCGCTTTACTGGCGGACGGGACGGCGGGCGCTTAGCCGTCGGGGCCCTGGCCCGTATGCACGGCCCGCGCCCGCGCCTTGTCCGACAACTTGCGCAGGGCGTCGTAGCGTTTGAGGTTGTTCTGCACCTGGGCTTCGGTCAGGTCCAGGCGGCCGATCTTGGCGGCACGGTCCATGTCGCCGGACAGGCCGTAGACCAGGGCCAGGTTCTGGCGCGCGCGCGGCCCCGCGCCGGGGGCCTTGGCGGCATCGCCCAGTACCCGGATCGCTTCCGCGAAGGCGCCGGACAGGGCCAGGGACAGGCCCAGGTTGTTGTTCAGGGACGGGCTGTCCGGGGCCAGGGCAAGGCCCCGGCGGTAGAATGCCTGCGCCCCCGCGTGATCGCCCGCAAGGTCCCGGGCGATGCCGAGGCCGTTGAGGGGGCGATGATCCTGGGGCGCCGCCGCCTGGGCGCGGGTGAAGGCGTCTTCAGCCTCCGCCGGCCGGTCGAGGGCGACCAGCGCCCGGCCCAGCCCCAGAAGGGCGGGGGCGTCGCCGGGTGTCAGGGCGGTCAGGCGGGTATAGGCCGCGGCGGCCTCGTCCGCCATGCCGAGGGCCAGGGCCGTTTCGCCCGTGCGCCTGTAGGGCTCGTCCCAGTCGGGGCGCATGGCCTGGGCGCGCTGGTAGAAGGCGAGGGCCGAGGCGCTATCGCCGCCAGCGCGGGACGCGTCGCCGACCCGCACGAGCTGACGGGCGCGGCTGTCCGCGTTGTCCTGCTTGATCTCGTCCGGCGTCGGCACCTTGTCCGTGGCGCAGGCGGCGACGGACAGCAGGGCGGCAGTCAAGGCGGCGGCCGGAAGGATTCGCCGGAATATGGGAAAAGGCATGGTCATGGTCCGAGCCTACAACGCCACCGCGCAGGGAGCCATAGGGCGGTCACCGCAGCCTGAAATGAACGCCTGACTTGGTTGTTGCGAAAAGGAACAGAAAATATAACAGTCTTGGGACAGAGGAGACGTCACGTGAGCCGAACCTATTCCGAATTGACGCGCCTGATCGAGCGCCTGCACCGGCGCTTCCTCGACGTTATCCGGGCCGAACTGAACCGGTTGGGGGTGCGTGACCTGAACGGTGTGCAGGCCCTGTTGCTGGCCAATATCGGGGACGAGGCCATGGCCATCCGCGATCTCGTCGAACGCGGCTACTATCAGGGATCGAACGTGTCCTACAACATCAAGAAATTGACGGACATGGGCTACCTGACCCAGGAGCGCTCCCTGCACGACAAGCGGTCCATCACGGTGCAGTTGACCGACAAGGCGCGGGCCGTGGTCAAGCAGGTCAAGGCGCTGGAGGAGCATAACGCCAACGCCTTCAGCGAATACATCGACGAACCGAAGGTCGAGGAGGTCTGTCAGGCCCTGCAGCGGCTTGAGCGGACCTGGGCGGATTATATCCACTACGGCGGCGAATAACGCCGGGGCCGGTCTGCCGGTTCACGCCTGGGACCACAAGGGACCCAGAACCTCCGTCAGTTTGTCCGTGTCGTCGCAGGCGCGGACCCGGAACCCGGCGTCGGCCAGCGCCGCCACCTTGCCGCGCGCAGCCTCGGAATCCTTGTGGGATGAGCGCATGTGCACCGCGCCGGCCAGGCCCGCGGCCTTGGCGGCCTGAACGTCAACCTCGCGGTCGCCGACCATCCAGGACATTCCGGCGTTGATGGGCAGGATGTCCAGCGCCCGCATGAGCATGCCGGGATTTGGTTTGCGGTCCGGGTGGTCGGACACCCGCAACAGGCCATGGCCCTCGGGATGGTGGGGACAGGCGAGGATCGCGTTGACGAAGGCGTCGGCCTCGGCCAACTGCGCCCACATCCAATCCTGCAGGCGGGCGAAATCGGCCCAATCGTATTTACCAAGCCCGATGCCGCCCTGGTTGGTCACCACGACGACGGGGATGGCCCGGGCGTTGGCGGCGCGGATGGCGGCCACGGTGCCCGGAATCAGGCGGGCGTCCTCGATGCGGTGGAGGTAGGGAACCTCCTCGACCATGACGCCGTCACGGTCGAGGAACAGGGCTCCCCGGCGGACCGGGCCCGGCGTGCGGTTGACGATCTGGCACCAGATGTCATCGCCGCCGGCGAACAGCTCCGGAACGTCGGCGGAAGGGGGCATGGGGTCGCCTCCCGCCCGGGATTACGCGGTAAACGCCTGAATGCCCGTCTGCGCCCGGCCCAGGATCAGGGCATGGATGTCGTGGGTGCCTTCATATGTGTTAACCGTTTCAAGGTTAAGAAGGTGCCGGATGATGTGGAATTCGTCGGCGATGCCGTTGCCGCCGTGCATGTCGCGGGCCATGCGCGCCACGTCGAGCGCCTTGCCCGTCGAGTTGCGTTTGACCAGCGAGATGTTTTCCGGCGGGCAGGTGCCTTCATCGAGCATGCGGCCGACGCGCAGACAGGCCTGCAGGCCGAGGGTGATTTCGGTCAGCATGTCGGCCAGTTTCTTCTGGATCAGCTGGTTGGCGGCCAGCGGGCGGCCGAACTGCTTGCGGTCGAGGGTGTACTGGCGGGCGGCGTGCCAGCAGTATTCGGCGGCGCCCAGCGCCCCCCAGGAAATCCCGAACCGCGCCTTGTTGAGGCAGCCGAAGGGGCCGGCCAGGCCGGACACGTTGGGCAGCAGGTTTTCCTCAGGCACGAAAACGTTGTCCATGACGACTTCGCCGGTCAGCGACGTGCGCAGGGAGAACTTGCCCTCGATCTTCGGCGCAGACAGGCCCTTCATGCCCTTTTCCAGGATGAAGCCGCGGATCTTGCCGTCGAGCTTGCCCCAGATGACGAACACGTCGGCGATGGGGCTGTTGGAAATCCACATCTTGTTGCCGGTCAGCACATAGCCGCCGTCGGCCTTGACCGCGCGGGTCGTCATGCCGCCGGGGTCCGACCCGTGGTCCGGTTCCGTCAGGCCGAAGGCGCCGACGATCTCGCCACGGGCGAGGCGCGGCAGATACTTCATGCGCTGTTCCTCGGTGCCGTAGGCATAGATCGGATACATCACCAGCGACGACTGCACGCTTAAGCTTGAGCGGTAGCCGGAATCGACCCGCTCCACCTCGCGGGCGATCAGGCCATAGCACACATGGCCGACGCCGGCGCCGCCGTACTGTTCGGGAATGGTCGGCCCGAGAAAGCCCAGTTCGCCCATTTCATTGAAGATTTCGCGGTCGAAGGTTTCGTTGCGGAAGGACTCAAGCACCCGCGGCATCAACTTGTCCTGGGAGTAGGCGCGGGCCGTTTCGGCCACCATGCGCTCGTCCTCGGTCAGCTGATCGACCAGCCCGAAGGGGTCTTCCCAATTGAATTCAGGCTTGGCCTGCGGGGACTTCGGGGCAACTTGGGGGGCGTCGGCTGCATCCGGCATCGGGTGCTCCTTCCTGTGTGCTTATCGTTGGCGCCAAATGAAGCGTCAACGTCGCACGGTTCGAGGGTGCGGGCAAGATTCAGCGCATTTCACAGGTTGAAATCAGGGGCGGGAGTCAGCGGTCTGCGGCGGCGACCTTGTAGGACGACCAGCGGCGGCCTTCCGTGCGCTCGTCGGCGGCATCGACGCGGAGCGTGATTTCCGGACGCCCGTGCAGGCGTTCGTTGGTGACGCGCAGCTGGGCGTTGACGCGCACGCCGTTCACGGGCCACCACTGATAGCGGCAATCCTGGCCGTTGCCGTAGGACAGGCGGGTGCATTCCGAGGTCGTCGGCTTGCCCCACAGATTGCCCAGATGTTCGGTAATTTCGCGTTCGCTATGGAACCGGAACGTCTGTGTATAGCTCAGGCGAAAGGCGGTCGCGTCCTTTTCGGCTGTCGGGAAGTGGGCGGTGAACACGCCCTTGTCCGTGCGCAGCACGCCGATCACGCCGGCCTGGGCGGCCTTCAGGGATTCGGGTGTGGGGATGATCTTGAGGAAATTCTCGTATCTCATGCCGATTTCGATGGGACCGATGAAGAAGTTCGGGTCGGCCAGGGGGGCGCGCACGCGGGCCACGTACAGTTGCAAGGCCGCCGCACCGATGTGCTGGACCTCCCGCTTCTTGCGCTCCATGTCCGGGATGTGGCCGGCGATGCCCGTCGCCGCGGTGTCCGTGGCGCCGTCGTGTGGGGCCGGCGAGGCGAAATGGGCGAGCAGCCCGAAGGTCAGACCCAACACGCCGAACACCAGGACAAGCGCCCGGAACGGGCGGAAGATGGCTCGTTTCGGTGTCGTCATCGCCTGCGCCGCGCGGGTCATTTTCATGCTCCTGTCCTTGGTGTCCGCATCTGTCCGTCATGGAGATTCGTTACATGACCGGACTTACGACTTTCGATATAGTGTACAGGAGGCAAAACCCGCGCCCGAATGATTTATTTGCCGGTACTTTTAGATAAAATTGTCGGCAATTTCCGGTGCGTATGGCGTTTGCCGGGGCGCGAAAAAGAGGCTATAGCGGGACCATGGCTAGGCTGCACCAAGACATTGACCGGGCAATGAGAAACCGTTTCAGGGGCGCGCGCGCCGTGACGCTGGCCGCCCTTGCGGCGGTGCTGCTTGGCGGTTGCGGGGCGACTAAACCCTATGTCCATGATCCCGTTGCCTACAACCGCGACGACCCCAATTTCGCTAAGACCCCGAAGACCCGGGATTCGGTGATCGTCTGCTATTCGAAGCGGTCGACGACGCCGGCCGAGGTCGCGCGGCTCGCCGCCGAAACCTGTGCCCCCTACGGCACCGGCATTGCCTTCTTTCAGAACAATTACAGCCAATGCCCGATGTTGACACCGGTCGGCGCCGAGTTTCTCTGCACCGGTGTCGTGGGAACGCAGGCGGTGGTCGGACGCAGCGGCGTCCGACGGCCCGTCGGCGGCACCCCCGGCCAGCCGGGCACGCCCCTGTCTGGGTTTGCGGAAGGTGCCCGTCCCATGGGCGTTCTGTTCGGCCGGCCCGGTACGGCGGCCGCCCCGGCGGCGACGCCGGCTCCTGCCTTGCCGCCGACCCCTCCCGGCCAATCCGAAGCGAAGCCGTGATCCCAGGATGCGGGCCTCTGGGCCAAGCCGCTGGTCATACGGCCCAATGATGCAGGTCGCCCTACAGCTATTGCTTCTTGCCGCCGGGATTTATGCCCTTGTTGTCGGGCTGGTGTTTCTCGGGCAGCGGCGCCTGATGTATCATCCCGGAGGCGTGGCCGGCGCGCCCGCCGATGCCGGTCTGCCAACCGCCCGCGCGCTCCGCGTCGCGACGGCGGACGGTCTGGTGCTGCTGTCCTGGTATCTGGCGCCGACGCCTGGCCGCCCGGTCGTTCTGTATCTTCACGGCAACGCGGGCACCATTGCCGACCGTGCCCACAAGGCACGCCTTCTCGCGGATCAGGGGATCGGCGTGATGTTGGCGGAATACCGGGGGTACGGCGGCAATCCCGGTCATCCGACGGAAGCGGGGCTTTATGCCGACGCCCGGGCCAATCTGGCCTGGCTGGCGGATCAGGGGCATGGTGCCGGCGATACCGTCGTCTATGGTGAATCCCTTGGCACCGGCGTCGCCGTGCAGATGGTCCTCGAATTGGCCGAGGCGGGAACCCCCGCGCGGGCCCTGGTGCTCGAAGCGCCCTTCACCGCCATGGCCGATGCGGCAGGGGTGCATTATCCCTGGCTGCCGACCGGCCTGCTGACCCGTGACCGCTATGATTCCAGCGCCAAGATCGGCGCGGTGCGGTGCCCGGTCCTGGTCATTCACGGCGACCGTGACCGGGTCGTTCCGCAGGACCAGGGCAAGCGCCTGTTTGCCCTTGCGGCTGCCCCCAAGACAGCGGCCTGGTTGCCGGGGGCGGGGCATGGGGATGTCTACGATTTCGGCGCCGGCGAGGCGGTGTTGGACTTTCTCGTGACCCCGCCGGGCGAAAGCGGCGGCCATCCCTCGGGGCGTTAATCATAAGTTCCTGAAAACGCGGGGGCTTCAAGGGTTGTTCTGCCGTTAAGACTCCTATAATTTATACGGTGTAATGGTGTATCTGCGCCTTAATGGGGCAGTGCGTCCGGCCTACCTGCGCCGTGCGGGGGCCGGGGCCAAGGAATGACGAGCTAACGAACGGGAATATGGCGAAGATTTCTCCAACCGCCGCGCCGGCCATTTCCAGCGTCTCGACCGCCCGCATGACGGGCGCTCCGGCGGTGTCCAGCCACGGCCGGATAGAGGAACTGAGCGCCGGCAATGGGATGTCGTTCGAGGCCGCCCAGTTCGGCTTCCAGAACGCGCCGGAAGACAAATACGACGACCGCCGCGCCCTGTCCGACGACCGTCGGCGCAACCCGAACCTGGGCCGCGGACGGTTCACGGCGCCGAACGACACATTCGCTAAAATCATTCAAAGCGAGATGGCGAGCCCCAAGGTCTATGGCGAGGAAGGGCGGCCCAAGAACTTCGCGGGCCTGGTTTCGAAGGCGATCGCCATCTACGAGTTGAACGCCCAGGTCATCAACGGCACCTTGCCCAGGAAGGGCACGGCCTTGAGCATGCGCCTTTAGCGGCCCTGACCGCCGCCGACCGATCATGCGCCGGCCCCATGGCCGGCTTTTTCATGCCCGGAAATTGCCGTGGCCATCGATGGGCATGGGATGTTTAGACTGGACCACCCGCGGCCCGCGCATGTTAATCTTTCCTTGGTCAATGGCGGCCCATACTTGGGCCACCGCTCAAGCTTGCGGCATGGAGATCCCCAAACCGGGCAGACGGACACACCGGTACGACACCGGCAATCAAGAGGCAAGGCATGCGTGCCGATGTAAAAAGCGCCTTCGACGTGGCCTTCTGGTTCGCGGATACGGCGCTGGAACAGAACGAATATCTGCAGCCGCAAAAGCTTCAGCGGCTTCTGTTCCTGGCGCAGGGCTATTACGCTGTGCTGCACAATGGGCGCAAGCTGATGCCGGCCGTTTTCGTCGCCGACGAACTCGGTCCGATGGAGCCGAACATTTACGCCGGATTCTCCCGCGGTCGCCCGAACATCGATGTCGAGCTGTTCATCCCCCACGAAATCGACGGCTATCTGACCAGCCTGTGGCGTCGGTTCGGCCATGCGTCCATGGAACGCCTGAATCAGATAACCAAGGGGACCAGTGCCTATAAGCAGGCCCGGGCCAAGGGCGTACGAACGGAAATCACCCTTGACGCCATGCGTCTGGCTTTCGTGCGGGCCGAGAACACGCCCGGTGTTCAGCAGGTGGTGAAGCCCAAGGTTTTCGTTACTCAGACCGGAAAGCCGGTTCAGGTCAAGGCCTGGGATCCGGGCGCCAAGAACTCCTGACCCGGAAAAAAACTCTATTACATATCAGTGTGTTCGGCGGCGATCCTTGGGTTACGCTTGCGCCATCCGGTCACTTGGCTAATATCAGGCGCGAGCGGTCCCCCGGTCGCCTGGTGCGGCTAACGACACCGGGAAATATCGGAGGGCTGACCAAGACAAGGCAGAAATTTCGACAAGCGCCAAGCAATGGCGCGCGAAAAGGGGCCTTTACATAATGTCTGGGAGGACACACATGAACACCAAGCGACTGCTTACTGCCGTCACTGCGAGCCTTGTTGTCGCGGGCCTGGCGTTTGCCGGACCGGCGCAAGCCAAGGTCGAAGGCGACACCATCATTCTCGGTTCCGCGATTTCGTTTACCGGGAAGTATTCGACAAACGGTATCCACGCCAAGAACGGCTACGACATCGGCGTCTCGAAGATCAACGAGATGGGCGGCGTCAAGATCGGCGGCAAATCCTACAAGCTGAAAATTCAATATTACGACGATGAATCGACGCCGCTCCGCACCGCGCAGCTGCTTGAGCGCCTGGTCAACCAGGACGGCGTGAAGTACTTCCTGGGGCCGTATTCGTCGGCCACCACCAAGGCTGCCGCGCCGATCATCGAAAAATACAAGGTGCCCATGATCGAGGCGGAGGGTGCTTCGCGCTCGCTGTTCAACAAGGGCTACAAGTATCTGTTCGCGGTCCTGTCGACGTCTGAACAGTACCTTGCCAGCTCGATCTCCCTGGCCGCCGAAATCGCCGAAAAGAACGGCAAGAAGGCGTCCGACGTGAAGATCGCCATGGCGTTCGAAAACGATCCGTTCTCTCTCGACGTGCGGGCCGGCGTGCTGGAAGACGCCAAGAAGTACGGCATGAAGGTCGTCATCGACGACAAGATGCCGCGCGACCTGAACGACATCTCCTCGACCCTGACCAAGGTCAAGGCCTTGAAGCCGGACCTGCTTCTGCTGTCCGGTCATTCCAAGGGGGCCGCCACGGGCGCGCGCCAGATCAAGGAAATGAAGATCGACGTGCCGATGATCGCGCTGACCCATTGCGAGGCGGCCAAGATCACGTCCAAGTTCGGTGACTCGGTCAACGACTTCCTGTGCCCGACCCAGTGGTCCGAGACCTTGACCTATAAGGACAAGTATTTCGGCACGGCCGCCGATTACGACAAGCTCTTCAAGCAGACCTTCGACGGCTACAAGAACGTGCCTTACCAGTCGGCCCAGGCCACGGCCGCGGTGCTGGTGTGGAAGGATGCTTTCGAGCGGGCCAATTCCCTGGATCCGGAAAAGGTGCGCGACGCCATCGCGGCGACGGAAATGGAAACCTTCTATGGCGGGATCAAGTTCGCGCCGGAAGGCAACAACACCGCCAAGCCGATGGTTCTGCGTCAGATCCAGAACGGTCAGTACAACGTGGTGGCACCGTCCAAATGGGCGTCCCACCCCGTCAATTGGCCGCGGAAGGCCCAGTAATTCTGGTCTTTCGATCTGCGGATGACCGCAGGCAACGATAGAACCCCGCCCTCGGCCAATGACGGCCGGGGGCGGTCGGTTCCTGCGCATGCCAGCTATTATATTTTCGGATATTCCGACCAATCGCCTCCACTGAACTAGGGATGGATCAGGGACATGTGGGACAATATTTCAATTCTGACCGCGGCGCCGGTCTTCAACATTCAGCTGATCCTCGACGGTCTGTTCATCGGCTCGACCTTCGCGTTGGCGGCCTACGGCCTTGCCCTCGTATGGGGTGTGATGAACGTGAAGAACCTGGCGCAGGGCGACTTCGTCATCATGGGCGGTTACATCGCCTGGTGGCTGGGCAAGCAGGGCATTCATCCCCTGTGGGGCCTGCCCGTATCGATCGTCGTCATGTTCGTGTTCGGCTGGCTGGTCTACGTGACCATCATCCGCCGCGTCATCGACAAGGACATGTTTACCTCGCTGCTCTCGACCTTCGGCCTCGCCATCGTTCTGGCCCAGGCGTTGAACCTGATGTTCGGCCCCGAAGTGCAGACGGCGGAAAGCGACTTCGCCATCCGCAGTTATTTCAACAACAGCGTCACCGTCGCCGATATCAAGCTGGTGGCCTTCGCGCTGTGCGGCGTGTTGGCCGTTGTCGTGGTGCTGTTCATGAAGAGATCGCGCATGGGCCAGGCCATCCGCGCCACCGCCCAGGACGCCCGCGCCGCCAGGGTCATGGGCATCGACACGGACAAGGTCTATGCCTTCACCTTTTCCCTGAACGCGGCGATTTGCGGTGCTGCGGGCGCCCTGATCTCGATGATCTGGGTGATCCAGCCGTTCTACGGCATCGGCCATTCGATCCGGTCCTTCGTCATCGTCACGGCGGCCGGTTTCGGCAATCTGGGCGGCGTCATCATGGCGGGCCTGGGGCTCGGCGTGATGGAACAGTACGGCGGCTTCGTGCTTGGCGCCGAATACCAGCAGGCCTGCGTGGTCGGTCTTCTGGTTGCCGTGCTGATCTACCGTCAGCTTGAAATGCGCCGCCACCGCCAGGTCGTGCAATAGGCGCGCGGCCCAAGAAGAACGAAAACGGGAGCAAAAACCTTGGAATCATTCAATCCGAAACTGCATCTGCCGATCCTGATCTTCGGCATCGCGTCCCCCTTCGTCATTCCCGGCGTGACCATCCAGATCGCCGTGCTTTGGGTCATGGTCCTGTTCGCCCTGACCTGGGACATCATGGGCGGCCAGATGGGCTACAACTCGCTCGGCAACATCCTGTTTTTCGGGTCGGGCATGTACATCTCGGCTCTCGTCCAGATCAGCATGTTCGCCGAGGTGTCCGAATACACGGCATCGACGGGCGCCGTCGATTTCACCTATACCAATTCCCAATACTTCTGGGGGCTGGGGCTGGGCATTATCGCCGCGGCCCTTGGTTCGGCCCTGCTTGCGGCATCGATAGGCTGGACCCTGTTCGGCCTGCGCGGACCCTATTTCGCCATCGGCACGCTCGGCATCGCGCTGACGGCCGGTGAACTGATGGGGACCTGGGAATGGGTCGGCGCCGGCGGCGGCTTGGCCATGCCGGTCTATCCCGGCAGCGCCGACGGCAAGTCGCTCATGTTCTATTTCATGTGCTTCTTCGCGGCGGTCGGGACCTACCTGTTCTGCAGCTGGCTCTATTCGACCCGCTTCGGCCTGGCCATCAACGCGATCCGCGACGATGAACAGAAAGCCGAAGCCATGGGCATCCACACGCTGCGCTACAAGACCATCGCGTGGTCCGTGTCCGCCTTCTTCCTGGGGATTTCGGGCGCCCTGTTCGGCAACATCACCGGCTTCGTCGAGCCTTTGGAAGTTGCCTTTCCGGTCGCGACCTTCGGCATCTTCATGGTCGCCATGTCGCTGCTCGGCGGCAAGGGAACCCTGTGGGGGCCGATCCTCGGCGCCGCCCTGTTTCACGTCCTCAAGGAATTCACCTGGACCTACTTCCTCGGTTGGCAATGGGTGGCATTGGGCGTGCTGATCATCGTCAACGTGGTGTTCTTCCAGCAGGGCATCATGGGCTGGCTGATGGAAAAATACCCGGAACGGTTCGGCATAATCGTCGACAAGAAGGAGACGGCGAAATGACCGATACCATCATTGAAATATCGGGCGTGTCCAAGTCCTACGGGGGCGTGGTCGCCAATCACGACATCTCGCTGAAGGTGCCGTCCGGCGGCATCACCGGCCTGATCGGGCCGAACGGGTCGGGCAAGACGACCCTGTTCAACTCCATCGTCGGCTACCATCCCATCGACGCGGGCTCGATCAAGTTCAAGGGCCAGGAAATCTCCGACTACCGGGTGCCGCAGATCGCGCGCCTGGGCCTTCTGCGCACCTTCCAGCAGACGCGCATCTACTCGAACATGAACTGCATCGACAACATGCTGATCTCGATCCCGCACCGTAAGCTGGGCTTCGCGGACATGTTCAAGAACCGGGGCGACAAGGAGACCATGGAAGAGGTCGACCGTCTGCTCGACTTCGTCGGCCTGTACGAGAAACGGCGACTGATTTCGGGAGATCTCTCGTTCGGACAGCAAAAGCTGCTCGAATTCGCCATGGCGCTGATGAACCGGCCGGAAGTCCTGTTGCTCGACGAACCCACGGCGGGCATCAATCCGACGCTGATCAACGGGCTGATCGATCGGCTCCGCCGCGCCAACGAGGAACTGGGCATCACCCTGTTCGTCATCGAGCACAACATGCGCGTGATCATGAACATGGCCCAGTCCATCTACTGTCTGGCCCATGGCGAGCTTCTCGCCCACGGCACGCCGGACGAGGTCCAGAACGACCAGCGCGTCATCGACGCCTATCTGGGAGCACATTGAACATGGCCGACGAAACCAAGGGACAAGAAGAATCCGCCGGGGACGCCGCGTCGCGCCGCTCCACCGGCTATCACATGGGGACCGTCGACGCGGTTATTTCCGTCGAGGACGTCAACCGCCAGGCCAAGGCCATGGCGGTCGAGGTGCCGCTGGAACAGGTCGCGTCCCTGGCCAACAACAACCCCTTCGTGAACCTGAAGGATCTGCGTTGCGGTTACGGCAAGATGGAGATCATCCATCGCCTCAACCTGCAGGTCGCCAAGGGCCAGTCGCTTTGCCTGATCGGCCCCAACGGGGCCGGCAAGTCGACGGTGCTGCACGCCATCTACGGCCTCAACACGGTGATGGGCGGCAACATCCTGGTGGGCGAGGGGGCGGGGGCCCAGGATGTCGCCCGCATGACCGCCAACCAGAAGCTGAAGCAGGCCGGCATCGCCTACATCCTGCAGGACAAATCCATCTTCCCCGACATGACCGTGGAAGAGAACCTGTGGATGGGCGGCTTCCTCATGGAAACCACGGCCCAGGCCAAGGAAGCGGCGGAAAAGGTGTTCGCCAAGTACGACCGCCTGGCCCAGCGCCGCAAGCATCTGGCCAAGGTGCTGTCGGGCGGTGAGCGCCGGTTGCTGGAAATCTCCCGCGCCCTGGTCATGGATCCGGAAGTTCTGCTGGTCGACGAGCCGTCCATCGGGCTCGAGCCCCGGTTCATCGACATGGTGTTCGACATCCTGGACGACCTGCAGCACAACGAGGGCAAGACCATCATCATGGTCGAACAGAACGCCAAGAAGGGCCTGGAATTCGCCGACATCGGCTATGTCCTGGTCTCGGGCGAACTGGCCATCGCCGGCACCGGCGACGCGCTTCTGGAAAACGAGGATGTGGGGCGGCTGTTCCTGGGGGGATAGCTCAGCGGTTGTTTCCGCTGATAAGATTCTTTTCATCCCAATACGTTACGGAAGCGATGCCCGTAACCTGCTCTCCGTCGTTTGAAAGCGGAAGGCGGAGAGCCAGTTGGGGCAGGGGCAGTCGACCGTCTGGGAATTCGATCAGCCTGGAAAACAGCAACGGGACGCGCCGTTCGACGACGGTTTGGTATTCACCCGCGACCTTGGGGCCGCGCCCCTGTGGGTGTTCATCGGATGTCCTTTGCCCGGTGCGGTCGATCTTTTTCCGTCCCACATGGGCGGTGCCCCAAAAACGGTAACGGAAGTCCAACGGGTCGCGGAGAACATCGACGACCAGGGTCAGGGAAATGGCCTCAGGCGATAGGTCCTGAAGCCGAAAGACACCCCATGCCGGGCCGATCGCATCCTTAGGCGTAACTTTTTTCCAATAAGCGAATGTTTCCACCAGTATGGGGGCGGCGAGTTCGTCCAGGCGTTCTTCGCGCGAAGCGCCATAAGAAAAATCCCCCCAGGAACTCAAACCACGGAAAGCCATTATCATTCCCCCCTTGATAGGCTCCCTCAACGCTTGCCGACATCCTATCACGTAGATGCCTAAATCTATCCGGCATTAACGCATTAAGCGTGTCGGTTTTTCCCCATGGGCCATGCCGTTTCGGTTCTGGAATCGCGGCAATGAAAAACGGCCGTCGGCACAGAACTTGGAACGTAAACACGTGCGATAAACGGCTTCGATTGCTTTCATCCCGTCGATGAAAACACCTGCAACCTGTTGTTATTCCAGAAAGTCATGCGCAGTGAAGCAGTTTAACCGCTGAAGCGGTTAAAGATAACTACGTTTGCAGATGTCCTGACCGTTATGAGTTGCCGGTTGCCTGAAGAAAGTCAAAATCGGCGCCTTCCTCGGCCTGGGTCACCGTATCCAGGTAAAGCTTCAGGTAGCCGCGGCCCGATCCCTTGTGGGCGGGGGGTGGGGTCCAGGCGGCACGCCGGACGGTCATTTCGGCCTCGTCTACTAGTAGTTCGAGGCTGCGGTTCGGCGTGTCCAGGCGGATGCGGTCACCGGTCTGCACCAGGGCGAGGGGGCCGCCGTCGGCGGCCTCGGGCGAGACGTGCAGGATGATCGTTCCGAAGGCGGTGCCGCTCATGCGGCCGTCGGAAATGCGCACCATGTCCTTGACGCCCTGGCCGGCCAGTTTCTTCGGGATCGGAATGTATCCGGCCTCGGGCATGCCGGGGGCGCCCTTGGGCCCGATGTTGCGCAGGACCAGCACATCGTCGGCGGTCACGTCCAGGTCGGCGCTGTCGATGCGTTCGGCCAGATCTTCCAGGTTTTCGAACACCACGGCGCGGCCTTCATGGACCAGAAGGCCCTGATCGGCCGCGGACTGTTTCAAGACCGCACCGTTCGGCGCCAGGTTGCCGCGCAGCACGGCCATGCTGCCCCTGGGGAACAGGGGATTGGCGCGCGGGCGCACCACGTCCTGGTCCCAGCCCGGGGCCATGTCGGCCAGGTTCTCGCCCAGGGTCTTGCCCGACACGGTGGGACAGTCGAGGTCGAGCAGATCCTCGATCTCGCGCAGGATGGTGGTCAGGCCGCCGGCCTTCCACAGGTCTTCCATGTAGTAAGACCCGTTGGGTTTCAGGTCGACCAGCATGGGCACGTCGCGGCCCATCGTATCGAAGGCGTCCAGATCGACGCTGAGGCCGAGCCGCCCGGCCACGGCCGCCATATGGACGATGCCGTTGGTCGAGCCGCCGACGGCCAGCAGGGTCTTCATGGCGTTGTTCAGGGACGCCTGCGTAATGATCTGATCCGGCGTCACTTTTTCCTTGGCCAGGGTGACGGCGCGGGTGCCCGTTTCCTCGGCATGGCGCAGGCGGTCGGAGGCCCAGGCCGGGATCGCCGCCCCGCCGGGCAGCATCATGCCCATGGCTTCGGTCATGAGCGCCATGGTCGAGGCCGTGCCCATGACGCCGCAGGTGCCCGCCGTGGGCACCAACTTGGACGAGATGTCCTCGATCTCGGCTTCGTCGATCTCGCCGGCGCGGAACTTGCCCCACATGCGCCGGCAGTCGGTGCACGCACCCAGGCGCTCGCCCTTGTGGCTGCCGGTGCCCATGGGGCCGGTGACCAGGACGATGGCCGGCACATTGGCCGAGGCTGCGCCCATCAACAGCGCCGGCACCGTCTTGTCGCAGCCGCCGATCAGCACCACCGCGTCCATGGGCTGGGCGCGGATCATTTCCTCCGCGTCCATGGACATCAGGTTGCGCAGGAACATGGAGGTCGGATGGGCGAAGCTTTCGTGGATCGAGATGGTCGGAAACTCCACCGGCAGGCCGCCGGCCAGCATGACGCCGCGCTTCACGGCCTCGATCAGGTCGGGCACGGTCTTGTGGCAGGCGTTGTAGCCGGAAAAGGTGTCGGCGATGCCGATGATCGGACGGTTCAGGGCGTCGTCCGTATAGCCCATGGCCTTGATGAAGGCCTTGCGGAGGAACAGCGAGAAGGCGTCGTCGCCATAGCGGGTCAGGCCTTTTTTCATGCCTGTCTGATCGTCGGACATATGGAGTTTCCTTGGAGGGTCTGTTTGGTGTCTGCGTTTGTTCTAATTGTTATAGCACTGGTGCCAGAGCAGACGCGACGCATCCAGGTTCCGGAATGCGAAATAAGGCGTCTCGGCGGTGCCTGGCCGGACCACGGCGGTGATGTCGAGCCATAGGGTCGCGCCGGGCGTGAGGTCGAATTCACGGCCGGGCAGCGGCCAATTCTGCACGTCCATGCCGGACGTCGCGAAGGCGGCCTGGGCCGCCGGCCCGGTGAGGGAGCACTTAACGGTAATCAAGGACGGCTGTGCCACCGGCAAGGCATGAAAACGGGCTTCCTGGCCGGGGCGGACCTCGTGGGGGTGGGAGTCCTCTTCCAGCATTTCCGCCCGGGGCAGGGCATGCCCCGGCCTCTCCGCGGCATCGGCGACCGTGGCGCAACAGAAGAGCGCGAGGGCGGCGGCGGCTGAATGAGTGGACATGGCAAATCCCCTTTGTCGCCTCTACACGGAAAACCCCGCCCGGCCAACCCGTTAAACGTTACAGGCCCGCGTCGGTTCTGTTGCGCCGCACCAATCGATGCTCTACGGTTTAATAACAACTGGGGCCAGAGACGACCTTGTCTGATCGAAAGAAACCCGACATTTTCGACGAGATGCACGCCGCGAACGGCGATATTCGTCCTGCTTACCGTGATTATTCCGCTTGGCTGACCGAGCAATCCCTGGACCGCCTGCGCCAGAAGCACGCCCAGGCGGATCTGCTGTTCCGCCGGCTTGGCATCACCTTCACCGTGTATGGCGAGGACGAGGGCGGCGAGCGCCTGATTCCCTTCGACGTCATCCCGCGTATCCTCAGCCACGACGAATGGACCGTGCTGGAGCGCGGCGCCATTCAGCGGGTCGACGCGCTGAACGCCTTCCTCCACGACATCTACCACGAACAGGAAATCATCCGCGCCGGCATCGTGCCCGCCGAACTGGTGATGACCAACGAGGCCTTCCAGCCGCAGATGCTGGGGCTCGACCTGCCGCGCCGGGTTTACGCCCATGTCTCCGGCGTCGATGTGGTGCGGGTCGACGACAAGACCTTCTATGTCCTGGAAGACAACGTGCGCACGCCGTCGGGCGTGTCCTACATGCTGGAAAACCGCGAGACCATGATGCGGCTGTTCCCGGACCTGTTCGCCCAGTCCGTGGTCGCACCCGTGGACCGCTATCCCGAATACCTGCTGCGCTCGCTCCAGGCCGTGGCGCCGGCCGGCGTTGATGATCCCACGGTCGTGCTGATGACGCCGGGGCAATACAACAGCGCCTATTTCGAACACGCCTTCCTGGCCATGGAAATGGGCATCGAATTGGTCGAGGGCCGTGATCTGTTCGTCGACTCGGGCTCCATCTTCATGCGCACGACCGAAGGGCCCAAGCGGGTCGACGTGATCTATCGCCGGGTCGACGACGAGTACATTGATCCGCTCGCCTTCAATCCGGACTCGGCCCTTGGCGTGCCGGGCATGCTGTCCGTGGTGCGCAGCGGCCGCGTGACCGTGTGCAACGCCATGGGCACCGGCGTCGCCGACGACAAGGCCATGTACTGCTTCGTGCCCGACATGATCCGCTTCTATCTGGGCGAGGAGCCGGTGCTGCAGAACGTGCCGACCTATTCCTGCCGCAAGCCGGACGACCTCAAGTACGTGCTCGACAACATCGCCGAGCTGGTGGTCAAGGAAGTGCACGGGTCCGGCGGCTACGGCATGCTGGTCGGCCCCAAGGCGACCAAGGCCCAGTGCGACGATTTCAAGCAGCGCCTGAAGGCGGAGCCGGACAACTACATCGCCCAGCCGACCCTGGCGCTCTCGACCTGCCCGACCCTGGTCGAGGAAGGCATCGCGCCGCGTCATGTCGACCTCCGGCCCTATGTGTTGTCGGGCGAGAAGACCCGCGTGATGCCGGGCGGGCTGACCCGCGTGGCGTTGAAGCCGGGCTCGCTGGTCGTCAATTCCTCGCAGGGCGGCGGCACCAAGGACACCTGGGTTCTTGAGGCGCCGGCCGTCATCGAGGAAGAGGAATAGGGAGGGCGCCGCACAGATGTTATCGAGCACCGCCGACAACCTGTTCTGGATGGCGCGCTACATGGAGCGCTCGGAGAATACCGCGCGCCTGCTGACCGGGCTGTACCACATGTCCCTGCTGCCGGCACGGCGGGGGGCACAGGCGGGCCTGTGGGAAGGTCTGTTCCAGTCCGTGGACGAGCGCGACGCCTACCTCGCCAAGTACGACGCCTTCAAGACCGACCCGGTCCTGACCTATATGGTGCTCGACCGCGCAAATCCGTCGAGCATCCGGTCCTGCGTGTGGTCGGCGCGGGAGAACGTGCGCGCCACCCGCCATGTCCTGACCACGGACATGTGGGAAACCATCAATTCAACCTGGCTGGACATCGCCCAGGTCACCTATGCCGACATGCTGGACATGGGGCATCACGAATTCCTGGAATGGATCAAGGTGCGCTCGCACCTGTTCCGCGGGGTCGCCCACGGCACCATGCGGCGCGGCGACGCCTTCGAATTCTGGCGCATGGGCGTGTTCATCGAACGGGCGGAAAACACCATCCGCCTGCTGGCCGCCCGCGCCCATACCTTCAAGCCGACGGGGCCTGTTTCGCGCGAGGACACGGCGACCCTCGATTACTACCAGTGGGGCACGCTGCTGCGTTCGGTCAACGCCTACAAGGCCTATCGGGAAATCTACAAAAGCCAGATCGATCCGCGCCGGGTCGTCGAGCTGCTGACCCTGAACGCGGAAATCCCGCGCTCGGTCATGGCCTGCGTCGAGGAAATCTGCGAAGTGCTGCAGGGCCTGCGTCCCCGTTCGCGCAGCGCCGAACAGGCGGGCGATCTGTTGAACCGGTTGCAGTCGGCGCGCATCGACCGCGTCTACCGCACGGGCATGGCGCGGTTCCTGGAGGATTACCGGGGCGGTCTGCACGACCTGAGCCTGCAAATCCAAAAAGACTTCCTGATGATCCAGTGAGTGCTTCATGCATCTGACCGTCAATCACGTCACCCAGTTCAAGTTCGCGGAAGCGGCGAGCCGTTCGATTCAGTACATTCGGATGACGCCGCGCGCGGACCTGTGTCAACGGGTCCGCCAGTGGGACATCACGGCGACCGGGCGGCTGACGCCCTGGACCGACGGCTTCGACAACCAGGCCCATGTTGCGACCCTTGATGGGGAGCACGACGAGGTGCGGGTCACCGTCACCGGCGAAATCACGACATCGGACACCAACGGCATCCTGCCCATGGACGACGGGCTGCCGGCCTATATCTTCCTGACGCCGACGGACTACACCGACGCCGACGACGCGATCCGCAAGTTCGCCAAACCCGTGGGCAAGGTGCTTGCATCGCAAGGGGCGCTTGCCGCGGGGCATGCGCTGATGGCCGCCGTCGCCGAGGCCGTGCAGTACCAGTCCGGCCAGACCACGGTGGAAACCAAGGCTTCCGAGGCACTGGCCGCCGGCAAGGGCGTATGCCAGGACCAGGCGCATCTTCTCATCGCCGCGGCCCGGCACCTGGGCCTGCCGGCGCGCTATGTATCGGGATACCTGGCGGCGGGGTCCGGCAACGACAGCCATCTGGCGAGCCACGCCTGGACGGAGATTTTGGTCGAGGGGCTGGGTTGGGTCAGCTTCGATCCGGCCAACGATCAATGCGCGACCGACGCCTACATCCGTCTGGCGCTGGGGCTCGACTACGGCACGGCCTGCCCGATCCGGGGCCTGCGCTCGGGCGGCGGGCTCGAGGAAATGGACGTCAACCTGCGCATCGAAGAACAGTAGACGGCTTCGCCCGAAACCGGGATTAAATCCCCCGGGCGAAGTCCAGGATCAGCGCGAAGGCCAGCGCCGCCACCACCCAGAACACCATCGAACTGAGATGCAGGGTCTTGGCCATCAAGCCTTCGGGGCCATGGTGGCGGCGGATGACCGCGATGGTATCGACGGCGGCCTTGGTCAGCGTGCCCTCGATGGCCGCGCCGATGGCCGCCAGCATCGCCACCACCCGGGTGACCACGAACGGCCCGGCGACCCGGTAGAACCAGTCGAAGTCAAGCGAAATGGTCAGCGTGCGCTTCATCATGGGCAGCAGCAGGAAGAACGCGAGGCCAGAGAACAGGAGCAGCTGCAGCATCTCGGCGACATGGGCCAGGGTATAGGGCTCGTAGTCGACCGTGTAGGGCAGCAAGGCATAGAGCGGGTCCGGATAGACGCCGAGCGCGATGCACAGGAAGGCGAAGAAGATCATCGCCGCTTTCATGTTCCACGCCGGGTCGGGCGGGCGCATGCCGGAATCCTTCTGGAAGAACACGAACCAGGGGAACTTGATCCCGGCGTGCAGGAACACCCCGGCCGAGGCCGCCATCAGCACATACCAAACGAAGGCCAGGTGTTCCGTGGCGGCGGCGGTGTTGATCATGGATTTGGACACGAAGCCCGACGTCCAGGGGAACGACGAGATGGCCAGCGCCCCGATGGTGCCGCAGATGCAGGTCAGCGGCATGCTTTGGAACAGGCCGCCCAGGTCCGTGCATTTGCGCTTGCCCGTCTGTTGCAGCACGGCCCCCGCCGACATGATCAGAAGCGCCTTGTAGATGATATGCGCGAAGGCATGGGCGGCGGCGCCGTTCAGCGCCATTTCCGTGCCGATGCCGATGCCGCAGATCATGAAGCCGACCTGATTGACGATGGAATACGCCAGGATGCGGCGCATGTCGTTTTCAAGCAGCGCATAGATGATGCCGTAGCAGGCCATGTAGACGCCGACGTAGATCAGGACTTCCGCCCCGGCGAAGGTGCGGATCAGCACGAACACGGCGGTCTTGGTCGTGAAGGCGGACAGGAACACCATGCCGAAGGGGCTGGATTCCGGATAGGCGTCGGGGATCCAGCTGGAAAACGGCGGCGCCCCGGCATTGATCAGGAAACCGACCAGCATCAGCCAGGCGCCGATGCTGTCCAGCTTGATCGCGCCGAATTCGATTGAACCCGTTGCGTTCACGTGCGCGACGATGCCGGCCATCAGCACCACGCCGCCGAACAGGTGAACCGCGAGGTAGCGCATGGCGGCGCCCTGCGACGCCTTGGTGCGGGCCGACCAGATGACCAGGGTCGAGCCGATGGCCATGATTTCCCAGAACACGAACATCGTGATCAGGTCACCGGCGAAAGCGACGCCGACGGCCCCGCCCGCGTAGACGAAGGCGGCCGACAGTTCCATCACCTTGGAATGGCGGAAGGCATAGAGCCCGCCGGCGAAAGCCATGATCGAGAAGATGGTGGAGAACAGGCGGCCCAGGCGGTCGCCCTGCACCAGTTCAAGTTCGAAGCCGATGAAGGGATGATAGAGCAGCACCCCGTCGGGGACGCTGAGCCCCATGACCAGCGTCGCCAGCGGCAGGCCGAGCACGGCGGCGGGCCGCAGGCCGGCCGGCAGCAGCGGCAGGACAACGCCGCCCAGGATCAGGATCAGGGCGGGCGGGAAGGGATACTGGGCGAGCCACTCAATCGGCATCGTCATAGTACGTATCCTCCCGTTTCAGGAACTGGCCGAGAAGCTTGGCGACAACGACCATGGCGGCGCAGGTCAGCAGGCCGTACCAGGAATAGAACCCGAAGCTGCCCTCGATCCCGAAGTACACGTGTTTGTGCACGATGACGTCGAGCATGGTCACGGCAAGCAGCAGAATGATGCCGCCGATCCACAGGTTGCGGATGGTCCGGGGGCGGACCAGCCAGTGCTTGTCGCCGCCCTCGGGGCGGGGGCTGGTGTCGCTCATGGCGCGATCCCCGTCAGCTGCTGGGCCAGGCCGACGACCAGGTCCGGTTTCAGAAACAGAACGAATGTCATGCCCGCGGTCACCGCCAGGGCGCAGGCCATGGGGAAGGCGGCCTCGCCGTGATCGTACTTGATGCCGTGGCCGTGCCCGTGGTCATCGTGTCCGTCGCCGTGCTCGGCATCGTGGGCATGACCATCGCCTTTGACGCCGTCGTCAGGACGGTCCTCGGGTTTCATGAAGGCGGCGTATATGATGGGGATGAAGTAGCCCATGTTGAGCAGGGTCGACAGGACCACGATCACGATTGCGGTCCATTGCTCGGCCTGGGCCGCGCCCTGCAGGATGAACCATTTCGACACGAAGCCCGCCGTGGGCGGCAGCCCGATCATGCTGAGCGCGCCGATGGCGAAGGCCACCATGGTCAGCGGCATGCGCCGGCCGATGCCGTTAAGCTGGCTGACCTCGGTCTTGTGCGATGTCACCATGATCGCGCCGGCCGCGAAGAACAGGGTGATCTTGCCGAAGGCATGGGCGGCGATGTGGATGGCGGCGCCGGCGACGGAGATAGGGGTCAGGATCGCTGCCGCGATGACCACGTAGGACAACTGCGACACGGTCGAATAGGCCAGCCGCCGTTTCAGGTTGTCCTGGCGCAACGCCACCACGGAAGCGGCGATGATGGTGAAGCCCGCGACGTAAAGCAGAAAGTCCGTGCCGGGGGCCGCGTTCAGGATGTCGATGCCGAAGATGTAGACCACCACCTTGACCACTGAGAATACGCCCGCCTTCACAACCGCGACCGCATGCAGCAGTGCCGAGACCGGGGTCGGGGCAACCATGGCGGCCGGCAGCCAGCGGTGGAACGGCATGAGCGCCGCCTTGCCGATGCCGAAGGCGTAAAGCGCCAGCAGCACCGCCATCATGGGGCCCTGGGCCTGTTCCGCGTTGAACACGCCGCCCTTTACGAAGTCGAGGGTGCCGGCGATCTGCCAGGTCCAAATCATGCCGAACAACAGGAAGCCGATGGAGGTCGACAGCAAAATGCCGAGATAGATGCGGCCCGAGCGCTTGGCCTCTTCCGTGCCGTGATGGGCAACCAGCGGGAAGGTGGAGACCGACAGGATTTCGTAGAACACGAACAGGGTCAGCATGTTGCCGGCAAGCGCGACGCCGATGGCCGAGGCGATGGCGATGGCGAAGAAGAAGAAGAACCGGGTCTGGTTTTCCTCGTGATGGCCGCGCATGTAGCCGATGGCGTACAGCGTGGTGACGATCCACAGGAAACTGGCGATCCCGGCGAAGATCATGCCGAGCGGCTCCAGCGTCAGGCGGATCGACAGCCCCGGCACCATGTCGAACAGCACGATGTCGGGCCGGCCGCCGGCCGCGACGATGGGGTAAAGCTGGGTCACGACGTAGAACAGGCAGGCGGCGGTCAGCAGGCTGGCGCCGTCGCGGGCGTTTTCCCAACGCCCGAGGGCAAGCACCAGAAAGGCCCCGATGACCGGAATGACGAGGGCCAGGACCAGGGCGTCACCCGGCGCCCAGCCGGCAAGCAGACCGGTCATGGCTTGCCTCCCGAGGCGGGACCCATCAGGGCGTTGGCCGCCTCACCGGCGATGCGCAGGGTGGTGTCGCCGTCGATGCCGAACCAAACGGTGGCGGCGGCGAGCACGATCATGGGTATCAGCATGGACAACGGCGCCTCGCTGCGCGGAGCGGCGCCTTCGGGCGGGGCCTTGAGGTAGGCGACTTCGACCACCCGCCAGACGTAGACGATGGCGAGCAGCGACGACAGCAGGATACCGACGGCGACATACCACCAGCCGAGGGCGAGGGAGGCCTGCACCAACTGCCATTTGGAAATGAAGCCGACCGTCACCGGCGTGCCGATCAACGACAATCCTGCGACCAGGAATACCGCCGTGGTCACGGGCATGCGCTTGCCGATGCCGGCAAGGTCGTCGAGCCTGACCGAGCCGATCACGTAGAACATGGCGCCCACGGCCATGAAGGCGGCACCTTTCATGACGGCGTGATTGAACAGGTGGACGATACCCCCGGTCAGCCCGGCGGCGGTCGCCATGCCGATGCCGAGCACCATGTAACCGACCTGCGACACGCTGGAATAGGCCAGCATGCGCTTCACGTCTTTCTGGAAGATCGCGACGAAGGCGCCGGCGAACATGCCGGCGATGGCGACGATCATCAGCATCAGGTTGATGTCCGTGGAGGCGAACAGGTCGGTGCCGCCGAACACGGTGAAGACGAGGCGCAGCAAGGCATAGATCGCGACCTTGGTCGCCGTCGAGGCGAGGAACACGGTGACCGCCGAGGGCGCGAAGGCATAGGCGTTGGGCAGCCAGGTGTGCAGCGGGAACATCGCGAGCTTGAGCCCCAGTCCGATGACCACGAAGGCGAAGGCGGCCAATACCGTGCGCGTATGGTCGACGGCCGGCAGCAGGGTCGCGAGGTCCGCCATGTTGAGCGATCCGGTCATCATGTACATCATGCCGACGCCGATGATGTAGAAGGTCGCGCCCAGGGTGCCCATGATCAGGTAGCGGTAGGACGCGGTCAGGGCCCGGCGGTTGCCGCCCAGGCTGATCAGCACGTAGCTGGACAGGGACGAGATTTCCAGGAACACGAACAGGTTGAAGGCGTCCGCCGTGGTCGTGATGCCGATCAGCCCCGTCAGGCACAGCATGTACATCAGGTA
This sequence comes from Rhodospirillales bacterium, assembly GCA_040221095.1. Classification (GTDB taxonomy): domain Bacteria; phylum Pseudomonadota; class Alphaproteobacteria; order Rhodospirillales; family Casp-alpha2; genus UBA1479. Next base: position 120,345 of record JAVJVP010000017.1, read on the forward strand.
GAACAGGTAGATGCGGGGTTCCGACACTTCCTTTTCCACGCTGGCCTTGGCATAGGGCAGGGTGACGGCGCCGATCGCCGTGATGATCACCAGGACGAAAGCGTTGGCCGCGTCGATGCGGTATTCGATGCCCCAGGGCGCCGGCCAACTGCCGAGTTCGTAAATGATCAGGCCGCTGGCCAGCACCTTGCCCAACAGGACAAGGGCGATGAAGAAGGCGATCCAGGTGACGATCGTCGCCCACAGCCAGCTCAACCTGGCGTCGCGCAGCAGCACGCAGATCGGCGCGGAGAGAAGCGGCACCACGACCTGCAGGATGGGCAGGTGCGGTTCGATCGCGGCGGCAAAGGGCAGCGACAGGAAATAGGCGTAGAAGGCGGTCACCTGTCCTCCTCCTCTTCGACGGCCAGGATCTCGTCATCCTCGATGCTGTCGTAGGCGTTGCGGATGCGCACCACCAGGGCAAGGCCGAGGGCGGTGGTCGCCACGCCGACCACGATCGCGGTCAGGATCAGGACATGGGGCAGGGGGTTGGAATATTGCTTGATGCCTTCGGCCAGGATCGGCGCCGTGCCGCCCGTGACCTTGGCCATCAGGATGTAGAACAGAAAGACCGAGACCTGAAACACGTTCAGGCCGACGATCTTCTTCACCAGATTGTCATGGGCGATGACGATGTAGAAGCCGGTCATCATCAGGGCGATGACGATCCAATAGCCGAGCAGGCCGGGCGACGCCGGGCCGACCATGAAGCCCTCGAACGAAAGCCACATGTCGTACAGCGGTTTGAAGATGTCGACGAAACCCTGCATGGCTCAGTCCCCGCCCGACTGGCCGGCGAACACGTTGAAGATCGTGATCATCGCCGCCGCGACCGTGATGCCGACGCCCAGTTCGACGATCAGAATGCCGTAGTGCTGGCCGTTTACCGGATCGTGGGCCAGCACGTTGTAATCCAGATAGTTGCCGCCCAGGATCAGCCCCGCGACCCCAGTTAATCCATAAGTCAGCACGCCGACGACCAGCAGCAGGCGCGTCGACCAGGGCGGCAGCACTCGCTTCACCGTGTCGACGCCGAACAGGATGGCGTAGAGGATGAAGCCCGCGCCGAAGATCACGCCGGCCTGGAACCCGCCGCCGGGGCCGAAATCGCCGTGGAACTGAACATAGAGCGCGAACAGCAGGATCGGCGGAATCAGCAGCTTGGAGACGACGCGGAGAACGACCTTGCGGTGCATCATGATGCGGTCTCCTTCGCGCCGGAGCCGTCTTCGTCCGCTTCCTCATCCTCGCGCCGGCGCCTGGCCCGGCCCAGAATGGCCAATACGCCGGTGGCGGCGGTGAAGATCACGAAAACCTCGCCCAGCGTATCGAAGCTCCGGTAGCTGGCCAGCACGCTGGTGACGATGTTGGGCATGCCCACTTCCGCGCCCGATTTCTCGATATAGCGGGGCACCACATGGTGGTGGATGGGGGCGATCTTGTCGCCGTAGCGAGGCATGTCGAAGGTGCCGTAGACCAGCACCGCGCCGGTCACTGCGACGACCAGGAAGGCGGCGGTGCTTTTGGACTTGCCGCCGCCCATCTTTTCCTTGCGGGTGGTCAACGCCAGGGTGCCCAGCATCAGCACGGTGGAGATGCCGGCCCCCACGGCGGCCTCGGTGAAGGCGACGTCGACCGCGTCCAGCACCACATAGACGGCGGCGCCGGTCAGCGAGAAGATGCCCGACAGCATGGACACGGCGAACAGGTCGCGGATGCGCGCGATGGCCAGCGCCACGGCGCCCATGATGAGCATCAGGACGATGATGACGACGTTTTCTATGACCGGCCTCCCCGGCTGAGGGCCGCGCTCTTTTCCTCGTCGACCCGGGGCGTGACCCCGGCGTTGAGACAGGCGCGGGCCAGGGCGTGGGTCGCCGTCGGGCTGGTGAAGAAGATGAAGGCGAGGATCAGGGCCAGCTTGACCGTGACGATGGTCAGCCCGGCCTGGAACATCAGGCCGACCAGGATCAACTCGCAGCCCAGGGTGTCGATGACGCCGGCCGGATGCATGCGCGCGAACACGTCGGGCATGGTGATCATGCCGATGCCGCCGATGATCAGCAGCGCCGCCCCCGGCAGGATGAACAGCCAGGTCAGGATGTCGAAGATGATGGGATCAATGGCCCCCATGATCAGATGTCCCCCACGTCGGGACCGGCGGCCTGCTCGCCATGACCCATGTCCCGGAACTTGATGAACTTGGTCACGGCGATGGTGCCGATGAAGTTGATGAGGGCATAGACCAGCGCCAGATCGAGGAACTCCGGCCGTCCCTGCAAAAATCCGACGACCGAGATCAGCAGCACGGTCAGCGTGCCGAAGGCGTTGACGGCCAGGATGCGGTCGAACACGGTCGGGCCCTTGAGGGCACGCACCAGGACCAGAACCATGGTGACCAGAACGGCGAGGGATGCTACGGCGAAGCTCATGGCGTTAGCGGTCCTCTCCGGGAGCGCCCTCGACGGCGGTGCAGCGTCGGTCCATCTCGCCGGACTTGATGCCGTCGGCGGCGCCGCGCGTCAGCGCGTGGACGATCATCACCCCGTCTTCGACGGCGAGGGTCACCGTGCCGGGCGTGAGGGTGATGGAATTGGCGTAGATGACATGACCCAGTTCGGTCTTCTGCGTCGCCTTGGTGCGCAGGACCGAGGTATGGACCCGGCCCTTGGGCGACAGCACGGCCTTGACCACGTCGATGTTGGCCGTGACGATTTCCTTGCCCAGCCAGGGCAGGTAGGTCAGCCAGCGCCAGGTGACATGGATCGGGTGGCCTTCGTGATCAACCACGTCCATGCGATGGGCGATGAACACGACCAGGGCGACGGAGCCCGCGCCGAAAGCCAGGATCAGGGGAATCGTATAGCCCGACAGCAGCCACCATAACGCGGCCAAGCCGATGCTAAGGCTGATCGCATGGAGCACTGAAAGGTTCCCCCGTTCTTCCCCTGATTCGGTATTGCCGCACCGTTGAATGACGGCACCGAAAGCAACGTTATCGCAGGCTCAGGTATATCACCCAAAGCCATCGACGTGACAACAAAATGGGCATAATTTCATGGAATAACAAGGAGGTTCGCTCTGGTATACCAGAGGGGGTCGAATTCTATGTGCAGCTGTATAATTAATAGGTGAGGTGGCATGGGATGAACGGTGGGATTTTCGGATCGTGGAAAATCATGCGCCGCCGGATCCTGCTTCAGGCCGGTGTCATGGCGGTGTTTTGTCTTGTTCTGGGCGGCATGGCCGCGGCCCATGCGGGCAATCCTTCCATCCGATTCGCCGAATCCAGCCTGGTCGTGCATACGGCAAGCGGCGCCCATCCGTTCAAGGTCGAAATCGCGGCCGACGACGCGCAGCGCGCCCTCGGCCTGATGTACCGCCGCGACCTGGCCCCGGACCGCGGCATGCTGTTCGACTTCGGGCGCGAGATCTACATTTCCATGTGGATGCGCAACACCTTCATTTCCTTGGACATGCTGTTCATCGGCGCGGACGGGCGCATCGGATTCATCCGCGAACGCACGACGCCGCAATCGCTGGAAACCATCGAGGCGCCGGAGCGCAACCGCGCCGTGCTCGAGGTCGCGGCCGGCACCGTGGCGCGGCTCGGCGTCCGTGTCGGCGACCGGGTCGAGCACGCAATTTTCCGCTAGGCCCCGGACGGCCAAGCCGCGCTTGCCTTGGGCAGGCTTAAATCATAGGTTTCCCCCCGCGTCGGGGCGTAGCTCAGCCTGGTAGAGTGCGTGCTTTGGGAGCACGATGTCGCTGGTTCGAATCCAGTCGCCCCGACCAGTATTCGGGCAGGGGGCCCGGTGCCGTCCCGCCGCCCCGCCCATGTGACCGTTGACGGCGCGGCCCGATGGCCGCATAGAAGACCTTAAGACGCGCGGCAATCGGTCGCGCCAGGATGGGAATTGGGAAGATGAGCGAAGCGCGCATTTTTCAGCCGGCGAAGAACGCCATGCAGTCCGGCCGGGGCAAAACCCGGCGTTGGATTTTGGAATACGAGCCGTCGGAGGCCCGCGTCGCCGATCCCCTGATGGGCTGGATCGGCTCGGGCGATACCCGGGGCCAGCTGCGGCTCAAGTTCGACAGCAAGGACGAGGCCATCGACTACGCCAAGAAGAACGGCCTGATCTACAAGGTGATCGAACCCCATACCCGCCGCGTCAAGCCGAAGAGCTATTCCGACAACTTCGCCTTCGACAGAGTGGGCGACGTCTGGACCCACTGATCCGGGCTGCGCGTCGGGCCGTTTTACCGGCGCATGCCTGCCGGGGGACCCCGTAGCTCAACTGGATAGAGCAGCTGCCTTCTAAGCAGCAGGTTGCAGGTTCGAGTCCTGCCGGGGTCGCCAATTATATCAATGACATAATGGGAGTGGGGCGCGGTGAGCTTGAAACGCATGGTTCTGCAGCTCGGGCAGGGAACCGATATCCACGGCGCGGACAGCACCAAGGCCGCCGAACGCGCGGTGCGTGACGCGCTGTGGCGGAATTTCCTGCAAATCGCCGATGCCCTGGGGCAGCCGCGCGACAACATGGTCATCGAGGTAACCATCGGCGCACCCCGCCCCGAGACCATCGACAAGGCCGCCGTCGCGGCCGTCTTTCCCTATGGCCAAATCACCGTGACCTGCAAGGAAGGTGGATTGGAAATAGCGACGCCGGACGGCCAGGATTCGACCCTGCTTGCCCATGCGGCCGTCGTGGTCCGCATGGACGTTCCGGACGACGTCCTGGGGGACGCCCGATGAGTGAAAAACTGGATCGCGTGATTTTGGAAATGGGCTCCGGTGTCTCGCTGCGCGGGGGCAACTACACGAAAGCCGCGTGCCGCGCCGTCGATGACGCCATCCATCATTCAAGCCTGTCGTTCATGCGCGAACTGGGCCGGGACCCGGATACCGATATGACGGTCGAGGTGACGATCGGCGTGCAGGACCCCTCGGCGGTCGACGTCGAAGCGGTGCAGGCCCTGCTGCCGCACGGCCGCGCATCGGTCCACGTCGTCAAAGGGGGCTTGAATGTGCCCTATCCCGAGCGCGGGTATGAGACCGTCATCGCCAGCGCGGCGGTCGCGGCATTTGCCGATATGTCGCGGTATAGAGCTTCCTAAAACCGGCGGAATTTCAGGTTTGGGAACTTTCCACGCGAAGCAGCGTTTCCGGCTTCCGACGCTTTCACGACAAGTCCCGGTTCTATGACATACGTCCAATTGAAACGTATATCGTGTTCAGCAACACTAATAATCGCCCGGAATTTCTTCCCTGAAAATGGACCAATTTGGAGTAAGCCCGTTGGTTGACAATGCCGAAAACCGACGATCCTTCGCGACGAAATTGATGGAAGACCTAATCGTCCCGACCTTTGTGTTGGACGCCGAAGGTAAGGTCATCATCTGGAACAAAGCCCTCGAACGGTTGACAGGCGTGCTTGCCGAAGATGTGATCGGAACCAAGTCCCATTGGCGCGGTTTTTACGAAAAGCCTAGGGCATGTTTGGCAGACATGTTTGTCGGCGGAAACAAAGAAGACCTGGATGCGCTGTACGCCACCCATTCCGCACCCGAAGTGCACAACGGGCTCAGGGCGGAAAATTGGTGCGTTATGCCGCGGGCCTCGTTGCGATTATATTTAGCCATTAATGCAGGGCCGATTTACGACGAACACGGCGACTTGATTGCCGTTGTTGAAACCCTTCGCGATATGACGGCGCAAAAGAAAGCCGAGGATTCACTGAAGCTTCTGGCGAACATGGACAAACTGACCGGTCTTGCCAATCGGCGCGCCTTTGACACGGCTTTGAGTGAATGTTTGGACCGTGCCCGCAAGGGGGGGGAAGCCCTGGCGTTGATTCTGGGCGATATTGATCACTTCAAAGCTTACAACGACCACTATGGGCATCAGGGCGGGGACGAGTGTCTAACCCTTGTTGGTGAAACCATTGGCAAGTCGGCCGGCCGTCCCATGGACGTCACCGCACGGTATGGCGGCGAGGAATTTGCCGTCATTCTGCCTAACATCGAATCACAAGGTGCGGTGCAGGTCGCGCACCGAATCCTTGAGAATATTTTTGACCGTAATATTCCACACGCAGCCAGTGCCACAGCGGATCGCGTGACAATGAGTCTAGGTGTTGTCGCCCTTGTTCCTGGCGAGGCGGTGACGGAAAAAGATATGATCAATTGGGCGGATCAGGCGTTGTATCAAGCAAAAGAAAACGGCCGCAATCAGGTTGTGGTTCAAAGCGCCGTTTTGTGAAGATCGGGAAACTCCGTGTGCGGCGAGGGTTTCCATTCCGGCATGCAGTAGAGCGCATGGTTGCCGGGGCCGCCCACGAACTGAATACTCAATAAAGGGCAGTCGCCCTTAAACAACCGGAAATCAGCCGTTCAGCCCGACCGGACAGGCCACCCCCGTGCCGCCGAGGCCGCAATAGCCCCGGGGGTTCTTGGCCAGATACTGCTGGTGCGCTTCCTCGGCGTAATAGAACGGCCCCGCATCCTTGATTTCGGTCGTGATCCTGCCGTAGCCGGCGTCGGTGAGTTTCTTCTGATAGGCCATCAGCGAGGCCTCTGCGGCGCGGCGCTGCTCGGGCGAATTGACGTAGATGCCGGAGCGGTATTGGGTGCCCCGGTCGTTGCCCTGGCCCATGCCCTGGGTCGGGTCGTGGTTTTCCCAGAACACCTTCAGCATATCCTCGAAGCTCGCCTTGGCCGTGTCGTAAACCGCGAGCAGAATTTCGTTATGGCCGGTCTGGCCCGTGCAGACCTCCTGATAGGTCGGATTGGGGGTGAACCCGGCGCCGTAGCCGACCGCCGTCGTCCATACGCCGGGCGTCTGCCAGAACATGCGCTCTGCCCCCCAGAAGCAGCCCATGCCGAACACGGCGGTTTCCATGCCGTCGGGAAACGGCGGCTTGATGCGGTTGCCGGTGACGACATGGAATTCGGAGGTGGGGATCGCCGCGTCGCGGCCGGGCAGGGCCTGGTCGGCGGTCGGCAGTTCAGATTTGTTCGGCATCTTGAACAGGGAAAACATGGCGGTCATCCTCGAAAATCCGGGTGTGGTTCAGCATATAGGAAACACGGCCCGGATATCCATGCGGACTCGCGAAAGCGTGACCGGCGGGCCGCCTCGGCCCCGCCATTTTTCTTGGATCGGGGGCCGTTCGGCCATATTATGGCGGCCATGCAACGGCAGATCGCACTCGCAGCCCTGGTCGGCATGGCCGCCCTGATCTTCGCGCCCGAATTGAGGGACGCGGGGACCTTCGTGCTGTCGAAAAGCCTGGATGCGAACGCCATGAAGGTGGTCCAGAACAGCCTGTACGGGCTGGGATGCTTCTAGCCCGCCGCACAGCGGCCGTTGTCTGACATGTCCGATTCACCTCAAGACGGCATTCTCGACCTGTGGCCGACCAAGCTGATGCGCCGGCGCCTGCCGGGGTTCGAGGAACCGACCCAGGCCCTGGTCAAGCTGATCCGCGACATGGAGCGGGTGAACAAGAACCTGACCACGGACTATCTGGCGCCCGATTTCTTCAATCTGGACGACCCCGCCGTCGGCTGGCTGCGCGAGCAGATCAACCAGACCGTGGTTGATTATCTGCGCGCCATCGGCATCGACTACGACGTGAAATGGACCATCCAGGGCTGGCCCAACATCAACCGCCTGGGCGATTACCACGACGCCCATAACCATCCGGGATCGTACCTGTCCGGGACCTATTACCTGAAGATGCCGGGGGCCAAGGAGCCCCTGCGCAACCGCGCCGACCTGCGCCCCTCGCACATCACCTTCTACGACCCGCGCCCGGGCGTGAACATGACGGCGATCGCCAAGGACCCCTACGTCGACCCGGAATACACGGTGCTGCCCGAACCGGGCCTGCTGATGATGTGGCCGGCCTTCCTCAGCCACTTCATCCATCCGAACCTGTCCAAGGACACGCGGGTCTCGGTCAGCTTCAACATCGTGTTGAAGTGGCAGGACCACTACGTGCCAAGGCAGTAGCCAACGGCATCGGAAACGGACTGGACAGTGGGCCGAGCCGGTCCCTAGAGTCACCCGATACAAACCGATAGGGCGGGGAGGCGTCACGGCATGGACAGATCGCGTGCGTTTTTTTGGGCGGCGGCCCTGGTGTTCGCCGTTTTCGCCGCCGACATTCTGATCGCCAAGGCGCAGATCGTCGCGGGAAACACAATCCCCTTGCACCTTCCGGAATGGTTGCAGTTCCTGACCCTGCTGCTGGCTGTCGTATTTTTTGTGGTTGGCACCTTGATCCGCGAACGGCAGGAGGCGGATGATGGCAATGCCGAAGCTGTCGTTCATGACGACGGTCGGCCGGACGCGCAATCCGCAAGGTGACGCCCGCAGTCCGTATCAAAACTGTCTTTGGGAGGAGACAACGATGTCAGACAAGCTTCAGCGCGAAAACGTGTTCCAGACGCCCATCGATCGTCGGCGCTTCTGGCAGTTGACCAAAACCTATGGTTTCACCGCCCTGGCGGTGACGGCGGCGGGATCGGCCCTGTTTTCCGAGCAGGCCGTGGCGCAGACGGCCAAGGAAGAAAACGAACGTCAGAAGGCCGCCAAGACGACCATGAATCTGGCGACGGAGTACGTCGTGGGCGCCACCCGATACTATCCGTTGGTGCAGTTGAACCTGAAGGAAAACATCCAGAACCTGACCAACGGCGACGTCTACGTGAAGTTGTCGCCGGGCGGTGTCCTGGGCAAGGGCGGACAATTGGCCTCCAAGGTGCAGTCCAACACCATCCAGGCGGCGCAACATTCCGTGTCCAACTTTGCGCCCTTCGCGCCGGCCATCGACCTGATCAACGTGCCCTATTGGGCCAACACCAACCAGAAGTTCACCAATCTGGTGACCTCCAAGACCTGGAAGGACGACGTCCACACCAAGGTCAACGAGAAGGGCTTCGAGGTGCTGCTCTATCTGGTGCTCGATCCGCGCACGGCGGCTACCCGCAACGGCTTCGGCAAGGTTCTGAAAACGCCGGAAGACATGAAAGGCATGAAGTTCCGCGTGCCCGGCTCCAAGATCCTGCAGCAGTTCTACCGCATGGCCGGCGCCAATCCGACGCCCGTGGCCTGGGGTGAAACGCCGACCGCCATCAAGGAAGGGGTCGCCGACGGCCTGGATCCGGCGCTCGTCGCCCTGTATGCCGCCGGTTTCAGCGGCCTTTTGGAAACCGTGTCGTTCATCAAGTCGGTCGAAGACGCCCAGGTCTATTCCTGCAATCTGCAATGGCTGCGCAGCCTGCCGGAAAGCACCCAGGCCGGTATCCGCACCGCCGCCGACATCACCTTCCAGCAGAACCTGGCTCAGGTGCCGGCATCGCGCGCCTACGCCATGGCGGAAATGGCCAAGGGCGGCACCAAATACTACGCCCCCAACGAAGCCGAATTGCAGCAGTGGAAGGAAGTCACCGGCGCCCAGCGCCCGGAATGGAACGACCTGAAAATTCAGCTTGCCGGAAGCCTGGCCAAGTTCGGCGCCTTCCAGGAAGCGGCGGAAACCCAGGGTCAGTACTACGTGGACGACGTCAAGGGCTGAGGCCCATCCGTGCATGGCGGGCCGCTTGCGGCCCGCCATTTTTCTGTTGATCAATGAGATATAGACCGCGATGACGCGCGCGATCCTACGCACCATCGACCAGAACGGCGAACGCTACCTGCTTCTCGTCTTCTACGCTCTCGTCGTCGCCGTTATCGGCGTCGAGGTCGTGCGCCGGTTCCTGCTGTCGTACTCGAGCATCTGGGGCGAGGAAATCGCCCGTTTTGCCTTCATCTATCTGACCTGGGTGGGGGCCAGTGCCGGGGTCAAGAACCGCAGTCATATCCGCATCGACATCATCTATGGCTTGGTGCCGGAACGCCACCATGTCTGGTTGTATGTCTTTGCCGATTTGGCGACCATGGCGTTCGCCATCGTCGCGCTCTACTACTCCATGATTCCGATCCTCACGGCGATCGATTTTCACAACGTCACCGACGGACTGCGCATCAATCGGACGTTTTTCCTGATCGCCGTGCCGCTGGGATTCGCCATGACGCTGGGGCGCATCGTGCAGAACCTGGTGCGCGACATCGATGACCACCGTGCCGGACGCCCGGTGTACCGCGGCAAGAAGTTGTTCGAGTGATGTACCAACTATACGCCGCGTCAACGGAGCTGGGTTGGACGGTCTACGGGCCGGTGCTGGGCATGGCCGCCCTGATTTTACTGGGGGTGCCGATCTGGGTTGTCCTGGGCCTGGGCACGGCGCTGTTGCTGTCGGTCACCGAAGTTCTGCCGTTGACGTTGATCGGCGAAACCCTGTTTTCCGGCATCGACAGCTTTTCCCTGATCGCCGTGCCGCTGTTCATTCTGACGGGCGACGTCATCGTCACCACCCGGATGTCGCATAAGCTCTTGGGCTTGGCCGAAGCCTCATTGGGCTGGATCCGCTCCGGCCTGGGAACCTCGACGGTCATGGGCTGCGGCTTCTTCGCCTGCATCTCGGGTTCCGACGCCGCCGATGCGGCGGCGCTCGGGCGCATCACCATTCCGCATCTGGTGGCGAGAGGATATCCGCTGCCCTATGCCTGCGCCCTGGTGGCCAGCGGCGCGACGACCGGCATCCTGATCCCGCCGTCGATTTCTTACATCATCATCGGCCTGACATTGGGCATCTCGGCGTCGACACTGTTCCTGGCCGCTGCCCTGCCGGGGGTAATGGTGCTGCTCGCCATTATCCTGACCAATGTCGCCGTGAATCGGGTGCGCGGCTATGAGCGCAGCTCGGGTGGTTTTTCCGTGCCGGTGTTTGGCCGCGCCTTCTGGGCGGCGCGGTATGCCCTGATGGTGCCGTTCATCATTCTAGGCGGGATCTATTCCGGCATTTTCACCCCCACGGAATCGGCCTCGGTGGCGGTGCTGACCGCAATCGCCATCGGTTTCGGCACGAAACAGCTTCGCCTGTCGGACGTCCCCCGCATGATGGAACGTTCGGCCGAAGTGAACGGCGTCATCGCGCCGATCATCGGCATTGCCTTGTTGTTGGCGCAGGCCCTCGCGGCCCTTGGCGTGCCGCAGGCCTTCGTCGGCACCATCACCACCCTGACCACCGAGCCCTGGATCGTGGTCCTGCTGATGCTGGGCGTGTTCGTGGTCGCCGGATGCGTCATGGAGACGACGCCGAACATCGTCATCCTGGCGCCCCTGATGCTGCCGCTGGCTCAGGAAATCGGCATGGACAGCATCCATTTCTGCATTTTCATGGTTACGGCCCTGGGCGTCGGCTTCATTACGCCGCCGCTCGGCCTCAATCTGTTCGTCTTGTCGGGCCTGACAGGGGTGCCGGTGATGCAGATCGCCGTACGCGCCGTGCCCTATGTCCTGACCATGCTGGTGGTCGTGCTGCTGCTTGCCTTCGTGCCGTGGCTGTCGCGGTGGGCGGTCTAAACATGCGCTACCACCCGATCGCCTTGGGCAGCCAGGTCGCGATTTCCGGGAAGGCGAACAACAGGCCGAGCGCCACCATCTGCAAGGCGATGAACGGAATGACCCCCCGGTAGATGTCGCCGGTGGTGATTTCCGGCGGCGCCACCCCCTTCAAAAAGAACAGGGCCCAGCCGAAGGGCGGCGTCAGGAACGACGTCTGCAGGTTCATGGCGACCAGGATCGCGAGCCACACCATGTCGATGCCCGAATTGGCGAACACGGGCAGGAACAGGGGCAGGGCGATGTAGGAAATCTCGATCCATTCCAGGAAGAAGCCCAGCACAAAGATCACCGCCATCATGAACAGAAGGTCGGCCATTACGCCGCCCGGGATGAAGTCGAACATGTAGCCGACCAGATGTTCGCCGCCGAGGCCGCGGAACGCCAGGCCGAAGGGCTGGGCGCAGATCAGGATGAAGAACACCATGGCCGAAGTCAGAAGCGTGCTTTTGCAGACATCGGCGAGGATGTGCAGGTTCAGCCGCCCGCCCATGAGAGCGAGGATGAGGGAGCCGAAGGCGCCCATGGAGGCGGCCTCCGTCGGGGCCGCGACGCCGCCGACGATGGAGCCCAGCACGGCGAAGATCAGCGATAGGGGCGGCAGCACGACCTTGGCCAGCTTGATCAGCAGCTCGCGCCGTCCCATGGCGTCCCGTTCGGCCTCGGGAATGGCTGGGGCCATGTCGGGGCGGAAATGGCCGACCAGCAGAAGGTAGAGCGCCAGAATCCCGGCCAGCATCAGGCCCGGCATCATGGCGGCCGCGAACAGGGTGCCCACGGACAGGCCCAGGATGTCGGCCAGCAGGATCAGGACCAGGCTGGGCGGGATGATCTGGCCCAGGGTGCCGGAGGCGCAGATGGTGCCACAGGCCAACCCCTTGTCGTAGCCGCGCCGCACCAGGGGGCCAAGCGCCAACAGGCCGACGGTGACGACCGTGGCGCCGACGATGCCCGACGACGCTCCCATCAGCACGCCGACGATGACGATGGCGAGACCCATGCCGCCGCGCACCCGTCCCATGGCATGGCCGATGACGTCGATCAGGTCCTCGGCCATGCGGGATTTCTCCAGCATCACGCCCATGAAGATGAACAGCGGCAGGGCCAGCAGGGTGTAGTTGGTGACGACGCCGTGAATGCGCCCCGGCAACAGGCCGAACAGGCTGGTCCCGAAGCCGAGATAGCCGAACAGAAGGCCAGAGACGGCGAGCGAGATGGCGACGGGAATGCCGATGACCAGAAGCCCGAAGAAGCCACCGATCATGCCGATGGCGAGGAGTTCCATTTCCGTCATTGCGGCGCGGTCCGCTCGGCGCGCGCGGCGGCGAAGGTGGTGAGGGCGCCCAGGGCCTGGCTGATCGCCTGCAGGCCGAGAAGGCCGAAGCCCAAGGGAATGAAGGCTTTCAGGACCCAGCGGTAGGGCAGGCCGCCGGGATCGGGCGAGCCCTCAAGGATGCCGTAGGACTGTTGCACGTAGGGCAGGGACAGCACGACGATGGTGACGGAAACCCCGATCACGAGAAAGTCCGTGACCAGGTCGACCACCGCCCGCCACGGGACCGGCAGACGGGCGTAGAGGAAATCCACGCGCACGTGTTCGCCCTTCTGCATGGCATAGGACATGCCGATCAGGGCGAGGGGCGACACCAGATGCCATTCCAGTTCCTGCAGGGCGACGGAGCTGAGATTGAAGCCGTAGCGGGTGAGCACGTTGCCCGCGACGACGAAGACCATGAGCAGGCCGCAGGCGGCCGCGAGACGGCCCGCCCATTCCACGGGAATGAGCAGGGCCGCTTCGAGACGCCGCAGGCCCGAGGGGCTGCGTGGGTTCATGTGCGATTACCTCGCCCGCATTAGGACGAGATCATGCCCTGATAGGGCTTTTCCGAAATCGCCGCCCAGGACCGGTGCTTGGCGCGGAAGGCCATGAAATGGTCGTGCACCTTCTTGGTCAGCGGATCGGCGGCGGATTTTTCCGCCAGTACCTGTTCGGTCAGCGTCTTCAGTTCGGCGACGACCGCGTCCGGCAGGGTCTGGGCGATGACGCCGTGGTTGGTCACCAGATCCGTCAGGGCGTCGGCGTTGTTGGCCTCGCTCCAGGCATGGCTGTCCAGGTTGCAGGCCTGGGCGCAGGATTTGACGATGGCCTGAAGGTCATTGGGCAGGCTGTCCCAGGCCTTCTTGTTCATCAGCAGTTCCGTCACGTTGGACGGCTCGTGCCAGCCGGTGGTGTAGTAGTACTTGGCGGCCTTGTGCAGGCCCATGCGGCGGTCCTGGAAGGGGCCGACGAATTCGGCGGCGTCGATCACCCCGCGCTCCAGCGCCGGGAAGATTTCGCCGCCGGGCAGCAGCTTCACGGCGACGCCGAGCTTCTCGTAGACCTTGCCGGCCAGGCCTGGGATCCGCATTTTCAGGCCGTCGAAATCATTAACGGATTCAATGGGTTTCTTGAACCAGCCGGTCATCTGCACGCCCGTGTTGCCCATGGGCAGGGCAGTCAGGCCGTAATCGGCATAGACCTCGTTCCACAGTTCCAGGCCGCCCGCGTGGTACATCCAGGCGTTAACCCCCTGGAAGTTCAGGCCGAAGGGCACGGTGGTGAAATACTGCGCGGCGAAGATCTTGCCGGCCCAGTAATAGGCGTTGCCGGCGTTCATTTCGATGGTCCCGGCGCGCACGGCGTCGAAGCCTTCCTTGGGGGGGATCAACTCGCCGGCGGCGAAATGCTGGATGTTCAGGCGGCCGTCCGACATTTCCTTTACGCGGGCGCAGAAGTCCGTGGGGCTGCCCGGGCCGACCGTATAAAAGGGGGCGCCGGCCGGATACATGTTGGTCATCTTCCAGTTGAAGGTGTCCTTGGCGCGGGCGATGGCCGGGGCGGCCAACAGGCCGCCGGCGGCGGCCCCGGCGGCGACGGAGGCTTTCAAGAGATCTCGGCGTTTCATGACGTTCTCACTTTTCCCTGTCTGGGTGGTTTTTGAAGGCACCGGTTAATGGTGTTGCGTGCCAAACGAATGATCGGGATGAACGCCGGGCGCCGTTGCCGGGCGGGGATGACCCTTTTCTTAAATCCGAATCGGCTCAGGCGAAGGCCCGGGCCCTATATGAATTCAGCACCACCCGACGATGGGGTCAGGTGGGAGATTCGGTGACGTTGTGTGAATGGGAGCCCGCGCCGTTGCGGGGGGAGGAATGGCCCTTGCGGGGCCGTGGCCCATTTGGGCCGGAACCATTTGGGCCGGACCGGGGCGCTCCCTTCCTATGGCTGACTGGGCCAAGGGGCGCCGCCGGTCCGGCCGGCGGAGCAAGGATGGGACCACGCGCGGTGGGAGGTCCGCTTGAACGCCCGTCCTGTAGCTGCTCCGCCGAATTCGTGGCGCTGCGAGCTAAATCAGCGGGCGCCCGCGGTGTTCGGGTGGATCAGACCGTCGAGGCCGTGGCGGATCGAGACGACAAGGCGGGAAATGGCGCGGCCGAGGGCGAAGAAATGGTCGCGGACCGCTTCGGCGCGAAGCAGTTCGGCTTCGTGCAGGTGCCGCGTCAGTTCTTCGGGGGAGATTTCTTTGTAGCTCGTCTGTCCAATGATGGTTTTCATCTCAAGCACTCCTTTCGGGTTTGGTGTGCGGTTCGTTACTGAATCTGCGACTGCTGCGTTGCAACAATCTATGTTGCGATGCAATATATCGGTAAGATGAATCAGCGATAATCCCCTCGGATTGCACAAGGCTTGTGATTTTCACGCACAAACGGCCAAAATTTAATTGGATATAAGTTAATGGATATCGCGACACAGATGATCATGTTCGCCGCCGTGGTGGAAAACGGCGGGTTTTCCGCGGCGGCGCGGGATTTGAACCTGACGCCCTCGGCGGTCAGCCGCCAGATCGGTCAGTTGGAGGACCGCCTGGGCACGCGGCTGTTGAACCGCTCGACCCGGCGCATCTCCCTGACCGAGGTCGGTCGCGCCTTCTACGCCCGCTGCGCCGAAGTGTCGCAGAACGTGCAGGAGGCCGAATCCCTGGTTCTCAACATGGTCGACCATCCTCAGGGAACCCTGAAAGTGGCGGCCACCGTGGCCTTCGCCAAGGCGCAGCTGTTGCCGCTGCTGCCGGCGTTCCTGGCCGGCAATCCGGATTTGAAGATCTCCCTCGACGCCACGGACCGGGTCATCGACCTGGTCGAGGAGCAGGTCGACGTGGCCATCCGGTTTTCCGAACAGATCGACGATTCGTCCGTGGTCTCGCGCAAGCTGGCGACCAACCGCCGGGTCTACGTCGCGGCCCCGTCCTATGTCGCGGTCAACGGCATGCCGCGCACCCCGGACGATGTGGCAAACCATAACTGCCTGCGTATTTCCACGGTGGAAGCCTGGAACACCTGGACCTTCGACGACGGCCAGGGAGACCAGAGTTCCGGCCCCATGCGCCTGCCGATCAAGGGCAATTTCGAGGCCAACAGCGCCGACGCCATCTATTACGCCGTTCTGGCCGGGGTCGGAATCGCCCGTCTTTCCACTTATCTGGTTAACGACGCCCTGGCGCAGGGGCGGCTGGTTCGCGTGCTGCCCGACTATGCCGATGAAACCTCGGACATCCTGGCGATCTATTCCAACAAGCGGAACCTGTCACCCAACGTTCGGGCCTTCATCGACTATTTCGCCGAAAAGTTCGGTCCCGTGCCGCCTTGGGAAAAGGACCGGGCGGCCTAGACGGCGGCTCCCGTTAGCCGTACATACCAACCTGACATGCCGGACAAATGCCCTTGAAAATCTTCATCATTGATGACGACCAGATCACGCTCGACATCCTCACTTCCATTCTCGAGGACGCGGGGCACACGGTGATGGGCGACCTTACGGGCGACACGGCACTCTCGGCCATCCGCCAGATGCGCCCCGACGTGGTGCTGACGGATCTTCAGATGGCGTCCGTCGACGGCCTCGACATCTGCCGTGAAATCCGCCGCATCAAAAGCCTGGACCGGACCCGGATCATCATCGTGTCGGCCCATTCGGCGAAAACCTGGAAAGCGCGGGCCGAAGATATGGGCGCCGACGGCTACATGGAAAAGCCCATCGACGCGGACAGGCTGCTTGCGCTTATTGCCGAGGTTTCGCCGTCCAGGAGCTAGACACGGAACCGCGCCGCGTTAGTTTTGGACGAAGGCCTTGAAGGTGTCCTCGATCGCCTTGCGGCCGATGTCGCGGGTGATGAACACGATCTTCGAGCGGTGATCGTCGTCGGGCCATTCCGGCAGGCCCACGGGCGGGTGGAACAGGTGCTGCACCCCGTGCACGGCGACCGGATTGGGCTCGCCCTCAATATTCAAGATGCCCTTGATGCGCAGCAGGTTCTCGCCTTGGGTCGTGATCAGCATCTCGATCCAGGTGACGAAACCGTCCCACGGGATCGGCGCGTCCACGGTCATGCAGAAGGACGCAATGCGCGCGTCGTGGCGGTTGGGATCATGGGGATGATGGTGGCCGTGATCATGATCATGGTCATGGCCGGCGTGATCGTGCCCGGCGTGGTCTTGCGTGAAGGTCTCCGCGCGCAGCCATCCGGCGACGTCGGCGATCTTGCGCTCGGCCTGGAACAGGCCGGCGTCGAACAGGTCCTTCGGCCCGAAGTCGCCCGCGGCGTCCAGCACCGGGGCCGACGGGTTGAGGGCCTTAAGGCGTCCCCGGATTGTCGCAAGCTGTTCGGGCGTCGCCATATCGCCCTTGGTCAGCACGATGCGGTCGGCGACGGCAGCCTGCTTCACGCTTTCCGGCTGGGCGTCCAGGGTCTGCGGTCCGTTCACGGCATCGACCACGGTGACGATGCCGTCGAGCCGATAGCGTGGCCCCACGGTCGGGTCGGTCATCAGGGTGTGGATGATGGGGGCGGGGTCGGCCAGGCCCGTGGTCTCGATGACCAGGCGCTTGAACCAGGGGATTTTCTTGTCGAACCGCTGCCAGAACAGCTCGCGCATGGCGTTGACCAGGTCGCCGCGCACGGTGCAGCACAGGCAGCCGGAATTGAGCAGCACCGTGTCCTCGCGGGTTTCCTTGACCAGCAGATGGTCGATGCCGATGTCGCCGAACTCGTTGATCAAGACGGCGGCCTCGCCCATGTCGGGATGGCCGAGCAGCCTGTTCAGCAGGGTCGTCTTGCCGGCGCCGAGAAAGCCGGTCAGCACGGTGACGGGGATGGTCTTGGCGATCAGCCGGGCGTTGACGTCCTGCGGGGCGTCGGCTGTTCCCGCGTCAGTCCTTTCCGCCATAAAGGGCCTCCGGCGTGACCTCGGGTTCGGCGATCACACGGATGTCGCCGTCCCGCACGGCGTGGAAGAAGCAGTTGTGCCGCCCCGTGTGGCAGGCCACGCCGGTCTGATCGACCAGCAGCAGCACCGTGTCTTCGTCGCAGTCGAAGCGGAATTCCTTGAGCGCCTGAACCTGGCCCGAGCTTTCACCCTTGCGCCAAAGCCGGCCCTTGGAGCGGGAGAAGTAGCAGACCCGGCCCGTTTCCAGGGTTTCGCGGATCGCGTCGGCGTTCATCCAGGCGAGCATAAGCATCTCGCCCGTGTCATGCTGCTGCGCCACGGCGGGGATCAGACCGGCTTCGTTGAATGTCAGGCGGCCGATCACCCGGTCCGCCACGTCGTTGCTCATGCTTGTGTCCTTGTTACTTCGCGGCGTTCAACCGGGCAAAGCCTTCCTCCAGGTCCTCGATCAGATCCTGGGGGTCTTCCAGCCCTATATGGAGACGCACCATGGGATTGTCATGGGGCCAGGACACGGCCGTGCGCGATCCCTTGGGATTGATGGGGATGGCCAGGCTTTCGAAACCGCCCCAGCTGGCGCCGATGCCGAACAGGTCGAGCCCGTCGACCATGGCCGAGACCGCCGTCTTGGAATACGCGCCGAGCATCACGCCAAACAGGCCGGACGCTCCCGTATGGTCGCGCTGCCACAAGGCATGGCCGGGGTCGTCGGGCAGGGCGGGGTAGAGCACGCGTTCGACCTCGGGCCGGGCGGCGAGCCAGGTCGCGACCTCCATCGCGTTCTTCTGGTGGCGTTCCATGCGCACCGACAGGGTGCGGATGCCGCGCAGGGCCAGATAGCATTCGTCGGGTCCGGCGCGCGAGCCCAGGGTGTTCTGCATGCCCTTGAGGGCCTGAAACTGTTCCTCCGTCGCGACCGTGACCGTGCCCAGCATGGCGTCGGAATGGCCGCACAGGTACTTGGTGCCGGCCTCCAGCACGACATCCACGCCCAGCGTGAACGGGTTGCAGAAGAACGCCGACGACCAGGTGTTGTCGATCACGGTGATGATCTCCCGCGCCCGCGCGACCTTGGTGATGGCCGGCACGTCCTGCACCTCGAAGGTGTGGGAGCCCGGGGATTCCATGTAGATCATGCGCGTGTTGGGCTGGATCAGGTCCTCGATCGCGGCGCCGATCAGGGGATCGTAGAAGGTGATCTCGACGCCCGCGCGTTCCAGCAGATTGGCGCCGACCCGCTTGCGCGTCGGGCCATAGACGGAATCGGAAATCAGCACGTGGTCGCCGTGCTTGAGGAAGGTAAGGGTCGCCGCCGCGATGGCGCCCAGGCCCGACGGGAAGGTCACGGTGCGGTGGGAGCCTTCGTAAAGGGCGGTCACGGCTTCCTCGACCGCGAACTGGGTCGGCGTGCCCGAACGCCCGTACTGCACGCCCGTGAAGGGGGGGCGGTCGCGGGTTTCGAATTCCTCGATGGTCGGAAACAGCACGGTCGAGGCGTAATAGATCGGCGGATTGGGGATGCCCTGGTTGTCCCAGGGTTTCATCGCCGTATGGGCAATCACCGTGTCCTTGCGCCGGGATTTCTTCGTCATTTCAGGGGGAATCCTTGGATGGTTGGGCGTTTCGGCAAGATAGCGGGAAACCATGTTTTCGCAAGGCGTTACGCATGTGCACCGCACCAACGCGGACGACTCCGCGGGGAAAAACGACAATCATTCTCGCTTGAGAGATTTTTGTAGGTTATGTTACGCCTGTAAGCCTTCGCGGGTGCGGGATGAACATTCGCCCGTGAAAAACAAAGTAATAAACCGATTTCAGATAGCCAGGGAGCAATCTACAAATGTTCAAACGAGCAAGTTTCGTAGCCGCCGCGGTTGCGGTTGCCGGCATTGCCTCGGGGGCACAAGCGGCGACGCTTGATGACGTCAAGGCGCGCGGTATCCTGCACTGCATCGTGAACACCGGTCTGCCCGGGTTCTCCTACACCGACGCCAACGGCAAGTGGGCCGGCTTCGACGCCGACATGTGCCGGTCTGTCGCTGCTGCCGTCCTGGGGGACGCCAACAAGGTGAAGTTCATTCCGGCGACGGGCAAAACCCGGTTCACGCTGCTGAACTCCAAGGAAGGCGACGTCATCTTCCGCAACACCACCTGGACCTTCGTGCGCGACGTGGACGTGAAGCTGACCTTCATCCATCCGACCTATTACGATGGCCAGGGCTTCATCATCCGCAAGTCCAAGGGCGTGAAAAGCGCCAAGGAACTGGACGGCGCCACGGTCTGCATCCAGACCGGCACGACGACCGAGCTGAACCTGGCCGACTTCTTCCGCGCCAACAAGATCAAGTACACGCCGGTGCCGATCGAAGACAGCTCGGAAGCGCGCAAGAACTACCTTGCCGACCGTTGCGATGCCTACACCACGGATGCTTCCGGTCTGGCCGCGACCCGCGCGACCTTCGAAAAACCGTCGGATCACGTGATCCTGCCGGAAATCATCTCCAAGGAGCCGCTGGGCCCCGTCGTCCGTCATGGCGACGATCAGTGGGCTGACATCGTCCGCTGGTCCGTGTTCTCCCTGATCCAGGCCGAGGAATCCGGTGTCACCGCCGCCAACGCCGACGAGATGGCCAAGTCCCCGCCGAACCCCGACATCGCCCGCCTGCTGGGTGCCGAAGGCGACCTCGGCGCCATGCTGGGTCTCGACAAGGCCTGGGCCGTGCGCGCCATCAAGGCACATGGCAACTACGCCGAAATCTTCGAGAGCAATCTCGGCACGAAAACACCGATCGGCCTGGAGCGCGGCTTGAACGCCCTCTACACCAACGGTGGTCTGCAGTACGCGCCGCCGTTCCGGTAAGCCGGGACTTATTCGTGCAAACGACCTGAACGATACGCGCCGGGTGGGGTCTCCCCCCGGCGCGTCTTCGTTTCGGGGCCGAAAAACAAAAAACGACCTTTCCATGCGCGGGACGGGACCAAGACGGCGGAACACCGGTAAGGTTTGAAACAAACCGCCCAATAACGACAGGGGGCTGACGTGACCACGACCGTGGATCAAGGAAGCGTGACGGCACAACGCGAACCGAACGTGCTGTTGAAACTCTGGCGGAACAAGGAGACCCGCTCGGTCATCATCCAGATTGTGACGATGGCCCTGCTGTTCGCCTTCTTCGCCTATATCATCAACAATGCGGTATTGAACCTGCAGGCGCTGGGCAAGACCTTCAGCTTTGATTTCCTGAAGGAACCGGCGTCCTACGACATCAACCAGACGCTGATCGAATACACCTCGCGGTCGTCGCACGCGCGGGCCATGCTGGTGGGCATTCTGAACACCGCCCTGGTCGCCGTCTGCGGCGTCATCCTGGCGACGATCCTCGGCTTCGTGCTGGGCGTCATCCGGCTGTCCAACAACTGGCTCGCGTCGCGCATCGTCTACGTGTTCATCGAATTCACGCGCAACGTGCCGGTGCTGCTGCATATCCTGCTGATCCACGGCATCATGGTGCATTTCCTGCCGCTGCCGAAGCAGGCGATCAGCGTCGGCGACGCCCTGTTCCTGTCCAACCGCGGCGTCTATGCGCCGCGCCCCGAATTCCTCGACGGTTTCGGCTTTACCGTGGCGGCCTTCGGGATCGCGGTGATCGCCGCCGTGGTATTCCGCCGCTGGGCCAAGAAGGTGCAGGAGGATACGGGCAAGATCTATCCCGTGTTCCTGATCTGCACGGGCATCATCATCGGCCTGCCGCTGCTGGTGTTCCTGATATCCGGCTCACCCTTGGTGTGGGAACTTCCCAAGATGGGGCGCTTCAACCTGCAGGGCGGGGTCATGATGCTGCCCGAATTTCTGGCTCTCTGGCTGGCGCTATCGCTCTACACCTCGGCCTTCATCGCCGAGATCGTGCGTTCCGGCATCATGGCGATCAACAAGGGGCAGTGGGAAGCCGCGGGTGCCCTCGGCATTCGCCGTAACCGCGTGCTGCAGCTTGTCATCATTCCCCAGGCGCTGCGCGTCATCATTCCGCCCCTGGCCAGCCAGTACCTGAACCTGACCAAGAACTCCTCCCTCGCCATCGCCATCGGCTACATGGACATCGTCGCGACCATCGGCGGCATCACGCTCATGCAGACGGGCAAGGAAATGGAGACGATGATCCTCGTGCTGCTGCTCTATCTCAGCTTCTCGCTGGTCATTTCGGCCTTCATGAACTGGTACAACAAGCGCATCGCGCTGGTTGAAAGGTAAGGGGAGAGGATCATGGCAAGCACAAGCACTTCCGCGGTCCAGTCCTACGCGCCCGGCGAGCATCCCGATTGGCCGGCGCCGTCGTCGGTCAAGGGGCCGGTCCATTGGATCAAGACCAATCTGTTCGGCTCGGTCACCAACACACTGCTGACCCTGCTGACGATCTATCTGCTGTACAAGATCATCCCGGCCCTGGTGGACTGGATGTTCATCGACGCGGCCTATACCGGCACCTCGCGCAAGGATTGCGAGGCCCAGGCCGGCGGCGCCTGCTGGGCCTTCATCGGCACCCGTCTGCAGCTGTTCATCTACGGCTTCTATCCGGAGGCCGAACGCTGGCGCGTCAACCTGACGGCGGTTCTTCTGGTCTTCGCCCTGGCGCCCGTTCTCTATGACAACGTGCCGCATCGGGGCAAGGCGCTGATCTTCACCGTGCTGTATCCGCTGATCGCCGGCGTGCTGCTGGTCGGCGGCATCTTCGGGCTGGAATATGTGGCCACGGACCAGTTCGGCGGCCTGATGCTGAACGTCATCATCGGCGTCACCGGCATCGCCTTCTCCCTGCCCATCGGCATCTGCCTCGCGCTAGGGCGGCAATCGCATCTGCCGGTGCTGCGCATCGTCTGTGTCGCGTTCATCGAGTTCATCCGCGGCGTGCCGCTGATCACCTTGCTGTTCGTCGCGGCCGTGATGCTCAGCTACTTCGTGCCGCCGGGCACCAACTTCGACCTTCTGGTCCGCATGCTGATCATGGTCACGCTGTTCGCCTCCGGCTACATGGCCGAGGTCATCCGTGGCGGCCTGCAGGCGATCCCCAACGGGCAGTATGAGGCGGCCAATTCCATGGGCCTCAAGTACTGGCAGTCCATGCGCCTGGTCATCCTGCCGCAGGCGTTGAAGATCGCCATCCCCGGCATCGTCAACACCTTCATCGCCCTCTACAAGGACACGACCCTGGTCATCGTCATCGGCCGGCTCGACATCCTGGGCATCGGGCGGTCATCGTTGGCCGACAGCAAGTGGCAGGGCCTGTCTACCGAGGTCTACGTCTTCGTCGCCATCTTCTTCTTCATCAGCTGCTTCCTCATGTCGCGGTACTCCCTGTACCTCGAGAAGAAGCTGCACACGGGTCATTAGAGGAGCCAGCAACCATGGCTGAAACGCAAACCGCCGCACAAACCGGCGCGATCGGATCCTCCAAGGGGTCGGACGACATCATCCAGATCAGCGGCATGCACAAGTGGTATGGCGATTTCCATGTTCTCAAGGACATCAACTTGAGCGTGAAGTCCAAGGAACGCATCGTCATCTGCGGGCCGTCCGGGTCTGGCAAGTCGACCCTGATCCGCTGCATCAACCGGCTTGAGGAACATCAGAAGGGCGACATCCTGGTCAACGGCATCGAGCTGACCAACGATCTCAAGAACATCGACCTGATCCGCCGCGAGGTCGGCATGGTGTTCCAGCATTTCAACCTGTTCCCCCATCTTACGGTGCTGGAGAACTGCACCCTGGGCCCCATCTGGGTGCGCCAGACGCCGAAGAAAGAGGCCGAGGCCATCGCCATGCAGTACCTGGAGCGGGTCAAGATCCCCGAACAGGCGCTGAAGTTCCCGGGTCAGCTTTCCGGCGGCCAGCAGCAGCGCGTGGCCATCGCGCGCTCGCTCTGCATGAGCCCCAAGATCATGCTGTTCGACGAGCCGACCTCGGCTCTCGATCCGGAAATGATCAAGGAGGTCCTGGACACCATGATCGAGCTTGCCGACACGGGCATGACCATGCTCTGCGTGACCCACGAAATGGGCTTCGCCAAGACCGTGGCCGACCGGGTGATCTTCATGGACGGCGGCGAGATCATCGAAGAAAACGTTCCAAACTCGTTCTTCGACAACCCGCAGCACGAGCGCACCAAGCTGTTCCTGAGCCAGATTTTGGCGCACTAACCCGATGTGTCATAGCCGGGCATGACCCGGCTATCCACGACTTGGCAGAACAGTGGACCCCCGGGTCACGCCCGGGGGTGACGGCGAGAATGAATATCAACGGAATTGGAAAAGGCGCCCCTCGGGGCGCCTTTTCTCTTGGCAGGACAAACGGCGAAACTCTGGAACGAGCTAAATTTTGACGACGACCTTGCCGATGGCCTGGCCGCTGGTTAGCCGATCATAAGCCTTGCCGACATCGGCGAGGGCGAACCGGCTGTCGTCCAGCAGAGGTTGCAGGGCGCCTGCGTCCACGATCTCGCTGAGTTTTGCCAGGATCGCGCCGTGCTGTTCGCGTTTGTGGTCGTGCAGCATGGGGATCAGCATGAAGACGACGTGCAGCGACAGGCCCTTGAAGTGGGCCGGGGTCAAATCCAGTTCCACCAGGAACACCGTGGTGGCGACGTGCCCGTTCAATGCCGCGGCTTCAAAGGAATTCGTCAGGTTGGCGCCACCGACGGAATCGAAGATGACGTCGAAGCCTTCGCCGCCGGTGTGTTGCTCCACATACTCCGCAACGGTCTCGGCGCGAAAATCAATTGCGGTGGCGCTGTACCCTTCAATGACGGCGATCTGCGCGTCGCCCGTACCCGTCGCATAAACGTCGGCGCCCAGGTGCTTGGCGATCTGCACGGCGACATGTCCCACGCCACCGGCGCCGCCGTGAACCAGAACTTTCTGGCCGGCATGGACGTTTGCTCTTTGCAATCCTTCATAGGCGGTGATGCCGACCAGGGGCAGTGCCGCCGCGGCCCGCATGGAGACGGTCTTCGGCTTGCGGGCGATCAATCTGGCGTCGGCCAACATGTATTCGGCCAGGGCACCTTGCAGGTCAGCCAAGCCGCCGGCGCAGCCATAGACTTCGTCGCCCGGGGCAAAGTCGGTGACGCCGTCTCCAACCGCTTCGACGATGCCGGCGAAGTCCATGCCCAGCACAGCGGGCAGGTCGGGTGAAATCGGTAGATCCTTTCCCATCTGGCGGATCATCGTGTCGACAGTGTTCACGCTGACCGCTTCGATCCGGACAAGTACATGCCCGGGGGTGGGGGCGGGCTTTCGAAGGTCGGCGGGCTGGAATTCGGCCTTGTCGCCGTATTCGTTGAGAACCATTGCTTTCATGGCATTACTCCAAAAGACGGGGGCTATTACTTGGACGGAGTCGAAACGATGTCGAACTTGCCCTGGGTGCGTGCATAGATGATGCAATCCGCGGCGGCTTCGCAGGTGATCCGGTGCGCTGAGGCGCCGTCCGAACCGAAATAGCTGCCCGTCTCCAGGGTCTTCACGTCGGCTCCCTGGTATTTGGTCGATCCCTGGATGACGACGGCGCGGAAGGTCGCGCCGTGGCTGCGCAGCGTGACGGTGAATCCGGTCGGCAGCTTGATGAGAGACCCGTTCAGGTGACCGTCCTGGCGCGTGCCCCAAAGGAAGGCGACCTTGGGGCGTTCGGCAGTGGTGGCGGCGCCGGATTGATCGACCCAGGTGAGGTCCGATGCGTCCAGCCAGACGATGTTCGATTTGTCGACGTTGACCGGCCGTTCGCCGTTATCAAAGGCCTGATCGATCGGGTGGACCAGATAGGGGCCTTCCTGAATTTCGATATAGGCCAGATTGATGCGGCCCTTGGCGGCGGTGATATGCGGTTCCCCGGCCGGTTGTGTCCAGAACGAGCCCGCCGGCATCCACATATCCGCCGCTTTGGGATCGTCGTTGTGCATGAGGCCGCGGATCACGACGCCCCGGTAAGTGACGTTGTGGATATGCGGCGGTGAGGAAAATCCTTCTTTAAACTGCACGAGAAAGCCCGACGGCCCGGAGGACGCACGATCCCCCCAAAGGGTGCCGGCCTTTGGACTGGCGTCGCCGCGCGCGGGGTTGAGCGGCGTCCAATCGACGTCGGATGCCTGGATGACCTGGGGCGCAGGTTCGGCGGCGGCGCTGGGCGGGATTTGCACGAAGGTGAAGGCGGCGGTTACCGCGCCGGCAAGGGCGAGTGACGAAAGTGTTTTCTGCCTGAGAACAGTGTTCCGGAGCATGGTGCTAAGCATTGTGTTCGTCCTAATCATATGGGGCGGCAGCCGGTGTTCCTGCCCCCGGGGAGGTACGGTGAGTTCAGGTGAATTTGGTCGACTGACGGAGAGGGGGGGGGCAGATGACCGCCACAGTTCATATGCGAAATATATTGATTTATATTTCTATATAAACACGGTAAATTCTGGTTCAGAATTCGTATATTTAGGATAATAATGGATACCATCAGCCTGCGATTGTTCGTTCTGGCGGCGGAAAAGCTCAATATCAGCGCCGCCGGGCGGGCGCTCGGCATGGCCCCGGCCGTGGCCAGCGGAAAGCTCGCCAAGCTGGAAAGCACGGTGGGGGCCGATCTGCTGCACCGCTCGACGCGAAAGGTGGCCTTGTCGCTGGAAGGGGCGGAGTTTCTTCCCTTCGCCCGTGAGATCATCGCCCAGGAAGACGCGGCGAAGGCGGCGCTCGGCCACGGCAAGGCGACGGTCACGGGACGGTTGCGGTTCGCCGCGCCGAGTTCATTCGCCCAGATCTATATCGCGCCGCTTCTCCCCGATTTTCTCGAACGCCACCCGGGCATTGACCTTGATTTGCGCCTTTCTGACACGCAGTTCGATCTGATCGATGGAAGCTTCGATCTCGCCTTGCGGAATTCCGCGCTGGCCGACAGCAGTCTGAAGGCGCGGAAGCTCGCCGATGATCGCCGCATTCTCTGCGCATCACCCGGCTATCTCGAGAAACATGGGAAGCCGTCGAACCCGGAGGACTTGCGTGTCCATCAATTGATCGCGTTCAGGGACCAGACAGCGAGGAAGCTGATCGGGCCGGCAGGGCGCACGGGGGACTTCAATCCGAAGCAGGCAAATTGCCGGGTGACGGTCGATGATGGTCTCAGCCAGAAGCTCGCGACTCTTGCCGGCGCCGGCATTTCCATGAACTCGCTTTGGAGCGTGCACCAGGAGATTTCGGACGGCTCCCTGGTTCAGGTGCTCCCCGGCTATGAAATCGACAATCAGGCGGCGCTGTGGCTGGTGTACCCAAGCGCCAACGTGCTGACCGCGAAAGTCCGGGTTTTTATCGACTTCCTCGTGGACCGGATCGGCAGGTCCCCGGCGTGGGAACAGGTGGATTCCGGTGCGCCAAAGCTGACGAGTCATGGCCGGGGCTGACCCGGTGGTTTCCATGACGCCTGGACTTGGTAATCTGCAGAGCACCTAATCTTTCTTCCGACCATTGGGAAAACATCATGATCTTCAGTTTCGCCCCGTTCTTTCGGGTGTCCACTGTCAGCACTGCAATGCTGGCCCCTTGCGTCTGCACGCCTTCTCGGCCGCGGGGGGCTGAGCAATGAGCGGTACGGCAACCCCGGAATTGAACGGGCGCGTGGCCCTGGTCATCGGCGCCGGGTCGATTGCGCCCGGCATCGGCATCGGGCGGGCGATCTGCCTGGCCCTGGCCCGGGAAGGGGCGCATGTGGTCGCCGCCGACAACGACCTGGCCGCCGCCCAAGTGACCTGCGACATGATCGCCGAGGCGGGGGGCAGCGCGGAAATCTCCGAAGTGGACGTGCTGGACGATGCCTCGGTCGAGGTGCTGGTGGCGCGTGTGACCGGCCGTCACGGCCGGCTCGACATCCTGCATTGCAACGTGGGGCTCGGCAAAAGCGGCCCGTCGGACGCAACCTCGGCCGCCGATTGGCGGCGGATCAGTGACGCCAACCTGACGTCGCTGCATGTCGCGTCTCAGGCGGCGATCCCGACCATGCGCGCCCAAGGGGCGGGGGTGATTACGATTACGTCCTCAATCGCGGGGATTCGTTACCCGGGGTTTCCGCATCTTGCCTATAGCGCGACCAAGGCGGCGGCGAGTCATTTCGCGACGGCCTTGGCGGTGGAATTGGCGCCCGACAATATTCGCGTGAACTCCATCGTTGCCGGGCTGATCGACACGCCCCGGATCGGGGTGACGCTGGCCAAAAGCTATGGCGATCGCGACGAAGTGCAGATGCGTGCCGCGCGCGATGCAAGCTGTCCGATGGGGCGGATGGGAAGTGCCTGGGACATTGCCGAGGCGGCGCTGTTTCTTGCCTCGGATCGGGCGGGCTATATCACGGGCACGTCGCTGGTGGTCGATGGCGGACTGTCGGCCACGGTCCGCCAGCCGGCGGCGGTTTGATGCAGGCTTAGGACATCCCCCGCCAGATCAGCATCAACCCCAGCAGGATCAGGCCGATCTGCACGAGCCGGCGGAATATGTCCTCCGAGATGCGCTTTCTGATCCAGAACCCGGTGGCGATGCCGATGCCGACGGGAATCATCGCCAGGACCGAGGCTGTGAACTGGGGCCAGGACATATGGCCCTCGGTGATGAGCCGCAGGTACAGCGGCACGGAACCGACCATGGCCGCCAGGGCCATCTGGGCCACGAACAGGTTCTTGGGCAGGCGCAGCGCCGCGAAATAGACAATGATCGGCGTGAAGGCGCCGGTGGCGCCGGAGCACAGGCCGATCAGGCCGCCGGCCACGGGATCGGCGATACGGGCGTGACGCTGCAGGAAGGTCGCGTTGGGCGTGAAGATCTGCGCGCAGGTCGTGACGACGACGACGCACCCCAGGGCCAGGGCGATCAGTTGCGGGTCGAGGGAGGTCAGGGCGCCGGCACCGACCCACACCCCGGCCATGAACAGGATCAGGAACGGCCAATACCGCCGGACCGCTTCCCGGCATTCCCCGGATTCGATGATCTGCCAGACGTTGGAAATCGCAATGGGCACGATGAACAGGGTCACCGCCTGGGCCGGGTCGATCACCATGACCATGATCGGCAGGCCGACGGCGGGAATGCCCGCCCCCAGCACGCCCTTGACCAGGGAACCCGAAAACAGGCCCAGGATGATGACCAAAAGGGCGATGGGGGTGAAGTCCGGCAGCGTCATGGTGTTGGTGTCCGCCGGATGTCGCGCTGTCCGGATGGGCTGGAGAGACGGGATCAGGTCACGATGGGCGTGTCCTGCCGGGCCCCCCATTCGGACCAGGAGCCGTCATAGACGGCGACGTCTTCCTTGCCGATCAGGTAAAGCGCCAGTGCGGCGTAGCAAGCGGTGACGCCGGACCCGCAACTGGTGACCAGCGGACGCTTGAGGTCGAGGCCCGCCTTGTCGGCCAGGGCCTGGATCTCTTCGGCGGAACGCATGGTGAAATTCTTGTCGGCGTTCATCAGGTCGCCGTAGGGCAGGTTCATCGCCCCCGGCATGTGGCCGGAGCGCATGCCCGCGCGCGGTTCCGGCGCGGTGCCGGCAAAGCGGCCGGCGGCGCGCACGTCGAGAACGTCTTCGCGCTTGCCGTCGATATTGGCCAGAACCTGATCCACCGTGCGCACCATCAGGTGGTTTTCCCGCGGCGTGAAGTGGCGTTCCCTGGGATTCGGCACCATGTCGGTGACCGGGCGGTTTTCCGCCAGCCACTTGGGCAGGCCGCCGTCCATGACGCAGACGTCGTCATGGCCGAACAGACGGAACATCCACCACACCCGGGCCGCCGCCATGCCGCCGCCATTGTGGTCGTAGCAGACAATGCGGTTGCCGTCGCCCAGGCCCAGCTTGCGCACCTTGGAGGAGAAGACATGGGCCGGCGGGATCATATGGGGCAGGGGGTTGTCCGGGTCCTTGACGTCGTCGATGTCGAAGAACACGGCGCCGTCCAGGTGCTGCTTGGCGTATTCCTCCGCACCCTTACGCCCGTCGTTGGGCAGGTAATAGGTGCAGTCGACAATGCGCACGTCGGGGGCCGCCATATGATCGGCGACCCAATCGGTGGAGACCAGGGCCTGCGGATTCGAATAGGGCATGGGGCGGTTTCCTTCCCGGCCGATCAGGGCAGAAAGTCCGGGACCGGCAGGTCCTTGGACTTGAGAAACTCGCGGTTGAACAGCTTGGACGTATAGCGGGTGCCGATGTCGCACAGGATGGTGACGATGGTCTTGCCCGGGCCCAGTTCCTTGGCCAGGCGCACGGCCCCCGCGACGTTGATACCGGACGAGCCGCCGAGCACCAGGCCCTCGTCCTTGATCAGGTCGAAGAGCAGCGGCATGGCTTCCTGGTCGTCGATGGCATAGGGCTGTTCGATCTTCAAATCCTCGATGATCGCGGTGACGCGGCCGAGGCCGATGCCCTCGGCGATCGAGCCGCCGTCCGTCGCCTTGGCCTCGCCGTCCTTGAACAGGTGGTACATGGCCGCGCCCATGGGGTCGGCGCAGCCGACGACGATGTTCGGGTTCTTCTCGCGCAGGAAGGTGGAGGTCCCGGCCAGGGTGCCGCCGGTGCCGACGGCGCAGATGAAGCCGTCGATCTTGCCGCCCGTCTGTTCCCAGATTTCCGGGCCCGTGGTGTGGTAGTGGGCGCGGCGGTTGTCCAGGTTGTTCCACTGGTCGGCGAACAGCACGCCGTTCTGTTCCGTGGCGGCCAGTTCCTCCGCCATGCGGCGGGCGATGTGCTGATAGTTGTTGGGATCGGAATAGGGCAGGGCCGGGACTTCGACCAGCTTGGCGCCGCACAGGCGCAGCATGTCCTTCTTTTCCTGGCTCTGGGTTTCCGGAATGACGATGGTGGTGCGGTAACCCCGTGCATTGGCGACCAGCGCCAGGCCGATGCCCGTGTTGCCGGCCGTGCCCTCGACGATCAGGCCGCCGGGCTTCAGGTCGCCGCGCTTTTCCGCCTCCAGGATCATGTGGCGGGCCGGGCGGTCCTTCACGGACTGGCCGGGGTTGAGGAATTCGGCCTTGCCCAGGATTTCACAGCCGGTCGCCTCGGACAGCTTGTTGAGGCGAATGAGCGGCGTGTTCCCGATGGCGTCCACCAGGCCCTTCTTGATGTTCATGTATTTGAGTTCCGTCCCTAGAGGTTCGTCAGCTTGCGTTTATTGGGGTTTGCGGCAACATAACCGCGCCCGCAGGGCCGATCAAGGCGCGGGCATTGGAATTCACGCGGTTTTCCTGTTCCTTCCACGGGGGGCTTGACGGTAATCTCTGGGCCACGACGGGACCCCGCAGGGACGCATCCGTAAAAAAGCCAAAAGGAGAAACATCATGGCCGACGATCCGGTCCTTGTAGATATCGACGCCCGGGGTGTCGCCACGGTCACCTTGAATCGGCCGGACGTCAACAACGCCTACGACGATGAAATGATCGCGGCCTTGCTGGCGGGGGTGAAATCCCTGTCGGCGGACGACAGCGTCCGGCTCGTCGTCCTGCGCGGCGCGGGAAAGCATTTCCAGGCCGGCGCCAACCTGAAATGGTTGAAAAGGGTGGCCAGCGAAGGACCGGAAAAGAACTTGCAGGCGTCGCGCGACACGGAAGCCTTGGTCCGGCTGCTCGACATCTGCCCCAAGCCGACCATGGCCGTGGTTCAGGGCTTCTGCGTCGGCGGCGCGACAGGCGTCATTGCCGCCTGTGACGTGGTGATCGCGGCGGCGGACGCGACCTTCGCCATTTCCGAAGTGCGCTGGGGCCTGATCCCGCAGCCCATCCTGCCGCAGCTGATCGCCGCCATGGGCGTGCGCAACGTGCGCCGCTACGCCGTTTCGGCCGAACGTTTCACCGCCGAGCAGGCCAACATCATGAGCCTCGTGCACGAAGTCGCGCCGGTCATGCAGTTGGAACGCACCGCGGCCCGCACCATTGACGCCTTCCTGCGCAACGGTCCCGACGCCGTGGCCCAGACCAAGGCCAAAATTCTGGAATTGGCGGAAACCGCGGTCGACGAGAAGACGGCGGAGGAACTGGCCCGCCTGCACTCGGAGAAGCGCCAGTCGGCGGAAGCCCGCGAGGGATTGTCCGCCTTCCTGGAAAAACGCAACCCGTCCTGGTTCAAGGAATAGGGCGCGCGCTCAGGTCCATTCCCGACGCACGGCGTCCCGGTTCAGCTGCAGCCATTGCAGGCAGATGATGATGGTGCCGTTGTTGATGGTGCCGTCGGCGACCATTTTGAAGGCGTCCTCGGCCGGGACCGTGAAGGCGCGGATGTCCTCGTTTTCGTGGTCCAGGCCATGGATGCCGTCGGCGTCCGCGGCATCGACCCGGCCCAGGTAAAGCCGGATGGTCTCCGACGAACAGCCGGGGGTGACCAGATAGGTCGTGATCGGCTTGAGGGCGAGGAGGTCTCGCCCGCATTCCTCCATGGTTTCGCGCGCGGCCACCTCGTCCGGGTGTTCGCCGTCCTCGACGATGCCGGCGACGATCTCGATCAGCCAGGGCGAGGGCGGCGTGCCGCCCCAGTTGGGCGACGGGGCGCTGGCGGCCGCGCCCACGCGGAACTGTTCGATCAGCACGACCTCGTCACGCAGCGGATCATAGGGCAGGACGGCGACGGCATGACCGCGCTCCAGACACTCGCGGGTGAACTCGTTGCTCCAGCCGCCGGCGAACAGGCGGTGGCGGACGCGCCATTCCTCCATGCGGAAATATCCCTGGAACACCTGGCGCCGCGCCAATACGTCTAGATCGTCACTGTCCATGCGACATCGCCCTTTCTTGCTGCGGCGGTAGTATGGTCATCTTGGATTTCATATCAACGACTTCCCTGACGAAAGGCGGCCGCCATGACGACAAGCGAAAAAGTCTCCTTCCCCGGCGCCCTGGGCGAGACCCTCGCCGCGCGCCTGGACCTGCCGGACGGCCCGCCCCTGGCCTATGCCCTTTGGGCGCACTGCTTTTCCTGCACCAAGGATGTGTTCGCCGCGTCGCGGGTGGCGCGGGCGCTGACGGAAAACGGCATCGCCGTGCTGCGCTTCGACTTCACCGGCCTGGGGGCGAGCGAAGGCGACTTCGCCAATACCAACTTTTCCTCCAACGTCGGCGACCTTGTGGCGGCGGCGGACTGGATGCGGGACAATTTGGACGCGCCGGCCATGCTGCTGGGCCATTCGCTCGGCGGCGCGGCGGTCCTGGTCGCGGCGGCGAAGGTGCCGGAGGCCAAGGCGGTGATCACCATCGGGGCGCCTGCTGACGCGGCCCATGTCGCCCATAACTTCCAGGAGTCGATCGCGGAGATCGAGGCCAAGGGCGAGGCCGAGGTGCTGCTGGTCGGCCGCCCCTTCCGCATCAAGAAGCAGTTCCTCGATGACATCCGAGGGCAGAACGTGGCGGCCGCCGTGGCCGGACTGAAAAAGGCGCTGTTGATCTTCCATTCGCCGGTCGATGCCACCGTCGGCATCGACAACGCCGCCGCCATCTACGGCGCGGCCAAGCATCCGAAAAGCTTCGTGTCCCTGGACGACGCGGACCATCTTTTGAGCAGCAAGGAAGACGCCGAATACGTCGCCGGCGTGATCGCCGCCTGGGCGCGGCGCTATGTCTGCCTGGAAGACGCGCCGGCGTGGCGCATCGCGCCCCAGGCCGAGGCGGGCACGGTGGTGGTCGAGGAAACCGGCCAGGGCAAGTTCCAGAACGCGGTTTCCGTGGGCGGGCGCCATGTGCTGCTGGCCGACGAGCCCAAAGACGCGGGCGGCACGGACACGGGGCCCGGACCCTATGATTTCCTGCTCACGGCGCTTGGCGCCTGCACGGCCATGACCGTCCGCATGTACGCGGACCTGAAGGGCCTGCCGCTGGACAAGGTCCGCGTGACTCTGAAGCATGACAAGGTCCATGCCGAGGATTGTTCCGAATGCGAAACCAAGGACGGCAAGCTGGACCGCATCGTCCGCGACCTGCATTTCGAGGGCGATCTGAGCGACGAACAGAAGGCCAAGCTTCTGGAGATCGCCGACAAATGCCCGGTCCACAAGACCCTGCATTCCGAGATCGTTGAGGAAAGCCGGGTGGTTTAGGTTAGGCTGAAGAAACACCAAGGGGAGGATGCCAATGACCGAGAAACTGATCCCGACGACCCTCGTCGGCAGCTATCCGCAGCCGGCCTGGCTGGTCGACAAGGACAAGATGCTGGGCTCGGCACCACCGCGCGTGCGTATGAAGGACGTGTGGAAGGTCACTCCCGATGAACTGGACGAGGCCCAGGACGACGCCACCCTGACCGCCATCCATGACCAGGAACGGGCCGGGGTCGACATCCTGTCCGACGGGGAAATCCGCCGCGAAAGCTATTTCAACCGCTTCGCCAACGCGCTGGACGGTATCGACATCGACAATCCGGCCATGGTGCCCAACCGGCGCGGCGTCGCCGTGCCCGTGCCGCGCGTGGTCGGCCCGATCCGGCGCACCACGCCGGTGCAGGTGCGCGACGTCGAATTCCTGCGCGCCCATACGGATCGCCCGATCAAGATCACCATCCCGGGCGCCTTCACCATGGCCAAACTGGCCAAGGACGAACACTACGGCGACACGGCGGCCCTGATTTCGGCCTATGCCAAGGCGGTGAATGAGGAAATCCGCGATCTGAAGGCCGCCGGCGCCGACGTCATCCAGATCGACGAGCCCTACATGCAGGCCAATCCGGAAGAGGCGGAGAAATTCGGCGTGTCCGCCATCAACCAGGCCCTGGACGGCATCGCGGGGGAGACCGTGGTGCACCTCTGCTTCGGCTATGCCTATGTGGTCAAGGACAAGCCCGTGGGCTATTCGTTCCTGCCGCAATTGGATGCCTGCTCGGCGGGGGCGATCTCCATCGAAGCGGCGCAACCCAACCTGGATCCGGCGATCCTGGAGAAACTGCCGAGCAAGAAGATCCTGTTCGGGGTTCTCAGCCTGGGCACGGAAGAAGTCGAGACGGCGGAGATGGTCGCGGACCGCCTGCGCGGCGCCCTCAAACACATCCCCCCGGAACGCCTGATCGCCGCCCCCGACTGCGGCATGAAGTACCTGCCGCGTGACGTCGCCTTCGGCAAGTTGAAGGCCATGGTCGACGGCGCCGCGATGGTGCGCCGCGAACTTACCTAGCGGATCGCTCCGAAGGCTCGGTAATGACCGCGTGAATATGGGCAAATTGGTCTAATTCATGGCGGCAGGATTCGTGTCTAAGCTATTCACGCTGCAACATTTCTCGTGTCTAATGATTTTGTATGGAGGCCTTCGTTCGCATTCGCTGAAACAGCGCGTGGCGCCGTCTCCGCCATGACCGGAACATTGACCTCCGCCTGGGGAAACAAGGCGACGCCAGACCATGGCGACGAAAGGGGAAAAATGACGATCCGCGGCAAAATCATTCTGATCGGAATTCTATCGGTGGTGGCCTTGACGGTTCTTGAAGGGCTGGCCATGGCGGTCGGCCAGCGCGTCGATGCGGCCGTTTCCCGGATGGGGCAAATCCAAATCCAGGTCGAGCAGGTCACCGCCATGCGGTTGGCCAATTTCGAGATGGTCCTGGCCGCCATGGACACCATCGTCGACAAGGCGGAAGGCCAGATACAGCCCGAACGCAAGAAGGTCGTCGCCGAGTCCATCGCGACCCTGAAGGACACCGGCGCGAAGCTGCTGGCGACCGTGGACACGCCCGACAGAAAAGCCAAGGTCCAGGCAATCATCGACAGCATCGGTCCCCTGGCCAAGGGCATTCAGGTCGATCTGACGGAATTGATCGTCAAGGGAGCGTCGGCCGAGGAGTTCGCCAAGATCGATGATGTCATCGACACCTACGGCGAAGGCATGAACGAGGCCCTGGCCGGCGTGGCGGCAGATTTCAACGGTGAATTCAGGGCGCGGGTTGCGGATGTGAACGCCGCGATCGCCTTGTCGAACACCAGCGGCACCATCGCCTACGTGGCGGCCATCCTCATTCTGGGCGGGTTCCTGTTCGTCGTCGGGCGGGGGATCATCACTTCGGTCGGGTCCATGACGGCGGCCATGTTGCGGCTGTCCGGCGGGGATCATGCCGTCCAGGTGCCGGGCATCGGGCGCAGCGACGAGATCGGCTCCATGGCCGATGCCGTCCAGGTGTTCAAGGAGAACGCCATCGAGGTCGAACGCCTGGCCGGAGAGCGCGAGATCGAGCAACGGCGGACCCAACGCAACCTGAAGAATGAAATGACGGCGCTGACCGGCGTGCTGGAATCGGAAATCGAACGGGCGGTCGCCCAGGTGGTCGAAAGTTCGTCATCCATGCAGTCGTCCGCGGATTCCATGTCGGGCACGGCGGAGCGCAGCAACGAACAGGCCATGGCCGTGACCTCCGCGGCGGAACAGGCGGCGGCGAATGTGCAGACCGTGGCCTCGGCGGCGGAGGAATTGTCGTCCTCGATCCAGGAAATCAGCCGCCAGGTCACCCAGGCGACGGGAATCGCGACCGACGCCATGACCCAGGCAAACCAGAGCAGCGAGCAGATCAGAAGTCTCGCCGAAGTGGCGCAGTCGATCGGCGAAGTGGTCGAACTGATCAACGACATCGCGGAACAGACCAACCTTCTGGCCCTCAACGCTACCATCGAGGCGGCCCGCGCCGGCGAGGCGGGCAAGGGCTTTGCCGTGGTGGCAAGCGAGGTCAAGAATCTGGCCAACCAGACGGCAAAGGCGACTGAGGATATCGGCGGCAAGGTTCAGAACATCCAGGATGCAACACGCGAAGCGGTAACCGTGAACGAGCGGATTTCCGAGATCATTTCGAAGATCAACGAGATCACGGCCAACGTCGCCTCGGCGGTCGAGGAGCAGGGGGCGGCAACCCAGGAAATCGCCCGCAACGTGGAACAGGCCGCCAGCGGCACGTCCGAGGTGTCGGGCACCATGGTTCATGTCAGCGAGGCGGTGCAGGAAACCCGCGCGGCCGCCCGTCAGCAGGTCGACACGGCGCAATCCGTGAAGCAGCGGGTCGAAGCCATGAATGCCCAGATCACCGACATCCTGGCGAAAACCAAGGATGCGGAACTGGCCCGCCAGCATGCGGTCAACCTGGGCGTGAAGGCGGAGATCAAGGGGAGCGCCCGCGACGTGCAGATGCTGTCCGTGTCGCGGGGCGGGGCGGCGGTCCTTGATCAGGTGGTCGGCAGCGCCGGAGATGTATTCAATCTGACCATGCCGGGCGCGGGCATGGGCACCGTGGCCTGCCGGGTGATTGCCGTGACCGGAGACGTTTCCCACGTCCTGTTCGATATGGACGATGATCAGAACGACAAACTCGGGCAGTTCATTTCGGGTCGGGCGGGGCGGGCGGCCTAGGGTCCGTCAAGGACCGGGTTTCGGGTACCCGAATGGTCGGGCAGACGCCCCGTTAATATCGTTTTTGTCGATATAATCGATGAAATGAATTCGATATGAGTAAGTGTTGGCTTGGGGTATTTATTCCCCTGCCGGCACTGAGCCGGTCACCGCGCCGGGACATCCCGGCGGTTTTTGAGGAAAATGAGCATGTTTTCCCGTACCAAACCCGCCACTTCCGCCGCTGCCAAGCCGGCCGCGAAACCCGCCGTCGGCAAGCCGGCCGCCAAGCCGTCGGCGCCCGCGAAGAAGAAGTAATTTCGGAGGCGGCGGCCGCCCTCACGGCCGCCTGACCGATGAACAGGGCCGCCGGCTTCC
This sequence comes from Rhodospirillales bacterium, assembly GCA_040221095.1. GTDB lineage: Bacteria > Pseudomonadota > Alphaproteobacteria > Rhodospirillales > Casp-alpha2 > UBA1479. The sequence goes on from JAVJVP010000017.1 coordinate 157,881, forward strand.
CCCGGCGGCCTTTTTCATGGCCGTTTCAGTTGCCGGGCACCCAGGCCCAATAGCGGCCCGTGGCGCCAAGGACGGAGGTGATCAGGCCGAGCGTGAGGTTGATCGCCACGATGCGGCGGATGACGTTCAGGCTGGCGGCCCCCGTGGGCCAGTCCTGGGCGGCGACGGCCGCCTGGAAGGCGCGGTAGGGGGCGAAGAACAGATAGATGAACAGGGCGTTCATGACCCAGCCGATGCCGTGCATCCAATGAATGTGGATGGGCGCGGCGGCGAAGGTTTCGTACTGCAGGGCGATCACCGCATAACCCGACGCCGGCAGGACCAGCACGGCGGCCCAGACCCACAGGAAGAACCGGCCGAACACGCGGTCCCACAGCTTCAGGCGCTCGGGCGGCGGCGTTACGCCGCCCACGGCGGGACGCAGGACCAGATAGGCGAAGAACATGCCGCCGACCCAGACGACGGCGGCAAGGACGTGAAGGGCGATGGCGGCGGCGCTGATCATGGCGGTATCCCGGCTGTGGCGGTAGTTTGGGGAGTGTAGCGCGCTCTTGGCGCGCGCGGAAACGTTGGCTTGGGTCTCTCAGGACGCGTGCGGCAGGCGCAGGCTGCGCCCGACCGGGAACAGAAGATGGGCCGAGGTGCCTTTGCCGACCTCGCTTTCCATTTCCAGCACCCCGCCGTGCAGCTCGATCAGCTTGCGCGACAGGGTCAGGCCCAGGCCCGTGCCTTCGTGCCTGCGAGCCAGGGAGCCGTCAACCTGCCCGAACTCGGACAGCGCCACGGCCATGTCCTCGGGCGAAATGCCGATTCCCGTGTCCGACACGGTCAGCCGGATGGCGCCGTCGTCCTGCTGGCGCACCACGACGGAGACCGCACCCCCCCGTTCAGTGAACTTTGTGGCGTTGGACAGCAGGTTGACCAGGGCCTGTTTGACCCGCAGTTCGTCGGCCATCAGCGGCGGCAGATTGGCGGGGCAGTCGACCATCAGGGAGACCCCGGCCTCCAAAGCCCGTTCGCGCACCAGGCGGTGGCAGGCGTTGACGATCAACCCCAGGTCCAGGCGCTGTTCGTTCAGGCTCATCTGGCCGCGCTCGATGCGGGCCAGGTCGAGAAGATCGTTGATGAGCTGCAGCAGGTGCTTGCCGGCGTCGTTGATGTCGCCGGCGTATTCCTTGTACTGGGGCACGTTCATGGCGCCGAAGGTCTCGTTCACCAGGATGTCGGAAAAACCGATGATGGAATTCAGCGGCGTGCGCAGTTCGTGGCTCATGTTGGCGAGAAATTCCGTCTTCGCCCGGTTGGCCAATTCGGCCTCTTCCTTGGCCGTGCGCAGCGCCTGGTCCGACTGCCATTCACGGGTCACGTCGCGGGCGAAGCCCCGGTAGCCGAGAAAGGCACCGTCGTCGGCGAATACGGGAGCGCCGCTGATCCTGGCATAGCGGATGCCGCCCTTGCCGTCGAACAGGCCATATTCGAAATCACGGAACGGCCGCCGCGCCGTGAGATCCGCCAGGTGCTGCTCGAAGGCGATACGTTGTGACGGACCGCGGATCACGGCGACTTCCTCGCGCGTCTTGCCGATGATGGTTTCGGGCGCCAGTCCGTAGGCGGTCAACAGCCGGTCGGAGATGAAGGTGAAGCGGTGATCGGCATCCGTTTCCCAGAACCAGTCGGCGGCGGCGAAGATGAAGCGCCACCAATCGTCGTCGTTCAGCTTGCCGACCAGCGGGCCGGCCAGTTCCGGCGGCAGCCGGCGCGACGAGACCTGGCGCGACAAGGCAAGACCGGCGGCGGCACCAAGGGCGGCGACCAGGGCCGTGGCGAGGGGATGCCAGATGTCCATGGCCCCTGCAGGGAGCAATCGGGGCGCCGCGACCGTTTCCCACAAAACGGTAAAAATCAACGCAATAACAAAACAGTATGCGTATTTCTTCATGTAAACTATAACGGAATTCCGGCCCCACCCTCAGCATGGAAACCGATCACTGAGGATCAGCCGGACTCCGGGATTCTCCCGCCATGTCGTCCTGTGCCGGAGTATAACGTGAAGATGATGAATTGTCGGAGCATGAAATGACGGCGGAAAACACGGCCTGGTCGGCGGCGGCCTTGCTTCGGGTCGGCCAGATGGCGCAAGCCGATGCCGATACCATTGCGGGCGGCACGTCCGGTATCGAGCTGATGGAAACGGCGGGGGCGGCCGTCGCCGCGCGGGCCGCCCGGTTGTTTGCGGGACGGCCCGTCGCCGTGCTCTGCGGTCCCGGCAACAACGGCGGCGATGGCTTTGTCGCGGCGCGCATCCTGAAGGACCATGGAGCCGAGGTGCGCCTTTTCCTGCTGGGATCGCGGGACAAACTGGGCGGCGACGCGGCCCTGGCGGCGGACCGTTGGACCGGCGCGACGGAGGATCTGACGACGGACTTCGATCCGGCGGGAGCGGGGGTCATCGACGCCATGTTCGGGGCCGGCCTGACCCGTCCCCTCGGCGGCATCGCGGCGGCCGTGGCGGAAACCCTCAACGCCGCCGGGGCGGATGTGCTGGCCGTCGATATCCCGTCGGGTGTCCTGGGCGACAGCGGGTCAGTGCCAGGGCCGGCCATCCGGGCCCGGGAAACGGTGACCTTCTGCCGTCGCAAGCCGGGGCATTTCCTGCGCCCGGGACGGGATTTTTGCGGCACGGTGCGGGTCGCCGATATCGGCATTGCCGATGCCGTGGTCGCGGCCCAGGCCCCCAATACCTGGGTCAACAGCGCCGATATCTGGTGGCCCGCCTTTCCCCATCCGGGGCCCGACGACCACAAGTACACGCGGGGCCATGTCGTGATCTGGGGGTCGGGCGCCATGCCGGGGGCGCCGCGCCTGGCCGCCGACGGCGCCCGGCGGGCCGGGGCGGGGATGGTGTCCATCGCCTGCCGGCCCGAGGACAGCGGCATATTCCGCGCCGGAGCGCCCGGCGTGCTGGTCCGGCCGATGGAGGATGAGGCCACCTATGGGACTTACGTAGAGGACGGCAACAAGACCCTGGTTGTCGGCCCCGGCAACGGCGCCGGCCCGGACACCCGCGCGCGGGCCCTGGCGGCGTTGGCCACGGGCAAGCCCGTGGTGCTCGACGCCGACGGCATTTCCGCCTTCGCCGATGACCCCGATACCCTGATCGCGGCCCTGCACGGCGCCTGCGTCATCACCCCCCACGATGGCGAATTCGCCCGCATCTTTCCGCGGGAGGGTGACCGGCTGAGCCGCGCGCGCCGGGCCGCCGAAACCGCGGGCGCCGTGGTCCTGCTGAAAGGCTTCGATACGGTGATCGCGGCCCCGGACGGCCGTGCCGTGATCAACGCCAACGGCTCGCCCCATCTGGCGTCCGCAGGCACGGGCGACGTGCTGGCGGGCATCACGGCGGGGCTGCTGGCCCAGGGCATGGCGCCGTTCCCGGCCGCCTGCGCGGCGGTCTGGCTGCATGCGGCGGCGGCGCACGGCGTCGGTCACGGCCTGATCGCCGAGGATATCCCCCACTTACTGCCGGGTATTGTCCAGGGCCTTCCGAATGTCGTGGCGAACGGGCCGCCCGGACATATTTTCACTGACTTGCCCCTTGAACCGGCCCGCGAAAGCGAACAGGTTTAGCGGACAACATGAGCGCTTATGAGAGGGTTTCGATGACCGAGCATAAACCGAGCAGTTTCCTCGACCGGACCCTGGCCAATCTGCGCCGCGGCTGGCAGTCCATCGCCGGGTCGTCCTATGACGAGGACGCCGCGAGCACGCGGCCCAACCTGCCCGAGGAGGACGCCGGGCGCATCCTGGAACAGATGCAGGAATGCCTGGACAACAAGGGCGGCGAAGTTTCGGCGCGGACCAAGGCGGCGGCCCTCGGCCGGGTCTATCTGGCCCTGGACAAGGGGGGGCGCGAAAAGTTCCTGCGCCTCATGGCCGGCAATTTCGGCACCGACGCCACGGCCGTCGAAGCGGCCATCGGCAAGTTTCAGGCGGCGGGCAGCGATGCCGAGCGCCTGGACGCGCAGCTGGACATCAAAAACAGCCTGCAGGCCCCGTGGCGCCGCCTGCTGACCCAGTTCAACGCCCTGCCCGACGGGGTCAAGTTCCTGGTCGATCTGCGTTCGGAACTGCTGCCGCTCGCCAGATCGGACGTGCGCCTGAAGGCCATGGAGCACGACCTGCGCGACCTTCTGGCCAGCTGGTTCGACGTGGATTTCCTGGAATTGCGGCAAATCGCTTGGGATTCCGCGTCGGCGTCGCTGTTGGAAAAGCTCATCGCCTATGAGGCCGTGCATGCCATCAAGGGATGGGAAGATCTGAAGAACCGGCTTGATTCCGACCGCCGCTGCTATGCCTTCTTCCATCCGCGCATGCCCGACGAGCCCCTGATATTCGTCGAGGTCGCCCTGGTCAACGGCATGGCCGCCAACGTGCAGACGCTGCTCGACACCAGTGCCCCGGCCACCGACCCGGGCATCGCCGACACGGCGATCTTCTATTCCATCTCCAACGCCCAGAAGGGATTGGCGGGCATCAGCTTCGGCAACTTCCTGATCAAGCGGGTGGCGCAGCAACTGTCCCAGGAATTCCCCAACCTCAAGACCTTCGCGACCCTGTCGCCGATCCCCGGGTTCCGCCGCTGGCTCGACGAAATCCTGGCCGAGGGGGCTCCCAAGCTGTTCTCGGCCGAGGAGCGCAAGGCGCTGAACGCGGCCACGGGCCGCAAGGGCGGGGCCAAGGGATCGCTGATTTCGGTCCTCGACACCCCGGCCTGGGTCAAGGACGACGTCATGGTCGCCGCCCTGCAGGGGCCGCTGACGCGGCTCGCGGCGCGCTATCTGGCCAAGGAAAAGGGCCGGGGAGGGCGCGCGCGCGACCCGGTCGCGCATTTCCACCTGTCCAATGGCGCCCGGTTCGAGCGTCTCAACTGGCTGGGCGATACCTCGGACAAGGGGCTGGCCCAGTCGGCGGGACTGATGGTCAACTACCTGTATGACCTGGGCCGCATCGAAGGCAACCACGAGGCCTATACCTCGTCCGGCAGCGTCGACATGTCCTCGGGCGTGAAGGCGCAGCTGCGCGGCTGAGCCGCCGGGGGCGCCGACGCGGCCCGCGCGGGCCGAATTCCCGGTTGTAATCGCGGCCAGAATGGATAAAGTCGCGCCGCCTGCTGGTCGGGCATCCCGGCGGCGTCGGCGGGCGTGGCGGAATTGGTAGACGCGTCAGGTTTAGGTCCTGGTGGCCTTTGGCCGTGGGGGTTCAAGTCCCTCCGCCCGCACCATCCTACGCCTCCGGCTTTGGGTGGCCGGCCACATCAGGGCCGCCGATCGAAGGCGTTCAGGCGTAGGCGGGCCTTCCCGAAGTGCGCGAATGCGTGCGGGGGGAGGCTACACCTAGTAGCGGGATTGATCCGACAGGCCGTTTATCGTTGCCGGGTCCGGGGCGGCGGCCTATATATCCGCCCGGGAGCTGAGGGCTAATCCCACTGTGTTTTTACAGGCGGCGCCGATTAGGGTGCTTCGCCGCAGATTTCCGAAACGGGAGTTCCATGCAAGTCGTCGAGACAAAATCCGAAGGCCTGAGCCGCGAGATGAAAGTCACCGTGGCCGCCAAGGACATTGAAGAGAAAATCAACCTGCGTCTTCAGGAAGTCGCACAATCCGCCTCGCTGCCCGGGTTCCGGCCCGGCAAGGTGCCGGTGGGTCTGCTGCGCAAGCGCTTTGGGCCCTCCATTCTGGGCGAGATCCTGGACCAGGCGGTGAACGATTCCTCAGCCCAGGCGCTGGCCGAGAAGGGCATCCGCGCGGCGACCCAGCCGCAGGTCGAGATCACCTCGTTCGACGAGGGCAAGGATCTGGAATACACCCTGGCCGTGGACATCCTGCCCGAGATCACGCCGATGGACTTTGCCAAGCTGAAGCTTGAGAAGCTGGTCCTGAAGCCCGATCAGAAGCAGATCGACGAGACCCTGGAAAACCTGGCCAACGCCCATAAGTCGTCCGAGCCGATCACCGCCAAGCGCAAGACCAAGTCGGGCGACGTCTGCGTCATCGACTTCGTGGGCAAGCTGGACGGCGTCGAGTTCGCCGGCGGCAAGGCCGACGGATACCACCTGGAACTGGGCTCCGGCTCGTTCATTCCGGGCTTCGAGGAACAGCTGATCGGTGTCGACGTCGGCGCCGACGTCGAGGTCAAGGTCAACTTCCCCGCCGAATACGCGGCCAAGGACCTGGCCGGCAAGGAAGCCGTGTTCGACGTCAAGGTTCACGAAATCCGCGAAGCCAAGCCGGCCGAGATCGACGATGAACTGGCCAAGAAGGCCGGTCTGGAAAGCCTGGATGCCCTGAAGGACCGCATCGTCGAGGGCCAGCGCCGCGAATTCGACCAGATGGCGCGCATGCAGGTGAAACGCGTGCTGCTGGACCAGCTGGCCGACAATCATGACTTCGAGATGCCGCCCAAGATGGTGGAGATGGAATTCGACAACATCTGGGCCCAGTTCGAGGAACAGCGTAAGCAGGAACACGCCCACGAGCATGACCACGATCACGACCATGATCACGACCATGACCATGACCACGATCACGGGCACGACGACAAGTCGGACGAGGAGCACAAGGCCGAGTTCCGCGACATCGCCGAACGGCGGGTCAAGCTGGGCCTGTTGCTGTCCGAGGTCGGCCGCGCCAACGCCATCCAGGTGTCGCCGGAAGACGTCAACCGCGCCATGATGCAGGAAGCCCAGAAATACCCGGGCCAGGAACAGCAGGTGCTGGAATTCTTCCGCTCCAACCCCCAGGCGCAGGAGCAGATCAAGGCCCCCGTGTTCGAGGAAAAGGTCATCGATTACATCATCGAACTGGCCCAGGTGACGGAAAAGCCGGCGTCCTTCGAAGACCTGATCAAGGTTCTTGAGGCTGAGGACGAGGCCAAGGAAGCCAAGAAGCCCGCCGCCAAGAAGAAGGCAGCCCCGAAAAAGGCGGCCGCCAAGGGCGACGGCGACGCGGCGGACGGCAAGGCGCCGGCCAAGAAGAAGCCCGCGGCGAAGAAGCCGGCGGCGAAAAAGGAGTAGCGGCGGCGGAACCGGGGCGCTATCAGGGCCACAGGCGGCCCGCCATCCCCGGACCCGTCATCCCGAGCAGCACGTATCATAAGGACCGCGGCATGACCGATCCCCACGACATCTACATGAATACCCTGGTGCCCATGGTCGTCGAGACCACCAACCGGGGTGAGCGCGCCTACGACATCTATTCGCGGCTGTTGAAGGAGCGCATCATCTTCCTGACCGGTATGGTCGAGGATCATGTCTCGAGCCTGGTCTGCGCGCAGCTGCTGTTCCTGGAATCGGAAAACCCGTCCAAGGATATCTCGTTCTACATCAACTCGCCGGGCGGCGTCGTGACCTCGGGCCTCGCGATCTACGACACGATTCGCTACATCAAGCCGAATGTGTCGACGGTCTGCATCGGTCAGGCGGCGTCCATGGGCTCGCTTCTGCTCGCCGCCGGGGCCCCCGGAAAGCGCTACTCGCTGCCCAATTCGCGGATCATGGTTCACCAGCCGTCGGGCGGTTTCCAGGGCCAGGCCACGGACATCGAAATCCATGCCCGCGAGATCATCGCCCTGCGCCAACGGCTCAACGAGATCTACGTCGAGCACACGGGCCAGTCGATGGAAACTATTGAAAACGCGATGGAGCGTGACAAATTCATGACTCCGGAAGACGCCAAGGCGTTCGGCCTGATCGACGAAGTCGTCGCCAGCCGGCCGGCCACCGGCGACGACGACGGCGGCAAGTCCGGCAAGCGTTGAGCCGCGGCATCAGCTTGAATGGCCGCTCCCGGGTCTTGGGCAGCGGCGCAAACACCACGGGACGTCTCCCCGCCGCTACGTCTTTTGGCATAGCTCCATGGACGTGATTGTGATTGAGTGTTGCACGAGGGTCCGGCTAACATGGTCTTGATCCGGGAGGCGGCGCGGGACCAACAGGATAAACAATGACGAAAACCACCGGCAGCGACTCCAAGAACACCCTTTACTGCTCGTTCTGCGGCAAAAGTCAGCACGAGGTGCGCAAGCTGATCGCGGGTCCGACCGTGTTCATCTGCGACGAATGCGTCGAACTATGCATGGACATCATCCGCGAAGAGCACAAGACGAACCTGGTCAAATCCGGTGACGGCGTGCCGACGCCCATGGACATCTGCTCGGTCCTCGACGATTACGTGATCGGCCAGAGCAACGCCAAGCGGGTGCTGTCGGTCGCCGTGCACAACCACTACAAACGCCTGAACCACGGCGCCAAGAACAACGACGTGGAACTGGCCAAGTCCAACATCCTGCTGGTCGGCCCCACGGGGTGCGGCAAGACCCTGTTGGCGCAGACCCTGGCGCGCATCCTGGATGTGCCCTTCACCATGGCCGACGCGACGACCCTGACCGAAGCCGGCTATGTCGGTGAAGACGTCGAAAACATCATTCTCAAGCTGCTGCAGTCCGCCGACTACAACGTCGAGCGCGCCCAGCGCGGCATCGTCTACATCGATGAAGTCGACAAGATCAGCCGCAAATCCGACAATCCGTCGATCACGCGCGACGTGTCGGGCGAGGGCGTGCAGCAGGCCCTGCTGAAGATCATGGAAGGCACGGTCGCCAGCGTGCCGCCCCAGGGCGGACGCAAGCACCCGCAGCAGGAGTTTCTGCAGGTCGACACCACCAACATCCTGTTCATCTGCGGCGGCGCCTTCGCCGGCTTGGACAAGATCATTTCCGCCCGCGGCAAGGGATCCAGCATCGGCTTCGGCGCCGACGTGCGCGCCCCCGAGGAACGCCAGACCGGCGAAATCCTGCGCGAGGTGGAACCGGAAGACCTGTTGAAGTTCGGCCTGATCCCTGAATTCGTCGGCCGTCTGCCGGTGGTCGCGACCCTGGAAGACCTGGACGAAGACGCCCTGGTGGAAATCCTGACCAAGCCGAAGAACGCTCTGGTCAAGCAGTACCAGCGCCTGTTCGAGATGGAAGACACCAAGCTGACGTTCTCCGAGGCCGCCCTGCGCTCCATCGCCGTCAAGGCCGTCGAGCGTAAGACCGGCGCCCGAGGCCTGCGCTCGATCATGGAAAATATTCTCCTCGACACCATGTTCGACCTTCCCGGTATGGAAGGCGTCGAAGAGGTCGTCATCAACGGAGAGGTGGTGGAAGAAAGTGCCAATCCGCTGTTCATCTACGGCGAAAAGGCCGAAGAAGTGGAAACCAGCGCGTAATTTGCGCCTTTCCACGGTTTTACGCGGTCTGGGCTTGCGCCGCCGCGTTCCATCCCCCACCTTTGTTGTGAAGCAATTCCAACCCGCCGTCGTCCTTGTGGCGCGGTCTTCCCGTGTTGAGGCCAGATGTTCCCAGGTATGAAGTCCCAGCAATTCCCCGTTCTGCCGCTGCGCGACATCGTCGTGTTCCCGCATATGATCGTGCCGCTGTTCGTCGGCCGCGATAAATCCGTGCGGGCCCTCGAAGACGTCATGCAGGACGACAAACAGATTCTGCTGGTGGCCCAGAAGAACGCGGCCCAGGACGACCCCACGGCCGACGACATTTACAACGTCGGCACGGTGTCGACGGTGCTGCAGCTTCTGAAACTGCCGGACGGCACGGTGAAGGTGCTGGTCGAAGGCGTGCAGCGCGCCAAGATCACCGAGTTCGTGGACAATCCCTCGTTCTTCGAGGTCGAGGCCGAATTGATCCCCGACGAGGCCGGCGACGAGAACGAGCTTGAGGCGCTGTCCCGCTCGGTCATCAGTCAGTTCGAGCAGTACATCAAGTTAAACAAGAAGATTCCGCCGGAAGTTCTTGTTTCAATTAATCAAATTGACGAAGCGAACAAGCTGGCTGACACAGTCGCCTCGCATCTGGCGCTGAAGATTTCCGAAAAGCAGGAGTTGCTGGAAATCGAATCCGCCGCCGAGCGCCTGGAGCGCGTCTATTCCCATATGGAATCGGAAATCGGCGTTCTGCAGGTCGAGAAGAAGATCCGCAACCGGGTCAAGCGCCAGATGGAGAAGACTCAGCGCGAGTACTATCTGAACGAGCAGTTGAAGGCCATTCAGAAGGAACTGGGTGAAACCGACGAAGGCAAGGACGAGGTCGCGGAGATCGAGGAAAAGATCGCCAAGACGCGCCTGACCAAGGAAGCCAAGGAAAAGGCCGAGGCGGAGCTGAAGAAGCTGCGCTCCATGAGCCCGATGTCCGCCGAAGCCACGGTGGTGCGCAACTACCTGGATTGGATGCTGTCCATTCCGTGGAAGAAGCGCACCCGGGTGAAGAAGGACCTGTTGAAGGCCGAGGAAGTCCTCAACGACGACCACTACGGGCTGGAAAAGGTCAAGGAACGCATCCTTGAATACCTGGCCGTGCAGCATCGCACGAATAAGGTCACCGGACCGATCTTATGTCTGGTGGGCCCTCCGGGCGTGGGCAAGACGTCCCTCGGCAAATCCATCGCCAAGGCGACGGGCCGCAATTTCGTGCGCATGTCGCTGGGCGGCGTGCGGGACGAATCGGAAATCCGCGGCCACCGGCGCACCTATATCGGCTCCATGCCGGGCAAGGTCGTGCAGGGCATGAAGAAGGCCAAGTCGTCCAACCCCCTGTTCCTGCTCGACGAAGTCGACAAGATGGGCCAGGACTGGCGCGGCGACCCCGCCTCGGCGCTTTTGGAAGTGCTTGATCCGGAACAGAATTCCACCTTCAACGACCATTACCTGGAGGTCGATTACGACCTGTCGGACGTGATGTTCGTGACCACCGCCAACACCATGAACATGCCGGGCCCGCTGCTCGACCGCATGGAGATCATCCGCCTGTCCGGTTACACCGAGGACGAGAAGGTGGAGATCGCCAACCGTCACCTGCTGCCCAAGCAGATCAAGGCGCATGGCCTGAAGAAGGGCGAGTGGTCGATTTCCGAGGGCGGCCTGCGGGACCTGGTCCGCTATTACACGCGGGAATCCGGGGTTCGTAACCTGGAGCGCGAGTTGGCCAACCTGGCCCGCAAGGCGGTCAAGGAGATCATGATCGGGGCGTCCAAGACCATCAAGGTCACGTCCAAGAACCTGGAAAAGTACGGCGGCGTGCGCAAGTACCGGTTCGGCGAGATCGAGGCCGAGGACATGGTCGGCGTGGTGACCGGTCTGGCCTGGACCGAGGTCGGCGGCGAACTGCTGAATATCGAGGCCGTCATGGTGCCCGGCAAGGGCAAGATGACCATCACCGGCAAACTCGGCGACGTCATGCAGGAATCCATCCAGGCGGCCAAATCCTACGTGCAGTCGCGGTCTGCCTCGCTCGGCATCCTGCCGCCGCTGTTCAGCAAGCGCGATATCCACGTCCACGTGCCCGAAGGGGCGACGCCCAAGGACGGTCCGTCGGCCGGCGTCGGCATGGTGACCTCGATCGTTTCCGTGTTGACCGGCATTCCGGTCAGGAAGGACGTCGCCATGACCGGCGAGGTGACCCTGCGCGGGCGCGTTCTGCCCATCGGCGGGCTCAAGGAAAAGCTTCTGGCGGCGCTCCGTGGCGGCATCAAGAAGGTCCTGATTCCTAAGGACAACGAGAAGGATTTGTCGGAGATTCCCGAAAACGTGAAGCGCGGGCTGGAAATCGTGCCCGTGACGACCGTTGACGAGGTGCTTTCGCATGCCCTTGCGAGCCCGGTGACCCCGGTCGAATGGGATGAGGAAAAGGCCGAATTGGAGGCCCGCGCCCTGCGGTCCGGCGGCGCCGACGACGACGATGTCGGCGGCGTGGTGACCCACTAAGGCGCCATAACTCCTTATAAAATATAAGCTATTTAGCGGGCCGCCGGATCATCCGGCGGCCCGTTTTCGTGAAGATGGCGGAAATCCGCCTGTCCGTGGGTTCCTGGGGCATTCTTCCGAGCCCGGAATGAATGCCGATAAATTCGTCGAAACCCGCAAAAATCTGGGGAAAACTGGGGCATGAAGATTGACGCCCCATGGGTGCGCACATACACTCTTGGCGATTCGAACGGGTGGCGAAACACCCGATCGAGTGGGTGGCAAGACACCCAATCACGATAATAATCCATTTGTCCCAACCCGATACCTTTCAGCAAGAGGGGGCCTTCAATTGAACAAGAATGATCTGATCGCAGCCGTTGCCAACAGCACCGGCTTGTCAAAATCCGATTCCGCGAGCGCGGTTGACAGCGTTTTCGACGCGATCGCTGGCGCTTTGAAGGGCGGAGACGAAGTCCGCCTGGTCGGCTTCGGCACCTTCAGCGTGACCAAGCGCGCCGCGACCACGGGCCGCAACCCGCGGACCGGCGAAAGCATCCAGATTCCGGCGTCCAACCAGCCCAAGTTCAAGGCTGGCAAGGGCCTGAAGGACGCGGTCAACTAAGACCGGCGTCTCAGCCATACGAAACGCCTACAGACCGGCCGCCGAATGTTTCGGCGGCCGGTTTCGTTTGGCAGGTTGCTTGGCCGCCGATCTTTTCGGTGGCCGGTTTCGTTTGTGGGGGCAGGGCAGGGGTTTGCGCGCTTGTGCCGGTCCCCGTCAGCCCTTAAATAGAGCCCTCGGCCGGCGGGCGGTTAGCTCAGTTGGGAGAGCGTCTGGTTTACACCCAGAAGGTCGGGGGTTCGAACCCCTCACCGCCCACCACCCTTCGCCCTGTTTATCAGCCGTAGCCTTCTGGCGAAGGCTGGCGGGCTCCTGGTGGCTTGCCGCCTGGAACCACACCCTGGGCGAAGGAGTGCCCGCCGAAGCCTTGGCGTAGGGGGGCGGGATCAGGCAGATTTCCGCTACCGCGAAAATACCCGCCGATGTTCCTTGACACTGCTTCCGGCGCTGGAGTACATGGTGCCCTCTTTCGCGCACCGGGGCCCATGCCCCAGGCGGAAAGACCCTTCAGAAGGGGGTGTAGCTCAGTTGGTTAGAGCGCCGGCCTGTCACGCCGGAGGCCGCGGGTTCGAGTCCCGTCACTCCCGCCATTTTCCCCCATTCGGTGTTTCTTTCACGTCTGTCGCGAGACGTCGGGTTTTTGCGCCTACGTTGCGATAAAACCTTTGAAATTTATCCGGTTATCGGTCACTTTCCCCCGGTAGCCACCGACATGGCCATCTTAAGTCATCGACGTGGCCGCATCGCGGCATTCTCAGAATGCATTCGGGGGGACCAAGGCAGGAAGCCGGGGACAGGGAGTTCGGCGTGAACGATTTGCTATTGGAATATCTCCCCATCCTGATCTTCATCGGGATAGCCGTCGGCCTTGCCTGCGCCATCATGCTTGCGTCCTTCGTGATCGCCCAGCAGAACCCCGATGTGGAGAAGAATTCGGCCTATGAATGCGGTTTCGAAGCCTTCGACGACTCGCGCGGCCGGTTCGATGTCCGGTTCTATCTGGTGGCCATTCTGTTCATCATTTTCGACCTGGAAGTGGCCTTTCTGTTTCCCTGGGCGGTGACCCTGGGCAAGATCGGCGTCTTCGGGTTCTGGTCGATGATGGTGTTCCTGTCCGTGCTGACCATCGGATTTATCTACGAGTGGCGCAAAGGCGCCCTCGAATGGGAATAGGAAAGGGAGTGACCGAATGTCCATCGTGACGCAGCCCGGAACCGCCCCCGACCTCGGCCAGCCCTTAGGGCCCGGCGCCGAGCAGGACGAGATTCTCGCCCGCGTGACCCAGGAGTTGCAGGACAAGGGCTTCGTCCTTGCCAATGTTGACAAGCTGGTCAACTGGGCGCGCACGGGATCGCTGTGGCCCATGACCTTCGGTCTGGCCTGCTGCGCGGTCGAAATGATCCACGCCTACATGAGCCGCTACGACCTGGACCGCTTCGGCGTGGTGCCCCGGCCGAGCCCGCGCCAGTCGGACGTGATGATCGTCGCCGGCACCCTGACCAACAAGATGGCCCCAGCCTTCCGCAAGGTTTACGACCAGATGGCGGAGCCGCGTTATGTGATCTCCATGGGGTCCTGCGCCAACGGCGGCGGCTATTACCATTATTCCTACGCCATCGTGCGCGGCTGCGACCGCGTCGTGCCCGTCGACGTCTATGTGCCCGGCTGCCCGCCGACGGCCGAGGCGCTGGTGTACGGCATTCTCCAATTGCAGAAGAAGATCCGCCGCACCGGCGCCCTGTGGCGCTGACGCGGCCGGACGAACCGAACCGATCGCTAAAAGAACCAAGAAGACCATGGATCAGGCCCTCAAGGAACTTGCCGAACATCTCCGCGACCAGCTTGGCGACAAGCTGCTGGCCGACGAGGTGCGTCTCGGCGAACTGATGATCACCGTCAAGCGGGACAAAATCGTCGAGGTGCTGAAATCCCTGCGCGACGATTCGAACTGCCTGTTCCACCAGTTGATGGACATCTGCGGCGTCGATTACGCCGACGAAAGCCCGCGCTTCGAGATCGTCTACAACCTGTTGTCCATGACCCATAACACGCGCATCCGGGTCAAGCTGCGCACGGACGAGGACGATCCCGTGCCCTCCGTCGCGGGCGTGTTCTCCACCGCCGACTGGTTCGAGCGCGAAATCTGGGACATGTACGGGGTGTTCTTTTCCAACCACCCCGACCTGCGCCGCCTGCTCACCGATTACGGATTCGAAGGCCATCCCCTGCGCAAGGACTTCCCGCTGACGGGCTATGTCGAGGTGCGCTACGACGACGAACAGAAACGCGTGGTCTACGAGCCCGTGAAACTGACCCAGGAATTCCGCAACTTCGACTTCGAAAGCCCCTGGGAAGGCATGGAGCGCGTCGTCCTGCCCGGCGACGAGAAGGCCGAGGCGGAACCGGAAACCGAGGCGTCCTGACCATGGCCGAAACCCAGATCAAGAATTTCAACCTCAACTTCGGGCCGCAGCATCCGGCGGCGCACGGGGTGTTGCGCCTGGTCCTGGAAATGGACGGCGAGGTCGTGGAGCGCGCCGATCCGCACATTGGCCTGCTGCACCGGGGCACGGAAAAGCTCATCGAATATAAGACCTATGCCCAGGCCGTGCCCTATTTCGACCGCCTGGACTATGTCGCGCCGCAGAACCAGGAACATGCCTTCGTGCTGGCGGCGGAAAAGCTGTTGGGCCTCGAAATTCCCAAGCGCGGCCAGTACATCCGCGTGCTCTATTGCGAGATCGGGCGTGTCCTCAACCACATCCTGAACATCACGGCCTTCGCCATGGACGTCGGCGCGATGACGCCGATGCTGTGGGGCTTCGAGATTCGCGAGCGCCTGATGGAGTTCTGCGAATCCGCTTCGGGTGCGCGCCTGCACATGAACTATTTCCGCGTCGGCGGCGTCGCTCAGGACCTGCCGGCGGGCCTGTTGGAGGATATCTCCAAATGGGCCGACGACGAATTCCCGCCCTTCCTTGACGATCTGGAAAGCCTGCTCACGGAAAACCGCATCTTCAAGCAGCGCACGGTCGATATCGGCGTCATCAACGCCGAACAGTGTTTCGACTGGGGCTTCACGGGGCCGAACCTGCGCGCCTCCGGCGTGGCCTGGGATCTGCGCAAGTCGCAGCCCTATGACGCCTATGCGGAAATGGATTTCGACATCCCCGTGGGCAAGATGGGCGACTGTTACGACCGCTATCTGGTGCGCATTCTGGAAATGCGCGAATCCTTGAAGATCATCCGCCAATGCGTTGAAAACATGCCGGGCGGGCCGGTCAAATCGACCAACAAGAAGGTCTCGCCGCCGACCCGCGGCGACATGAAGCAATCCATGGAAGCCTTGATCCACCACTTCAAACTGTTTACCGAGGGCTTCCACGTGCCGGCCGGCGAAACCTATACGGCCGTCGAGGCGCCCAAGGGCGAATTCGGCGTCTATCTGGTGGCCGACGGCTCCAACAAACCCTATCGCTGCAAGATCCGGGCGCCGGGATTCGCCCATCTGGAAGCGACGGAATTCCTGTCGAAGGGACATATGCTCGCGGACGTGGTCGCGAACATCGGCTCCATCGACGTCGTGTTTGGCGAAATCGACCGGTGACCGGGATGAATACAGAACAACCGTCGAGCTTCGCTTTTACGGCGGAGAACCTCGAAAAGGCCAAATGGCACATCGCCAAGTATCCGGCGGGCCGCCAGCAGAGTGCCGTGATGCCGCTGCTGGACCTGGCGCAACGGCAGAACGGCGGCTGGATTCCTCAGGCGGCGATCGAGGTCATCGCCGACATGCTGGAAATGGCGTCGATCCGGGTCTACGAGGTCGCGACCTTCTACACCATGTACAACCTGAAGCCGGTCGGCAGGCACTTCGTCCAGGTCTGCACCAACCTGCCGTGCTGGCTGCGCGGCTCGGACCAGATCATGGCCGCCTGCAAGAAGGTCACCGGCTGTGCGAACGGCGAAACCTCGGCGGACGGCGACTTTACGGTGCTTGAGGTCGAATGCCTGGGCGCCTGCGTCAACGCGCCGATGATGCAGATCGGCGACGATTATTACGAAGACCTGGACTCGGTCACGGCCGAAGAGGTCCTGACGGCGCTCAAGGCGGGCCAGAAGCCGAAAGTCGGCTCCCAGTCCGGGCGTCATACCTGCGAGCCCGCGGGCGGGATCACGACCCTGACCGACCGCTATCCGGACCGGGCCGCCAAGGCGGGAGGCGACGACTGATGCTTGCCGACAAGGATCGCATCTTCACCAATATCTACGGCTTCGACAGCCCCTGGCTCGACGGCGCCCGCGCGCGCGGCGACTGGGACGGCACGAAGAAGCTGATCGAGTTGGGCCGCGACAAGATCATCGACGAGATGAAGGAATCGGGCCTGCGCGGGCGCGGCGGCGCCGGCTTCCCCACGGGCGTGAAGTGGTCCTTCATGCCCAAGGAGATCGGCACCCGGCCCCATTACCTGGTCATCAACGCCGACGAGGGCGAGCCCGGCACCTGCAAGGACCGCGAAATCATGCGCTCCGAGCCGCATAAGCTCATCGAAGGTGCCTTGGTTGCGTCCTTCGCCATGGGGGCTCATGCGGCCTATTGCTATGTGCGCGGCGAGTTCTATCACGAGATTGAATGCCTGCAGCGCGCCGTCGACGAGGCCTATGAAGCAGGGCTGATCGGTGACGATGCCTGCGGCACGGGCTGGAAGTTCGATTTCTACGTCCATTCCGGCGCCGGGGCCTATATCTGCGGCGAGGAAACCTCGCTGATCGAAAGCCTGGAAGGCAAGAAGGGTCAGCCGCGCCTGAAGCCGCCGTTCCCGGCCGGGGTCGGCGTGTGGGGCTGCCCGACCACGGTCAACAACGTGGAATCCATCGCCGTGGCGCCGGCCATCCTGCGCCGGGGGGCCGACTGGTTCGCCGGCATCGGCCGCCCCAACAACGTGGGCACCAAGCTGTTCAACATCTCCGGCCATGTGAACCAGCCCTGTACGGTCGAAGAGGAAATGGGCATTCCGCTCAGGGAACTCATCGAACGGCACGCGGGCGGGGTGCGCGGCGGCTGGGACAACCTGCTGTGCGTCATTCCCGGCGGGGCGTCGGTGCCGGTGCTGCCCAAGACCATCTGCGACGACGTGTTGATGGATTTCGATTCCTTACGCGAACAGCGTTCGGGCCTGGGCACGGCGGCGGTCATGGTCATGGACAAGTCGACGGACGTCATCAAAGCCATCGCGCGGCTGTCGGCCTTCTACAAGCACGAAAGCTGCGGCCAGTGCACGCCCTGCCGTGAAGGCACGGGCTGGATGAGCCGCGTCATGCAGCGCATGGTCACCGGCGACGCCCATGTCGACGAGATCGACACCCTGGAAGAAGTCACCCGTCAGGTCGAAGGGCACACCATCTGCGCCCTCGGCGACGCGGCGGCCTGGCCGATCCAGGGACTGATCCGCCATTTCCGCCCGGAAATGGAAAAGCGGATCCTCGACAACATCGCGCGCCGGTCGGCGGCGGAATAGACAGGTTTACTAGGGGCTTGAGCTAGATGCCAAAGATCACCATCGACGGCACGGAACACGAGGTTGAGGCCGGCATGACAATCCTGCAGGCCTGCGAGCAGGCCGGCAAGGAAGTGCCGCGCTTCTGCTATCACGACCGTCTGTCCATCGCCGGCAACTGCCGCATGTGTCTGGTCGCCATGGAACGCTCGCCCAAGCCGGTGGCGTCCTGCGCCATGCCCGTGGCCGACGGCATGGTCGTCTATACGGACACGCCCGAAGTCAAGAAGATGCGCCAGGGTGTGATGGAGTTCCTGCTGCTCAATCACCCGCTGGACTGCCCGATCTGCGACCAGGGCGGCGAATGCGACCTGCAGGACCAGGCCATGGCCTACGGCATGGACCACGGCCGCTATCTGGAAAACAAGCGCGCCGTGGAAGACAAGTACATGGGCCCGCTGATCAAGACGATCATGACCCGCTGCATCCATTGCACGCGTTGCGTTCGGTTCTCGACCGAGGTCGCGGGCGTCACCGACATGGGCCTGATCGGGCGCGGCGAGGGGGCGGAAATCGTCACCTACCTGGACAAGGCGGTCAGCTCCGAACTGTCGGGCAACGTCATCGACCTGTGCCCGGTGGGGGCGCTCACGTCCAAGCCCTATGCCTTCGCGGCCCGGCCGTGGGAATTGAAGAAGACCGAAAGCGTCGACGTGTCCGACGCCCAGGGCTGCGCCATCCGCGTCGACAGCCGGGGGCCCGAGGTGATGCGCGTGCTGCCGCGCCTCAACGAAGACGTCAACGAGGAGTGGATTTCCGACAAGGCGCGCTATTGCGTCGACGGCCTGAAGCGCCAGCGCCTGGACCGTCCCTATGTACGGGTGAAGGGCAAGCTGCAGCCCGCCACCTGGCCGGAAGCCTTCGCCGCCGTGGCCAAGGCCGTCAAGGGCAAGCAGGGCAGCGAGATCGCGGCCATCGCCGGTGATCTGGCCGATTGCGAAAGCATGCTGCTGCTCAAGGAACTGATGGTCGGTCTGGGTTCGGCCAACATGGACTGCCGCCAGGACGGATCGAAGGTCGATCCCACCCAGCGCGCGTCCTACATCTTCAATTCCACCATCGCCGGGATCGAAGACGCGGACGCGCTGTTGATCGTGGGATCCAACCCGCGCTGGGAAGCGCCCGTGCTCAACGCCCGCATCCGCAAGCGGTTCCTGATGGGCAAGTTCCCCATCGCCGCCGTCGGCCCGGCCGTGGACCTGAGCTATCCCGTGGAATGGCTGGGCGAGGGGCCCGACGTTCTGGCCCAGATCGCCGCCGGCAGCCGTCCCTTCGCCGACATTCTGAAATCTGCCGAACGGCCCATGATCATCGTCGGTTCGGGCGCCATGGCGCGCCCCGACGGGGCGGCGGTGCTGGGCCTGGCGCGCCAGGTCGCGGAAGCGGTCGGTGCGGTGACCGCCGACTGGAACGGTTTCAACGTGCTGCAGCGCGCGGCAAGCCGCGTCGGCGGCCTGGACCTGGGCTTCGTGCCGGGCGAGGGCGGTCTGGACACGGGCCGTATCCTAGATGGCGCCGCGACCGGCGACATCAAGGTTGTCTATCTGCTGGGCGCCGACGAGATCGACACCAAGGATCTGGACAAGCCCTTCGTGATCTATCAGGGCCACCACGGCGACGCGGGGGCGCATGTCGCCGACGTGATCCTGCCGGGCGCGGCCTATACGGAAAAGAACGCGACCTACGTGAACCTGGAAGGCCGCGTGCAGCGCGGCCAGCTGGCCATCCACCCGCCCGGCGACGCGCGCGAGGACTGGAAGGTCATCCGCGCCCTGTCCGATGCGTTGAATGCCACGCTGCCCTACAAGACCCTGGCCGATGTGCGCCAGGGCCTGGTCAAGGCCAACACCGTGTTCCAGGGTATCGACGACATCCAGGCCGCCGCCTGGGGCGAATTCGGCGGGTCGGGCGACGTGTCCGGCGCGTTCACCTATCCGATCGCCAATTTCTACATGACCGATCCGATCAGCCGTGCGTCCGCCACCATGGCCGAATGCACGGACGAAATTCTCGGCGGCGGGGAAGGGAAGACCGGCACCGATGGTTGAGGCCTGGAACAGCTGGATCTGGCCGACGGTCTGGATCGTCCTGAAAATCCTTGTGATCGTGGTGCCGATCCTGTTGTCGGTCGCCTATCTGACCCTGTTCGAGCGCAAGGTCATCGGCGCCATGCAGCTGCGCAAGGGACCCAACGTGGTCGGGCCCTTCGGGCTGTTCCAGCCGCTGGCCGACGGCGCCAAGCTGTTCCTCAAGGAAATGATCATCCCGTCGGGCGCCAATCCGGGGGTGTTCCTGCTGGCGCCCTGCGTGACTTTCGCCCTGGCTCTCATGGCCTGGGCGGTGATCCCCTTCGGCGAGGGGCTGGTGCTGGCCGACATCAACGTCGGCATCCTCTACCTGTTCGCGATCTCATCCCTCGGCGTCTACGGCATCCTGATGGCCGGATGGGCCTCCAACTCGCGCTACGCCTTCCTGGGCGCCTTGCGCAGCGCGGCCCAGATGGTGTCCTACGAAGTCTCCATGGGCTTCGTCATCATCACCGTGCTGCTCTGCGTCGGCTCGCTGAACCTGTCGGCGATCGTCGAGGCCCAGCGCGACCTGTGGTTCGTCATACCGTTGTTCCCCATGGCCGTGGTGTTCTTCATCTCGACCCTGGCCGAAACCAACCGCCATCCCTTCGATCTGCCGGAGGCCGAGGCCGAACTGGTCGCCGGCTACAACGTCGAATATTCGGGCATGGCCTTCGCCCTGTTCTTCCTGGGCGAATACGCCAACATGATCCTGATGTCGGGGATGACGACGATCCTGTTCCTGGGCGGCTGGCTGCCGCCGCTGTCGATCGAGCCCCTGACCTGGATTCCCGGGCCGATCTGGTTCGCCCTCAAGATTTCGTTCTGTCTGTTCATCTTCGTCTGGGTGCGCGCGACCTTCCCGCGTTATCGCTACGACCAGCTGATGCGCCTTGGCTGGAAAGTGTTCCTGCCGATCTCGCTGTTCGCCGTCGCGGCCGTTGCCGGCATTTTGCTGGCCTTCGGCTGGGTTCCCACCCCGGTCGCCGGTTAAGGGTTTAGGAGAGTTCCATGAGCTTCATCGGACAAAGCGCCAAGGCCCTGTTCCTCAAGGAACTTGTCGCCGGCATGGCGCTGACGCTCAAGTATTTCACCAAGCCCAAGGTGACCTTGAACTACCCCTATGAAAAGGGTCCGCTTAGCCCGCGGTTCCGCGGCGAACACGCGCTGCGCCGTTATCCCAACGGCGAGGAACGCTGCATCGCCTGCAAGCTGTGCGAGGCGATCTGCCCGGCCCAGGCCATCACCATCGAGGCCGAACCCCGCGACGACGGCTCGCGCCGCACCACGCGCTACGACATCGACATGGTGAAGTGCATTTATTGCGGCTATTGCGAGGAGGCCTGTCCGGTCGACGCCATCGTCGAGGGCCCGAACTTCGAATATGCCACGGAAACCCGCGAGGAACTGCTGTACGACAAGGACAAGCTGTTGGCCAACGGCGACCGCTGGGAAACTGAACTGGCCGACCGGCTGCGCGCCGACGCGCCCTATCGCTGACCATTCGCCCTGAAACGGGCCGACAGAAGACCAAAAGGACTGACGAGGAAAGTATGAGGGGATTTGAGGACAAAGGCCGCGCCCGGGCGCGGACAGGGAACGTGACGGGGGGCGGCAGATGATTGTCGAAGCCCTGGCGTTCTACATGTTCGCCTTCATCGCCGTGGCCGCGGGCGTGCTGGTCATTTCCTCCAAGAACCCCGTGCATTCGGTGCTGTTCCTGATCCTGGCATTCTTCAATGCGGCCGGGCTGTTCGTGCTGCTGGGGGCCGAGTTCCTGGCCATGATCCTGGTCGTCGTCTATGTCGGCGCCGTCGCCGTGCTGTTCATGTTCGTGGTCATGATGCTGGACATCAACTTCACGCAACTGCGCTCGGGCTTTCTGCAATATCTGCCGTTCGGCGGGCTGGTCGGCCTGATCCTGCTGGTCGAGATGATCGTCGTGGTCGGCGGCTGGCAGTCCATCGCCGGCGGCGCCAAGCTGGCCCCGGCGGCCGCCCCCATCGTCAAGGGCACGACCAACACCCATGCCCTGGGCGAGATCGTCTACACCCATTACATCTATCTGTTCCAGGCCGCCGGCCTGATCCTGCTGGTCGCCATGATCGGCGCCATCGTGCTGACCCATCGGCGGCGCACGGGCGTCAAGCGCCAGCGCATCGCCGATCAGAACGCGCGCGGCACGGACACGGTCGAGGTCCGCAAGGTCGAAGTCGGGAAGGGGATCTGAGCATGTTTGAAATCGGCCTGTCCCATTACCTGACCGTCGCGGCGATTCTGTTCACGCTGGGCATCTTCGGGATCTTCCTGAACCGCAAGAACGTCATCATCATCCTGATGTCGATCGAGCTGATGCTGCTGGCGGTGAACATCAACCTGGTCGCCTTCTCGTCCCATCTGGGCGATCTGGTCGGCCAGGTGTTCGCCCTGTTCGTGCTGACCGTCGCCGCCGCCGAGGCGGCCATCGGCCTCGCCATTCTGGTCGTGTATTTCCGCAACCGCGGGTCCATCGATGTCGAAGACATCAACATGATGAAGGGCTAGGGAGCGGCTCATGATGGAAATTCTCGCTGTCTTCCTGCCGCTCGTCGGCGCGGCCCTGGCCGGTGTGATCGTGTTCATGCCCCAGGCGGACAAGCACAAGCAGCACACCATGGACACCCTGGCGCAGTGGATCACCTGCAGCGGCCTGGTGCTGTCGGCGATCTGCGCGGTCATCCTGTTCAATGACGTGGCGCTTAACGGTAACGCCCGGGTGACGGAGCTGTTCACCTGGATCGATTCCGGCAGCCTGGAGGTTTCCTGGGCGCTGCGGGTCGATCAGCTGACCGCGGTCATGATGATCGTGGTGACCGGCGTGTCGGCCATGGTGCACATCTATGCCTGCGGCTACATGCACCACGACAAGTCGATCCCCCGGTTCATGAGCTATCTCAGCCTGTTCACCTACTTCATGCTGATGCTCATCACCTCGGACAACTTGGTGCAGCTGTTCTTCGGCTGGGAAGGGGTCGGGCTCGCGTCCTACCTGCTGATCGGCTTCTGGTACGACCGTCCGTCGGCCAACGCGGCGGCCATCAAGGCCTTCGTGGTCAACCGGGTCGGCGATTTCGGCTTCGCGCTGGGCATCTTCGCGACCTTCATGCTGTTCGACACGGTCAACCTGGACACCATCTTCCAGGCCGTGCCCGGCAAGGCCGACGCCACGTTGCAGGTGTTCGGCGGTGAATTCCACGCGCTGACCGTGTGCTGCCTGCTGCTGTTCGTGGGCGCCATGGGCAAATCGGCGCAGTTGGGCCTGCATACCTGGCTGCCCGACGCCATGGAGGGCCCGACGCCCGTGTCGGCGCTGATCCACGCGGCGACCATGGTCACGGCCGGGATCTTCATGGTCGCGCGCCTGTCGCCGATGTTCGAGTATTCCGAGGTCGCGTTGACCGTGGTCACCATCGTCGGCGCCTCGACCTGTATTTTCGCGGCGACCATCGGCTGCGTGCAGAACGACATCAAGCGGGTGATCGCCTATTCGACTTGCTCGCAGCTCGGCTACATGTTCTTCGCCTGCGGCGTGTCGGCCTATTCGGCGGGCATCTTCCATCTGATGACCCACGGCTTCTTCAAGGCGCTGCTGTTCCTGGGCGCCGGCTCGGTCATCCACGCCATGTCCGACGAACAGGACATGCGCAAGATGGGCGGCATCTGGAAACACATCAAGGTGACCTACATCCTGATGTGGATCGGCTCCCTGGCCCTGGCCGGCATTCCGCCCTTCGCCGGGTTCTATTCCAAGGACATCGTGCTGGAGGCCGCCTGGGGCGCCCATACGGGCGTCGGCCAGTACGCCTTCTGGCTCGGCATCACGGCGGCCTTCCTGACCGCGTTCTATTCCTGGCGCCTGCTGATCATGACCTTCCACGGTACGCCCCGCGCCGACGAGACGACCATGGCCCATGTCCATGAAAGCCCCATGGTCATGGTCCTGCCGCTGGTCGTGCTGGCCGCCGGCGCCTGTCTTGCCGGGGTGTTGGCCTACGACCTGATGGTCGGCCATCACATGGCGGAATTCTGGGGCAAGTCCATCGTCGTTCTGGAACACCACAAGGCCTTGGAAAACGCCCATCACGTGCCGCTGTGGGTGAAGCTGCTGCCGCTCGTCGTCGGCGTCGCCGGGATCGCCATGGCCTATGTGTTCTACATGTTCGCGCCGGGCATCCCGGGGGCAATCGCCGCCAGGTTCCAGGGCGTCTACCAGTTCCTGCTGAACAAATGGTATTTCGACGAACTGTACGACAAGATTTTCGTCCGGCCGTCCTTCTACCTGGGGCGCAATCTCTGGAAAACGGGCGACGGCACGCTGATCGACGGGCTTGGCCCCGACGGCGTGTCCGCCGCCGTGAAACACATCGCACGCCGCGCGTCGGCGCTGCAGACCGGCTACCTCTACCACTATGCCTTCGCC
Organism: Rhodospirillales bacterium; assembly: GCA_040221095.1. GTDB lineage: Bacteria > Pseudomonadota > Alphaproteobacteria > Rhodospirillales > Casp-alpha2 > UBA1479. The sequence goes on from JAVJVP010000017.1 coordinate 182,384, forward strand.
ATGCTGGCCGGCATCGTGGTGCTGGTGACCTGGTATCTACTGACGAAGGCGGGGTGAGACGACCATGGATTGGCCCATTCTATCGCTGGTCACCTTCCTTCCGCTCGTCGGCGTGGCGCTGATCGCGTTCATTCCGGCCGACAACCCGGAAAATTCGCGGCGCGTGGCGCTGTGGGTGTCGGGCGGCACGTTCATCGTGTCGCTGTTGATCTGGTTCAACTTCGACCGCACGACGGCGGCCATGCAGTTCGTCGAGGAAGCGGCCTGGATGCCCATGGCCGGGATCGCCTACCGGGTCGGCATCGACGGCATTTCCATGCTGTTCGTGCTGCTGACCACGTTGCTGACGCCGCTCTGCATCCTGGCCAGTTGGGAATCGATCAAGGTCCGCGTGAAGGAATACATGATCGCCTTCCTGATCCTGGAAACCTTCATGGTCGGCATGTTCGTCGCCCTCGACCTGTTCCTGTTCTACATCTTCTTCGAAGCGGTCCTGATCCCGATGTTCATCATCATCGGTGTGTGGGGCGGCCCCCGGCGCATCTATGCCTCGTTCAAGATGTTCCTCTACACCCTGCTGGGCTCGGTGCTGATGCTGCTGGCCATGCTGGCCATGTACTTCGATGCCGGCACCACGGACATCACCAAGCTTCTGGTGCATGACTTCCCGACCGCGCTCGAACCCTGGCTGTGGCTGGCCTTCTTCGCGTCCTTCGCGATCAAGATGCCGATGTGGCCGGTGCATACCTGGCTGCCCGACGCCCATGTCGAAGCGCCCACGGCGGGCTCGGTCATCCTGGCCGGCGTGCTGCTGAAGTTCGGCGGCTACGGCTTCCTGCGCTTCTCGCTGCCCATGTTCCCGGAAGCCAGCGTCATGTTCACGCCGCTGATCTACACGCTCTCGATCATCGCGGTGATCTACACCTCCCTGGTCGCCCTGGCCCAGGAAGACATGAAAAAGCTGATCGCCTATTCGTCGGTCGCCCATATGGGCTTCGTGACCATCGGTGCCTTCACCATGACGGTGCAGGGGGTCGAGGGCGCGATCTACCAGATGCTGAGCCACGGCGTCGTGTCGGCGGCCCTATTCCTGATTGTCGGCGTCGTCTACGACCGCGAGCATTCGCGCGAGATCACCCATTACGGCGGGCTGGTCGAACGCATGCCGGTCTACGGCATCACCTTCATGCTGTTCATGCTGGCCTCCGTCGGGCTGCCGGGCACGGGCGGCTTCGTCGGTGAATTCCTGGTCCTGCTGGGCGCCTTCCAGGCCAATTCCTGGGTCGCGGCGCTGGCCGCCACGGGCGTCATCCTGGGGGCCGTCTATATGCTGTACCTCTACCGCCGGATCATCTTCGGCAAGCTGACCAAGGAACATCTGGTCAAGATCCTGGACATGGACAGGCGCGAGATCGCGGTGTTCGCGCCGCTTGTCATCGTCACCCTGTGGATGGGGATTTATCCGTCATCGTTCCTTGACGTCATGCATGTGTCCGTTGAAAACCTGCTGAAGCATGTTGAAACGGCATTGGCCGCGGCCGGCCACACCAATCTGGCCGGGCGCTAAGGGAGAACCGGACGAGATGTCGATCGATCAAATCATTCCGGCCCTGCCCGAAATCTTCGTCGCCTGCATGATCATGGCGCTTTTGATGCTGGGCGTGTTCCAGAAGGGCGCCCTGGCCGATCAGGACGTGAAAAGCTTCCGCCTGATTTCCGGGCTTTCCGTGGGCGTGCTGGGCCTGACCGTCCTGCTCGTCGTCATGCTGGCCGACCGCCAGCTGATGGCCTTCAACAACATGTTCATCGTCGACGGCTTCGCGACCTACGCCAAGGTCCTGGTGCTGATCGCGTCCGGCTGCGCCATCGTGCTGTCGGCGGGATACCTGGAACGCCACGGCGTGGCGCGCTTCGAATATGCCGTGCTGGTGGTGTTCGCCACCCTCGGCATGATGATGATGATCTCGGCCAACGACCTGATCGCGCTCTACATGGGGCTCGAAATGCAGTCGCTGTCGCTCTACGTCATCGCCTCGTTCCAGCGCGACGACCAGCGCTCGACGGAAGCCGGGCTCAAGTATTTCGTTCTCGGCGCCCTGGCGTCGGGCATGCTGCTGTACGGCGCCTCCATGGTCTACGGGTTCTCCGGCACGACCAACTTCTCGGCCTTGGCCGAGTTGTTGAAGGGCGGCGCACCCTCGGTCGGACTCGTCGTCGGCATCGTCTTCGTGGTCGCCGGTCTGGCCTTCAAGGTTTCGGCCGTGCCGTTCCACATGTGGACGCCCGACGTCTACGAAGGGGCGCCGACGCCGGTCACGGCGTTCTTTGCCGTCGCCCCCAAGATCGCGGCCCTGGCCCTGTTCACCCGGGTGATGATGGAGCCCTTCGGCGATGCCGCCGACAGCTGGCGCCAGGTCATCATCTTCGTATCCGTCGCCTCGATGATCCTGGGCGCCGTCGCCGCCGTGGCGCAGAAGAACATCAAGCGGCTGATGGCCTACAGTTCCATCGGCCATGTCGGCTATGCCCTGATCGGGCTCTGCGTCGCCAACGAGACCGGCGTGCGCGGCATTCTGGTCTATCTCGCCATCTATCTGGTGATGAACGTCGGCGCCTTCGCCTGCATTCTGTGCATGAAGCGGGGCGACCGCATGGTCGAACAGATTTCCGATCTGGCCGGCCTGTCCAAAACCCATCCCATCGTGGCCTTCGCGCTGCTGGTCTTCATGTTCTCCATGGCCGGCGTGCCGCCGTTGGCTGGCTTCTTCGCCAAGCTCTACATCTTCTGGGCCGCTGTCGATGCGGGTCTGATGGGGGTCGCGATCATCGGCGTGCTGACCAGCGTCATCGGCGCGTTCTATTATCTGCGCATCGTGCGGGTGATGTATTTCGAGGATGCCGAAGATCCGCTGGACGCCAACGTCAGCCGCGAATTGAAGATTCTGATCGGTGTCACCGCCTTCATCATCTGCTTCTTCTTCATCCAGCCGAATCTGATTCTGGAGCCCGCTGCGGCGGCGGCGAAAGCCCTCCTTGCAGGGTAGGGAGTAAAGTCCGTCATGGACGCGCCAAGACTCCCATCACTGTTCACCCTTGTCGAACTCGACACGGTCGACAGCACCAATGCGGAAGCCCGCCGCCGGGCCGAGCAGGGGGCCGAATCCGCCCCCGAGGGCACCCTGGTCTGGGCCGCCGAGCAGACCGCCGGGCGGGGCCGCCGGGGCCGCACCTGGGTCAGCCCCAAAGGCAACTTCTACGCCTCGATCATTCTGCGCCCCGAGGTGCCGCTCAAGGACGCGGCGCAGTTCGGTTTCGTCGCGTCGCTTGCCGTGTTCGACGCCATCGGCAGCCTGGCCCAGCCGGGTACGGAAGCCCATACCAAATGGCCCAACGACGTGCTGGTTTCCGGGCGCAAGGTCGCGGGCATCCTGTTGGAAGCCCAGGGGGCCGCGTCCGCCGACGCCGCACCCGATTTCGTCATCGTCGGCGTCGGCGTCAACCTGCGCAGTTTTCCCGAGGACGTCGAATTCCCGGCGACCTCCATGCTGGACGAGGGCACGACCGTGATGGTGCCCGAATTCCTCGACTTCTTCGCGCGCCACTTCCTGGCCTGGACCCGCATCTGGGTCGACGAGGGCTTCGAGCGCCTGCGCAAGAACTGGCTGTGGCGCTGTGGCCAGGTCGGCAAGGAGGTCGAGGTGCGGCTGGCCGATGAAACCCTGACCGGGACCTTCAAGGATCTGGATGAAACGGGGGCCTTGATCCTGGAAACACCCACAGGCCTGCGCACGATCACCGCCGGCGACGTGTTCTTCCCGCAAAACCGGGACGCCTGAGGGCGGGACGGGCATCATGCTGCTGGCCATCGATTCGGGAAACACCAACATCGTCTTCGCCGTGTTCGGCGACGACGGCGTCATCAAGGGCACCTGGCGCGCCAATTCCAAGCTGGAGCGCACCAAGGACGAACACGCCGTCTGGCTGCGCCCGCTCATGGAAATGAACGGCATCGACCCCGCCGGAGTGACCCATGCCATCCTGGCCACAGTGGTGCCCAACAACCGCTTTCCCCTGGTCGGCCTGTGCCGCGACTATTTCGGGATCGAGCCCTTGGTGATCGGCGACGCGGGTGTCGACCTGGGCATCAAGGTACTGGTCGATCGCCCGGAACAGGTCGGCGCCGACCGCCTGGTCAACACGGTGGCGGCCCATGCCAAGTACGGCGGGCCGTTGATCATCGTCGATTTCGGCACGGCGACGACCTTCGACGTGATCGACGGGCAGGGCAGCTACATGGGCGGCGTGATTTCGCCGGGCATCAACCTGTCCCTGGAGGCCCTGCATCAGGCGGCGGCCAAGCTGCCGCTGATCAGCGTTGAACGGCCGGACAAGGTGATCGGCCGCGACACGGTCTCGGCCATGCAGTCGGGCGTGTTCTGGGGCTATGTCGGCCTGATCGAAGGAATCGTCCGGCGCATCCAGTTGGAAACAGGGGCCGATGCCCGGGTCATCGCGACCGGCGGCCTGGCCCCTCTGTTCCTCGACGCGACCAAGGCCATCGAATTGGTGGACGGGACCTTGACCCTGGACGGGCTGTACATGATCCACCGGAACAACACGGCATGACCGGGGCGTCCAAGAACAAACCGGCAAAGAAGAAACCAGCCAAACGGCCACAGGACGGCAACGAACTGGTCTTCGTCGCCCTGGGCGGCGCCGGCGAGATCGGCATGAACCTGAACCTCTACGGCTACGGCCCGCCGGGGGACGAGCGCTGGATCATGCTCGACCTGGGCGTGACCTTTTCCGACGGTTGGCCGCCGGGGGTCGACGTCATCATGGCCGACCCTTCGTTTATCGAGGAACGGGCCGGCCAGCTTGACGGCCTGGTCCTGACCCATGCCCACGAGGATCACCTGGGTGCCGTGCAATACCTATGGGATCGCTTCAAGTGCCCGATCTATGCGACGCCGTTCACGGCCCATATCCTGGCCCGCAAGCTGGCCGAGCCGGGCTGGGAGCGCGAGGCCGATGTCACCGTCGTCCCACTGCAGGGCACGTTCTCCGTCGGGCCGTTCGAGATCGAGCTGATCACCCTGACCCATTCCATCCCCGAGCCCAATGCCGTGGTGCTGCGCACGCCCTTGGGCACCGTGCTGCACACGGGCGACTGGAAGTTCGACCCCGACCCGGTGATCGGCGACGTGTCGGACCAGGCGGCCCTGCGGGCGCTTGGCGACGACGGCGTACTGGCCATGGTCTGCGATTCCACCAACGTGTTCGCGCCGGGGCAGTCCGGGTCCGAGGGTGAGATTCTGGACAGCATGACCGAGGTCATCGCCGGCTGCCCGGGCCGGGTCGCCGTGGCCTGTTTCGCGACCAACGTGGCGCGGCTGGAAACCATCGCCCGCGCGGCCGCCGATACGGGCCGTCAGGTCGTCCTGGCCGGGCGCTCCCTGTGGCGCATCCAAAGTGCCGCCCGCGAGAACGGATACCTGGCCGACGTGCCGGCGTTCCTGGACGAAGGCGACGCCGACAACCTGCCCGACGACAAGGTGCTGATCATCTGCACGGGCAGCCAGGGCGAGCCCCGGGCCGCTCTGTCGCGCATCGCCGCCGGCGACCATCCGCGCATATCGTTGGGGGAAGGGGACTGGGTGATCTTCTCGTCCCGGGAAATTCCCGGCAACGAGACCTCCATCGCCCGGGTGCAGAACGACCTGGTGGCGCGGGGGGTGAAGATCGTCACCTCGCGCGACGCCTTCGTTCACGTCTCGGGCCATCCCAACCGGGACGAACTGTCGCATATGTACCAACTGGTGCGCCCGCGTTTCGCCGTGCCGGTGCATGGCGAGCTGCGCCACCTGAACGAACACGCGGAACTGGCCCGTGAATGCCAGGTCGAGGCGGCGATCGTCGCCCCCAACGGCACCATGACGCGTCTGGCGCCCGGGCCGCTCGCCGTCGTCGACCATGTCCCGACCGGGCGGCTGGCCCTGATCGGCGGGCGGCTGGTGCCCATGGAAGGCAATCTGATCAAGGAACGCATCCGCGGCGTGTGGCACGGCGTGGTTACGGTGACGGTGGCGGTCGACGACGGCGGCCTGGCGGAAGAACCGCAGATCACCACGCTCGGTATTTCCGAGGACGAGGACAACGACCCCGTGGTCGATGCCGCGCGCGAGGCGGCAATCAACGCCGTGCGCTCCCTGCCGCCGCGCAAACTGGCCGACGACGCGGTCGTCATCGAGGCCGTGCGCCTGGCCGTGCGGCGGACATTCCGTGGACAATTGGACATGAAGCCCGTGACAACGGTGCATTTGGTGCGTATCTGATAAAAACGAGGAAGCGGGACAACCGTGACGGAGATATTTGCGAGATGATCGGAAAACTGAACCACATGGCCATCGCCGTGCCGGACCTGGACGCCGCGACCGCGGTTTACCGCGATACCCTGGGCGCCAAGGTCTCGCCGCCGCAGGCAGAGCCCGACCACGGCGTCACCGTGGTGTTCGTGGAACTGGAGAACACCAAGATCGAACTGCTGCATCCCCTGGGCGAAGGCTCGCCGATCCAGGGCTTTCTCGACAAGAATCCGTCGGGCGGCATTCATCACGTGTGTTACGAGGTCGCCGACATCCTGGCTTCCCGTGATCATCTGAAGGGGCAGGGCGCCCGCGTGCTGGGCGACGGCGAGCCTAAGATCGGCGCCCACGGCAAGCCGGTGCTGTTCCTCCACCCCAAGGACTTCAACGGCACCCTCATCGAACTGGAACAGGCGTGACCCCATGAGCTGGCAGACCGGCCTCGCCGTTTATTTCGTGATCTGGTGGATCGCCCTGTTCGCGGTGCTGCCCTGGGGCGTGCGCCGGGTCGATCCGGCGGACCTCAATCCGGGCGAGGACCCCGGCTCGCCGGCCAAGCCGCGAATCCTGATGAAGTTCGCCGCCACGTCGGTATTGGCCGGGGTTATATTCGGGATTTTTTATTGGGTTCACGGATCCGGGCTGATCAGCTTCCGCCAATAGACGTAGTGCCGGGCGCTCCCGGCCATCCCTCATAGGCAAAAATAAAGGCAAGACCGCTACGGTCTTGCCCTACTCAAGTCCAGAATTCTCTAAAGCTTCGCGCCGTTTGAAGGCTGCCGCTTAATTATTGCTTCTTGCTTTTTCCTCCCAAAACCCGGGCCCAGTCTGACCGGCAGGTACTCGTCATTGCGAGCGAGGGCATCTTACCCGGCGCCCCTGGTCGGGTCACTCTTTTTCTCAAGACCCGGCCTAAGTTTCTTCGTTAACCTGCTGATTGCACAGGGGCAAAGATACTCCCATACGTAGATTGCTCCATGACATGGGCCCGTGGACAAAGCCCCCGTGGACAAGGTATGACCTTCCCTTGTTGTTGAATCCATCGCCGGGCCCTGGGCCCGGTGCCGAAAACCGCCTCGACTGCCCATCCCGCACCTGACCCACCGCCAACGGAAGGACCTCGGCCCGCATGCGCCTTTCCCGCTTTTTCATGCCGACAATGAAGGAAACGCCCGCCGACGCACAGATCGCGTCGCATCGCCTGATGCTGCGCGCGGGCATGGTGCGCCAGTCCTCGGCGGGGATCTATTCGTGGCTGCCGCTGGGCTACCGGGTGCTCAAGAACATCACCCGCATCGTCGAGGAGGAACAGGACGCCATCGGCTGCCAGCAGGTCCTGATGCCGACCATCCAGCCGGCGGAACTGTGGCGCCAGTCCGGGCGTTATGACGCCTACGGCCCCGAGATGCTGCGCATCACCGACCGCCACGAACGGGACATGCTCTACGGCCCGACCAACGAGGAGCAGATCACCCAGATCTTCGCTGACGCCGTGCGCTCCTACCGCGACCTGCCGAAGATGCTCTATCACATCCAGTGGAAGTTCCGCGACGAAGTGCGGCCCCGCTTCGGGGTCATGCGCGGGCGCGAATTCCTGATGAAGGACGCCTATTCCTTCGATCTGGATTATGAAGCCGCCAGAAAATCTTATCAGAAACACTTCGTGTCTTATCTGAAGACTTACGCGCGCATGGGCCTGAAGGCGATTCCCATGGCGGCGGACACCGGCCCCATCGGCGGCGACATGAGCCACGAGTTCCTGATCCTGGCCGACACGGGTGAAAGCGAAATCGCCTGCCACAAGGACTTCCTCGACAACAACTGGCTCGACGGCGTCGATTTCGACGGCGATCTGAGCGGGGTCATGGATACCTTCACCAGCAAGTACGCCGCCACGGACGACAAGCGCGACCCGGCACGGGAAGCGGCCCTGGGCGACGATCTGATCACCGCCCGCGGCATCGAGGTCGGCCATATCTTCCATTTCGGCAAGAAGTATTCCGAGCCCATGGGGGCCAAGGTCACCGGCCCGGACGGCCAGGAAATCGTCTGCGAGATGGGCTCCTACGGGATCGGCGTGTCGCGTTTGGTGGGGGCCATCATCGAGGCGTCCCATGACGACGCGGGCATCATCTGGCCCGAAGCGGTGGCGCCGTTCCGCGTCGGCCTGATCAACCTGCGCGCGGGCGACGCGGCCTGTGACGCGGCCTGTCAGGACATGTACGAACAGCTTTTGGGCGCGGGGCAAGAGGTGCTCTACGACGACCGTGACGAGCGGGCGGGTGGCAAGTTCGCCGACATGGACCTGATCGGCCTGCCGTGGCAGCTGATCGCCGGGCCGCGCGGCCTGGAAAAAGGCATGGTCGAGTTGAAGAACCGGGCGACCGGCGAGCGCGAGGAAATCAGCCGTGAATCGGCGCTCGCGCGCCTGACCCAGGGATGACGGCCGTCATGCACCTGAAAACCGGCGGAAAGCGGACTAAAGGTCATTTGTTTGCCCTTAGCCCAGCCCGCCGCCGGAACCACAAGGAAGGATAGGGCCGCTCGTGTTCAGCCGATTTGAATGGATGATGGCGCTGCGCTACCTGCGTGCCCGCCGCCAGGAGGGGTTCATCTCCGTCATCGCCTGGTTTTCCCTGCTCGGCATCGCCTTGGGCGTTGCCACCCTGATCATCGTCATGTCGGTGATGAACGGCTTCCGCCAGGAACTGCTGACCCGCATCCTAGGCCTCAACGGGCACCTCAGCGTGCAGGGCCAGTTCCGCGATCTCAAGGATTTCGACCCCATCGGCCAGCGCATTCGTGATCTCAAAGGCGTGGTCAGCGTGACGCCCTTGGTCGAGGGCCAGGTCATGGCCACCGCCAACGGCACGGCGCAGGGTGCGCTGGTGCGCGGCATCCGCCATGCCGATCTGGCGCGGCGCAAGCTGATCGCCGACAACATCGCCCGCGGCTCCCTGGATGATTTCAAGGACGGCGGACAAGGCGTCGTCATCGGCGACCGCCTGGCGCAGAAAATGGGGCTTCGCGTCGGCGACAAGATCACGCTGATATCGCCCAAGGGCAGCGCCACCGCTTTCGGCACCGTGCCGCGCACGGCGGCCTACCGCATCGCCGCGACCTTCGAGGTCGGCATGTACGAATACGATTCCAGTTTCGTGTTCATGAATCTGGCCGACGCCCAGGTCTACTTCAAGTTCCCGAAGGAGGCGGTGTCGTCGCTCGAGGTCTTCATCCGCGACCCGGATCAGGCGCTCGAGGTCAAAACCCGCATCGCCGGCGCCGTGCCCGGGATTGGCCGCATCCATGACTGGCAGCAGGCCAACGCCAGCTTTTTCAACGCCATCCAGGTCGAACGCAACGTGATGTTCCTGATCCTGACGCTGATCATCCTGGTCGCGGCCTTCAACATCATCTCGTCCATGATCATGCTGGTGAAGGACAAGGGCAGGGACATCGCCATCCTGCGCACCATGGGGGCGACCCGCGGCATGGTCATGCGGGTGTTCCTGATCGCCGGCGCCAGCGTCGGCGTCATCGGTACGGCCGCGGGATCGGTCCTGGGCATCGCCTTCGCCGACAACATCGAGGCCGTGCGCCAATGGATTCAGGGCCTGACGGGCTCTGACCTGTTCGCCGCCGAAATCTATTTCCTGTCGCAGTTGCCCGCCGTCGTGGATTGGAGCGAGGTCGTCGCCGTGATCGGCATGGCGTTGGGCCTGTCGTTCCTGGCGACCATCTATCCGTCCTGGCGCGCCGCCCGCACGGACCCGGCCGAGGCGCTGCGCTATGAGTGAGACAGGGACCGTGCCCGCCCTGGCGCTGCGTGGCATCCGGCGCACCTTCCACCAGGGGCGGGCGGATCTGGAAATCCTCAAGGGCATCGACCTGACCGTGCGGCCCGGCGAAGTCGTGGCCCTGGTCGGTCCGTCGGGAGCGGGGAAATCGACCTTGCTGCACATCGCGGGCCTTCTGGAATCGGCCGATACGGGCACCATCGAGGTCTGCGGCCAGGACTGTTCCGCCATGGGCGACGAGCAGCGCACCCTGATGCGGCGCTACAACCTGGGCTTCGTCTATCAGCATCACCACCTGCTGCCGGAATTCACGGCGCTTGAAAACGTCATCATCCCGCAGATCGTCTCCGGCATCGCCCATAAGGACGCCAAGAACCGGGCTGCTGAAATCCTCAACTGGATGGGGCTTTCGGAGCGCCTGACCCACCGTCCGGCACGGCTTTCCGGCGGCGAGCAGCAGCGCGTCGCCATCGCCCGCGCGTTGTCGACGGCGCCCAAGGTTCTACTGGCCGACGAGCCGACGGGAAACCTTGACCCCCATACGGCGGACGAGGTGTTTTCGATCCTTCTGCGCCTGGCCCGGGGGGCGGGGCTGGCGGCCCTGATCGCCACCCATAACCCGGCGCTGGCCGCGCGCATGGACCGCACGCTGCGTCTGACCGACGGGTTTCTGTTTCCCGAATAGGATCGGAAATGGACGGCGCCGTCGCTTCAAATCCGATTTTCAAACCACCTGGAATATTGCTAGCATCGGCTGTGCTTGACGGCTGCTACATCCCCCGCTGTGTAGAGGGGCAGGAAGCGTTTTCAAGCCGTGTTCCGCACAGGCTGATCAGAGGGATGCATCGCGTTGTCCAGATATGTTCGCTCATCCGTTGCGGGTGCGATGCTTGTCGCGCTCGTCCCGTCTGCTGCCACGGCGCAATCAGCGCGTGACGCGGCGCTTCCGGAAGGGGCTGGGAAGCAGGTGGTCGAAGCCGTCTGCACCGCCTGCCACAAGGCCAACCTGATCACCCGGTCTTCGGGATACAGCCCGGGCCACTGGCGGGAACTGATCGCCACCATGGTCGATCTGTCCGGCGATGCCGCGCTGCGGGATCAGATCGTCGGGTATCTGGCGGCCAATTTCCCGCCCCATGCCAAGCTGGCGCCGACGCTGGTTTCCGGCCCGGCCAAGGTCACCTTCAAGGAATGGGTCGTGCCGACCCTGGGGCAGCGGTCCCGCGATCCGATCCAGGCCGCCGACGGCACCATCTGGTGGGCCGGCCAGTTCGCCAATCTGATCGGTAAAATCGATCCGGTAAGCGGAAAGATGACCGAATACCCCCTTCCCGATGGGGCGTATCCGCACAGCGTGACCCTCGATGCCGCCGGGAACGTCTGGTACACGGGCAACAAGAACGGAACCGTCGGCATGCTTGATCCGAAGACGGAGAAGATCACCGTCTACAACATGCCCGACCCGGCTGCGAAGGACCCCCATACGGCGATTTTCGATGCCGCCGGTATCCTGTGGTTCACGCTCCAGCACAGCAACATGATCGGCCGCCTCGACCCCCGGACGGGGGCCGTGAAATTGGTCAAGGTCGAAACACCCAAGGCCCGGCCCTACGGCATCAAGATCGACGCCATGGGCACGCCCTGGGCCTCGTGCAACGGCAGCAACTGCCTGATCAGGATCGATCCGGCGACCATGGCGCTGACCGAGATCAAGCTGCCGATCCCGGAAACGACGGTGCGGCGCCTGGACATCGCGTCCGACGGCATGATCTGGTACGTGAATTCGTCGCAGGGGCGCCTCGGCCGGTACGATCCCGGAACCGGCGCGATCAAGGAATGGCCTTCGCCGTCCGGCAAGGCGTCGCATCCCTATGCCATCGCCGTCGTCGACGGGATCGTCTGGTACAACGAATCCCGCCGCCGCCCGGACGCCCTGGTCCGCTTCGACCCCCGGACGGAGACCTTCCAAAGCTGGGCCATTCCTTCCGGCGGCATCCACGCCGGGATCATCCGGCACATGCGGGCGACCCGCGAGGGCAACCTGATGATCCACCAGAGCAGCACCAACCGGATCATCGAGGTCGGCCTCTCCCGTCCGGCGCCGGCGACGCAGTAGACCGTCGGGCAGGGGGCAATGCCCCGGCCCGCAACAACCCTGAAAAATATATAAATCTCAATATATTGAGAGGATATTCTCATGCTGACCGTCCATACCCTGAACGACCGGATTCTCGCCCACCGCGACAACGCGGGCCATGCCACGGAAGTGCCGCCCAATGCGCGGCTGCTGTTCTGCAACGGCCAGGTCGGCGCGCGCCTCGACGGAACCGTGCCGGACAGCGCGGCCGGGCAGGTTCGGGTGATCTTCGAGCGTATCCAGATCATCCTGGAGTCCGCCGGCATGACGTTCCGGGACGTGGTCAAGTTGTCGGTCTACGTCACGGACAAGGCGATCCTGGACGACTATATCGAGGTGCGCCGCACCTTCCTGGGCGAACACAACCCACCAGCCACGTTTCTGGTGGTCGGCCCCTTTCCGCGCCCGGGCATCGAGGTCGAGATCGAGACCATCGCCGCCAAGGCGGCCTAGGGTACGGTCGTACCGTCGAGAAAACCGGCGATGCGGCCGAGCTTGTCCGGGTTGCGGGTGATGTAGACGGCGGTGATGCGGCCGTTCTCGATCTCCAGCGCCGTGGTCTGCAGCACGTCGCCGCGCCCCTGGCTAATATAGCCGGGCAGGCCGTTGATCCATGCCGGCCGGATGTCGTCGGGCATTTTATCGGCGAACTTGCGGCTGAGGCCGGCAAACAGGCGCAGCGCCCGGTCCAACCCGATGATGGGGTTGCGGAAGGCCACGACCTTGCCGCCGCCGTCCGACAGGATCACCACGTTTTCGGCCAGCAGACCGCGAAGCTCCGCAAGATCGCCCTTGGTCGAGGCGGTGAAGAAGGCCTGGGCAATGCGCGCACCTTCCGCGCGGCTGACGTCGTAACGCGGGCGGCCGTCACGCACATGCTTGCGGGCGCGGGCGGCCAACTGGCGCACGGCGGCGGGCGCACGGTCCAGCGTCGCCGCGACCTCGCCCAGGGGCACGTCGAACACGTCGTGCAGCAGAAAGGCCGCGCGCTCCAGCGGCGACAGGCGTTCCAGGGCCAGCATCAGGGTCAGGGTCACTTCATCCGCCCGCAGGGCGTCGTCTTCCGGTTCGACGATGGGTTCGGGCAGCCAGGGGCCGATGTAGGTTTCCCGCCGCGCCCGCGCCGACTTCAGGACGTCGAGGCAAAGCCTCGTGACGATGCGGGTCAGGTACGCCCCCGGCGTGGCGAGCGTGTCCCGATCGGCCCGCCGCCAGCGCAGCCAGGCGTCCTGCACGATGTCCTCGGCCTCCAGCATGGACCCCAGCATGCGGTAGGCGAGACGCACCAGCCGGGGGCGGTGCGCCTCGAACAGATCGGTGTCGCCGTCAGGCCGCGTCACCGATGCCCTCCATCGGATGCGCCGCGCGAAAGCCGACCTGCAGGCGGTTCCAAACGTTGATGGCGCCGATCGCCAGGGTCAGGTTGACCTGCTCGGCCTCGGTGAATTCGGCCTTCAGGTCTTCGTAGTCGGCATCCGGCGCCCCGGTTTCCGACAGTCTGGTCAGGGCTTCGGTCCAGGCCAGGGCCGCCCGTTCGCGGTTGCTGTACAGCGGCGATTCCCGCCAGGCGTTCAGCATGTAGAGGCGCATTTCGATCTCGCCGTGCTTGCGCAGATCTGTCGTGTGCATATGGATGCAAAAGGCGCAGCCGTTGATCTGCGAGGCCCGCAGTTTGACCAGTTCAAGCAGTTCGTGGTCAAGACCGCTGGCGGCCAGCGCCACCTCAAGGGCCTGCATCGCCTTGATGGGGGCCTGGGCCAGTTTGTAGGGATCGTTCAATCGCGGTTTCATATGTGTCTCCATCTGCAAAAGGGGATATGCCCTGATGACGAGATGGCGGACGCGATTGTGACATGCGGCGGATAAAAAGTTCTGTCCTGCGGCTTTCTAGGGTGCGCGCGAGCGCAGGGCGTCGAGGCTCCATTTGCCGCCGCCCGCCGCCGCGAAGTAGAGGAACACGAAGCAGTAAAGCGCCGCCAACTCGCCCCAGTTCACGATGGGGAAGAAGCCCTTCGGCAGGTGTTCGAGGAAATAGCCGACGGCCATGGTCCCGGAACAGATGAAGGCGGCGGGCCGGGTGAACAGGCCGACCGCGACCAAAGCACCCCCGACCAGCTCGACCATGCCGGCGGCGCCGATCAGGGACAAGGGCTCGACGCCGCTGAATTTCGTGACCGGGAAGTTGAGGAACTTCGTGGTGCCGTGCTGCAGGAACAGCAGCCCCGTCATGAGGCGGAGAAGACTGTATAGGTGGTCTTTAAAGGGGCTCAGAAATCTCACGACGGCCTCCTTGGTTGGAACGAGACGTTACGCAAAACCGTGGGCGCATCCGCGTTGCTGCCTGCGCGGCGGTTTTACTTCAACGCGACGGCCTGGCCATGCGGCGTGGCCAGATAGGCGTCGCGCCATTCTTCCGCGCGGTTGGCGACCTCATCACCCAGGGCCAAGCCTTTGTCGGCGCACAGCCGTTCCAGCGCCGCCAGCCAGTGGTTGTAATAGGTCTCGCCCGTGTCGGGATCGCCCGCCGCCTGGGCGCGCTTGATCTCGGCGCCGAGCGTGTTCGCCCATTCGTCGGTGGTGAAAACGCCCGTGTCGATCAGCGCGTTGGCCAGGGCGAAGGCCTGGGCCTGCCAGGGCTCACAGAACGCGGGGCCGTCTTCCTGTCTCAGCGTCGTCATGCGGGCTCCAGATAAGGTTCCCACAGATCGGCGTAGACGGCCGCTTTGGTGTCGCCGTCGGGACCCCAAAGCTCGTCGCCCTCGAACCGCACGGAATAGAGGGGATAGCCCTCGGTCACGCCGGGCAGGTGGGTGTCGGGATAGACATGGATGCCGTGCAGGCGCTGCACCACGCCGACATGACCCCGGGTGTAGCGGGGGGCCCGGGTATGGCCCTGGGGGTGGAAATTCTTCACCCGCACGGCGTCGCCGACGGCATATTGCGGCGTGACCGGAACGTCCATGTCCGCCGGGCCGCCGGCCTTGACCGCGTTCAGGGCCTCGTCCGGGCCGGGCACATGGATGGTTTGCGGCGCCGGGGCCTGCGGCTTGCCCGCGGCGATTTCCTCGGCCGTGACCAGGCCGGATTCCTGCAGCAGAAGCTCCGTCCCCGTGAACCAGTTTTCGTAATAGCTGTTCATGAGGTAGCGCGCCGGATGCTGCCGTTCCCGGGAATGGCGGCCCATGTCGATGTTCCAACGGCCGAGCAGGGCCGCCGCCAGGGTCAGGGAGAACGCCTTGCGCTCCCAATCGGCGTGGAACACGGGCTCTTCGTCTTGGGGTTCCGGGTTGATGGGGCCGAGGCCGTGCATCCCGCCCAGGTCGTGGCCGCTGTTCATTCCGCCGCTCCCTTCAACGCCTCTGGGGGGCGGGCTTGTTCGACCCCGATCATGGAGTTGCGGGTGACCAGTTGCTCCAACTGTTCCGCCGACCAGCCGTCCGTGCCGGCGGGGCGTTCGGGAATGACGAGGTAGCGCATTTCCGAGGTCGAATCCCACACCCGGATGTCCACGTCGCTGTCCAGGATGGTGCCGAATTCGGCCAACACACCGCGCGGGTCCGCCACGGCGCGGGACCGGTAGGGGGCTGATTTATACCATACGGGCGGCAGGCCCAGGACGGTCCAGGGGTAGCAGGAGCACAGGGTGCAGACGACCAGGTTGTGCACCTTGGGGCCGTTTTCCAGGCAGACCATGTGTTCGCCCTGGCGGCCCTTGAAGCCGAAGTCGCCGATGGCGGCGCTGGCGTCGTCCTGCAGCCACTGGCGGTAATCGGGGTCGGTCCAGGCGCGGGCCACGACCTTGCGGCCGTTCTGCGGGCCGACGTGGTGTTCGTAGCGGTCGACCAGGGCGTCCAGGGTGGCGGGATCGACCAGGCCCTTTTCCACCAGCAGGCTTTCCAGGGACTTCACGCGAAGTTCGATATCCGACGGCGGTTCCGTGTGATCGTGGTCGTGTCCGTCGTGTGGCATGCGATTCTCCCAAATTGTCTGCGCCCAAGGATGCGGGCGAGGGGATGATACAGCCAGAGACGGTTGGTCAACAACGCCCGAGAAACGGCATTCATGCTGGAATCCCCGGGGTTATCCACGGCAATTTTCCATGCGGTGGACAACTGGGCGCAATCGGTTTCCGCGCGCCCGCCGAAGTGTGGAATTATTCTCCCATGTCCCACGCTGATTTCGTCCACCTGCGGGTCCATTCCGCCTATTCCCTGTCCGAAGGCGCCATCCGCCTGAAGGACCTGGCCAAGATGTGCCGGTCCATGGACATGCCGGCGGTCGCCGTGACCGACACCAACAACCTGTTCGGGGCCCTGGAATTCTCCCTGGCGGCCACGGACAAGGGCGTTCAGCCGATCATCGGCTGCCAAATCTCCGTGCAGATGGAGGCCGAGGAGGCCAGCGGCCATGCCATGGCGCCGTCCAACGGCGGGCGGCGCGAGCGCGAGCCCTCGGTGGTGGTGCTGGTGCAGAACCCGGAAGGCTACCGCAACCTGCTGCAGATGCTGAAGGTCGCCTATCTGGACGGCGACGACGGCGAGGAGACGGCGATCTCCCTGGACACCCTGCTGCGCCACAACGCGGGCCTGATCCTGCTGACCGGCGGGCCCGGCGGGCCGGTCGGGCGCCTGTTGCAGCAGGGCAAGGGCGACGCCGCGCGCGACCTGCTGACGCGTCTTGCAAATGCGTATGACGGGCGCACCTACGTGGAAATCCTGCGCCACGGCATGGCGGCGGAAGAACAGACCGAGGGGGCGTTCCTTGATCTCGCCTACAGCCTCGACCTGCCGCTGGTCGCGACCAACGAATGTTTCTATCCCACGCCCGACATGTTCGAGGCCCATGACGCCCTGATCTGCATCGCGGAAAGCGCCTATGTCTCGGAGACGGAGCGCCGCCGCCTGACCCCGGAACATTGGTTCAAGGGTGCGGCCGACATGCGCCGGGTGTTCGAGGACCTGCCGGAAGCCGTCGACAACACCCTGGTCATCGCCAGGCGCTGCGCCTTCATGGTCGAGAAGATCGCGCCGATCCTGCCGCCCTTCGATTGCGGCGAGGGCCGCACGGAACAGGACGAACTGCGCGCCCAGGCCCTGGCCGGGCTGGAAAAGCGCCTGATCACCCATGTGTTCAGCGACGGCATGGATGAGGCGGCGCGCGAAGCGGCGGCCAAGCCCTACCGCGAGCGCCTGGATTACGAGCTCGGCGTCATCAACGAGATGGGCTTCCCGGGATACTTCCTGATCGTCGCCGACTTCATCGGCTGGGCCAAGGACAAGGGCATTCCCGTCGGGCCGGGCCGTGGTTCCGGCGCCGGGTCCGTGGTCGCCTGGTCGCTGTTGATCACCGATCTGGACCCGCTGCGCTTCGGCCTGCTGTTCGAACGCTTCCTCAACCCGGAACGCGTGTCCATGCCCGACTTCGACATCGACTTCTGCCAGGACCGGCGGGACGAGGTCATCCGCTACGTCCAGAAGAAATACGGCGACGACCACGTGGCGCAGATCATCACCTTCGGAAAGCTGCAGGCCCGCGCCGTGCTGCGCGATGTCGGGCGCGTGCTGCAGATGCCCTACGGGTACATTGATAAAATCTGCAAACTGGTGCCCAACAATCCGGCCAATCCGGTGACCCTGGGCGAGGCCGTCGAGGGCGAGCCGCAGATCCGCCAGATGATGAAGGAAGACCCCCAGGTGCAGCATCTGGTCGACCTGGCCATGAAGCTGGAGGGGCTGTTCCGTCATGCCTCGACCCACGCCGCCGGCGTGGTCATCGGCGACCGGCCGTTGCAGGAACTGATCCCGCTGTACCGCGATCCGCGCTCCGACCTGCCGGTCACGGGCTTCAACATGAAGTTCGTGGAAAGCGCCGGCTTGGTGAAGTTCGATTTCCTGGGCCTGAAGACCCTGACCGTGCTGTCGACCGCCGTGGACCTGTGCCGCGAGAAGGGGGTGGAACTCGACCTCACGACCATCCCGCTGGACGATACCGCGACCTTCGAGATGATCGGCCGCGGCGAGACGACCGGGGTGTTCCAGTTGGAAAGCCAGGGCATGCGCGACGTGTTGCGCCAGATGAAGGCCGACACCTTCGAGGACATTATCGCCGTCGTCGCTCTCTACCGTCCGGGCCCCATGGACAACATCCCGAGCTACATCGCCCGCAAGAAGGGCGACGAGGTGCCCGATTACCTGCACCCGATCCTGGAGCCGATCCTGACGGAAACCTTCGGCATCATGATCTACCAGGAACAGGTCATGCAGGCGGCGCAGTTGCTGTCCGGCTATACGCTGGGTGGCGCCGACCTGCTGCGCCGGGCCATGGGCAAGAAGATCAAGGAAGAGATGGACCAGCAGCGCCAGCTGTTCGTCGATGGCGCCGTGCAGCGCGAGGTCGACGGCCGCAAGGCGTCGGACATCTTCGATCAGGTCGCCAAGTTCGCCGGCTACGGCTTCAACAAATCCCACGCCGCCGCCTATGCCCTGGTCGCCTATCAGACGGCCTATCTCAAGGCCAACCATCCGGTCGAATTCCTCGCCGCCTCCATGACGCTGGACCAGCACAACACGGACAAGCTCAACGTGTTCAAGCAGGAACTGGACCGCATGGGCGTCGACCTGCTGTCGCCGGACGTCAACAAATCGCAGGTCAAGTTCTCGGTCGAGCGGGACGGCGGCACGAGCGCCATCCGCTATGCCCTGGCCGCCATCAAGAACGTGGGCGAGGGCGCCATGGCGTCCCTGGTCGAGGCGCGCAAGGACGGCGGGCCGTTCAAGGACGTCGCCGATTTCGCCCACCGCCTGGACCCCAAGGTCATCAACAAGCGTCAGATGGAAAACCTGATCCGCGCGGGGGCGCTGGACAGCCTCAACCCCAACCGCCGCCAGTTGTTCACGGGGCTGGAGCGCATCCTGAAGGAAGCGGTCAGCGCCCATCAGGACCGCACCTCCGACCAGATGGGTCTGTTCGGCGGCGGCGGGGGCAGCGACGCCCCCGAGGTGCCGGAAATCCGTCTCGACAACATCGCCGACTGGACGCCCATGGACCGGCTCAAGGAAGAATTCGACGCCGTCGGCTTCTACCTGTCGTCGCATCCCCTCGCGACCTACGAAAGCATGCTGGAAAAGCACAAGGT
The DNA here is from genome assembly GCA_040221095.1 of Rhodospirillales bacterium. Classification (GTDB taxonomy): domain Bacteria; phylum Pseudomonadota; class Alphaproteobacteria; order Rhodospirillales; family Casp-alpha2; genus UBA1479. Next base: position 201,818 of record JAVJVP010000017.1, read on the forward strand.
CATGAGCTACGTCGAAATCCTGGCCGCCGGCCGGCCCGGCCATCGGCGCATGGCCGGCACCCTGGTGGCCATGAAGGAGCGCACCTCGGCCAAGGGCTCGCGCTATGCCTTCGTCAGTTTCTCCGACACCACGGGCACCTTCGAGGCGATCATGTTCTCGGAAGTCCTGTCCGCCGCCCGCGAGCATCTGACCGAAGGCAATTCCTTCCTGATCGAGATGGAAGTGCAGATCGAGGCCGAGGCGCCGCGCTTCATGGTCCAGGGCCTGCGCCCCCTGGAAAGTGCCGCCTTGAACGCCGTCGGCTCGGTCACCGTGGTGATCGGCGGGGAAAGCCCGCTGGCGCCGCTGCGCGAGGTGCTGGAAAGCCAGGGCAAGGGGCAGGTGCCGGTCTATGTCGTGCCCCGGCTGGAGGATAACCGCGAGGTCGTGCTGTCATTGGGCGACCGCTACGCCGTGTCGCCAGCCGTGATCCAGGCCATCAAGTCGGTCCAGGGCGTGCTTGAGGTCGTCGAGGGCTGATCCTCCTTCGCCGCAATGTCACGCTTTTTTCCCTTGATCGGGCCGTCCTGCCCCTGTAAACCACCGCCCATATCGCACGCGGGGACGCGGCGCCTGTGCAAATTCACGGGTTTTGCCGCTCCGGTGTTCGGCCATGGGGCCGAATGACACCCTGCGGAGGCATAACCGGAGAAGAGATTATCATGGCGATCCCGTCGTTCACCATGCGTCAGCTGTTGGAAGCTGGCGTTCACTTTGGTCACAGCACCCGTCGTTGGAACCCGAAAATGGCGTCGTACCTGTACGGCGACCGTAACGGCATCCACATCATCGACCTGCAGCAGACCGTTCCCCTGCTTCACCAGGCGCTTGCCGCCGTGCGCGACGTCGTCGCGTCCAACGGCCGCATCCTGTTCGTCGGCACCAAGCGCGCGGCCTCGCCGCGGGTCGCCGAAGCCGCCAAGAAGTGCGGGCAGTACTACGTCAACCACCGCTGGCTCGGCGGCATGCTGACCAACTGGCAGACCATCTCCAAGTCCATCGCCCGTCTGCGCGAACTTGACAACAAGCTGGGCGGCCAGGAAGTGCAGGGCCTGACCAAGCGCGAGCAGCTGGGCCTGACCCGCGAGCAGGAAAAGCTTGAGCGCGCGCTCGGCGGCATCAAGGAAATGGGCGGCCTGCCGGACATCATTTTCGTGATCGACACCAACAAGGAAGACATCGCCGTCGCCGAAGCCAACAAGCTGGGCATTCCGGTCGTCGGCGTCATCGATTCCAACAGCAACCCGGCCGGCATCACCTATCCGATCCCGGGCAACGACGACGCGATCCGCGCGATCTCCATGTACTGCAACCTGGTTGCCGATTCCGTGCTCGACGGCCTGTCCGCGTCGCTGACCGCGAAGGGTGTGGACCTGGGCGCCGACGAGAACGCCGGCGGCGCCATCGAAGCGGCCCCGGAAGCCGAAGCGGCGGTTGCTGTGACGGAAGCCGCCCCTGAGGCCGCTGCGCCTGAAGCTGCCCCCGAGGCCGAAGCTGCCGCGACGCCGGAAACGCCCGCCGAAGGCGGGGAAGCCCAGCCGGCTTCCTGACGCGCCTTTCGCGCCCGGGCTGACGATACGATCTGAAGAGAAGGTAGAATTATGGCTGAAATCACTGCGGCTCTCGTCAAGGAGCTTCGCGAACAAACCGGCGCCGGCATGATGGATTGCAAGAAGGCGCTGGCCGAAACCGGCGGCGACCTGGATCAGGCCGTCGACTGGCTGCGCACCAAGGGTCTGTCCGCCGCCGCCAAGAAGGCCGGCCGCGTGGCCGCCGAAGGTCTGGTGGCTGTTGCCGTCGCTGGCAACAAGGGTGCGGTCGTCGAAGTGAACTCGGAAACCGACTTCGTGTCGCGCAACGAGCAGTTCCAGGAATTCGTCCGTGGCGTCGCCGGCTTGGCGCTGGCCGTCGACGGCGACATGGACAAGCTGTTGGCCGCCGATTATCCGGGCGCCGGCCGCACGGTCGCCGATCAGCTGACCCATATGATCGCCACCATCGGCGAGAACATGTCGATCCGCCGCTGCGACGTCCTGTCCGTCGGCAACGGCGTGCTGGCGTCCTATGTCCACAACGCCATGACCGACGGCGTCGGCAAGATCGCCGTGCTGGTCAGCCTGGAATCGGCCGGCGACAAGGGCAAGCTGGAAGCCTTCGGCAGGCAGATCGCCATGCATGTCGCGGCGGCCAAGCCGCAGTCCGTGTCGCGCGACGAACTGGACCCGGAGATCCTGGAGCGCGAACGCGTCGTGCTGTCGGAACAGGCCCGCGAATCGGGCAAGCCGGAAGAGATCATCGGCAAGATGGTCGAAGGCCGTCTGCGCAAGTTCTACGAAGAGGTCTGCCTGTTGGACCAGACCTTCGTGATCGATGGCGAGACCCAGGTTGCCAAGGCCGTCGAGGCCGCCGGAAAGGATGCCGGTGGCGCCATTTCGATCAATGGTTTCAAGATGTTCGTCCTTGGCGAGGGGATCGAGAAGGAAGTCGGCGATTTCGCCGCCGAGGTTGCGGCCGCGGCCGGCTCCTGATCCTTCGACGCGGCGTCCCGGCGGCTTTTCCGGGCGCCGGGCAAGACGCCGTTCGACGGGTGATGTAGACTGTCGCCCGGAACTCATTCCCGCCGCCGGTTTCCCGCCACCATGGGCCGGCGGCGGATTTTGATGGAACAGCGCGAGTGTCCCCAGTGTCCGAGGAACCGAAGTACCAGCGTGTGTTGTTGAAACTGTCGGGCGAAGCCCTGATGGGCAAGCGCGATTACGGCCTGGACCCGGACATGGTCGGGCGCATCTGCGACGAAGTCGCCGCCGTCCACGACATGGGCGTTCAGGTCTGTCTCGTCATCGGCGCCGGCAATATCTTCCGCGGCATGTCCTCGTCGGCCGAGGGTATCGAGCGCACCAGCGCCGACTACATGGGCATGCTGGCGACGGTGATGAACGCGCTGGCGGTGCAAAGCGTCCTGGAATCGAAGGGTGTGGATACGCGGGTACAGTCGGCCATCCCCATGCAGACCGTGTGCGAATCCTATATCCGGCGGCGCGCCGTGCGCCATATGGAAAAGGGGCGGGTGGTGATCTTCGCCGCCGGCACGGGTAATCCGTTCTTCACGACGGACACGGCGGCGGCGCTGCGCGCGGTGGAAATGGGCTGCGACGCGCTTTTGAAAGGTACGCAGGTCGACGGCGTTTATGATTCGGACCCCAAGACCAACCCGGACGCAGTGCGCTTTGACAACCTGAAGTACCAGGATGTGTTGGCCCGCGACCTCAAGGTCATGGATACATCGGCGATCGCCCTGGCGCGTGACAATCGGGTTCCAATCCTCGTGTTTTCAATTCACAATCCCGGAGAATTCTCCAAGGTTATCAAGGGGGATGGGCGGTTCACCCTGGTCGATTGACCGGGCGCCGGCCGGCCCCCGGGGACCGTACCGACGCGGCCGCAATGGGAGGAAGTTATGGCGGAATTCAATATTTCGAGTTTGAAGGGGGATGTCGCGCGGCGCATGGAGGGAGCCATCGAGGTTCTGCACCGTGAACTGGGCGGCCTGCGCACCGGACGGGCATCGACCAGCCTGCTGGAGCCGATAAACGTGCAGGCCTATGGCGCCGACATGCCCATGAACCAGGTCGGTACCATCGGCGTGCCGGAACCGCGCATGCTGACCGTGCAGGTCTGGGACCGGGGCCTTGTCGGCGCGGTCGAAAAGGCGATCCGCGATTCCGGCCTGGGTCTCAACCCGGCGGCGGACGGCCAGCTTGTCCGTGTGCCGATCCCGGCCCTGACCGAGGAACGCCGCACCGAATTGGGCAAGGTTGCCCATAAATACGCCGAAGAGGCGCGCATTTCCGTGCGCAACGTCCGCCGCCACGCCATGGACGAACTGAAGAACGCGGAAAAGGCGGGCGATATTTCCGAGGACGCCTTTCACGGCTATACGGACGAGGTGCAGAAGTTGACCGACGAACACGTCGCCAAGATCGACGAGATCGTCGCCAACAAAGAAGTCGAAATCATGCAGGTCTGACGCGGATGCCCACGGTTCCCCTTCAATTATCCGACGCCCCGGCGGCCCCGGTACACGTCGCCGTCATCATGGACGGCAACGGGCGTTGGGCGAAGGGAAGGGGCTTGCCGCGCACCGCCGGGCACAAGGCCGGCGCCGAAGCCGTGCGGCGGACGGTGAGGGCGGCGGTCAGCCTGGGCGTGCCCTATCTGACCCTGTTCGGGTTTTCGTCGGAAAACTGGAACCGTCCGGTCGGCGAGGTCGGCGACCTGATGGGTCTGCTGCGCCTGTATCTGCGCAAGGAAATCGGCGAACTTGACCGCGAGGGGGTGCGCCTTCGCATCATCGGCGAGCGCACGCGGTTCGACGCCGACATCCAGGCCTTGATCGTTGATGCCGAGGAGCGCACCGCCGGCAACACGCAGCTCAATCTGACGATCGCACTGAGCTATGGCGGGCGGCAGGAAATACTGGCCGCGGCCCGGTCTTTGGCCGAACAGGTCCGGCGCGGCGAAATCGCCCCCGAGGACATCGACGAAACCCGGTTTGAGAACGCCCTTTTCACCGCCGGCCTGCCGGAGCCGGACCTGCTGATCCGGACCAGCGGCGAGCAGCGCGTCAGCAACTTCCTGCTGTGGCAGGTCGCCTATGCGGAATTCGTGTTCGCCGATGTCCTGTGGCCTGACTTCGGACATGAACACCTTGCCGAGGCATTGGGTGATTTCCGCAGCCGTGAGCGCCGGTTCGGCGGCGTCACGAGCCCCTAGGCCCCTGGCGGATTGATTTTGGCCCTTTCTGAATTCCACAAGCGTGTGCTATCGGCGGCGGTCTTGCTGCCGCCCGTGGTTGCTGCCGTCTACGCCGGCCCGCCGTGGTACACGGCCCTGGTTGTTCTGTTCACCGCCGCCATGATTTGGGAATGGCTTGTCATGGCGCGCGCCCAGGTGTCCTGGTTGGTTCTGGGGTCGATCTATATCCTGGCCGCCGCCTATGTTTTGTTCCTGATGCGGGGCGACGATGCGGCGGGACGCAGTCTGATCCTGTTTCTGTTCGTCGTCACCTGGATGACGGATACCGGCGCCTACCTGACCGGGCGAACCCTCGGCGGCCCGAAGCTCGCCCCCCGGATCAGCCCGTCGAAGACCATTTCCGGGGCCATCGGCGGTTTGCTGGCTGGGGTCGGGGCGGGTATCCTGGTATGGTCTTTGGCCGGCGAGACGGTCGATGGGCAGGTCGTTGTCGCCGCCGCGGTCGGCAGCATCGCCTGCCAGGTCGGTGACCTTCTGGAATCGGCGGCGAAGCGCCGTTTCGGGGTCAAGGATTCGGGGCGATTGATCCCCGGCCACGGCGGGGTTCTCGACCGGGTCGACGGCCTGCTGGCGGCAGCGCTGGCGGTTGCGGGAACGGGAATTTGGCGTTGATTCAAGGACGTTAGGAATGGATTTGGCCTTACAACCGGACACGACGGCGCAGGACGCCGACGCGGCCCCCCGCAGCGTCACCGTTCTGGGAGCGACCGGATCGGTCGGCTGCAACACGGTCGATATCCTGGCCCGCCACCCGGATGCCTTCCAGGCCGAGGTTCTGACCGCGCACCGCAATGTGGATCTTCTCGTCGAACAGGCGATCCGCCTGGGCGCCAAGCGGGCGGTGATCGGCGACGACAGCAAATACGCCGCCCTGAAATCGGCCCTGGCGGGAACCTCGATCGAGGCCGCCGCCGGTGCGGAGGCCATTACCGAGGCCGGCGACCAGCCGACCGACATCGTGGTCGCCGCGATCGTCGGTGCGGCGGGATTGCCGCCGGTGCTCAAGGCGGTGCGCCGGGGCGCGACCGTGGCCTTCGCCAACAAGGAATGCCTGGTGTCTGCCGGCGACCTGATGGTGCGTGAGGTCGAGGCCTCGGGCGCCACGCTGCTGCCGGTCGATTCCGAGCACAGCGCCATCTTCCAGGTGTTCGATTTCGACCAGCCGGACAAGGTCCGGCGCATCGTGCTGACCGCCTCGGGCGGCCCGTTCCGCACCAAACCGCGGGATGAACTGGCCGCCGTCACGCCGGCCCAGGCCGTTGCCCACCCCAACTGGGACATGGGCGCCAAGATTTCCGTCGACAGCGCCACCATGATGAACAAGGGGCTGGAACTGATCGAGGCCTTCCACCTGTTTCCCGTACCGGAAGAGCGGATCGAGATCCTGGTTCACCCCCAGTCGGTCATTCATTCCATGGTCGATTACGTCGACGGCTCCGTGCTGGCGCAATTGGGCACGCCTGACATGCGCACGCCGATCGCCTTTGCCCTGGCCTGGCCGAAGCGGGTGGAAACCCCGGCGGCGCGCCTGGCGCTCGAGGACATCGGCACGCTGACCTTCGAGGCCCCCGATCCCGTGCGCTTTCCGGCGCTGCGCCTGGCGCGCGAGGCATTGCGGGCGGGCAACAGCGCGCCTACCTTACTGAATGCCGCCAATGAGGTTGCCGTGGCCTGGTTCCTGGAAAAGGGACTGGGCTTTCTCAAGATCACGGAGGTTGTCGAGCAGGTGCTGGAACGGGTGACAGCCCGGCCGCTGGGCTCTCTCGACGACGTCTTCGCCGCGGATGCCGAAGCCCGCCGCGTTGCAGAGGAAATTGCTTCGAAATCAGTTGGTTAATTCCCAATTTTCGGGTATTTCACCGGCATGGGTTTCCGACAGGCCTGAAAAAGGACCCCACATGAATATCGTCGACTTCGCCTTCAACTACGTCGTGGTTTTCCTGATCGTGCTGACGATCCTGGTGTTCGTCCACGAATGGGGCCACTACTGGATCGCGCGCCGCTGCGGGGTGAGGGTCGAGGTGTTTTCCATCGGCTTCGGGCCGGAAATTTACGGCTGGACCGATAAAAACGACACCCGCTGGAAGATCAGCGCCATTCCGCTCGGCGGCTACGTCAAGATGTTCGGCGAAGCCGATATGGGCTGGGAGGAAGAGGAAGAATCTCAGCCCCTGCCGCCGGAAGAGAAGGCGGTGTCATTCCATCACAAGAAGCTGTGGCAGCGTTCGGCCATCGTCGCCGCGGGCCCCTTCGCCAACTTCATCTTCGCGGCCGTTCTGGTCGCCTTGCTGGCCGGGATCGTCGGCACGGCGCGGCCGCTGGCCGCCGTCGGTGAGGTGCAACCGGGCAGCGCCGCCGAATTGGGGCAGTTGCTGCCGGGCGACCGCATCACCGCCATCGACGGGCAGCCGATCAAATGGTTCGAGGATCTGCGCCAGACGGTTTCCGCCAAACCGGGCGTGACGATGCGCATGGACGTCGCGCGCGGCGACGAAATCCTGACCCTGACCGTCACGCCCCAATCGCGTGCCGTCGAGGGGCAGGAGGCACCGATCGGCCTGCTTGGCGTGCGGTTCGACCCCCAGGCGGTCGAGTACGAACGCCAGGGCCCGGTCAAAGCCCTGTCCACGGGCGTTGGCTATACGGTCGATATGGTGACCCGCATCTTCGGCGTTCTCGGTGAAATGATTTCCGGCAACCGTTCGGCGGAGGAACTGGGCGGGCCGCTGCGCATCGCTCAGCTTTCCGGCGATATCGCGCAGCTCGGCTTCAAGGAACTGGTTCTGTTCATGGCCGCGCTGTCGGTCAACCTTGGCCTCATCAACCTGTTTCCGATCCCGGTTCTGGACGGCGGCCGGCTGGTGTTTTATGCGGCCGAAGGGTTGCGGGGGCGGCCGTTGGCGCCGAAGATCGAGGAGTACGGCATGCGCGTGGGCTTGGCGCTTGTGCTGTTTCTGGTCGTGTTCGTCACATGGAATGATATAACCCAGATGCCGTGGGACCGGGTGTTCGCATGGTTCAAGGGGTTAATTTAACGGATTGCCAATGATTTAGGCTCATAAGGGCGTAACACCTGGGGCCATGGCATGTACGTTCGGGGGAAGAAATTGGAGCGCCTATCACGTCTCCTTACCGGTTTTGCGCTGATCGCCGTCATCTGGATGGCGTCGGCGGATGTGTCGGCGCAGGGCCGCGACACGATCAGTGAAATCGTCGTCGAGGGTGCCCAGCGTATCGAGCCGGGCACCGTCCGGTCCTACCTTCTGATCAAGGAGGGCGAGGCCGCCGACCCCGTTCGCATCAACCGCTCCCTGAAAAGCCTGTTCGCCACAGGCCTGTTCGCTGACGTCACCATGCGCCAGGACGGCACGCGGCTGATCGTCAACGTGGTCGAGAACCCGATCATCAACCGCGTCGCCTTCGAAGGAAACAAGAAGGTCGAGGATTCGACGCTGGAGGGCGAAGTCACGCTGCGCCCCCGCGTGATCTTCACCCGTGCCAAGGTTCAGGCCGATCTGCAGCGCATTCTGGCCGTCTACCGCTCGACCGGCCGTTTCGGCGCGACGGTGGAGCCCAAGGTCATCCGCCTGCCGCAGAACCGCATCGATCTGGTGTTCGAAATCAACGAGGGCGAGCCGACCAAGGTCGCCCGCATCTCGTTTATCGGCAACGAGTTCTTCGACGACGACGATCTGCGCGAAAACGTCCAGACGCGGGAATCCGTGTGGTACCGCTTCCTGTCGAGCGACGACACTTACGACCCCGACCGTCTGACCCTTGACCGCGAACTTTTGCGCCGCTTCTATCTGCGCAACGGTTTCGCCGATTTCCGCGTGCAATCGGCGGTCGCCGAACTGACCCGCGACCGCAAGAACTTCTTCATCACCTTTAGCGTCCAGGAAGGAAAGCGGTACCGTTTCGGCAAGGTCGACGTGGTCACGACCATCCGCAATCTCGACGTCGAGTCCCTGCGCAAGGTCCTCGATATCGATTCCGGTGACTGGTACGACGCGAGCGAGGTCGACAAGACCATCGATAACCTGACCGAAGCCGTCGGCGAGAAGGGCTTTGCCTTCGTCGAAGTGCGCCCGCGCCTGGACCGTGACCGCGACAAGCGGACCATCGATGTGGTTTACGAGATCAACGAAGGCCCGCGCGTGTTCGTTGAACGCATCAACATCGTCGGCAATTCGCGGACGCAGGACGACGTGATCCGCCGCGAGTTCCGCCTGGTCGAAGGCGACGCCTTCAACGCGGCCAAACTGCGCCGGTCGCGCACCCGCATTCAGAACCTGGACTTCTTCGAAGCCGTTGAAATGGAACCGGTTCCCGGCAGCGCCCCCGACAAGGCGGTTATCAATGTGACCGTGGCGGAGAAATCCACGGGCTCGATCTCCATCGGTGCCGGTTTCTCCACCGACCAGGGCGTGCTCGGCGACTTCGGGCTGCGCGAGCGCAATTTGCTCGGCACGGGCCGGGATCTGTCGCTGCGCTTCATCCTCGCCGCGCGGCGCAGCGAGATCGACTTGAAATTCACGGAACCGTTCTTCCTGAACCGGGACATTACGGCTGGCGTCGACGCTTTCCGCATCACCGAGGATCTGCAGGACTACGGCTCATTCGACAAGAAGCGCACGGGCTTCCGCCTGCGCGCCGGTTACCACATCACCGAACTGCTGACCCAGAACTGGGCTTACGAGCTGCGGAGTGAGGCCATCGAAGATGTCGATTCCAGCGCTTCGCTGGTGGTCCAGGACGCGGCGGGCACCAACCTGTTCTCGTCCGTCGAGCACGGCATCACTTACGACACCCGCGACAATCGCCTGACCCCGACCAAGGGTTATGTCGCCAAACTTGCGACCAACCTTGCGGGCCTTGGCGGCGACATCTACAGCGTGAAGAACGTCGCGTCGGCGGCCTATCACTGGACGCCGTCCGAGGGCTTCCTCGTGACCCTGGGCGGCAAGGCCGGGACTGTCTACGCCTTGCAGGACGATGTCGTGCTGTCCGAACGGTTCTTTGTCGGTGGCCGCGATCTGCGCGGGTTTGCCGTCGGCGGGGTCGGTCCGCGCGACGTCTTGACGGACGATGCCTTGGGTGGCGAATGGATGTATACGGGCACGTTGGAGCTTGGCTTCCCACTCGGCCTGCCCTCCGAATTGGGTGTTGCCGGCCGTGTGTTCACCGATTTCGGCAGTTCAGGTGAAATCGCGACCACGCGATCCAATATCGAGGATACGGGCTCGCTCCGTGCCTCCGTCGGCTTCGGGGTGACATGGAAATCGCCGTTCGGTCCCCTCGGCCTTGATCTTGGTATTCCGGTGGTCAAGGAATCGTTCGATGAAACCGAGCTTGTCCGCGTGAACTTCGGCACGCGATTTTAGGAGGTTCTTTTGTATTACGTCTCCAAGTCCCTTGTTTGGCGCGGCCTGATGTTGGCCCTGTGCCTTGCCGTTCCCGCCGCCGCCCAGGCCCAGCAGGAAACCAAAACCGGCCAAGCGGCGACGGCCGAGGATATCAATGCGCGCGCCGCCAAGGTCGCTGTGTTGGACGTTCAGCGCATCCTGCGCGAAGCCCAGGCGATGAAGAACATCCGCGATCAGGTGTCCCAGCTGCGCAAGAGTTATCAGGAAGAAATCGAGAAGATGCAGGGTGACCTGCGCACGGCCAACGAGGAACTGCGCCGCAAACGCACGATCCTGTCGCCCGACGCCTTCGACGAGGAACGCCGCAAGTTCGACCAGAAGGTAGCCGAGGTGCAGCGTTTGGTGCAGTCGCGCAACCAGCAGCTTGACCGCGCCAATGCCGAGGCCGTCATCGAGGTCCAGAAGGTCTACAACGCCATCGTCCTCGAATTGGCCAACGAGCGGTCCTACGGCCTGATCTTCCGCAAGAGCGCGACCATCGTCGTCCATCCGCCCATCGAAGTGACGCCCGAAGTCCTGGCCCGCCTCGATAAGCGCCTGCCGGCGGTCAAAGTCACGCCGCCGCAAAAATAGACGCCGATGGCCGACCCCCGATTTTTCACGAGGGCCGGGCCCTTCACTCTGACGGAACTGGCCACGGCCACGGGGGCGACCCTGGGGCCCGAGACGCCCGGCGACCTGAGCGTTGTCGATGTCATGCCGTTGTCCGTGGCGGGTGAGGGACACCTGAGCTTTATCGACAACCGCAAATACCTGGATGCGTTCCGCACCTCCAAGGCATCCGCGATCCTGGCCGTGCCGGCGCTCGCGGATCAGGCGCCGAAAGGGGCCGCCCTGTTGCTGAGCGACGATCCCTACCGTGCCTTCGCCCTGGCGGCGGCCCATTTCTACCCGCGTCCGCCGGTTGCCCCCGGCATTCACCCCGGCGCCCATGTCGCCGACGGCGCGGACATCGCGCCGTCCTGCCGCATCGAGGCCGGCGCGGTGGTCCAGGAGGGCGCCGTGATCGGTGCAGGCACCGTGATCGGTCCGGGCGCCGTGGTTGACCGCGGCGTTACCGTCGGCAGCGATTGCGTCATCGGGGCCGGCGTCACGCTGCAGTATTGCCAAGTCGGGGACCGGGTCATCATTCATCCCGGCGTGCGCGCAGGCCAGGACGGATTCGGTTTCGCGCCGGGCGCCGCCGGTCACCTGAAGGTGCCGCAGCTGGGCCGGGTCATCATTGAATCGGATGTCGAAATCGGCGCCAACACGACCATCGACCGGGGGGCCGGACCCGACACGGTGATCGGTGCCGGCACGAAGATCGACAATCTTGTCCAGATCGCCCACAACGTGCGCATCGGGCGGGGTTGCATCCTCGTCAGCTTCGTCGGCATTTCTGGCAGTACCCATATCGACGATTTTGTTATGATCGGCGGCCAAGTGGGCGTCGCCGGCCATCTGACGGTGGGTAAGGGCGTGCGCATCGCCGCCCAAAGCGGGGTCATGCGGGACGTGCCGCCGGGCGCCACCATCGGCGGGTCGCCGGCCAAGGACAGGCGTGAATGGATGAGGGAACTCGCCACATTGTCCAAGATGGCCAGGAAGAAAGGAGACGAGGGGTGATGGATTCCGAGGCAAGCACGGAAACCATGGATATCGATATCAACCGGATCATGGAAATGATCCCGCATCGGTATCCGTTTCTTCTGATCGACAAGGTGATCGACGCGATCCCCGGCCGCAGCGGCACGGGCATCAAGAACGTGACCATCAACGAACCCTTCTTCCAGGGCCATTTCCCCGGCCATCCGATCATGCCCGGCGTGCTGATCGTCGAGGCCATGGCCCAGACGGCGGGCGTGCTGGTCATGGCCGGGCTGACCGACGCCAAGGATGCCCTGGTCTATTTCATGACCGTCGATAGCGCCCGGTTCCGCAAGCCCGTGGTGCCCGGTGACTGTGTCCATATCCACGTCGAACTGATCCAAAATCGGGGCGACGTGTGGAAATTCAAGGGTAAGGCCGTCGCCGACGGCGTAACCAAGGCAGAGGCCGTGTTTGCGGCCATGATCGTGAGACAGAAATGACCGACATTCATGCCGCGGCCCAGGTCCATCCGGACGCCGAGATCGGCAGCGGGGTCAAGATCGGCCCCTTCAGCGTCGTCGGACCTGATGTGGTGCTGGAAGACGGGGTGGAACTGCTGTCCCATGTCGTGGTCGAAGGCCACACCCGCGTCGGCGCCCACAGCCGGGTGTTTCCCTTCGCCTCCCTGGGCCATGCGCCCCAGGACCTGAAGTTCAAGGGCGAGGTCTCGCGTCTGGTGATCGGCGCCAACAACATCATCCGCGAACACGTGACCATGAACCCGGGCACCGAGGGCGGCGGCCTGGAAACCCGGGTCGGCAACAACTGTCTGTTCATGGTCGGCGCCCATGTCGCCCATGACTGCCAAATTTCCGACAACGTGATTCTGGTCAACAATGCCACCCTTGCGGGGCACGTGTCGATCGAGGAATGGGCCATCGTCGGCGGCCTGTCGGCGGTCCACCAGTTCGTGCGCATCGGCCGCCACGCCATGATCGGTGGCATGACCGGGGTGACCCAGGACGTGATCCCCTACGGTTCGGTCACCGGCAACCGGGCCAAGCTTGAAGGTCTGAACCTGGTCGGTCTCAAGCGCCGCAGTTTCGACCGCGAAACGATCCACGCCCTGCGTCAGGCCTACCGCTTGATCTTCGCCCAGGAAGGCACCATGGCCGAGCGTCTGGACGATGTCGCCGAGCTGTTCGGCGATAACCAGCCGGTCATGGAAATCGTCGAATTCATCCGTTCCGATTCCTCGCGCTCCATCTGCCAGCCCCTGGTGGAGGATGCAGCCTAGCTTGTCCAGACTGGGGATCATCGCGGGCGGCGGCCTGCTGCCGGAGATCCTCGTGCAACGCTGCCGCGACGCCGGCCGGCCCGTGTTCGTGGCCGCGCTGAAGGGGCAGGGGGACGCCGGCCGGTTCACGGGCGCCGAGGTCGAAACCTTCCGCCTGGGCGCCGTCGGCGGCATCATCAAGCGCCTGCGGTCCCTCGAGATCACCGACATCGTGCTGTCCGGCGCCGTGCAGCGGCCCCGGGCCGCCGATCTGATCCCCGATCTGTGGTCGGCGCGGTTCCTGGCGCGCACCAAGGCGCTCGGCCGGGGCGACGACGGCTTGTTGACGGCCATCCTCACGGCGCTTGAGGAGCGTGAGGGATTCCGGGTTCTTGCCCCCCATGATCTGGCGCCGGATCTGGTCACGCCGCCGGGCGCCCTGGGCGTCCAGTCTCTGTCCCGCGGCATGGCGGCCGACCTTGCTGCCGGGATCGCCGGGGCCCGCGACCTCGGCCGCCGCGACGCGGGGCAGGCGGTGATCGCCGCGGGCGGGCGTGTGGTCGCCTGGGAAGGCCCGCAGGGCACCGAAGCCATGATCGCGGGCGCCGGGCCCGAGGCGCGGGGCGGCATTCTTGTGAAAGCCATGAAACCGGGGCAGGAGCCGCGCGTCGACCTGCCTGCCGTCGGCCCGGATACCGTGGACCAGGCGGTGGCCGTGGGCCTGCGTGGGATCGCCGTCGAGGCCGGCCGGTCGCTGACCCTGGACCGTGACGAAATGACCCGCCGGGCCGATGCCGCGGGTCTGGCCGTCCACGGCTTCACGGATGCGGACACGGACGGGGGCCCGGCATGACGGCGACGGAGACACCGCTGGTCTACCTCATCGCGGGCGAGGCCTCGGGCGACGCCCTGGGCGCGACGCTGATGGCCGCGCTCAAGGAGAGGCTCGGCGGCGCGGTTCGCTTCGCGGGCGTCGGTGGCCCCCTGATGACCGAGGAAGGGATCGACAGCCTGTTTGCCATGGATGACCTGGCCGTCATGGGCCTGGCCGAGGTCGTGCCGCGCCTGACGCAGCTGCTGCGGCGCATGGCGGAAACCCGCGCCGACATCCTGGTCAAGAACCCGGCCGTGCTGGTCACCATCGATGCCCCGGACTTCTGTTTCCGCGTGGCCAAGAAGGTCAAGGCCCTCCGGCCAGGCCTGCCCATCGTGCATTATGGGGCGCCCACGGTCTGGGCCTGGCGGCCGAAGCGGGCCAAGGCCGTGGCCCGCTTCCTCGACCATATGCTCTGTCTTTATCCGTTCGAGCCGCCCTATTTCACGCGCGAGGGCCTGGCCGCGACCTTCATCGGCCATCCCATCGCCCTGTCCATGGGGGTGCAGCCGGGGGCCGAAGACCGGGCCGCCGATTTCCGCACCCGCCACGCCGTCGCCGCCGACACGCAGGTTCTGGCCGTGCTGCCGGGATCGCGCGGCGGCGAACTGGACCGCCTGCTGCCCGTGTTCGGCCAAACCCTGGCGCGCCTGTGGGACGGCGGCTGGCGCGGGCGCGTGGTGGTGCCGACCCTGAACCGGCATGTCGAACGGGTATCCACCGCCGTCCGGGGATGGCCGGGCGATCCTCTGGTGGTCGCCGGTAACGACGAAAAATGGCACGCCTTCGCCGCCGCCGACGGGGCCCTCGCGGCCTCGGGCACGGTGACCCTGGAACTGGCCGCCGCCGACGTGCCGACCGTGATCGCCTACAAGGTGTCGGGATTGACCGCCGCCATCGCCCGGCGCCTGATCCGGACCCCCCATGCCGGGCTGGTCAGCATTCTGCTGGGCGAAGAGGTGATGCCCGAATTCATCCAGGACGATTGCACGGCGGACCGGCTGGTTCCGGCCCTGCGGACCCTGCTCGGCGATGAGGCGGCCCGCGCCACGCAGCGCGGCCATTTCAAGCAGGCCATGGCCATGTTGCAAGGTCCCGCCGACGGCCCGGCCAGGGCGGCGGCGAACGTGGTCTCCGGCGTCATCGGCCGGACATAGCAAAAGGGCCGCCCCTGGGGGGCGGCCCTTCACGCATTACAAACCGGAAGCGGTTTAGCGCTTGTCGATCGGCACATAGGGCCGTTCGGTGTAACCGGTATAGAGCTGGCGCGGACGGCCGATCTTCTGGCTCGGATCCTCGATCATCTCGTTCCACTGGGCGACCCAGCCGACCGTGCGGGCGACGGCGAACAGCACGGTGAACATGCTGGTCGGGATGCCCATGGCCTTGAAGATGATGCCCGAATAGAAATCGACGTTGGGGAACAGCTTGCGGCTGACGAAATATTCGTCTTCCAGGGCGATGCGTTCCAGTTCCATGGCCAAGTCGAGCAGCGGCTCGTCCTTGATGCCGAGTTCTTCAAGCACCTCGTGGCAGGACTGGCGCATGACGTTGGCGCGCGGGTCCATGTTCTTGTACACGCGGTGGCCGAAGCCCATCAGGCGGAACGGGTCGTCCTTGTCCTTGGCCTTCTTGATGTACTCGTTGATGTTGTCCTTGTGGCCGATTTCACCCAGCATGGTCAGCACGGCTTCGTTGGCGCCGCCGTGGGCGGGGCCCCAAAGGGATGCGATCCCGGCCGAGATGCAGGCGAACGGATTGGCGCCGGAGGACCCGGCCAGTCGCACGGTCGAGGTCGAGGCGTTCTGCTCGTGATCGGCATGGAGCGTCAGGATGCGGTCCATGGCGCGCGACAGCACGGGGTTGACCTTGTACTCCTCGCACGGCGTCGCATACATCATGTGCAGGAAGTTTTCCGCGTAGCTCAGCTCGTTGCGGGGATAGATGAACGGCTGGCCGAGGGCGTATTTGTAGGCCCAGGCGGCGATCGTCGGCATCTTGGCGATCAGGCGGTAGGAGGCGATCACCCGGTGGTGCGGATCGTTGATATCCGTCGAGTCATGATAGAACGCCGACAGGGCGCCGACCACGCCGCACATCACCGCCATCGGGTGGGCATCGCGCCGGAACCCGCGGAAGAAGTTGGCGATCTGCTCGTGCAGCATCGTGTGGTAGGTGATGTCCTTCTCGAACTTGTCCTTTTGCTGGCCCGTCGGCAGTTCGCCGTACATCAGCAGGTAGCAGACTTCCATGAAGTCGGAATGTTCGGCCAGGTCCTGGATCGGAATGCCGCGGTACAGCAGGATGCCCGCGTCACCGTCGATATAGGTGATCTTGGACTCGCAACTTCCGGTCGAGGTGAAGCCCGGGTCGTAGGTAAAGCAATCCGTCTCCGCGTAGAGCTTTCGCACGTCAATGACGGAGGGGCCGACGCTGGCATCCATGACGGGCAATTCATAGGCCTTGCCGTCACGGTTGTCCGTCAGGGTGAAGGTGGCGTTCTTGCCGTGGCTCGTGTCACTCATACGTGTCCCTCCTTATGGGCGGCGGAGACAAGGGTCTCCGGTTCGTCTCGGCGCGCATGCCGCGGGGTGAAGCGGTTCTAACGCGTCCGTCCGGGGTTAAAGGCCGGCCAGGGCGTCGTCGAGACGCCCCATGGTTTCCTCGCGGCCCAATACATCCATGATCTCGAATACGCTCGGCGAAACCGTGCTGCCCGTGAGGGCGGCCCGGACAGGCTGTGCGACGGCACCGAGTTTCAGGCCGCCGGCTTCCCCGAAACCCTTGGCGGCGGCCATCAGGGCCTCGTCGCTCCAGGTTTCACAGGCATCCAGGACGGGGCGCAGGTCGCGGAGCAGGGCAACGCCGTCCGAACCCAGCTGCTGCTGCGCTTTATCCGTCATGGGGATGGGGCGTTGAAGGGCGTAAAAGGTAGCGTTTTCAGATAGTTCTGAAATTGTTTTCGCGCGTTCCTTCAAACCAGCCATGCCTTTAAATAGCCGATCCCGAGCCTCTTTAGCAAGCCTTCCCGGATGCCCGGCCTCAAGACGTTCCATGACCAGGCCGGTCAGCCGGGCGTCGTCGGCCTCGCGGATATAGGTGCCGTTCAGGCTGGTCAGCTTGGCGACGTCGAACCGGGCCGCCGATTTGCCGACGTTTTCCAGCCCGAACCATTCGATCGCCTGGTCCGTGGAAATGATTTCGTCGTCGCCGTGGCTCCAGCCCAGGCGCAACAGATAGTTGCGCAGCGCTTCGGGCAGGAAGCCGTCGTCGCGGTAGGATTCGACACCCAGCGCCCCATGCCGTTTCGACAATTTGGCCCCGTCGGCGCCGTGGATCAGGGGGATATGGGCGAAGATGGGCGCCTCCCAGCCGAGCGCCAGGTACAGCTGCGTCTGGCGGAAGGCGTTGGTCAGGTGGTCGTCGCCGCGAATCACATGGGTGATGCCCATGTCGTGGTCGTCGACGACGACGGCCAGCATGTAGGTCGGCGTGCCGTCGGCGCGCAGCAGCACCATGTCGTCCAACTGCGCGTTGGCCACGGTGACCCGACCCTGGACCAGATCGTCGATCACCGTTTCGCCCTCGAGCGGCGCCTTCATGCGGATCACCGGATCGACCCCGGCGGGGGCGTCGGACGGGTCGCGGTCGCGCCAGGTGCCGTCGTACAGGCGCTGGCGGCCTTCCTTGCGCGCGGTCTCGCGCATGACGGTCAGTTCCTCGGGCGAGCAATAGCACTTGTAGGCTTTGCCCTCGGCCAGCAGGCGTTCGGCGGCGGCGCGATGCTGGTCGGCGCGTTCGAACTGGGAAATCGGCTCGCCGTCCCAATCCAGGCCGAGCCATTCCAGCCCGGCATAGATGGCGTCGACCGCCGCCTGGGTCGAGCGCGCGCGGTCCGTGTCCTCGATCCTGAGATAGAACTTGCCGCCGTCGCCATGGCGTTGGTGATGCTTGGCGAACAACCAGTTGTACAGGGCCGTGCGCGCGCCGCCGATGTGCAGGTAACCAGTGGGAGAAGGGGCGAAGCGGGTCACGACCGTCATGGCTGTCTTTTTGTCCTTATGTATCCCTGAATGCGGGACTTTAACGGGGGGCGCCGGAGGGATAGCATACTTTCTGTGCGGGCGCAGCATTCCTTGTGCCGGCATGGAATCCGGGGATGGGCAGGCGCGGGGGCGCCGAGGGTGAAATGTCCCTAAGACACTGGTTTCAAAGCGAGTTGGCCGCCGCTGTCGCGGCCAACAGGGGGCGTTGGCCATTCGCCCTGCCGGTCGGCATGGGGATCGGCATCGGGGCCTATTTCCTGTTGCCGGAGGAACCGGTCTGGTTCGCCGGGCCGCTGGTTCTGGCCGGCGCCGTCTTGGCGGCGGCGCTGCTGCGGCGATGGGGTGGCGCAGCCTTCCTTATCGCTCTGGTTCTCGCCTTCGGGGCGCTCGGCTTCGCCGCCGCGTCCCTGCGCACTCACAGCCTGGACGGGCGGTTGCTGGCCCAGGAAACGCCGACCACGGTGATCGAGGGCCGCATCGTCGAGTTCGAGCCTTATCACCAGGGATCGCGGGTGATCCTGGACCGGGTCCGCGTCGCCGCCCTGGGCCAGCCGGCAACGCCGGAGCGCGTGCGTCTCCGCCTGCGCGGCCAACAGCCGGTGCTCAAGGCCGGGGACTGGATCCGTTTGCGCGGCCGCCTGTCGGCGCCGTCGCCGCCCCTGATGCCGGGCGGCTTCGATTTTCAGCGCCACGCCTATTTCACGGGCATCGGCGCCGTCGGCTTTTCCATGGGCTCGGCACGGGTTCTGGGCGGCCCGCCGCCGGGGCCGTTCGACTGGCGCATTCACCTGTCGAACCTGCGGGTCCGGCTGGCGGCGCGGGTCACCGATGCCGTGCCGGGCCATGCCGGGGCGGTCGCGGCGGCGCTGATCACCGGTTATCGGTCACTGATCCCCGAACCGGTCCTGAACGCCTTCCGCGATGCCGGGCTGGCCCACCTTCTGGCCATTTCCGGGCTGCACATCGGTCTGGCGGCCGGGATCGTGTTTTTCGGCGCCAGGCGGGTTCTCAGCCTTTATCCGCCCCTGGCTCAGCGTCTTCCGGTGAAGAAGGCGGCCGCGCTCCTGGCCCTGCTGGCCGCCTTCGGCTACGCCCTGATGGCCGGGGCCACGGTGCCGACCCAGCGCGCCTTCCTGATCGCCGCCATGGTGCTGATCGCCGTCATGGTCGACCGCCGGGGCATATCCCTGCGCATGCTGGCTTGGGGGGCCACGGTGGTCCTGCTGATCCAGCCGGAAAGCCTGCTCGGCCCCAGTTTCCAGATGTCCTTCGCCGCCGCCATCGCCCTGGTCTCGGCCTATGAGGCCGCCGCCGAACGCGGGCTGTGGCGGCGGGACGGCGGTACCCCGGCCTGGGCCGGGCGGGGGATATGGCTGTACGCCGCCGGCGTTGTTTTCACCACGGTGGTCGCCAGTTTGGCGACGGCGCCCTTCGTGCTCTACCACTTCAACCAGGTCGCCAAGTTCGGGCTGCTCGCCAACCTGATCGCCGTGCCGGTGACGGCGCTCTGGGTCATGCCGGCGGCCATGCTGTCGTTCCTGCTGCTGCCGTTCGGCTGGGAAAAACTGGCGCTGGTCCCCATGGGCTGGGGCACGGATCTGGTCATCCAAACCGCGGACCGGGTCGCGGGTCTGCCCCAGGCCACGGAAATCCTGCCCTCGGCCCCGGCCTGGGCGCTGACCGGCCTGGCTTTGGGCGGCGTGTGGCTCTGCGTCCTGCGCGGACGGCTGCGCCTGGCGGGTCTGGCCGGGGTCGTGCTGTTCGCCACCGCCAATGCCCGGGTGACGCCGCCGGACCTCATCGTTTCGGGCACGGGCGACCTGGCCGCCGTGCGCGGCGACGGCGGCTATCTGTTCTCGTCCTTGCGCCATGGCCGGTTCACCCGGGAAAACTGGCTGGAACATGCGGGATTCCGCGCCGACGAGGCGACCCAATGGCGGCGCGACGGGGGATACGGGGACAGAGGAGATGGGAATGCAGCGGCGGAAGGGTTGCGCTGCGACGGCGGCGGCTGCGTCCTGCGCCGCGCCGGCTGGCGGATCGCCCTGGCCGAAACCCGCGCGGCCCTGGCCGAAGATTGCGGGCAGGCCGACCTGGTGATCGCGCTGATTCCGGCCGGGCGGGCCTGCGACGGCACGGGGGTGCCGGTGATCGACCTGTTCGACCTCAGGGCCAAGGGTGCCCATAGCATCACCCTGGGCTCAGAGATCGACGTGCAGGCCGTCAACGACGGACGCGGCAGGCGGCCCTGGGTGGTGCGTCAGGAGCGAAAACGGGGGGTGGAGAGGGACTGAGTTGCTTGTGGCGCCTCAGTACTTGCGCATCAGGCCGACGAGGCAGCCCTGAACCTCGACCTGATCGGGCCCGAAGATGCGGGTTTCATAGGCCTTGTTGGCCGGTTCCAGGGCGATCGAGGCGCCCTTGCGGCGCAGCCGCTTCAGGGTCACTTCCGAGCCTTCGACCAGGGCCACCACGATGGCCCCGTTGTCCGCCGTGTTGGTGCGCTTGATGATGACCGTGTCGCCGTCGTGGATGCCGGCCTCGACCATGGAATCGCCATCGACCTCCAGCGCGTAATGTTCGCCGCCGCCCAGCATGGAGGGCGGCACGTCGACGGCGTTGGAATGATCGCGCAGGGCCTCGATCGGCGTGCCGGCGGCGATCCGCCCGTACAGCGGCAGGGACACGGCCTCGCCGGGCTGGCCGACGTCGCCGCCACCGGACAGCGGCACGGGGCCGCTGCCGAAGCGGCCGGGAATGACGTTGGTGGGGGCGGGCGCCGGGGCGGGGCGGGACGCGGCGTGGCCCGTGTTTGAGCCCATGTCCATGTTCTCCGGCAGGCGCAGCACCTCCAAGGCCCGCGCGCGGTGGGGCAGGCGGCGGATGAAGCCCCGTTCCTCCAGCCCCGTGATGAGGCGGTGAATGCCCGACTTGGAACGCAGGTCGAGAGCTTCCTTCATTTCCTCGAACGACGGAGATACGCCCGATTCATTGAGCTTTTTGTCGATGAAGACGAGAAGTTGGTACTGCTTTTTCGTGAGCATGCTGTCTCCGCCCCTTTGGCCGCCGATGGGTCGGGGGCAAATGCGGAACTGAATCCGCGACCGCCGACATCATCCAGACCTTTTGCCTTGTTTCATCGGATGTTTCGCGGGGATACAACCGCGAACAATATGATGCAACCTGAATATACACCATATGTTCTACTTTGGTTCACGTATCGTGTCAACTTTGAATCGGATTGATCTTGGGGTATACCGCCGCGCGGGGCGGTCAGGGGGCTTAGAAGCGCAGGGCGCCGAAGCCGAGGGGCAGGATCCGCACCAGATCGCCGGCCTTGGCGGGCGGAGCGCCGATGTCGCGGATGATCAGGCAATCGGCTTTGGCGAAGGCCGCCAGCATGGCGCTGTCCTGGCGCGGGAAGGCGGTGGCCACGGCGCGGCCGTCGGCCGTGGTGTCCAGGCTGGCCCGCATGTAGTCCTCGCGCTTGCCGTTGGCGGGCAGGTCAGTGCCCAGCACGGCGGTTGATTCCCTGCGCTCGTCCACCAGTCCCAGCATCTTGGCGATGGCGGCGCGCAGGAACAGGGCGCTGGTCACGCCCGTGGACACGGGGTTGCCCGGCAATCCCAGCATGGGCGTGCCGTCGATATGGCCGAAAATCAGCGGCTTTCCCGGGCGCATGGCGATCTTGTAGAAATCCAGCTCGAACCCGCGCCCGCCCAGCACCTGACGGACCAGGTCATGGTCGCCGACCGACGCCCCGCCCATGGTCACCAGAAGATCGGCGCCGCGCGCCCCCGCAAGCGTTTCCGCCAGGCTTTCCGGGGTGTCGCGGGCGATGCCCAGGCTGACCGGCTGGCCGCCCATGGCGGTGACATAGGCGGCAAGGGCCAGGCTGTTGGAGGAAATGATCTGGCCGGGGCCGACCGGCTGACCCGGCATCACGACCTCGTCGCCGGTGGCGACGAAGGCGACGCGGGGGCGCCGGCGCACCATCAGCCAGGGCACGTTCATGGCCGCGGCCAGACCGACGCCGCGGGCGGTGACGACCTGCCCGGCCCGCAGCAGCACCTCGCCAGCGCTGAAATCGAGCCCCGCCGGGCGCACGAACTCGCCCTTTTCGGCCGGTTTTTCGGTCACCCGCACGGTGTCGCCGTCGCGTTCCGTGTCTTCCTGGATGACGATGGTGTCGGCCCCTTCGGGCAGGGCGCCGCCGGTGAAGATGCGGGCCGCCTGGCCGGGGGTGAGGGCGCCTGAAAAGACATGACCGGCGGCGGCCTCGCCGATCACGGTCAGGTCGGCCGGAATGGCCGTGAGGTCGTCCCAGCGCGCGGCATAGCCGTCCATGGCCGAGACGGCGGTGGGCGGATGGGTCAGGGTCGAGGCCACGTCTTGCGCCAGCACCCGGCCGAGCGCGGCATCAAGCGAGACCTGTTCGGCCGGCAGCAGGCCGCAGCCGGCGGAAACTTTTTCCAGGGCATCGATGACGGACAGCATGGTGGCGGGCTCCCTGGGGCCTTGCTTTAAGCGGCGTCGAAGGTGCCGGATTTTCCGCCGGACTTGTGGGTCAGACGCACATCCTCGATGCGCATACCGCGGTCAACGGCCTTGCACATGTCATAGACCGTGAGGGCGGCGACGGTGACCGCCGTCAGGGCCTCCATCTCGACCCCGGTCTGGCCGGTCAGACGGCAGGTCGCCTGGATATCCACGGCGTTGCGCGCCGGATCGCAGGTCAATTCGACCTTGACCGAGGTCAGCATCAGGGGATGGCACAGCGGGATCAGGTCCGGCGTGCGCTTGGCGGCCATGATGCCGGCCAATTGCGCCACCGACAGCACGTCGCCCTTCTTCACGCCCCGGTCCAGGATGCGCTGAAGGGTTTCCGGCGCCATGAGGACGCTGCCCTTGGCCGTGGCGCTGCGTTCCGTCGCGTCCTTGGCCGACACGTCGACCATGACGGCGTTGCCCTCGGCGTCCAGATGGGTGAAATCGTCGGCCATGCCCGCGTGTCCTTGTGGTTTGTCTCAGGCCGCCGCCCGCGCGGTCGACAGCAGGGTGCGCGTGGCGCTTTCGACGTCGTCCTGACGCATCAGGGATTCACCGATCAGGAAACAGCGCGCCCCGGCGGTCGCCATGCGTTTCAGGTCGGATCCCGAATTCAGCCCGCTTTCGCTGACCAGGACACGGTCGTCGGGCACGCCGCGGGCCAGGCGCTCCGTGGTTTCCAGGGACACCTTCAAGGTCGTCAGATCGCGGTTGTTGATGCCGATCAGCGGGCTGCGCAGACGTAGTGCCCGGTCAAGTTCGGCCGTGTCATGGACCTCGACCAGCACGTCCATGCCCAGGTCGAAGGCGCAATGTTCCAGGTCGCGCGCCGTCGCGTCATCGAGGGCGGCCATGATCAGCAGGATGCAATCCGCGCCCATGGCGCGGGCCTCGACCACCTGATAGGGGTCGATCATGAAGTCCTTGCGCAGCACGGGCAGGGTGCAGGCCGCGCGCGCGGCCATCAGATATTCGGCCCGGCCCTGGAAATAGGGCTCGTCCGTCAGCACGGACAGGCAGGTGGCGCCGCCGGCTTCGTAGGCGCGGGCGATGGCCGGCGGGTCGAAATCGGCGCGGATCACGCCCTGGGAGGGCGAGGCCTTCTTGATCTCGGCGATCAGCCCGAAACCGTCGCGTGAGGCCTCCCGCAGGGCATGCAGAAAACGGCGCGGTGCTGCCTGTTTATGGGCTTGTTTCGTAAGGTCTTGCAGGCTGACGGCGCTCTTCTGCGCAAGCACGTGGACGCGCTTGTCGGCGATGATCTTGTCCAGCACGTTGGCGGGTTTCTCGGCCATCTCATGCCCCCCCGTTCGTGATCGCGACCAGCCGGTCCAGGGCCTTGGCCGCGGCCCCGCCGTCGATCGCCCGGGCCGCCTCGGCCACGCCCGCCGTCAGGTCGCCCGCCTTGCCCGCGACGACCAGCGCCGCCGCCGCGTTGAACAGCACGATATCACGGTAGGGGCCCGGTTTACCCGCGACAAGGTCACGGATCGCCTGGGCATTGACCTCGGGCGCGCCGCCCTTGAGGTCTTCGGGCCGGGCCGTCGGC
This sequence comes from Rhodospirillales bacterium, assembly GCA_040221095.1. Classification (GTDB taxonomy): domain Bacteria; phylum Pseudomonadota; class Alphaproteobacteria; order Rhodospirillales; family Casp-alpha2; genus UBA1479. The sequence goes on from JAVJVP010000017.1 coordinate 225,964, forward strand.
AGGCCGGCGTCGGCCGGCGTCACGGTGAAGGTGGTCACGGCGCCGTTCTTCAGTTCGGCAACGAACGACGGCCCCGTGGTGGTCAGCTCGTCCAGGCCGTCCTCGCCATGGACCACCCAGCAGGCTTCGGACCCCAGGTTTTTCAGGACCTGAGCCAGGGGTTCCACCCATTGACGGGCGAACACGCCGGTGAACTGGCGGGTGACCCCGGCCGGGTTGGACAGGGGGCCCAGGATGTTGAAGATCGTGCGGATGCCCATTTCGACCCGCGCCGGCATGACGTGCTTCATGGCCGTGTGGTGGCGGGGCGCCATCAGGAAGCCGATCCCGGCGTCGGAAATGGCGCGCTCGACCAGGGGCAATTCAGCATCCAGGTTGACGCCCAGCGAGGTCAGCACGTCCGCCGCGCCCGATTTCGACGACAGCGCCCGGTTGCCGTGCTTGGCCACGGGCACGCCGCAGCCGGCGACAACCAGGGCCGCGCCGGTCGAGACGTTGAACGTGCCCGATCCGTCGCCGCCCGTGCCGACCACGTCGATGGCCCCGGCGGGGGCCGTGACGGGCAGCATCTTGGCCCGCATGGCGCGCACGGCGCCGGTGATTTCGTCGACGGTTTCGCCGCGCACGCGCAATGCCATGAGAAGCCCGGCGATCTGCGCCGAGGTTGCGTCGCCGGACATGATGACGGCGAAGGCGTCCTCGGCCTCTTGGGCGGTCAGCGCCGTGCCGTCGGCGGCCTTGGCCAGAAAGGGCTTGAGCGCGTCACTCATGCCGCCGCCTTTGCGCCGGTCATGGCGATGAAGTTCCTGAGCAGTGCGTGGCCGTTTTCCGACGCGATGCTTTCCGGATGGAATTGCACGCCGTAGATGGGCATGTCGCGGTGGGAAATCCCCTGGATCACGTCGTCCTCGCTGCGCGCGGTGATTTTCAGGCAATCGGGCACCGTCGCCGGGTCGATGGTCAGGGAATGATAGCGGGTCGCCGTGAACGGGCTGTCGATCCCGGCGAACACGCCGGAGCCGTCATGGGTCATGGTCGATACCTTGCCGTGCATGGGCTTGGGCGCCAGCACGACCTTGGCCCCGAAGGCCTGGCCGATGCACTGATGGCCCAGGCACACGCCCAGGATCGGCACCTTGCCGGCGGCCTCGGCGATCAGGTCGAGGCAGATGCCCGCCTTGTCGGGATCGCAGGGCCCGGGGGAGATGACGATGCCCTGCGGCTTGAGCGCCAGAATCTCGGCCGGCGTGACCACGTCGTTGCGGTGAACGGTCACTTCGGCACCCAGTTCACCCAGGTAGTGCCACAGGTTGAACGTGAAGCTGTCGTAATTGTCGATAAGGACAAACATTCAACACCTTGGACATGGTTTCTGACGTGCCGGCGGAACACCGGACGGGAGCCGCAAAAGCGGGCGCCACAATGCCCTTTGGCGTCGCCGCGGGTCAAGGACTATAGATTTTCGTGCGGCCCCCGATTTTCCCCATGGAATAACATATATTGGACGCTTTCCACCGCTTGACCAGGGGCTTTTTGCGCGGCCGCGACGATACGCGCGCTTGTCCCCGGTACGGTCCGCCCCAGGTCTTGAACCCCAAGCGCAGCCGCATGATCTTAGGTGGCGGACCTGTTGGCATGAGCGGCCGACGGGGCGGCGCCGGGCGTTCTCTGGGCCCGGCAGGCGCACGGCACCTTGACGGCCGGGGGGCGAGGGGAGTACCAGCGCAGTCCAGGGACGGGCGTGACGTAAGCCTTTTAAGTGAATGCGATGACGGAACAGCCCATCGGACTTTTCAAGACAGCAATCAAAGATCCTGCGGTGCGCCTGGCGGCGCTGGGCGGCGCCTTGGCGGGTGCCGTGCTGGTGCTGATCGTAGTGATGTTCGCCGGCGGCGGTCACCCGGATGCCCCGGCCGCCGTCCAGTATCCGCCGTCGCAACAGGCCCAGGTCGCGCGCATCGAAACCCCGGCGCCCCGCCACATAACGCAATCGGCGACGGCCCCGGAAATGGCCGAGCCCGCCGCCCGGCCCGCGCCGGAAATCTATCCCACGCTGCCCGTCGCCCGGGTCGAAGAGCCCGCGCCGGTGGCGTCGATGCCGTCTGAGGCGCCGCCCCCCATCACCGCACAGCCGCAAGCCCCGGAAACCGCCGCCGTAGCGCCGCTGCCCAAGGCCGCCCCGCCGCCCCTGGCGGCCAAGCCGATGATCGCCATCGTGATCGACGACATGGGGGTCGATCAGCGGCGTTCGGCCCGCGCCATGAAGCTGCCGGCCAAGGTGACCCTGTCGTTCCTGCCCTATGCCCGCGATCTGAAGAAACAGGCGGCCGAGGCCGCGGCCCTGGGCCACGAGATCATGCTCCACGTCGCCATGGAGCCGGAAAGCCCGGAAGCCGACCCCGGTCCCAACGTGCTGCTGACCGGCACGCCGGAGCCGGAACTGCTGGCCAACCTGCGCTGGAACCTGGCGCAGATGACGGGCTACCAGGGCATCAACAACCATATGGGCAGCCGTTTCACCCGCGATCTTGCGGGGATGCGCGTGGTCATGGGGGAATTGAAGGCGCGCGGGCTGTTTTTCCTGGATTCCCTGACCAGCCGCGACAGCGTCGGCGCCAAGACCGCGCGGGAGGCGGGGGTGCCCTTCGCCGCCCGCGACGTGTTCATCGATCACAAGGACGATGAAACCTTCGTCCAGCAGCAGCTTGCCAAGGTCGAGGCGGAAGCCAAAAAGCACGGCATCGCCATCGCCATCGCCCATCCCCGCGACATCACCTTGCGTGCGTTGAAGACCTGGCTGCCCAAGGTGCAGGCGGCCGGGTTCGAACTGGTGGGGGTGTCCAGGGTGCTGCATCGGCCGGCGCCGGCCCATACGGGCCTGCCGGGAACCTCCGGCTAGATTATCCCGCGAACTTCACGGCTTCCTCGGCGGCGCGGATCAATGCCCGGGATTTGTTGATGCTTTCCTGGTATTCACCCTCGGGGCTGGAATCATGGACCACGCCGCCGCCGGCCTGGACATACACGGTGTCGTCCTTGACCACGGCCGTGCGCAGGGCGATGCAGCTGTCCATGTCGCCGTCGGCGCCGAAATAGCCGATGCAGCCGGCGTAGACCCCGCGCCGCACGTTCTCCAGTTCATCGATGATCTCCATGGCGCGGACCTTGGGCGCGCCAGAGACCGTGCCCGCCGGAAAGCCCGCGTACAGGGCGTCCAATGCGTCCAGGTCCGGCTTCAACTTGCCCTCCACGTTGGAGACGATGTGCATGACGTGGGAATAGTTCTCGATGTTGAACTGTTCGGTCACGGTCACCGTGCCCGTTTCCGCCACCCGGCCGACATCGTTGCGGCCGAGGTCGAGCAGCATCAGGTGTTCAGCCAATTCCTTCGGGTCGGTCAAAAGGTCGTTGGCCAGTTCCTGATCCTCGGCCGCGTCCTTGCCGCGCCGCCGGGTGCCGGCGATGGGCCGGATGGTGACCTTGCCCTCGCGCATGCGGACCAGGATTTCCGGGCTTGAGCCGACGATGGCAAAGCCGCCGAAATCCAGGAAGAACAGAAACGGCGACGGGTTGAGCCGCCGGAGTGCGCGGTAAAGGGCGAAGGGTGGATAGGGAAACGGCACGGAAAAGCGCTGCGACAGCACGACCTGAAACACGTCGCCGGCCTTGATGTATTCCTTGCCCTTTTCGACCATGGCGTGGAATTCGCCCTGGGTCATGTTGGAGGCCGGGGCCAGGTCCGGCACGTCGCTTTCCGGATGGGCGCGCGCGGCCTCGGGCAAGGGCGTGTCGAAATCGCCGACGATGCGGCGCAGCCGTTCCACGGCGATGCCGTAGGCGTTCTGCGCGTCCACGTCGTCCCGGGGCCATACGGGGGTGAACACGGAAATCACGTCCTTGATGGTGTCGAACACGGCCATCACGGTCGGGCGGATGAACACGCCGTCGGGAATGCCCAGGGTGTCCGGATTGCCGTCGGGGATGTCCTCGACCAGACGCACCGTGTCATAGGCCGCATAGCCGACCAGCCCCGCGCTCATGGGCGGCAGGCCGTCCGGCAGGTCGATGCGGGATTCCGCGACCAGGGAGCGCAGGGACGCGATGGTGCCCTCGGTCTCGGCGACCGGGCAGGGGGCGAAGGCGTCCAAGTCGTCCAGGGCGTCGCGGTTGATGTCCGCTGTATTGCCCTGGCAGCGCCAGATCAGGTCCGGCTCCAGCCCGATGAAGGAATAGCGCCCGCGCACGGCGCCGCCCTCGACGCTTTCCAGGACGAAGCTGTAGGGCTTGCCCCGCGCCAGCTTGAGAAACGCCGAAACGGGCGTTTCCACGTCGCCGACCAGCGAGGTCCAGAGGACCTGCGGCTCGCCACGCTCGTAAGCCGCGGCAAAGCCGTCGAATGCGGGTTCGATCTTCATGGGTTTGCGCTTCCGTCCGGCCCGGTCTAGTTGGCCGCGGCCGGCGCGGCCCCGGGGTTCAGCACCTGGCGCAGGACATCCTGGTGGATCGTGACGCCCATATCCTTGCGCAAGGCCCCCGCCAACTGCGTGACCAGATCATCCTTGAGGACCGAGGCCAGTTCCTGACGCATCGTATCGACGCCGGTCTTATCGGCGGTCGGATCGGCCGGCGTGACGGATTTCAGGCGGGCGATGAAGTAGCCGCCGTCGACCCTGGTCACCTTGGCCTCACCCTGGTTGAGGGTGAAGATGTCCTGCAGCAACTGGCCGGGAAGGTCCGACTGGCTGCGCGTCATGTAGCGTTTCAGGGCCGTGGTTTCCGCATAGGCGACCCCCGCATCGGCGGCGATGGCCTTGGCGCCCTCGACCGTTTTCAGGCGTTCGGCCAGCTGCTTGGCGAAGGCCAGGGCGGCATCGCGCTTGCGCTCGGCCATGACGGCGTCCTTGACCTGATCCTTGACCGTCTCGAAGGGGCGCACCGCCGGCTTGATCACCTTGTCCACGCGCAGCACGAAGAAGGCGTCGTCACCCATTTCGCGAAGGGTGGAATCGGTCCCTTCCTCGGTGTCGAAGGCGGAAGCGACGATGGCCTCTGCATTTTCCGGCAGGCCCGCCGCCGGCTTGCCGTCCGGGCCGTTGCCGGCGGAATCCAGGGCCGCAATCTTCACGGCCTTGATGTTCATGGTCTCGGCGACGGCTTCGATGGAAATACCCTTGCCGAGATCGTCCTCCATGCGGTTGACCTGGGTGTACAGGGCATCGATGGCGCGCTCGTGGGCGATCGACGCGCGCAGCTTTTCCCTGACCTCGTCCAGGGTGGCGACATGGGCGGGGGCGATTTCGCGCACCTTGACGATATAGAATCCGATGCCGCCCGGGCCGGGCAGGGGGGCGGTGACGCCGTCGGCGGGGGCGGCGAAGGCCGCATCGGCGATTTCCGCCAGCACCTCATCGCGGGCGACCATCCCCAGATCCGTGCCCGCTTCGTCCATGCCGGCGAATTCCTTGGCGACGTCGATGAAGGGCCGCCCTTCGGCAAGCGCCTTGGCCGCCTTGTCGGCGCTGTCCCGGTCGGGCAGGACCATCTGCGACAGGGCGCGCTTTTCCGGGGTGCCCAGGGTATCGGCCTGTTCCTTGAAGGCATTTTCCACGTCGGCGTCGGTCACGGCGGCGGCGTCCGTCAGGCCCTTGGCGCTGAGCACGGCCAGGGTCACGGCACGGTATTCGGGGGCGGTGAAGGCGGCAGGATTGGTTTTGTGGTAGGCGCGAAGCTCAACCTCGGACGGGTCGGTGGTGATCTGCGCCGCTGCGTCGGTCACGAACAGGGTTTCCGCCGTGCGGGTTTCCTCGCGGTAGCGATAGAAGGTTTCGGCCAGCACATTAGGCGCCACCACGCCGGCCTCGACGGTGTCGAGCAGCTGTCCACGGGCCAGTTCGCGACGCGCGCGCTCCAGGAAATCCTGCTCGGTCAGGCCGAACTGGTAGAGCATGTTCTGGAATTTCTGGCGGTCGAAGCCGCCGGCGCCCAGGTTGCTGCGGAAGGCGTTGGACGAACGCACGGCGTCACGCACGATGGCGTCGGACACGGCAATGTCCAGATCGTGCGCCGCCTTGGTCAGCAGGATGTCGTTGATCAACTGCCCCAGAACCGATTGCGGCAGGCCCAGAAGGCGCGCCGTTTCCGGCGTCAGCTGGCCGGCGAACCGGGGGTTGAGCCGCGCCATTTCGCGGCGGACCTCGTTTTCCACGTCGCGGCGCGACAATTCCTTGCCAGCCACTTCGGCGACGGGTTGGTCGTCGGGACGGTACTGGACCATGTCGCCGATGCCCCAGGCGCCGAAACTGATGACAAGCAGGCCGAGGATGATCTTGACGACGAATGAGCCGGTCTTTTCGCGAATTTGACGAAGCATGGAAAATCCTTCTGGGTTGCGCCCTTCTCCTTGGGGCGGCGCATCATAGAGGGGGCATGGAACGCCCGCAACACCACTTGGACGGTGATTGGGACACCATTCGGGCGGCTTGCCGATTGGCTTGCGGAGGGGCCTGTGTTAGAGGGGGCGGACCAAGAGAAACCATCCGATACATAGGTGCGACATGAGCCAAGGGCGGACGCCGCTGATCGCGGGCAACTGGAAAATGAACGGCGGACTGGACGAGGTCGATTCCCTGGCCGGCGACCTGGCCCGGCGCATGACGGCCCTGGACGCACCGCCCGCCTTCGACATGGCCCTGTGCCCGCCGTTTCCGCTGCTGCCCATGATCGCCGCCCGGATCGAAGAAAGCGGCGTGTTGCTAGGCGCCCAGGATTGCCACGGGAACGTGCAGGGCGCCCATACGGGCGACGTCAGCGCGGCCTTGCTGGCCCAGGTCGGCTGCGCCTTCGTCATCGTCGGCCATTCCGAGCGGCGCACGGACCACAAGGAAACGGACGCCCTGGTTCTTGAAAAAGCCCAGGCGGCGCAGGCGGCGGGCCTGTGCGCCATCGTCTGCGTCGGCGAGACCGAGGCGGAACGCGACGCCGGGCGCGCGGCCGAGGTCGTGGTCGGCCAGGTCGCGGGCTCCGTGCCGGAAGGATCGAACCCGGATAATCTGGTCATCGCCTACGAGCCCGTATGGGCCATCGGCACGGGCAAGACGGCGACCCCTGAAGACGCCCAGGAAATGCACGCGGCGATCCGGGAATCCCTGGCCGAACGGTTCGGTGCGGACACGGCGGCGGGAGTGCGCATTCTTTACGGCGGGTCGATGAAGCCCGGCAACGCGGCGGAGCTTCTGGCCCTGGCCGATGTGGACGGCGGGCTGATCGGCGGCGCCGCGCTGAAGGCCGACGATTTCTGGGCGATTGCCCAGGCCGTGTCCTGAGCGTGCAAAACCTCCTGGTAATCGGCCTTGCAACGCAGTAAAACGCGGCCCAACTGATTGGGGCTGGCGCGCGGCACGGCGGCGCACGGCCCGTTTGGAAGGAAGTTCGATGGAAAACGTGATCCTGGTCATTCACCTGCTGCTGGCCATCGGCCTTGTCGGCGTGGTGCTGTTGCAGCGCTCCGAAGGCGGCGGCCTGGGCATCGGCGGCGGTGGCGGCGGCGGCATGGGTGGTTTCATGACCGGGCGCGCCACGGCGGACCTGCTGACCCGCACGACGGCAATCCTGGCGACCGCGTTCATGATCACCTCCCTGGCGCTGGCGATCCTCGCCGCCCATGACCGCAAGGCGGCGACGGGGTCGATTCTCGACCAGCCGGCCCAGACGGCGCCCGCATCGAGCGAGCCCGCGGCCCCCGCAGCCCCGATTGCCAAATAGGGAAATGGCAGGAATCCGCGACTCCCGGAACATGGATCAGAGGCGGGGAAATTCCCGCCTCTTTTCTTTTTGCCCCTCCCTCCGTCAGTGTATTGTGTAGGCCCATGACGCGGTTCATCTTCATCACCGGCGGCGTGGTCTCTTCCCTCGGAAAAGGACTGGCATCGGCGGCTCTCGGGGCCTTGCTGCAGGCGAACGGATTCAAGGTCCGTTTGCGCAAGCTGGATCCCTATCTGAACGTTGATCCAGGGACCATGAGCCCCTATCAGCACGGCGAGGTCTACGTCACCGACGACGGGGCGGAGACCGACCTTGACCTGGGCCATTACGAACGGTTCACGGGCGTCGCCTCCCGCCAATCCGACAACGTGACCACGGGCCGCATCTATTCGGACGTGATCGCCAAGGAACGGCGCGGCGACTATCTGGGCGCCACCATTCAGGTCATTCCCCACGTCACCGACGCCATCAAGAACTTCGTGACCTCGGACCTGGAGGACGAAGACTTCATCCTGTGCGAAATCGGCGGCACCGTCGGCGACATCGAGGGCCTGCCGTTCCTGGAAGCCATTCGTCAGTTGCGCAACGACCTGGGCCGCGACCGCACCATGTACATGCATCTGACGCTGCTGCCCTATATCCCGACGGCGGGCGAACTGAAGACCAAGCCGACCCAGCATTCCGTGAAGGAACTGCTGAGCGTCGGGATTCAACCGGACGTGCTGCTGTGCCGCGCCGACCGGCCGCTGCCCGAGGGCGAGCGCAAGAAGATCTCTCTGTTCTGCAACGTCGATGAGCGCGACGTTATTCCGGCGCTCGATGTCGACACCATCTACCGGGTGCCGCTGGCCTATCACGCGGAAGGACTCGACGCCTCCGTCTACCGCCATTTCAACATGGAGACGGGAAAACCGGACCTGAGCCGCTGGGACACCATCGCCGAGACCGCGATCCGGCCCGAGGGCGAGGTATCCATCGCCGTGGTCGGCAAGTACACGGTGCTGCCCGACGCCTACAAGTCGCTGATCGAGGCCCTGACCCACGGCGGCATCGCCAACAACGTCAAGGTCAACATCAAGTGGATCGAGTCCGAGATATTCGAGACCGAGGCCGAGGCCCTGCATACCCTTGAGGACGTTCACGGCGTGCTGGTCCCGGGCGGCTTCGGCGAGCGCGGATCGGAAGGCAAGATTTCCGCCGTCACCTTCGCCCGCGAGCGGGGCGTGCCCTATTTCGGCATCTGCTTCGGCATGCAGATGGCGGTGGTCGAGGCGGCCCGCAACCTGGCCGGCATCAAGGGCGCCAGTTCGACCGAATTCGGCCATGCCAAGGAACCCGTGGTCGGTCTCTTGACCGAATGGATGAACGGCAACCAGCTGGAACAGCGCAAATTGGGCGGAAATCTGGGCGGTACCATGCGCCTGGGCGCCTTTCCCTGCACCCTGCAGGACGGATCGCGGGTCCGCGACGTCTACGGCGCGCAGGACATTTCCGAGCGTCACCGCCACCGCTACGAAGTCAATACGGAATACCGCGCGCGGCTGGAGGCGGCGGGCCTCAAGTTCACGGGCATGTCGCCGGACGGCCTGCTGCCGGAAATCGTTGAAATTCCCGAGCATCCGTGGTTCATCGGGGTGCAGTTCCACCCGGAACTGAAATCGAAACCGTTCGAGCCGCATCCGCTGTTCACGTCCTTCATCGACGCGGCGGTCAAGCAGGCCCGACTGGTTTAGGCCAGCCTTTTAAGGAAACGCCCTTGTCTTCTTCGATCACCGTCGGCGACCTGACCATCGGCAACGGCCTGCCGCTCGTGCTGATCGCCGGGCCCTGCGCCATGGAAAGCCGGGATCACGCGCTCGACATGGCGGGGGCGCTCAAGGAAATGACCGGCAAGCTGGGCATGGGGCTGATCTACAAGACCTCTTTCGACAAGGCCAACCGGACCAGCGCCACCAGCCCGCGCGGCATGGGCCTGGACAAGGCCTTGCCCGTGTTCGAAGCGGTGAAGCAGCAGATCGGCTGCCCCGTGCTGACCGACGTGCACGACGCCGGACAATGCGCCGAGGCCGCGACCGTGGTCGATGTTTTGCAGATCCCGGCCTTCCTGTGCCGCCAGACGGATCTTTTGCTCGCCGCCGGCGAGACGGGGGCCGCCATCAACGTCAAGAAGGGCCAGTTCCTGGCGCCCTGGGACATGCAGAACGTGGTCGACAAGATCAAGTCGACGGGCAACGGCCGGGTCATGGTCTGCGAGCGGGGGGCCAGCTTCGGCTACAACACCCTGGTCTCCGACATGCGGGCCCTGCCGGTGCTGGCCAAGACCGGCTGTCCCGTGGTGTTCGACGCCACCCATTCCGTGCAGCAGCCGGGCGGGCAGGGCGCCACCTCCGGCGGGCAGCGGGAATTCGCGCCTGTGCTGGCCCGCGCCGCCGTCGCCGTGGGCGTCGCCGCCGTGTTCATGGAAACCCATGAGGACCCGGACAAGGCCCCGTCCGACGGCCCCAACATGATAAATCTAACCGACATGCCCGCCGTGCTAGAAACCCTGGCGGCGTTCGACCGGCTGGCCAAGGCCCATCCGGTTTCCCTATAACGCCCCGACCTTGAATTCCATCCGACGGCCCACCGGCCCGACCTGACCGGAGTAAAGACATGACCGCCATCGTCGACGTGTTCGCCCGAGAAATTCTCGATTCCCGCGGCAATCCCACCGTGGAAGTGGACGTGACCCTGGAAACGGGCATTCTCGGCCGCGCCGCCGTGCCGTCGGGGGCCTCGACCGGCGCCCATGAGGCGGTCGAGCTGCGCGACGGCGACGATGCGCGCTATCTGGGCAAGGGTGTGCTGGCGGCCGTCGATGCCGTGAACGGCGAAATCTGCGACGCCCTGGCCGGCGCCGATGTCGAAGACCAGCTGTTCATCGACAACGCGATGATCGAGCTGGACGGCACGCCCAACAAGGCGCGGCTCGGCGCCAACGCCATCCTGGGCGTCAGCCTGGCGGCCGCCAAGGCGGCGGCGGAGGAGGCGGGTCTGCCGCTGTACCGCTATGTCGGCGGCGCCTTCGCCCGCGACCTGCCGGTGCCGATGATGAACATCATCAACGGCGGGGCGCATGCGGACAATCCCATCGATTTTCAGGAATTCATGATCATGCCCGTTGGCGCGGAGGACTTCCCGGACGCCCTGCGCATGGGGGCCGAGGTGTTCCACACCCTCAAGAAGGGTCTGGCCAAGGCCGGGCACGCCACCAACGTGGGCGACGAGGGCGGCTTCGCGCCGAACCTGAGCAGCTCGGAGGAAGCCCTCGACTTCATCATGAAGGCGATCGCCGACGCCGGCTATGCGCCGGGCGAGGATGTGGTCCTGGCCCTCGACAGCGCCTCGACCGAATTCTACCGCGACGGCAAGTACGTGATGGAGGGCATCGGCAAGACGCTCGGCGGCGACGAGATGGCGCGGCTGTACCAGGATCTCTGCGCCAAATATCCCATCAAGTCCATCGAGGACGGCATGGCCGAGGACGACTGGGACGGCTGGAAGGCCCTGACCGACGCCATCGGCGCCACGGTGCAGCTGGTCGGCGACGACCTGTTCGTGACCAACCCCGTGCGCCTGGCCGACGGCATCGAAAAGGGCGTCGCCAATTCGATTCTCATCAAGGTCAACCAGATCGGCACCTTGTCGGAAACCCTGCAGACGGTCGAGATGGCCCATAAGGCGGGCTATACGGCGGTGATCTCCCACCGTTCCGGCGAGACCGAGGACACCACCATCGCCGACATCGCCGTCGCCACCAACGCCGGACAGATCAAGACCGGGTCGCTGTCGCGCTCCGACCGGCTGGCCAAATACAACCAGCTGCTGCGCATCAACGAGGACCTGGGGCCGACGGCGCGCTACAACGGCGCGGCGCTGTTCGGTTAGACGCGTTAACCTTTTCGGATTTCCAAAGTACTGGAAAACAAAGGGCTTTTCCGAGTCCTAACCGAAAATTAACCATCATTCCTTAGATTCGTACCTGCCGATTCGCGGAACCGGCGTGGGGAATACTGGGGAATGAAAACGATGGCGACGCGCTTTGCCTCTCTGAAGAAAAAACTGGCCACGGCCCTGGGACCGTCCCTGGGCATTCTGGCCTGCACCTATTTCGCTTACCACACCGTGCACGGCGACCGGGGCGTCACCTCCCTGATGCTGATGCAGGAAAAGGTCGCCGAGGCGCAGATCCTGGCCGACGACCTGAAGGCGCAGCGCGGCGAATGGGAACACCGGGTCGAGCTGCTCGGCTCCCAGTCCCTCGACCTCGACATGCTCGAGGAACGGGCCCGCGTGATGCTCAACGTCGGCTTCGACCGCGACTACGTGGTCTTCTTTCCCAAGACGGGGGGCTGAGCCATGGGATCGCTTTCCGAAACCCTGCGCCCGCCCTATTACGCGGCCGTCGTCACGCCGGTCGGCGGCGACGTCGATCCGTCGGGCCGCCTGACCATGGATGAACTGATTTCCCTGGCCCCCCGCATCGACGGCTTTCTCGGTCTTGAGACCGGGCGCCTCGACGACGGCCGAGGGGCCGCCGTGTGCTACTGGAAGTCGCCGGCGGCGATCCAGGGATGGAAGGCGCGGGTGCTGGCGCGGATGCCGAACGAGATCAGTCTGCAGAACCGCCGTATTGAGGATGCCTGCGCCATCGAGGTCACGCGCATCGTCAAGCGCCTGTTCGGGCGCAAGACGCCCCTTGCCGTCGACATCATGAGCACCTACGCGCCCCCGGCGATGCCGGCCGCGGAACGGAGTGCGGCGTAATGACCGCCCTGGCGTCCGTCGCGGTCGCCCGGGACAAGGTTCCGCTGACGGCGGCTTTCGCCGACATCGGACCGCAAGGCGCCAACACCCCGACCTATTTCGCGGTACTGTTCACCGACGCCTGGGACGGCGCGCCGCCGACCAAATGGGCGGAGGCTCTGCGTCTGCTCGCGACCCTGGCGGAACAAAGCCCGGGCTATCTCGGCTATGACGTCGAGGTCATGGAAGGCGGGCGCGAATACGCCGTCACCCATTGGGTGTCGCCCGCGCATATCCGGCAATGGAAGAAATCATCGGCCGTCGTGATCGGCGACAACGGCCTGTTGTCTCGGATATACGGGCGGGAAGGATGCCTGTGGCCCTGGCTGGACGCAGCCAAACAAGCCTGATCCGCTTCCGTAACATTCGTATATTAACTGTTATATGATTAATAAAATAGCAGCATTCCTGACCTATATTGTTTTTCATCCCGTTTTTCAGATATGATCTCCCGAAGTTGCGGCGGGTAACCGCCGCCCCTGGGAGGGATGCGAAAAGGCGGAGACCTTTGGCGCACCATCCAGGGATGGAAACAGGCAGCCAAGGGAGGTCCAATGGCCCGGTCACCCAAGACGTCGGCGAAGGCGAAAGCGCCCGCCAAGTCGTCCACCGCGAAATCCCCCAAGACGGGCCCCACGCCCGACGAACTCCGCCACTATTACCGCGAGATGCTGCTCATCCGCCGGTTCGAGGAAAAGGCCGGCCAGCTTTACGGCATGGGCCTGATCGGCGGCTTCTGCCATCTGTACATCGGGCAGGAAGCGGTCGTCGTCGGCATGATGGCGGCCTCGAAGCCGCAGGACACGGTGATCACCAGCTACCGCGACCACGGCCACATGCTGGCTTGCGGCATGGACCCCAAGGGCGTGATGGCCGAACTGACCGGCCGGCGCGGCGGCTATTCGCGGGGCAAGGGCGGCTCCATGCACATGTTCTCGCGCGAAAAGAACTTCTTCGGCGGCCACGGCATCGTCGGCGCCCAGGTGCCGCTCGGCACGGGGTTGGCCTTCGCCCATAAGTACAAGGGCGACGGCGGCGTATGCATGGCCTATTTCGGCGACGGCGCCATCAACCAGGGCCAGGTCTATGAAAGCTTCAACATGGCCGCCATCTGGTCCCTGCCGATCATCTATGTGATCGAGAACAACAAGTACGGCATGGGCACGTCGATCGAACGCACCTCCAAGAACGCCGACCTGCACACCCGTGGCCTGGCCCATGGCATCGAAGGCGTCGCCGTCGACGGCATGGACGTGCTGGCGGTCAAGGACGCCGCCGCCCAGGCCCTGACGCGCTGCCGCGAAGGCAAGGGCCCGGTGATCCTGGAAATGAAGACCTACCGCTACCGCGGGCATTCCATGTCCGATCCGGCCAAGTACCGGACCAAGGAAGAGGTGCAGAAGGTGCGCCGCGAGATGGACCCCATCGACACGCTCGCCCACAAGCTTCTGGAAGCCAAGGTCGTCAGCGAGGACGATCTCAAGGCCATCGACAAGGAAGTGAAGGCCCTGGCCAACGAGGCGGCCGAGTTCGCCCAGCAGAGCCCGGAACCGGACGCGTCCGAATTGTGGACCGACGTCCTGGTCGAAGCCTGAACGAAAACGTCGCACTAAGGGAACATCTGAACATGGCTACGCAAGTACTTCTGCCGGCGCTTTCTCCGACCATGACCGAAGGCAAGATCGCCAAATGGCTCAAGAAGGAGGGGGACAAGGTCGCGAGCGGCGATGTCCTGCTGGAAATCGAAACCGACAAGGCGACCATGGAGGTCGAGGCCGTGGATGAGGGCATCCTGGGCAAGATCCTGGTCCCCGACGGCACGGACGGCGTCGCCGTCAACACGCCCATCGCGGTGATCGTCGAGGACGGCGAGGACGTGACGGATGCGGACAGCGCGCCCGCCGCAGCCGCGCCGGCCCCCAAGGCCGAAGCCCCGGCGCCGGCGGCGCCCGCATCGGCGGCGGCCCCCACCGCGGCGCCCGTCGCGGCCGAGCCCGATTACACCGGCGCCATGAAGACCATGACCGTGCGCGAGGCGCTTAATTCCGCCCTGGCCGAGGAAATGCGCCGCGACGAGACCGTGTTCCTGATGGGCGAGGAAGTCGCCCAGTACCAGGGGGCCTACAAAATTTCCCAGGGCCTGCTCGACGAATTTGGCGACAAGCGGGTGATCGACACGCCGATCACCGAACAGGGCTTCGCCGGCATGGCCGTGGGCGCCGCGTTCCTGGAACTGCGGCCGGTGGTCGAATTCATGACCTTCAACTTCGCCATGCAGGCCATCGACCAGATCATCAACTCCGCCGCCAAGACGCTGTACATGTCCGGCGGCCAGATGGGCTGCCCCATCGTGTTCCGCGGCCCCAACGGGGCGGCGGCCCGCGTCGGCGCCCAGCATTCCCAGTGCTATGCCTCGTGGTACGCCCATTGTCCGGGTCTCAAGGTCGTCGCCCCGTGGTCGGCGGCGGATGCCAAGGGACTGCTGAAATCGGCGATCCGCGATCCCAACCCGGTGATCTTCCTGGAAAACGAAATCCTCTACGGGCAAAGCTTCGAAGCACCCGACGACGAGAACTGGACCCTGCCCATCGGCAAGGCCAAGGTGGAGCGCCCGGGCAAGGACGTGACCCTGGTCGGCTTCTCCATCGCCGTCGGCATCTGCATGGAAGCGGCGGAAAAGCTGGCCGCCGAGGGCATCGACGCCGAGGTCATCAACCTGCGCACGGTGCGCCCCATCGACGTCGAAACCCTGGTCGCCTCCGTCAAGAAGACCAATCGCATCGTCACGGTGGAGGAAGGCTGGCCGACCTGCGGGATCGGCGCCGAAATCAACCAATTGATGATCGAGCACGCCTTCGACGACCTGGACGCGCCGCCGACCCGGGTGTCGGGTGCCGACGTGCCCATGCCCTATGCGGCGAACCTGGAGGCCCTGGCCCTGCCCAAGGCCCATAACGTGGTCGAGGCGGCGAAAGCCGTCTGCTACGCCTAAGGCGCGGGGAGAGACATCATGCCGATCAAGATTCTGATGCCGGCCCTGAGCCCGACCATGACCGAGGGCAATCTGGCCAAGTGGCACAAGAAGGAAGGCGACGCCGTGGAAAGCGGCGACGTCCTCGCGGAAATCGAAACCGACAAGGCGACCATGGAGGTCGAAGCCGTGGAGGAGGGCATCCTCGGCAAGATCGTGGTGCCGGAAGGCACCGCCGACGTCGCCGTGAACGCGGTCATCGCATTGCTGCTGGAAGACGGCGAGGACGCCTCGGCCCTCGACGGCGCCGACACCTCGGGCGGCGCTGCTGCCCCGGCGCCGACGGCGGAAGCACCCAAAGCCGCACCGGCAGCGCCCGCGGCACCCGCCGCCGCCCCGGCGGCCGCATCCGGCGACCGGGTGATCGCCAGCCCGCTCGCCAAGCGCATCGCTGGCCAGCAGGGCCTCGACCTCGCCGCCCTTTCCGGCTCCGGCCCGCGCGGTCGCGTCGTCAAGCGCGACGTGGACGCGGCGCTCGCCTCGGGAACAGGCAAGGCCGCCCCGGCGGCGGCAGCCGCTCCGTCGGCGGGAACCGCGCCCGCCCAGGCCGCGACGCCGGCCCAGGGCGATGCGGTGTTCGCCAACATGCCGGACTTCGAGGCCGTGGCGAACTCCTCCATGCGCAAGGTCATCGCCTCGCGCCTGACGGCCTCGGCCCGCGACATTCCGCATTTCAACATCCAGATCGATGTCGAGATCGACAAGCTGCTGGCCGCGCGCAAGGACCTGAACGGCCGCGACGGGGCGGATTACAAGATTTCCGTCAACGACTTCGTCATCAAGGCCGTGGCCGTGGCGCTGCGCCGCTGCCCGGACGTCAACGTGTCCTACACGGACGACGCGATCCTCAAGTTCAAGCGCGCCGACGTCTCCATCGCCGTGGCGATCGAGGGCGGGCTGATCACGCCGATCATCAAGGACGCGGGATCGCTGGGCCTGGCCGCCATTTCCGCCAAGGCCAAGGAGCTGGCCGGCAAGGCACGGGACGGCAAACTGGCGCCCGAGGAATTCCAGGGTGGCACCTTCACCATTTCCAACCTGGGCATGTTCGGGGTGAAGTCGTTCAATTCGATCATCAACCCGCCCCAGGGCGGCATCCTGTCCGTCGGCGCCGGGGAACAGCGCCCGGTGGTCAAGAACGGCGCGCTGGCCGTCGCCACGGTGATGTCGCTGACCCTAGCGGTCGATCACCGCTGCATCGACGGCGCCACGGCGGCCGGTTTCGCCAAGGAACTGAAGGCGATCCTCGAAGATCCCATTCAGTTGCTGCTGTAGGCGGGGAGGGCGGACATCATGGCTGATACCTCGTTCGACATCGTCATCATCGGCGGCGGGCCGGGCGGCTACGTCGCCGCCATCCGCGCGGCGCAGTTGGGCTTCAAGACCTGCGTGGTCGAGAAACAGCACCTGGGCGGCATTTGCCTCAACTGGGGCTGCATCCCGACCAAGGCGCTGCTGCGCTCGGCCGAAATCTACCACTACATGCAGCATGCGGACGCCTATGGCCTGAGCGCCAAGGACGTGTCCTTCGACATCGAAAAGGTCATCGGCCGTTCGCGCGGCGTCTCGAAACAACTGAACGGCGGCGTCGGGCATCTGTTGAAAAAGAACAAGGTGACGGTCGTCGACGGCACCGGCGTGCTCAAGGGCGGCGGCAAGGTCGCGGTCACGGGCACCGACGGGAAGGCGCTGCCCGATTTGACCGGCAAGCATATCATCGTCGCCACCGGGGCCAGGCCCCGGGCCCTGCCGGGGCTGGAGCCCGACGGCAAGCTGGTCTGGACCTATTTCGAGGCCCTGAAGCCCGACATCTTCCCGAAAAAGCTTTTGGTCATCGGATCGGGCGCCATCGGCATCGAATTCGCGAGCTTCTATCACACCCTAGGTGCTGACGTGACGGTGGTCGAGGTCATGACCCAGATCATGCCCGTCGAGGACGCGGAGATTTCCGCCGCCGCGCGCAAGCAGATGGAGAAATCCGGCCTCAAGATCATGACCGAGGCCAAGGTCACGAAGCTGGCCAAGGGCGCCAACACCGTGACCTGCACGGTCGAGGGCAAGGACGGCAAGACCCAGGAAATCACCGTCGACCGGGTGATTTCCGCCGTCGGCGTGCAGGGCAATATCGAAGGCATCGGCCTGGAAAATACCAAGGTCAAGACCGACCGGGGCTGCATCGTCATCGACGAGTACGGCCGCACGGCGGAGCCCGGCGTCTACGCCATCGGCGACGTCGCCGGCCCGCCCATGCTGGCCCATAAGGCGGAGCACGAAGGCGTCATCTGCGTCGAGAAGATCAAGGGCCTGGACGGCGTCCATCCCATGGACAAGAACCACATTCCCGGCTGCACCTACTGCCATCCGCAGGTCGCCAGCGTCGGCCTGACGGAAGCCAAGGCCAAGGAGCAGGGCTACACCGTCAAGGTCGGCCGCTTCCCGTTCCTCGGCAACGGCAAGGCCATTGCATTGGGTGAGCCCGAGGGCCTGGTCAAGACCGTGTTCGACGCCAAGACCGGGCAATTGCTGGGCGCGCATATGGTCGGTGCCGAAGTGACCGAGCTGATTCAGGGCTTCGTCATCGCCATGGGCCTGGAAACCACCGAGGAAGACCTCATGCACACGGTGTTCCCGCATCCGACCCTGTCGGAAATGATGCATGAATCGGTGCTTGACGCTTATGGGCGGGTGATCCACTTCTAGGTCATGACAGACAACGTCCGCCCCCTGCGTCATCCGGAAAAGGCCAAGAACCCGGAAAACCCCCACCAGAAGAAACCTGCGTGGATCAGGGTCAAGGCGCCCACGTCGCCGGCCTATGCGGAAACCCGCAAGCTGATGCGCGAACGCAACTTGACCACGGTCTGCGAGGAAGCGGCCTGCCCCAACATCGGCGAATGCTGGGCCCAGAAGCACGCCACGGTGATGATCCTGGGCGACATCTGCACCCGCGCCTGCGCCTTCTGCAACGTGGCCACGGGCAAGCCGGGGAAAGTCGATCCGCTGGAGCCCGACAACCTGGCCATCGCCGCCGGCGAAATGGGCATGAAGCATCTGGTCATCACCTCCGTCGACCGCGACGATCTGGCCGACGGCGGGGCGGGGCAGTTCGTGAAATGCATCGAGCGCCTGCGCGAGACCACGCCGGAAACCACCATCGAAATCCTGACCCCCGATTTCCGCGACAAGCCGGGGGCGCTCGAAGCCGTGATCGCCGCCAAGCCGGACGTGTTCAACCACAACCTGGAAACCGTGCCGCGCCTTTACCCCTCGATCCGCCCGGGGGCGCGCTATTTCCATTCCCTGAAGATTCTGGACCGGGCCAAGGACATCGACGCCAACGTGTTCACCAAGTCGGGCATCATGGTCGGTCTCGGCGAAACCCGCTCGGAAGTGCTGCAGGTCATGGACGACCTGCGCTCCGCCCGCGTCGATTTCCTGACCATCGGCCAGTATCTGGCGCCGACCACGCGCCATGCCCCCGTCGACCGCTTCGTCACGCCGGACGAGTTCACCGAATACAGGCGTCTGGCCGAAGCCAAGGGCTTCCTGCTGGTTTCCGCCTCGCCGCTTACCCGCTCGAGCCACCATGCGGGCGAGGACTTCGCCAAATTGCAGGCCGCGCGTCAGGCGGGCCGGGGCTAGGGGCCATGCCCACACATGCGGAAATCCGCCGGCTGCCCTATCGGGCGGATCAGATGTTCGATTTGGTCGCCGACGTCGGGCGCTATCCGGAATTCCTGCCCTGGTGCCAGGCGACGCGCATCCGCGAACGCTCCGACACCCTGCTGGTCGCCGACATGGTGATCGGATTCAAGATTTTCCGCGAACGCTTCACGTCCCGTGTGACGCTTGACTGGGAAGCCAGGCGGATCGACGTCGCCTATTCGGACGGACCGTTCAAGTATCTGAAAAATCATTGGATATTCGCGCCGGCCGAAAACGGGCAGGGCTGCGACATCGACTTCTACGTGGATTTCGAATTCCGCTCCAAACTGCTGCAATCGGCGATCTCGGTGGTGTTCAACGAGGCCGTCACCAAGATGGTCAACGCCTTCGAAAGCCGCGCCGACGATCTGTACGGGGGTGCCCCGACACCGTCGGGCGCGGGCAGGGCGGCCTGCGGCGGCTAGCGTTCCGTCTCGCGCAGGTCGCGCTGGGCCCGTCTCATCCAGGACTGCCATCCATGGTGCAGGGTCTCGCTGCAGTTAGGCTTCGGGGCCGCCCGGCGGTCTTCGACGAACCGCACGGTCGCCTCCGCGACCACCTTGGCGCCGAGCGCCTGATCGAAGCGGTCCCGCACGAACAGGTTGGTGCCGGCCTCGTCCAGATTGTTGAAGGTCGGTTGGGACCACAGCCTCGGCCCCAGATCGCGCAGGATCGTCGCCGTCAGCCGGGGCATGAGCCTGCACACCAGCAGACGGTCGGGCTTCGTGCGCACAAGAATTTCCACGGAAACGTAAATCAGGTCGTCCTGCTCCAACCCCCTCAGGCTGTATCCCCGGGGGTCCAACGGCACTGGTTCCATCACGATGGTGCTGGGTTCAAGCGGCGGTGGCGCGGCCGATTGCTGCCCGTCCGGCCCCAGGGCCAGGGGACCGGTGTTGGTCAGAAACCCGGCGACCGCGACCGCCGTCAACGACGTACCGGTGGCGCTGACGGCAATGAAAAGACTTTTCCCAAAGCTCAACGGCGACTCCCATGCGTTGCGGGGTCGCCAACCAGAAGTTCGGGGTGCTGGTTGGAAGGTTTTCAGGCCGGCGCGATGCCGTCCCTCAACTCATATAAGATCTATGCCGCTGTCGTGCAACTGACAAAAATGCACGTATTTTCAATGCAATATGTGTGAATCTGTCAATCGGCCAGGGTCAGCAGCAAAGCCAATGCCCGCTTCACCGTGGCCCGGCGTACCGCCGCCCTGTCACCGTCGAACACATGGCGTTCATGGAGGATATCCCGGCCATGGCGCGCCGCGCCGAAATGCACCAGGCCCACAGGCTTGTCCTTGCTGCCGCCGGTCGGCCCGGCGATGCCGGTGACCGCGACGGCGCAATCGACGGGGGCATGGGTCAGCACGCCCCGGGCCATGGCGCGGGCCGTTTCCTCGGACACCGCCCCATGGTCGCGGAGAATTCCGCCGCCGACGCCCAAAAGGTCCATCTTGGCGTCGTTGGAATAGGTCACGAAGCCGCGGTCGACCACCGCCGAGGACCCGGAGACGCCGGTCAGGGCGCCCGCGATCAGGCCGCCGGTGCAGCTTTCGGCGGTGCCCAGGGTCAGGCCCTGTGCCGTGTAGGCGTCAATCACCCGTTGGGCAAGATTGTCGATTTCGGCGTCGGTCATGGTCTCAGGCTCCTCCCGTCATTGCGTAACCTATTCCATAAACCACGGCCGCCGCATAGACGCCGGCGATCAGGTCGTCGAGCATCACGCCGAGTGCGCCCGGCACGTCGCGGTCGGCCCAGCTGACGGGCCAGGGCTTCCAGATGTCGAACAGGCGGAAGGCGAGGAAGCCGGCGATGAACAGCACGGGGTCGAGGCCCGCCGGCAGCAGGGCGATCCACTGTCCCACGACCTCATCAATGACCACGAAGGACGGATCCTTGACGGCGGAGCGTTTGAGCACCGCCGCCGTGGCGAGAATGCCGAGCACCGCCGCCGCGACGGCCGCGGCGGCCAGCCAGCCCCACCCCCAATAGGACAGGATGATCCAGGCGACGGGCAGGGCGCCCAGGGAACCCACCGTCCCTGGCGCCTTGGGCGCCAGCCCGCAGCCGAACCATGTGGCGGCGATCATCGCCGGGCTGAAGGCCGACGGACGATCCTGTTCAGGGCCGGGGGCGGGGACTTCGGTCACTGGAATGCTCCTTTGCGCGGGTTCCGGGCGGGGGGCCGGAAAGGGTTGAAAACAGACCCAAAAAGACGGAAATCCGCCGCTTTTTCATGATATCCGAAGGGGGTAGGAAATGGATACTTGAACGCCTTAGACCTTCCCTATACCTTCGACGCTGGTAGAGCGTTTCCGGCGCCAAAGGGGGGCTGGGGGCGGCCCAAAAACAACAAGACTGTCTACCCGGCCCAGGCGTGAAAGCCAAGTGCCGGGCGGTACCGAACTGGGACCGAATTGGCCACCTACGAGGGAAGGAAGACGGGGGAATGATCAGACGGGGAGCCTTCGAAACAAGTACCGCGAAGCGCCTGAAGGTGCTTATCGACCGCCTGTTCCCGGAACGCCAGCTTGTCATGCGCACCGAAGGACGGGTCTCCTATTTCAAGGTTTCCCAGCCTGTGCAGGTGGTGATGTCCGGTGTTCTCGCCGTGGCGCTGTCGTGGAGCACCTTCACTTCCGTCAGCTTCCTGATGCACGATCAGGTCCTGCAGGCCAAGGACGACGAGATCGCCGGCGCGCGTCTGGCCTACCGCTCGCTGCTCAACGAAGTCGCCGAATACCAGCGCAAATTCGCCTCCATCACCAAGGACCTCGAGGAAAACCATTCCCTCATGCTGGGCCTGGTGGAAAAGAACGCCGCCCTGCAGCGCAATTTGAGTTCGGTGTCCCGCCGTCTGGAAATCACCGCCGCCGAACGCCAGCAGGTCATCAGCGCCCGCGAGCGTCTGAAGGAACAACTGGCCACGCTCGAGAACGAGATGACGTCCATGTCCGGCCGCAATTTCGCGCTGAAGGACAATCTGAATGCGGTCGAAAGCGACCTGCATCTGATCATGACCGAGCGCAATAAGGCGCAGACCGATTCATCGCGCATGCGCAACCGGGTCGAGGAACTGACCTCGCGCCTGAAGGAACTTCAGGAAACGGAAGGCGAGGTCGTCCAGCGCATGAACGAGCGCGCCAGTGACCAGATCGCCGGCCTGGAGAAGGTCATCGAGCTGGCCGGCCTGGAACCGGACCGGCTGCTCGGGGTGACCGAGAACGACACCTCGGGTGTCGGCGGCCCGTTCATCCCGGTCGAACCCGACGGCCTGCCGGCCAGCGACCTGAAGCTGGAACTGGCCAACCTGGACCGCAACCTGAACCGGCTTGAGAATTTACAGGAATCCCTGACCCGGGTGCCGCTGGCGGCGCCCATGGCGTCCTATTACATCACGTCCAGCTACGGCAAGCGCAAGGATCCCATGACCAACCGCTGGTCGGCCCATTACGGCGTCGACCTGGGCGGTCCCGTGAAATCCCCGGTGTTTTCGACGGCGGGCGGCAAGGTGACCTACGCCGGCTGGAAAGGGCGCTACGGCCGCCTGATCGAAATCGACCATGGGCTCGGCCTGAAGACGCGTTTCGCGCACCTCAGCAAAATTCTTGTTAAGGTTGGCCAAGAAGTGAAGTTTCATGAGAAGATTGGCCTTCTGGGTAGCACGGGCCGAAGCACGGGGCCGCACCTCCATTATGAGGTGGTGTTCAACAACAAGCCGTTGAACCCGCTTAAGTTCATCAGGGCAGGAAAGTATGTTTTCAAAGACAAGTAAGGGTACGAGCAGCCAAAGCGGCCAACAGCCCGCGGTGAAATCCGCCGGCCCGTCGATCATTTCGGCGGACCTTCGGGTCATCGGGGACCTGAGCTCGGACGGTGAAATCCAAATCGACGGCACCATCGACGGCGACATCCGCACGAAAAGCCTGCTTGTTGGCGAAACCGCCAACATCAAGGGCGAAATCGTCGCCGACCGGGTGCAGGTCCACGGCACCATCAATGGCCAGATCAAGGCCCGGTCCGTGACCCTGGCGCGCTCCGCGCGCGTCATCGGCGACATTCTTCATGAAGATCTGGCGATCGAAAACGGGGCCTTCCTGGAAGGCCACTGCAAGCGCCTGGTCGAAAAGAAGGACGTCGAGGCCGTCAAGCAGACCATCGCGTCCGCCTCATCCCCGAAGACGGCGCCCGCCGCCGCCGAATAGACGCATCAGGCCCGGCAAGACGCCGCTTTCCGGTTTTCAGAACGGCAGGGGCCGTTTAAGCGCCTCTGCGTAGACGTCCGCGTCCGCATTGCCGCCGGAACAGACGACCAGCACGTTCTTGCCCTTGCAGTCGACCTTGCCAGTGATCGCGGCGGCCAGCGCCACGGCGCCCCCCGGTTCCACCACCAGCTTCAGATACTTGAAGGCGACCGCCATCGCGGTCATGGCTTCGTCGTCGGTGACGCAGAGCCCACCGGTCAGGCGTTCGGCATTGACCGTGAAGGTCAGCTCGCCCGGCTCCGGAGCCAGCAGCGCGTCGCAGATCGATCGCGCGGCCGGATCGTTGGCAAGGCGCGCCTTCGCCGTCAGGGACCGCGCCGTATCGTCGAAACCCGCCGGCTCGGCCGAATAGATCTCCGTTTCCGGCGACAGGGCGCGCACCGAGGTCGAACAGCCGGCGATCAACCCGCCGCCGCCACAGGGGCTGATGAAGATGTCAGGCGCCCAATCCGCGGCCAGACAGGTCCGCACGGCCTCGGCGGCCAGGGTGCCTTGTCCGGCCATGATCAGGGGATCATCGTAGGGTTTGATCAGGGTGGCGCCGCGGTCTTCGCGCAGCTTGGCGCCCAGTTCCTCGCGGCTTTCCGTGAAGCGGTCGAAGGTCACGACTTCGGCGCCCCAGGCCCGGGTCAGTTCGACCTTGGTCTTGGGCGCGTCCTTGGGCATCAGGATGGCTGACGGCAGACCCAGCATGGATGCCGCCGCCGCCACGCCCTGAGCATGATTGCCCGATGAGAAGGCGACCACGCCGGCATCGCGCTTGTCGGCGGGAATGCGGGAAATGGCGTTGTAGGCGCCGCGGAACTTGAACGACCCGGTGACCTGCAGGGGCTCGGCCTTGACCCGCAGACGAAAGCCCAGCGCTGCGTTGAGCAGCGGGCTTTCCAGCACCGGGGTGACGACGGCGATGCCCTTCAGAACCTCGGCGGCGCTTTCGATATCAGCGAATGTCAGGACGTCGGACGCGGACGAGGACGGCATCTGCAGTTTCCTTGGATGATGGGTTGGGCCGGACGCCCGAAGGGACGCGGCACCCAGAATATCCCACCCGGCGTTCCGCACAACCCCCGTCGGCGCGCGCGGCGGGGCCGACGATTGATACGCGAAAGCGGCCCTTAAATGCCCAGCAGTGCGGGCAGGCCACTCAGATTGTCGAGTTGCGTGACGATCTTGCCGGGCAGACGTTCCGGCGGCTGCTTGAACCGGTTGACCCAGACGACCCGGAACCCGAAGTTGGCTGCCGCCGCCGCGTCCCAGGCATTGGACGACATGAAGCAGATACGGCCCGCCTCGACGCCCAGACGGTCGACGGACATCTGATAGACGCTGGGATGGGGCTTGAAGATCCCGACGTCGGCGACCGACTGCACGTCGTCCAGAACGTCGCCGATGGCGGCGTTGTCGACGGCGGCCCGCAGCATGTCGGGCGAGCCGTTGGACAGGATTGCGGTCTTCAGGCCCGCACCCTTCAACGCGGTCAGCACGCCCTTCACCTCGGCATAGGCGTCGAGCTTGAAATACAGATCCAGCAGCTTTTGGCGCAGGACCGGATCGCCGTCGAGGCCGAGGGCGGCCAGGGAATAGTCGAGGCCGTCCTGGGTGACCTGCCAGAATTCCACGTATTCACCCATCAGCGAGCGCAGCCAGGAATAGGACAGCTGTTTGTCCCGCCACAGGGTGGCGAGCGGCGCCATGTTGTCGCCCAGGTCGTCCTTGCAATGGGCCGCCGCCGCTGCGACGTCGAACAGGGTGCCGTAGGCGTCGAACACGCAGGCCCCGATGTCCGTCAGCTGGTCGTGCGCCATGTCTTTAATCCTCCACAAATCCGGGCTCGGGGTCCCCCAAGCGGTCCCGCCGTTATGGGCGGCGGCGCAGAGACGGTCAAGAACGGCCGGCGCGAATGCGGGTCACTATCCGGTGAACGGGGTTCCTGATCGGATTTGCGGGCCGGCGCCGCGTCACCGCGCGAGATCGGCGTGGGGCGCGAAGGCGACTTCCGTGCCCGACAGGCGTGAGCGGTAGACATGCAGGTTTTCCATCACCCGCTGCACGTAGTCGCGGGTTTCGTCGAAGGGAATCATCTCGACCCAGTCGATGACGTCCACGTCCTTCTGTCGGGGGTCGCCGTATTCCTTGAGCCAGCGGCGCACCCGATGGGGCCCGGCGTTGTAGCCGGCGACCGACAGCACATAGGAGCCGTCGAATTCCGTGATCAGGCCGGCCAGATAGGTCTGGCCCAGGGTCAGGTTGTAGCCTGCGTCGCTGATCAGGCGCGCGCGCGAGTACGGCAGGCCCCGGCGGGTCGCCACCACCTTGGCCGTGGCCGGCATCAGCTGCATCAGGCCCTGGGCGCTGGCGCGGCTGACGGCGTTGCCGCGAAAGGCGCTTTCCTGGCGGATCATGCCCAGCACCAGGGCCGTTTCCAGGGTCGGCAAATTCCATTGCGTCGGCAGGCGGGGCAGGGTGATGGCCGGATAGCCGTGCTTGGCCAGCATCAGGCCGTCGCGCAGGGACTGCTTGGCGACCCGCACGGCGAGATCACGGCGTTCGGCCTCCGCCGCCAGGTCGGCGGTCAACACGCGCCAGCCCGGATGCTCGTCGGCCCGCTCCAGCAGGGTTTCCAGAACCGCGCGCAGGGTATCGTCGGCCCCCGCGGCGGCGAGGGCGCGGAACGCCCGGGTCAGTTCGTGTGACCGGAACTGGTGGACCAGGTCCGCATCCGGTTCCGGGTCCGGCGGCAGGCGCAGCACCGCCGCCGGATCGACACGGGACATCGACAGTTGTCCGTAATAGGTCGTCGGATGACGGGCGGCGCGGGCGAACCATTCGGTGGCGCGCTGCGGCTGTTTCAGGTCATCGAAACTGCGGGCGATCCAATAGGCGCCGCGCGACAGGGAAACCGGATAGTTGACCCGGGCGTACATGCGCTGGAAATGCTGGAGCGCCACCTTGGGTTCGTTCAAAAAGCGCAGGGCGACCCAGCCGGACAGCCATTCGGCCTCGGCATAGTCGGCGCCCTCGCTGAGCCCGTGATTGCGGGCGATGCGGTAGGCATCGGTGATGAAGCCCTTGCGCAGCGCCCGGCGCACCAGGGTCGAGCGTTCCTCCCACCACAATTCCGGATGGGGCTGGTCGCCCGGCAGATGGCGCACGAGGTCGATGGCGGAATCCAGGCCTTTCTTGCGCCGCCAACGCAGGCGCTCATAGATCAGGCCCGGGTCGCGCTGCAGGTTATCCGGCACCTTGGCGACCAGGGCGTCCACGTTGCCCATCTGGCGGCGCAGGGAGATGCGCGCCAGGCCAAGCTTCTGGTAGGCCTTGGGCACCCGCCACAGATGGCGGCGCACGGCCCAGTAGCGGCCGTCCCACAACAGGCGGTCGAGCCGCGCGATGTGATCCGACGTGCGGATGCGCTTGCCGTGGCGGCCCATGAAGTGCTTTTCGTCGGCCTTGGAAAAATTGCCGCTGATCCAGGCGTCGCGCAGCATGGCGGTGGCCCGGTCCTCGTCCTTTTTGTCGCCGCGGTTGAGCAGCGCAACGGCATAGCGCGCCTTGCCCAGCGCCGTCACCGGCTGGCGGCCCGTGAACCACTTGAGAACCTCGTCATCGGCTTCCGTCGCCGACAGCCGTGCCTCGGCCTTGGCGTTGAGGCGCCCGGACCGGGGCCATTGCGGATTGCTGTAGAGAAAGGCCGCGAGTTCGTCGAATTCCGCCGGGCCGCTGTAGGATGCCAACCGCCCCCACAGGATCACTTTGCGGGCAAGCGGATCCTTGGCCTTGGCTTCCAGGGATTTGACCTCGGACCATTTGCCCTGGTCCATGGCCTTGAAGGCCTGGGTCATGAGGGCGAGGTCGCGGGAAGATACGGGCGCGTCATCGGCCTTGGGCCCGGCCTGGGCGCTGGCCATCAGGCCGATGAAGAGACAAAAGGCACACGCCCACCGGATTACCCCCGATGGCGCTCGGCCTCCTCGTCTTGGCGGCCCGATTACGGATTGCGTGGCAATCTGCCGCATCATGGCGGCGATGATACGATTTCCGGAGAAGGGCAACAAGCGACGCAATCGTTACAGAGGCTTGGGTCATTCGGGCAGGACAGGCGGCGGTCCATGCTTGCCGCCGGAGCCGGTCAGGGCTATGGTCCGCAACAATTCCCTGGCCCCGCACGATACCGAGGAGTGAACGATGTTCAAGGGCTCTTTCCCTGCGCTGATTACCCCCTTTAAGAACGGGGCGGTGGACGAATCGGCCTTCAAGAACTTCGTCGATTGGCAGATCTCCGAAGGTACGGACGGCCTGGTGCCCTGCGGCACGACCGGTGAGTCGCCGACCCTCAGCCACGAGGAGCATATGCAGGTCACCGAATGGTGCATCGAGGCCGCCGACGGCCGCGTGCCGGTGATCGCCGGCGCCGGCTCCAACTCGACCAAGGAAGCGGTCGAACTGACCAAGCACGCCAAGGCCGCCGGGGCCGACGCGGCGCTGGTCGTCACGCCCTATTACAATAAGCCGACCCAGGAAGGCCTGTACCAGCACTACAGGACCATCCACGACGAAGGCGGTCTGCCGATCATCATCTACAACATTCCCGGCCGCTCCGTCGTCGACATGTCCGTCGCCACCATGGCGCGGCTGGCGGAACTGCCCAACATCGTCGGCGTCAAGGACGCGACCCAGGATCTGGCGCGGCCCATCAACACGCGGATCGCGATCAAGAAGGAGTTCTGCCAGATGTCCGGCGAGGACGGCACGGCGATTCCCTTCATGGCGGCGGGCGGCCACGGCTGCATTTCCGTGACCGCCAACATCGCGCCACGCATGTGCGCCGACATGCAGCGCGCCTGGCGCGAAGGTGACATGGCCACGGTCATGGACCTGCAGGACCGCCTGACGCCCGTGCACAACGCCCTGTTCTGTGAAACCAGCCCCGGCCCGGTCAAGTACGCGGCCTCGCTGCTCGGCAAGTGTTCGGCGGAAACCCGCCTGCCGATCTGCGAGATCGCCGAGACGAGCAAGACCCGGGTGCGCGACGCCATGGTCGCGGCCGGGCTGCTCAACTGACCGCGCCCCTGGGCGCGTGAAGGCATCCCATCATGGCCACGAAAAAGAAAAAGGGCCCGCCCGGCAACGTGGTGGCCCAGAACCGCAAGGCGCGACACAACTACTTCATCCTTGAGGATGTCGAGGCCGGCCTCATGCTGGCCGGGACCGAGGTCAAATCCCTGCGCCTGGGCCGCGGCTCCCTGGTCGATGCCTATGCGGCGGATGAGGACGGCGAACTGTACCTCTACAACGCCGACATTCCCCGCTACGAGCAGGCGGGGCCCAACAACCACGAGCCCAAGCGCAAGCGCAAGATGCTGCTGCACCGGCGCGAGATCGCCCGCCTGTCGGGCGCGGTCAACCGCAAGGGCATGGCCCTGGTGCCGCTCGCCATCTATTTCAACAAGCGCGGCCTGGCCAAGGTTCAACTGGCCCTGGCCGAAGGCAAGCACCAGTACGACAAGCGCGAAACCACGAAGGCCCGCGACTGGGGCCGGCAGAAGGCGCGCCTGATGCGCGACAAGGGATAGACCCGATGCCGGGCGGTGGTGACGACGACCGCTTCAAGGACCTGTTCGCCGGGCGCGAAGGCTCACTGTTGGGCGACATGAAGGCGCAGGCGGAAAAGGACGCGTCGTTGACCGCGCCGCCGCCGGACAGCAAGCTGTCCCAAACCAAGGAACAATGGGCGCGCGACAAGCGCCAGCCGCAAAGCCGCCGCACGGACGGGGGCGGGCGCCTGCCGCCGGGCCAGCATCTCGCCAAGGACTGGCCGATCCTCGACCTGGGCCACCGGCCCCTGGTGCCGACCGATCAATGGGAAATGAAGGTGTTGGGGGCGGTCGACCGGCCCCTGACCCTGTCTTGGGCCGAGTTCCTGGCCCTGCCGCAGGCCGACCTGACCACGGACATTCATTGCGTCACGTCCTGGTCCAAATACGACAACCGCTGGCAGGGCGTCGCCGTGCGGACCCTGGCCGAGGCGGCGGGCCTGCGGGACAACGCGGCCTTCGCCGTGCTGCACAGCCATGACGGCTATACCACCAACCTGCCGCTCGACCATTTCCTGGCCGAGGCTTCGCTGATCGCCCATTCCTGGGGCGGGGCGCCCTTGGCCCGCGACCACGGCGGCCCGGCGCGGGCCGTGGTGCCGTCACTGTACTTCTGGAAAAGCGCCAAATGGCTGCGCCAGATTACCTTCCTGGAAAAGGACGCCCCGGGCTATTGGGAAACCCGGGGCTATCACAATCTGGGCGATCCCTGGAAGCAGCAGCGCTACGGCTGAACCAAGGGTTCACCACAGAGACACAGAGGCTGTGAGAAGAAGAAATCTGGACCCCCGCCTGCGCGGGGGTGACGGGTTGGATCGCTCTTCATCGTCATTCCCGCGAAAGCGGGAATCCACTGTCATTCTCCTCACCGCCTCACTGTCTCAGTGGTCAGCCTTTTCAGCGCTTGGCGAACTGCTTGTCGCCGAACATCACCGCCCGTTCCTCGTCGGACAGGGGCTTGCGCTCGCCGCGCGCGTCTTCCAGCACGGTGACGCCCTTGGCGACACCCGGCCGCGCGTTGATGGCGTCGGACCAGCGCTTCACGTTGGGGAAATCGTCCAACGAATGGCCCTGGCGGTCGATGGAGCGAGTCCAGGGGAAGGTCGCGATGTCGGCGATGGTGTAGTCGGGACCGGCGAGGTAGGCCGATTGGCCCAAACGCTTGTCCAGAATGCCGTACAGCCGACCGACTTCCTTGGTGTAGCGGTCGACGGCGTAGGGGATTTCGACCGGCGCGTAGCCGCGGAAATGGTGGGCCTGGCCGAACATCGGGCCGACGCCGCCCATCTGCCACATCAGCCACTGCAGGGTGTCGTAGCGCGCCGTCGGCTCGGTCGGCAGGAACTGGCCGGTCTTCTCGGCGAGATAGATCAGGATGGCGCCGCTTTCGAACAGGGAGTAGGGCTTTCCGCCGGGGCCGTCCTGGTCGACGATGGCCGGGATACGGTTGTTCGGCGAGATGTTCAGGAATTCCGGCTGGAACTGGTCGCCCTTCTGGATGTTGATGGGGTGCACGTTGTAGGCCAGCCCGGTCTCCTCGAGCATGATGTGAACCTTGTGCCCGTTGGGCGTGGGCCAGGAATAGAGATCGATCATTGTCGTTACAGACCTTTCAAAGGTTTCGGTGGCCGCGGGGCGCCGCCCGCACCGGCGGGCCGACGGGACTGGACGTCGGGCGTATTGCCCGTCCGCGGGATTGGCCCTAGTTTAGGGCAAAATCCACCGGCCGCCAGTGAATGCGCCGGAATAAGAGTTGATCCACGGATGAACAATCCGTGAGGAGACATCCAGAGGCGGTCGAAACAAGGAAAAGGGACTGACCATGTCGAATGCGCTTCTGCATCTTGTTTTCGGGGGCAAGGTAACCGACCCCCAGGGCCAGGATTTCGTCGATCCGGACAATCTGGAAATCGTCGGCATCTATCCCAACTACGCCAAGGCGCTGACCGCCTGGCGCGGCGCGTCACAGGCAAACGTGGACGACGCCAACATGAAATACGTGATCGTGCACCTGCACCGGCTGCTGGAGCCGGAGGAAGCCCGCGACCACTGAGTAACTTCAGGTAAAGGGGATGTGCGGCCCCGGCCCGTGGCCGTCAGCCCGCGGGCTTGTCGCTTTCCGGGTCGATCTGCTTGCCGTCCAGGTCCTGTTCCGAGCGCTTTCGCCCTGTCTCGTCTTCCCGCCGCTGGGCCTTGTCGCGGCCGAACCGGACCCGGTTCTGCTCCGCCGTCCGTTCGCGCTCCTGGCGCTGCTTTTCCTTGCGGTACTGACGTAAGTTGACGATCTCCGCGGCCATCCCGTCCCTCCGTTCGCACCGGCGGTCCCGCTGACGAGGCCGCCTGGAAAACGATAACCCGAACAGGCGCTTGCCGCCAAGCCCTTGTTTCCGGGGGATGAATGGTGGATCAGGCCGCCATCAGGCCGGCGATGGCGGTGAACACGTCGCGGAACATGTCCGGGGTCAGGCGGCCCGTATTGGTGTTGTAGCGCGAGCAATGATAGCTGTCGATCAGCCGGCGGCCCGAGGTCAGGGCATGGCTGTTGCCGTGGCCGAAGGGGAAATCCTTCTTTCGCTCGCCCAAGGTCGTCAGCACGTTGGCGTGAGCGACGCCGCCCAGGGCCAGGATCACCCGCAGATTGGGCATGGCCGCGATCTCATCCGCGAGGAACGGGCGGCAGGCGTTGCATTCGGCCCCCGTCGGCTTGTTTTCCGGCGGCACGCAGCGCACGGCGTTGGTGATGCGGCAGCCGACAAGCCGCAACCCGTCGTCGGGGGCGGCGCCGTAGGCGCCCTCGGTCCAGCCGAATTCACCCAAGGTGGGATACAGCAGGTCGCCGGCGTAATCGCCGGTAAACGGCCGCGCCGTGCGGTTGGCGCCGCGCAGACCGGGGGCCAGCCCGACGATCAGAAGCCCGGCGTCAAGCGGCCCGAAGGCGGGGACGGGGGCATTATGCCAATCGGGAAAGGCCGTGCGATTATCCGCGCGGAAGGCGGCCAGCCGGGGGCATTTCGCGCAGTCGGGGGGCGGATCCTGGAACGTGGGCGGCATGCGGCTCAGACGACTTCGACCTCGGCCTCGCCTTCGTCGTCATAATCATCGTCGTCATCATAATCGTCATCGTCGTCGGGCAGGCTGTGGTTGGACGGGCCGCCGGCGCGCTGGATGGCCGACTGCAGGCTCTGCAGTTCGATGAAGATATCGGCCTGACGGCGCAGTTCGTCGGCGACCATGGGCGGCTGCGAGCGCACGGTCGAGACGACACTGACCCGGCAGCCCTTGCGCTGCACGGCGTCAACCAGGCGGCGGAAGTCGCCGTCGCCGGAAAACAGCACGACATGATCCAGTTTGTCGGCCATTTCCAACACGTCGATGGCCAGTTCGATGTCCATGTTGCCCTTGATCTTGCGCCGTCCGGCGGAATCCGTGAATTCCTTGGTCGGCTTGGTGACCATGGTGTAGCCGTTGTAATCCAGCCAGTCGACGAGGGGGCGGATCGGCGAATACTCCTGGTCCTCGACCATGGCCGTGTAGTAGAAGGCCCGCACCAGGCGGCATTTTCCGGAGAAAACGGCCAGCAGGCGCTTGTAGTCGATGTCGAAGTTGAGCGCCCGGGCGGCGGCGTAGAGGTTGGAGCCGTCGATGAACAGGGCCACGCGCTCTTCAGGATAAAAATTCATTTCCATCAATTCCTTGGTGAATTCAATGCGTGAAATGTTTACGCAGTCTCAATGATAAAACACTTAAGACTCATTGATTCCAAGTGCAAGGATTCTACGCCCGCCGGCCCAAGGATTCCGGCGTGAGCGGGCCCGTCGTCATCGGCGTCGGCGGCAATCTGCCGACCCCGGAATTCGGCCCGCCGCGCGCCACCTGCGGGGCGGCGCTGCAGGTTCTTTCACAACAATCGGGGATCGAGATCACGGCGCATGCCAAATGGTATGAAACCGCTCCCGTGCCCGTTTCCGACCAGCCCTGGTTCGTCAACGGCGCCGTCGCCGTGGCCACGGACCTGGCGCCGCACGACCTGATGGCGGTTCTGCTGGATATCGAAACCCGGTTCGGGCGGCGGCGCAGCGAACGCAACGCCGCGCGCATCCTGGACCTGGACCTGCTGACCTTCGGCGACCGGGTGCTGACGGGCGATCTGGAAGTGCCCCATCCGCGCCTGCATACCCGGGCCTTCGCCCTGCTGCCGATCCGCGACGTGGCGCCCGGCTGGCGCCACCCCGTGCTGGACCGCAGCATCGAAGTCCTTTGCGCCGATCTGCCGGCGGATCAGGAAATCCGCCCGCTGGCCGACGCCGGGGGCTATCTGGGCACGGAGTGGCCGCCGGAATAGGGGTGTCAGGTCTCGCGCTGGGTCACGCCGGGCATGCCCATGATGATCGGAAAATCGATGGCCATGGCCCCCGGTTCGGCCTGCGGGCCGGCGGGAACCATGTCGCGGATCAGTCTGTCCCGTCCCGTCGTGACTTCCTTGAGCAGGAAATCCGTCGGATTTCTGGGTTCGCCCGTGAAATACATCTGGCTGACCCATTCGCCGCCGCCCGGCGGAACGACCAGGAAATGAATATGGGCCGTGCGCTCCAGATCGCCGGTGCCGTAGGGCGCGGGCTTGATCGTGCGGAAGCGGTAGCGGCCGTCGCTGTCCGTCTTGTCGTGACCGGCCCCTTGAAAGCCGTCTCCGGTCTCGGTCGCGGTCTTGGAATCGCGGTAGACTCCGTCATTGTCCGCCTGCCAGATTTCGACCCGCGCCCCGGCAATGGGGCGGCCGCGCTGGTCGAGCAGGCGGCCGGAAACGTAAAGAAGCTGCCCCGCCACCGGAACCGCCCTGTCGCCACGGGACAAAAGGTCGTTGTCCACGGAGAACGCCGCCAGGGGCGGATAGAACGGTCCAGCAAGCTGCGTCGGCGTGGGGTCCAGCCATGCCGCCAGAGCGGGGCGGCCGGCGGCGGCAAGGGACGCGGCGGCTCCGGCGGTAAGTTGCAGAACACGGCGGCGCGCCATAGGGGAAGGGGTCTCGGTTGCGAGAGCAGTCATGGTTGTTGATCCTGATTGAACCATAAGTTGATGCGGGGTGGAAAATTCGCGCGCCTTTTTGGCCGGAATTTTGCGTCTGTCAAGAGGTATTGCCATTCCCCGTCATGGCGCTTATAACCACCGCAAACCGCCGGTTGCAGCACCGGCCAGCTTGCCCTTTCCAATCCCCCGGAGGATTTCTGATGGCCCGTGTAACGGTCGAAGATTGTGTACTGAAGATTCCCAACCGCTTCGAGCTGGTCATGCTCGCGGCCCAGCGCGCCCGCCACATCTCGGCCGGGGCGCCGCTGGCCGTCGACCGCGACAACGACAAGAACCCGGTCGTGGCGCTGCGCGAAATCGCCGAGGAAGCCGTCACCCTGCCGGAACTCGAAGAATCGCTGATCAAGGGCATGCAGAAATACGTGCAGATGGAAGAGTCCATCGATGACCTGGACCCCGCCATTCCGGAAACCATGCAGCTGTCCGCCATGTCCGCGAACACCAGCGGTTCCGCGTCTGACGATGACGACGACGATACTTTGGACGTGGACGACGGCTCGGACCCTGCTACCATGGGCGCAGACGTCGTTTTCAAGGATGCGGAGATTGGGCTGGAGGACTAAAGTCCTCGTCCATGACACATTCCCGACCGGAGCCGCGGCCGTGCCGTGCGTTTCGGCAATCTGAGGGCGGCGTCCCGGTATTGACTGGATAAGGCGCCCCCTTCGTGATCCGCCAGTTCGAACTTGTTGAACGGGTCAAGGCCTACGATCCCAACGCGGACGAGGTCGGGATCAACGGCGCCTACGTGTTCGCCATGAAGGCGCACGGCTCGCAGATGCGCGCCTCGGGCGATCCGTACTTCTCGCACCCCATCGAGGTCGCGGGGATTCTCACCTCCTACCGGGTCGACAGCGCCACCATCGAAACGGCCCTGCTGCACGACACCATCGAGGACACGGTGGCGACGCTGGAGGACATCCGCTCCCACTTCGGCAGCGAGGTCGCGCAGCTGGTCGACGGCGTGACCAAGCTGACCCGCATCGAATTCCAATCGGACCGCGCCAAGCAGGCGGAAAACTTCCGCAAGCTGGTGCTCGCCATGTCCGAGGACATCCGCGTCCTGCTGGTCAAGCTGGCCGACCGCCTGCACAACATGCGGACCCTGCATTACATCAAAAGCGACGAGAAGCGCCGCCGCATCGCCATGGAAACCATGGACATCTATGCGCCGCTGGCCGAACGCATCGGCATGCAGGAAATCAAGACCGAGCTCGAGGACCTGGCCTTCGCCGAAATCAACCCGGAAGCCCGCCGCGCCGTGGTCAAGCGCCTGGAAACGCTGCGCGAGCAGGGCGGTGAACTGGTGCCCAAGATCATCGGCGAGCTGTCGGAAACCCTGTCGGAGAACGGCATCGAGGCCGAGGTCGGCGGCCGCGAAAAGACGCCTTATTCGATCTGGCGCAAGATGCAGCAGCACGACGTGGGGTTCGAGCAGTTGTCGGACATCATGGCCTTCCGCATCACCGTCAACAGCATCGAGGACTGCTACAAGGCGCTCGGCGTGGCGCACAACGCCTACCGGGTCGTGCCCGGGCGGTTCAAGGACTACATCTCCATGCCGAAACCGAACGGCTATCAGTCCCTTCATACCGGCGTGTTCGGCCCGCACCAGCAGCGCATCGAACTGCAGATCCGCACCAAGGTCATGCACGATGTCGCCGAACTCGGCGTCGCCGCCCATTGGAATTACAAGCAGGGCGGACCGGCCAAGGACGGCACCCAGTACCGCTGGCTGCGCGAACTGCTCGACATTCTGGAACACGCCTCCGATCCCGAGGAGGTGTTGGAGCATTCCAAGATGGAGATGTTCCAGGATCAGGTGTTCTGTTTCACGCCCCGGGGCGACCTGATCAACCTGCCCAGGGGGGCGACCACCGTCGACTTCGCCTATGCGGTCCATTCCGAGGTCGGCGACCACTGCGTCGGCGGCAAGATCAACGGCAAGATGATGCCGCTGCGCACGGAACTGCGCAACGGCGACCAGGTCGAAATCGTGACCTCCAAGGCGCAGACGCCCAACCCGACCTGGGAGCGCTTCGTCGTGACCGGCAAGGCGCGGGCGCGCATCCGCCGCTTCGTTCGCCTGCAGGAGCGCGAGGAATACGAAAAACTCGGCCGCTCCATCCTGCAGCGCAGCTTCAAGGAAGCCGATTACGAGCTTACGGATAAAGGATTAACCGGCGCCCTGAAGAAGCTCACTCAGGCGTCCGTCGAGGAATTGTACGTCGCCGTCGGCCTGGGCCATCTCAGCGGCCGAGAGGTTCTCGAAGCCGTCTATCCCCGGGCCAAGCGCAAGAAGAAAGAAGGCGACGACATCGTCGTGCCGCTGTCCGAGGCACGCAACCGCAAGCGCGGCAAGGACAAGGGCGCGGGCGGGGTGCCCATTCAGGGCCTGATTCCCGGCATGGCCATGCATTTCGCCGGCTGCTGCCATCCCTTGCCGGGCGACCGCATCGTCGGCATCGTCACCACGGGGCGCGGCGTCACCGTGCACACCATCGACTGCGACACCCTGGAAGGCTACGGCGATGAGCCGGAACGCTGGCTCGACCTGGCCTGGGACCGGGACGAGGCCAAGCACGACCTGCATGTCGGCCGCGTCCATGTCACGGTCGCCAACGCGCCGGGCTCGCTCGGCGATCTGTCGACCATGATCGCCAAGAACGACGGCAATATCTCCAACCTCAAGATCATCAACCGTTCGACCGATTTCTTCGACATGCTGATCGATGTCGAGGTGCGCGACGTCAAGCACCTGACCGACATCATCGCGGCGCTGCGCGCGTCGCCCGCCGTCAATTCGGTCGAGCGCGCGAAGGGCTAGAGCAGGCAAGGACTTGAAGACGATGACCGGATATCTCAGGCTCGGCGTCAACATCGATCACGTGGCGACCATCCGCAACGCCCGCGGCGGCGGCCATCCGGATCCCGTGCGCGCGGCCCGCGCCGCCGCCCAGGCCGGGGCCGACGGCATCACCGCCCATCTGCGCGAGGACCGGCGTCATATCTCCGACGACGACATGGCGCGGCTGGCGGCGCAGATCGATCTACCGCTCAACTTCGAGATGGCGGCGACGGACGAAATGCTGGCCATCGCCCTGCGCCACAAGCCGCATGCCGCCTGCATCGTGCCGGAAAAGCGCGAGGAGCGGACCACCGAGGGCGGCCTGGACGCCGCCGGCGGCTTTGACGGCCTGAAACCCTTTGTCCATGCCCTGGGCGACGCTGGCATCCGCGTGTCCCTGTTCATCGAAGCCGATCCCGTGCAACTGGACGCGGCCAAGGCCCTGGGTGCTCCCGTGGTCGAACTGCATACCGGGGCCTATTGCGACGCCGGCCCCGCAACCCAGCCGGCGCAGTTGCAGCGGATCAAGGATGCGGCGGCCCATGCCGAGGCCATCGGCCTGGAATGCCATGCCGGGCACGGCCTGACCTTCGATACGGTCGGGCCGGTGGCGGCGATCGCCACCATCGCCGAGTTGAACATCGGCCACTTCCTGATCGGCGAGGCGATTTTCGGCGGCCTGGAAAGCGCCATCAAGCGCATGCGCGCCCAAATGGACCAGGCCCGGGCCGAGGCCCTGGGCGAACGCTCCGCGTGAGCCGGCCGGACCGCCCCCAGACCATGACATTCCGCCCATGATCATCGGTATCGGCACGGATCTGTGCGACATCCGCCGCATCGAACGCACGCTGGAACGGTACGGCGACCGTTTCGTCGACCGCCTGTTCGCCCCCGGCGAGCAGAAAAAGGCCTATCGCCGGCAGAATCCGGCGGCCTCCTTCGCCCAGAGCTTCGCCGCCAAGGAGGCCTGCGCCAAGGCGCTCGGCACCGGGTTTCGCCTGGGCGTGTTCTGGAAGGACATGGTGGTCGCCAATCTGCCGACGGGGCAGCCCTACATGCAGATCACCGGCGGCGCCAAGGCGCGGCTCGACGCGCTGACGCCGCCCGGCATGGTCGCCCAGGTCCATGTCTCCCAGACCGACGAATATCCCCTGGCCCACGCCATGGTGATCATTTCCGCCATTCCCAAAACGGAAGGCGCTTGACCTTTGCGCCCGACCCGCGTTTCATCCGCCCGCCGAACCCATCCGGCGGCACAGCCATCACTCCCCGGCACCACCCTAGGCATTTCACGGAATAACGGCATATGAGCGGCGACAAACCCGGCGGCTTCTGGGACACCATCAAGACAGTTTCCTACGCGATCCTGATCGCGCTGGTCGTGCGCACCTTCGCCTACGAGCCGTTCAACATTCCATCGGGCTCCATGCTGCCGACCCTGCTGATCGGCGATTATCTGTTCGTGTCCAAGATCTCCTACGGCTATTCCAAGCATTCCCTGCCGTTTTCCATGCCGCTGATCCCCGGGAGGGTGTTCGAGGAGACGCCGGCCCGCGGCGACGTCGTGGTGTTCAAGCTGCCGTCCGACAACAAGACCGACTTCATCAAGCGCATCGTCGGCCTGCCGGGCGACGAAATTCAGGTCAAGGGCGGCATCCTGCACATCAACGGCACGCCGGTGGTCCGCGAGCGGATCGAGGACTTCGTCTCGACCGACGATTTCGGCACCACCCGGCGCGTGCCGCGCTTTGTCGAAACCCTGCCGAACGGGGTGAAACACCTGATTCTGGAAGAAACCGACAACGACCCCATGGACAACACGCGGGTCTACAAGGTGCCGGCCGACACGTTCTTCGCCATGGGCGACAACCGCGACCGGTCCAACGATTCGCGTTACAGCGACGTCGGCTTCATCCCCAAGGAAAACCTGGTGGGCCGCGCCGAATTCCTGTTCTTCTCGACCAACGGCTCCCTGTGGCGGCCGTGGCAGTGGCCGTCGACGGTGCGCTTCGAGCGCATCTTCCAGGGCATTGAATGAGCGGCGGCGGCACCTCCAAGCGTCATTCGGCCCTGCAGGACCGCCTGGGCCACCGTTTCGGCGATCCTGACCTCCTCACACAAGCCTTCAAGCATGCGTCGGGGCAGACGGACCGCCTGAATTCCAACGAGCGCCTGGAATTCCTCGGCGACCGGGTGCTGGGCCTGGCCGTCTCGGCGTTGCTTTATGAGCGCTTTCCCGAGGAAAGCGAGGGCGAACTCGGTTACCGCTTCACGGCCCTGGTGCGCAAGGATACCCTGGCCGCCGTGGCCCGCGACCTGGACCTGGCGTCCTGCCTGGCGCTGTCGCCCGGGGAGAAGGCGGCCGGCGGGCGGGACAAC
This sequence comes from Rhodospirillales bacterium, assembly GCA_040221095.1. GTDB lineage: Bacteria > Pseudomonadota > Alphaproteobacteria > Rhodospirillales > Casp-alpha2 > UBA1479. The sequence goes on from JAVJVP010000017.1 coordinate 265,476, forward strand.
CCGTCGATCCTGGCCGACGCCTGCGAGGCCGTGATCGGGGCTTTGTTCCTGGATGCCGGATACGAGGTTGCCGCCGACTTCGTCAAACGCATGTGGGCGCCCCTGGCCGATGCCCACACGGGCCCCCTGAAGGACGCCAAGACGCGGCTTCAGGAACGCTGCCAGAAGGATGGCCTGGCGCTGCCGGTCTATGCGGTGGCGGACCAGAGCGGGCCGGACCACGCGCCGACTTTTACCGTCACGGTGCAGGTCGCCGGTCGCCCGGACCAGTCCGGCACGGGCAGCGCCAAACAGGAAGCCGAACAGGCCGCCGCCGCGGCCATGATGGACAGTTGGGAAGCAAAATGAACGACACCAAGACCCGCGCCGGGTTCATCGCCATCCTGGGCGCGCCCAATGTGGGCAAGTCGACCCTGGTCAACCGTCTGGTGGGGGCCAAGGTGTCCATCGTCTCGCCCAAGGTGCAGACGACGCGGACCCGCGTGCTCGGCATCTTCATCGAAGGGCCGGCCCAGGTCATCCTGATCGACACGCCGGGCATTTTCGAGCCCAAGGGACGGCTTGACCGGGCCATGGTCGCCGCCGCCTGGTCGGGGGCCCAGGACGCCGACGCCGTGGCCCTGCTGATCGACGCCAAGGACGGTGTCGACAAGCGCTCGCAGGCGATCATCGATAAGCTGACTCTGGGCGGGCGCAAGGCCTATCTGATTCTCAACAAGATCGATCTGGTGGCCAAGCCGGTGCTGCTGTCCCTGGCCGAAAAATTAATGAATACAGGCGTCTTCACCGACTGCTTCATGGTGTCCGCCAACACGGGCGACGGCGTGTCCGACCTTGCCAAGCTGTTCGCCGCCACCGTGCCGGAAGGCCCCTGGCTGTATCCGGAGGACGAGATTTCCGACATGCCGGCGCGCCTGCTGGCGGCCGAGATCACGCGCGAGAAGCTGTTTCTCAAACTCCATCAGGAACTGCCCTACAAGATCACCGTCGAGACCGAGGACTGGGAACAGCGCACCGACGGCTCGGCCCATGTGCGCCAAGTCATCTATGTCGAGCGGGACAGCCAGAAGGGCATCGTGCTGGGCCGCCAGGGCGCCATGGTCAAGCAGATCGGCGCTGCCGCGCGGACCGAACTGCAGGACCTGCTGGGCCATCCGGTGCATCTGTTCATCCACGTCAAGGTACGGGGAAAATGGCAGGACGACCGCGAACGCTATGCCGAATGGGGCCTGGATTTTGATGCCTGATCAGGGTCAATCGCCTGCGCCTGAAACGCGCGGATAAGGCGTTCCGCCATGGAATGGCACGATAAGGGCTACATCCTGGCGACCCGCAAGCACGGTGAAAGTGCCCTCATCGTCAGCGCCCTGACGCAGACGCGGGGCCGCCAGACGGGCTTGGTGCGGGGCGGGGCAGGGCGGCGCAAGCGCGGCGGCCTGCAGGTCGGCAATCTGGTGACCCTCGATTGGCGCGGCCGCCTGCCGGAACATCTGGGCAGCCTGACCACGGAGGTGCTGGAAACCCCGGCGGCGGCGCTGATGGACTGTCCGGACGGCCTTGCGGCCCTGTCCGCCGCCTGTGCGGTGACCGAGGCCCTGTTGCCCGAGGGCGAGGACCATCCCGCCATCTTCCACGGCCTGACGGCACTGTTCGGGGTGCTCGACGACGCCGACGTCGGGTCGGCCTATGTGAAATGGGAAATGGGCGTGCTCGGCGAACTGGGATTCGGCCTCGACCTCACCGCCTGCGCCGCCACGGGCGAGACGGAAAACCTGGCCTATGTCTCGCCCAAGACCGGGCGCGCCGTCTCGGCCGCCGCCGGCAGGCCCTATCACGGGCGCCTGCTGGCCCTGCCGGCGTTCCTGCTGGGCGCCGGGGCCGCGGAAACCCCAGCCGAGGTGGTCGACGGCCTGAAATTGACCGGATACTTCCTGGAAAGCCACGCCCTGGAGGGCCGGGCCGGGCGGCTGGCCGCCCGCGACCGCCTGATGGAACGCTTCCAGGCAAAAAAATAACCGATTTGTCGCCATCGGCGCATTGACCGCCCACCCCCCGGATGTACTATATCTGGTGCATGAATTCGGCCTTCCGTCCCAGATGCGCGGAAAACCTGCAATCTAAGGAATCCTTGCGATGACCGCGATCACGCCCCCCGGCGACTTCGGCGGGGAAATCCGCGACACCCCCCTGTCCCAGGCGCTGAGCGAGCGCTATCTGGCCTATGCGCTGTCGACCATCGTGTCGCGCTCGCTGCCCGACGTGCGCGACGGCCTGAAGCCCGTGCACCGGCGGCTGCTCTACGCCATGCGGCAGCTGAAACTCGACCCCGCCACGGGCTACAAGAAATGCGCCCGCGTCGTCGGCGACGTGATGGGCAAGTACCATCCCCACGGCGACCTTGCGATCTATGACGCCCTGGTGCGTCTGGCCCAGGATTTCGCCGTGCGCTACCCCCTGGTCGACGGCCAGGGCAACTTCGGCAACATCGACGGCGATAACCCCGCCGCCATGCGTTACACGGAATCGCGCCTGACCGAGATCGCGGCGGCGCTGCTCGACGGCATCGACGAGGACACGGTCGATTTCCGCACGACCTATGACGGGGAGGAGGAGGAACCCATCGTTCTTCCCGCCAATTTCCCGAACCTTCTGGCCAACGGATCGACGGGCATCGCCGTCGGCATGGCGACCAACATCCCGCCGCACAACGCGGGCGAGCTGTGCGACGCCCTGATCCACCTGATCAAATTCCCCAACGCGACCTTCGACAAGCTGTGCGAGTTCATTCCCGGACCCGATTTCCCGACGGGCGGCGTTCTGGTCGAGGACCACGCCGCCGTGGTCGAGGCCTACCGAACGGGCAGGGGCGCCTTCCGCCTGCGCGCCAAATGGGCGATCGAGGACCAGGGCCGCGGCCAGTACGAGATCGTCATCACGGAAATTCCCTATCAGATCCAGAAGGCCAAGCTGATCGAGCGCATCGCCGACCTGATCATCGGCAAGAAGCTGCCGATTCTGCAGGACGTGCGCGACGAATCGACGGAAGACGTGCGCATCGTGCTCGAGCCCAAGAGCCGGGCCGTCGACGCGGAAACCCTGATGGAACACCTGTTCCGCGAAACGGACCTGGAAGTCCGCTTCAACATGAACATGAACGTGCTGGACGCCAACAACACGCCCGGCGTGATGTCCCTGCGCGAGGTCCTGCAGGCGTTCCTCGACCACCGCCACAAGGTGCTGATCCGGCGCAAGACCTTCCGCCTGGAAAAGATCGAGCGGCGCATGGAGGTTCTGGGCGGGCTGCTGGTCGCGTTCCTCAACCTGGACGAGATCATCAAGATCATCCGCGAGGAGGATGAGCCCAAGGCCGTGCTGATGAAGCGTTTCGACCTGACCGAAGTCCAGGCCAACGCCATTCTGGACATGCGCCTGCGCCAGTTGCGCAAGCTGGAAGAGATCGAGATCCGCCGCGAGAACGACGACCTGGGCCAGGAACGTGGCGCCATCAAGAAGCTGCTCAAGGACGAGGATGCGCGTTGGAAAGAGATCGCCGCCGAAATCGCCGCGACCAGGAAGGCGTTCGGCCAGAAGACTGAGATCGGCGCGCGGCGCACCGAGATCGCCGGCCCGCCGACCGCCGTCGTCATTCCCCTGGACGCCATGATCGAGAAGGAGCCGATCACCGTCGTGCTGTCGGAAAAGGGCTGGATCCGCGCCCTCAAGGGCCATGTCGAGCCGGGCACGGAGGTCAAATTCAAGGACGGCGACAACCTGAAATTCATGGTCCAGGGTCAGAGCACGGACAAGTTCCTGGTGTTCGCCACCAACGGTCGGTTCTATACGCTCGCCGGCGACAAGCTGCCGGGCGGGCGCGGCCACGGCGAGCCCGTGCGCCTGATGGTCGACATCCCCAACGGTCACGACCCCATCTGGCTGCAGGTCTACCAGACCGGCAAGAAATACGTCGTGGCGTCGGACAAGGGGCGCGGCTTCATCGTGCCGTCCGACGACCTGATGGCCCAGACCAAGAACGGCAAGCAGGTCCTGAACCTGGATGCCGGCGAGGAAGCCGCCGCCATCGCGGAAGTGATCGAGGGGGCGGATGCCGTCGCCGTGGTCGGCGAAAACCGCAAGCTGCTGATCTTCCCCATCGACGAGCTGCCGGAAATGGGCCGCGGCAAGGGCGTGATTCTGCAACGCTACAACAAGGGCGGACTGGCCGACGTCTCCACCATGCGCTTCGCCGAGGGCCTGACCTGGCGGTCGGGTGGCCAGCGCACGGAGCCGGACTATCAGCAATGGGTGGGGAAACGGGCCCAGTCGGGTCTAGTCGTTCCCAAGGGCTTTCCGCGCTCGGGCACCTTCGGGCGGGACTAGGTTCCGGACGCCGCCGTGAATTCGTCGAAGTCCTGCCAGCCGGCCGCCGTATGGACCTCGAGCGGGCGGAACCTCGCCTTGTAGGACATTTTGTTGCAGCCCTCGATCCAGAATCCCAGGTAGACATAGGGCAGGCCGAGACGCTTTGCCTCGTCGATCAGCCACAGAATCATGTAGGTGCCCATGCCGCGGCGCGGCTGTTCCGGATCGAAATAGCTGTAGACCGCGGACAGCCCGTCGCCCAGGCGGTCGGCCAGCATGGCCCCGATCAGCGCGCCCTGGCCGTCACGGAAGGTGATCAGGCCGGTGTCGATGGGGGTGTCCTCGATCAGCGCCTGATAATCCAGGTAATCCATCTTGGACATGTCGCCGCCGGAATGGCGCGACGCCTGATAGCGCTGGAACAGGCGGTACTGTTCCTGATTGGCGGCGGGCTGCGCCATGCGCGCCAACAGGTCAGTATTGGCCTTCAAAATCCGTTTCATGGACGGGCGCAGGTCGAAGCCGTCGACCGCGATGCGCACGGCCTTGCAGGCGTCACAGCCGGGGCAGGCCGGGGCATAGACGATGCCGTGGGAGCGGCGGAACCCGGCATAGGACAGCTGGTCGTGCAGGCGGGTTGCGTCACGACCGAACAGTTCGGTGACCACGCGCCGCTCGACCCGGTCCGGCAGGTACGGACAGGGCAGGGGCGCCGTCGCGAAAAAGAACCGCGCGTCCGATATGGGTTTGTGGCGCATGTCGTGTCCCTGTATTTCCGGTCACGCCGCCAACGCGTCGACCGTCCGGAACCTACTGTGACTTAATATCGCCGCGGATTTCAAGGTTGATCCCGGGCAGCGCCGGCGCGGCTGGTTGGGCTGGCGCGGTCGGTTGGGCCGGGGCAATGCCGCCGGCGCCCGGCGGCGGCAGGATATCGAGCCTCGGCATGGCGGCAGGATCCGGAGCGCCACCGCCGCCGTCCTCACGCCGCTGTTGGCGCTTGATCTCGTTCAGGCCGGGCAGGGCCTCGTTCTCGCGTTCCTTCCTGGCCTTTTCCTCGGCCTCTTTCTGGGCTTTTTCCTTCTCCGCCTCGCGGCCGGTGCCGCGCAGCAGAATGATCGACAACCGACGGTTGGACGGATGTTTGGGGTCCTCGGCGATCAGGGGGTCGGTCGCCGCCTTGCCGACGACGCGCTTGACCCTGGCGTCGGGCACCCCGAAGCTTTCGAGCGCGCGGCGCGCCGAATTGGCGCGGTCCGACGACAGTTCCCAGTTGCCGTAGTCCTGGCCCGAGAACGCGGTGGCGTCCGTATGCCCGGAAATCGAGATGTCCTGGGGCATGGACAGAATGACCTTGCTCACCAGTTCCAACAGCCGTTCCGTATGCAGGAACATCTTGGAGGAGCCCGACGGGAACATGGCCAGACCGTCGCGGTCGATCAGTTGAATGCGCAGTCCCTCGGGCGTGTTGTCGACCAGCAGGCTGTTCTTCAGCTGGCGCATCTGGGGCACGCTGTCCAAGGTCTTCTGTAACTCTTCCTGGGCGTCCTCGAAGGATTCCTGTTCCTTCTTGGCGGCCTGGGCCTCGACGTCTTCTTCGGTCGGCTTGGCCTTGGATTCGGCTTCGCCCTCGGACAGGTCGCCGCCGGTGCCGGCCTTGGGCGGCGGCAGGTCGACGGTCACGCTGTCGCGCGCCGTGGCGTTCTGCGAAATGCCTTCTTCGGTAATCGTCTTGCCTTGCAGAATGTCGCCGGACCCGCTGGTCGTCTGCGACGTGGACACGGGCGCGAAATAGTTGGAAATGCCTTCGAGGGATTCCTGGGTGACCGAATTCAACAGCCACAGCAGCAGGAAGAACGCCATCATGGCGGTCACGAAGTCGGCGTAGGCGATTTTCCACGCGCCCCCGTGATGGCCGTGTCCGCCCTTCTTGATCTTCTTGATGATGATCGGTTGTTTTGCGGCTTCTTCCGCCATCAGGCCCTTCCTATGGGGTCCGTCCCGTTTCCGCCGGTCGCGCTGCCGTGGTCACGGAGGGGCGTCCGGCCGGCGGCAGGGAGGGTGATTGTCACGACGCCGCGGGCAGGTTGGTAACCATTTCCTCGACCTCTGCAAAGGTCGGCCGCACACTATGCGCCAGGGTCTTGCGGGCGAATTCCACGGACACCTGCGGGGCGTATCCCTGCATGTGGCCGACCAGCGCGATCTTGATGCAGTTCAGATAGGCGGCATCGGCGCTGTAGGTATTGGTCAGGGAGGCCGCGATGGGGGCCATGAACCCATAGGCGAAGAAAATCCCGCTGAACGTTCCGACCAGGGCCGCCGCGATCAGGTTGCCGAGAACTTCCGGCGGCTCCGTGATCGAGCCCATGGTCACGATGACGCCCAGCACGGCGGCGACGATGCCCAGCGCCGGGGTCGCGTCGGCCATGCTCTGCCAGGCGCCCGAGATGGCATGCAGTTCCTCGTGGTGCTTTTCCAGTTCCGCGTCCATGACCGATTCGATTTCGTGCGGGTTGGAAGCCCCCAGCGTCAACAGGCGCAGATAGTCGCACAAAAATTCGATGGCGTGATGGTCGGCGTGAAACAGGGGGAAATTGGCGAACAGGGTGCTTTCATCGGGCTTTTCCACATGCGCTTCAAGCGCCAGGTCGCCCTTGGTCTTGGCCAGCCGGAACACGGAATACAGGCAGCCGAGGAGTTCTTCGTAGTGTTCCCGGTTGTAGGTGGGGCCTTTCATCAGGGTCTTGAAGGACCCCATGACGCCCTTGATCACCGGCTTCGGGTTACCGGTGATGAAGGCCCCGATGGCGCCGCCGAAGATGATGATGAATTCGAGTGGTTGCCACAACACGCCGAAGCTGCCGTGGACGCCATAAGCACCAAACACGGACACCAGCACAATCAATGAGCCGACGATAAAAAGCATTCAGCAGTCTCCAAGAGCACGGGTCCGCGCCCGTGCCGTTTTCCGGTCTATGGCGCACGGGGGGAAAGCTATCGTCCTATCATCCCAAAATACAAGCATTTCTCGTACTAAAGCGCCACAAGCCAATAGGATTATTTCAAAGAACCAGGGTATCAGTAGACGTCAAATTGATTGGCAATTGGTAAAGGCTTGCCAGTCCTTCCCCAGGCGACGTATTCAGGACGTCATCCGTATGTACATATCCGCGTCCTTGGGGGAATGATTCGGCCGCCAATCATGGTTGATCAAATCGCATTCAGAAACGCTCTGGCCTGCTTCGCCTCCGGCGTCACGGTCGTCACGGCGCCCGGGGACGGGCGCGGGCCCGTGGGCGTGACCGTCAGCGCCTTCTGCTCGCTGTCCCTGGAACCGCCGTTGATTCTGGTCTGCCTGGACAACCGCACCGGATGCATCGCGCATTTTCTGGAATCGGGTTCCGGATTTGCTGTCAACGTCCTGGCCGCCGACCAGCGCGCCCTGTCCGACGCCTTCGCGGGTCCCCAGACCTTCGACCTGCACGGCCATGGATTCGCGGCGGGCGCGACCGGCGCCCCGGTGCTGGAGGGAGTCGCGGCGGCGCTTTCCTGCCATACCCATGCGATCCACGACGGCGGCGACCACCGCATCGTGGTCGGTCGTGTGGCCGACGTGCAGGTGACCCGCGACAAGACACCGCTGGTCTATTTCCAAAGCTCCTACCGTGGGTTAAGTGAGCGACTCTAACCGTCCATTTTTATTCAGTTTTCCCATCGTTCGCGCGGTGGCGGCCCAGCTTGTCGGCGGGATCGCCACCGTGGCCGCCATGGTGGTCCTGCGGCACATCGGCTGGCCGGCGCCGCCGGCCACGCTCTGCATCATCTGGGGGGCCGTGGCGGCGCTGGCGGCCCTGCCTCTGGGATTGGCCCGCTGGTGGCTGCCGGTCCAGGCGGCGGCGCCGGTTCTGCTCTGGGTCGTGCTCGGCCTGCAGCCGCCGGGATGGGTGTTCCCCGCCGCGTTCGTTGTCCTTCTTGCCGTTTATTGGAACGCGGTCGGCGAGGGGGTTCCCCTGTATCTCTCCAACGCCAAGACCTGGCGCGCCGTCGAGAAGCTTCTGCCGAAACGCCCGGGCATCCGCATGGCGGACCTGGGCAGCGGGCTCGGCGGCACCTTGTGGCATGTCGCCGATGCGCGGCCCGACGCCGCGTTCGAAGGGTTCGAGACGGCCCCCCTGGTCTATCTCGCGACCCGCCTGCGGCAATTCACACAGCCGCGGAACAACCTGAGCATCCGCTTTCTGTCCCTGTGGCGGGCGGACCTAGGCGCCTTCGATGTCGTCTATTGTTTCCTGTCGCCGGTGCCCATGGCCCGCCTGTACTCCAAGGCCCGGCAGGAGATGAAGCCGGGCAGCCTGTTCATTTCCAACAGCTTCGCCGTGCCGGACGTGTCGCCGGACGAGATCGTCGAGGTCGATGACGCCCGCCGCACCCGCCTGCTGGTGTTCAGGATGTAGCTTCAGTCCTTGCGGTTCGACAGAACCCGGGTCTGGAACCCCGCGTTGCACAGGGCCTCGACGATCGCCCGCGCATGTTCGGCGTCGATGGTTTCGATCACCACGTCCAATTCCGTGTCGCGGATCGGCCCGTCCGTGAACAGGCGCTGGTGATAGACTTCGAGAATGTTGCCGCCCAGGCCGCCGATCAGGCCGGACACCTCGGACAGCATGCCCGGGCGGTCGCTCATGCCGATGCGCAAGGACACCATGCGCCCGCCGCGCACCAGACCGCGCAGCAGCACGTTGGACAGCAGGCGGGAATCGATGTTGCCGCCGGAAATCACGACGCCGACCTTCTTGCCCTTGTACCTGCCGTCGCCGGCCAGAAGGGCCGCGACACCAGCGGCCCCCGCGCCCTCGGCGACGATACGCTGGCCCTCGGCCAGGGCCAGGACCGCGGCTTCGATCTGATCCTCGCCAAGAACGGCGATGTCCTTGACGTGGTCGGCGATGATCGGCCGGGTGATCTCGCCCGGCGTCTTCACGGCGATGCCTTCGGCGATGGTGGTGCCGGCGCCGGTCGAGGCCTCGCCGTTCAGGGCCTGGGCCATGGAGGGGTAGAGCGCCGTCTGCGCGCCGATCATCTCGATCCCCGGGTTGATGGCATGGGCCGCGATGGCGCAGCCGGCCATCAGGCCGCCGCCGCCGATGGGCACGATCAGGGCGTCCAGGTCCGGCACGTCCTCGAGCAACTCCAGGGCCACCGTGCCTTGGCCGGCGATGACGTGGGGGTCGTCGAAGGGTGCGATGAACAGCTTGCCGGTTTCCTCGGCATGGACCAGGGCGGCTTCCCGCGCGGCATTGAAATCGATGCCTTCCAGGACGACCTTCGCCCCCAGGTCCTCGGTCCGCCCGACCTTGGTGAAGGGCGTGCCCTCGGGCATGTAGATGGTCGCCGCGATGCCGAGCCGCCCGGCGTGATAGGCGACGCCCTGGGCATGGTTGCCGGCCGAGGCGGCGACGACGCCGCGCCCGCGCTCGTCATCGGTCAGGCTGGCCAGCTTGATCCCGGCACCCCGCACCTTGAACGAGCCCGTGACCTGCAGGTTTTCCAGCTTCAGGTAGACGTCGGCGCCGGTCGCCCGCGACAGCCGGCGCACCCGCAGGGCCGGGGTGCGGATGATCTCACCCTCCAACAGGCGGGCGGCGTCGCGGATGGCATCAATGGTCACGGTCATGGCACGGGTTCCGTTACGGCAATCGAAGTCGCCGTTCTACACGCTTGCTCAGTCTTTTGGCAGGATTTTCAGAACCTCGCCGGAACCGGCGTCAATGGGCCCCAGGGTCAGGGATCGGCCGTCCCGCCAGGCCGGGGCAAGGTCGCGGTAACGCGGGCTCAAGGGGTTGCCCGATTGCCCCGTGGCGATGACGAAGCCGGACGCATCCAGATCGCCCAGGTCCATGACGGCGCGCAGCCCGGCGCCATGGCGATGGGCGAAGGGCGCGTCGGTCCGCCCCAGCCACATGGCGCCCCGGTTGAGGGTGTCGTTGCCGCCGTCCGTCGCAACCTCGACCGCCGTCCAATCGCGGAGCAGGGGGAGATGCCGGAACATGGGATGTTCGAACCGGGCGACATGGACATCGCCCCACAGCGCCGTGCGTCCCAGTTCCCGGTCCAGGCCCATGAGGTCGCGGGCCGTCTGGTCCAGGGCGCCGACGACCGCATCGGCGCAGGTTTCAACCCTGTCCGCCGTCGTCACGTCGTCGCACCACGGCCGCCCGGCGGTCAGGGCGCGCACCACGGCCTGAATGCGCAGGCCGTGCCAGCGGTCGATCAGGTCGCCCAGTTCGTCGGCAAAGATTGCGCGCTTCAGGTTCAGGGCGAAGAACATGTAGGCGAGGGGCGCGCGCTGGCGGCGGTCCATGGCCCCGTCCCATCGTTCCAGCGCGCGGACCAGGGAGCGGCGGCCCGCCGCTTCGTCTAATTGCGCCAGGGCGAAGGCCAACAGTTCCTCGGCCCCGGCGGACTGGATGTCCATCTGGGGGGAAACCGGATCGGGCTGGTCGCCGGCCAAGAGGTCGGCCAGCCGCCGGGCCCGGTAGGGCGGCGGCCAGTCGGCGGCGATCGCGAACGGAAAGCCCGGGGGCGTGACCTTGTTGTTGGCGTTCAGCAGCACGCCGCCCGGCGGATTGGCGTAGCGCGGCAGGTGCGCGGGATCGAGATAGCCGTCGTGCCCCACCGGACCCTGAATGCGGACCAGCGGCACCGCGCCGCCGCCACGCCTGCGCTGGGGCAGGCGGCCCGCCGTGATCATGCCGATGTCGCCCGCCCGGGTCGCATACAGGATGTTCTGCACGGGGGCATGGAACTGGCGCAGGGCCGCCGTCACCTCGGCCCCGGACTTGGCGGCGTTGAGCGCGAGGAGCGCTTCCGGTGTTTGGTCGCCCCTTTCCAGATAGGGGGCGGACAGGGTCACCGGACGGCCGCCGTCGGCGTCCGTGAGGACGGGGCCTTCGGGGGTTTCCAGAACCTTCAAGGTTTCCGATGGGCCGTCCCGCACCAGAATGACCTCGTCCCGCACACCAAATTCGGCCGTGCCGTCGCCCGCGTCCGTGCGAAAGGCGCCGGATGTTCCGGCCGGGGTTTCGATGATCAGGTCTTCCGTATCGGCACCCGTGGTCGTGAACCCCCAGGCGACATGGCTGTTGTGACCGATCAGCAGGAACGGCACGCCTGGCACTGTGGCCCCGGCAAGCACCCCTTTGGGGGTTTCCAGGCGGGCCAGATACCACAGGATCGGCGCCCGGAATTCCAGATGCGGATCGTTGGCCAGGAACGGCTTTCCGGTCGACGTGCGCATCCCCGCCAAGGCCCAGGCGTTGGACGCCGTGCCCGGCGCGCCCGCGCCGCGCGGGTCCCACTCCAGGGCCGGGAACGCGGCCAGGCCGCTGCCGCCGCCGGGCATCCCGGGAAAGGCCGTCGGCGCATCGCCGGGGTAGGGCGGCCAGAGGAAATCCACCTGTTCCGGCGACAATCTGGTCAGCATGTCGAGGCGCAGGCGTTCGGTCCGCCAGTTGCCGGCCAGGCGCAGGGCCATCAGCTTGCCCCACACCAGACTGTCGGCGGGCCGCCAGGGTTCCGGCGTGTGGCGCAGGGCCAGGAATTCGACGGTGCGCGGCCAGGAAGTGTCGCCGATCCAGGCATTGACCCCGGCGGCATAGGCGTCGAGCCGCTTTTTCAGGGCGGGCGAGGCCTTGCGCGCCTGATCCTCGGCCAGTTTGTAGAGCCCCAACCGGCGCATGTGGCGGTCCATGTCGAGCGCCGGTTTCCCCAGCATTTCCGCCAGCCGCCCGGCCCCGGCGCGGCGCATCAACTCCATCTGAAAGAAACGGTCCTGGGCGTGGACGAAGCCCAGGGCGAAAAAAGCGCTGTCCCCGTCTTCGGCGCGGATGCGCGGCACGCCGTGATCGTCACGGGTGACCGAGACGGGTGCCGAAAGCCCCGCCAGTTTCAGGGTTCCCGAGGTCTTGGCGAAGGTCGGGGCGAGCAGGGCAGCCCCGCCGCCGGCCAGCGCCACGGCCAGCCCCAAGCCCCAGACCTTCAGCCCGCGCAGCCGCATGGCCTGCCTTCCGGTCCGGAAATTTTCGCCCGCCCGCATTGCGAGGGACCTGTCTTGGCGTTATACATCGCGCGAAACCAACCTTGCGCCGGCCCCCGGTTTCCGGGGGCGCCGGGCGTTCCCAACCATCGCCTGACGCCCACAATAAGGCGCGACCAATAAAAGGAAACAGACATGTCCGGACCCTTGAGCGGCCTTCGGGTTTTCGATCTGACACGCATTCTGGCGGGCCCCTCCTGCACGCAGATTCTCGGTGACCTGGGCGCCGACGTGATCAAGGTGGAAATTCCCGGCAAGGGCGACGACACGCGCGGCTTCGCGCCGCCCTACCTGAAGGACGGCGACGGCAACGAGACGGACCAGAGCGCCTATTTCACCTGCGCCAACCGCAACAAGCGCTCGATCACCCTGGACCTGACCAAGCCCGAGGGCATCGAACTGGCGAAAAAGATGATCGCCAAGTCCGACGTGCTGGTGGAAAACTTCAAGACCGGCGGCCTCGCCAAGTACGGCCTGGGTTATGACCAGTTGAAGGACGACAACCCGGGCCTGGTCTATTGCTCGGTGACCGGCTTCGGCCATACGGGTCCCTACGCCAACCGCCCCGGATACGACGTGCTGATCCAGGGCATGGGCGGATTCATGAGCGTCACGGGCGAACCGGACGGCGATCCGCAGAAGGCCGGCATCCCCATTTCCGACCTGATCGCCGGCATGTACGCCGCCGTCGGCATCAACGCGGCCCTGCGTCACCGGGAAGTTACCGGCGAGGGCCAGCACATCGACATCGGCATGCTGGACACCACCGCCGCCATCCTGTCGATCCAGGGCGCCAACTTCCTCGCCACCGGCCAGAACCCGCCGCGTCTGGGCAATGCGCATCCGAATATCGTGCCCTATCAGTCGTTCCCCACCGCCGACGGCGACATCATCCTGGCGGTTGGCAACGACGGCCAGTTCCAGCGTTTCTGCAAGGTCGCCGGCTGCGACAATCTGGCCGAGGACCCGCGCTATGCGACCAACGCCAACCGCGTGTCGAACCGGGACGAAATCGTCGCCCTGCTGAAGCCGATCATCGCCGCCAAGCCGTCGGAATTCTGGCTGACGGAACTGGAAAAGAACAACGTCAGCTGCGGGCCCATCAACCGCCTGGATCAGGTGTTCGCCGATCCGCAGTTCCTCGCCCGCGGCATGCGCCTCGACATGCCGCATCCGAAGACCGGCGCCAAGCCGGTCAGCATGGTCGCGAGCCCGCTGAAATTCTCGAAATCGCAGGTCGACTACCGCCTGTCGCCGCCGGTTTTGGGCCAGCATTCGGAAGAGGTTCTGGGTGAAGTCCTGGGCCTCAGCGCCGACGAGGTCGCGGGCCTGCGCGACCGCGGCGTGATCTGACGCGGCGGCGGGTCAGGGCAGGGGAGCGAACGGGCATGCAGCGCAAATCGTTCCTCGGCCGCTCCGCCCTCGGCATCTTTCACGAGGTCGTCTATTGGCAATGGGGGGCTGCCGACGCCCCCGTGCTGCTCTGCGTTCACGGGCTGACCCGCAACGGCCGCGATTTCGACGCGGTGGCCGAGCGGTTTTCCGACCGCTGGCGCGTCGTCTGCCCGGACATCGTCGGGCGCGGCGACAGCGGCCGCCTCGCCGATCCCCTGCAATACGGCTATCCTCAGTACCTCGCCGACCTGACGGCCCTGATCGCGCGGCTTGACGTGGACCGGGTCGCCTGGCTCGGCACCTCCATGGGCGCGTTGCTGGGCATGATCATGGCGGCGGGGCCGGGGACGCCGGTCGAGCGCCTGCTGATGAACGACGCCGGGCCGGTGGTGACCAAGGAATCTCTGCAACGCATCGCCGCCTATCTGGGCACGGCGCCGGATTTCGCCGACATGGCCGAAGCGGAATCCTATTTCCGCCTGGTCCATGCGCCGTTCGGCCCCCTGACCGACGATCAATGGGCCCATCTGACGCGCCACAGCGTGCGTGAGGACGCAAACGGCCGTTATGTGCCGAAGTACGACCCGGCCATGGCCAAACCCTTCGAGGGCGCCGTCAGCGACGATCTGGTGCTATGGCCCGTATGGGACGCCATCCGCTGTCCGGTCACCGTGATCCGGGGGGCGCAGTCGGACCTGCTGCGCGCCGACACCCTGGCGGAAATGCAGGCCCGCGGCCCCAAAACGACGGTCCATGAAATCCCCGGCGTCGGCCATGCGCCGGCCCTGATGTCGGACGACCAGCTGGACCTGATCGCGGGCTGGCTCACGGCCTGACGCGGCCCGAATTTATCCTGCGCATACATACCTTTGTCTGTATTGAAAGTCTTTCTGTCGCCGCATACACTGCGTCGTCGATAAGGGCCGGCTCGGGGCGCATTCACGCGTGAAGCCGCCGGAAAACCTGGGGAGTGCCGACAATGGCGGAAGTTCAGGCTATCAATTCGTCCCGCGCGCTGCGCGAAGCGGAAACCCGCGAGCTGGCGACCCATCCGGGCGAGGACCTGGAGGATTTCGTGACCTTCCGGGTCAAGAAGCAGCTGTTCGGCATTCCCGTGCTGATGGTGCAGGACATCCTGTCGCCGGACCGCATCGCCTCGATCCCCCTGGCGCCGCCGGAAGTGCGCGGCTCCATCAACCTGCGCGGCCGCATCGTCACCGTCATCGACGTGCGCGTGCGCTTAGGGTTGCCGCCCAGCAGCCGGGAAGCCTCGGAAAACGCCATGGCGGTGACCGTGGAGCACGAACACGAGCTCTACACCCTGCTGGTCGACAGCATCGGCGACGTGATCAGCCTGTCCAACGATCTGTACGAGCGCAATCCGGCGACCCTCGACAGCCTGTGGCGGGAATTCGCCAGCGGGATTTATCGTCTGAAGGGCGAATTGATGGTGGTGCTCGACGTGCACCGCCTGCTGAACATCAGCGTCCGGCTCTGACGTCCCGGCGGCTTGGTGCCGCCGTTTCCGCTTATTTGCCGTTGATCAGCCGCGCCACGTCCAGGGCCGCATAGGTCAGGATCGCGTCGGCGCCCGCGCGCTTGAACGCCATCATGGTTTCCAGCAGCACCTTGTCGTAATCGAGCCAGCCGGCGTCGCCGGCGCCGCGCAGCATCGCGTATTCGCCCGACACGTTGTAGACGAAGGTCGGCATGCGGAACTCTTCCTTCACCATACGCACGACGTCGAGATAGGGCAGGCCCGGCTTGACCATGACCATGTCGGCCCCTTCCTCGACGTCCAGGGTGACCTCCCACATGGCTTCGTCGACGTTGGCCGGGTTCATCTGATAGGTCGCCTTGTCGCCCTTCAGGGCGCCCTTGGAGCCGACGGCGTCGCGGAACGGCCCGTAAAAGCCGGACGCATACTTGGCCGCATAGGCCAGCACAGAGACGTCCTGGCGGCCCGCATCGTCCAGGGCGTCGCGGATCGCGGCGACGCGCCCGTCCATCATGTCCGAGGGTGCGATGATGTCGCAGCCGGCCTCGGCCTGGACCAGGGACTGCTTGACCAGGATTTCGACGGTTTCGTCGTTGAGGATGATCCCGTCTTGGACCAGACCGTCGTGGCCGTCGGAATTGAAGGGGTCGAGGGCCACGTCGCAGATCACCCCGACGTCCGGCACGGCGGCCTTGGCGGCGCGCACGGCGCGGCACACCAGGTTGTCCGGATTGTAGGCTTCCTTGGCGTCCGAGGTCTTCAGGGTGTCGTCCGTATAGGGAAACAGCGCCACGGCGGGAATGCCCAGTTCGCGGGCTTCCGTCACCGCCCCGGCCAGAAGATCGACGGACAGGCGCTCGACGCCCGGCATGGACGGAATGTGTTCCCGCTTGTTCGTGCCCTCGACCACGAACACCGGCCAAATCAGGTCGTCCGTGGACAACTTATGTTCGGCGACCAGCCGCCGGATCCAGGGTTCACGCCGGTTGCGGCGCATGCGCTTGCGGGGAAATGTGGCCACGGTCGATTGCTTCCGGTGAGGGGTCAGGAGGCCCAAAGGCTTGGACGAAGCCGACAAAATCCCTTGGAGATCGGCTAAAGTCAACGTTTCTCGGCAAAGGAAGTCCGGGATTGCTCCCTTTACCCAAGGGGGGATTTGCCTTACGTTTACGTAAACGGAAACTATAACACTCATTGGGATCGGAACCACCGCCGTGCCGGACGATACACTTCCCGCCACCGGGTCAAAACAGACCCCGGGCGATGCCAGCAAGGGGCCGCTGCATCCGGTCCGTTTCGTCACCGCCGCCGCCCTGTTCGACGGCCATGACGCGGCCATCAACATCATGCGCCGCATCCTGCAGGCGCAGGGGGCCGAGGTCATCCATCTGGGCCACAACCGCTCCGTCGACGAGGTGGTGACCGCCGCGATCCAGGAAGACGCCCACGGCATCGCCGTCTCAAGCTACCAGGGCGGCCATGTGGAATACTTCAAGTACATGATCGACCTGCTGCGCGAGCGCGGCCGCCCGGACATCGCCGTATTCGGCGGCGGCGGCGGCGTCATCGTCGCGGGCGAGGTCAAGGACCTGGAAGCCTACGGCATGACCCGCGTCTATTCGCCGGAAGACGGCCGGCGCCTGGGATTGCAGGGCATGATCGCCGACATGATCCAGACGGCGCGGCGCGACCTTGCCGCCGATCTGCCCCAGGACCTGGACGGGCTCACGGCCGGCGACCCGGCCGATCTGGCCCGCGTCATCACGGCGATCGAGGACGGCCGCCTGCCCAAGACCCAGCTGGACGCCATTCGGGCCACGGCCCAAGGCCGCGACACGGTGCCGGTGCTCGGCATCACGGGCACGGGCGGGGCGGGCAAATCGTCGCTGACGGACGAGATCGTGCGCCGGTTCCGGTTCGGCTCAGACGAACCGCGCATCGCCGTCGTCGCCATCGACCCGACCCGGCGCAAGACGGGCGGGGCGCTGCTCGGCGACCGCATCCGCATGAACGCCAACAACGCGCCCAACGTGTTCTTCCGCTCCTTGGCCACCAGGGACGCCAAGACCGAGGTGCCGCCGGCCCTGTCTGACATCATCGCCGCCGTGAAGGCCGCGGGCGCCGACATCGTGATCATCGAAACGCCGGGGATCGGGCAGGGGGACGCGGGCATCGTGCCGTTCTGCGACGTCTCGCTCTACGTCATGACCCCGGAATTCGGCGCCGCCAGCCAGCTCGAGAAGATCGACATGCTGGATTTCGCCGATGTCGTCGTGATCAACAAGATGGACCGCAAGGGGGCCATGGACGCGCTGCGCGACGTGCGCAAACAGGTGCAGCGCAACCGCGAGGCCTTCGGCGCCAAGCCCGACGACATGCCCGTGTTCGGCGCGATTGCCTCCAGATTCAATGACGCCGGGGTGACGGCGGTCTATCAGGAACTGCTGAGCCAATTCACGGCCAAGGGCTTTCCGGCCCTGCCGCACCTGTTGCCGGCGGTGAAGAGCAAGGCGTCGGAGCCGGGCCTGGCCATCGTGCCGCCGGACCGCCAGCGCTATCTCGCCGAAATCGCCGATGAGGTGCGCGGCTACCTCGCCCGCGCCGAAGCCCAGGCACGCATCGCCCGGGCCCGCCAGCAGGCCCTGGAAACGGCCCGCATGCTGGAAGAAACCGGCAAAAATATCAGCGATGTACGGGGTCTTGCTGAATCAAAATCTAAGGAACTGAGCGCCGAGGCCCATGCCCTTTTGGACGCCTGGCCGGAGACCCGCGCCGCCTATTCGGGCGATGAAATGGTGGTCACCGTGCGGGACCGGGAAATCCGCAACGACCTGACCCGCACGACCCTGTCGGGCAACACGGTCCGCCGCGTCAGCCTGCCCAGGTACGAAGATCACGGCGAACTGCTTAAATGGCTGATGCGGGAAAACCTGCCGGGATATTTCCCTTATACGGCCGGGGTATTCCCCTTCAAGCGGACCGAGGAAGACCCCACCCGCATGTTCGCGGGCGAGGGTGACCCCAAGCGCACCAACGCCCGGTTCAAGTACCTGTCCAAGGAATCCCCGGCCAAGCGCCTGTCGACGGCCTTCGATTCCGTCACACTCTACGGCTTCGATCCGGACGAGCGGCCGGACATCTACGGCAAGGTGGGGAATTCCGGCGTTTCGATCGCGACGCTGCAGGACATGGCCGAACTGTACGACGGCTTCGACCTCTGCGCGCCCACGACCTCCGTCTCCATGACCATCAACGGCCCGGCGCCGACCATTCTGGCCATGTTCCTGAACACGGCGATCAATCAGCAGATGGCCAAGTTCGAGGCCGAGAAGGGCCGCGCCCCCGACGACGCGGAAGCCGCGGAAATCAAAGCATTTACGCTGGCCAACGTGCGCGGCACCGTGCAGGCGGACATCCTCAAGGAAGACCAGGGCCAGAACACCTGCATCTTCTCGACGGAATTCGCGCTGCGCATGATGGCCGACATCCAGGCCTATTTCGTCGAAAACAGGGTGCGGAACTTCTATTCCGTGTCGATTTCCGGCTATCACATCGCCGAGGCCGGGGCGAACCCGATCTCGCAGCTCGCCTTCACGCTCGCCAATGGCTTCACCTTCGTCGAGGCCTACCTGGCCCGCGGCATGAACATCGACGACTTCGCGCCCAACCTGTCGTTCTTTTTCTCCAACGGCATGGACCCGGAATACACGGTCATGGGCCGGGTCGCGCGGCGCATCTGGGCCGTCGCGATGAAGGAACGCTACGGCGCCAATGAGCGCTCGCAGAAGCTCAAGTACCATATCCAGACCTCGGGCCGATCGCTGCACGCCCAGGAAATGGATTTCAACGACATCCGCACCACCCTGCAGGCGCTGATCGCCGTCTACGACAACTGCAATTCCCTGCACACCAACGCCTTCGACGAGGCCTTCACCACCCCGACCGAGGACAGCCTGCGCCGGGCCATCGCCATCCAGATGGTCATCAACAAGGAATGGGGCCTGGCCAGGAACGAAAACCCCAACCAGGGGGCTTTCGTCATCGACGAGCTGACCGATCTGGTGGAGGAGGCGGTGCTGCAGGAGTTCGAGCGCATTTCCGAGCGCGGCGGCGTGCTCGGCGCCATGGAGACGGGCTATCAGCGCGGCAAGATCCAAGAGGAATCCCTGCACTACGAAACCCTCAAGCACGACGGCAGCCTGCCCATCGTCGGCGTCAATACCTTCCTCAACCCCAATCCGGACGCGGGCCTGGCCGAACCGCCGCTGCAGCGTTCCTCCGACGACGAAAAACAGAATCAGATCAAGCGCCTGCGGGCGTTTCACGAAGCGCGGCGCGAGGCTGCTCCGGCGGCGCTCACCAACCTCAAGGCCGCCGCCGCATCGGACGGCAATCTGTTTGCCGCCTTGATGGAGGCCGTGAAATCGTGTTCCCTGGGCCAGATCACGGACGCATTGTTCGACGCGGGCGGACAATACCGCCGGAACATGTAGCCGGAACGGCCTGAACGGCCGGATTTCGGCCGATGGACAAGGGCTCTGGCGTGGCCACGCAAGACGACGTTTATCTGCCGGAAGTGCTGTTCGAATTCCAGCCCAAGGGACGCTATGTGCGGGTCACCGCCATCGACCCACGCACGGGCATCGAAGTCGTCTCGATCTGCGACGCCCGGTATTCCCAGTCCATGGTCAAGAACCTGGCGATCCGCAAACTGAAATACGTGCTGCGCAAGCGCCGCGCCCAGATCCTCGGTACGGGCCGCCCCGGGCGCACGGACCTGTTGGCCTGAAGCCCGTTGACTTGAACATTGCCGGGTGACAATTCGGCGCTTGATTTTCCCTACCGGTTTTTCCACATGTTGCGCGCCGGGCCTGTGTTTTCTACATCTGGAGCGGCGCAGAGCCCTTGTGTTCGTGTAGCGGCCGGAATCGAGATGTGGTATGACTGCCGCCGGACGAACGCAGCCTTCCAAAAGCCCTTAGGTGGACACCCGTGAGCACCAAACCCATCGCCATCGCCTGCGATCACGCTGGCTTTGCCCTGAAAAGCGACCTGCTGAAGCAGCTTGCCGACATGGGCCATGAGGTCCTGGACCTCGGCACCAATTCCGAGGACTCGGTCGACTACCCCGATTTCGGCTTCGCCATGGCCCAGGCCATCCGCGACGGCAAGGCCGACCGCGGGGTACTGGTCTGCGGCTCCGGCATCGGCATCTCCATGGCCGCCAACCGCTATCCCGAGGTTCGCGCCGCGCTGATCCACGACGCACTTGGGGCCCGCATGTGCCGCCAGCACAACGACGCCAACGTGATATGCTTCGGCGGCCGCATGATCGGCGCCGAAACGGCCAAGGATTGCCTCGATATCTTCCTGAAAACCGACTTCGAGGGCGGCCGCCACGGCCGCCGCGTGGACAAGCTGTCCACCCCGGCCTGAGGCCGACCTGCCGAACGGACTGAAACCCCGCGCCCGGCGCCATCACCGACCGGGCGCCGCAACTGAAATTCTAGGACCGAGACCCGCCATGCCCGACGCCGATACGCCCAAATATGCCGATCCGTCCCTCAACCGCTTTTTCGAAGCACCCCTGTCCGAGACGGACCCGGAGCTTTACGCCGCCGAGCGCGCCGAACTGCAGCGCCAGCAGGACAAGATCGAGCTGATCGCCTCGGAAAACATCGTGTCCCGTGCGGTCATGGAGGCCCAGGGCGGGGTCATGACCAACAAGTACGCCGAGGGTTATCCCGGGCGGCGCTATTACGGCGGCTGCGAATTCGTCGACGTCGCGGAAACCCTGGCCATCGAGCGGGCCAAGAAATTGTTCAACTGCGGCTTCGCCAACGTGCAGCCCCATTCCGGCGCGCAGGCCAACGGCGCCGTCATGCTGGCCCTGGTCAAGCCGGGCGAGACCATCATGGGCATGTCGCTGGCCGCCGGCGGTCACCTGACCCACGGGGCACCACCCGCCATGTCCGGCAAGTGGTTCGACGCCGTGCAGTACGGCGTGCGCAAGCAGGACGCCCGCGTCGACTTCGACGAGGTCGAGGAACTGGCCATGGAACACAAGCCCAAGGTCATCATCGCCGGCGGCTCGGCCTATCCGCGCACCCTCGATTTTCCCAAGTTCCGCGAAATCTGCGACAAGGTCGGGGCGCTGATGATGGTCGACATGGCCCATTTCGCGGGCCTGGTCGCCGCCGGGGTGCATCCGAGCCCGTTCCCCCATGCGGACATCGCCACCACGACGACCCACAAGACCCTGCGCGGGCCGCGCGGCGGCATGATCCTGACCAACGACGAGGCGATCGCCAAAAAGATCAATTCGGCCGTGTTCCCGGGCCTGCAGGGCGGACCGTTGATGCATGTGATCGCCGCCAAGGCGGTCGCCTTCGGCGAGGCCCTGCGCCCCGAATTCAAGGACTATTCGGCGCGCGTCGTCGCCAATGCCCGGGTGCTGGCGGAAACGCTGGTCGCGCGCGGCTTCGACATCGTCGCCGGCGGCACCGACACGCATCTGATGCTGGTCGACATGCGCTCCAAGGGCCTGACCGGGGTCGCGGCCGAGGCCGCCCTGGAAAACGCCCGCATAACCTGCAACAAGAACGGCGTGCCGTTCGACCCGGAAAAGCCGACGGTGACCTCGGGCATCCGGCTGGGCACGCCTGCGGGCACCACGCGCGGCTTCGGCGAGGGGGAATTCCGCGAGATCGGCAATCTGATCGCCGACGTGCTGGACGGCATGGCCGCCAATCCCGACGACAATTCGGCGGCGGAAGCCAAGGCGGCCGAGGCCGTGGGCCGGCTGTGCCGGGATTTTCCGATCTATTCGAACGTCTAGGCCGGTAACGGCTTGTTTAGAACCGGGCGGGTACAACATACAAAATATTGGGGAGTAGTGACCGATGCGGTGCCCATTCTGCGGACATGACGATTCTCAGGTAAAGGATTCCCGGCCGACGGACGACGGCTCGGCGGTGCGCCGCCGGCGCTTCTGCCCGGCCTGCGGGGCGCGCTGGACGACCTTCGAACGGGTCCAGCTGCGCGAACTGGTGGTCGTCAAGAAGGACGGGGAAAAGACCCCCTTCGACCGCGACAAGCTGTCGCGCTCCCTGCACATCGCCCTGCGCAAGCGCCCGGTCGATGAGGACCGCATCGAGCGCATCGTCAATTCCATACAGCGCCGCCTGGAAACCCTGGGGGAGAACGAAATTCCCTCCAAGGTGGTCGGCGAAATGGTCATGGAGAATCTGGCCAACTTGGACCAGGTCGCCTACGTCCGCTTCGCCTCCGTTTATCGAAACTTCCGCGAGGCCAAGGACTTCGAAGCCTTCGTCGAGAATTTAAGTGGCGAAGACGACTAACAGCTTCACCAAACACGACCGGCGGTTCATGGCCATGGCGCTGGGGCTCGCCCGGCGCGGGCTGGGCAATGCCTGGCCCAATCCGGCGGTCGGCTGCGTCCTGGTCCGCCCGGACCTTGAGGGCTGCCGGGACGGCGGCGGGCGCGTGGTCGGACGCGGCTGGACCCAGCCGGGCGGCAGGCCCCACGCCGAGACCGAGGCCCTGGCGCGGGCAGGGGACCTGGCCCGGGGGGCCACGGCCTATGTCACGCTGGAGCCCTGCTGCCACACGGGCCAGACCGGCCCCTGCACGGAAGCCCTGATCACCGCCGGCATTCGCCGCGCCGTGGTCGCCACCAGCGACCCGGACGGCCGCGTGGCCGGGCAAGGCATCGCCGCCCTGGAAAAGGCCGGGATCACGGTCACCCTGGGCCTTGACGAAGACCGCGCCCGGGAAGTCAACGCCGGCTATTTCACCCGCGCCGCCAAGGGCCGGCCGCTGGTCCTGCTGAAGGCCGCGTCCAGCCTCGACGGCCGCATCGCCGCCGCCGGCGGGGACAGCAAATGGGTGACCTCCGACGCCGCCCGGGCGCGCGGCCATCTGATGCGGGCGCAGTCCGACGCCATCCTGGTCGGCATCGGCACGGCGCTGGCCGACGATCCGGAACTGACCTGCCGCCTGCCGGGCATGGACAGCCAATCACCCGCACGGGTGGTCCTCGACACGCATCTGAAGACGCCACCCACGGGCAAGCTGGCCGCATCGGCCCGGGATCTTTCCTTGTGGATTGTTACGGTCCCGGATTCTTCCCCCGAAGCCGCGGAGATACTGGAAAAGGCCGGCGCCCAGGTGGTCCGCGTCGCCGCCGGCGACGACGGCCGGCCGGACCCGGCGGCGGTCCTCGCGGCCCTGGCACAGGCCGGGATCACGCGGCTTCTGATCGAGGGCGGCGGCACAGTCGCGGCCGCCTTCCTGAAGACCGGGCTGGTCGACCGCCTGGCCTGGTTCCATGCCCCCGTGGTGGTCGGCAGCGACGGCATCCCGGCGGTCGCCCCCCTGTCCGTGGTGACCATGAGCGATGCATTGCGCTTCGAGCGCCTGTCCATGGAACTGGTCGGCGACGACATCCTGGAAATACTGGCGGTTCGCCCCCGTCCGGCGTAAGAAACACTCATGTTCACAGGCATCATCACCGACGTCGGCCGGGTCCGCGCCATCCAGCATGCGGATGACGGCCGCCTGGAAATCGCAACGATCTACGACACCGGCGACATCGCCATCGGTGCCTCAGTCGCCTGTTCCGGCTGCTGCCTGACGGTGGTGGAAAAGGGGCCGGGCTGGCTCGCCTTCGAGGCTTCCGGCGAGACCCGGCGGCTGACGACCCTGGGCGGATGGCGCGAAGGCACGGCCGTGAACCTGGAACGCGCCCTCAGGGCCGGGGACGAATTGGGCGGGCATATCGTGTCCGGCCATGTCGACGGTATCGCCGAACTGGTCCTGCGTGAACCGGAATCCGGTTCCCTGAAGCTGACCTTCCGCGCGCCTGCCGCCCTGGCCCCGTTCATCGCCGCCAAGGGCTCGGTCACCCTGGACGGCGTATCGCTCACCGTGAATTCCGTTGCGGACCGCGACTTCACGGTCAATATCATCCCCCATACCCAGGAACAGACGACCCTCGGCGGCCTGTCCGCCGGCGGCGCCGTCAACCTGGAAATCGACATGCTGGCGCGCTATGTTGCGCGGCTCATGCAGAAGAACGGTGAAGCCCCTTGAAATTACAAGACGTTAACGCCTACGACAGCACCCTGTCGCCGATCGAGGACATCATCGAGGACGCGCGCAACGGGCGCATGTTCATCCTGGTCGACGACGAAGAACGCGAGAACGAGGGCGACCTGGTCATTCCGGCCCAGATGGCGACCCCGGACGCCATCAATTTCATGGCGCGCTTCGGGCGCGGCCTGATCTGTCTGGCCCTGACCCGCGAGCGGGTCGAGAAGCTGAGCCTGCCGCACATGAGCCGCACCAATTCGTCGCGCCATCAGACGGCCTTCACCGTGTCGATCGAGGCCCGCGAGGGCGTGACCACGGGGATTTCCGCCTCGGACCGGGCGCGCACCATCTCCGTCGCCATCGACCCGGCGCGGGGCGCCGCCGACATCGCCACGCCGGGCCACATCTTCCCGCTGGAAGCCCGCGACGGCGGCACCCTGGTGCGCGCCGGCCATACGGAAGCAGCCGTGGACGTGGCGCGCCTGGCGGGCCTGAGCCCGGCCGGCGTGATCTGCGAGATCATGAACGACGACGGCACCATGGCGCGCATGCCCGATCTGGTCAGCTTCGCCCAGCATCACGAGCTGAAGATCGCGACCATCGCCGACCTGATCGCCTACCGGCGGCAGAACGACCGCCTGGTCAAACGCATCCTGGAAACGCCGTTCGAAAGCCGCCACGGCGGCACCTTCACCATGGCGATCTACCAGAACACCGTGGCCTATGCGGAACATATCGCCCTGGTGAAGGGCGACATCAGCCAGGGCGGGCCGGTGCCCGTGCGCATGCACGCCCTGAACGTGCTGGAAGACGTCCTGGGCGACAATTCCCGGGGGACAGACGGCCTGTTGCAGCGCTCCATGGAGATCATCGGCGAGATGGGCCGGGGCGTCATCGTGCTGATCCGCGAACCCATGCCGACCAGCCTGTCCGACCGGGTCAAAGCCAAGCTGGGCGAGGGCGAAAAACCGTCCGGCCAACTGCGCGATTACGGCGTGGGCGC
Organism: Rhodospirillales bacterium; assembly: GCA_040221095.1. GTDB lineage: Bacteria > Pseudomonadota > Alphaproteobacteria > Rhodospirillales > Casp-alpha2 > UBA1479. The sequence goes on from JAVJVP010000017.1 coordinate 290,943, forward strand.
GCAGATCCTGACCGATCTCGGCATTACGGAGATGACCCTTTTGACCAATTCGACCAAGACTGTTGTCGGCCTGGACGGCCATGGACTGACCATCGTCGGCCGCCAGCCCATAGACCGGGGCGCCAAGTGAGCGCCGCCGAGGCCCGCAAGGGGTCTGTTCTGATCGTCGAATCCCGCTACTACCCGGACATCGCCGACGGCCTGATCTCTGGCGCCCTGCCGCTGCTGGCCGAGGCCGGCCTGCACCACGAGCGCCTGGAAGTGCCGGGCGTGTTCGAAATTCCCGCCGCCATCCGCCATGCGGCCTTCGGCGGCAACTACGCCGGGTTCCTGGCCTTCGGCTGCGTGATCCGCGGCGAGACCAGCCACTACGACCATATCTGCAGCGAAGCCAGCCGCGCCATCATGGATCTGACCACGCGGGACGGCCTGGCGCTCGGCTTCGGTGTGCTGACCTGCGAGAATGGCGACCAGGCCCGTGTGCGGGCCGACCCAAAGGGCAAGAACAAGGGCGCCGAGGCAGCCCGCGCCTGTCTTGCCATGATCGACGTCAAGCGACGTTTCGGCGGAAGTTAAGGACGATCCATGACCACAACCCGATCCGCCCCCCTCAGTTCGGCCCGTCTGGCCGCCGTGCAGGCCCTGTATGAAATGGACCTGGCCGGCGCCGGCGCGGACCCGGTGCTGGAAGCCATCATGGCCGAACGCTGGACCTCCTCCTCCCTCGACGCCGACGGTGCCGATGACGGCGAGAACGGTTTCACCCCGCCGGACCTTGATCTGTTGAAGGAACTGGTCGCGGGCGTCAGCGGCGATCTTGAAGGCGTCGACCGCTATCTGAAGATGGCGCTCAACCATCCCCATACGGTGGAGTCCCTGGAAACGCTCCTGCGCGCGGTGCTGCGCGCCGCGGCCTTCGAAATGGCCAAGCGGCCGCAGGTGCCTGCCGTGGTCGTGATCAAGGAATACGTCGACGTCGCCGACGCCTTTTTCGACGGGCGCGAACCGGCCCTGGTCAACGGTTTCCTCGACCATCTGGGCCGCCAGCTCCGCCCCGCCGAATTCACTTAAGGTCGCCACAATTGGCCCCCAATATATGGGGGACACCATGGATGACGGCGGATGGATGCCTGACCGCATGAGCGACGACGACACCTCGGACAACCTGGGCGAATTCGATCTGATCGCCGCCTATTTCCGGCCCCTGACCGGGGGCCGGGCCGAAGCGCTCGACCTCAAGGACGACGCCGGGCTGCTGACGCCGCCCGCCGGCTGCCAGCTTGTCGTGACCACCGACGCCCTGGTCGCGGGCCAGCATTTCCTGGCCGATGCCGACCCGGAAAGCCTGGCGGTCAAGGCGCTGGGCGTCAATCTGTCCGATCTGGCCGCCATGGGGGCGACGCCCGCCGCCTATACCCTGACCCTGGCGGCGCCCAAGCCGATTCCGCCCGGCTGGCTGCAGACCTTCGCCTCCGGTCTCGGAGACATGCAGACGGCGCACGGCATCTTCCTTTTGGGTGGCGATACGGTGACCACCAGCGGTCCGTTGACCCTGTCGGTCACGGCGCTCGGCTGGGTCGAGGCGGGCGAAGCCCTGCGCCGGTCGGGGGCTCGGGCGGGGGACGACCTATACGTGTCCGGGACGATCGGCGATGCGGCGCTCGGCCTGCTGATCGCCCGCGACGGCCGCAAGCTTGCCGGTGACGACGGCGACGCATACCTCCGTGGCCGATACGACAGGCCGCTCCCGCGCACGGCGCTCGGCCCCCTGCTGGTGCGCATCGCCACATCCTGCATCGACGTTTCCGACGGCCTTGCCGCCGATGTCGGCCATATCGCCAAGACCTCGGGTCTGGGCGCCGAGATCGGCGTGCAGGATCTGCCGCTGTCCGACGCGGCGCGGGTGGCGCTGACCGACGACCCCAGCCTGCTGGAAAGGCTGGTGACCGGCGGCGACGATTACGAACTGGCGTTCACCGCGCCCCCTTCGGCGGCGGAGGCAATCGCCCGGGCCGCCCGCGAATCGGGCGTGCCTGTGACCCGCATCGGGGCCATGACGGCGGAACCGGACGTCCGCATGCTCGGCCCCGGCGGCGCGACATTGGACCTGGGCCCCGGCGGCTACCGGCATTTCTGACCTCAGGGGCGGAGGCATCGTCCGCATTGCACGTCCGGCCGCCACCTGCATAATGGCGCCACGCGATCTCCTTGACGACAGACGGAACGGCTGACGGCCAACGCCTATGAAAAAGATCTTTATCGGGTTCATCGTTCTCGTCTGCATCCTGGGCGGCGCCGTCGGCGTCATGAAATGGATGGAACTCGGCCCCTTCGCCAATCCCCATGCAGAAGCGGAAAAGCCCAAGCGCCCCTCCAAGGGCGAAGCCAAGTTCATCGAGATGACTCCCTTGCTGGTCAACGTTTTCGGCAACGGCAAGGTGCTTGGGAATTTTCAGTTCGAGCTCAAACTGGAAGTCTGGAACGACGATCATTACGCCGAAGTCCGCAAGATGGTGCCGATTTTGAAGGACGCCTTCTTCAAGGACCTGCACACCTTCATCCCGCGCATGCTGAAGGAACAGGACCAGCTGAACCTGGCCGTCCTGCAGCAGCGCTTGCAGCTTCGCGCCGATATCGTCCTGGGCAAGAGCGTGGTGCAGAGCGTGCTGATCCAGTCCGTCGTCGACACCCCCCAGAAGTAACCCGCCGCACGGCTGTTTCCCCGGCCTCGGACACGGGCGGACGGGTGCCCGGTCCGGCCCGATGGCGGTTGCTTTATGAAAACTCTTTGCGTATGTTCCCGGCGGCTTTCCGGTCGGAATCGCACGCTGTGGCACCGGTCGAACAATAATCATACGGGCCGCCGAATAGGGGTAGGGGAGTGTTTATCCCGGCGGCACTTTTCACATGCATGAAGGATAAACGAGAATGTCGCTTTACACCTTGGTCATCGCCTGCGGTGTCCTGGCGCTGTTGTACGGCGCCTACGCCATTCGCTCCGTCCTGTCGGCGCCCGCCGGCAACGAACGGATGCAGGAAATCGCCGCCGCCATTCAGGAAGGCGCCGCCGCCTACCTGAACCGCCAGTACACCACCGTCGCCATCGTCGGCGCCGTGATCGGCATCCTGCTTGGCCTGAAGCTGGGCATGACCGTGGCCATCGGCTACTTCATCGGCGCCGTGCTGTCCGGTCTGGCCGGCTACATCGGCATGAACGTGTCGGTCCGCGCCAACGTGCGCACCGCCGAAGCCGCCCAGTCCCAGGGCCTGGCCGGCGGCCTGGACGTCGCCTTCAAATCCGGCGCCGTCACCGGCATGCTGGTGGTCGGCCTGGCGCTGCTCGGCGTCGCCGGCTACTACGTCGTGCTGCGTGAAATGATCGACCCGAACACCGCCGCCGGCATGCGTCATATTCTCGAGGCCCTGGTGGCCCTGGGCTTCGGCGCCTCGCTGATCTCGATCTTCGCCCGCCTGGGCGGCGGCATCTTCACCAAGGGTGCGGACGTCGGCTCGGATCTGGTCGGCAAGATTGAAGCCGGCATTCCCGAAGACGACCCCCGCAACGCCGGCGTCATCGCCGACAACGTGGGCGACAACGTGGGTGACTGCGCCGGCATGGCCGCCGACCTGTTCGAAACCTATGCCGTGACCATGGTCGCGACCATGCTGTTGGCCGCCATCTTCTTCACGGGTGCCGCCCAGGAACAGATGATGCTGTTCCCGCTGATCATCGGCGCCGTGTGCATCGTCGCCTCGGTGATCTCCACCTGGTTCGTCAAACTGGGCGCCAGCCAGAACATCATGGGCGCGCTCTACAAGGGCTTCATCGCCTCGGCCGTGATCTCCGCCGCGCTGATCGGCGGCATCGTGTCCATGTTCATCGGTTGGGAAACGGCCATTCCGATGGGCGCCAAGACGGTGACCGGCACGCAGCTGTTCATCACGGCCCTGACCGGCCTGGGCGTCACCGGCCTGATCGTGTGGATCACGGAATACTACACCGGCACCGACTATCGCCCGGTGAAGAGCGTCGCCGCGTCCTCTGAAACTGGCCACGGCACCAACGTCATCCAGGGCCTCGCCGTGTCCATGGAAGCGACGGCCATGCCGGTCATCGTGATCTGCGCCGGCATCGTCATCTCCTACCTGAACGCGGGTCTGTTCGGCATCGCCATCGCCGCGACGACCATGCTGGCGCTGGCCGGCATGGTGGTGGCGCTCGACGCCTTCGGTCCGGTCACCGACAACGCCGGCGGCATCGCCGAAATGGCCAACCTGCCGGAAGACGTACGCAAGACCACGGACGCCCTCGACGCCGTCGGCAACACCACCAAGGCCGTGACCAAGGGCTATGCCATCGGCTCCGCCGGTCTGGCCGCCCTGGTGCTGTTCGCCGCCTATACGGAGGACCTCAAGCACTACTTCCCCGACGTCGCGGTGACCTTCTCCCTGCAGGATCCCTATGTGGTCATCGGGCTGTTCATCGGCGGCATGCTGCCCTACCTGTTCGGTTCCATGGGCATGATGGCCGTGGGCCGCGCGGGCGGTCAGGTGGTCGTCGAGGTGCGCCGCCAGTTCCGCGAAATCCCGGGCATCATGGAAGGCACGGGCAAGCCGGAATACGGCAAATGCGTGGACATTCTGACCAAGGCCGCGATCAAGGAAATGATCGTCCCGTCCTTGCTGCCGGTGCTCGCACCCGCGGTCATGTACTTCGTGGTCAATGCCATCGCCGGACAGTCGGCGGCGTTCTCCGCCCTTGGCGCCATGCTGATGGGCACCATCGTGACCGGCCTGTTCGTGGCGCTGTCCATGACCTCGGGCGGCGGTGCGTGGGATAATGCCAAAAAGTACATCGAAGACGGCAACCACGGCGGCAAGGGCTCCGACGCCCACCACGCGGCCGTGACGGGCGACACCGTCGGTGATCCCTACAAGGACACCGCCGGCCCGGCCATCAACCCGATGATCAAGATCATCAACATCGTGGCGATCCTGATGCTGGCGATTCTCGCCTAAATCAGGACCTTCACGGACCTCAAGACGACGAAGCCCCGGAGCGGTCAGCTCCGGGGCTTTTTCGTATCCTGTGGGGCCGCTGGGGCTGATTGGGGGCCGGAAGCCGTCCTTACGGCTGCCCGCCGCCGCCGGTCGGCCCGCCCGGCGTAATGTCGCTATCACCTTTGTTGAAGCGGCCCATGTTGTTGAACAACTGGTCCCAGAAGGTGATTTCGTTGCCCGAGGTCGGGGTGATCCGCTCCACATGCTTGATGTCCTGGGCGGAGGACAGATCGATCTTCTTGACCTCCTTGACCAGGCCCTTGTCGTTGAAGCGGACCATGATCACGTTGCGCTCCATAACCTTGGGCGCCATGAAGGCGAAGGTTTCGGTCTTTTCGCTGATGTAGAGCCACAGATGCGAATCGAAGGGCGTCACGCTTGAAGGCGAGCCCAGGATTTCCGCCACCTCTTCGCGGCTCATATCACCCGGTACGACCTCGGCCAGGCGTTCGGAATCGGGCAAATTGCCACGCACCGCGACCCGCGTGGCGCAGCCCGCAACGGTCACGGACACCAGAACGGCGGCGGTCAGGCCGAGCCAGGGGCGGGCGGTGAGAAGCCTGCGGTATGAGGAATTTCGTGTCATGTTCAGCTGGCGGCAATCTTCTTACGTGCAAGGCCCGGCGCGACTTGCTAAACGGACCCGGTAAAACGGCCTTGATAATTAGTCACGCGAGTGCGCATGTCCAGGGCCCATATGGCGGTTTTTCCCCCAATTCGGTTCAAACGGCGATGATCCTGTCCCTGTTCAAGCGTTCTTCCAGCCCTCAGGCCGCGCGAAGCCTGTATGGCGACGTGGTGCGTCAGGCGCGGCAGCCCGCGTTCTACGGGGCCGGCGGCGTCGCCGACACGGAGGACGGCCGCTACGATCTGATCCTGCTGCACATGTTCCTGGTCCTGGAGCGCCTGAACCGCGTGTCGCCGGACCCGACTCGGCTAAAACAGGACCTGTTCGACGTGCTGTTCGAGGACCTGGACCTGAACCTGCGCGAAATGGGATTCGGCGACGAGGGCGTGCGCCGGCGCATCCAGAGGATGGTCGAAGGTTTCTACGGCCGCATGACCGCCTATCGCGAGGGCCTGACGGGCGGCGGGGACGCCCTGGACGGCGCCCTGCGCCGCAACCTGTACCGCAACGCCACGCCGGAAGACGCCGCCGTGGCCCGCCTGGCGGGCTACTTGCGGGCCCAAACGGCGGTCCTGGCGGCCCAGGACGACGCGGACTTCCTGGCCGGGCGCGCCGGGTTCACGGGCCCTGAATGGGCCCACGAAGAGGGCGGACGATGACCAGCGGCGATTTCCCCTTAAGCCAGCCGGTCTCCATCAGCGACCTGCTGCGCGGCGATGTCGTCACGCTGACCATGGACGCCGACGACGGCGAGCGCCGGGTGCTGGCCGAATTTCTCGGCATACCCGAGGTCAAATCCCTGACCGCGCGCGTGAAACTGCGGGCCGAGCCGGGACGCCGGTTCGTCCTGGAGGGGACGGTCGCCGCCGATCTCGTGCAGACCTGCGTGATCACCCTGGAGCCGCTCGAAGCGCGGGTCGAGGGGCCGATTCGACGTGTTTACCTGGATACCCCCCTCGACGAGGGGGATTCCGACCTTGATCCCTTCGACGATGACGCACCCGACATTGTCGAGAGCGGCACGATTGATGCCGGGGCCGCGGTTTGCGAGTATATTGCCCTGGAAATGCCGCCCTATCCGCGCGCCAAGGACGCGCCGGAGGGGGGGAAACCGGCCCGGAACGGGGACGGGGAGGGCGATCCTCCGGCAAACAACCCCTTCGCGGTCCTTGCGCAGCTGCGTGATCTTGAAAAATAATGATGGGTTAGCGCTTGCAGGGAAAAGCGAGATTGTTTAAGTAACCGGCTTTGCGCCGCAGGCGGTTCGCCGCCCGGGCGTTTTTTGAATGAAGGTGTAGTCAACATGGCTGTTCCAAAGAAGAAGATCTCGAAGTCGAAAAGGGACATGAGGCGAGCCCATCACCGCTTGTCGCCGTCTTCGTATAACGAATGCCCCAAGTGCGGTGAACTGAAGCGCCCCCACCATGTGTGTCAGGCGTGCGGTCATTATGATGACCGTGAAGTGATCGAAGCCGACGACGCCGCGTAGCCTGCCTTCCAGGCGCTAACACAACGAGGCTGTCGGGAAAGGACATTTCCTTGTCGGATAACCTGACGCTCTCCATCGACGCCATGGGCGGGGACAACGCCCCGGACATGGTGGTGGAAGGCGTGGACACGGCTCTTGAGCGGCTGACGGGCGTCAGCTTTCTCCTGTTCGGCGACGAAACACGCCTGATTCCCTTGCTGGACCGGTTTCCCCGGGCCCGCGCGGCGTGTCAGGTGCGTCATACGGCCGATATCGTGACCAACGACGCCAAGCCGGCCCAGGCGCTCCGCCAGGGCCGCAATTCCAGCATGCGCCTGGCCATCAACGCCGTCGGCGACGGCTCGGCGGCGGGCATCGTGTCGGCGGGCAACACGGGTGCGCTCATGGCCATGGCCAAGTTCGTGCTCAAGACCTTGCCGGGCATCGACCGGCCGGCCATCGCGACCTATTTCCCGACCCGCCGCGGGGAAAGCGTCATGCTCGACCTTGGCGCCAACGTGGAATGCGATGCCGAAAACCTGATCCAGTTCGCGGTGATGGGCGAGGTCTTCGCGCGCAACGTGCTGGGCCTGGAAAAGCCCACCGTCGGCATCCTCAACGTCGGTCAGGAGGACCTGAAGGGCAATCAGGCGGTCAAGCTCGCGTCCAAGGGATTGATGAACTCCAAGCTGCCGCTGCATTTTCACGGTTTCGTCGAAGGCGACGACATCGGCGCCGGCACCGTCGACGTGATCGTCACGGATGGCTTCACCGGCAACATCGCGCTGAAGACGGCCGAAGGCACGGCCAAGCTGTTCGGCCAGTTCCTTAAGGAAGCGCTGACCAGTTCCCTGCCGGCCAAGCTGGGCGCCCTGTTGGCGAAATCGGCGCTCATGACCTTCAAGATGCGGGTCGATCCCCGGCGCTATAACGGCGCCATGTTCGTCGGCCTCAACGGAATCTGCGTGAAAAGCCACGGCGGCACCGACGCGGTCGGATTCGCCAACGCCATCCACGTCGCCTACGAGCTGATTTCCAACAATTTCAACGAAAGCATCAAGGAGGACTACGAACAGTTCCGCGCCTCCTTCGATCCCAGCATTCTGACGGAACCGGACGACGACACCCCTGACGGCGGCCAGAGCGCCCCCAACGGGAATGGCGGCACCGGGGTGGTGGCCAACGGATGACCATGCCGCGCTCGATCATCCTGGGGTGTGGTTCCTACCTGCCGGAACGCATCGTCACGAACGACGAACTGGCCCAGCGCGTCGATACCACCGATGAATGGATCGTCGAGCGTACGGGCATCCGCCAGCGTCACATCGCCGAGGACGGGCAATTTACCTCGGACCTCGCCCTTGCCGCCGCGGAACGGGCCATCGAGCACGCCGGAATCGCCGTCGACGACATCGATCTGGTGATCCTGGCGACGACGACGCCGGACCAGACTTTTCCCTCGACGGCGACGAAAGTGCAGGCGCGGCTCGGCATGTCGAACGGCGCTGCCTTTGATATTCAGGCCGTGTGCTCCGGCTTTCTCTACGGCATTTCCACCGCCGACGCCTTCATCCGCTCGGGCCAGGCCCGCACCGTTCTGCTGATCGGGGCCGAAACGTTCTCCCGCATCCTTGATTGGGAGGATCGTGGAACCTGCGTGCTGTTCGGCGACGGGGCCGGTGCCGTGGTTCTGCAGGCGTCCGCCAACGGGGCCGCCACGGACGACGACGACGCCGGCGCCGGGCACAACCGGGAACGCGGCATCCTGTCCACACATCTGCATTCGGACGGCAAGCTGAACGACCTTCTGTACGTCGACGGTGGGCCGTCCTCGACCCAGACCGTGGGCCATGTCCGCATGGTCGGACGCGAGGTTTTCCGCCACGCGGTGACCAATCTGGCCGCCGTGGTCGATGAGGCGCTGGAGGCCAACAACCTGGAACGCGACGACATCTCCTGGCTCGTCCCGCATCAGGCCAACAAGCGCATCCTCGACTCGACGGCGCGCAAGCTCGGCATGTCGCCGGACCGAGTCGTTACGACCGTGGACCGACACGCCAACACTTCGGCCGCGTCTATTCCGCTGGCGTTGGACGCCGCCGTCAGGGACGGCCGGATCAAACGCGGCGACCTGCTTCTGCTCGAAGCCATGGGGGGCGGCCTGACCTGGGGCTCCGCCCTGGTGCGCTGGTAAATTCCCGCCTGATTTTAGGTTGTTACACGCAACCCTTTGACGTTGACGGCTTTCTCCGGCGGGGATACCCTTTGCCTCGGTCGCGGACCTAAGGGGGACCGGAAACAATGGCTGGTAAAACAATCACCCGCGCGCAGTTGGGTGAGGCGGTATATCAGGAAGTCGGGCTGTCGCGGAACGAATCCGCGGCCCTCTTGGAAAACGTCCTGGGCTACATGACGGATGCCCTGGCGCGCGGCGAAACCGTGAAGATTTCGTCGTTCGGCAGTTTCTCCGTTCGCCAGAAGGGACAGCGCATCGGACGCAATCCGAAGACCGGACAGGAAGTGCCGATCCTTCCCCGCAAGGTTCTGGTGTTCCGGCCGTCGCAGGTTCTGAAAAGCAGAATCAACCGTTCCATAAGCAACAGCTAGGCTGGGCGTCGCGATGCCTGCCGATGATGCACGGTCTGTGAAGAAATCCGCGGGCGCGTTCCGCACGATCAGCGAAGTCGCCGACGAGCTCGACCTGCCGCAGCACGTGCTGCGGTTCTGGGAAACCAAATTCCCACAGATCAAGCCCATGAAGCGCGGCGGCGGCCGGCGCTACTACCGGCCCGAGGACATCGTGCTTCTCGACCGCATCCGGCGCTGGCTGTACGAAGACGGCTATACCATCAAGGGCGTGCAGAAGCTGTTGAAGGACGGCGTCACCGACGACGACGGCGCGGGCCAGGACACGACCGCGGCGACGGCCTCGAAATCCGCCCCCACGGGCGACGGGCAGGCCGCGCAACTGGCCGCCGTGCTGGCCGAATTAAAGGATATCCGGGCCCTTCTCAACTGATCCGGCGGGCCTTCAGAAAAATCACCTGGACCCGGCCAGGGTTGTTGCCCCCACTGGGCGCAGCAAGTATAGTCCGGCCCGCACGTCACCGGGGTTTTTCCCCGATGCACCTGCCGGTGGCCGCGAGCCCTCCCAAGGCACATGATCGCGGCACCAACAAAGTAGTCGGAGCGTAGCGCAGCCTGGTAGCGCACCACACTGGGGGTGTGGGGGTCGTGGGTTCGAATCCCGCCGCTCCGACCATTCTTTTCCCGATCACGACAGGACGATTCCCACCGGACGGCAACCCGCCGGCGCACGGAGACATTTTCCGCGCCCAACGTTCGCTCATCCGCCGGAAGCGCAAAGAAAAAGGGCCGGAACACGAAGTTCCGGCCCGCAGTCTGTGCTCTTGAGGGAAGGGAGGATTCATTACAAATCCATCCAACACCCTGACTATGGCAGTTGGCTTGTGACCTTGCTGTGATTGCCATCACTATCTTTGGAAAAATTGCCCTCTCAGGTGCCGGGCGGCGGCAGGTCATTGATTTTATTGATTTCTTTTTTGAGACTCAGTTTCAACTCCAGATCATCGAGAAACCCGCCGACGTCATCGGGGGCAAGTCCCAGATGAAAGGCGCCGCCGGGGGCGACGCGAACCGTGGGCCCGAAGTCGCAGCGCCCCATGCACACCGTCCGCTCGACCCGGATATCAAGACCGCGGGCGCGCACTTCCGCCTCGATGGCCTTGGCCAGGTCCTCGCTATTGCGCGCGGCACAGGACGCTAGGTCCGAGCGCAGGCGGCGGTTGATACAGATCATGATGGTCCAGCCGCCGGCGGGAGGCGGCACGGGGGGAACGGGGGGAAGGTTATCGTGGGACATGAATGATTGGGGCTGACCTGGAAAAGCGAGGGAAAATGGGGAGTGGCATGGAACCTGCACTTGGTCTCATTGGTAACCCGGCGGGTCGGAACTTTCTCCTCCTCCCCCCAAGCGCCGGCTCGCTGGGTTGCCGTCCCTCACCGAAAAAAATCATTGAAAAATCAAACAATTAAATCCTGGCGCAACGGCAGGGCACGGCGCATGCCCGCATTCCGGGGCTTCGCCGCCGCAAGGCGTTTCTCGCAGGACGCGTGGCGTTTTGCAAAACCCGGGCGAAATGCGACGGCCGCGCCCATCAATCAGGCGTCGTCGTCCGTCAGCAGGCGCCGGCCCGCCTCGGTCAGCTTGCAGACCTGCCAATCGGGCTTGAGGGGATTGTTGAACCAGGGTTCGGCCCAGCCGTGCTCGATGCAGGCCTTGACCGTGCGGTCGCTGACCTTCTTGCCGACCTCATCGAACAGCGGCAGTTTGCCGCCGGCCTGATTGAGGCCGCGCAGCAGCCATTTACGCTGCAGCGCCGTCGGCTGCGCCCCCACGCCGGAGTCCTGCGCCGCGCGTCCATTGATCTCCGTCTGCCCTTGCGACATCATGCCTCCCGCTCACTTGCCGTCGTGCCCCGTCCCCCGGGGTGCGTCTCCGACGATGGTAGTTGAGTTCCCGAGCCCCGCCAACCGATTAGGGCCGCAGGTAGCGTACATGACCGCCAAATTCATCTATATGACCGCCGCCGACATGGACGAGGCCGGGCGCATCGCGGAAACCCTGGTCGATGAACGCCTGATCGCCTGCGCCAACATCCTGGGCGCCATGGAATCGGTCTATCGCTGGGACGGCAAGGTCACGCGCGGCAGCGAGGTGGCCGTGATCCTGAAGACGCGGAGCGAGTTGGTCGAGGCGGCGGTCGCCCGCGCGGCCGCGCTGCACAGCTACGATTGCCCGTGCCTGGTGGTGCTCGATCTGGCCGGCGGGCATGCGCCGTTCCTGGAATGGATATCGGCGGAAACGGGCGGGTAGGGGGCTTTGCCCCGCTGATCCCTTAAGTCTTGAGAATACCCGCGCCGATCTTCTCGACGATGATCTTGGCCGCCTCTTCCGACGCGATGCCGCCCGCGAAGCCCATTTGAATGGCCTGGGACAGCGGGCGCAGCAACAGGGCGCGGCGCAGATCGACACTGCCGTCGCCCGTATCGCGCAACTGGCCGGCGACGCCGCTCAGGCTGCTGCACAGGCGGGCCACATGTTCATAGCGCGTGTTCTCAAGCTGATCCTGGGCGCGCATGGCTTCCGCCACCACGCGGGCCAGGGAATTGCGCAGGTCCCGGTCGAACTCGCCCTTTTCCAGGCGCGGCGCGATGCCGTTGATCAGCGACTTGATCTCGTCGCCAATGAACTGCAGGCGACAGCCCTTCACATCCTCCTCGGCGGCGGCGACGTCCATTTCCTTGTCGAGGAAGCCGATCTTCTCGCCCTTCAGCTTGCGGCTCAGGTGGTTGGGCGCCTCGATGGCCTTCGCACCCTCGTCCTGCACCCGCTTGGGGCCCATGTACTCCTCGGTCACCACAAAAGGGCGGCGCTTTTCCACCAGGCGGTTGATGCGCGCCATCAGGCCGACGGCGGAAACGGGTTTTGAGACCACGTCGTCGACGCCCATGTCGAGCGCCGCCTTGATCGCCTTGGGGTCCTCGTCCTCGACGACCACCAGGATGATCGGCACGAAGGGATTGTGGCCGATCTTCCCCTGGCGGATCTTCTGCGTCACGGCGGCGAAATTGCCGTCCGGCAGGCGCAGTTCGCCGACGATCAGGTCGGGATCGTTCTGGCCCAGAACGGCGACCACTTCCTTGCAGTCGTCGCCCAGGCGGATGTCGCGGCAGCCTTCGTTGAACAGGATGTGGCGGACGCCCTGACGGGCGCTGGCGTCACCGTCGACCAGAAACACCCCGACATTGCCAAAGTTCAATTTCGCCATGGTTCAGACGGTTCCCCGGTCTTTTGTTTCAGCGCGTCCCCACGCCGACTGGCCGGGAATATAGAACGATCGTCAGGCCTCTGTGAACCGGCGTTCACACGAAGATGGGCAGGTCACGCCGGCCCCGCCCCCCGGTAACGCACCGTCGCCACGGCCTGGGCGGCGATGCCTTCGCCCCGGCCCGTGAAGCCGAGGCGCTCCGTGGTTGTCGCCTTGACGTTGACCCGCTCCCCGTCGATGCCGAGGATGTCCGCGACCCGCGCCGCCATGGCGGCGCGGTGGGGCCCGACCTTGGGCGCCTCGCAGATGACCGTGACGTCGACGTTGACGATCGCCGCCCCCCGGTCGCGGACCATGCCGGCGGCATGGGCCAGGAAGATGTGGGATTCCGCCCCCCGCCATTGCGGGTCCGTCGGCGGGAAATGCTGGCCGATGTCGCCCTCGCCGATGGCGCCCAGAATGGCGTCGGTCAAGGCATGCAGGCCGACGTCGGCGTCGGAATGGCCCTTGAGCTTGCGGTCGAAGGGCACGTCGACGCCGCACAGGCGCACGGCGTCGCCCGGTTCGAACTGGTGGACGTCGAAACCGAAGCCGGTCCGCGTCTCGCCGCCGCTCAGCATGTCTTCGGCGCGCATCAGGTCACCCTCCGTCGTGATCTTGAAATTGTCGTCGTCGCCCGCGACCAGGGCGACCGCAAGGCCCGCGGCCTCGGCCACGGCGGCATCATCGGTCAGGGTCCGGCCCTTGGCCGCGGCGTGGGCCGCCAGGATGTCGGCGAAACGGAAGCCCTGGGGCGTCTGCACCCGGTACAGCCCCACGCGGTCCACGGTCTCCACCACCCGGCCGTCCGCGCCGCGCTTCAGGGTATCGGCCACGGCCAGGGCGGGAACCGCCCCCGGCGCGCTGTCCAGCGCGGCGATGACGTCGGAAATCACGCGGGCCGATACGAAAGGCCGGGCCGCGTCATGGATCAGCACGAGATCCGGCGCACCACCCGGGGCCAGACCGGCCGCAAATTCCAGGCCGTTGCGCACGGAATCCTGCCGCTCGGCACCGCCCGCCGTATGGCCGGCGATGTCCAGACCCTGGGCGGCGGCTTCGAACAGGTCGCGGTCGTCGGGATGGATCACGCCGATCACCCGGGTCACGGCGGGATGGGCCGCGAAGGCGCGCAATGCGTGGCGCAGAACCGGCATGCCCGCCAGATCGCGGTATTGCTTGGGCAGGGGGCCGCCGAAACGGTGGCCGCGGCCCGCGCCGACGATGATGGCCGTGCAATTCGCCATGGGTTCCAGTGCCGCCTTGTCCAACGCAGGGAGGGAAGCGAGATCAGGCGCGCAACATACTGAACAACCGGGGATTTTGCCAATAGGCCATGTCGCCGGGCCGCATTGCGCAGGCGGCTCTTGTCAAACCGGGTCGGGAGGGCGATGTTCTAGCCGCCCGTAGTGAAAAGAGACTGAAGAGATGGCCGCCGACACCGTTCTCAATATCGCCGCCCTGATCGCGCTTTTACCGGCGCTGCTCGCCGCCTGGAAAGGCGATTCCGGACAGCCCGGGCCGCGGTTCTGGATGCTGCTGGCCGTGGCCGTGGCGGGCCCCGTGGCCTGGACCGTGGCCGCCGCCACGGCAATCGCCGACTGGCGCACGGATTTGTCGTTCGCCCTGTGGGTATCGGTCAGCGCCAGCATGGCCGTGTTCGCCGCCGCCGCCGTGTTCCACCGCGACGTCGCGCGCCTGTCGCCCTTGTTTCTGGCGCTGATGACGGTCCTCGCCGTGCTCGCCATGCTCAGCCACGGCGCCACCCATGCGGCGCCCATGACCATGGCGCCGGGGGACGGCGGTTGGCTGTGGGTTCATATCGGCGTGTCCATCGCGACCTATGCGCTGCTGACCGTGGCCGCCGCGGCCTCTCTCGCGGCCCTGCTGCAGGAACGCGCGCTGAAGCGCAAGACCCCCCTGAAGCGGCCTCAGGGCCTGCCGTCGGTATTGGATTGCGAGGGCGTTGTTCTGCGCTTCCTGTGGCTGTCGGCGGCGGTTCTGGCCCTCGGCATGGCGACGGGAACGGCCATCAATCTGACCCACGGCGTGCCGGTCCTGCACCTGGATCACAAGACCATATTCGCGCTCGCCGCCTTCGCCGTGATCTGCGCCTTGTTGTATGCGCATCAGAAAACCGGCGCCCGCGGCCGTCAGGTCGCCCGGCTGGTTTTGCTGGCCTATCTGTTCGTGACCCTGGCCTATCCGGGGGTCAAGTTCGTGACCGGCGTGCTGCTGGCATAAATTTTATGCGTCATCTCCCCGCATTTTGTTGAATTCTTGCCGTTTCTGCCCAATAAATGGGCACGCAAAATGGGATACCCAACATGTCACTGAAGATTGGTGGGGTCGAGATTTCCGCCCCCGTGGTTCTGGCGCCCATGTCCGGCGTCACCGACATGCCGTTCCGCCGCCTGGTGAAAAGCTGCGGCGTCGGTCTGGTCGTGTCGGAAATGATCGCCAGCCGGGCGATGATCCACGCCGCCAAGAAGACCATGAAGATGGCCACGCATTGCGCCGAGGAACACCCCATGTCGGTGCAACTGGCCGGCTGCGAGCCCGAGGTCGTGGCCGAGGCCGCGCGCCTGAACGAACAGCGTGGCGCCGCGCTGATCGACATCAACATGGGCTGCCCAGTGAAAAAGGTCGTCAACGGCGACGCCGGCTCGGCCCTGATGCGCGATGTCGAACACGCGACCAAGATTCTCGACGCCGTGGTCAAGGCCGTGTCCATCCCCGTGACCCTGAAAATGCGCATGGGCTGGGACCATGACAGCCTGAACGCCCCGATCCTCGCCCGCGCGGCCCAGGACGTGGGCGTCAGGGCCATCGCCGTGCACGGCCGCACGCGCTGCCAGTTCTACAAGGGCAGCGCCGACTGGAAATTCATCCAGAACGTCAAGAATGCAGTCGATGTCCCTGTTTTTGCAAACGGAGATATCCTGACGATTGACGACGCCAAGCGCTGCATGGAGGAATCCGGGGCCGACGGCCTGCTGATCGGGCGCGGCACCTACGGCCGGCCCTGGTTCCCGGCCCAGGTCATTCATTTTCTGAAGACCGGCGAGCGCCTGGCCGATCCCTCGATCGACGCCCAATACGCCATGTTGCGCCGCCATTACGAGGACATCCTCAGCCATTACGGCGTCCACGCGGGCGTCAAGATCGCGCGCAAGCATATCGGCTGGTATTCCAAGGGCCTGCCCGGATCGGCGGAATTCCGCGCCGACATCATGGGCCAGGAAGACCCGGAGGTCGTGCGCCACAAACTGGCCGCGTTCTATGAACCGCAGATGGAAAGGGCCGCGGCGTGATGGAAACCACCGTCACCCGGGTTCGCGCCGGCGGACGCGCCCATTCGCCGGCGGATTCCGCGACCATCCTGGACTTGCTGCCGGCCCCGGTGGTGACCCTCGACGCCGAGGACCGCATCACCATGGTCAACGCGGCGGCGGAGAATTTCTTCAGCGCCAGCGCATCCTATCTGATCAACCGGCCGCTTTCCAATTTCGTGCCACCCGATTCACCGCTGCACGGGCTGATCTCCCAGGTCCGCCGGGCCAATGCCCAGGTTTCGGAGCACGAACTGTCCATCGAAAGCCCACGCGTCGGCCGCCATTTCCTCAGCGTGCAGGCGACGCCGCTGCCGGATTCGCCGGGCTTTATCGTGCTGATGATGTTCGACCGCGGCATCAAGGAAATGATCGACCGCCAGATGACCCATCGGGGCGCGGCGCGCTCCATCACCTCCATGGCCGCCGTGCTGGCCCATGAGGTGCGCAATCCGTTGTCCGGCATCCGGGGGGCGGCGCAGCTTCTGGAACAGAACGCGTCCGACGACGACCGGCCGCTCGCCGAGTTGATCCGCCAGGAAGCGGACCGCATTTCGACCCTGATCGGGCGCATGGAAATCTTCACCGATTACGGCCCGTTCGAGCGCAAACCCGTGAACATCCACAAGGTCCTGGACCGGGTGCAGCGCCTGGCGGAAACCGGGTTCGGCGCCAACATCCGCTTCCGCGCCGATTTCGACCCGTCGTTGCCGCCGGTGCCGGGCGATCACGACCAGTTGGTGCAGATCTTCCTCAACCTGGTCAAGAATGCCTGCGACGCCTGTCCCGAGGTCGGCGGCGAGATCAACCTGCGCACCGCCTACCAGCACGGCGTGCGCTTCGCGCTGTCCGGCCGCAAGGAGAAAGTCGCCCTGCCTTTGAAAGTTTCCATCATCGACAACGGTCCCGGCATTCCCGAGGACCTGACCTCCAACCTGTTCGATCCCTTCGTGACGTCGAAACCGAACGGCACCGGCCTGGGGCTCGCCCTGGTCGCCAAGCTGGTCGGCGATCACGGCGGCGTGGTCGAATGCGAAAGCCGCCCGGGACGGACCGAATTCCGCGTCATGCTGCCGTTCTACGAGGGCCATGAGCCGGGAGACATGAAATGAGCGGCCGCACCGTTCTCGTCGCCGACGACGACGCGGCGATCCGCACCGTGGTCGCGCAGGCGCTTGGCCGCGCCGGGCTCGACGTCAAGACCACGGGCCAGGCTTCGACCCTGTGGGATTGGGTGTCGGCGGGCGAGGGCGACATCATCATCACCGACGTCATCATGCCCGACGAGAACGGCCTGGACCTGATTCCCCGCATCAAGGAGATCCGCCCGGAACTGCGCATCGTCGTGATGAGCGCGCAGAACACCATCCTGACGGCGGTCAAGGCCGCCGAAAGCGGCGCCTTCGAATACCTGCCCAAGCCGTTCGACATCAACGAGCTGATCTCCATCGTGCGCCGCGGCCTGGAAGCGCCGCCCGAGCAGCCGGGGCTGAGCGCCGAGCATGCCGGCGTGGAAAAGCTGCCCCTGGTCGGCCGTTCGCCGGCCATGCAGGAAATCTACCGCACCCTGGCGCGCCTGATCTCGACCGACCTGACCGTGCTGATCACCGGCGAGTCGGGCACCGGCAAGGAACTGGCCGCGCGGGTGCTGCACGATTACGGCAAGCGCAAGCGGGGGCCGTTCGTCGCCGTCAACATGGCGGCGATCCCGCGCGAACTGATCGAAAGCGAGCTGTTCGGCCATGAAAAGGGCGCCTTCACGGGCGCCACCATGCGCTCGTCCGGGCGTTTCGAGCAGGCCGAGGGCGGAACCCTGTTCCTGGATGAAATCGGCGACATGCCGCTGGAAGCCCAGACCCGCCTGCTGCGCGTGCTGCAGGAAGGGGAATACACCTCCGTCGGCGGCCGGGTGACGCGCAAGACCGACGTGCGCATCGTCGCCGCGACCCATCAGGACCTGACCCAGTTGACCCGCCAGGGCCGGTTCCGCGAGGATTTGTTCTACCGTCTCAACGTGGTGCCGCTGCGCCTGCCGCCGCTGCGCGAACGGCTCGAGGACATTCCCGAACTGGTCAAGACCTTCCTGGCCAAGGCGGCGGGCGAGGGCCTGCCGTGGAAGATCATCGAAGGCAAGGCCACGGAACGCCTGATGGCCTACAACTGGCCGGGCAACGTGCGCGAACTGGAAAACCTGATCCACCGCCTGGCCGCCCTCTATTCCGAGGAAACCATTTCCGAGCAGGCGATTTCGGCGGAACTTGCCGACCGCGGCCGCAGCGGCGACCCGGGCGCCAACCGGGGCCTGTCCCAGGTCGTCGAGGAACGCCTGGAAGCCTATTTCGGCGCCCATGCGGGGGCGCTGCCGGCGGCGGGACTGTATGACCGTGTGCTGCGCGAAATCGAACGCCCGCTGATCCTGCTGACCCTGCGGGCCACGCGCGGCAACCAGGTCAAGGCGGCCGAGGTCCTGGGCCTTAATCGCAATACCTTGCGCAAGAAAATCCGCGACCTCGACATTTCGGTGGTGCGGGGCCAGAAATGACCTCCCCGGCCACGCCCGGAAAAGGCCCTTTCGGCAGCCTATGGGCGCTGATCGGCCTGCGCGGGGCAAGCGCCAAACGTCTGCTGGCCTACGGGCTCGCGGCGGCGGCGGTCGTGTCCTGCGTGGCCACGGCCATCATGCTGGTGCTGCGGCCGGCACAGACCCAGAACATCGAAACCATCGTCGCCATGATTTATCTGGACGGCGCGATCCTGCTGCTGCTCGGCATGGTCGTCGGCCAGCGCCTGTTTTCGATCTGGCTCGACCGGCGGCGCGGGCAGGCGGGATCGGGCCTGCATGTGCGCATGGTGACCCTGTTCGCCCTGGTCGCCACGGCGCCGGCCATTCTGGTCGCCGTGATGTCGGCGACCTTCCTGCATTACGGGGTGCAGGCCTGGTTCAACGAACGGGTGTCGACGGCGCTCGACCAGTCCATGGGCGTGGCCAGCGCCTACCTGAAGGAACACCGGGAAAACTTCGGCACGGACATCCTCGCCGTGGCCAACGACCTGAACATCAATTCCGGCATTCTCACGCGCGAGCCCTGGCGGCTGGGCCCGCTGCTGACCTTCCACACCCGCTCGCGCGGGTTCACCGAGGCGGTCATGATCGACGGCACCGGAAAGGTCATCGCCCAGTCCGAATTTTCCCGCCCGCGCGAGACCGAGCGGCTATCCCAAGACCTTTTCCAGCAGGCGCAGACCGGCAAGATCACCCTGATCCCGCTTGATGAACAGGACCGCATCCGCGCCATCTACAAACTGAACCGCTTCGTCGACGCCTATCTGGTGCTTGAGCGGTTCGTCAATCCGGACGTCCTCAATCACATCGACACCATCCAGAACGCGGTGCGCGAATACCAGCGCCTGCAGCGCGAACGGGGCGGCCTGCAGGTCAGCTTTATCCTGATCTTCACCGTGGTCTCCGTGCTGCTGCTGCTGGCCGCCGTATGGACGGGCCTGACCGTCGCGACGCAAATGGCCGAGCCGGTCTCGAGCCTGATCTACGCCGCCGAGCGCATCCGCGACGGCGATCTAACGACGACCGTGGATATTCCCGACGCCGACGACGAATTGGCATCCCTGTCCCGCGCCTTCAACCGCATGACGGCGCAGATCCGCGGCCAGCAGGAAGGCCTGATTTCGGCCAACCGGGAACTCGACGAACGCAGGCGCTTCACGGAAACGGTGCTGGCCGGGGTATCGGCGGGGGTGGTCGGCCTGGACAAGGACGGGCGCATCAACCTGCCCAACCGCTCGGCCTCGGTTCTGGTCGGAGAGGACCTGATGCGCGCCAAGGGGCGGCTGCTGGTCGATCTGGTGCCGGAATTCGCGCCCCTGTGGTCCGAGGCCAAGCGCCGGCCCGACCGCCTGCAGCGGTCCGAGGTCAAGCTGGCCCGCGACGGCGGCGAGCGCACGCTGCTGCTGCGCATCGCGGCCGAACGCCTGGCCGGCCAGCTGCTGGGCTTCGTCGTCACCTTCGACGACGTGACCGAACTGCTGTCGGCGCAACGTGCCGCCGCCTGGGCCGATGTGGCGCGGCGCATTGCCCACGAAATCAAGAACCCGCTGACCCCCATTCAATTGTCGGCAGAGCGCCTGAAACGCAAATACCGGGACGAGGTCACCTCCGATCCGGAAACCTTCATCGCCTGCACCGATACGATCATCCGCCAGGTCGAGGACATCGGCCGCATGGTCGATGAATTCTCGTCCTTCGCGCGCATGCCGCAACCCTCCATCGGACGCGAAAACCTGTCCAACCTGATCCGCGAGGTCGTCGTTCTGGAACGCTCGCGTGCGGAAAACATCACCGTCGACCTCATCCTGCCGGACGGCGACATGATGCTGCGCTGCGACCGGCGCCAGGTGTCGCGCGCCCTCACCAACATCCTGAAGAACGCCGCGGAAGGCATCGAAAGCCGGATTCTCCAGAACAAGACCGACGACGGCGGGGCTGAGAGCGAGGATGAGCCCGGGCGGATTTCCATCACGGTAACCGATGGGCGCGGCCAGGGGGGTGACGACGAGAGCGTCTCGGTGATTGTCGAGGACAACGGCATCGGCCTGCCCGAGGCCGGGCGCGAGCGCCTGACCGAACCCTATGTGACGACGCGCAGCAAGGGCACCGGCCTGGGGCTGGCCATTGTCCGCAAGATCATGGAAGATCATCAAGGTGACCTGCGCCTCGAGGACCGCCCCGGCGGCGGGGCGCGGATCAGTCTGGTGTTCCGAGATTTGGATGAAACCGCCAACGACGGCGACAAGGATCCCATGAAGGTCGCGACCGGCTTGGGGTTGGGGTAGAGCTGTCATGGCGCAGGACATTCTCATCGTCGACGACGAAGCCGACATTCGAACCCTCACGGCGGGGATCCTCCAGGACGAGGGCTATGACACCCGCGAGGCGGCGGACAGCCAGGGCGCGCTTGAGGCGCTTTCGGCGCGCCAGCCGAGCCTGGTGCTGCTCGACATCTGGCTTCAGGGCAGCGAACTGGACGGTCTGCAGATTCTCAAGCGGATCAAGCAGAACCATCCGGCGATACCGGTCTTGATGATGAGCGGCCACGGCACCGTGGAAACCGCCGTCACGGCCATCAAGGACGGCGCCTACGATTTCATCGAAAAGCCGTTCAAGGCCGACCGCCTGCTGCTCAACGTGCGGCGCGCGGTGGAGGCGGCGCGCCTGCGCTCGGAAAACGAGGAGCTGAGGATGCGCGCCGGCTCGTCCCTCGACCTGATCGGCGGGTCGTCGGCGATGCGTGAAATCCAACAGGTCATCGACCGCGCCGCCCCCTCCAACAGCCGTATCCTGATTTTCGGGCCGAGCGGCAGCGGCAAGGAGATCGTGGCGCGCAACATCCACGCGCGGTCCAACCGCGCCGACGGGCCCTTCGTCATCGTCAACTGCGCGACCATGGCGCCGGACCGGGTCGAAATGGAATTGTTCGGCACGGAAAGCGGCGACGGGTCGCGCCGCATCGGCACGTTCGAGCGCGCCCACGGCGGCACCCTGGTGCTCGACGAGGTGTCGGACATGCCGCTGGAAACCCAGGGCAAGATCGTCCGCGTCCTGCAGGAACAGAATTTCGAGCGGGTCGGCGGCTCCAACCGGGTGCAGGTCAACGTGCGCGTGATCTCGTCGACGACCCGCGACCTGCAGGCCGAGGTCGCCGCCGGCCGGTTCCGCGAGGACCTGTTCTACCGCCTTAACGTGGTGCCCCTGACGGTGGCGGCGCTGGCCGACCGGCGCGAGGACATCCGCGCCCTGACCGACCATTTCATGCGCCAAGCCGCCGACGCCACCGGCCAGCAGCCGAGACGCCTGGGCGAGGACGCGTTGGCGGCATTGCAGAGTTACGCATGGCCGGGTAACGTCCGCGAACTTCGCAACGTGATCGAACGGGTGCTGATTCTCGCACCCGGCGACAACGACACGGTTCTGGGGGCCAGCATGCTGCCGACGGAGTTTCTCGACGGAATGCAGCGCAGCACGATCGGCGGCGGCGAAGACTATCTGTCCAAGCCGTTGCGCGACGCGCGCGAGGATTTCGAGCGTGAATACCTGAATGCCCAGATGTCGCGGTTCAACGGCAATATTTCGCGCACCGCGCAGTTCGTCGGCATGGAGCGCTCGGCCCTGCACCGCAAGCTCAAGTCCCTCGGCCTGACGGAAGAGGACCGCGGGACGTCATGACCCGCCCCCGCACAACCGCCGCATCCAAAGAAGGGCGTCCGGCATGAAGATCATCGTTTGCGGCGCCGGCCAGGTCGGCGTCAACATCGCCCGCCAGCTGGCCTTGGAAAACCACGACGTGACCATCGTCGATCAGGCGCCGGACCTGGTGCGCCGGGTGTCCGACACCCTGGACGCCCAGGCGGTGGTCGGCCATGCGTCCCATCCCGACGTGCTGGAACGCGCCGGCATCGCCGACGCCGACATGCTGATCGCGGTGACCCTGACGGACGAGATCAACATGGTGGCCTGTCAGGTCGCCCATTCCCTGTTCGACGTACCGGTCAAGATCGCGCGCATCCGCCAGAAAAGCTATCTCGACCCCATGTGGGCCAACCTGTTCTCGCGCGACCACCTGCCCATCGACGTCATCATCTCGCCGGAGATGGAGGTCGCCCGCGCCGTCGCCCGGCGCCTGCGCATTCCCGGCGCCATGGACATGATCCCGTTGGCCGACGGGGCGGTGACCCTGTTGGGCGTGCGCTGCACCGAGGAATGCCCGCTGTTGAACACGCCGTTGAAACAGCTGACCCAGCTGTTCCCGGACCTCAACATCGTAATCGTCGGTCTGGTCCGCGACGGCAACGCCATCGTGCCCAAGGCCGACGACCAGATGGCGCCCGGCGACGAAGTCTATTTCGTGGTCGATACGGCGCAGATCAGCCGCGCCATGACCGCCTTCGGTTATGACGCGGGCGAGGCCAGGCGCCTGCTGATCATCGGCGGCGGCAACATCGGCCTGGTGCTGGCGCAGGAGATCGAGCGCGAATACCCCTGGGTCAAGGCCAAGATCATCGAGCACAACAAGGAGCGCGCCGAATACATCTCCGGCCAGCTGGAAAGCACGGTGGTGCTGAACGGCGACGCCCGCGACATCGAGATTCTCGAAGAAGCCAACATCCGGGGCACCGATACGGTGGTCGCCGTCACCAATGACGACGAAAGCAACATCCTGGCCTCGCTCCTGGCCAAGAAATTCGGCTGCGAGCGCACAGTGACCCTGGTCAACACCTCGATCTACGAACAGCTCATCGGCTCTCTCGGCATCGACGTGGTGGTCAGCCCGCGCAACATCACGGTCTCGACCATCTTGCAGCACGTGCGCCGCGGGCGCATTCATTCGGTCCATGCCGTGCGCGAGGGCCTGGGCGAACTGATCGAGGCCGAGGCGCTGGAAACCTCGGACCTTGCCGGCAAGACGCTGAAGGAAATCCAGTTGCCGACGGGGGTCGTCGTCGGCGCCATCGTGCGCGACGGCAAGATGCTGTTCCCGCGCGGCACGACCACGGTCGAGGCCGGTGACCGGGTTATCCTGTTCTCGGCCCCGGAATCGATCCGCAAGGTCGAGAACATGTTCGCCGTGCAACTGGAATATTTCTAAACCCGTGACCGATTCGCGCCTTTCGCCCCCATTGGCTCTGCCCAAGGCCGTCGTGTTCGACTGGGACAACACCCTGGTCGATACCTGGCCGATCATTCACGACGCCCTGAACCATACCTTCCGCGCCTGGGGCCTGCCGGAATGGACGCTTGCGGAAACCCACGTCAGGGTCCGCAAGTCGCTCCGCGACAGCTTTCCCGGCCTGTTCGGCGACGACTGGGAAAAGGCCGGCGACGTGTTCTACGGCCGCTACGGCGCGATCCATGCGGAAAAACTGCAGCCGGCGGCGGGGGCGGGGGCGCTCTTACAGGGGTTGGCGGACGCCGGCGTATACCTTTGCGTGGTGTCCAACAAGAAAGGGTCGTTCCTGCGCAAGGAGGCCCAGGCCTTGGGTTGGACCGACCATTTCGGGGCCCTGGTCGGGGCCATGGATGCGCCCCGCGACAAACCGGCCCGTGACCCCATCGACATGGCGCTTCGCCCCGGCGGCGTGGCGGCCGGGGAGGGGGTGTGGTTCGTCGGCGACGCCGACATCGACATGGAATGCGCCCATGGGGCGGGCTGTTACCCGGTGCTGATCCGACCTCACGAACCGGGAGTAGATGAATTCATAGACTTTCCTCCGGCCCTGCATTTCCCCGACTGCGATACTCTTTGCAAGTTCACTCAGACACTGTAATCTTTTGTACAAGGCTGGTTAGCCGTGTAGAAACAAAAGAGAAAACAACAACAGGGAGCCCGGAACAAAGTCGGACGCGGCATTACGGCCAGCGCGCAGAAGCGAGGTGCGGCCGCAAAAAGACTTTGGGGTGGGGAGAGATGTCGTCAGAAAAATCACAAAACGTGCAGGACGTTTTTCTTAACCACATCAGGAAGAACAAAACTGCGGTCACGGTGTTTCTGGTCAACGGGGTCAAGCTGCAGGGAATCGTTACCTGGTTTGACAATTTTTCCGTTCTCCTGCGCCGGGACGGCCATACCCAGCTGGTGTACAAGCACGCCATCTCCACGGTCATGCCGTCCGTTCCCATCCAATTGTTCGAACCGGATTCCACCGAGTCCGTCGAGGATTGAGCGAACAAACCCCAGGTGATGTCACGTCCGCCGCCAAGGCGGTGGGCGCGGGTTCTTGCGCCGTCATCCATCCGAACATGTCCGCGGCCGGCGGGGCCGACACCCGCAGTGCGCGCGCCAACCTGGACGAGGCCGTGGCCCTCGCCGGGGCCATCGACCTGGATGTCGTCCATGCCGAAACCTTTGAGCTGACCCGCCCCCGGCCGTCGACCCTGCTGGGCAAGGGCACTGTGGAGCGCATCGGCGAGACCCTGCATGCCCTGCATGACTGCGACCTTGTCGTCGTCAACGCCAACCTGACGCCGGTCCAGCAGCGCAACCTGGAAACCGCCTGGGAAGCCAAGGTCATCGACCGAACGGGCCTGATCCTGGAAATCTTCGGTGCCCGGGCACGGACCAAGGAAGGCCGCTTGCAGGTCGACCTTGCCGCGCTCAGCTATCAGCTCGGCCGCCTGGTCCGCAGTTGGACCCACCTGGAACGCCAACGCGGCGGGGCGGGGTTCATGGGCGGTCCCGGCGAACGGCAGATCGAACTCGACCGGCGCATGATCCGCCAGCGCATCGCGCGCCTGAAGCGCGAACTGACCGAGGTCAAGCGCACGCGCTCCCTGCAGCGCCGCGCGCGCCAGCGCGTGCCCTATCCGGTGGTTGCCTTGGTCGGCTACACCAACGCCGGCAAGTCGACCCTGTTCAACCACCTGACCGGCGCCGACGTGGTGGCCAAGGATCAGCTTTTCGCGACCCTGGACCCGACCATGCGCAGACTCGACCTGCCGGAAGGCGGGCCGGTCATCCTGTCCGACACCGTGGGCTTCATTTCCGACCTGCCGCACCAACTGGTCAACGCCTTCCATGCCACCCTGGAAGAGGTCGTGGAAGCCGACATGGTCCTGCATGTGCGCGACATCGCCGATCCGGATACGGAGATCCAGCGCCGCGACGTGCTGGAGGTTCTGGGCAGCCTGGGCCTGGGCGACGACTCCGAAACGCCGATCACCGAGGCCCTCAACAAGATCGACCTGTTGCCGCCGGAGGCCCTCTCCGCCCTGGAGGAACGCATCGCCCGCCAGGACAACAACCCGCCGATCGCCCTCTCCGCCGTGACGGGGCAGGGGCTCGACCATCTGATCCAGCGCATTCAGGACGTGCTCGGCGACAAGCTGGGCGAGATGGAACTGGATCTGGGCTTCGACGAAGGGGCGACCCTGGCCTGGATCTACGAACACGGCGAGGTTCTGGAGCGGACCGACGGCGAAACCGGCATTCACCTGCGCATCCGCATGGACCCGCGCAGCCAGGCGCAGCTGCTGACCCGTATCGACAGCGCCCGCCGGAGCCGTCTACACTAGACGGCGAGGGGTCCGGGGACGGAGTCCCTACACCGGTTGGTAACCATTTGACGCTAAACCGGGTTCATCGCGATCCGGCGACACGCAAGCATCCGGTACGGACGGACGGGCACTCATGGCGACAAACCGCAGCCAGAACAAATGGCGTTCCAAGAACAAGCTGGTCAAACGCCAGCTGAACGTCATGGCGAAAAGCCATGTCCACGACCATCTGCAGCGCCTGGCAGACGATTTCCGCCTGCGCGGCAAGGGCGAGGCCGTATCCTTCGCGACCTTCATCACCCGGGCCCTGATGCAGCGCGCCGACTACAGCGACGATGCGGCGCAGATGCTGGAAGACCTGGCCGAAGCCTTCCACCGCGACCGCGACATCCACTCCAACTGACCCGCCCCACTGGGCGGCGTCCGGATTGCCATCCCGTGCCCAATGCCTTCGACATCGATCCCGACCGGGTCGCCGCCATCCTGCGCGCGGCGGCGGAGGCGGAAATCCTGCCGCGCTTCCGCGCCCTGGAAAGCCACGAGATTTCGGAAAAGAACCCGGGCGACCTGGTGACCGTCGCCGACCGGGCGGCGGAGGCGTTTCTGACCGAACAGCTGCAGGCCTTGATCCCCGGCGCCCTGGTCGTCGGCGAGGAAGCCCATGAGGACAACCCCCAGGCCCTCGGCCAGTTGGCGGACGCCGACTGGGCCTGGATCATCGATCCCCTGGACGGGACCCACAATTTCGCCCATGGCACGCCGCGGTTCGCGGTCATCGTGGCGCTCGCCCGGCGCGGCGAGACGGTCATGGGCTGGATCTACGATCCCAACGGCGGACATATGGCGACGGCCGCGGTGGGTGGTGGAGCCGCCATCGACGGCGCGCCTCTGCGCCTGGGGGCGGCCGGCCCCGTCGCCGAAATGACCGGCTCCCTCGGACATAAGTTCGCCGACCGTCTGCGCGCCCGTGCCGGAACATCCGGCAGCCCGCCGATCCCCAAGGCCTTCCTGCGCTACCGCTGCGTCGGCCTGGAATACATGGACCTGGCGCGGGGAACCCTTGATTTCGCCCGCTACGCCGGAAAGCTGATGCCCTGGGACCATGCGGCGGGGGTGCTGCTCCATGCCGAAGCCGGCGGCCATGCCGCCATGTCCGGCGACGGGCGGGCCTATACTCCCGGCGCACGCCGGCCGGGCGACGCGCTGCTGCTGGCCCCGGACGGCGAGACTTGGCGCGCGCTCAACGACCTAATGTCCTGAGACATATCCCGCCTTGCCCCGGGCAAGGGCGGGCGTTTAGCATGGGCCACGGCCCCGCACTCGGGGCCGTATCGCTTGGGACATAAATCTATCGAATTCAATCAAGGAGGCGGCATGGCACGCTGCGCATTCATCGGCCTGGGCGTCATGGGTTATCCCATGACCGGGCATCTGGCGAAAAACGGCCATCAGGTCACCGTCTACAACCGTACCACGGCGAAGGCCGAGAAATGGGCGGCCGACCACGGCGGCGCGTTCGGCAAGACACCCGCGGAAGCGGCCAAGGGCGCCGAATTCGTGTTCTGCTGCGTCGGCAACGACGACGACCTGCGCGCCGTGACCTACGGCGACGACGGCATGCTGGCGGGCATGGACGCGGGCACGGTGCTGGTCGATCACACCACGGCGTCCGCCGCCGTCGCCCGCGAGATCGCGGCCAAGGCCGCCGAAAAGGGCGTCGGCTTCATCGACGGCCCCGTGTCCGGCGGCCAGGCGGGGGCCGAGAACGGCGTGCTGACCGTCATGTGCGGCGGCGGGGACGGGGATTTCGCCCGCGCCGAGCCGGTGATCCAGGCCTACGCCCGCGCGGTCACCCTGCTGGGCCCCGTGGGCGCGGGCCAGCTGTGCAAGATGGTCAACCAGATCTGCATCGCCGGGCTGCTTCAGGGCCTGTCGGAAGGGCTCGACTTCGGCATGCGCGCCGGGCTCGACGTCAAGCAGGTGCTCGACGTCATTTCCAAGGGTGCGGCGCAAAGCTGGCAGATGGAAAACCGCGGCAAGACCATGGCCGACGACCAGTTCGACTTCGGCTTCGCCGTCGATTGGATGCGCAAGGACCTGGGCATCTGCTTCGCCGAGGCCGAGGCCAACGGCGCCGAACTGGCGGTCACCCGCGTCGTCGACGGCTATTACAAGGACGTCCAGGACATGGGCGGGGCGCGTTGGGACACCTCGTCGCTGATCCGCAGGCTGCGCCGCAAATAGGGCGGCGGCAATCGGGGAGGGGGGCGGCCATGACTTATGACGAGTTCAACGCCTTCTGCCGCACGCTGCCGGCCACCACCCATGTCGTGCAATGGGGCGGGTCGGACGTGTGGAAGGTCGGCGGCAAGGTGTTCGCCATTGGCGGCTGGAACGCGGGCGATCTCGCCGGCATCACCTTCAAGGTCTCGGAATTCGCCTATGACGTGCTGCGCGACATGCCGGGCCTGCGCCCGGCGCCCTATCTGGCGTCACGCGGCATGAAATGGATCCAGCAGTACGCCGCGCCGGGGTTGAGCGACGCCGGCCTCAAGGACCACCTCGCGGAATCCCACCGCCTCGTCTCCTTGGGCCTGACCAAGAGACTGCAACGGGAACTGGGGCTGAACCAGGAAGGTTGACCACCCCAGACGTCACCCCCACGAAAGCAGGGGCCCACAGCGACGGCCTGGATTCCCGCTTTCGCGGGAATGACGCCGGCCCCCCCTTGGCGCAGGCTGACCGTCACGGGAGCGTCGCCCCACACACACGTCACCCCCGGGTTTGACCCGGGGGTCCATCGATTGGGAAAGGCGGGGATGCCCGTGTCGGACACGGGCATGACGGGGAATTATACGGCCTAACGCAGGCTGATCTGCATCTGCGGCGTGGCGCGGTAGATGTTGGGGATGCGGTAGACGTAGACCTTGGTGCGCGGGCCGCGGCTGGGGAAATCCTTCACCTCGTCGGCGTTGTGGCTGATCACCTTGGTGTCGGTGATGACGCGCAGTTCGCCCGTCATGTTCATGCCGGCCTGGACGATCTGGTCCTTCTGGCTTTTCGGCAGGGACCGGCCCAGCATGTTCACGATGCGGGTTTCCTTGTTGTAGGCGATGCCGAAGATATGCTCGTTGCGGCGCAGGAAGGTCACCGATTTGGCCTGCAGCAGGTCGCCCTCGCGTTGCCACTTCATCTTGAAATAGCCCTGCTTGATGTAGCCGAAGTCGGACGCATCCGTGTCGCGCTCGATATCCGCCTTCAGCTTCTTGACCTCGTCGACCTCCTGGGCGCCCTGGACCTTGCCGTCCTTGAGCGCGCCGTACAGACGCGTGTCGATCAGATATCCGGAAAAGAACATCTTGTAGTAGCCGCGCCGGTCGAGCTCGATCTCGGCGTCGAAACGCGCCGGAAGGTAGCAGCCGGACAGGGCGACGGCGGCGACCAGCAGGATCAGCAGGGGGCGAAGACGGCGGCGCATGCGGGAAACCCGGCTCTCAATCGGTTTAAGTCCTTCAACCTTCTAGCCTATTCAGGCCCGCCGGTCAGCGGTTTTCGACTATTCAGCGGCCTTGTCGTGGGCTTTCTCGGCCTGCCAGGCGGCTTCCATCTCGTCCAGGCCGACATTCGCCGGGTCCAGGCCCTGGCCGCGCAAGCGTTGTTCCATACGGCGGAAGCGGTCCTCGAACTTGTGGTTGCCCCGGCGCAACGCCGTTTCCGGGTCGATCTTAAGGTGCCGGGCCAGGTTGGCGACGGCGAACAACAGGTCGCCCATTTCCTCTTCCAGGCGCGCCCGCGATGTGCCGCCCTCCATTTCGGCGCGAAGCTCCGCCAGTTCTTCCTCGATCTTGGCGATGACCGGTTCCGCCTCGGGCCAGTCGAAGCCGATGCGGGCGGCCCGTTTCTGCAGCTTTTCCGCGCGGGTCAGGGCGGGCAGGGGGATCGCCACGCCGTCGAGCGCGCTGGCGTCTTCCGCCGGCGTCTCGCCCTTTTCCGCCCGCTCCCGCGCCTTCAGGTCTTCCCAATGCACGGTCTGGGCCTCGGCCGTTGCGATGTCCGCGTCGCCGAATACATGGGGATGGCGGCGCACCATCTTGTCGGCGATGGCGCGGGCCACGTCGTCGTAATCGAAATGGCCCGCTTCCTCGGCCATGCGGGCGTGAAAGAAGACCTGCAGCAACAGATCGCCCAATTCGTCCCGCAGGCCCGCCATGTCGCCCCGCTGGATCGCGTCGGCGACCTCGTAGGCTTCCTCGATGGTGTAGGGGGCGATGGTCGCAAACGTCTGCTCGATATCCCAGGGGCAGCCGCCGTCGGGATCGCGCAGTTTCGCCATCACGGCGCGCAGGCGCGCGGTCGGGTTGTCGCTGCTCAGGTCGTCGGACACGTCAAAGGCTCCCCAGATCAGTCGTTCAGCGACGCCGCGGCCCGGGCGATGGCGTCGACCGTCCGCGCCACGTCGTCATCGGTCAGTGCCAGGCAGGGATAGAACTTGCTGGGCGACTTGAAAATGCCCTGGTCGCGCAGCACGGCGTTGAACCGGGCCGCCTTTTTCGCGTCGCCCCGGCCGACGTCGCGGTAATTGTGCACGGGGCCGTCGGCGAAGACGATGTCGAACAGCACGGGACAGCCGGCGACGTGATGCGCCTGGCCCGCCGCTCCCAGGTGTTCGTTGATGGCCTTGATGAGTCTTTCCCCGACCGCGTACAGGTGGTCGTACTGGCCCGGGCGGCGCAGGATTTCCATGGTCTTGAGGCCGGCCACGGCGGCGACCGGATTGCCGCTGAGGGTGCCGATCTGCATCAAGGCCTTATCCTTGCCGACCTTGCCGGCGTCGAAATGGGCCATGATGTGGGCCTTGCCGGCGATCGCCGCCAGGGGGAAACCGCCGCCAATAATCTTGCCCAGGGTGCAGACGTCGGGCGTCACGCCGTAGACCTCCTGCGCGCCGCCATAGGCCAGGCGGAACCCGGTCACGACCTCATCGAAGATCAGGACCATGCCGTGGCGGGTGCATTCCGCGCGCAGGGCCTCAAGGAAACCGGGCAGGGGCGGGATGATCCGCTGCAGCGGCTCGACGATGACGGCGGCGATCTCCTGGCCGCGCTCGGCGATCAGCGAGCGGAAGAACGCGATGTCGTTGTAGGGCGCGACCAGCATGTCGTCGCGCACGGCGTCGGGAATGCCCGCCGAATCCGGCACGGCGACGGGGTAGTTCATCATCCGGTCGGGCGCCAGGCTCATCTGGCCTTCCGCCGACATGCCGTGGTAGCCGCCCTCGAACTTGAGGATCTTGTCCCGCCCGGTATGGGCGCGGGCCAGGCGCATGGCGAACATGTCGGCCTCGCTGCCCGTGCTGGTGAAGCGGACCTGTTCGGCGCAGGCCATGGCGCGGCAGATTTCCTCGGCCAGTTCGATGCCGTGGGCGTTGCTGGCGAAGAAGGTCGACCCCTTGGCCACCTGGTCCTGCACGGCCTCGACGACCTCGGGATGGCAATGGCCCAGGATCATGGGGCCGGAGCCGATCAGGAAGTCGATGTATTCGTTGCCGTCCTCGTCCCAGATATGCGCCCCCTTGCCCTCGCGGATCACGAAACTGGCGTCGAAGTTGCCGAAACCGGCGCCGGGAAGGACGGCGCGGGCGCGTTCTACGATGTCTTGCTGGGTCATGGTCGGTGGTCTCATTCTGGCTGGAGGAGGGGACTATGGAAACGACGGTGGATGGTAGGGAACTCCGATGGCTTCACACAAGGGCCATCCGGACGCAGTATGTTGGCCACCGCAAACGCAGAGGCCGCCATGATCGATCATATCTCCATCCCCGTCTCGGACCTTGCCGCCGGCGCGGCGTTCTACGAAGCCGTTCTGGCGCCGCTCGGCCTGACGCGGCTGGTCGAGCGGCCGCATACGGTCGGCTTCGGCAAGCGCTATCCGGAATTCTGGCTCAACGCCCGCCCGGGCATGGCGGCGGCGGGCGTTGATACGGGCATGCACGTCTGCCTGC
This sequence comes from Rhodospirillales bacterium, assembly GCA_040221095.1. Lineage (GTDB taxonomy): Bacteria > Pseudomonadota > Alphaproteobacteria > Rhodospirillales > Casp-alpha2 > UBA1479. Next base: position 323,387 of record JAVJVP010000017.1, read on the forward strand.
GCGCCCGCACCCAGGACGCGGTCATCGCGTTCCACGCAGCAGCCCTGGCCCACGGCGGCGCGGACGACGGCGCGCCCGGACTGCGGCAGGCCGCCACGGGGCCGTATTTCGCGGCCTTCATCCGCGATCCCGACGGCAACAAGATCGAGGCGGCGACGTTTCTTCCGGCCGAGGCCGGGTGAGGCGGCTATCCCGCAGAGAAGCCCCGCGCGGATAACTGCTCCTCGGTCACTGGAATCTCGATCCCGTCGCTTTGCACGTTCCGTAGTTGCGCCAGCGCGGCCGACACCAGGGTGCCGGCGGCCGGCGTCGGCGACCGCCCGGCGCGCGTGATCAGGGACACTGTGCGGTGGATGGGCGGCGCCAGGCGGAACCCGGGGATGCCTTCCGCCGCCATGGCCTGGGCCACCAGGCCCGGCACCGCCGCGATCCCCAGCCCGTCGCGCACCATGCGGATCAGCCCCCAAACCGATGACACCTCGTAGGCCAGCCCGCTGACCGCAAGCTGGCCCGCCGCATGTTCCCTGAGAATGCCCCGGATGCCGCTTTCCCCGGACATGCCCACGGCCGCATGGTCGTTGAACACGTCCCAGGCGAGGGGGCCTTGGTGCGCCGCCAGGGGATGCGCCGGCGGACAGACAAGATGGAAAGCGTCGCGCATTACCGGCGTGGCGTCGAAATCCGCGTCGGGCAGGGCGAGGGTGGTGAACGCCATGTCCATGTCTCCGGCGCGGACGCGCTCGACCGCCTCCGCCGTCAGGACTTCGATGATCCGCACGCGGATTCCCGGATACCGGGCGGCCATGTCCTTGATCGCCGGGATCAGCACCGAGGTGATCATCGTCGCCGTCGCACCGACCACGACCAGGCCCTGTTGGCGGTCCACATGGGCGCGCAGATCGTCCATGCCGCGCTCCAGGTCCTCGGTGAAGCGGCGGGCGACGGTGGCGAACTGCCGGCCGTGGGCCGTCGGCTCGACATGCCGGGTGGTGCGGTCGAACAGGCGCAGCCCCAGTTCCGTTTCCAGGTTCTTCACGGAATTGGTCAGCGCCGACTGCGTCATATTGAGCACGGCCGCTGCCTTGGTGAAGCTGGCCTGTTCCATGACGGCGAGAAAGGCCCGCAGTTGGCGGAGGGTGATGTTGTTATTCATGTTATAAATATATCAATCAATTAAAAAAACAAAATAGACAAATAAGTTGTCCGGCTTGATGCTGGTTCCGCCAACAACCTGCGGGAGCGACCATGCCTGACCTAGCCCTCAACCACGCAGCCGATACGGCGCCCGACCCGACATCACCCGACCTGACGCCGGGGCCGGTCGGCGGCCCCGGCGCCTGGCGCGGCCCGGACATGGCGGCATCCGGCGTCTGGATCGAACATCTCAACGCGGACGAGATCGCCGAAATCGACGCGGCCATCCGCGCCCATCAGGCCAACGACCTGAGCATGGCGGATATCGGGCCCAAGACCTTCCATCTTCCGACCCTGGGCCCGCGCCTGAAGGGGCTGCGCGACGAGGTCGTCAACGGACGCGGTTTCGTGCTGCTGCGCGGGTTTCCGGTCGAGCGCTACAGCGTCACGGAATCGGCCGTCGGCTATCTGGGGCTGGGGTCCTACATCGGCGGTTTCCGGCCCAGCAACGCCAAGGGGCATCTGCTGGGCCACGTGCGCGATATCGGCCTGAACATCAAGGACCCGACCACGCGGTACTATCAGACCAACCGCGGCCTCGAATTCCATACGGACAGCGTCGACATCGTCGGGCTGCTCTGCCTGAAAACGGCGAAATCCGGCGGCGCCAGCCGCATCGTCAGCTCCGTGACCCTGCACGACGTGATCCGCGAACGGCGGCCCGACCTGTGGCGGGCGCTGTTCAACGCCTTTCCCACCGACCGCCGCGGCGAAATCCCGCCGGGGATGAAGCCCTGGTTCGACGTGCCCGTGTTCAACTGGCACGCCGGCCATCTGACGACGATGTACGTGGGGCAGTACATCCGCTCGGCCCAGGAGCTGTTTCCCGAGGCGCGCCGCCTGACGGCCATCGAGACCGAGGCCATGGACTACCTGGATACGCTCTGCAACGACCCGGAATTCTATCTTTCCATGGATTTCCTGCCGGGCGACATCCAGCTGCTGCACAACCACCAGATCCTGCATTCGCGCACGGATTACGAGGATTGGCCGGAGATCGAAAACCGGCGGCACCTGTTGCGCCTCTGGCTGGCGCCCGAGATCGGCCGGCCGCTGCCGCCGGTGTTCGAACCGCGCTACGGCCCCCTGACGCCGGGCAACCGGGGAGGGATCTTCACCGAAAGCACCAAACTGACGTTTTCTCTGTCCGCCAATTGACCGCGCAGCTTTTCGTCACGGCCCAAACGCCACGCGCCGCTGCGTCGGCGATCGCCGGGGGCAACAAGATTGCGGCGCGGGATAAAGGGGAGGCTTCTAAATAGCGTTTTCACTTCTGAACTAGAACAGCCATCCATCCTCGGCCTAATCAAACTGAAAGACTTACACCGCCCCAACACCAGCTGCACGCAAAGCCGATTCTTCGGGACCTCGCCCGGCACAACACGAGGCCAGAACGCCGTCAACCGCCACGGCAGGCAGCGTGCGCACGCCCAAGTCCTTGGCCCTGGCAATCACCTCGTCCTCTTTCATATCGAGGATGGAAACCTCGCAGTTTGAACAGGCCATCTGGTTGACCAACTCAATGGTGTCCTCACACAAGCCACATCCGGCACTGAAAACTTCGATCTTGCGTTTCTGGGGCATCGTCAAAATCTCCTTCGTTGAGTCATGAGGTTACGTATTCGTCCTTAACGTTCGCACAGGCAGGGCAGCCCGCGGTTTGGCCCGATTGGCTTTTGCTTCGCATCGGCCAGGTGTTCCACAGGGACGCGGCAACGAGAACGCCAAGACCAGCCCACATGGCCGGGTCGCTGTCGAAGCCGAACTTGCCGATCAGCACGATCCCTGCGCCGACAACA
>JAVJVP010000018.1:0-441037 GCA_040221095.1 Rhodospirillales bacterium
CTCAAGCTCGATCGCGACCGTTCAGGTCGCCGCCAACGACACCGACGGTTCGGCCACCGAGGTTCTCCATGCCTCCGACGAACTGGCGCAGAAGTCCTCCTCCCTGCAGCAGATCGTGCAGACATTCCTGCACGACGTGCGCGCCGCCTAAAGGGCGTAGGCACCTTCGTTTAACTCTCCTCCCTCCCCTGGAGTCTGGTCAGCGCCGCGGCGCTGACCAGACTCTTTCTTTTCGTTTATCGGCCATCCGAATGGCGGAAAACAGCGCATTATCGTGCCACTGACGGCTGTTTGTTGGGTATCGACCTAAGTATGTGTTTCGGGCATACTTAAGTATGGGCCGGGGGGTTCATATGGCTACGCAGAAATGCGGCCGCAAGATTAAAGGGGCAGGCAGGATGCGTTTGCTGTTCGCCGATGACCATCCCATGTTTCTCGACGCTGTGCGCGAGCATCTTAACCGCGCCTTTCCCGATATCGAAATTCACGCGGTGTCCAATCTCGACGAGGTGACGACCAGGCTTTCGAACAAGGGGGACTACGACCTTGTGGTCCTGGACTTCTCCATGCCCGGCATGGAAGGCACGGAAGGGGTCAGGCGGCTTCGCGAGGCCTATCCCGATCTGGCCATTGCCGTGACGTCCGGTGTCGCCAAGACCCGGGATGTGAAGACCGTACTCGATCTGGGCGCCCATGGATACCTGCCGAAAACCTTGACCGGGTCAGCTTATGCGGGGGCGCTTCGCGTGATCGCCGAGGGCGGCACCTACGTGCCCGTTGAAACCATGCAGGCGCTGGCCGCCGAGGCCGCGGACCGCAAGATCAATGCGGAGGGGCTGACGCCCCGCGAGATGGAGGTTCTCGAGGGCATCGCCGACGGAAAACCGAATAAGCAGATCGCCCGTGACCTGGAAATCCATGAAGTCACGGTGAAACTGCATGCGCGCAGCATATTCAAGAAAATCGGCGTGCAGAACCGTTCGCAAGCGGCCGTGGTCGCCCGCGAACGGGGGCTTGTTTCGAGGGGCTACGTGCAAGGAAATTACTGACCCTTATGAACGTGGGCCGCCATGGGAATCTCCTGGAAAATCCATAAGGCCGAAAATCTTGTCAGCTTTTCCATCTTTGGGCAGTCGAGCCTGCTGGAGACGGTTGATGCATTGCGCGATCTGGCCGCCGCCCCGGACTTCAGCCCCGGCATGCGCCGGCTCTACGTCTGTGAAGACGGCCTGAAGACCGCTCCCGGGCTTGATTCCACGCAGGGCGCCTTCGTCGACGTGCTTGGTTACCAGATCGCCAAGATGTTCGATCATCCGGCGACCGTCGCCTTCGTCTACCGGCAGAACAACACCGTCGCCGCCGACCGCTTCATGATCACTGCCCGGGTGTGTGACGCAATCTATGCCCGGGACGGCAAGGGGCCCATGGACCACAAGGTATTTGAGAACGTGCAAGACGCCGCGGCATGGCTGGGCCTGCCGCGGGATTTCCGACCGTTGTAGGAACCGTTCAGGTATCAAGGACCGGAGATTTCGGAAAGTTTCGGTCTTTTATCTTCTCAAGAATTTGCTCCCTGTGCCCCATGAGTGGAAGGCCGTAATGCCATCAGTGCGGCGAAAGAGACGAGCCCCAACCCACCTGAAAGCATAAGCGCGGCGGCGCCCAGGTGGTCGATCGCGAGGGCGAACAGGAAGGGAGCGCCGGCCTGGACGAAGCGGGCCGGCGCCATCAGCAACCCCTGACGGCGCCCGTACCCAACCGCCCCGAAGATGGCGAGGGGGAGTGTCCCGTTGGTGATGGTGAGGATGCCGTTTCCGGCGCCGTGCAACAGGGAGAAGGCGGATGCGGCCGGTGCTCCGGCGGCCAGTATGACGGCGGCTCCCAAGGGGTGGGTCAGTGCCGCCAGCCGTGCGGACAGCAAGGGGTGAAAGTGTTTTAGGAATCCGAACTCCAGCAGCCGGCCCGCGACCTGGGCCGGGCCGACCAGGGCCGCCGCCGCGATCGCAACGGCGGGCGAGGTCCCGGCCTCTTGCAGTATTCGGGGCAGATGGGCGGCCATGGCGGTGCTGGTGAACCAGGTGATCGCGAAGACCAAGGCCAGGATCGCGGCGGCGAATCTGGGGGGCTCTCCAGGGCCCGCGGACTGATGGGATTCCCCGGCCGTCTCTCCACCGGCCGGCGCGCCGTTTCCTTTCGGCACGAACAGCCGGTTGAGCGGCAGGCCGATAACCAGATGGGTGGCGGCCCAGACGAAACAGGCGGCGCGCCAGCCGATTTCCACCTCCATGAAGGCGGTGATCGGCCAACAGATGGTGCTGGCGAACCCGGCCATCAGCGTGATGCCGGTGATGGCGCCCCGGGCGTCGCGGCCGTAGAGGCCGGCCAGGGTCGCGAAGGCCGCGTCATAAAGGCCCATGGACATGCCGACGCCGATGACGAGCCAGGCGGCGAACAGGCCGAGGGTACTTTCGGCCAGGCCGAGCATCCCCAGCCCGATGGCGAATACGACGTTCGCCGCCCACAGCAGGCCGCGCCCGCCCAGTCTGTCGATCCGGCGCCCGACGACCGGGCCGAGCAGCGCCGACAGGATCAAGGCGGCGGAGAAGGCGCCGTAGACCAGCCCGGTCGTGACGCCGATCTCCGCCGCCATGGGTTCGGCCAGGATCGCGGGCAGGTAATAGGTCGATCCCCAGCCCAGCGTCTGCCCGGCGCCGACGGCGATGATGACGGCTCTGCGCCTGGTCGCCATGATCCGCGAGTCCTTAGGCGCCGGCGGCCGTGCCGGGGCCGCACCCGCAGCCCTCCTCGCCGGCGGCCTTGGCGTCCATGTCGCGGACGCAGCAGGCATCGACGTCTTCGGGCGCCGGGCCGCCGCAGCAGGAGGGTTCCTCGGCCACGCCCGGCAGGCTGCACACGCCCGTTTCCGGCAGGTCCAGTTCGACGCGGTGCGCCGCTTCATGGTCGCCGGCGAGCGAGGCGGCGATGGAGCGGACCTGTTCGTAGCCGGTGGTCATCAAGAATGTCGGCGCGCGGCCGTAGGACTTCATCCCGGCGATGAAGAAATCGGGTTCAGGGTGGCTCAGTTCGCGCACGCCGTGGGGGCGCACGGTGCCGCAGCTGTGCAGGTTGGGGTCGATCAGCGGCGCCAGGTCGTTGACGGCCTCAAGCCAGGGATCGAGGCCCAGACGCACCTCGCGCAGCATGTCGAGCTGCGGGCGGAAGCCGGTGGCGACGACGATGCGGTCGACCTGTTGCCGCGCGTCGGTGCCGTTCAGGTCGCCGACAACGTCAAGGCCGTCGCCGTTGCGCGAGACGGCGCGCACGGAAAAGGGGCGGAGCAATGTCAGGCGGCCTGACTCCATGGCCGCACGTGTTCGCACACCCAGGTCGCCCCGGGCCGGCAGGGCGTCGGCGGAACCACCGCCGAACAGGGTGTCGCCGGTATCGCGGCGCACGGCCCAGACGATCTCCGTCCCGAGTTCGGCATCCTTCAGGTCCAACAGGTCGAGCAGCACGTTGAAGGCGGAATGGCCGCTGCCGACCACCAATGTGCGTCTGCCGGCGTAAACGGCGCGGGCGCGGCCCAGCACGTCGGGAATGCCGTAGGCGATACGGTCGGCGCAGTCGGCCTCGCCGGGCACGGGCAGGCCGCCGGCCCCCATGGGGTTCGGCGCGGTCCAGGTGCCGGAAGCATCGATCACCGCCGCGGCGTCAAGGGAAGTGCCGTCAGCAAGCCGGATTTCGAACGGCCGTTCGGCGCGCCCTTCGGAACGGACCTTGTCCATGCCCTTGCGACCCAGGGCGGTGACCCCGGCATTGAGGCGCAAATGGGGGCGGATCGCCGTGTGGGCGGCGAGCGGCGCCAGGTAGCGGTCGACGATCTCGTCGCCCGTGGGCAGGGCGTCGGGGTCGGGGGCCTGCCATCCCGTGTCTTCCAGCAGGCCGCGCGCCGCCTTGTCGATGTCGTAGCGCCAGGGCGAGAACAGGCGCACGTGGCCCCATTGGCGCATGGCGGCGCCCGGTTCGGCCCCGGCCTCCAGAATGACGAAGGGCAGGCCGTATCCATGCAGATGCGCGGCGGCGGCGAGGCCGACCGGGCCGGCGCCGATGATCGCGATGGGGAGTTCTGACCGGGGTGAAGAAGCGGGCATGATGGGGGTCCTTGTATGATGTCCGATGCATTGGTGGGTGATATAAGAAGATCAAAAAAGATCAGCAGCAGTCCTCGGTCCGGCAGATCCCTTCGCTGTTTGCGGAAACGCAGGCGCCGACCTCGGCCCAGGCCTTGACCGCGACCTGGAACGCCGTCTGTCCCTTGTCGGTGATCGTGTAGATCTTGCGCATCCGTCCGCTTACGACCTCTTCGTGGGCGGTGACATAGCCGCCCTTCTCGAACTCCTTCAGAACCGGGTAGAGGGCCCCCGGGGTCGGCGAGCAGCAGCCCTGTGTCGTATCTTCCACGGCCTTGGAGATTTCGTAACCGTGCATGGGGCTCCGATTGAGGACGCAGAGGATGAAGAACTTCGACAGGCTCATCTTGATCAGCCCGTTCCAATAGACGGGGTCCGTGTAGTCGATCTCTGGCGGCGGGACGGGGGCTAATCGGGGCATGGCTCTGTCGGGACAGTGGATGAACACAGATGCTTAGAGGGGCAATATATTATCCTTCAATATATAAATCAAGCCGTCCCGATGACCGATCACGGTGCCGGCCATCGGCCATCGTGGCTCGCATGGCGCCCCGGGGAAGGTTAGGATAGGTCATGGCAAAACAGAAAAAGAACGGCGCTTCCGGCACCCGTCCCGCCGCCGTCGATCCGGCGCTCGCGGCGCGCATCTGCTGGTACCATTTCCGCGAGGGGCAGACCCAGCAGGAGGTCGCCGACCGTGTCGGGCTCAACCGGGCGACGGTGAACCGCGTCATCAACGACGCCCGCCGCGAGGGCGCTGTCCGGGTCACCCTGGACCTGCCGCTGGCGCCCTGCCTGGAGGCCGAGAACGCGCTGCGCGAAACGTTCGCCCTGCGGGATGCCGTGGTCGTACCGGCGCCGGCGGACGAAGACGACGTGCGCCGGGTGGTCGGCCTGGCCGCCGGGCAATACCTGTCCGGCGTGTTGGCGCCCGATGGCTTCCTCGGGCTCGGCTGGGGTGCGACGATCCATGCCGCGGGGTTCAGCCTGATCCCCCGTGAAGGAGCGGCGAACACGGTCGTGTCCCTGTCGGGCGGCCTGCCGCAAAGCGGCGCCATCAACCCCTATGACAACGCCGCCGCGTTCGCCCGCGTGCTGGGCGCCGGCTGCTATTACATGACCGCGCCGATGCTCGCGGAAACCGCCGCCGCCCGGGCCACATTTGCCGAGAGCGAGCCGGTACGCCGGATCTACGACATTTCCGGACGCTGCCAGGCGGCGCTGATCTCGGCGGTCGATCTGTCGGCCAAGACGAAGATGGTGGACTACGGCGTGCTGACCCGCGATCAGGTCGCGGACCTGAAAGATGCGGGCGCGGTCGGCAACATCTGCGACTATTTCATCGGCGCGGACGGGCGGATGATCGATCACGAGATCAATGCCCGCACCCTGTCGGTGCCCTTCGACACGTTGCGCCGCATCCCCAATGTCATCCTTGCGGCCGGCGGCACGTTCAAGGCCGACATCGTGCGCGCCGCCCTGACCGCCGGTCTGGCCAATACGCTGATCACGGACGAGAAATGTGCGGCGGTTCTGCTGCGCGGATAGTCATTGTCCCGCGGCCTATGCCGCTGGCACCACCCGCTTGTCGCGGAGGAACGAGGTAAAGACCGTGGCGGCGACGAGGAACACGAAGGCGACCATCAAGCATCCGTCGATCCCCGCCCATTGATAGGAAATGCCGGACAGCAGGGTCCCCAGCAGGCGGCCGGTGGCGTTGGCACCATAGTAGAATCCCACGTTCAGGGTCACGCCGTCATTTTCCGACAGGGCCAGGATCAGATAGGAATGCACGGCGGAATTGACGGCGAACACGATTCCGAACACGCCCAGCCCGGCGATCAGGGCGACCGCCGGATCAACGCCGAGGCGCAGGGCCGCAATGATCACCACGACGGTCAGGGCGAGCAGGACCAGCCAAATCCGTGCGGCGCGGACTTCGGTGCTCAACCCGTCGGCCGACCGCGATGTCAGTTTCGGCGCCATGGCTTGCACGAAGCCGTAGCCGATCACCCAGGCGGCCATGAACGCGCCGACCTGATTGAAGGTCCAGCCCAATTGGTCGTACAGAAACACCGGCACGCCGACGACGAACCATACGTCGCGGGCGCCGAACAGAAACACCCGCGCCGCCGACAGCAGGTTGATCTCCCGCGATTTCGAGAAGATTTCGGTGAACTTGGCCTTTTTCTTGGCCTTGCCCATGCCCTTTTCGACCGACAGGGCGGCGCCCGCCAGGATGACCGCAAGGAACCCGGCCATCAGCCACAACCCGCCCTGGAACCCGGCGGCGGACAGCAGCAGGGCGCCGATGAAAAAGCCCAGGCCCTTGATGGCGTTCTTGGAGCCCGTCAACAGGGCGACCCAGCGGTAGAGCCCGCCGGTCTCGTTCTCCGGCACGACGAACTTGAGCGCGCTTTTCGAGCTCATCTTGGTCAGGTCCTTGGCGACGCCGGACAGGCCCTGAACCACCAGCACGAACAGGACGGACAGCTCCTTCGGCCAGCCAGGATCGAGCGTCGAGAGGGCGAGCAGGGCGATCACCTGGAGGAGCAATCCGCCGGTCAACGTCAGTTTCAATCCGAAGCGCGACGCCACCCAGCCGCCGCCGGCGTTGGTGACGATGCCCATCAGCTCATAAGCGAGGAACAGCACCGCCAGTTCGAACGGGGTGTAGCCCAACCGGTGGAAGTGCAGCAGCACGAGCATGCGCAGAGCACCGTCCGTGAGCATGAAGCCCCAGTAGGCGGCGGTCACGACGGCGTATTTTCGGACGTCCAACATCGCGTGATGCTCCAGGGCCGGCCAGGTCAGTCGATTGACCGCGCCACCTTCTCCGTCAGTTCGTACAGGCGGTGGGCATAGCCCATTTCGTTGTCGTACCAGGCGATGATCTTCACCTGAGTGCCGTCCGTGACCATGGTCGACGGCGCGTCGATGATCGACGAATGGGTGTCGCCCTTGAAGTCGCTGGATACCAGGGGCCGGTCCTCGACATCGAGGATGCCCATGAGCGGCCCATCGGCGGCCCGGCGCAGCAGGTCGTTGACCTCGTCCACCGTCGTCTTGCGCGCGACCTCGAACACGCAGTCGGTGATGGAGGCGTTGAGCAGGGGAACGCGCACGGCGATGCCGTCAAGCTTGCCCTTCAGTTCCGGGAAAATCATGGTGATCGCCGTGGCCGACCCGGTCGAGGTCGGGATCAGGTTAGCGAGCGCCGAGCGGGCGCGGCGCATGTCCTTCATGGGCTTGTCGATCACCGTCTGCGTGTTGGTCACGTCGTGGATGGTGGTGATCATGCCGTGGGTGATGCCGATGCCTTCGTGGATGACCTTGACCACCGGCGCCAGGCAGTTGGTGGTGCAGGACGCCGCCGTTACCAGATCGTGGACCTTGGGGTCGTAGAGATCGTCGTTGACGCCCATGACGATGTTGAGCGCGTCGCCCTTCACCGGCGCCGAGACGACGACCTTTTTCACTCCGGCAGCGTAATAGGGCGCCACGGCGTCGCGGGTCTTGAACTTGCCGGAACAGTCCAGCACCAGGTCCACGCCCAGGCCGGCCCAGTCGATTTCGGCCGGCTTCGATGCGCCGGTATAGCCAAGGCGCCGGTCGCCGAACATCAACGCATCCGCGCCGTCCGCCCGCGCCGCCACGGGCCAGCGGCCATGGATGCTGTCGAAGGCCATCAGGTGGGCCGCCATCTCCGCCGTGCCGCCGGGTTCGTTGATATGGACGATGTCGATGTCGCCCGCGCCCCAGGCGCCGCCGGGGCCTTGCAGGCTGGCGGGTTTGGCGGGATCGAACCCCCAGGCCGCGCGCAGGGCCAGGCGGCCCATGCGGCCGAAGCCGTTGATTGCAACACGTACGGTCATGTCTGCTGTGCTCTCCTAAAGATTGACGACTAGCCCGTCATGGGCCGTTTCCTCGGGCACCTCGTCCTTATGCGGCATCATCTCGCGGCTGAAGTGGGTCAGGATCATGCGCTTGGGCTTCAGGTCGTCCCGGTGCTCGACGATGTCCGGGTAGTTCATGTGGAAGTTGATGGATCTGCCGTGGAAGTAGCATTCGCAGATGAACAGGTCCGCGTCCCGGGCCACCGCCGGCATGTGCTTGGTCCAGGCGCTGTCGCCCGTATAGGACACGACCTTTCCATTGATCTCCGTGCGCAGGCTGGTGGGATTGGTCTCCCCCGTATGCGCCGCCGGATAGGGGGTGACCGTCAGCGGGCCGATCCGTGATTCCTGCATCACCGGCATTTCTACATAATCCAGTTGAAACTTTGGTGACATGGCGTGCATGCCCGGCATCAGGGCCTCGCAGATGCCCGCGATGCGGGCCTGGGTGTCGCGCGGTCCGGCGATCACCAGGGGCTTCGTCCGCTTGGCGCCGAGCATGGAATCCATCAGGAAAAAGGGCAGGCCGCCGCAATGGTCGCCATGGATATGGGTCAGCACCACGGCGTCGATGGTGGTGTGATCGATGCCGAGCTGATTCAGGGCGGTCATGCTGGTGGCGCCGAAGTCGATGACGTAGCGAAAGCCCGGTGCGTCGACCATATAACAGGTCTGGAACCGGCCGCCGGCACCGAAGGCATCGCCCGATCCGACAAAGGTGACTGTCACGCTCATGGTATGTTCCTCCTAGATGATTTCGTCGGCGCGCAGACGGGAAACCTCGTCCTGCGACAGGCCGAACACGTCGTGCAAAACTTCGTCGGTATGCTCGCCCAGGGTCGGCGGCGGGCGGCGGTAGGATACGGGTGTTCCCGACATCTTGATGGGATTTCCGATCATGTCTACCGGCTGGCCGCCGGCGGCGCCATGGGGCATGGAAATCTTCATGCCGCGGGCCTGCACGTGGGGGTCGGCGAACACCTGCTCCAGGTCGTTGATCGGACAGACGGGCAGGCTCGCCGCGCTCAGGTCTTCGATCCATTCGGCGCTGGTCCGCCGGTGCAGAATTTCCTGCACCTTGGCAACGATCGCGTCACGGTTCTTGACCCGGTCCGGGTTGGTCGCGAAGCGGGGGTCCTGGGCCAGGTCCGGTTCCCCCGCCAGTTCGCAGAAGCGCCGGAACTGATCGTCGTTGTTGGCGCCCATGATGACGAAGCCGTCCTTTGTTTCGAACGCCTGATAGGGCACCGAATTCGGGTGTGCTGTGCCCAGGCGTTCCGGGATCGTGCCGCCGATCAGATAGTTCATGCCCTGGTTATAGAGCCAGCCGACCTGAACATCGAGCAAACCCAGGTCGATGTGCTGGCCCTCGCCGGTGGCGTCCCGGTGGCGCAGCGCCGCCAGGATGGCGACCGCCGCGTACATGCCGGTCATCACGTCGTTGACGGCGATCGGCACCTTGACCGGAAGCCGCCCGGGCTCGCCGGTCATGCTGATCAGGCCGCCCAGGCCCTGGGCCATCATGTCGTATCCGGGGCGCGGCGCGTAGGGGCCGGTCTGCCCGTACCCGGTGATGGAGCAATAGACCAGGCCGGGGAAATCGGCCTTCAGGTCGTCGTAGCTAAGGCCGTATTTCGCCATGCCGCCGACCTTCAGGTTTTCGATCAGCACGTCCGATTTGGCCAGCATGCGGCGGACCAGGGCGACGCCTGCCGGCTTGGCGATGTCGACCGTGACGGACCGCTTGTTGCGGTTGGCCGACAGGTAGTAGGCGCTTTCGCCGCTGTCGCCGCCCTGGGCGTCCTTCATGTAGGGCGGGCCCCAGGTGCGGGTCTCATCCCCGACGCCGCGCCGTTCCACCTTGATGACCTCGGCGCCGAGATCGCCGAGAAGCTGGGTTGATGAGGGGCCGGCGAGAACGCGGCTCATGTCGAGCACGGTGATTCCCTGCAAGGCGCTGGTTGTTGTCATGTCTGCCTCCCGAGATTGTTTCCCGGGATTATAACATATGTAAAAAAATAAAACATATGTAACTTCACGGCCGACGGACCCCTGGGCGGAAGAGGAATGACGCCGCCTATTTCACCGACCGTCCGGCGATATGGCGTCGGACCGCGTTTCCGGCTTCGTACCAGGTCTTGCTGGCGTTGGTGATCTTCACCACCGAAAGCATGACCGGCACCTCAACCAGCACGCCGACGACGGTCGCCAGGGCTGCCCCGGATTCAAAACCGAACAGCACGATGGCGGTGGCGACGGCGAGTTCGAAGAAGTTGCTGGCGCCGATCAGCGCCGAGGGGGCGGCGACGCAATGGTCGACCCCGAAAGCCCGGTTCAGCAGGTAGGCCAGGCCGGAATTGAAATAGACCTGGATCAGAATGGGCACGGCCAGAAGCGCGATGATCAGGGGCTGGGCGATGATCTGTTTGCCCTGGAAGCCGAACAGCAGGATCAGCGTCGCCAACAGGGCGACCAGGGATACGGAGCCCATTCGTTTCAAGGCCGCGGCCAGGGCGGCCTCTCCGCCCCGCGCAAGCAGACCGCGGCGCATCACCTGGGCGATGATGACCGGCACGACGATATAAAGCAGAACCGAAAGCAGCAGGGTTTCCCACGGCACGGTGATCGACGACAGGCCGAGCAGAAGCCCGACGATGGGCGCGAAGGCGAACACCATGATGAGGTCGTTGACGGCGACCTGGCTCAGGGTGAAATGGGGCTCTCCCCCGCTCAGGTTGCTCCAGACGAAGACCATGGCGGTGCAGGGGGCGGCCGCCAGGATGATTAGGCCGGCGATGTAGGACTGGATCTGATCGGCCGGCAGGTAGGGCGCGAACAGGTGACCGATGAACAGCCAGCCCAGCGCCGCCATGGAAAACGGCTTCACCGCCCAGTTGATGAACAGGGTCACGCCGACGCCGCGCCAATGCTCCTTGACCTGATGCATGGCGCCGAAGTCGATCTTCACCAGCATGGGAATGATCATCAGCCAGACAAGAACGGCGACCGGCAGGTTGACTTTGGCGATCTCCATCGCGGCGGCGGCATGAAAGATGCCGGGCTGGAAGTGGCCCAAGGCGACGCCGACGATGATGCAGAGCGCGACCCAGAGGGAGAGATATCGTTCGAAAAGGGACATGGGGGTTTCTTCTTCTTGTCTTCGACTGCAGGGGGATCAGGCGCTGTCCGACATGATCCGGCCGATCTCGTCGAGCCGGCGTTGCAGGGCCAGCTTGTCGAGCGAGCGGATCGGCAGGTTGACGAACACGCTGATCCGGTTGGTCAGGTAGCGCATGGTTTCCGCGAACACCGCCCGCTTTTCCGCTTCGGGGCCTTCGAACGCGGCCGGGTCGGGAATGCCCCAATGGGCGGTCATGGGCTGTCCCGGCCACACCGGGCAGACTTCATTGGCGGTCTGGTCGCAGACCGTGAACACGAAATCCATTTTGGGCGCATCCGGTTCCGCGAACTCCGACCAATCCTTGGAGCGCAGTTCGGACACGGGATAGTTCTGATGGCCCAGAAGGTCGATCACATAGGGGTGGACCTGTCCGGCCGGCTGGCTGCCGGCGCTGAATGCCTTGAACTTGCCGAGGCCGTGACGGCTCAGGATGGTCTCGGCCAGGATGCTGCGGGCCGAATTGCCGCGGCACAGGAACAGGACGTTGAACGGGATGTCGTTGTCATTCATTGGCGGTTTCCTTCTCCTTGCATGTCGCCGCGGCGAGGGGTGAGGTTGCGGGTGTTCCGTAGCCGCAGATTTCCGGGCGGCCCCCGCAACAGTCTTCGGTGAGGTAGGTGATCAGGCGCCGCGTTCCTTCGACGTCGACCGCATAGAGAATCTGTTGCCGGCGGCGGGTCGGCCGCAGCAAGCCTGCCTGGCTCATCTGCGCCAAGTGGCTCGACAAAGTGGATGGCGGAACGTCTAACGCTTTCGCGATGTCCCCCGCGGGAAGGCCGCTCGGGCCGGCGGACATCAGCAGACGAAACACCGCCAGGCGGAGGTCGTGGCTGAGGGCGGCGAACAGAGCGACGTAAGTATCTTGTTCATTCATAATTCGTATTTTCCCGAATTAAAGAAATTAATCAAGAGCCCTATGGTACGGTCCGAGCCGGTTCATAAAAATTTCATGGTACTGGTGAAAGGCTGGTATCGGTGTCACGCCCCATGGGTCGGGGGCATGACGCCAAAGTGCGTCAATCAGCTGCGTTTACGCCACGTTTGAAGCGGGGGCTAATTGGTTGAAAAAAATAAAAATCGATAAGGCTTCAGGACAAAATCGAATGCGATTTGGCCAAAGTTTACAGTTTTCGACAGCTGTGATCGTCTGGGTATCCGTGCGGGTGGCTGGGGCGCCAGGATTCGAACCTGGGAATGCCGGTACCAAAAACCGGTGTGTTAAGCCGCTTCACCACGCCCCAATCGCCGTGGACCCGCCCCTGAGGGACGGGCCGACTTCTTAGACCATCTGTCGGCCCCGGGCAAGGGATGCGGAACGGCGGAACGGGGCCGTGCGGGAGGGTTCAGTTCAGCCCGCCGGCGGGCGGCGCCAGGTGGCCGACGGCGACCCACCAGTCCGGTTCCGCGTCATAGAGCCTGGCCGCGGCGACGAGGGCGGCCTCCCCGGTCTCGTACAGCGCGAAACAGGTGCCGCCCGATCCGGACATGCGGACCAGAAGCGGGGCGTCCGTCGCGTCGAGAGCGGCCAGAACCTTGGCCACGGGCGGGCAGAAGGCGCAGGCGGCCTCGGTCAAACCGTTGCCGCGGGCCTTCAGAAGATAGGCCAGATGGGCGGCGTCGATGGGCGTTTCCCGAAACCGGTCCGGGCCCTGAAAGCCGCCCGTCCGCGCCTTGAACACGGCGGGGGTCGAGACCGGCACCTTGGCGTTGACCAGCAGCAGGGGGACCGGGGGCAGGGGCGGGGCGGCCTCGATCTCGTCGCCGATGCCGCCGATGAAGGCGGGCTTGCCGACCCAGCACACGGGCACGTCGGCCCCCAGGTCGAGTGCGAGGGCGCGCATCCGGGCCTCGGCCACCTCCACGCCCCACAGGCGGCACAGCGCCTTCAGCGCCGCCGCCGCGTCGGCCGACCCACCGCCGATGCCGGACGCCACGGGCAGGCGCTTTTCCAGCACCAGATGGGCCCCGGCGGTGATGCCGGCGGCTTCGCGCAGGCGTCTGGCCGCGCGCAGCACCAGATTGTCGGTCTCGTCGGCCAGGTCCTTGGCGAAGGGGCCGCGCACGGTAAGGGTCAGGGAGCCGTCGGCGGCCTCCCTGGCCTTGATCTCGTCGCCCACGTCGGCGAAGGCGATCAGGCTGTCGAGCAGGTGATAGCCGTCGTCCCGCCTGCCCGTGACGTGCAGATACAGGTTCAGCTTGGCCGGCGCCGCGACGCTAACGACGGGAGCGGACACCTAAAGCCCGTTGTCCAGCTTGGCCTGGATCTTGGGGATCAGGTCTTTTTCCGGAGACAGGGACAAGGAGCGTTTCCATTGGAACTGCGCTTCCAGTTTGCGTCCCACCTTCCAGTAGGCGTCGCCCAGGTGATCGTTGATGACAGGGTCCTGGGGGCGCAGTTCGACGGCGCGTTCCAGTTCGACCACCGCCTTGTCGAACTGGTTCTGGCGGTAATAGGCCCAGCCCAGGCTGTCGGCGATGAAGCCGTCGTTGGGGGCCAGCGACACCGCCTTCTTGATCATGTCCGTGGCGCGGTCGAGCTGTTCGCCCTGGTCGATCCAGGTATAGCCCAGATAGTTCAGCACATAGGGCTGGTCCGGACGCAGGTCGAGGGCCTTCAGCAGGTCCTTTTCCGAATCCTTCCACTTCTTGGCGCGCTCAAAGGCGATGCCGCGGGCGTAATACAGGCTCCAGTGATGGGCCTGGGGGTCCTTCACGCGCGCGATGGCCGCCGAATAGGCCTTGGCCGCCTCGGGATACTTTTCCATGCGCCGGTAGACGTCGCCCAGGTGCAGGTGCGGGTCGGGCAGATCGGGGCGCAGCTTGGCCAGCTTGTCCAGCCGCTTGACCGCCGCGTCGGAACGCTTCAGATCGCCGAGCAGGGCGGCGGCCTGAAGCTGGGCGCTCCAGCCATAGGCCGAGGCCACGTCGACGCCGTCGTATTCCTTGACCGCCTGTTCCAGGCGCTCGTCCGATTGCAGGATGTCGGCCAGGATGAAGCGCGCCACGGGGAAATCGGATTTCAGGTGCAGGGACAGTTGAATCAGCGCGATGGCCGTCTCATGCGCGTTCTGCCGGCGCAGGGATGAGCCGATGTCGTACAGCGCCTCGGCGGCGCCGTCGCGGGCGGTCTTGATGGCAAGCGGCGGTTTCTTGCCGGCCGCCATGCGCGTCATGGCCGTGTCCATGAGCCGCGACACGGGATGGTCGCCGAGATAGAGATTATAGATCGCCTTGGCGCGGTCGGTGTCGCCGGCGCGCTCCAGAAGCGCACCCAGAAGATGGGTGACCCGGGACGATGGCGGCGACTGCCGTTCGATGACGCCGGTCAACAGCTTGCCGGCCTCCTCGGCCTTGCCGGTCAGTTGCAGGATCAGCGCCTCGTGGATTTCCACCAGGTTCTCGATCCCCTTCTTGTCCTCAAGCGGCTTCAGGGCGGCCAGCGCGTCGTCGGCCTTGCCCTGGCCGTACAGGGACCAGGCGACCAAAAGCGGCTTGGTGAAGATCGACAAACCCTCGTCCGGCAGCTTGTTCAGCAGCGCCTGCGCCTCCTTGAAGCGCTTGTGCTTCATGTGGTCGACGGCGACGGTCAACTGCGCGATGGTCTGATCCGGTTCTTCCTTCAGGAAGTCGCGGGCCAGGGTGACGGCCGTCGCCACGCGGCCTTCGACCAGATTGACGATGAAGGTCTGGCGCAGCAGGCCGGGGGTGGCCGGGCGCTGGTTCAGGGCGGCGCCGTAGAAGTCCGCGGCGGCCCCCAGGTCGCCCTCGCGCTGGGCCTGACGGCCGGCCAGATAGTTGCCGATGAAGGTATTGGCGCTTAAGGGGTTCTTGGTGTCCGGCTTGGCGTTCGCGGCGCCGGTGGAGATGGCCAGGGCGGCGACGGCGCAGATCAGTCCGGCGGCAAGAGGACGGCGAAGGCTGCGGAATGGGGTCACGGGCGGTCTCGAACCTCGGGATCAATGGGGACGGGCGGTAACCGGCAGTCAGTCTAGCCGACGCAGGGCCGGGCCGCCATATCTCGCGGCCTTATACCTTGTCGCTGTATCCTTTGGCGAAAAAAGGGCAGACGGGCATAATGGGGCCATGACCGCCACCCGATCCGCCCGGCCCCTGGTTCTTGCGTCCCTGGAAAACGGCGACGGCACGCGCTGCGTCGATCTGTTCCGCCGCGCCGACGGCACCTTCGGTTTCGAAGAGTACCGCCGCGACCCGGAAGACCCCCGCGGCTGGTCCGGCGCCGCCGGTTTCGGGGCGCGGGTTTTCGCCGACGAAACCGCCGTCCGTAACGCCGCCAGAACGGCCGTTAAATGGCTGTCTTCCGGGGCTGGCGATTAAAATTCGCTTGTGTTTAAGGACGTTCGAAAGTACGAATCTTGGCGTGATTATGCCCCAGCCGGTTTTGGCGGGCGGTGACCGGACCTCCTGGGTCCAAAAACCCCACCAACCCTAGGAAGCGTCGATCACCCGGAAAGCGCGGTTGCTGTTCCGGTTTCTCACCATGTCGTGGCGCCATCCGCCCGGCAACTAGTACAGGACTGTAAGTAAATGACCACTGGAACGGTTAAATTCTTCAACCAGCAGAAGGGCTACGGCTTCATCACTCCGGAAGACGGCTCGAAGGACGTGTTCGTCCACATCACCGCTGTCGAACAGTCCGGCATGTCCGGTCTGGCCGAAGGCCAGAAGGTGAGCTTCGAAGTCCAGAACGAAGCCCGCGGCCCCAAGGCCGTGAACCTGCAGGAAGCTTGATCCGGAAGGATCCAGACTAGATCCAAGCTTCAACTGGGTTGAAGTACGGTTCCAGGGTCATCCTCCGCAAGGGGGATGACCCTTTCCTTTTTCGGGGGGCAAGGCGGGGTCTGTAAAAAACCGCGCGCCGCCGGTTCTTTGCATTTTTGTGACAGCCGTTCGTCGGCTACCATCCGGCCCGACTTCAGGGGGCGGCGGGGGACCATCGATTGACCGGCTACATCTTCTTGCTGCTGGCGGGCGTCGCCGCGGGAACGCTCAGCGGCGTCGTCGGCACCGGCGGGTCCATCGTGCTGATGCCGATCCTGGTCTATCAGTTCGGCCCGCAGCAGGCGGTGCCGATCATGGCCATCGCCGCCGTGCTGGGCAACATCGGCAAGGCCGTGGCCTGGTGGCGCGAGGTCGATTGGCGGGCCTTCTGGGCCTATGCCGTGCTCGGCGTGCCGGGGGCGGCCTTGGGGGCGCGCACGCTGCTGGTGCTGCCGCCCAGCGTGGTCGAAACGGTGCTCGGCGGGTTTTTCCTGCTGATGATCCCGGGCCGGCGCTGGATGCGGGCCCGCGATTTCCGCATCCGCTATTGGCAACTGGCGATCATCGGCGGGCTGATCGGCTATCTCAGCGGCATCGTGCTGTCCACGGGGCCGCTCAGCATTCCGGCCTTCCTCGCGGTCGGCCTGACCAAGGGGGCGCTGATTTCGACGGAGGCGGCGGCGTCCCTGGCATTGATGGTCTCCAAGGTCGCGACCTTCCAGCAGGCGGGCGCCCTGCCGGGGCCGATGATCGTGCAGGGGCTGATCGTCGGCGGATCGATGATGGTCGGCGCCTATCTGGGCAAGCGGGTGATGGCGCATCTCAGCCTGAAGACCTTCGAATACGTGATGGATGTCATGCTGTTCTGCTCGGGCCTGGCGCTGTTGTGGACGGCGATTAAATAGCGGCACCGCCCACCCCCAGGCACGCGGGGCGCGAAATCCAATGGACTCAAGCGGTTCCGGCCACTTAACCTGCGTTTCGTGGATTTCTGCCTCGGGGGACATATGAGCAGCTACGACTACGACCTGTTCGTCATCGGCTCCGGCCCGGCGGGCCAGCGCGCGGCGGTGCAGGCGGCCAAACTGGGCAAGCGGGTGGCCCTGGCCGAACGGCAGACCGTGGTCGGCGGGGTCTGCCTCAACACCGGCACGATCCCGTCGAAGACGCTGCGCGCCGCGACCATGCATTTCTCCGGCTACAACGAACGCAGCGTCTACGGCTCGTCCTACAAGGTGAAGCAGGAAGTCACCATGGGCGATCTTCTGGGCCGCGCCGACCATGTGCGCCAGATCGGCATCGACGTGACCCGCCATCAGATGCAGCGCAACGGCATTAAGATCATCGAGGCGGCGGCGTCGTTCCTCGACCCGCATCGGATCGAGCTGGCCCCCTGCGCGGGCGGCCCGGCGTCCCAGGTCACCGCAGCCAAGGTGGCCGTCGCCGTCGGCACCACGACGACCCGCGACGACAACATCGCCTTCGACGGCAAGCACATCTTCACCTCGGACGATATCCTCGACCTGCAGACCCTGCCGAAAAGCCTGACCGTGATCGGCGCCGGGGTGATCGGCATCGAATACGCGACGATCTTCGCGACGCTGGGCGTGCGGGTCACGGTGATCGACAAGCGCCTGCGCATCCTGCCCTTCGTCGATGAGGAAATCATCGACACCCTGGTCCACCTGATGCGCCAGGAACGGGTGACCCTGCGCATGGGCGAGGAGGTTTCGGGCATCGACCTGATCGATGGCGAGCAGGGCCAGAAGGTTCATATCGCCCTGAAAAGCGGCAAGCACATCAACTGCGAAACCGTGCTCTATTCCATCGGCCGCACGGGGGCGACGGACAGCCTCAACCTGGACGCGGCGGGGGTCACGGCCGACCCGCGCGGGCGCATCACGGTCAACGCCAACTACCAGACCGAGGTCGATCACATCTACGCGGTCGGCGACGTCATCGGCTTTCCCTCCCTCGCCTCGACCTCCATGGAGCAGGGCCGGCTCGCCGCCTGCCATGCCTTCGGCGTGCAGGCGCGCAGCTTCCCGGACCTGTTGCCCTACGGCATCTACACGATCCCCGAGATTTCCGTGGTCGGGAAGAACGAACAGGAACTGACCGAGGCGGAAATCCCCTACGAGGTCGGCCGCGCCGCCTACAAGGAAATCGCCCGCGGCCAGATCGTCGGCGATCAGGCGGGCCTGCTGAAGCTGCTGTTCAATCCGCAGTCGCGGAAACTTCTGGGGGTGCACATCATCGGTGACGGGGCCTGCGAGATGATCCACATCGGCCAGGCGGTGATGTCGCTGGGCGGCACGCTGGATTACCTGATCGACACGGTGTTCAACTATCCGACCTTCGCCGAATGCTACAAGACGGCGGCGTTCGACGGGATCAACCGGATCGGGTGAGCCGGTGGGTCAGGCTTCCTTGACACCGGTGATCACGAACCCTTGGGCCGCCGGATAGCGGCGTTCGGCCCGGCGGCGGGCTTCGGTCTCGTCATTGCCCGAAAATTCAATGAAATGGGTGTCGGCCCATTCGTCCTTGAAAAACTTGTGGCTGTCGCCGGATTTCAGGGCGTCCAGAACGTCGCGGTTGTGGATCTCGAATTCAAAAGTTGGCATGTGCCGATCTCGTCCGTCACTTGTGCTCAGCGGACCGTTCCCGGGTGACGCATGCGCGCCGCGGACGGCCCGGGCCTGAGGAGGTTTTTTACTGTCCAGGTCTATGTACGCCGCCGCGCCGCCGCCGGCAGTGACCCGTGTCACATAATGCCCGTTGGATGTCGCACCGCCCGAAGGCCCGGGCCGGATTACAAGGCGTCGGCCAAGGCTTTCTTCAGTTCCCGCAGCCTGTCGGACAGCGTATCGAGCAACTGATGCACCTGCGGGTTTTCCGGATCGTCCCGAAGCTGGTGATCCAGGGCGGCGACGGCCTCGTATGCGTGGTTCGCGCGGATGTTTCCGCTGACCCCTTTCAGGGTATGGGCCACGCGGGCCGCCTGCTCGATATCCCCGGCGGCCAGGGCGTCCCGGATCTCCGCATCCTTGTCGAGGTACTTGGCCTTGAAGTCGCCCAGCAGCTTTCGCAGGATGGCGTCGTTGCCGCGCATCATGGTGCGCGCGGCCTTCATGTCGATCCCGTCGATGACGTCGGGAAGGGCGTCGCGGGGCTTGTCCGGCGCCTTGCCGGCCGCCGCTGCTTTGGAATCCTGTCCGCGCCGCTTGCCGGGCGGAGGTATCCAGCGGGCCAGGGCGCCGAACAGCAAATCCGGATCAATCGGCTTGGTGACGTAATCGTTCATGCCGCCGGCCAGGCACTTGTCGCGTTCGGACGCCAGGGCATGGGCCGTCATCGCGATGATCGGAATGTCCTGAAACCTGCCGTCCTCGCGAATGGCGAGGGTGGCCTCATAGCCGTCCATCTCGGGCATCTGAATATCCATCAGGACGGCGTCGAAGGGCTGTTCGGCGACCATGGCGACGGCGATCCGGCCGTTCTCGGCGACCCGGACCTCAATGCCGACACCTTCCAGTAGTTCCTGGGCGACCTGCTGGTTGATGTCGTTGTCTTCCACCAGCAGGACCAGGGCGCCGGCAAGCGTTTGCATGTCCGGCCCGGCGCTCTTCGGGCCGCTGTCGGGCCGTGCCGCCGGTTCCGCCTTTGATCGCAGGCCTATGATGGCATTGAAAAGCTGGGATTGGTTGAAGGGCTTGGCCAGGACCGCGCCAATGCCAACCTCATCCGCCTGTTGATGGATGTCTTCCTGGTCAGGGGTGGTGACCAGAATGATTTGCGGGGCGTGCGTTCGCCAATCCTCCGATTGGATGCGGCGCGCCGTTTCCAGGCCGGTCATTTCCGGCATCAGGGCATCCAGCAGGACCACGTCAACAGGCGTGCCGGCATCCCGCGCGCGTCGCAACTCCTCAAGTGCCAGATGTCCGGATGGGACGGCCGTCCCCTCCATGGCGAGGCTTTCGATGGCTTCCAGAAAAATCGCCCGGGCCGTTTCATTGTCGTCGACGATCAGGACGCGCAGGCCGCGCACGTCGACCCGGGGCTGTGGTGCCGTTTCCGTCGGGGCCGTGCCGCGCTCAAGGGTAACCGAGAACCAAAAGGTGCTGCCGACGCCCTGCTGGCTTTCAACGCCAATCTCCCCATCCATCAGGTCGACCAGGTTCCGGCATATGGCCAGGCCCAGCCCAGTGCCGCCGTACTGGCGTGTCGTCGAGGTGTCGGCCTGCGAGAACGGCTTGAAAATTTCCGCGACCTGCTGTTCCGTCATGCCGATGCCCGTATCCGATACGGAGAACCGGATCTGTGGCCTGTCGTCCTGCATGGCGACAAGGTCGATTGCCACGACGACTTCGCCCTTGGCCGTGAACTTGATCGCGTTGGTCGTCAAATTTATCAGCACCTGGCCCAGGCGCAGGGGATCGCCGACAAGGTCCAGGGGAACATCGGGGGCGGTTCGGTAAAGCAGTTCCAAAGGCTTGCCGCTGGCCCTTACCGCCATGATCGGTGAAAGCTCATCCAGGACGGCATCAAGCCGGAAGGGGATGGATTCGATCTCCAACTTGCCGGCCTCGATCTTGGAAAAGTCGAGAATGTCGTTGATCAGGCCCAGCAAGGATTTTCCCGCCGATTGGACTTTCGTCAGATAGTCCCGCTGCGGGCCCGACAGATCGGTTTTCAAGGCCAGCATGGTCAGGCCGATAATCGCGTTCATGGGGGTCCGTATCTCGTGGCTCATGGACGCGAGAAACTGGGATTTGTGTTGTTCGGCGGACTCGGCAACCTGGCGCAGCAGCGACTGTTCCTCGGCCATCGTCGCCATCATTTGCGCCTGGTCTTCCAGGGTATCTTTCGATGACTGCAGGTCGACGATGGTCGATTCCAGTTCATCAATGGCCCACCGCCGGCGTTTGTCCGTTTGGACAATGAACCGGACACTCATCGCCGCCGCGGCCAGCAGGAGGCACAAAAGCACGGTGGCGCTTAGCCAGTGCGTCTGCTTGAAATCACCGATCAATCCCGGCTGCAGATAGCCGACAACCCGCCACAGGGAGCCGCCAACATCCCTTTGGCTGCGGATGTTCAGGACTTCTTGCTTGGACAAGTAAATGTCCCGCTGCGCTGAAATCCGGTCCCGCGCGCCGTCGGCGTTTATCTCGATCAGGTTGTCCCGCTGTTTGTGCACGAGCGCCAGGAAATGGCCGGGACTTTGATGGGAATTGAGAATTTTTTGCACGGTTTCCGGATAAAAGCTGACGAAGAAGACGCCCCGCAAGCCGTTGGGGCCCTGCCACGGCGCCATCACGTCGAAATGGTAGTTGTGCGGCTGGGGGTGAATGACCGACTGGAACACCGCGTGTTCGGCGGACTCCCGGTGGATGGAGGCGACGTAGTCCTGAATATTCCGCTGGCAGACCGGGCCGACCAGGCCTTCAAGGTCGTTGACCAGGTCCTCGCCTTTCACGTTGGCGATGGTGAAGGTGAAGTAATCGGGAAACCAGCGCGCGAGGCTTTCCTCGATCTCCGCCCGTAATTTCCGATTATCGATATTGTCCGCATAGGCGGCCAACAGGTCGCTTTTTTCGAGGGCGAAGGTCCGGACATGGCGGCGCTGGCCGGCGAGAAGGGCCTCGATCGCAATCGCGGCTTCCTTCGTCTCGCTCCCGATGATCGCCTCGTGAAGCTCTTCGAAGGTGTCAATTTCGCGGTGCGTCAGCTGCAGAACGGCGCCGCCCACCAATAAGATGGCCGACACGACCAGCAGAATGGCGCCTTTCGGCCGGTCGGCCGCCGACGTAATCGGTCGCTGTGATTCCGGTGAGGCCATATTCGGCTGCATTGGAGTTCCATCACCCGCAGTGTGGTGGCGCACACATTTCTCCGCCAATCCGCGATCATTCCCTGTTTGCGGGCCGGTGGCAAATGGCGCGATGGAAAATGCCCGGCGGGCGCGGCTCACATATTCGGGTAGTTCGGCCCTTCGCCGCCCTGGGGCGTGACCCAGATGATGTTCTGGGTCGGGTCCTTGATGTCGCAGGTCTTGCAGTGGATGCAGTTCTGACCGTTGATCTGGAACTGCGTCTTGCCGTCGACCTCGACATACTCATACACCCCCGCCGGGCAGTACCGGGCTTCCGGTCCCGCATACTCCGTCCAGTTGACGGCCATGGGCACGGCGTCGTCCTTCAAGGTCAGATGGCAGGGCTGTTCCTCTTCGTGGAAGGTGCCGGCCAGCTGCACCGACGACAGCTTGTCGAAGGTCAGCTTGCCGTCGGGCTTGGGATAGTCGATGGGTTTGCAATCCTTCGCCTTCTTCAGCGCCGAATGGTCGGCCCGGTTCTTCAGCGTCCAGGGCGCATGGCCGAAGAACAGGAAGGTGTCGATGGCGCCCAGCACCAGGCCGGCCCACATGCCCCAGTGAAAGTTGGGCCGCATGTTGCGCGCCTTGTACAGCTCCTTCCACACCCAGCTGTCCCGGACGGCCTGGGTATAGGCGGGCAGGCCCTCGGCCGGATTGGCGCCGGAATGGAGTGCCGCGACCACGGCCTCGGCGGCCAGCATGCCGGTCTTCATGGCCGTGTGGCTGCCCTTGATCTTGGGCGTGTTGAGGAAGCCCGCCGTGCAGCCGATCAGGCAGCCGCCGGGAAAGCTCAGCCCCGGCACGGACTGATAGCCGCCTTCGTTGAGCGCCCTGGCCCCGTAGGAAATGCGCCGCCCGCCTTCCAGGATCGGCGCGATCGACGGATGGGTCTTGTAGCGCTGCAGTTCGTCATAGGGCGAGAGATGGGGGTTCTGGTAATCCAGCCCGACCACGAAGCCGAGCGCGACCTGGTTGTTTTCCAGGTGATAGAGGAACGAGCCGCCGTAAGTCTTGGAATCCAAGGGCCAGCCGATGGTGTGCAGGATTTCGCCGGGCCGGTGGTTCTCGGGCTTGACCTCCCATAGTTCCTTGAGGCCGATGCCGTAGGTCTGCGGGTCGGCGGGGGTGCCTTCCGGGCCCTTGGACCGCAGATCGAACTTCTGTTCCAGGGTCTTGGTCAGATGGCCGCGGCAGCCCTCGGCGAACAGGGTGTACTTGGCGTGCAGTTCCATGCCCGGCTGGTGGTTGGGGCCGGGGGTGCCGTCGCGGTTGAGGCCCATGTCGCCCGTGGCGATGCCCTTCACCGTGCCGTCGTCGTGGTACAGCACCTCGGCGGCGGCGAAGCCGGGATAGACCTCGGCGCCCAGGGCTTCCGCCTGTTCGCCCAGCCAGCGGCAGACGAGGCCGAGGGAGACGATGTAGTTGCCGTGGTTCTTCATCTGCGGCGGCGTCGGCAGGCGCAGCGCCCCGGCCGGCCCCAGCAGCAGGAACTTGTCCTTGCCGGCCGGCGTGTTGAGGGGGGCGCCCTTTTCCTTCCAGTCGGGGATCAGTTCGTTCAAGGCCCGCGGCTCCAACACCGCGCCCGACAGGATATGGGCACCCACTTCCGAGCCCTTTTCGACGACGCAGACGGAAACCTCCGGATCCAGCTGACAGATGCGGATGGCGGCGGCCAGGCCCGACGGCCCCGCGCCCACGATCACCACATCGAATTCCATGGATTCCCGTTCCATTCTCGTCGTCCTCGCGTCTTATTGATGTTGCTCGCAATGTGCAGCTGCGAACGCCCGTTATGGCATTCCTTGGCCCCTGGCCGCAACTCGCCTTGTGGATTCAAAGGGGATAACGCGCCCGCAAGCTTGTGATAGGCTTTCGCCATGACCCAGACCGCAACCGATCCCGTGGCGTTGAAGGCGCTGTTGCAGTGGTATCTGGAGGCCGGAGTCGACGAAGCCATCGCCGATCAGCCCCAGGACCGCTTCGCCGAGCAGGCCCGGCTGCTGGCGGCCAGGGCGTCGGCCCCGCCGCCCGCCCGCCCGGGGTTGAGCGACGGGCCCATGCCGCCGTCACCGTCGCGCGGCCCGGCGCCCCAGGGGCGCGGCCCCCTGACCAAGCCGGCGGCCCCGGCCCAGGTTTCCGACCAGGCGGCGGTCAAGGACGCGGTCGCCCAGGCGGCCAAGGCCGAGACGCTGGACGAATTGCGCGCCGCCCTGGAAGGCTTCGACGGCTGCGCCTTGAAGACCACGGCGTCCAACCTGTGCTTCTTCGACGGCAATCCCAAGGCCCGGGTGCTGCTGGTCGGCGAGGCCCCGGGGGCCGAGGAAGACCGCCAGGGCCTGCCTTTCGTGGGGCCGTCGGGCAAGCTGCTGGACGCCATGCTGGCCTCCATCGGCCTCGACCGGAACGGCGAGGGCGACAGTGCCGTGCTGATTTCCAACACCGTGTTCTGGCGCCCGCCCGGCAACCGCACGCCGACGCCGTCGGAAGCGGCGATTTGCCTGCCCTTCGTCGAACGCCTGATCGAGATCGTCGGCCCCCGTGTGGTGGTCTGCGTCGGCGGCCCCTCGGCCAAGACCCTGCTGGCCCAGACCCAGGGCATCACCCGCCTGCGCGGCAAGTGGTTCGACTATGCGACGCCCAAGATGGCGGGGCCCATCCCGGCCATGGCGCTGTACCATCCGGCCTATCTGTTGCGCTCGCCGGCCATGAAGCGGGATGCCTGGCGCGATTTGCTGATGCTGAAACAAAAAATTCTCAGCCTTGCCGGCGGCTGATCCGGGCCGGCCCGAAACCTCCCTGCGTTAACCATAATTTCAAGATATGCGGTCATGCTTTCACGGCCCCACAAAATGTGGGACAATGCAGCATGTCACGGGGCGGCGCCAAGGCCTGACCTTGGATGCCGGCGGGAACAGGATGCGGGTGACGAGGCCGCGTCCGGGACCGCCGGAAGGTTGAGGCGCCGGGGACAGGACGCTATAACGTCGCAGCTCATCGGGGAGCGAATGCGAAACCGCCATCCATAGGCGGGCGGACAATTAAGGGGCTTCATGGCCGGGGTCAAATCTATGGGCGCGTCCGTTCTGGCCGCCCTGTTCATCCAAATCATGGTCTGCGTCATGCCCGCCGCCGCCGGCGAAACCGCCGCCGTTGCGCCGGTGCCGGCGACGCCTGACGCGGTTTCGCCCCGGGTGCTGTCGGACGCCGATACGCAGCTTTATCAGCGCATCTTCGAGGTCCAGGAGGACGGTGACTGGAAAGAGGCCGACCGCCTGATCGCCAAGCTGTCCGACAAACTGCTGATGGGCCATGTCCTGGCTCAGCGCTATCTGCACCCGCGCAAGTACCGCTCCAACTACAAGGAACTGAAGGCCTGGATGGCGGAATACGCCGACCACCCCCAGGCCCGGCGCATCTATCATTTGTCGCTGCGGCGCCGGCCGAGCAATTGGCGCCTGCCCGACAAGCCCGACGTGCTGCCGACCCGGCCCATGTTCCTGGAGGAAGAGGCCGTCGCCGCCGCCGAGGCCGAACAGTCCGAACAGGACGACGAGGAAAAGGCGGCCAAGGTGCTGCCGACCAAGCGGTTGAGCCGGGGCGACGCGCGCCTGTCGCGGGCCCTGAAATACCGCATCACCAAGGCCCTGCGCCGCGGCCACACCCTGATCGCCAAGCGCCTGATCCAGTCGCCCGACGCCAAGCGCCTGTTCTCCACCGCCGAGATGGATCAGGCCAAGGTGCAACTGGGCACGCGCTATTTCTTCGACCGGCGCACGGATTGGGCCGCGCAATGGCTCGACGGGGCCTTGAAGCGGTCGGGCAAATACCTGCCCGACGGCCATTGGACCCTGGGCCTGATCGCCTGGCAGGCCGGGGACTACCCCAAGGCCGCGACCCATTTCCGCGCCGCCGCCGACATCGGCTTCGACGACGAATGGATGGACGGCGCCGCCAATTTCTGGGCCGCGCGGGGGCTTCTGATCACCCGCAAGCCGGAACAGGTCACCCACTACCTGAACGGCGCCGCCCGCCATGCACGGACCTTCTACGGCCTGCTTGCCGCCCGCATCCTGGGCCAAGAGGTCGCCTACGAATGGTCGTCGCCACCCATCGTCGCCGATGCCATCGGCCGTATCGTCGATTCCCCGCGGGGCCGCCGGGCCATGGCGCTGGTGCAGGCCGGCCAGGACTTGGGGGCGGAACGCGAACTGCGCAATCTGGCCCGCATTTCCGACAAGACCCAGGCCCTCGCCATCCTGGCGCTTGCCGACGCCGGCGGCATGGCGGGCCTTGCCGTGCGCCTGTCCGACCGCCTGTTCCCGGACGGCGGCGGGTTCGATGGCGCCGCCTATCCCGTGCCCGCGTGGCTGCCGTCGGGCGGCTTCACGGTCGACCGGGCCCTGGTCTATGCGGTCATCCGCCAGGAAAGCAAGTTCAACCCCAAGGCCAAAAGTTGGGCCGGGGCGCGCGGCCTGATGCAGCTGATGCCGCGCACGGCCAGTTTCGTGGCTCAGGATTCCTCCCTGCACCGTCACCGCCTGCCCAAACTTTATGATCCGGACCTCAACCTGCGGCTCGGCCAGAAGTATATCGACATGCTGCTCGCCGAACCGCATATCCAGGGCGACCTGCTGCTGCTGGCGATGGCCTGGAACGGGGGGCCCGGCAACCTGAACAAATGGCGCCGGCGTCTGGAGTACACGGACGACCCGCTGCTGTTCATCGAAACCATCCCGGCGTTTGAGACCCGCCACTTCGTCGAACGGGTGCTGGCCAACCTGTGGATCTACCGCGACCGCCTGGGGCAGGACAAACCGTCCCTCGACGCCCTTGCCGCTGGTCAGTGGCCGGTCTACAAAGCCCTGGGCCACGGCAAGGTGGAGGTCGCGATTTTCGATGAGCCAACAGACGGAATTTCTGCCCGTTAACATTGCGGTTCTGACCGTATCGGACACGCGGGCCCTGGCCGACGACCGGTCGGGCGACGCCCTGGTCGAACGGCTGACCACGGCGGGGCACAAGCTGGCCGACCGCGCCATCGTCAAGGACGATGCCGCCGTGATCGCCGACCAGTTCCGAAAATGGATCAACAACCCCGCCGTCGACTGCGTCATCTCGACCGGCGGCACCGGGGTCACCGGCCGCGACGTCACGCCGGAAGCGCTTGAGGCCGTGGCGGAAAAGATCATCCCCGGGTTCGGCGAGATGTTCCGCTGGATCAGCTATCAGAAGATCAAGTCCTCGACCATCCAGTCGCGGGCCTGCGCCGGCGTGGCAAACGGCACCTACATCTTCGTGCTGCCGGGCTCGACCGGGGCCTGCAAAGACGGCTGGGACGAAATCCTGGTCCACCAGCTGGACATCCGCCACAAGCCCTGCAACTTCGTCGAACTGATGCCGCGCCTGAAGGAACACATGGCCTAGGCGCGATTACGAAAACGCAGGTCCGGCCCGCAAAAAATCCATATTGACGAAAGGTCCGGTCCGGCGCCAAATCCGTGGCGGAAAAGCGGCCGCGCGCCCGGTGCCGGGACGGCAGGGCCAACACGGGCCGCAACGGATCCATCGGAGAACTCAAAAGATGCGTGTCGCATTGCCGGTCGCGGCGGTTGCCGTGATGCTGTCGGTCGTCGCCCTTACCACGGCCGCCCATGCCAAGGACTGCATGACCGACCCCAAGGCCGCCATCAAGGCCGCCGAAGGTGAATTCAAGAAGGCGAAGGCAGGTTTGGACAAGGCCGCGTCGCGGGGCTTCAACAAGAATATCGACAAGGCGAAAATGGCCGCCAAGACGCAGGTGAACGACGTTGCCTGCGAGAGCGTGGCGAAGGCCCTGGGCTTCCTGATGCCGACGAAGTAACGCCCTGCGGGGGAATATTCCCGCAGGCCCCGTGGACAGCGGACCGCCGATGGAGGCATGCCTTCGTCGGCGGCCGGCCATGGCGGCAGCGATTGCCGATTCGCCCCCTTTGTGCTCGGTTGTACCCGGCCGGTTATCCACAGACCCCGGCGTGTGCTGTGGAAAACCCGAATCCGCGAAATCGAAAAACGTCAGTTTCCTGAAAGTTTTATCACGTATCCTTCCGATTGCGGTGGAACCGGCGTTTTTGCCCGCCCAATTCACTATAGTTTCGCTATTATTCCCTTGCTGGATTTGCCGCGTCTAAGGGGGCCTGATGGACAAGTTCATGAAAAGCCTGTTGATCGGCGTTGCCGCGTCGATCCTGGTGATCGGCGGCGTCGCCGGGGTCGGCATCTGGGTCAGCTCGGAGCCGAGCGCCGCGACCGAATCCACCGCCATGGTCAAGGACGACAAGGTCCATACGGTGCGCATGCGCCCGCAGGCGGTGCAGGTCGGTGGCTACAGCCTGAAAAGCAAGGACAAGGCCAGGCTGCTTCTGGTGTCCGTGGGCATGCGGGTGACCGGCGGGCACAACGCCGCCAAGGTGTGCCAGCTGATGCCGCGCCTGGTGTCGTCCCTGAACGCGGCCTTCGCCAATCTGGCCAGCTATTCGGGCAACGCCCAGGATGCCATCCCCAAAAACCTGACAGGCCAGTTGCAGCAGCGCTTCAACAAGGCGCTGGGCATGCGGGTGGTCGATGATGTGTTCCTGACCGCCTATCAGGACAAGAAGGACATTCCGCCGACCAACTGCCCGGAAGAGACCTGATCGTCTTTCTTCGGAATTACGCGGCCGGGGGCGATTGGGCCCGCGGGACCTAGACCTTTGGCGTGGTTGCCAGCAAGGCATAGCGGGGTATTCTTAAGGGCGTGCCGGGCTGGTAACTGCCCGCGCGGGCCAGCAAAAAAATAAAATCGAGGGTGCGGCCGAACTTCCGAAGACACTTCGGAGAGGGAAGAATGCCTGGTTTCATCAAGAGCGTTCTGATCGCCAGCACCGTCGCGGCAGGCACGGTGGGGTCGGTCGCCGCCATCGGCACGGGGTTCGACTTCTCGTTCCAGGGCGCGACGGAACGCGCCGCCGAGCGGGGGCCGTCCGTGGTCCGCATGGCGCCGATCGCGGTCCATATCGGCGGCTGGACGCTCAAGAAGAAAAAGAACGAAGACAAGATTGTGATCGTGTCCATCGCCATCGACGTGCCCAACGGCGACGCGCGGGACACCGTGTGCCGCCTGATGCCGCGGCTGATCTCGGCGGTGAACGGCGAGGTTTCGCGCAACGTGCTGTATCAGGACACCTGGAAGGAAGCCCTGACCGGCAGCCTGGGTCAGCGCCTGACGGGCCGCTTCAATCGCGCCCTGGGCCGCACCCTGATCAACGATGTGCATCTGCAGGTCCATGGCAGCAAGGCCGAGGCGCCGCCGCCGACCTGCGCCGCCGCCGCCTGACCTCAGCCCCGGCCTTCCAGCAATCCCCGTTGCGCCGCCAAGGCGTCGCCCATGTGGTCCATGAAGGCACGCACCCGCTGCGTGTTGCGCAGGTCCGTATGAGTCAGCAGCCATAGCGCCGTTTGCGCTTCGGTGACCGGGCCGGTGACCCGTTCCAGGGCGGTCTCGGGATCGGCCATGAAGCAGGGCAGCAGGGCAAGCCCCATGCCTTGAACCGCCCCGGTCATCAGCGTCAGCAGATTGTTGGACCGCAACGCCACCACCGCATCACCCTGTTCCCGGGCCAGCCATTTCGCCGCCGCCAGGTGGCTCAGGGAATCGTCGAACATCAGCCAGGGCCGGGACGTCAGGGCCTTGGGGCCACGGCCCTTGGGCGCCCGCCCCCTGGCCGCATAGACGGCGAAGGCAAGGCCGGCGATCCGACGGCCGACCAGGGTGTCGGGCGGAGCGTTGGTCGGGCGCAGGGCGACGTCGGCCTGGCGTTTGGACAGGTTGAAGAACTGGTTGTCCAGAATGACGCTCAACATGATGCCTGGATACGCGGCCTGGAACGCGGCCAGCGGCGGGCCGAGCAGACAGGTCGCGAGATCGTCCGTGGTGGTCACGTTCAGCGGGCCGCTCAGGCGCAGGTCGCGGCCGGTCACCCGGCGCTCCATGGCGTCGATCTCGGCGTCGACCCGTTCCGCCGCGGCGCGCATCTCGTCTCCGGCCAGGGTCAGGGCATAACCCTCCCGATGGCGTTCGAACAGGCGCACGCCCAGCCGGTCCTCCAGGGCCTCGATGCGGCGGAACGCCGTCGAATGATTGACGCCCAGCGCCTTCGCCGCCCCCGACAGGCTGCCGGTCCGGGCGACGGCCAGGAAGAACCGCAGGTCGTCCCAATCGCGCATGGGGGAAGCCTGTATTTTAGTTTGCAAAAACGCAAATTAATTTGGCAATAAACGGTAATTTATTTGCTTAAGAGCAAGGCATAGGGTTTCCTCACCGACGCGGCGATGGGGCCGCGTCTCCCGAACCAAGGGCCGCGAACCCTTAACCGAATTGACCAGGAGTCATTCCGATGATCGACCAGAAAACCGCCCCCTATGCCGCCCTGCTGCTTCGTGTCTCGCTCGGCGTCATGTTCATCGCCCACAGCCTGTATCTCAAGGTCGTGGTGTTCACCATTCCGGGCACCGTGCAGTTCTTCGAAAGCCTGGGCCTGCCCGGCGTCACCGCCTACGCCACCATCGCCGTCGAAAGTCTGGGCGGCATCGCCCTGATCCTGGGGATCCAGACCCGCGTCGTGGCGCTCGCCCTGGTGCCGGTCCTGGCCGGCGCCTTGTGGGTTCATGCCGGCAACGGCTGGTTGTTCACCGCCCAGGGCGGCGGCTGGGAATATCCCTTGTTCCTGACCATTGCCGCATTGGTCCAATCCCTGATCGGCGACGGCGCCCTGGCCATGGCCAAGAGTCCGAGCCTGGAGCGGATCAAGCAGCTGGTGGCCGCGTAATCCCCATCCAGACGCGCCCCGGCAACGGGAAAGGCCCGGCAGCAATGCCGGGCCTTTTCTATGCCCGGGCCGGTGCGCGGGTCCGCTCAGGTTTTGCGGCGGGTGAAGGACGGCCCATCGTCGACGTCTTCCAGTTCATCGATCAGGGCGATGCGCAGACCTGCAAGGTTGGCCCGGGTATCGGCCAGGGCATGGGATGTCGACCAGCGCACGCCGCCGAAGGGATCGGTGAAGCGGGGCCGGCGCTTCAGCCCGACCAGCCAGTAACCGCCGTCGGGGGCTGGGCCGAACACAGCGTCGTTGTGACCCAGCAGTTTGAACGCTCGGGCGATCATTCTGGGCCGGATGCCCGGAATGTCAGATCCGATCAGCACCACCGGACCCGGCGGCAGCAGCGCCATGACCCTGGCCATGCGGGCCCCGAGGTCGCCCCCGCCCTGGCTGATGAAGGAGGGGCATCCCGGTGCGGCAATGCGCCACAGACGCCGGTCGAACACGGCCCGGTCCGGTGACACGGCCAGCCAGCAGCGCCAGCGCCGGCCGGGCCCCAGCCGCCGCGTCAGCCCCGCCAGCATGCCCCGGTAGAACGCCCAGGCGCCGACGGCGCCGATGTGGCGGGCCAGACGCGATTTGACCCGGCCCAGGCGCGGCGCCTTGGCGAAGATCACCAGATGGTTCTGCGGGGTCCGCGCGGTCACCGGTACAACTGTTCGATCCAGCGCGGCGGCAGACCCGCGTAGAACAGGCCCAGGCACAACAGATTGCGCAGCGGGCGCAGCCACCAACCGCCCTTGCGGTAGCGCAGGGCCGAGGTCGTGACGGCCGAGGGCAGGGGGGTCAGGCGTTTTTCGCCGATGCGGCGCACCAGGTCCACGTCCTCCATCAGCGGCAGGGGCTTGAAGCCTTCGAGGAAGTCGTAGAACGGCCGCGAAATGACCAGCCCCTGATCGCCATAGGGCAGGCCCAGATGCTTGGCCCGCCAATTGGCCAGGTCTTCCACCCGCCGCGCCTGCGGCGCCGGATCGTCCAGGATCAGCTGGAAGTATCCGGCCCGGAAATGATTGTCCCGGTTGCCGGTGAAGCCGCGCAGGATGACCTGCCAGCCGCGCTGCAGGGTGCTGTCCGCATGCAGGAACAGCAGCCACGGTGCCGTCGCCGCGGCCGCGCCGGCGGCCAGTTGCGGTCCGCGCCCCTTTGGGGCCGCGACGACCTTGGCGTCGAAGGCGCGGGCGATGCGCTGGGTTCCGTCGGTCGAACCGCCGTCGGCGACGATGACCTCGAAATCGATGCCGCCGCCGGACAGACTGTCCAGGGTGCGGCCCAGGGTCGCGACGGCGTTCAGGGTCGGGATGACGATGCTGAGGGTCGGGGGCACGGCGTTGCGTGCGGCGACGGGCGGCGTGTCCGGCGTTTCTTCGCCGGAACCTTTCGGCGGTCCGTTGTCTGGCGGCAGATCGCTCACGGCATCAGGCTCCGATGGCGGCGCGGCATCGGCAGGGGCTCATGGCAGACGTCGGAAAGGCCGGGGGTCAGCGCCGGGGGCGCTGCTGCGGGCGATTGCGCACGGGGATCGGCACGGGGGCCGGCGGCGGGGCCAGCAGTTCGGCCAAGCCGTCGAGGATGCCGTCGATGATTTCCTTGATCTTGCTCATGTACCCATGCCCAGATCACGTTATTCCGCGGTGGGACCGGAAAGCGTCCAGCCCGTATCCCTGATAAAACTCTAACAAACCATAATGGGCCTGTCACCGGGACTCTCGTCTAGGTGTGCGGCGTGACGGTCTGCCGTGCGGGGGAGAAAGGCCGGCGTCTAGCGCCGGGTGATGGTGATCGGGCGTCCCGCCTGATGGTAGATCAGCCCGTGGGGAGGGGATTTCTGATCGTCCTCCTCGCAACGGTATTGCGACGTTTCCGTCGCGTTGGGGGCGTCCGGCACGTTCAGGGTGATCAGCTTGCGGGCTTCTTCGCTGCTCGAGGCCTTGACCCAGAACGAATCCCCGTCAGCGACGGGATAGATATGGAAATTGGGCAATGCGGTCTCCTTGCTGCCGGTGGCGAGCATATAGGAGTTGTTGGACGCAAGCGAGCGAACTCGGTGGCCTTCGAGCGATATTGCATCGAGGGCCGCCGAAACAAATGTTCTTGAAATGTTCTTATTTCAAGATATCCTCATGCCATGTCCGCATCTCCCAAATTCGGTGGTGCCACGAAGGGTCGGGGCGCCGTTTCCAACCAGGACGGTCGTTTTGAGCGCCTGACCCACGAACCCGTCGACGACGGATGGTCGGCGGACGACGGCGACCTGCCACCGCTGCGCACCCAGGTACTGGCCGATACGGCGCGCAAGGTGATCGCGCGCAACACTTCGCCCGACATTCCCTTCGACCGCTCGCTCAATCCCTATCGGGGGTGCGAGCACGGCTGCGTGTACTGCTTCGCGCGGCCGAGCCATGCCTATCTGGGGCTGTCGCCGGGTCTTGATTTCGAAACCAAGCTGTTCGCCAAGCACGACGCGGCGGAATTGCTGCGCCGCGAACTGGCGGCCAAGTCCTACCGCTGCCAAACCCTGCAGCTGGGCGCCAACACGGATCCCTATCAGCCCATCGAACGGCGGCTCCGCATCACCCGCGGGGTGCTGGAGGTTCTGGCCGACTGCGACCATCCCGTCTCCATCACCACCAAATCGGATCTGGTGCTGCGCGATCTCGACCTCCTGGTTCCCATGGCGGCGAAGGGCCTGGCGACGGTCGCCGTTTCCGTCACGACCCTGGACCGGGCCCTGGCGCGGCGGCTTGAACCCCGGGCGCCGACGGCGGCCAAGCGCCTGCGCGCCGTCGAAGGCCTGGCGCGTGCCGGCGTGCCGGTGACCGTGCTGGCCGCACCCATGATCCCGGCCCTCAACGACATGGAACTGGACGCCATCATCGCGGCGGGCGCGCGGGCGGGGGCGACGGCGGCGGGTTATACCCTGCTGCGCCTGCCGGGCGAGGTCGCGGACCTGTTCCGCGAATGGCTGGAAACCCATTATCCCGACCGGGCGGAGCGGGTTCTCAACCGCGTGCGGGCGAGCCGCGACGGCGCCCTGTACCGCGCCGAATGGGGGACGCGCCAGACCGGCACGGGGATCGAGGCGGAGTTGCTCGCCGCCCGCTTCAAGGCGGCGCTGAAGCGCGTGGGCCTGGACCGGGGACGGTCCGGCAGCCGGCCACTGCGCACGGACCTGTTCCGCCCGCCGGCGCCGCCGTCGGCGCAGATGACCCTGTTCTAGCGGCATTCCATCTGGCGCGGGGCGGGGGAAATGCTACCCTAGCCCCATGGACCCGCAAGCATCACCGAAAGAGTTTCCCGAGAAGATCGCCGAGATCGGCGCGGCCGCCGTCGACGCGGTCGCCGAGGTCACGGAAAAGGCCATGACCGCGTCGGACGCGGCCCACGGCAACGACCTGACCGGCATCGCCATCGTCGTCCTGGCGGCCCTGCTGTGCGGCATGCTGATGACCCGCCTGCGCCAACCGGCCATCGTCGGCTACATCCTGGCCGGGGTGATCCTGGGGCCGTCGGGGCTCAGCGTGGTCAAGGATCACGGCTCCCTCGAACTGCTCGCGGAAATGGGCGTGCTGCTGCTGCTGTTCCTGGTCGGGCTGGAACTGTCGCTGCGATCGTTCCGCCGCATGTGGCGGCTCGCCGTGTTCACGGTGGCGTTCCAGATCACGGCCTCGGTCGCGGTGACGCTGCTGTGCTCGCAGGTGTTCGACTGGTCCATGCCGCTGGCCGTGCTGCTGGGGTTCGTGGTCGCCCTGTCGTCGACGGCGGTGGTGGTCAAGATGCTGGAAGACCTGGGCGAACTGCGCACCCGCACGGGCCGGGTCACGGTCGGCATCCTGATCGCCCAGGATCTGGCCGTGGTGCCCATGCTGCTGTGGGTGGGGGCCATGCAGGGCGGTGATTTTGAATGGACGACGATCCCCAAGATCGTGCTGTCCATCGGCTTCCTGGGCTGGCTGATCTGGTACCTGTCGCGCGGGCGCAAGGTCGTCTTGCCGTTCACCGACCGCATCCTGCCCAACGTCGACCTGCGCCCGCTGGCGGCGCTGGCCTTCTGTTTCGGCTGCGCGTCGATCGCCGGGGTCATGGGCCTGTCGGCGGCCTACGGCGCCTTCATCGCCGGGCTGATCGTCGGCAATTCGACCCTGCGCCATCCCATCACCGACACGGTGGTGCCGATCCAGAGCATCCTGATGATGGTGTTCTTCCTGTCCATCGGCCTGCTGCTCGACATGGCTTATATCTGGGACAACTTGGGCCGGGTGCTGCTGCTGTTCTTCCTGGTCAGCGTGTTCAAGACGGTCATCAACGTGGGCTTTCTGCGCGCCCTGGGGCAGCCCTGGGACCGGGCGTTCCTGGCCGGCGTCATGCTGGCGCAGATCGGCGAATTCTCGTTCCTGTTGTCCGTGGTTGGGGTGTCGTCGGGGGTGCTGAACGCCGACGACTCGCGCCTGGTCGTCTCGGTCACGGTGATGTCCCTGGCCCTGTCGCCGCTGTGGGTCGTCACGGCCCGGCGCATCCAGGCCATCGCCCACGAAGGCGTGTCGTCGGGGGGTGAACTGGTCCGCCTGGTCTATGCGCCGGAGACGGAGATTCTGTCGGAAACCCTGGGCACCGCGCGGTCCCGCACCATGCGCCAACTGCGCAAGGGGGCCTTGCTGCTGCGCCGCGAACGCCTGCGCCGCACCCGGCGCAAGAAGGCGGAGACCGTCGCCACGGCGGCCCCCAAGGACGCCACGGCGGACGCGGACAAGCCCAAGACCAAACCCAAGCCGAAAGCCAAGTGACGGTGGGGCGTCGTGCCTGATTTAGTGCACGAGGACCGGGCGCGGGCCGACGGCCACGCCGTCGTCTGCGGCATCGACGAGGCCGGACGCGGACCCTGGGCCGGGCCCGTGGTCGCGGCGGCGGCGATCCTCGACCGCGTGGGCCTGCCCCTGTCCCTGGCGGCGGAACTGGACGATTCCAAGCGCCTGAAGCCTGCCGCCCGCGACCGCCTGCTGGCGGAACTCACCCCCCATGCGGTGATCGGCGTCGGCCAGGCGTCGGCGGTGGAGATCGATGCCCTCAACATCCTGCAGGCGACGTTCCTGGCCATGGACCGGGCGGTGCAGGCCCTGGGTCAGGCGCCGGGCCTGGCCCTGGTCGACGGCAACCGCCCGCCGCTCCTGCCGTCCGCGCCCGGCTGCGTCATCCAATGCCTGGTCGGCGGCGACGGGCGGTCGCTGTCCATTGCCGCCGCCTCCATCGCCGCCAAGGTGACCCGCGACCGCCTCATGGCCGGCCTCGCTGAACGGCATCCCGGATACGGCTGGGAGCGCAACGCGGGATACGGCACGGCCGCGCATAAGGCGGCCCTGGAGCGCCTGGGCGTGACGCCGGAGCATCGGAAAAGTTACAAGCCGATCCTCAATATCTTGCGCGGCGGGGAGTCCTGACTCCCATATATGCCCTCAAGACTCTCCCCTAAGTATTTGAATCCAAATACTTCTTGACCGCGACTCCGGCCCTGGCCATGCTCCCCGAATACTGGGGACCTGGGAAAGTCTGACAATGACGAAAAAGCCTGCCACCGCGCGCCGCAAGGCGGCCGCCGCCGAACGTGAGTCCGCCGCCAAGCAGGCCGAGGCTTATGCCGACACCGTCCACGTCGGCGACTGCGTCGAGCTGATGAACGCCATGCCGGAAGGCAGCGTCGACATGGTCTTCGCCGATCCGCCCTACAACCTGCAATTAGAAGGCGAACTGCACCGCCCCGACAATTCGCGGGTCGACGGCGTCGACGCCGACTGGGACCGTTTCTCGGGCTTCAAAAGCTATGACGAATTCACCCATGCCTGGCTGTCCGCCGCGCGCCGGGTGTTGCAGCCCAACGGCACGCTTTGGGTGATCGGCAGCTATCACAACATCTTCCGCGTCGGCGCGATCCTGCAGGACCTGGGATACTGGATCCTCAACGACATCGTGTGGCGCAAGTCCAATCCCATGCCTAATTTCCGCGGCCGGCGCTTCACCAATGCCCATGAAACCATGATCTGGGCGGCGCGCGACAAGGACGCCAAGTACCGTTTCAACTACGAAGCCATGAAGACGCTGAACGACGATCTGCAGATGCGCTCCGACTGGACCATTCCGCTGTGCACGGGGGCGGAGCGCCTGAAGAACGCCCAGGGCAAGAAGGCCCATCCGACGCAGAAGCCGGAGGCCCTGCTCTACCGCACCATCCTGTCCTCGACGGACGTGGGCGACGTGATCCTGGACCCGTTCTTCGGCACGGGCACCACCGGGGCCGTGGCGCGCATGCTGGACCGGCGCTATGTCGGCCTGGAACGGGACGAAGAATACGCGGCCCTGGCCAAGGAACGCCTGGCCGGGATCGAGCCCCTGGCCGAACCGTCGATGCTGACCACCCCGGCCAAGCGCGAACAGCCGCGCATCCCGTTCGGCTGGGTGGTCGAGCGGGGATTGCTCAAGGCCGGGCAGACCCTGACCGACCATCAGCGCCGCCACACGGCGCGGGTGCGCGCCGACGGCACGCTGGCCGCCGCCGATTTCCGCGGCTCCATCCATCAGGTGGGGGCGCATGTTCAGAAGGCCCCGGCCTGCAACGGCTGGCAGTTCTGGCATGTGGAACTGGGCAACGAACTGGTGCCCATCGACCTGTTCCGCCAGAAGCTACGGGCGGAACTCCACTAGCTTTCCTGATTCCATGGGGATGTCGTAGACCCGCCGCCAATGGGCGCGGGTCACGCC
This sequence comes from Rhodospirillales bacterium, assembly GCA_040221095.1. GTDB lineage: Bacteria > Pseudomonadota > Alphaproteobacteria > Rhodospirillales > Casp-alpha2 > UBA1479. Next base: position 37,566 of record JAVJVP010000018.1, read on the forward strand.
CATGCTGACCTTGTCGTGGCAATGGGCGGCCAGCGCCTTGCGCCCCGCGAAATCGCGGGCCTGCACCGGCGCGTGGAAAGTGACCTCGACCATCGCCCCGCGCAGCCCGAACACGGAAATCAGATGCGGCAGCAGGGTCATGTCGCCGTACCAGGCGTAAAGGGCGCGCAGGGCGCGGTCGAGCGGTCGGCCGTCCGCATAGCGGGTATAGGCGATGGACACGGGCTGCACCCGGGGCTGGTCCGCCCCCGGGGCCGCGTCGGCGACGGCGAACAGGGCGCTTTTGAACGGCAGCACATGGATGCCGTTCGACGACGTGCCCTCGGGAAACAGCATCAGGCTGTCGCCGGCGGCGAGGCGGGCCGCCATCTCGGCCCGCTGCCCCAGGGCTTCCCGGGCATCGCGGCGGATGAACAGGGTGCGGTAAATTTTCGAACACAGCCCGAACAGGGGCCAGTCCTTGACGTCGTCCTTGGCCACGAAGGCGGCGTCGGTCAGCAGGGCCAGGACCGGAATGTCCAGATAGGACACATGGTTGCAGACGTAGAGCGTGCCGGTCTGGCCCAGCGGCGCGCCGTTGACCTTGACGCGCAGGCTGGCCAGCCGCGCCACGCCCCGGAACCAGATCAGGGCGATGCGCCTGACGGCGGGCGCACCCAACGGATAGGCCACCACCGCCAGCGGCAGCAGGGCGCCTGTCAGGACAAGGAAAACGGAAATACGGCCGGCGGACCTAAGGCCCGAGGCGGCGACGGGACCGGCGTCGCCTAGCGCGTCCCACAGGGCTTGTAGTGGCGCAGGTATTTCTCGGTGATGTGGTCCGTAGGTACGATGATGCATACGTCCGTCGTGTTGAACTGGTTGTCGATAACCGCGCCGTCGCCGATGAAGCCGCCGACACGCATGTATCCCTTGATAAGCGGCGGCAGCATGGCGCGGGCCGCCTTCTGATCCAGCCGGGTCAGGGGCACCCGGTCGATCTTCACGTAAAGGTCGTCAAGCGCCCGCGCGCGAATGTCGCTGGGCGCCATGTGGAAATGATGCAGGTAGCTGAGCGCCGGCATGAGCGCTTCCGCGTCCGTGCCGGGCAGCGAGCCGCAGCCGAACATCAGCTTGATGTCGTAGGCGGCGAGGTATTCCGCGATGCCGCGCCACAGAAGCTGCATGACCGCACCGGTGCGGTAGTCTTCGTGGACGCAGGAGCGGCCCAGTTCGACCAGCTCGCCCTCGTGGCGCAGCAGGGCCGACAGGTCGTATTCCTGGGCCGAATAGAACCCGCCGTGCGCCTTGGCGACGGCGCCCCGGATCAGCCGATAGGTGCCGCAGACGAAGGGCCGGCCGGGCTGCGAGCGGTCCGTGTCGAGCACCAGCAGGTGGTCGCAGACGGCGTCGAAGGGATCGGCGTCGCGTTCGTGGCGCGCGGCCTCCACGGTCGGGATGGCGCCCATTTCGCGGTAGAACACGTTGTAGCGCAGACGCTGCGCGGCCTCGACCTCCTCCGGCGTTTCCGCCAGGCGGATTTCCAGATTGCGGGCACGCACGTCGACCGGGCGTGGCGGGAGTGGGGCAGGGGTCTTTCTTCGGGGGTACGCAAACTTGGGCAGCACCCCTTTGGGAACGGCCAGCTTGGCAAGCATGTTCATGATGTCGCGGTCCCTATTGCCGATATGGCAGGTCTTGGTTGGTCAGGTACGCATTCATCGCCCAGGGCCAATTTCACATCTGATGACAGACGGTTCAGGCCAAGACAAAAGAAGCTTTGTTAACGGCGGCGTGACGGTTCGATGACAGGCGCAACCCGTTGGTATGCCTTTGTCGTGGCCCATCCGCCCGCGATATGGCACCTTTCGGCGGTACGGGAATCCGCAACGGGGATGAATTGGGGGTCAGCTGATGAGCGAGAAATGGGACATTCGATTCCTGCGCCTGGCCAAGGAGGTCGCGACCTGGTCCAAGGACCGCTCGACCCAGGTCGGCGCGGTGATCGTGGGCGACGACAAGACGCCGGGGCCGTACGGCTTCAACGGATTTCCCCGCACCATCGACGACGCCGTCGAGGACCGCCATACCCGGCCCCTGAAATACAAATGGACAGAGCATGCGGAGCGCAACGCCATCTACAACGCGGCGCGCATCGGCATGTCGTTGAAGGGCTGCACCATCTACGTCACCCATCTGCCCTGCGCCGACTGCACGCGGGCCATCGTCCAGGTCGGCATCAAGCGCGTGGTGGTCGATGCCGGCAGCCTGGAAAACGCGGACTTCGCATCCCGCTGGTCGGATGACGACAAGATCACCAAGGCCATGCTGGACGAGGCCGGGGTCGACCTGGGCCTGGTTTCGGCGGACAAGCCGGTTTCCGGCGATGACGACTGACGCCGCCGAACTCGCCCAGGCCCTGCACCGCGACGCCATCGTCATCGACGGGGTCTGCCCGCTTTTGATGGAACCGTCGAACGTCGGCTATTACCTGGACGGCGGGCTGACCGCCGCGGTGCCGACCATCGCGATCCGCGAAACGGCGGAACAGACGCTGCGCATCTTCGGCCGCTGGCACCGCTTCATCGACGGCCACGACCGCCTGCGCCTGGCCCGCCGTGCCGCCGACATCGAGGCCGCCAAGCAGGCCGGCGATATGGCCATCGTGTTCCATTTCCAGGGCACGGACGCGGTCGAGGACGATCTCGATTTGCTCGACGCCTACAAGGCGCTCGGCCTCGGCATGGTGCAGTTGACCTATAACGTGAAATGCCGGGTCGGCGACGGGGCGCTGGAGCGCACGGACGCGGGGCTCAGCCTGTTCGGCCAGGATCTGGTCCGGCGCTGCAACGAGTTGAGCCTGATCGTCGACGGCAGCCATACGGGCGAAAGGACCACCCTGGACGCCATGGAAATCTGCGACGGGCCCTTCGTGTTTTCCCACGCCAACGCCAAGGCGCTGCACTACTCGCCGCGCAACATCACGGACGACCAGATGAAGGCTTGTGCTGCGACCGGCGGGGTCGTCGGCATCAACGGGTTCCCCAGTTTCCTCGGCGATGACCCAAGGCCCTCTCTGGACCGCTTCATCGAATTCATCGACTACGCGGTCGATCTCATGGGCATCGACCATGTGGGGCTGGGCATCGACTATTACATGGGGATGGATCCGATCATCCCGGCGGACAAGGCGCGGGCGCGCTACGACGACGCGATCAAGACGGGGCGTTGGGACGCCGCCGTCTATCCGCCGCCACCGCATTATTTCCCGAAAGGGATCGAGACGCCGGCGACCCTCGGCAATCTGACGGCGGGCCTGTTGGCGCGCGGCTACGCCGACGCCGACGTGCGCAAGATCATGGGGGAAAACTGGCTGCGCGTGTTCCGCCGGGTGTGGGGCGGCTGAATTAGCGAAAGATCAGCGCGTCGGGACGGGCGTGTCCGTGGAGTAGTCGTAGAACCCGCGGCCCGTCTTGCGGCCGAGCCAGCCGGCTTCCACATACTTCACCAGCAGGGGACAGGGCCGGTATTTGGAATCGGACAGGCCGTCGTGCAGCACGTGCATGATCGACAGACAGGTATCCAGGCCGATGAAGTCGGCCAGTTCCAGCGGGCCCATGGGATGGCGGGTGCCGAGCCGCATGGCCGTGTCGATGGCGTCGACCGAGCCGACGCCTTCGTACAGGGTGTAGATCGCCTCGTTGATCATCGGCAGCAGGATGCGGTTGACGATGAAGGCCGGGAAATCCTCGGCGTTGACCGGCTTCTTGCCCAGATCCGTGGTCAGTTCGCGGATCATGGCGAAGGTTTCTTCGTTGGTCGCGATGCCGCGGATCAGTTCGACCAGATCCATGCGCGGCACCGGATTCATGAAGTGCATGCCGACAAAGCGCTCGGGCCGGTCGGTCTGGGCGGCCAGGCGGGTGATGGAGATGGAGGACGTGTTGGTCGCGATCACCGTGTTCTCGCCGAGATGGTCGGCGAGGGAGCGCAGGATCGCTTTCTTGACTTCCTCGTCTTCCGTGGCGGCCTCGATCACAAGGTCGCAATCCTTCATGCCGGCGTAATCGGTGCCGGTCTTGATCAGGGTCAGGGCGTTCTTCATGTCGTCGGCGGAGATCAGATCGCGCTCGACCTGACGGCTCATGCCGTGCTCGATGGTTTCCATGCCCCGCTTCAAGGCGTCGTCGCTGACGTCCAGCATGTAGACGGCGCGCCCGGACAGGGCGCACACATGCGCGATGCCACTGCCCATCTGGCCGGCGCCGATGACGCCGATCTTCTTAATCTTATCCGACATTATTTTCTAATCTCCACACTCCGGTGCGTCCCGCCCCGGTCCGATCTTTATGCCGGAATTGGGCTGTTCGCACTCGCACAATAGGCTTACCCCCAGGGGTGGTCAAGGCCCGTTCGGCCCGTTGGTATACATGATTCCAAGGTAATGAAGCGCCCGGTTTCCATAGGCTCTCCAGCCGGCTCAGCGGGTCGCCCCGGGGACCCAAAGAACGTCCGCCCGGCCGCCGTCGTTGAGCCGGCGGGCGAGGACGAACAGGTGATCGGACAGGCGGTTGACGTATTTCACGGCCTCGGCGTTGACCGCTTCCGCCCCCGCCAGTTCGGTGATCAGGCGCTCGGCCCGGCGGGCCACCGTGCGGGCATGGTGCAGGTGCGCGGCGGCCGCGCGTCCGCCCGGCAGGATGAAGGATTTGAGCGGTTCCAGGTCTTCGTTCATGGCGTCGATTTCCGCTTCCAGGCGCGCGACCTGCGATGCCTGGATGCGCAGCGCGCCTTCGGACCGCTTGCCGTCCTCGGGCGTGCACAGATCGGCGCCCAGGTCGAACAGGTCGTTCTGGATGCGGCTCAGCATGGCGTCGGCCTGGGCATCCGCGTCCGCGCCCGCCGGCCCGGTGTAAAGCCGGGCCAGGCCGATCACCGAATTGGTTTCGTCCACGGTGCCGTAGGCGGCGACCCGGATGTCGTGCTTGGGCCGCCGGTCGCCGGAGCCCAGCGAGGTTTCACCCGCGTCACCGCCCCGGGTGTAGATCTTCGACAAGGTTACCAAGAAATGCGTCCTCCCGCGCCGGATGCGGCGCCTATTTGCCGCTCAGCAGCATGAGAACGGCGAACAGGATGATGGCGATGCCCTGCATGAGCACGCGGGCGCGCATCAGCTTGTTGGAATATTTCGCGTTGAACTTGCCGCCCATGGCGAAGGCGCCGATGCCGACGAACAGCACCAGCAGGGTCAGCGCCATGGCGATGACGATGAGGATCGTGAAGAACCCTTCCATTCCCGAGATATAGTCCTTTCATGGCGGGGCGTCACCGGTTTTCCCGGTTGTTTTTGCAAGTCGGCGGCTAAGATGCCGGACATACCCCGCCGCAAGGAGCCCCGCCATGGACGCAGAAACCCGCAAAAACCTGGAACGCATTTCCGTCGCCACCGTGTCCATGCAGTTGTTGAAGCGGGGATTGCGCCGGGTCGTCATGGCCGGGGTGCGGCCCCTGAACGCGCCGGTCAAGCCGCTGTTGGGCGAGGCCTTCACCCTGCGCTTCATTCCGGCCCGGGAAGACCTGTCGGCGCCCGCCGTTCTGGGGTCGGACGGCTACGGCCCGCGCCACGCCGTCGAGGAGGTTCCCGAGGGGGCGGTGCTGGTGATCGACGCCAGGCGCGACGCCGAGACGGCGGTGCTGGGCGATCTGATTTTGGAGCGCCTGAAGGTGCGGGGCGTCGCCGGGGTGGTCGCCGACGGCGGCGTGCGCGACGCGGCGGAGGCGGTCGCCGTGGGTCTGCCGGTGTTCGCGGCGGGCCCGGCGGCGCCGGCCCATATCGTCGGTCTTGCGGCGGGTGATACGGGAACCCGGATCGGCTGCGGCGGGGTCGCGGTCATTCCCGGCGACATCATCAAGGCCGACGGCGACGGCGTCGTCGTGATCCCCCGGGACCTGGCGGCGGAGGTCGCGGCCGCCGGTGTCGCCCAGGAACGCTTCGAGCGCTTCGCCAAGGAGAAGATCAGGCAAGGTCAGCCGATCGTTGGCGTCTATCCGCCCGGCCCGGAAGCCCAGAAGGAATACGAAAGCTGGCGCGATCCCGAGGACGCCTAATCTCAGGCGGCGATGGTGTGGATGTCGGTGAGGATCCGGTTGGTCAGATTGAGCGACCGTTCGGCGAGCACCCGCGCGGCGTTCGGAAGCGGCCGGGAGAGATCTTCGCGAATGTCCTCTGATGCCTTGTCCAGAGAGGCCAAAATCCACTGTTCGCTTTCCGTGTCATAGTCGTGGGCGTCGGCGCGCATCATGTGCACGGTGACGAAATGAAGCAAATTGACCAAGGCGCGGTGCAGATTGAAATGACGCAGCATGGCGGGGCGGTTCAAGCTGCCGGTGTTGATCTTGAACTCGGAAGAGCTTTCGATCTCCTGGCTCACGGTTTCCAACTCGTTCATATAACGGCGGAATTTTTCCATTTCCATGGTCGTCACCTCGCTTTATCGGGGCCTCGATGGCGGCGTGGCCGGCGGCCACCGCTTCAAGGTTCCTGGGTGAGACGCAAGGATCGGGCCAACTTGCGGACAGAGGCCGCAAGGGCGGGAGACGGCGGCGGGGTGGTCGCTCCTAGTTGCGTCCGGACATCAGGCCGCGGGCGATGACCTGGGCCTGGATTTCCGCCGCCCCTTCGAAAATGTTGAGGATGCGGGCGTCGCACAGCACGCGCGAGATCGGATACTCCATGGCATAGCCGTTGCCGCCGTGAATCTGCAGGGCGTTGTCGGCGTTGGACCAGGCCGTGCGCGCGCCCAAAAGCTTGGCCATGCCGGCCTCGATGTCGCAGCGCCGGTCGGAATCCTTCTCGCGCGCGGCGAAATAGGTCAATTGGCGGGCGATCATGGTTTCCACGGCCATCCAGGCCAGCTTGCCGTGGACGCGTGGGAAGGCGTGGATGGCGCGGCCGAACTGGTTGCGCTCCAGGGCGTATTTCAGGCCCAGTTCCATGGCGTTCTGGGCCACGCCGACGGCGCGGGCCGCCGTCTGGATGCGCGCACTTTCAAAAGTCGCCATCAGCTGCTTGAAGCCCTGGCCCTCGACCCCGCCGAGCAATTGGCCCGCCGGGACCTCGAAGCCGTCGAAGCCGAGCTCGTACTCCTTCATGCCGCGGTAGCCGAGAACCTCGATCTCGCCACCGGACATTCCAGAAGCGGGGAAGGGATCGTCTTCCGTGCCGCGCGGTTTTTCCGCGAGCAGCATGGACAACCCCTTGTAACCGGGCTCGTTCGCATCCGTGCGGACCAGAAGGGTCATCAGGTCCGAGCGCGAGGCATGGGTGATCCAGGTCTTGTTGCCGGTCACCTTGTAGACGTCGCCGTCCTTGACCGCGCGGGTCTTCAAGCTGGCCAGGTCCGATCCCGTGCCCGGTTCCGTGAACACGGCCGTCGGCAGGATTTCGCCGGTGGCGATCTTGGGCAGGTAATGGGCCTGCTGTTCCGGGGTGCCGCCCAGGCGGATCAGCTCCGCCGCGATCTCGGACCGCGTGCCGAGCGATCCGACGCCGATGTAGCCCCGCGACAGTTCTTCCGTGACCACGCACATGGCGATCTTTCCCATGCCCAGGCCGCCGCCCTCTTCCGGTACGGTCAGGCCGAACACGCCCAGTTCCGCCATCTGATCGACGATCTCGATGGGGATCAGGTTGTCGGCCAGATGCCATTCATGGGCATGGGGCATGACCTGATCCTCGACGAACTTGTGGAACTGGTCGCGCACCATGTCCAACATCTCGTCGTCCAGGCCCAGGGCGCCGAAATGGCCCTCGGCCATGATCTCGCCCATGCGGGCCCGCAGGGCCGGCGTGTTGCCGCCGGCGATCAGGGTCTTGGCCGCGGGGCCGTCCAGGGGGACCATGTCGCCCTCCGTCAGGCCCAGGTCCGCCGGGCGCACGATTTCAACCTGGGAAAGGGCGATGCCGCCACGAATCTGGGCCAGGTATTCGCCGAACGCGGCCTGGACCATCAGTTGTTCCATCTCGCCGAAGGCCCCGGCGCCCTCCAGGCGTTCGGCCCAGCCCAGCATCTGGCGCAGACCCTCGACATAGGTCGCCAGCCAGGACAGGCCATGGGCCGCGACCTGGTTGGCGTCGACCAGGGGGGCCGAGACCTTGCCGTTGTCGCTGCACATGTCGGTGACGCGGCGGCGGGCGGCCGTGAACACGTCGTCGGCGGCGCTTTGCGCCGAGCGGCAAAGGGTCAGAAGGTCGGGCAGCAGAATGCCGCCGCTGGGTCCGCTGGCGTCCATGACGCGTCTCCTTGATGTCAGCCGGCGGCGGGCCGCCGGTAGGGCTTTACGCCGAAATGCAGTCCTCGAGGGTCCGGAAGCCGGGCCGCTTGGCCTGGACCAGAACCGCCATGTTACCGGGCTTGTGCTGGTTGGCGCGCATTTTCATATGGGCGGCCGGGATATCGTCCCAGGAAAACACCTCGGACATGCAGGGGTCAAGCCGCCGTTCGATGACCAGTTGGTTGGCCTGCGCCGCCTGTTTCAGGTTGGCGAAGTGGCTGCCCTGGATGCGTTTCTGGCGCATCCACACGAACCGTGCGTCCATGGTCAGGTTGTAGCCCGTGGTGCCGGCGCAGAACACGACCATGCCGCCGCGCTTGACGATGTTGCAGCTGACGGGGAAGGTCGCTTCGCCCGGATGTTCGAACACGAAGTCGACGTCGTTGCCCTTGCCGGTGATGTCCCAGATGGCCTTGCCGAACTTGCGGGTCTCGGCCATGTATTCCTTGAAGCCCGGGCCGTTGACCTCGGGCAATTGGCCCCAGCAGTTGAAGTCCTTGCGGTTGATCACGGCCTTGGCGCCCAGGGACATGACGAAATCGCGCTTGTCTTCTTCGGAAATCACGCCGATGGCGTTGGCGCCCGAAACGGCGCAAAGCTGCACCGCCATGGAGCCCAGGCCCCCCGACGCCCCCCAGATCAGCACGTTGTGGCCGGGCCGCAGGATATGCGGCCGGTGGCCGAACAGCATGCGGTAGGCGGTGGCGAGGACCAGGGTGTAGCAGGCACTTTCCTCCCAGGTCAGATGCTTCGGCCGGGGCATGCACTGGCGGTCCTGCACGCGGCAGAACTGGGCGAAGGAGCCGTCCGGCGTCTCATAACCCCAGATGCGCTGCGAGGGCGAGAACATGGGGTCGCCGCCGTTGCATTCCTCGTCGTCGCCGTCGTCCTGATTGCAGTGGACCACGACCTCGTCGCCGACCTTGAAGCGCTTGACCTTGGCGCCCACGGCGTAAACCACGCCGGACGCGTCGGACCCGGCGATGTGATATTCGGCCTTGTGATAATCGAAGGGCGAGATGGGGGTGCCCAGGGCCGCCCATACGCCGTTGTAGTTGACGCCGGCGGCCATCACCATGACCAGGACGTCGTGGCTGTCCAGATCGGGGACGTCCACGACCTCGACCTGCATGGCGGTGTCGGGCTCGCCGTGGCGTTCCTTGCGGATCGCCCAGGCATACATCTGTTTCGGCACATGGCCGAGGGGCGGGATTTCTCCGATCTCGTAGAGATCTTTCATCGGCTGGTTCGGGTTCAATTCGATCACTTCGGCGGCATCCGTCATTGCTGCCTCCTTCTCCACACAGTTACGCCATCCCCAACGATCCGCGTTTTCGCCTGTATCTTAATGTTCGGCATGCGGCCATTTTTGTTGTCCTATTGGTCATATCCGCTTTACATTTTCTTCGCAATGCACAAAATTCTATCTTTCGTTTGATGAATTAGATACGAAATAAAATTACAATAATTTTTAGAAAATGGCGAATTTCTGTCATTTCAAGGAGACGGGCATGAGTGGCAAATTAGCAGGCGCAAAAGACATTTCCGCTGCGGCGCAGCAGGCAGCTAAGGACCGCCCCTGGCTGTTCCGCACCTATTCGGGCCATTCCTCGGCCAAGGAATCGAACGCGCTGTACCGCTCCAACCTGGACAAGGGCCAGACGGGCCTGTCCGTCGCCTTCGACCTGCCGACCCAGACCGGCTACGACGCCGACCACCCCTTGGCCAAGGGCGAGGTCGGCAAGGTCGGGGTGCCGATCTCGCACCTGGGCGACATGGCACAATTGTTCGACGGCATTCCGCTGGCGCAGATGAACACGTCGATGACCATCAACGCGCCGGCGGCCTGGCTGCTTGCCCTCTACATCGCCGCCGCCGAACGTCAGGGGGCCAAGCGCGCCGACCTGGCGGGCACGACGCAGAACGACGTGCTGAAGGAATACCTCTCGCGCGGCACCTACATCTTCCCGCCGGCGCCGTCGCTGCGCCTGACGTCGGACACCATCGCCTTCACCTGCCGCGAGGTGCCCAAGTGGAACCCGGTCAACGTGTGCTCCTACCACCTGCAGGAAGCGGGGGCGACGCCGGTCCAGGAATTGGCCTATGCCCTGGCCAACGCGCAGGCGATTTTGGACACGGTCAAGGCCTCGGGCCAGGTATCGGATGAAGACTTCCCGCGTCTGGTCGGACGCATCAGTTTCTTCGTCAACGCCGGCATGCGCTTCATCACCGAGTTGTCGAAAATGCGCGCCTTCACCGAATTGTGGGACGAGATCACGCGCAACCGCTACGGCGTCGAGGACGAAAAGTACCGCCGCTTCCGCTACGGCGTGCAGGTCAATTCCCTGGGATTGACGGAGCAACAGCCGGAAAACAACGTCTACCGCATCCTGTTGGAAATGCTGGCCGTGACGTTGTCGAAAAACGCCCGCGCGCGGGCGGTTCAGCTGCCGGCCTGGAACGAGGCCCTTGGCCTGCCCCGGCCCTGGGATCAGCAATGGTCCCTGCGCCTGCAGCAGATCGTCGCCTACGAGACGGACCTGCTGGAATTCGGCGACATCTTCGACGGCTCGACCGAGATCGAGGCCAAGGTCGAAGACCTGAAGGGCCAGGCCCTGGCGGAACTGGCCCGCATCGACGCCATGGGTGGGGCCGTCCATGCCATCGAGGCCGGTTACATGAAACAGCGCCTGGTCGAAGCCAGCGCCAAACGCCTGGCCGCCATCGAGGCGGGCGAGCAGATCGTGGTCGGCGTCAATAAATTCAAGGAGGCCGAGCCCTCGCCCCTGGTCGGCGAGAGCGGCGCCATCGTCACCGTCGCGCCCGAGGTCGAGGCGGCGCAGATCGCCTCGCTCAACGCCTGGCGCGGGGCGCGGGACGAGGCCAAGGTCAAGGCGGCGCTCCAGGCCCTGACCGAGGCCGCCAAGTCCGACGCCAACATCATGGAACCCTCGATCCAATGCGCCCATGCCGGCGTGACCACGGGCGAATGGGGCCAGGCGCTGCGCGACGTGTTCGGCGAATACCGCGCCCCCACGGGCATTTCCGGCGCCGCCCTGGGGGCGGCCGGCGACATTCAGGCCGTGCGCGCCCGGGTCGAAGAGGTATCAGGCGCCCTCGGCCGCCGCATCAAGATCCTGGTCGGCAAGCCGGGCCTCGACGGCCATTCCAACGGGGCGGAACAGATCGCCGTGCGCGCGCGGGACGCGGGCATGGAGGTGGTCTACGAAGGCATCCGCCTGACCCCGGGCCAGATCGTCGCCGCCGCGCGGGACGAGGCCGTGCACGTGGTCGGCTTGTCGGTGCTGTCGGGATCGCATGTGGCCCTGGTCACGGATGTCATGGATCTGATGCGGGCCGAAGGCCTGGACGACATTCCCGTGGTCGCCGGCGGCATCATCCCGCCCGCCGACGCGGAAACGCTCAAGGCCGCCGGGGTCGCCCGCGTCTATACGCCCAAGGACTACGACCTGACGGCGATCATGGACCAGATCGTCGATCTGGCCGCCGAAGGGCTCAAGCCGGCGGCGGAGTGACGCGCCGCGCGCCCATCGTCATGGCCGGGCCCAGACCCGGCTATCCGCGTCCTGCTCATGCCGACAATCCAGGCGGGGAAGGCGTGGATGCCCGTGTCTAGCACGGGCATGACGGAATGATGGGGGCGGCTTAACCGTCCAGGAACTTCAGATAGGTATCGTAGCAGGACATCAGGTCGTCGATGGCCGTGCCGCCGCGGTTCAGGGCGGCCATGCCTTGCTCCATGGTGAACAGGGTCATGGCAAGATCGGCGGCCGGAATGTCCGTGCGGATGTCGCCGGCTTGCTGACCGTTGCGGATGACCTGCTCGAACAAATTGCGCACTTCGACCTGAAGTCCCCGCAGGTACTCGGCCAATTCCGGATGATGGGGGGCCAGTTCCGCCGCGGTGTTGTAGACCATGCAGCCCTTGCGGCCTTCGTCCGAGGACACGAAGGCGTCGATATCGCGGAAATAGGCTTCGAGCGCCTGCCGTCCGGCGCCCGGTGTGCGCAGGGCCCGGCGCATTTCGTCCTTCTTGATCTGGATGTAGCGCATCAGCGCCTGCTGGTAGATGGCGTCCTTGTTGCCGAAGGTGCCGTACAGTCCATAGCGGCTGACGCCCGTGTGGCGGACCAGGTCGGCCATGGAGGTGTGCTGGAAACCGCGTTCCCAGAACAGGCGCATGGCCTTGTCGAGGGCGTCGTCGGGGTCGAATTCACGGGTGCGCGTCATGTTTTCAGAATTTGTGTTCTGATTGGCCACGTCAATGCGTTTGTTGAAAAAAGCGCGGCGAAATCGGGTTTAAGGGGGGCTCAGGCGGGTTTGGCGCCGGGCAGGGTGACGGGGATGGCCTCGACCGCGGCCGTGGGGGCCAGGGGGTTTTCGACCTGCGGCTTGGCGATCTGGATCAGGTAGCGCGCGGCGCCGGCCTGATACTCTTTGCGGATGTAGCACCAACTGACGAACAGGCCGCCGAACCGCTCGAAATACATGATGTCTTCGTTGTTCTTGCATTCCTGCAGGTCGCGCGCCAGGTTGCGCGAGGTGCCGACATAGACCCAGGCGGGCCGCACCCCGCCGTGCCAGATGATGAACACGGCGGTCTGCCCCTCCAGGTTCTGTTCCTGGGGGTTCAGGTTGATGAAGCGGAAAAATTTGCCCTTCTCATTGCGCGTCCAGTTGGGATCAACCGGCCTGCCCAATTGGCTCATTTTCTTTGCCGTGTTTTTAAAAAACATGTTTTCTTCTTTCGCTTCGGAATCGGCGTTGAATTCCGAAGATGAACCCAATATGGGCCGGTAATGTGACGGCGAAAAGGGGCTCTGTCGATGGATTTTTTAGCCCTTTCCCTGGCCCTCGCGGTCATCGTTCTGATCCTCGCCGGGACCGTCCGGACGGGCGTTCCGCCGATGCCGACATCGCCCACCGTCCGGGCCAGCATGTTCGCCCTGATCGGCGGGCTTGAACCGCGCTGTATTCACGAGCTGGGGGCCGGATGGGGCGGTCTGGCGGTGGCTCTCGCCCGCCGCTACCCCGATGCCAGGGTCGTCGCGACCGAGGTCTCGCCCCTGCCCTGGGCGGTCTGCCGCCTGCGTCAGGTTTTGTTCGGCCCGGCCAATCTGGAGGTCCGTTTCGGCGACGTGATGAAGACCGATCTCTCGGCGGCCGATCTCGCGGTCTGCTTCCTCTGCCCGCCGGCCATGGCGAAACTGGCGCCCCGGCTGGAAGATGGCCTGAAGCCCGGCGCGCATGTGCTGTCCAACGCCTTCGCCCTGCCGGGCTGGGTGCCGGTCAGGGAGGCGCGGGTCGACGACCTGCACCGCTCGGCGGTTTACCTGTACCGAAAATAAGTTACTTGCCGAGGGGCGCCGTCGCCCGTTTCAGCCAGGCCCGGGTCTTGGCATCGACCAGCGGCGACAGGGCCTTCCTGACCCGCGCGTGATAGGCGTCGAGCCAGGCCCGCTCCCCCGCGTCCAGCAACGCCGGGTCGGTCAGATTACGGTCGATGGGGGCCAGGGTCAGGGTCTCGAACGCCAGGACATCGCGCTCCGCGCCCCGGGGGGGCTTGGCCTCGGTGACCAGGACCAGGTTCTCGATGCGGATGCCGTAGGCGCCGGTCTTGTAATATCCGGGCTCGTTCGAAATCACCATGCCCGGCTCCAGCGAAACCGTGCTGGGGGCCTTGGAAATGCGCTGCGGGCCTTCGTGTACGGAAAGATAGCTGCCGACGCCGTGGCCCGTGCCGTGGTCGAAATCCAGGCCCTCGGCCCATAGGTACTGGCGAGCGAGCGGGTCCAACTGCGAGCCCGTGGTGCCCTGGGGAAACCGCGCCCGGGCCAGGGCGATATGGCCCTTGAGAACCAGGGTGAAGCGGGTGCGGGCTTCCTTGGGTGGGGCTTTCGGGCCGATGGCGACGGTGCGCGTGATGTCCGTGGTGCCGTCCAGGTACTGGGCCCCGGAATCGACCAGATAGACGTCGCCCGGGCGCAGCCGCCGGTCCGACGCCGGGGTCGCCTTGTAATGCACGATGGCGCCGTTGGGGCCGCTGCCGGAAATGGTGTCGAAGCTGAGGTCGCGGATCAGGTCGTTTTCCTTGCGGAAGGCGTAGAGCTGGTCCGAGGCGGCGATCTCGCTGATCCCGCCCTTGGGGGCTTCTGTTTCCAGCCATGCCAGGAACCGGGCGACCGCCGCCCCGTCGCGCAGATGGGCGGCGCGGGTGCCGGCGATCTCCGTGTCGTTCTTGCGGGCCTTGGGCAGGATGCACAGGTCCGGACCGCGCTCGACCACGGCGCCGCCGTCGGCCAGGCGGGCGGCGATCCACATGGGGTCGGCCATGGGGTCGATGCGGACTTTTGCGTGTTTCGTGGCCAGCCGGTCGAGCAGGGGGCCGAGGGCGTCCGGCGCCTTGACGCGCACGTCCTTGCCGAGATGGCGGCCGAGCCCCGGCGGCACCTTGGCCGGGTCGATGAACCAGTCGACGGTGGCGTCCTTGTGGATCACGGCGAAGCTGAGGGCGAGCGGCGTACGCGGCACGTCGGTTCCCCGGATGTTCAGCAGCCAGGCGATGGAATCGGGGGCCGCCAGGACCTGGGCGTCCTGGCGTTCGGATTTCAGCATGGCGGCGACGGCGCGGCGCTTGTCGGCCGAACCCAGTCCCGCGTATTTCAGGGGATGCGTGCGCACGGGGGCGGCGGGGTGGTCCGGCTGGTCGGTCCAGACGGCGTCGATGGGGTTGCCGTCGACGGGCACCAGCTCGCCGCCGGCCTGCTGGCAGGCTTCGCGGAAACGGGGCACCTGGGCCGGCGTCAGCAGCCAGGGGTCATATCCCAGCCTGCCGCCCTTGGGCAGGTTGTCGGCGATCCAGTCGACGGCGGGCGCCGAGGTGATGTGGCGCAGGTCGTACAGATTCGCATCGACCTGCTGTGCCGCCTGCAGGGTATAGCGGCCATCTGAGAACAGGGCGGCCCGGCGGGTCAGCACCACTGCCATCCCGGCCGAGCCGGTGAACCCGGTCAGCCAGGCCAGGCGTTCGGCGCGGGGGGCGACGTATTCGCCCTGGTGTTCGTCGCCGCGCGGCACGATGAAGCCGTCGAGGCCGCGTTTCGCCAATTCGGCGCGCAGCAGCAACAGGCGGGCGGCGGCGGGCGGCGGGGGCGGGGCGGTCCCGGAGGCGCCCGGGCGGGGTTTGGCGGGTGATGATGCGTCCATGTGGACAAGCTAGGAAGCCCCGGCCCGGGTGGCAAGCGGAGACATGCAGGGAGTGGACTTGGCTGTGATATTCCGCACAGTCAGACATGCGTTTAATGCAGTGCTGCGGTGCAGCATTTGCGGTTTTCGCATGAGGCTGACAGGCATAGGTTCCGCTCAACACGTCGCCGGCAATGCCCATTTGGGGTCAGCCCACGGCATTTATCAGGAGTAACGACCATGGCGCCCTTCAGCCAAACCGATCTGTCCGTTCAGGACCTCATCGAACGAGCCCGTATTTTGCGGGCGCAGGCCTTCGCGCGCGGTGTCAAGCGGGCGGTTCGGGCCCTCATCCCGGCCCGGACCCAGGCGCCTGCCGCGCCGGTTCAGCAGGACCTTTTCCAGCAGCCGACCCTGATGCAGGAAGACAGCTATTTCCTGCCGCTGGTCAACGGCGTGCAGTCCCTCATCCAGGGTGTGATCGTCGGCCTGCGCCGCAGCGCCATGCGCCGCCAGCTGCTGGCCCTCGACGACCGCATGCTGCGTGACATCGGCATCCGCCGCGACGACATTTCCTCCCTCGTCGCCAACGCCTTTGCCGGCACCGACCGGGTGCCGGGTTCGACCCGCACCGCGGCCGAACTCTACTACCTGGTGCCGGCGGCGCCGCAGTCCACGGCGCGCGGCAACGATCGTCTGGCCGCTTAAACCGGCGCGCATCGAATACGAAAAACGGCGGTTCCCCTGGGGGAGCCGCCGTTTTTGTTTGTCCGGTCCCGATTGCCCTATTTGGGCTGCGGCACGATGCGCAGATAGGGCTTCAGGGTTTTCCAGCCACCCGGGTATTTCTCCTTGGCCGCCTCGTCCGAGACGGCGGGCACGATGATCACGTCCTCGCCCTGTTTCCAGTTCACCGGCGTCGCCACCTGATGTTTGGCCGTCAGCTGCAGGGAATCGATGACGCGCAGGATTTCATCGAAATTGCGGCCCGTCGCCATGGGATAGGTCAGGCACAGCTTGATCTGCTTGTCCGGGCCGATGACGAAGACCGTGCGCACGGTCATGTTGGTCATGGCGGTGCGTTCCTTTGCCCCGCCCGTGGCGTCGGCCGGCAGCATGCCGTACAGCTTGGCGATCTTCAGGTCATGGTCGCCGATCATCGGATAGTTGGGCGCCGTGCCCTGTGTTTCCGCGATGTCCTTGGACCAGGCCGCGTGGTCGTCCACGGAATCGACGCTCAGGCCGATGACCTTCACGCCGCGCGCCTTGAACTCGGGCATCAGCTTGGCCATGTAGCCCAACTCGGTGGTGCAGACCGGCGTGAAATCCTTGGGGTGCGAAAAGATGATGCACCAGCCGTCGCCGATCCAATCGTGGAAATTGATGGTGCCTTGCGTGGTTTCCGCCGTGAAGTCCGGGGCGGTGTCGCCAATGGTCAAACCCATGTCGGTCTCCTCCTTCTGACTGTGTTTGTGACGCGTCTGTGGCGGGCGTCTCTCCGTATATGGGGAGACGTCCGCGCCGATGGAATGCCTAGTCGAACAGCGACCGGCTGGATCGCCGGTAGCCGCGGTTTTCCATGCAGGTCGTGAACATCCGGTCGCTTTGGCGCGACAGGTCATAGCGCGCCATGGCGGCATCGTACTCGCTGCCGATCAGGGGGCCGGTATCGGGTTGCGGCAGGGGCTGGCGTTTCAGGATGCGGTCGGCCTCGCGGCGGGCCAGGGACCGGCATTCCTGGCGGTCGAAAGCCAATTGGTCCTCGGAGCCGCCGGGCAGGGTCCATTCGGTGACGCTGCACGCCCCCAGGCCCAGCACCAGGGCGCCCGCGCAAAGGTATTTCAGGTTCCGTGTCGTCATGGTGCCATCCTAGCGCGTTCGCCGCGGGCGATAAACCGGCGCGGTCGGGCGCCGTTCAGCCGCTTTTGGATTCGCTCAGGCAGGCGCGGATGAACGCCTTGATGTCCGGGGCGTCCCATTCGGCGATGCCCTCGACGCGCCCCACCTCCCGCCCCTGGGCGTCGTAGAGGACCGTCGTCGGCAGGCCGCGCACCTTGTTGGCGCGGGCGAAGGCGCCCTTGGGGTCGAGATGGATCGCCAGGTTCTTGTATCCCTGCTTGTCGAAGAACGGTTTGACCACGTTCAGGCCGCCGCGGTCCTGGCTGACCGCGATGACCGGAATGCCGTCCTTGGCCAGATCCGCCTTGAGGGCGTCCAGCTCCGGCATTTCCTTGATGCAGGGGGCGCACCAGGTGGCCCAGAAATTGACCACCACGCCCTTGCCACGGGCCAGTTCGGACAGGGTGACCGGGGCTCCCCCGGCGGTTTGGAACGGCTCCGTCATGGGCGGGTCCACCGGGTCCGCCGCCTTGAACTTGGCTAAGGCCGGCGGCGGCGCGGGACAGGCGGTCTCCGCCCCCCTTGCAATGCCGCCGGGAATGATGAAAATCGCCCCACTCAACAGGACGGTGGCGGCCAGGGTCCGCAGGAATGCGGCGGGCCTTGGGGCATTACGGGTGGTCTGGGTGTTGGTCCGGGTCGCCATGCGGGTTCACTGTCCGTTTACGTTGATCGTCTACACCATCGCCTTGGACTTAAGGAGATAGCCATGGCGCGCACTACGGGCAAGTCCGGATCGGGCGGAAACGACGCTTCCGGGGCTTCGGCCATCTGGGGCGGGCGGTTCGACGCCGGTCCCGACGCCATCATGGAGGAAATCAACGCCTCCATCGAATTCGACAAGCGGCTTGCCAGCGAAGACATCGCCGGATCGACCGCCCATGTCCGCATGCTGGCCAAGCAGGGCATCGTCACAGAGGCCGACGCCGACGCCATCGCCGACGGGCTGGCCGCCGTGAAGGCGGAAATCGACGCGGGCGGATTCGAGTTCAAGCGCGCCCTGGAAGACATCCACATGAACGTGGAAAGCCGCCTGGCCGCGCTGATCGGCGAACCGGCGGGCCGCCTGCACACGGCGCGGTCGCGCAACGACCAGGTGGCGACGGATTTCAAGCTGTGGGTGCGGGGCGCCATCGACGCCCTGGACGCGGGCGTCAAGGATCTGCAGGCCGCGCTGATCGACCGCGCCGAGGCCGAGGCCGCGACCATCATGCCCGGCTTCACCCACCTGCAGGGCGCGCAGCCGGTGACCCTCGGCCATTACCTGCTGGCCTATGTGGAAATGCTGGGCCGCGACCGTAGCCGCCTGGCCGACGGCCGCAGGCGCCAGAACGAATGCCCCTTGGGTGTTGCGGCCCTGGCCGGCACCTCGTTTCCCATCGACCGCCACATGACGGCGGCGGCACTGGGTTTCGACCGGCCGACGGCCAATTCCCTGGATACCGTGTCGGACCGCGACTTCGCGCTGGAATTCCTGTCCACGGCGACGATCCTGGCCGTGCATCTGTCGCGCTTCGCCGAGGAAATGGTGATCTGGTGCTCGCAACAGTTCGGCTTCGCCCAGTTCACGGATGCCTTTTCGACCGGATCGTCGATCATGCCGCAGAAGCGCAACCCGGACGCGGCCGAGCTGGTGCGCGCCAAGGTCGGGCGCATCGCGGGCGCGTTCCAGGGCCTGGTCATCGTCATGAAGGGCCTGCCCCTGACCTACGGCAAGGACATGCAGGAAGACAAGGAAGCCGTGTTCGACGCCGCCGACAACGTGGCCCTGGCCGTGGCCGCCGCGGCGGGCATGGTGCGCGACGTGAAGTTCAACAAGGAGCGTATGGCCGCCGACGCGTCGCGCGGGTTCGCCACGGCGACGGATCTGGCCGACTGGCTGGTGCGGGTGTTGGGCATGCCGTTCCGCAACGCCCATCACGTGACCGGCTCCCTCGTCGCCATGGCCGAAGCCAAGGGCTGCGAGCTTGAAGGGCTCAGCATCGCCGACATGCGCGAAGTGGACCCGGCCATTACCGAGGACGTATATTCGGTGCTCGGCGTCGAGAACTCCGTGACCAGCCGCACCAGCTATGGCGGCACGGCGCCGGACAACGTGCGCGCCCAGGCCAAGGATGCGCGCGCGCGGTTCCTGGATTAGGGTCCGGGGCGCGGGTTTATATTTGGGATCGGATGCGATGACACGCAGACAGCTTCTTTCGACGATTTTTGCCGGCCTGGCGGTCGCCGGGCTGTCTGCCTGCGGGCGCAAGAACCAGCCCAAACATCCGCCGGGATCGGAATTTCCCCAGGATTATCCCTATTTCCCGCCGGACAAACGGGGGCCCGCGCCGGTTCCGCCGGCAGAGGGAGAGGCCGAGCCCGTGGACAGGTCCCAGTTCCTCAAACTGGACCCGATCCAGGACCGCAGCAGATAACCCGGCCATGCCCGCTCCGTCGGGCCCGCCGCTGAACGAAGACCGGAAACCGACCCTTGGACCATTTCACCTACAAAGACGGGCTGTTGTCAGCCGAAGACGTAAGCCTTGCCGACCTGGCGGATCAGGTCGGCACGCCGTTTTATTGCTATTCGCGGGCGACGCTGGAACGCCACTTCCGGGTGTTCGACGACGCCCTTGCGGGCCTCGACCACACCATCTGTTACGCGGTCAAGGCCAACGGCAACGTCGCCGTGATCAAGACCCTGGCGCAGCTTGGCGCCGGGGCCGACGTGGTGTCGGGCGGCGAGCTGATACGCGCCCTTGCGGCGGGCGTGCCGGCATCGAAGATCGTGTTTTCCGGCGTCGGCAAGACCCAGGCGGAAATGGCCCAGGCGCTGGACGCCGGGCTTTACCAGATGAACGTGGAGTCCGAGCCCGAACTGGTCGCCTTGTCCGAGGTCGCGGCGGCCAAGGGCATGACCGCCCATGTGGCGATCCGCATCAATCCGGACGTCGACGCCAAGACCCACGCCAAGATCACCACGGGCCGGGCGGAAAACAAGTTCGGCATCGACTGGGACCGGGCGCCGGACGTCTACGCCAAGGCGCGCGACCTGCCGGGCATCGACGCGGCCGGCATTGCGGTCCACATCGGCTCGCAGCTGCTTGACCTGGAACCCTACCGCCGCGCCTACGAGCGGGTGCGCGACGTGGTTCTCGACCTGCGCGCCCAGGGCCACGACATCCGCCGGCTCGACCTGGGCGGCGGGCTCGGCATTCCCTACAACGACGAACAGGCGCCGCCGCCCGCTGATTACGGGGCGATGGTCAAGGAGGTCGTCGGGCCGCTCGGCTGTCATGTCACGTTCGAGCCGGGACGCCTGATCGCGGGCAACGCGGGCGTGCTGGTGACCCGCGTGCTCTATGCCAAGGACGGCTCCACCCGCCGCTTCGTCATCGTCGACGCGGCCATGAACGATTTGATCCGCCCGGCCCTCTACGACGCCTATCACGCCATCGTGCCGGTGACCGAGCCGGCGGCAGGGGCCGAACGCCACCCTGTCGATGTCGTTGGACCTGTCTGCGAAACCGGTGATACATTTGCGGTGCAACGCCATCTTCCCGCCGTAAAGCCGGGGGATCTTCTGGCGATCAGGTCCGCGGGTGCCTATGGGGCCGTCATGGCCTCGACCTACAACGGCCGGCCCCTGGTGCCCGAGGTTCTGGTATCGGGCGGCGACCATGCCGTGGTCCGCCGCCGTGTCGAAGCCGAGGAATTCATGGCCTTCGACGCGCTGCCGCCCTGGCTGGTGGACTGAACGCCGGATTTCAGGCGTTCCTGGTTCTCCGGCATATGGCGGAATACGGGTTGCGGGGTGCCTTGGGCGGCCCCACCTGTTTCAGGTGAACCTGCCCGACGTTGGGTGAAAGGAACCCGCCGCATGCTGGATGCTCCGCCGCCGGCAACCGGCCGGTCGGACACCGGATTGGGTCTGCGCTACCGCCTGCTGCTGCCGCTGGCGCGGGCCGTGGTTTTCTTTGAAAGACTGTGGCCGCAGGTTTGGCCCGTGCTGGCCGTCCTTGCCCTGTTCGTCGGCCTGGCGCTGCTCGACATCCTGCCCTATCTGCCGCATTGGCTGCACGGCATCGTGCTGGTCGCCTTCGCCGGCGTGCTGGCGCTGACCCTGCGCCGGGCGTGGGAAAATCTGCCCCAGGTCAGCCGCGCCGCCGCCCGCCACCGGCTGGAGGACGACAGCGGCTTCGATCACCGCCCCCTCGCCACCCTCGACGACCGGCTATTGGCCGGCATGGACGACCGTCTGGCGCGCCGCCTGTGGCAGCGCCACCGCGAACGCATGGCCGGGCGCATCGCCGGCATGCGGCTGGGTGCGCCCGCGCCGGGGGTGGCCCGCCATGACCCCCGGGCGTTCCGCGCGCCCCTGCTGGTGCTGCTGGTGCTCGGCATTGTCGTCGGCTGGGATGACGCGGGCGGGCGCCTGCTGCGCGCGGCGACACCGCTGGGTGCCGCGGCCGTGGGCCAGCAGCTCAGCGTTTCCGTCTGGATCACCCCGCCCGCCTATACCCGGCAGGCACCGGTTTATCTGGAGTTGAATGGCGGCGGCAAGGTCCCGGCGGAAGGCGTTGCGGCGGAAAAAGCCCCCGCCGTCCTCACTGTGCCCCAGGGGTCGACCCTGCTGGCCCAGGTCAGCGGCGTCGGGCGCACGCCCGATCTGATCCTGGGCGGTGTCGAAACCCCCTTCACCCCCATCGGCAGCGGCCATGAGGCCGGCAGTTTCCGCCTGGAAACCCTGCTTGATGCGCCGGGTGCGCGGGACATCGCCGTGACCGTCGCCGGCCGCGATCTGGCGGCCTGGCCCCTGACCGTCGTCGCCGACACGCCGCCGACGGCGGAATTCATCACCAAGCCGTCGCAGACCGGGCGGGTCTCCTTCAAGACAGAGTTCGAGGCCAAGGACGATTACGGACTGGCCTCCGTGGAACTGACGATCCGCCACCCCAACGGCCGCCCCGTTCCCGGCGGCGAGGAAATCGTGCGCCTGGCCATGCCGCTGGCCGAGCCGGGTACCGTGCTGACCCAGGGCGTCGGGGTTCACGACCTGAGCGCCCACCCCTGGGCGGGGATCGAGGTCGTCGGCCGCATCGAGGCCACGGACGGGCGCGGTCAGGTCGGATCCAGCGAGGACCTGAAGTTCCTGTTGCCGCAACGCACCTTCAACCATCCGGTCGCCCGCGCCCTGGTCGAACAGCGGCGCAAGCTGTCCGACGTCACGCCCGACGTGATCACCGAGGTGGTCGAGGTCCTGGACGACCTGCTTGAGAAGCCCGACCATTTCTTCAACGACACCGTGGTCTTCCTGGCGATCAACGTGGCCGGGGCGCGCCTGCTGCACAGCGGCGTCAAGGACGCGGAAATCGCCAGCGTCCAGAAGCTTCTGTGGGACACGGCGCTGCGCATCGAGGACGGCGATTTCGCCGTCGCCGAGCGCGAGCTGCTGGACCTGCAGGACAAGGTCATGCAGGCCATGCGCGAGGGCGCGGATTCGAAGGAAGTCCAGCGCCTGATGGAACAACTGCGCCAGGCCCTCGACGAATATCTAAAGGCGCTGACGGAACAGATGACGCGTCAGGACCTCAAGGACCTGCCGGCCTTCGATCCCAACATGCAGTCGCTGCAAAGCCGCGACCTGCAGGACATGCTCGACCGGGCCCGCGAACTGGCCAAGAACGGCGCCATGGACGCGGCGCGCCAGATGCTGGCGCAGTTGCAGAAGGCGCTTGACCAGATTCGCCGCGGCATGGCTATGGCGCCCCAGGAACAGCAGCAGATGACCGAGGCCAAGCGCCTGATGGACGGGCTGCGTGAACTGACCGAACGCCAGCGCGGCCTGCTCGACGAGACGTTCCAGCGCGCCCAGAAGGACCGGCTCACGCCGCGCGGCCGCCAGGGCCCGGAAGGCGCCATGCCGTTGCAACAGGAAGGTGAGCCGGGACAGGGCGAAAGGCGCCCCGGCCAGGGCCCGCAGCAGGGGCAGGGCGAAAAGCCGGGGGAAGGCCCGGGCAAGGGGCAGGGTGAGCAGCCGCAACAGGCCCGTCCCGGCGGCACGCCCCGGCCGGGCATGGGCGGCGACCCCAACATGCAGGGCCGGGCCCAGCAGGAAGCGTTGCGCCGCGCGCTCGGCGAACTGATGCTGCAAATGGACGAGATGCTGGGCAATATCCCAAGTGAAATGGGCCAGGCCGAACGCGCCATGCGCGAGGCATCGCGGGCTTTGGGTAAAGGCCAGCCGGGCAACGCCGTGCCCAATCAGACCGAAGCCCTCGAACATCTGCAGAAATCCCAGGACCAGATGTCGCAGAAGATGGCGCAGCAGTTCGGCCCGCAACTCGGCCTGCGTCCCGGACCGCAAGGCCAGCGCCGGCCCGGGCAGGGCCAGGACCCGTTCGGGCGGGGCTCGGGCGGCGCCTTCGGCGCTTCGGTCGACGGCGACGTCGACGTGCCGTCGCGCATGGAAATGCGCCGGGCCCGGGAAATCCTGGAGGAACTGCGCAAACGCTCCGGCGACCGTCAACGGCCGCCGCTGGAACGCGACTACATCGACCGCCTGCTCAAGCAGTTCTGATATCCGCAACGGATAAGACCGGACCGCCGGCCCTCGGGGACGGCGCTTATTGCTTGGCCGGGGCCGCCGCGTCCTTGGGGTCCATGAAGGTGACCGTGATGCGCCGGCGCAAGGGTGACGGCTCGCGGACCCGGATCTTGAAGGACATCTTCTCGCCCTTCGCCAATTCGCTTTTCAGCGGCGCCACATCGGCGTGTTGGATCGGCTCGCCCTCGGCGTCGAACAGGACCGCGCGCACCATGGGAACGGGGCGGGTGCCGTCGGCGACGTTTTCGATCTGGCCGCGGATGACCAGGACTTCCAGGCCCTGGTCTGTTTCCTGGGCGTGTTCGACGCGCTGGATCTGCAGGCCGGCGCCGACCTGATGGAAGCCGATCATCTTGAACACGTCGTTCAGCTGCGGAACCTTGGCGACCAGTTCGTCCTTGAAGAAGAAGGTGCCGGCGACCAGCCCGCCGATCAGCAGCACGAAGAACAGGGCGATGACCTTGCCCAGGATGCTTTTCTTCGGCAGGTCGTCGTCCGGATCCTGTTCCTCGGCGGAGAACACGTCGGGGATGTAGTCCGGGTCTTCCATCTGGTCCGGAGACTCGATGGAGTCCAGGTCGTCTTCCTCGTCGTCGTTGTTGATCAGGGACTCGAACGGCTGGATGTCTTCGTCGTCGTCCTCGAACATGTCGTCGATGTCGTTGGGCAGCACGCCCATGTCGCCGTCGTCCGTGTCGTCGGCGATCATGGTGTCTGGTTCCATGATGGGATCAGGCTCGTCCGCCGGCTCCGGTGCGGGCGGCGGCGGCATGGGGGCCGGTTCGGGTGCTGGCGGCGGCGGTGGTGCTGCCTGCGGCACGGGCGGCGGCGCATAGGCCTGCGGCGGATAGGGCGGCGGTGCCGCGCCGTAGCCGGGCTGCGCATACATCTGTTGCTGCGGCGGATAGCCGGTGGGCGCCGCGGCGCGCCGGGGCGCCGGCTGCGGATCGGGTAACGCATCGCGCGGGTCGGCGAACCACACATGGCTGCAGTTGGAGCAGCTCACGTTTCGCCCCTGCCCAAGCTGCGCGGGTTGCAGCATGTAGCGCGTGCGACAATTTGGACAGGTAACCAGCATATTTACCCCGATTCCACCCATGGACTTTATATGCGTCGGCAAATAGGAAAGCAAGCCGAGCAAACCCAAGGACTTCCGCCCACTCCCTGGACGTCGGCCCGGCCCCATGGCATTGTTCCTTAAAGGGAATAGCCGATTATTGATGAATTTTTCCCTAAAGCCCCCGAGAGCCCGATCAAGGTGCCCCCAAAGGTGAGAGACAGCGATCCCGAAAGCATCGTCCGCTTCGAAAACGTCGGGCTGCGCTATGGCCTGGGACCCGAGGTGCTGCAGGACATTACCTTTTCCCTGGGACCGTCGTCCTTTCGCTTTCTGCTGGGCGAAAGCGGCGCCGGCAAATCATCTTTGCTGAAGCTTCTCTATATGGCCCTGCGTCCGACGCGGGGGCAGATTTCCTTGTTCGGGCGCAACGTCGCCGGCATGTCGCGGAACGAGTTGCCGCGCCTCAGGCGCCGGGTTGGGGTGGTGTTCCAGGAATTTCGCCTGCTCGACCATTTGTCCGCCTTCGACAACGTGGCCCTGCCCATGCGCGTGGCGGGGGCCCGGGAAAGCGACGTGCGCCGCCATGTCGAGGAACTGCTCACCTGGGTCGGGCTGAAGGATCATCTGAATTCGCGCCCGCCGACCCTGTCCGGCGGCCAGCAGCAGCGCATTGCCATCGCCCGCGCCGTCATCACCCGGCCCAAGCTTCTGCTGGCGGACGAGCCGACGGGCAACGTCGACGACAAGATGGGCCTGCGCCTGATGCATCTGTTCGAGGAACTGAACAAGCTGGGCACCACGGTGATCGTGGCGACCCATAACCTGGGTATCGTGCGCCAGATGGCGCATCCCGTCATGCGCCTGGAAAACGGGCGCCTGAACACGGACGAGGCGGAAATCATTTCCGACCTGGGCCTGGACGAACCAGGCATCGGCGCCGGCGCCGCTCCCGCCGGCCCCGGCTTTTCCCGCATCCATTGACGTTGACCGTGATGCTGCGCCGCCGCTCCGACCTGCCGATGAACGAGGACACCCTGGGCCGCTTCCTGCCCTGGCTGATCGCCTTCATGGTCTTCCTGTCGGCCCTGGCCCTGGCCGGGATGCTGATCCTCAACGACGCGGTCAAGCGCTGGGACACGGGGCTCAACGCCACCATTTCGGTCCAGGTGCCGCCGGGTGCGAACGCGCGCGAGGATGAACAGCGCCTGGGCCAGGTGCTCGCCGTGCTGGCGGCCAAGCCGGGAGTCGAGCGGTATGAGACGCTGCCCAAGGACCGACTGTTCGAGCTTTTGAAGCCCTGGATCGGCGAGGCCGGTCAGGTCCAGGACCTGCCGATCCCCATGCTGATCGACGTCACCGTCGATCGCGGCGCCGTGCTCGACGGACAAAGTCTGGCCAAGGAACTGCAGGCCCGCGTGCCAGGCGTGTCGGTCGACGATCACCGGGTGTGGCTCAGTCAACTCGTGCGTCTGGTCACGGTGATCCAAGCGCTGGCCTGGGCGGTGCTGGGTCTGATCGCCCTGGCCACCGTCGGCACGGTCGTGTTCACCACCCGCACGGGGCTGGCCATTCACAGGGAAGCCATCGAGGTTCTGCATCTGATCGGCGCCCAGGATGCCTATATCGCACGCCAGTTCGCGGCGCGTGCGCTCGGCCTGGGCTTGAAGGGTGGATTCCTTGGCCTCGCCCTCGCCGTCCCGACGCTTGCAGGGATCGGCTATCTTGCACTGGAAACGGGGGCGTCCATGGTGCCCAAGGTCGATCTGGGCGTGCTCAAGGTCCTGGGGTTCCTCACCCTTCCCGTCGCCGTGGCGCTGCTTGCCATGTTGACCGCGCGCTCGACCGTCATGCGCAACCTGAAACGGATGTCCTGATGAGCCGGCGTCCACGCCGCGGCACCCCGGTGGGGATGGGCCGGCTTTTGGCCATGGCGGTCATCGTCATCGTGATCTGGGGCGTCGGCCTGTTCCAGTTCGCCGACACCATTCCGTCGAAGGTCGTCGACCCGGGCACGCGTACGGACGCCATCGTCGTTCTGACCGGCGGCAGCGGGCGGCTGGACGAAGGGCTGGACCTGCTGGCCCGCGACCTTGCCGGGCAATTGTTCGTCTCGGGCGTCTATCACGGCCTCGACGTGGAGCGTCTGGTGCAGATTTCCAAGCGCGAGCCCGAGGGGCTGGAGCCCCGCATCGGTATCGGCAACGCCGTCAACACGGTGGGCAACGCGGCGGAAACCCGGGTCTGGATGGTCAAGCGCGGGTTCACCTCGCTGCGTCTGGTGACCGGGGCCTATCACATGCCGCGCTCGCTCGCCGAATTCCATTTCTTCATGCCGGGGGTCGAGATCATTCCCAATCCCGTGTTTCCCGAACACGTGAAGCAGGAATTGTGGTGGGCCTGGCCCGGCACGGCCAGCCTGATCGTCTCGGAATACAACAAGTGGCTGTTCGCCCGCGCCCGGCATTGGATCACCAGCCTGTTCACGTCGGCCCGCCCGGCCCTTAAATGAGGGGCGCCACGATGATCGCCGTCCGCTCGATCCTGTTCGGGGCGCTGTTCTTTCCGTGGAGCACGCTGTGCTCCATCTTCGTCCCCATATCGCTGATCTTCCCGCGCAAGTTCATGCAGACCATCGTCAAGGTCTGGGGCATCGGCGTGCGCTTCCTGCTGAAATGGACGGTCGGGCTGAACTGGCGCGCCGAGGGCCTGGACAACGTCCCGCCCGGCCCCTGCGTGATCGCGTCCAAGCATCAGAGTGCATGGGACACCATGGTGTTCCATGTGCTGCTGCCCGATCCGGTCTATGTCGTGAAGAAGGAACTGACGCGCATCCCGTTCTGGGGTTGGGGCTTCTACAAGGCGGGCTGCGTCGTGGTCGACCGCAAGGCGGGGGCCAAGGCGCTGAAACATCTGGTGATCGGCGTGCAGGCGGCGCTGGCCCGCGGCAGCCAGGTCGTGATCTTTCCCGAAGGGACGCGCACCCACCCGGATCAGAAGGTCGACTACCACCCGGGCATCGCCGCCATCTACCGCGACGCCAACGTGCCCGTGGTGCCCGTGGCGCTCGACTCCGGGCTGTTCTGGGGCCGCATGGCGGCGCTCAAATATCCCGGCGAGATCACCATCCGGTTCATGGAACCGATCCAGCCGGGCGGCGACCGCCGCGAGTTCCTGGGCCTGCTGCAGGGCCGGGTCGAGGGTGAAAGCGCCAATCTGATGGCGGAAAAACGCGCGCGCTATCCCTGGCTGCCGGCCCCCCGGCCGACGCCGCCGCCCTCTGTGGAAAACGGGTAAAACTCCCCAATCGACCGCCCCGCGCCGCGTTGCGAGGGCCCGCCCTGTGGGCCGTTCTGGGGGGCGTTGGCCAATTGCGGGGATGAAACATAAAGTGAACAAGCGTTGACCGGATAGGGGTAAGCGCTTACATTTACTGGACATTCCTCACCGCAAAGGATTACGGGCCCGTGTCTCAGCCGCCTGCCACGCCGACCGCCCCCATCGCCGCCATTTCCCAGCAGATCTGGGACATGAAGTATCGGCTGAAATCGCCGGACGGCCGGCCCGTGGACAAGACCATCGACGACACCTGGGGCCGGGTGGCGACGGCCCTGGCGGCCAAGGAAGCTGATCCCGAGGCCTGGACACCCCGCTTCAAGGACGCCTTGGCCGGGTTCAAGTTCCTGCCCGCCGGGCGCATCATTTCCGGCGCGGGGACGGAGCGCATGGTGACCCTGTTCAACTGCTTCGTCATGGGCGAAATCCCCGACGACATGTCGGGCATCTTCGACAACCTGAAGGAAGCGGCCCTGACCATGCAGCAGGGCGGTGGCATCGGCTACGATTTCTCGACGCTCCGCCCCAAGGGATCGCTGGTCAAGCGCGTCGGCGCCGACGCCTCGGGTCCGCTGTCGTTCATGGACGTGTGGGATTCCATGTGCCGCACCATCATGTCCGCCGGCTCGCGCCGGGGCGCCATGATGGCGACCATGCGCTGCGACCATCCGGACATCGAGGATTTCATCGCCGCCAAGCGCGAGCCGGGGCGGCTGCGCATGTTCAATCTGTCGGTTCTGGTCACGGACGCATTCATGCAGGCGGTCAAGGAAGACGCGCCGTGGCAGCTGTCCTTCGGCGGCACCGCCTACCGCACCCTGCCGGCCCGCGAGCTGTGGGACAAGATCATGCGCGGCACCTATGCCTATGCCGAGCCGGGGGTGATCTTCATCGACCGCATCAACGCGCGCAACAACCTGAACTATTGCGAAACCATCCACGCCACCAACCCCTGCGGCGAACAGCCGCTGCCGCCCTACGGCGCCTGCCTGCTGGGCTCGGTCAATCTGGCGCGGCTGGTCGATCGGCCGTTCGAAGATGGCGCCGGGGTGGATGCGGAGGCCCTGGACAAGCTGGTGCATACCGCCGTGCGCATGATGGACAACGTGGTCGATGCGTCGAACTTCCCGTTGGAGGCCCAGCGCCACGAGGCCCAGGCCAAGCGCCGCATCGGGCTCGGGGTCACCGGCTTGGCCGACGCGCTGATCATGTGCGGCGCGCGCTATGGCGGATCGCAGGCCGTGCGCCTGACCGAACAATGGCTGCGCGCGATCCAGCGCTCGGCCTATCTCGCCTCCGTCGATCTCGCCAAGGAAAAGGGCGCCTTCCCGCTGTATGACCGGGACGCCTACCTCGCCGGCGAACATGTCCAGACCCTGGACCAGGACGTGAAGGATGCCATTCATGAGCACGGCATCCGCAACGCGCTTTTGACCTCCGTCGCCCCCACGGGCACGATCTCCCTGTTCGCCGACAACGTGTCGTCGGGGCTGGAGCCGGTGTTTTCCTTCAAATACACCCGCCGTGTGCTGATGCCCGACGGCACCCGCCGCGAGGAAGAGGTCACCGATTACGCCTACCGCCTCTACAAGCGCATGCGGGGCGAGGACGCGGTGCTGACCGACGCCTTCGTCGATGCCCAGAGCCTCAGCCCCAACGACCATCTGGTCATGCAGGCGGCGGTGCAGAAATACATCGATTCCTCCATCTCCAAGACCATCAACGTCCCGGAAAGCATCGACTTCGACGACTTCAAGGACATCTACATGCAGGCCTACGACCTGGGCTGCAAGGGCTGCACCACCTACCGGCCCAACGACGTCACGGGTGCGGTGCTGGAGGTCAAGAAGGAAGCCAAGGCCGACGAGCCCGAACTGCCGCTGGAGCCCGCGACGCGCAAGGCGCTGCCCGTCGACGAAGGCGATTCCGGCTCCGTCGTGCGCATGTTCCAGCCCCTGGACCGGCCGGGCGAGCTGCCCGGGCGGACCTACAAGGTCAAATGGCCGGAAAGCGACCATGCGCTCTATATCACCATCAACGACGTGATGGACGACTCGGGCCGCATCCGCCCGTTCGAGATTTTCATCAATTCCAAGAACACCGAACATTACGCCTGGACCGTGGCCCTGACCCGCATGATCTCCGCCGTGTTCCGGCGCGGCGGCGACGTCTCCTTCGTGGTCGAGGAACTGAAGGCCGTGTTCGACCCGCGCGGCGGGCAATGGATGGGCGGGCGCTACGTACCGTCCTTGCTGGCCGCCATCGGCGGGGTCATCGAACAGCACATGATCCAGTCGGGCTTCCTGCCCAATCCGGACAAGGACAAGCAGGACCGCGACGCCCAGGAACTGCCCAAGGCGGTCGGCCACGACGGCCCGCTGCTGACCGGCGCCGCTCCCTTCCGGCAATGCCCGAAATGCGCCCAGGCGTCGCTGGTGCGCCAGGAAGGCTGCGACACCTGCACATCCTGCGGCTATTCCAAGTGCGGATAAGCGCGTTTATTTAAAAAAGAGCGCGCTTTTTTGTTGACCCCGGCTTGCCGCTCGCGATATAACGCGGGTGTTAGGTAAGGATGATGAAAAATGGCAGCCGTTCGAAGTCCAAAATATCCGCAAATTGATCTGCGTCAGGCAATCGAAGCCATGCGCCCTGTGTTCAAGCGTGAGAACCGCAATGTGATGCCTACCGATGTATTGGCCAATCATCTTGGTTACAGCGGTGTGAATGGTAGTGCGTTGAAGAAGATTGGTGCAGTCCGTGCATACGGGCTGATCCAGGGTAGAGGAAATGAAGTGCGGGTGAGTGATGATGCAATTATCGCGCTGTCTGCACCTTCAGATGCCCGTGAATACAAAGAGGCAATCAGTCGCTGTGCGCTCCATCCAACTCTATTTCAGGACTTGTATGAAGATTTTGAAGGCCGCCCGAGCGAGGAAAACCTAAAATTTAAGCTCATTAAAATGCGCTTTACTGAAGATGCTGCAGGCCGCGCCGCTCAATCTTTCCTTTCAACCACCGATTTTGCCGGAATTTGGGATGGCGGTGATGAGGATGAGGAAAACGAACTCGATAAACGCGTAGAAAATGAAGACGAAGAAACGGGCGAAGCCGCTGATGCGCAGCACCTTCATGTTGTTCAGCCACCCTATTCGTCAACGGGGGAGAGAAAAGACTTGGTGCGCGGGCAGGCGAATATGCGGCGAGAGGTTTTTGCGCTCGATGAGGGAGATGTAACGCTTACCTATCCGACGAATTTGTCACACGATAGTTTCGAAGATCTAGCTGATTTTATTGAACTTTTTCTAAAAAAAGCCCGACGCAACGTAAAGATGCGGGAGGAATTGGAAGAATCTCAGCAATAGGACAAGGAGGAATTAATGACATTACCTAGTCGCCTCGTTGCGGAATGAGCTCGACGCATCGAGGCTAAAAAAGCAACCCCGCCAAAGCCGGTAAGCAATGACGGGGGTGCTAGGGCTCAAAGCCCGGACGAGAGATAGCTCTCATCTTGTGACAGAGAAAAAGATAGCTGTCTCGAGTCCGGGTTTCAATCTGTAACGCTCTTAATGGAGAGAAACCTATGAGCACGAGTAAGAAGCAGTCGGGCGACAAGGCGTCGTCAATCGCAGGAAAGGTTTTGGCAGGGAAGAAGCCAACCAATGCTGAGGTGAAGACTTTGGCAGGTTCGGTCCTTGGCCAGGATGAAACGAAGGGGCCGCGCAAGAAGTGATGTGCGGTCTGTGTGGCTTCGCTCACACGAAAGACAAGGCGTGCAGGTGCCTGGGTTTCCCAGATACCTGCAAGTCCTGTGATTATTCTAAGCGCTCAACTTCCCGCAACACCCGCTCCAACCCCTGGTCCCGGATGCCCATCTCGCGCAGATGGGCGACGGTGTTTTTTAGGTAATCGACGCAGGCGCCGCGTGCGCCCTGGCCCTGGGCGACCATGCGGGCGGCCTCGTCCACGGGCCGCGGGCCCGCGTAATAGTCGCTGGCGTGATTGACCACGAAGGCCGCACCAGTGACGGTCTCGCTCCCGACCGTCATTTTCAGCCAGCGCAGATGGTATTCGCCCTCCGACGTCTCGCGGCGGTGCAGATGCGCCATCACGGCGTCGCGCTCTTGCCCCCTGACACGAAATCCCAGCCCCCGGCACGACCCGCCCCGGTCGAGGCCGAGCACCAGGCCGGGCACCGTGCGCGTGCCCCGGTAGTCGAAGGAATAGAGGCAGAGCGCGCGGTGGTAGCCCCACAGCCGTGCCGGGCGCGTTTCCGCATGCGGGAAATCCGCGTCCCACATGAGCGAGCCGTAGGCGAACAGCCAGAAATCGTCGGTCGGTGTCGGCATGGGCCATTGTTAGCCGCCAAGGCCGCGTGCCGCCAGGGGCAATCCCGCCCGTGCCCCCTCACCCCGGCCCACTCCCCCGAGAGGGGGAGAGGGAGGTGCGACTGCGCCTGCGGTTCCCACTCCCCCTTGGGGGAGAGGGTTAGGGTGAGGGGGGCTGAGTACGACCCTTTCGTGCCCTGGCCCATTGCGCCTATAACGGGCCATGGCTTTCACCCCGCGCCGATCCCTGGACCACCTGCGCACGGCACCGCCGCTGGTGCGCCGCATTGCCGTCGCCCTGCCGCTGGTGGCGATCCTGGGCTATGTGGTGTTCTGGTTCACGGTCGCGGGCGTCGCGGAAAAACAGGTCCGCGCCTGGACCCAGGCCCAGGCGGACCACGGGGTCACAATCACTCATGGGGCGCTTAAGACCGGCGGCTTCCCCTTCCGCATCGACGTGCGCATTGACGCCCCCGCCGCGGCCTGGCCCGGCGGCGCCTGGCGCGGCCCGGCCCTGACGCTGTCGGCGGCACCCTGGGACTGGCGGCGTCTCAACTGGCGGGCCGACGGCGTCCATACCGCGACCTGGACGGGCAGGGACGGGGCGGTGCGGGAGGCGACGCTGACCGCCCGCCATCTGGAGGGCTGGGGTGCTGCGTCGGGCGGCGGCCTGCCCCGGGTCGAGGCCTGGCTGACCGACGGCGTCCTTGAGATTTCCAGAGCCGGACTGGACGGCCCGGTCACGGCCAGGGGGCTGCTGCTCCATATCCTGCCGCCTGGCCCCGGCGCGGCGGATGGCGGCGGCGACACACCCCGCCTGCCCCTGTCGCTCGACGCCAAGGGGGTGGTCCTGCCGCCCGGCCTGGGCACGGTGCTGGGCGATACGGTGGACCGCCTGGCCCTGGACATGTCCCTCAACGGCCCCCTCGGCAAGGGCCCCTGGCCCGCGCCGGCATTGGCCTGGCGGGACGCCGGCGGGGTGTTGGAGGTCAAGCAGCTGGGCATCGTCCACGGACCCCTGAACCTGACGGGGGAAGGCACCCTGGCGATCGACCGAAACGGCCAACCCGAGGGGGCGTTCACCGCCCGCGTCACCGGTTTCGCGGAAACGGTCGAGGCCCTGCGCAAGGCGGGCATCGTCGAAAACCGGGCCGCCGACGCCGTGCAGGTTGTTCTCGGCCTGCTCTCCCGGGGGCCGGTGGGCGGCCCCCGCACCCTCGACATGCCCATGACCCTGCAGGACCGCACGTTCAGTCTGGGGGCGGTGAAGCTGCTGCGCCTTAAGCCCGTCGATTGGTTCACGCCCTCCGGGTCCTGATCGCGGCCGGTTCGAAATCGGCGGCCCGGTCTGTTATGCTGGCCCCATGATCCGCGCATTGATCCTGACGGTGCTGCTGACGGCCGTATTCCCGGCCCAGGCCGGTGACGCGGCCAAGGCGGGCCCGCCCGCGCCGCAGTACGGTCCCTACTATTCGGGCCAGCTGCTGGTCGCCGGGCCGGCCATGCCCGATCCGCGATTCCAGGGGGCGGTGATCTATCTCGCCGATCACGACGCCGAGGGGGCGTTCGGCCTGATCGTCAATCGCCCCGTGGGCGCCGGGCCGGTTCGCGATTTCCTGATGGGCCTCGGCATGAAGCTGGAGCCCACGGAAGACGTCACCGGCGAGGTGCGCATCCATGCCGGCGGCCCGGTCGAACCGGGGGCGGGCTTCGTGCTGCACACCAACGGCTATCAGACGGAAACCACGGGCATGATCCGGGGCAAGGTCGCCGTGACGGCCAGCCTCAAGGCGGTCAAGGACATCGGTCTGGGCAAGGGTCCGCGCCGCTATCTGATCCTGCTGGGCTACGCCGGCTGGGGGGCAGGGCAGCTGGAGGCCGAGATGCGCCGGGGCGATTGGCAGATCGCGCCCTATGACGAGACCACCGTGTTCGGTGAGGACGATGCTGCCAAATGGGACCGGGCGCGGAAAGCCGCCGGCATCCCCATGTAGGCCTCCGCCGGGCGGCACAACGTTGACATGCCCGGGACCTGGAACTAGCGTCCCGGCACCGTCCCAGCCGATCTCAGGAGTCCGTTTTGTTCCCTCATATCCGTACCAGTCTCATCATCCTGTGCCTTGCCGCCGTCCTGCTTGGCGGTGCGGCCGTTTGGTCGCCGGCCCCGGCCCATGAGCATATGAAAAGCGAAAGTGCGGGCATCACCGTGACCGGCGCCTGGGCCCGCCCGACCATCGCCAAGATGCGCATCAGCGCCGCCTATTTCGAGGCGACCATCACAAGCGGCGAGGACAAGCTGCTCGCCGCCAAGACCGCCAAGGCGGAAAAGGCCGAACTTCATCAGCATGTCATGGAAGGCGACATCGCCCGCATGCGTCCGGTTGATGCGGTGCCCCTGTCTCCGGGGCATCCAGCGGTGTTCCAGCCAACCGGCTACCACGTCATGATCATGGGCCTGAAAGGGCCCTTGAACGAGGGCGACAGTTTCCCCCTGACCCTGGTCTTCGAGAAGGCGGGCGAGGTGACCATCGACGTCATGGTGATGAAGAAGGCCGCCCAGGGTCACGGCAACATGGACCACGGCGCCCATAAGCACTGACCGGCATCCCGTCACCCCCGCGAAAGCGGGGGGGCAGGGGGGTGCAGTCCCGCTTTCGCGGGAATGACGTCATCGGTGTTCGGCATCAGGCCTGCTTCAGGCCTGTTTGGCGTCGATCACGCCCCGGCGCACGGCGCGGGTGCGGGTGAAGACGTCTTCCAGTCCGTCGCCGTCGCCCTTGCGGATCATGCGCTGCATGGCGGTCAGATCCTCGGTGAAGCGGCCGAGAATTTCCAGCACCGCCTCGCGGTTGGTCAGGAAGATGTCGCGCCACATCACCGGGTCCGAGGCGGCGATGCGGGTGAAGTCGCGGAAGCCCGTCGCCGAGAACTCGATCACTTCCTTCTGCAGATCCGTGGACAGCTGCGTCGCCGTGTCGACGATGGTGTAGGCGATCAGATGCGGCAGGTGCGAGGTGATGGCCAGGACCTGATCGTGATGGGCCGGGTCCATGACCTCGACCTTGGAGCCGGCGCGCCGCCACAGGTCGGTGACCTTGGCGATGGCGGCGGCGTCCGTCCCGGCCTCGGGCGTCAACAGGTGCCAGCGGCCTTCGAACAGTTCGGGGAATCCCGCTTCCGGCCCGGAATGCTCGGTCCCGGCCAGGGGATGGCCCGGCACCAGATGCACGCCCGCCGGCAAGTGCGGCTTGATCGCCTCGATGGCGGCGCGTTTCACGGAGCCCACGTCGGTGACGATGGCGCCCGGCTTCAGGGCCGGGGCGATGGCCTCGGCCACGGCGGCGTAGGCGCCCAAGGGCGTGCAGATCACCACGATGTCGGCGTCGGCTGCGGCCTCGGCCGGGTCGGTCGTGACCTGATCGGCCAGGCCCAACCGCGTGGCGGCATCCAGGGTTTCCTGGCGGCGGGCGGCCACGGCGATCTCGCCGGCCAGGCCGTCGCGGCGCACCACGCGGGCGAGGGACGAGCCGATCAGGCCGATCCCGATGAAGGCCATGCGCTTGAACATCGGCCCATCCTTTTCTATGGCGCTCATGTGTCGGCTCCCATGAAGTCGCGCAGCGCCGCGATCACCGCCTCCATCTCGTCCGATTTCCCGATCGTGATGCGCAGACAGTCGGGCAGGCCGTAGCCCGCGACCCGGCGCGCGATGAT
The DNA here is from genome assembly GCA_040221095.1 of Rhodospirillales bacterium. Lineage (GTDB taxonomy): Bacteria > Pseudomonadota > Alphaproteobacteria > Rhodospirillales > Casp-alpha2 > UBA1479. The sequence goes on from JAVJVP010000018.1 coordinate 74,005, forward strand.
GCCGTTCGATTTCAGGTGGTCGTCCGCGGCCTCGGCGGTCGCGACATCGGCGAAGCGGGCCAGCACGAAGTTGCCGACGCCGTCGGGCACGAACAGGCCCAGTTGGCGGAGGGCGTCCTGGGTCCGCTTCAGCCATTCATCGTTATGGGCCCGGGACATGTCGGTGAAGGCCCGGTCGTTGAAGGCGGCGAGACCCGCCATCTGGGCCGGAACCGACACGTTGAAGGGACCCCGCACGCGGTTGAGCACGGCGGCCACGGCCTCGGGCATGTAGGCCCATCCCAGGCGCGCCCCCCCCAGGCCGTACATCTTCGAGAACGTGCGGGTCATCACCACGTTGTCGGCGTCCCGCACCATGTCCATGCCGTCCGCGTAGGTCGGCGTGCCGGTGACGTATTCCGCATAGGCGGCGTCGACGACAAGAAGAATGTCGTCGCGCAGGCCGTCCCGCAGGCGGGCAAGTTCGTCTTCCGTCAGGTAGGTGCCCGTCGGGTTGTTGGGGTTGGCGACGAACAGCAGGCGCGTGTTGTCCGTCACCGCCGCCAGCAGGTTGTCGACGTCGGCTTTCAGGTCCGTTTCCGGCGCCTTCACGGGTGTCGCCCCCGCGGCCATGGTGTAAATGCCGTACATCAGGAAGCCGTGTTCCGAATACAGAACCTCGTCGCCCGGGCCGACATAGGCCTGGCACAGCATGTTGATGATCTCGTCCGACCCGGCGCCCAGCACGATGCGCTGGGGCTCCAGGCCGTAGCGATCGGCGATGGCGGCGCGCAGGTCCGGGGCATGGCCGTCGGGATAGCGGTGGATGGTCAACGCCGCGTCCGCCAGCGCCTTGACGGCGGCCGGGCTTGGGCCGAACGCCCCTTCGTTGGACGACAGCTTGATGACCTTGTCGGCGCCCGCGATCTTGCTTTCACCGCCCTTGTAGGGGGCGATGTCCAGGATGCCGGGCTGCGGCCGGGGCGTGCTCATCGCTTTTTCTCCGGATCCAGTTCCTGCGGGCCGAGGGGCGTGGCGCAGGCGCCCAGGTGAATGACCCGGCTGACCTTGCCCTTGACCGCGTCCTTGAGGGCGTCGAGGTGGCCTTTTTCCGGATCGGCGAAGCCGAACACCTCAACCAGATGGGTCCAGGCCGCCGGGCGCGCCGGCTCGTGCCAAAGCTGGTTGTATACGGGCGACAGGCCGAGCCCGCTCAGCGCCTTGGCGATGGCGCGGAAGGGGACGTCCTCCTCGCATTCGATGGCCAGGTAGGTGCGGTCGCGGCCCGTCGGCTCGGGCTTGACCAGCGGGCAGATGACGAGGGCTTCCAGGCCCTGGGCCTCGAACCCGTTGCCGGGCCCGGCGAAGGGCAGGCGGGCGATGATGCGGGGCGCGTCCTCGGCCGTCGACACCAGGTGGCGCCACCACTGGTCGGCGTCCTGGTCGTTGCGCGGCAGGGGCAGGATGCCGAGCGTGTATTCCTGGCGTTGCACGGCCTCGATCACCCTGGCAGAGGTGGTGAACCGGCGCATGGGCGTGAAGCTGCCGTACTGGTCGCGCGCCATGTCCCAGTATCCGGTCTGGTTTTCCGGGACCAGGACGGCGACGGAGAACGGCCCTTCGAAACTCAGGGTCGCGACGATCAGCTCGCGCCAGATGCGCGTCAGTTCGCGGCGCGGAAAGGGGCCTTTATGGTTCTCCATCAGGCGATAGACGATTTCCGCCTCGCGGGCCGGGCGGATCTTGACGCTTTCGCCCTTCTTGATTTCGCGCACGTTCTCCACCACCTGGGTCCGCTGCATGATCAGTTCGTGCAGCTTCTCGTCGATGTCGTCGATCTGTTGGCGCAGGTCGGCAAGCGTGGGTTTGCTGGGATTCGTCATGATGTTACGGGTCGTTGGTGATGGCGGGGAGCTGCGTAGTGATACTGGGATGGCGGGCGGAAATCAAAGGCAAATCAGGTGCTAACGCGCGCCCGGGCCCGGTTTCAGGGGGACCCGCCCGGCGGCGGCGCCCCGCCGCTCGGGCATGGCGAGGTAGGTGCGGCGGCCCCGCGCCGGATGTGCCGGGGTCGCGGCGTAGATCTGTTTGACCGCCTCCATGACCACGACGCCGGCAAACGACCCCCACAGCACGGCGCCCGCGCGCTCCCAGGCCGGGGCCGAGCGGACCAGAAGCGCCGTGCGGAACGGCGGCATGTAAAGGGCGCGGTCCGTGGTCAGCGGCGTGAACATGGATTCCCGTAAAAGGCGCGTCAACTGGCGCGGTGAGAACGGCCGGCCGTGGCCGAAGGGCGTGCGCTCGAACCGGGCCCACAGGCCCGACCGGTTGGGCACGACCACCATCAGGCGCCCGGAATCGGTCAGCACCCGCCAGATTTCCCGCATCAGCGGCTCGACCTGTTCGGCGCATTCCAGGGCATGGACCAGGACGATGCGGTCCATGGACAGGTCGGGAAAGGGCAGTTCCAATTCATCGACCAGGGCCGCCTGGCCGCCGCCCTGGGCGGGCCAGCGCAGCACCCCCTGGCGGGCCGGCATGGCGGCGATGACGCGGTCGGCCTCGTCGCGGAAGCCCTCCAGATAGGGGGCGGCATAGCCGATGCCCAGGATGCGCTGGCCCTTCATGTCGGGCCACATGGCGCGCATCTTGCGCCGGATCATGCGTCGCGCCGCCTGGCCCAGGGGGGCGGCGTAGAAGTCGCGCAGGTCTACAACATCGATCCACATGGGGCGGCAGCATAGAGCATTCGGGGGTTCCTCAAAACGTCATGTGTCGCGTCAGCAAGCCGTGGCGCGGTTCCGGAACGGGTGTTAAGGTCGCGGCCAAACGACCACCCCCAATCCGGAGACATTCCCTCATGAAATTGCGCTTTTCCCCGACGTCGCCCTTCGTCCGCAAGGTCACGGTGACCGCCCTTGAAACCGGCCTGATCGGTCAGATCGAAAACGTCGCGACCAACGTTTGGGCCGCCGACACGGACATCGGCACGGACAATCCGGTCGGCAAGGTGCCGACCCTGGTCACCGACGGCGGTGAAATCCTCTACGATTCCTCCGTCATCTGCGAATATCTGGACAGTCTGCACGACGGCCAGAAGCTGTTTCCCGCCGCGGGCGGGGCGCGCTGGCAGGCGCTGCGCCTCAACGCGCTGGGCGACGGCATGTGCGAAACCGGTATCCGGAGGCTGCTCGAAGGGCGGTTCTGGAAGGAAAGCCCGCGTCAGGACTGGATCGACCGCGCCAACAAGGTTCTCGGCCGCTGCTTCAAGGCGCTTGAGGACGATGTGGACGCCCTTTCCGGGCCGGTCACCATCGGCCAGATTTCCGTCGGCTGCGCGATTGGCTGGCTCGACCTGCGGTTCACGGATATGGGCTGGCGCGACGACTGCCCGGCGCTCGCCGACTGGTACGCCGGGTTCTCGGCCCGCCCGTCCATGACGGCGACCGAGCCCAAGGAATAACCGGAACCGAACGGAGACCAAGGGGAGAGGACCATGAAGGCCGCGGACGTCATCAAGGCCCTGGACCTCGCCCCCCATCCGGAAGGCGGCCATTTCCGGGAAATTCACCGTGACGTGCCGCCGGGCGGCGGGCGCGGGACCGTGACCAGCATCTATTACCTGCTGGCGGCGGGCGAACGGTCTCACTGGCACCGGGTCGATGCCGTGGAAATCTGGAACTTCCATGCCGCCGGTGGTGCCGGGGCGGGACTGGATCTGTCCTTGTCGCCGGACGGGACGTCCGTTCAGACCCATCGACTGGGAGAAAACCTGGCCGCCGGTCAGGTGCCGCAGGCCGTCGTGCCCGCCGGATGCTGGCAGGCGGCTGCCCTGGCCGACGCGGCGCCGGGCGGTTGGGTTCTGGTCGGATGCACGGTCGCCCCGGCTTTTGATTTTGCCGGGTTTGAAATGGCGCCTGCCGATTGGGCGCCGGAAGACTGGAAATCCTAGGGCTGGCAAGCCCCAGCGGGTGGAACTAACGTAAAGGCGGTTACAATAGTTGGGGAGGCCGCCATGGCCGCCGACACGTCCCTGCAAGGTGCCGGCAACCTGGGCGCCCTTCTGGTCCGGGCTTTCCGCTGGTTCGAGGAAGGCCTCGCCGGCGATCCCGACACGGCCCATCTGCCGCGCCTGTCCGGCACCCAGTTCATGACCCTGGCAAGCCTGGACGACGGCGGCACGTCCATCGCCGAACTGGCGCGCCGGGTCGGTGTGACCCGTCAGGCCATGCATCAGCAGATCGGCGAGATGGAAAAGGCTGGCCTGATCGAACTGGTCGACAGTGCGACCGACCGGCGGGTCAAGTTGGTGAAGCTGGCCCTGCTCGGCCGCACCCTGGACCAGAAGGCGGCCCAGGCCATCGGGATGCTGGAAAGCGAGCTGGCGAAACGTATCGGCAAGCCCGCCGTGTCGGACCTGCGCGCGACCCTTGCGGCCGACTGGGGCGCGCCCGGCAAGCGCGGGCGGCGCTAGGCACCGCCCGCCCGCCGTAACGGTTACGCGAGGTCGAAGCGGTCCGCGTTCATCACCTTGGTCCAGGCGTCCACGAAGGCGCGCAGGAACTTCTTTTCGGCACCATCCTGGGCATAGACCTCGGCGAGGGCGCGCAGCTGGGAGTTCGAGCCGAACACCAGATCGACCCGCGTGGCGGTCCATTTCACCTTGCCGCCGGCGCGGCCTTCGAACAGGTCCTTGGACCGGGCGACCGGTTTCCATTCCGTGCCCATGTCGACCAGATTGACGAAGAAGTCGTTGGTCAGCACGCCCGGACGGTCGGTGAACACGCCGTGCTTGGATTGCCCGTGATTGGCGCCCAGCACGCGCAGGCCGCCGACCAGGGCGGTCATCTCCGGCGCGGTCAGGGTCAGCAATTGGGCCTTATCGACCAGCATCTCTTCCGGCGGCACCTTCAAGCCTGTTTTCACGTAATTGCGGAACCCGTCGGCCAGCGGCTCCAGCGGCGCGAAGGAATCGGCGTCGGTCTGTTTCTGGCTGGCGTCCGTGCGCCCGGGCGCGAAGGGCACCTCGATCTTGTGTCCTGCCTTCTTCGCCGCCGCCTCGACGGCGGCACAGCCACCGAGCACGATCAGGTCGGCAAGCGAAACCTTGCGCTTTCCGGAGGATTTATTGAACGCCGCCTGGATCTTTTTCAGGGCCGTCAGGGTCCTGGCCAGGCGGGCCGGCTGGTTGACCTCCCACTTTTTCTGGGGAAGCAGGGCGATGCGCGCCCCGTTGGCCCCGCCGCGCATGTCGGAGCCGCGGAAGGTCGAGGCCGAGGCCCAGGCGGTCGACACCAGGTCGGCGGCGGCGATGCCCGAGGCGAGGATCTTCTTCTTCAGGGTCTTGACGTCCTTGCCGTTGATCGGCGCGTGGTCGGCGGCGGGCACGGGGTCCTGCCAAAGCAGTTCCTCCTTCGGAACCTCGGGGCCGAGGTAGCGTTCGCGCGGGCCCAGATCGCGGTGGGTCAGCTTGAACCAGGCCCGGGCGAAGGCATCGGCGAAGGCCGCCGGATTCTTGTGGAAGCGCCGGGAAATGGGCTCATAGATCGGATCGAAGCGCAGCGACAGGTCCGCCGTGGTCATCATCGGGCGGTGCTTTTTCTTAGGGTCGTGGGCGTCCGGGATCATGTGCTCCGGCGCCGGGTTCTTGGCCTGCCACTGATGGGCGCCGGCGGGGCTTTTCACCAATTCCCACTCATATCCGAACAGCATGTCGAAATAGCCCATGTCCCAGGTCGTCGGGTTGGGCTTCCAGGCTCCTTCGATGCCGCTGGTCGTGGCATGCAGGCCCTTGCCGCTGCGGAAACGGTTCTTCCAGCCGAAGCCCATCTGCGTGATGTCGGCGGCTTCCGGCTCCGCACCGACCAGGCCCGTGTCGCCGGCGCCATGGCATTTGCCGAAGGTATGGCCGCCGGCCACCAGGGCCACGGTTTCCTCGTCGTCCATGGCCATGCGGGCGAAGGTTTCGCGCACGTCGCGGCCCGAGGCGACCGGATCGGGCTTGCCGTCCGGGCCTTCCGGGTTGACGTAGATCAGGCCCATCTGCACGGCGGCCAGCGGATTGTCGAGAACACGCTTGCCGGAATAGCGGCTGTTCGGCTTGTCGCTGGTCGCCAGCCATTCGGTTTCGATGCCCCAGTTGATGTCTTCCTCGGGCTCCCAGATATCGACGCGGCCGCCGCCGAAGCCGAAGGTCTTGAAGCCCATGGATTCCAGGGCGCAGTTGCCGGCCAGGATCATCAGGTCGGCCCAGGAGATCTTGTTGCCGTATTTCTGCTTGATCGGCCACAGCAGGCGGCGCGCCTTGTCCAGGTTGCCGTTGTCGGGCCAGCTGTTGATCGGCGCGAAGCGCTGGTTGCCGGTCGACGCCCCGCCGCGGCCGTCGGCGATGCGGTAGGTGCCGGCGCTATGCCAGGCCATGCGGATGAACAGGGGGCCGTAGTGGCCCCAGTCGGCGGGCCACCAATCCTGCGAGTCGGTCATCAGCGCATACAGGTCCTTCTTCAGGGCCTTGTACTTGAGCTTCTTGAACTCCTTGGCGTAATCGAAACCAGGGCCCATGGGATTGGACTTCTCGGAATGCTGATGCAGGATGCCGAGGTTCAACTGGTTCGGCCACCAGTCCCGGTTCGAGCGGCCGGTGGAGGACGCGTTGGACGGGGCGCTGTGCATGACCGGGCATTTGCCCGCCGTGTTCGTGGCTTTCGCGACCATGTGATGTCTCCCTGTTGGCTTGCGTTCAATTTCGGCCCGGACAGTTTGTGTCCGTGTTCTTGCGGTTTTATGGCAGGCTCGCACGGACTTGCGACAACCGGGCTCACCTTAGATTGATTCTAAAGAAAGTGTGCCACGGCTTGCCGCCGAACACCATACGCCATCGGAAAAAAACAGACGCCTGCAATTCAAAGGTTTGCAGCCCCCGGCCCGGCTTCAGATCATGTTCAATGTGATCGCCGTGAGGATCAGGTATCTGGCGGTCTTGGCCAGGGATACGATGGCCAGGAAGCTCCAGAACGGCTCGCGCAGCACGCCCGCCGCCAGGGTCAACGGGTCGCCGATGAACGGCATCCAGCTTAACAGCAGGCTCCACCGCCCGTAGCGGTGATACCAGCCGACGGCCTTGTCCAACTGTTCGGGTTTGGCGGGAAACCATTTGCGGTCGCGGAAATGCTCGATCCAGCGGCCGAGCACCCAGTTGACGACGGCCCCCAGTATGTTGCCCAGGCTGGCGGCCGCGATCAGCAGAGCGACGCTGTAGTCACCGGACAGGAGCAGGCCCGCGAGCCCGATTTCCGACTGCGCGGGCAAGATCGTCGCAGCCAGGAAGGCGATCAGGAACAGGCCGCCGTAGGCTGTGAACTCACCGGCCATGGGGCCACATGAAATGCAGGTCGTCGATGACATAGGGGTGGGCGTGACGATGACCGCCTAGGTGATCGCCCAAGGCCAGATGCGGGTGACCGTCCGGCAGATCGGGATGTTCGTGTTCCATGGTCTCGGGATCGGAGGCGGGCCACAACAGGACGGCGCCGATGACACCGGCGCCGGCGAGGCTGCCCAGAACCAGGGCGCTGACCGGCAGGCCCATGGCGGCCCCGATCCAGCCCGCCACCGGATAGGTCAGCAGCCAGCAGGCATGGGACAGCGCGAACTGCGCGGCGAAGATCGCCGGACGGTCCTCGGCGTGGGTGGAACGTCTGAGCAGGCGTCCCGAGGGTGTCAGCGCCAGGGAATACCCGCAGCCGAGAACGAACCACAATCCCAGGAGCGTGGCGAAGCCGTCCACCGCCGCCGCCGTTACGGTGCCGGTAGCCAGGACGATGCCGCCCGCCAGGACCGCCCTGCGGTCCGGCACGTGGGCCAAGAGACGCGGCAGGGCAAGGGCGACGGCCATCGACCCGCCGCCGAATGCCGCGAGGGCCAGGGCCGTCTGTTGCTCGGCGAAACCCAACCGGGACTGCACGAACACCACCGTGTTCACGAACACCATCGCCCCCGCCGCCGCGACGGCCAGGTTCACCGCCATCAGGCCGCGCAGGCGGGGCGTGGCGAGAAAGATGCGCATCCCGCGGAACAGGCGGCCGTGGATGCCGCGCGCCTGACTGGGGCGAGGTGACGGCAGGGCGACCGACAGCACAAGCAGGGAGGACACGACGAACCCCAACGCCGTGCCCATGAACAGGTCGTGGAAGGTCATGACCGTCAGCAGTGCGCCGGCGATGGCCGGGCTGAGCAGATTTTCCAGATCATAGGCAAGGCGGGACAGGGACAGGGCCTTGGTGTAGTCGCCTTCGTCCGGCAGGACGTCGGGGATGGTTGCCTGGAAGGTCGGGGTGAAAGCCGCGGAAGTCGACTGCAGGACGAAGATCAGGAGGTAGACCTGCCAGATCTGGGTCACGAAGGGCAGCATCAGCGCCACGCCGGCCCGGACGGCATCGAGCGAGACCAGGAACGCGCGCCTGGGCAGCAGCCCCGCGAAGGCGCCGGCGACCGGGGACAATCCCACATAGGCGGCCATCTTGATAAACAGGGCCGTGCCGAGAACCGCCCCCGCCTGGTCGCCCGCGATATCGAACGCCAGCAGGGCAAGCGCGACCGTGCCCAGGCCGGTTCCGACGAGGGAGATCGCCTGGGCGAGAAAGAGGTTCCGGTAGGTTCTATCCGCGAGGACGCCCAACATGGCCGCGCCCGATCCGTCCGTGGTCAAAGATACTTGGCGATGGCCTTGAAGTCGGCGATTTCCTGCCGCTGTTCGGCGTCCATCGGGCCGACGACGGTATCGAGGCAGTGGTCCAGGTGGTCTTCGATCAGCGTCGTCTTGGCATTCGCCACGGCGCTCTCGACCGCATGGAGTTGTTGCGCAACGTCCAGGCACGGCCGCCCTGCCTCGATCATCTCAATGACCTTGCGCAGGTGGCCGTGCGCCCGTTTCAGGCGGTTGATCACAACCGGGTGACTTTGATGTCTGTGTGTTCCGTCCATGCTTGATCCTATCCCCCTGGATAGGATATGGTCAAGCCATTGATCCAACAACAACGATGCAATCCAACGATTAGGAACCCAATGATCAGAACTGTTGCAGGGGTGGCCCTGGGCGCCCTTTTCCTTTGCCTCGCAGGCATCGACGCCGCCCAGGCCCATGCCGTCGCCCAGGGCGACAAGGGCTACATCATGGAAGTGTCCGGCATTCTGCTGCTGCCCTTTACCTATCTGGGCGCCAAGCACATGGTCACGGGCTACGACCACATCCTGTTCCTGTTCGGCGTGATCTTCTTCCTCTACCGGATGAAGGACATCGCCCTCTACGTCAGCCTGTTCGCCATCGGCCATTCGACGACCATGCTGCTGGGCGTGCTGTTCGATTTCGGCATCAACAGCTACCTGATTGACGCCATCATCGGCTTTTCCATCGTTTACAAGGCGTTGGACAACATCGGCGCCTACCGGCGCTGGTTCGGATTCCAGCCCAACACCAAGGCGGCGACCCTGATCTTCGGGTTCTGTCACGGCTTCGGTCTGGCCTCCAAGATCATCGACTACGACATCGCGTCGGACGGGCTGATCCCCAACCTGCTGGCCTTCAACGTCGGCGTCGAACTGGGTCAGCTGACGGCGCTTGCCGCGATCCTCGTGCTGATGGGCTGGTGGCGGCGGACCGACAACTTCATGCGCAACGCCTACACGGTGAACGTCGTGATGATGAGCGCCGGGTTCATCCTGATCGGCTACCAGCTGACCGGCTATTTTGTTTCCTGATCCAGAAAAGGACCAACCCATGTTCAATTCCGACATCCCCACCCAGGCCGAACTGCCGACGACGCGAAAGCTTGTGCGCTCGACCCTGCTGGCCCTCCTCTCGGCGGGCGTGATTCTCGTGACGGTCGTGCTGCCGGCTGAATACGCCATTGACCCGACCGGAATCGGCCGCATGCTCGGCCTGACCGAGATGGGCGAGATCAAGACGCAGTTGGAACAGGAAGCCGAGGCCGACCGCCTGCGCGATCCGGCGCCGGCCGCCTCGGACAAGCGGTCGAGCCTGTTCGGCGGCATGGTTGCCGGTTGGTTCATCGGCACCGCCCAGGCGCAGAGCAAGGACGCCGCATGGAAGGACGAGATTGCCGTCACGCTGAAGCCCGGGCAGGGCGCCGAAGTGAAGCTGACCATGGGCAAGGGCGCGAAAGCCGAATTCTCCTGGGCCGTCGCGAACGGCGCCGTGAACTATGACCTGCACGGCGACGGCGGGGGCCAGAACATCAGCTACAAGAAAGACCGCAAGGTGGAAAAACACAGCGGTACCCTGGAAGCCGCCTTCGACGGCAGCCACGGCTGGTTCTGGCGCAACCGCGGTCGCCAGGACGTGACGGTGACGCTCAAGGTGCGCGGCGCCTATTCGGAAGTCAAAAGGCTGATGTAGATTTTGGCCGTCCCGGCAAGGGGCGGAAGGTCGGGGGTTATCGGCGGCGGCGCCTCAGCATCTCTTTCGAGGCCAGCACGGCGCCGCCGACGATCAGCAGACACCCCAGCCCCACGGAAAGCGTGGCCGCGCCCCGGCCGAAGGCGATCAGCAGAACGGTCGAGATCAGGGGGGCGGCATAGGCCATGGCCCCCAGGACCTGGATGTCGCCATGCTTGGTACCATGGTCCCAGGCGAAGAAGGCGGCGCCCACGGGCAGCAGGCCCAGGCCCAGAACGGCCAGCCATTGGCCCGTGTCGGCGGGCCAGACCGTCGTCTCGAAGGCGATGTGGCTGAGGGCGGCCAGCACCGACGTCGCGGCGCAGAAGCCGCCGACCGTATCCGTGGGCACGGCCCCGAACCGCCGGTTGACGATGGAATAGGCGGACCAGGTGAGGGCGCAGGCCCCCGCCATGGCGTAGCCGAGGGCATGTTCCGACTTGAAGCCGCCGATACCCGCCCCATCGGTGACGAGCACCACCGTGCCCGCCAGACCCGCCAGCGCCCCCGCCACATGCCACCAGCGCAGCCGCTCTCCCGGCAGCAGGGCCGAGAGCAGCACGATCAACAGCGGCCATAGATAGGCGATCAGCCCGGCCTCGACCGGCGGCGCGTTCCTGAGCGCCATGAAGTAAAAGAAGTGGTAGCCAAACAGCCCGCCCACGCCCAAGGCCCAGGCGCCCAAGGGCTGGCGCAGCAAGGCCCCGGGCCGCTCGCCTTTGACGATCCATTTGAGGACGATCATCGCCGTGGCGACGGTGAAGCTCAGGGCGACCAGCTGAAACGGCGGGACCTGGCCGGTCAGCGTGGTCAGCAGGGCCAGCATGCCCCACATGAGGACCGCCGTGGCGCCGGTCAGGGTCGCTTTCGCGCGCGCCGCGGCGGTGGTGGTCACGGCAGGAACTTCACGACCTTGAGCCGCCCGCCCGGCGCGATCACCGCTTCGGGCCGGCCGTCGCCGTCCAGGTCCTGGACCACCACGGCAAGGTCGATGGTGTCGGTGTTCACGACCTCGGCCAGTTGCCGGAAGCTTCCGAAGGCGAAGGTGACGACGCGCAGGTTGCGCCGGGCCGTGTCGGGGACGATCAGGTCAGGGATGCCGTCGCCGTCCATGTCGGCGACGTCGGACAGACCCAGTTCCGGGGAGCCGATGGCGTGGTTGGAAAAGCCCTCGGCCTGATGTTCGACCACCAGCCGCTCGCCCCGCCATTCGTACAGTTTCAGCACCGCGCCGACATGGGGTGTCACGACGGCGGCGATCTCCTTGCGCCCGTCGCCGTCGAAATCGCCGACGCCGACCGGGTTGAGCCAGCGGAAGGGCTGGCCGATGGGCTCCGATTCCGCGGCCTGGCGCAGGCCCCGGTCCGAGGTTTCGATGACGGCCAGCGCCGCCCCCGCCTTGGTGTAGCTTTTGACGGCCAGGATTTCGTCGACCCCGTCGCCGTCGATGTCGACGATGCGGGGGGCGCGGTCCTCGAACACGGCCTGGGTGGTCAGGTCGAGGGTTTCCAGGTATCCGCCCTTGAGCCGCAGGGCCAGCCCCCCGGCCTCGATCGCGTCGCCCAGCACGCCGTGGCCGTAACGGTCCGTCGGCTTGCGGTACCAGGCGGCGCGGATGTTGCGGGTGCCGGTGACGACGATTTCGTCGGGCATGGGGGTGCTGTCGTTCGATCCCACGGGGGGCAGGGGCTCGGGGCGGGGCGTCAGGGTCACGCCCTGTTCGTCCAGGCCGACCCTATGGTGGCTGCCGTCGGCGAGGCGGATGACGGCGGCGCCGTCGATACGCCCGACCCAGGTCACGGCGCCCGGCAACTCGGCGCCGAACTCGCGCACCTCCATCGCCTCGGCGGAGGCGGCGGCGGTAAGGACGGCACTGAGGGCGAACAGAAAAACGGCGCGTACCATGACGCGCCGTCTTAACCGAGGAACTTTGAAAGGACCAGCATGTTTGAATGATGCCCTTGCGCCTCGCTGCCGATGGAGGAGATTGGCTTCAGATCGCTATAAATATATAATCATATGATAGGAAAATTTACGTTGATAAATTTCTTCTGAGAGTCTACCCTTAAAAACGCTTAGGCAGCGCCCGTCGCAGGCCGGGAGGCACTCCCGACAACCCGCATTGCGGACAACGCTCCGAGAAAACCGAAACGTCGTTCAGCGCCATTCTTTGTGGCGCCGATCAGACCCGCGTGTTTTCCGGGAGCGATCCCGTTCCTGGAACGCTGAGAGGAGCGGCTTATGTCAAACCTGTATCAACTGAAGTCTTCCATCGACGAAAGCGCTAACGCTGACGAAGATGATGTCTTGGCTGTGAAAACAGCCCTTAACAGCATCGGGTACTACGACGGTCCGGGGTGGGGTATCTCGTCTTACCTTGATCGCAACCTGTTCGATGCCATCCAAAAGTTCCAGACCGATTTCGGTTTGACCCCCGACCGTGTCATGAAGCCAGGGGGGCCAACAGAACAGGAACTCGCGGCCCGTTCGCCGATTTATAGGTGCATCAGGTGTGGTGGGCCTCACGGCGGCGTGTACGGACCGATATGCCACAAATGTCTGGAAAGAGAACAAAACAGCTAACCCCGTGATAATGAGGACGGCCAATAAGGACGTCCTCATTTTTCGGGGCGAAAAAATCGGTCCAAAAATATTTGAATATCGGCATCATCATAACCAAGTAACCGACCCGTCTCGGTTTCTAGTTCCGGCGTGGTCGGGCGATGTTGCTCTATTAATCCACGCAGAATTTCAATCATCCGAACCGCCCGCCACTCCTCGCCCGGCAAGGCATAGAAGTAGTAACGCAAGCGTTCGTTTTTGAAGCCAGGTGCGGGCATGACCACCTCGCTTTTCACGAACCTGCCCTCAGCCATGTACGGATCGAAAGCGGCCTCCGGCGGCTCCATGCCTTCCGGAAGGTCATCATTGAACATGGCGAGCGGCTTCTCGCCAGCGAGCATGAGTTCCAATTCCCGCCCCTCATGAGGGCCGATACCGGCGGGCAACTCATCATCGTTTGCGTCAGAAGGCTCCATGAACTCAAAAATAGCAGAGCGGAATTTGATCGAATAGATGATGAATCCAGTCCGGTTCGCGCGCTATGCCTCTTGGATGGCAAGGCGGGCGGGACCGGGAGCCGGAAGGAGAAAGGTGTATTCCTCGGGTCGAACCTGCTTGCGCGAAGTCGGGGCTTCGAGCTGGCGACGGCGGGTCCTGGGGCGACGGGAACAAGATAGAGGGGCGGCCTCTTACGCCATGTACTGCCCGCCGTTGGCCGACAGGGTCGAGCCGGTGATGAACCCGGCCTCGTCCGAGGCCAGGAAAACGACGCAGCGCGCGATTTCCTCGGCCTGGCCCAGGCGGCCCACGGGAATCTGCGGGATGACCTTGGTGTCCAGCACTTCCTTGGGCACGGCCATGACCATTTCCGTGGCGATATATCCGGGGGCGATGGCGTTGACGGTGATGCCCTTGGACGCCGTTTCCAGGGCCAGGGCCTTGGTGAAGCCCAGGTCGCCGGCCTTGGCGGCGGAATAATTGACCTGTCCGAACTGGCCCTTCTGGCCGTTGATCGAACTGATGGAGACGATCCGCCCGAAGCCGGCGCCGCGCATGTCGTCGATCACGTTGCGCGTGAGGTTGAACAGGCCCGACAGGTTGGTGCTGATGACCGCGTCCCACTGTTCCTTCGACATCTTGTGCAGGGGCACGTCGCGGGTGATGCCGGCGTTGTTGACCAGCACTTCCACCGCGCCGATATCGGCCTTGATCCGGGTCAGGGCGGCGGCCACGGCGTCGAAGTCGCCGACGTCGAACTTGTAGACGGCGATGCCCGTCTCGTCCTTGAACGCGGCGGCGGCTTCGTCATTGCCGGCATAGTTGGCGGCGACGGTGTATCCGGCTGCTTTCAGGGCAACGCTGATGGCCTTGCCGATCCCGCGTGTTCCCCCCGTAACCAATGCGACGCGTCCCATGTCTGCCTCCCTAGGTTTTTTGCCGTGGTGGTGGGCGGGGCGCCGTCCGGGTCCCCGGACGGCGCCCCGTCATTCCGTGGTCAGTCCCGTTCGACGCACATGGCGATGCCCATGCCGCCGCCGATGCACAAGGTGGCCAGGCCCTTCTTGGCGTCGCGTTTCTGCATTTCATACAGCAGCGTGGTCAGCACCCGCGTGCCGGACGCGCCCACCGGATGGCCGAGGGCGATGGCGCCGCCGTTGACGTTGACCTTGGAGGTATCCCATCCCAGGTCCTTGTTGACGGCGCAGGCCTGGGCGGCGAAGGCCTCGTTGGCTTCGATCAGGTCCAGGTCATTGACGGACCAGCCGGCCTTTTCCAGGGCGGCCTTGGACGCCGGGATCGGACCCGTGCCCATGATCGCCGGATCAACGCCGGCGGTGGCCCAGGAAACGATGCGGGCCAGCGGCGTGATGCCGCGCTTTTCGGCGTTCTTCAGGGTCATCAGCACGGTCGCGGCGGCGCCGTCGTTGATGCCGGACGCGTTGCCGGCGGTCACCGTGCCTTCCTTGTCGAAGGCGGTGCGCATGCCGGCGAGTGCTTCCGCCGTGGTGCCGGGCTTGGGGTGTTCGTCCGTGTCGATGACGGTCTCGCCCTTGCGCGACTTGATGGTGACGGGGCAGATCTCGTCCTTGAACTTGCCGGCTTCCATGGCGGCGGCGGCCTTCTGCTGCGACGACAGGGCGAAGGCGTCCTGTTCATCGCGCGTCAGCTGCCAGCGCTGGGCCACGTTTTCCGCCGTGGTCCCCATGTGATAGCCGTGGAAGGCGTCGGTCAGGCCGTCCTTGATCATGCTGTCGACCATTTCGGCGGAACCCATCTTGGTGCCGTTCCGCAGGTTCATGACGTGGGGCGCCTGGCTCATGCTTTCCTGGCCGCCGGCGACGATCACGTCGGCGTCGCCCAGTTTGATGGCCTGGAAGCCGAGGGCCACCGTGCGCAGGCCCGAACCGCACAACTGGTTGATGCCGTAGGCCGTGGCCTCGGCCGGAATGCCGGCATTGACGGCGGCCTGGCGGGCCGGGTTCTGGCCGGCGCCGGCCTGCAGAATCTGGCCCATGATGACTTCGTTGACGTCCTCCGGGGCGACGCCGGCGCGCTCAAGCGCGGCGCGGATGGCGACTTCGCCAAGATAATGCGCGGGGACGGAACTCAGACCACCGTTGAAGGCGCCGATGGCGGTGCGGGCGGCGCTGGCGATTACGACTTCAGACATTCTTCTCTCTCCTCAACATGATTACATCCCCCAGGCGGGGACATGAGGTCCCGCGAGGCGGTTGCAAGTACGCGGTATTACGGCACCGCGCCGAATTGAAACCGTTTGGATGTCTGCCCTTGCGGGGCCGCTTCAGGCGGCCTTCGTCCCTCTCTAGGTTATATGGCGCATCCCTGATGGTTACAAGGACGATCCCCCGTGAATCCTTGATGACGGTCATGCCTGCGGCGCATGGCGGGCCGACAGCCAGTCGGCCAGGGGGGTGAACAGGGCCTGTTTTGCCCGGCGGCCGGACACCAGGCCGATATGGCCCGCGTCGACCGGCAGGATTTCCCCCTTGGGCAGACCGTCGGCCAGGGCGCGGCATGATGCCGGCGGCACGATATGGTCCTGTTCCGGAACCACGACCAGGGTCGGGCAGGTGACCCGGTCCGGGCGGATGGCCTCGCCGCCGACGGTCCATTCGCCCCGGAGCGGCGTGTTGTTCAGGTGCCAGTCGCGGAAACATTCGATCGCCACCGGCCCGGCCAGCACGACGCCGTCGTTTAGCCAATCCTCCAACTGCACGAAGCGCCTGGCGGCCAGGGTGTCCAGGTCGGTCTCGGCGAAACGGCGGAACTTGGCGGGGGTCATGTAGGGATCCAGGCTGGCGAACATCGCCTGCATCATGTCGACGGGCAGCACGCCGGTCTTGGCCACCGTGTCCTCCAGGCGGGGCATCATGCCCGCCAGCACGCGCACCAGATCGCCCTGGGCGACGTGAAAATCCCAGGGCGCGGCCAGCGTCACCAGGGCACGGACATCCTTGAGGCGCAACTGCGTCAGGGCCAGGGCCAGCAGCCCGCCCATGCAGTAGCCGGCCAGGGCCACCGGCCCGCCGTTGAGGGTGGTGGCGACGTCAAGCGCGCGGGAGAGCCGCCCGGCGATGTAGTCGGTGAAGGTGAAGGCTGTTTCCGCGCCTTCGGGGGCGGCCCAATCGATGACCAGGGGGCGCAGTCCCCACGCCGCCAATGACCGCAGAAAGCTTTGGTCATGATCCAGGTCGAGAACCCAGAACCGGTTGACCAGGGACGGAATGACCAGGACCACGGGGCCTTCGGGGTTTGTCGCCTCGGGCGCGGCGCCGTAGTCGAGCAGACGGGTCGATCCCTCGCGCCAGATCACCGGCGGCTCGTCCGGGCGGGCCGCGCGGGGGGCCGTGCGATACTTGCGCACGCCCCGGGTGAATTGGTCCAGGCGCTGGCGCGCCGCGTCGGTCACGGCCCTGTAGAACGCCTCAGGTGGAACGTTTTGAAGGGCTTGTTCCAGTTCTTTTGCGCGCTCCGCCAGTTCCGGCCTCAAGGGCGGCAAGCCGCCGTTCGATGCCGTCAAGGCGGCGAGCGAGCTCAGCCATGTCGAGGTCTGCACCGCCATGTGCAGCGCCAGGGGCCTGGGTCCCGGCACCGCCGGGGGCGGGGCCGGCCGCGCCGCGTCCGTCGTCTGATGGGTCATGGGTCGAGGGTTCCGTGGGATTGGGGGGCTGCTTGCCGGCGTTGAGCGCCTGTTGCGCCAGGGCCGCGAAGGCCGTGGCCGAGCCGGTCATCATCTGCGTCACCTGAGACACGGTTTCCGTGACCTGGGGGTCTGCGGCCATGGACCGCATGTGGTCCTGCCACAGGTCCAGGTACTGCTTCGCCAGTTGGTCCAGGTCCGGTTGATCGGCCATGCGGTGTCCTTGTCTCCGCGCGTGTCGCTGGGGGCGTCCGATGGCTCACTATACCGTCGGCCCCGGAGCCGGGGAAACTTTCATTGCGGCGCAGCAATGGACGCGGTAATTTGCCGCATCGCAACGCGCTAACGTTGGGGGACCCATGGCGGATAAAAAGCCAGCCGAAGGCGAGCCGATCATCATCAAGAAGTACGCCAACCGGCGGCTCTACAATACGGCGACGTCGAGCTATGTGACGCTCGATTACCTGTCCCAGATGGTCAAGGATGGTGACGAATTCGTCGTCAACGACGCCAAGACCGGCGAAGACATCACCCGTCAGGTCCTGACCCACATCATCGTCGAGGAAGAAAGCAAGGGCACCAATCTGCTGCCCATCGGCTTCCTGCGCCACCTCATCAGCTTCTACGGCGACAGCCTGCAGGCCGTGGTGCCCAATTACCTGGAACAGACCATGCAGTCCTTCGCGACCAACCAGGAAGCGCTGCGCAAAACGATGGAAGATGCCCTTGGGGGCTTCAACCCGTTCGGTCAGTTCGAGGAAGTGTCGAAGCAGAACATGGTCCTGTTCGAGAACGCCATGAAGATGTTCTCGCCGTTTCCCATGCCGACGCAGCCGCCCGGGACCCCGAATGGCGGGGCCGCGCCGCAGGATGGTGCCGCACCCCAGGGCGGGGCCGACATCGACGACATGCGGGCCAAGCTGGAAGAGATGCAGCGGCAGCTTGATTCCCTGTCCGGGGACAAGAAGTAGCCCTTCCGCCTCAGTCCAGTTCCCGGACGACCCGGAAACTCAGCCAGTAGCTTTTCACCGCCGCGGCGTTCTTGGCCCGTGACGACGAGCGCGACTGGCGCGAGAAATAATACCAGGACCCGCCGCGGATCACCCGGATGTCGCAATCGCCTTCGGTCCGCGCCGAGCCGTCGCGCGGCGCCCCCTTGTAATGGGGAACCCAACAGTCCGAGACCCATTCATAGGCGTTGCCGTGCATGTCGTAGAGCCCGAAGGGATTGGGCTTGTACTGGCCCACGGGCCCGTTGCGGTGGCCGGGCACGGCCCCGATGCATTGGCGGCAGTTGATCTGGCCGTCGTCCGGGTTGTCGCCGAACCAATAGGCCGTGGTCGATCCGGCCCGGGCGCCGTACTCCCATTCCGCTTCCGTCGGCAGGCGGTACCTATGGCCGGTCTTCTGCGACAGCCACTTGGCGTAGCCTTCGGCCATGTGGAAATCGATGTTCATGATCGGCTGGCGGCCGCGGCCCCAGTTGTGGTCGTGGGGATTGTGCGTGCAGCCCTTCTCGATCAGGCAGGCTTCCCAGTTGTCGAAGGTGATCTCGAACCGGCTCATGGCGAAGGGCTTCTTGATGAACACGGGATGTTTCGGTTGTTCCGCCGGCAACAGGTCGCTGCCCATGATGAACGCCCCCTTGGGCAGGACGACCATCTCCGGGCAGACCTCGCAGTCCTTGAAAATCTTGGGTTCGGCGGACGCCGGTTTCGCGGCGGGCTTGGCGGCCGGCGACTGGGCCTGAACGGGGCCGGCAAACAGGGCCAGCAGGAGGCCCGCAAGGGGCAGGACAAGGAGGGAACGGGAGATCATGACGTATTGATTTACCCTAAAGTGGATACCGGTTCTGTTAGGATAAGCATATACGACCGTGCGGTCGATGGCGGCAGGAGATATGCCGCGACCTGCGGCGGGCGCGAAACGACGAGGGCTTAGGACGATGACGGCTGCGAGCGATGCAGGGTTTGTGTTCACCGGGGTGCTGGACGGCGAGGGCGGCGCGCGCCTGCTCGAGGTCGACCAGTTGGCCGTTCAGAAGGAACAGGGCCGTGTCGAATGGGTGCATCTGGACATCACCAAGGAACCCGCCCGCCAATGGCTGCATGACCAGTCGGACCTGCCGGAGCTTGCGGTCGAGGGGCTTCTGGCGCCGGATACGGAACCGCGATACGCCGAACTGGACGACGGCATCCTGCTGATCCTGCGCGAGGTCAACACCCACGAGAACGCCGACCCCCAGGACATGATTTCCCTGCGTTTGTGGATCGGCCCGGCGCGCATCATATCGGCGCGTCTGCGTCACCTCGCCGCCATCGAGGACATCAAGGTCGCCCTGGCCAAGAAATCGGGGCCGGGCTCCGTTTCAGAATTTCTCTGTGCCGTCGGCCACAACATGGCAAAAGAGAAGGCCCAGATTCTCGCAGGCGTCGCGGAAGACTTGGACGAAATCGATGAAGATCTCGCCCAGGCGGATGAGACCAAGACCCTGCGCCCGCGCATCGCCAGGCTGCGCCGCCGGGCCATCCATCTGCACCGCTTCTTCAAACCCCAGCGCGCGGCCTTCGCCGACATCGCCGAGCGGCGTCCGGCCTGGGTCGATGATTCGGCGGCGGACGAGCTCGCCGAACTGTCGGCCGAATTCGGGCGCCTTGCCGCCGACATCGAAGCCATCCTGGGCCGCGCCCAGGTGACCCAGGACGAATTGCGTTCCCTGGAAAACCAGCGCGCCACGGACATCACCACGACGCTGACCGTGGTCGCGGCGATCTTCCTGCCGCTTGGCTTCGTCACGGGGCTGCTCGGCATCAACGTGGGCGGCATTCCGTTGGCGGAATCAAAGGCCGGATTCTGGGCCGTCTGTGGCGGGCTTTTGGTCCTCGGCATCGCCCTCTGGCTCTATTTCCGGGGCCGCCGCTACCTTTAGCCGCCCGTTCCGGTCAGGCGGCCATGGGCCCAGCGGGCGGCGTCCGCGACCAGGTCCGAGGCATCGCCGCAAAGGTCCTCCGCCACCGGCGCCAGCGCCGGGTCGCCCGAATTTCCCACCGCGATCATCACGTTGCGCAGGAACCGGTCGCGGCCCGTGCGCTTGACCGGCGAGCCCGCGAACATTTCGCGGAATGCCGGATCGTCCAGCCGCGCCAGGTCGGCCAGACGCGGTCCGTCGAGCCCGGGGCGGGGGGCGAAGGCGGGCTCGTCCGTGGGGGCCGCGAACTTGTTCCACGGACAGACCGCCAGGCAGTCGTCACAGCCGTAGACATGGTTGCCCATGCGGGCCATCAGCTCGGGCGCGATGGCGTCTTTGTGTTCAATGGTCAGGTAGCTGATGCAGCGCGTGGCGTCCAGCCGGTAGGGTGCGGGAAAGGCGTCTGTCGGGCAGGCCCGCATGCAGGCGTCGCAGGACCCGCAATGGTCGGCCTCGGGCCGGTCGGGCGGCAGTTCCACCGTGGTCAGAATTTCACCGAGGAACAGCCAGGACCCGTGGGTCCGCGACACCAGGTTGCTGTGCTTGCCCTGCCAGCCGACCCCGGCGCGCTGGGCCAGGGGCTTTTCCATGAGCGGCGCCGTATCGACGAAGACCTTCACGTCCGGCGGGTCGTCCCGGCCCTGGGCCGCCTCGGCCTGGAACCAGCGGGCCAGCTGCTTCAGGCGCTTCTTGATCAGGTCGTGATAATCCTTGCCCTGGGCATAGACGCTGACGGCACCCCGGTCGGCTTGGCCGAGAACGGCCATGGGGTCGCCCGGGGGACCATAATTGCGGGCCAGCACGATGGCCGTGCGGGCACCGGGCATCAGGGCTTCCGGGTCGCCGCGCACCGCACCCCGGGGGCCGTCGGCCATCCAGGTCATGCCGCCGTGGTGCCCGGCCTTCAGGAACGCCTCCAAAGCCTGGCGGTCGCGGGGGGCGGCCCGCGTGTCCGTGACCCCGACGGCGTCGAAGCCGAGGGCCCGGGCCTCGTCGATCAGGCGGCGTTTCAGAATGTCTGGTGCGGTCGGGCTCATCCGGTTCTCGTGCGCGTCGCGGCAATATGCTAGGCAGGGGACACTACCACACAGACATACCTGGAGAATGACCCCGTGGTGAACGGTGAAACAGCCGTGGTTCTGTTGTCGGGCGGGCTCGATTCCACGACCGTCCTGGCCATCGCGCGGGACAAGGGCTACCGCATCCTGGCCCTGTCGTTCCGCTACGGCCAGCGCCATTCCGTGGAACTGGACATCGCCGCCAACGTCGCACAACGCATGGGCGTGGACCGCCACGCCGTCGCCGACATCGACCTGACCATCTACGGCGGATCGGCCCTCACCGCCGACATCGACGTGCCCAAGGACCGCGACGCCGACACCATGGCCGACGGCATTCCCGTGACCTACGTGCCCGCGCGCAACACCATCTTCCTGGCCCATGCCCTGGCGCTGGCGGAAACGGGCGGGGCGCGCAGCATCTTCATCGGCGTCAATGCCCTCGACTATTCCGGCTATCCCGACTGCCGCCCGGCCTTCATCAAGGCGTTCCAGCGCCTGGCCAATCTGGCGACCAGGGAAGGGGTCGAGGCCATGGCCCGCGGCACGGACGGCCCGTTCCAGGTGCAGGCGCCGCTGATGGACATGACCAAGGCCGAGATCATCCGGCACGGGATGGCGCTGGGCATCGACTATGCCCAAACCTGGAGCTGCTACGACCCGCATCCGGGCGCGGGCGGTGCGGCGGACGCGCCGGTCCATTGCGGGCGGTGCGATTCCTGCCAGTTGCGCCGGAAGGGCTTTGCCGAGGCGGGGGTCGCGGACCCCACGGCCTACGCCGAATAGGTTACAGGCCGGCGCCGCCGGCGGAAAAGGCGAGCATCAGGCACAGCAGGGCGCCGATGCCGAGCAGCACCACGTTCAGCGCCTTGCGCAGGGTGGATGGTTTGAGAGCGGGCACGGCCGCCTCCGAATTTCATGCGGGACAAATCAATTTTTTCTAAAGTACATGAAAATATGTTCCCGTTACGTGACCAGGGTCACAAAACTTGGAAATTTTACGCCGAGGGGCGTATAGCAACGCGGCCCGGAACGGTGCCGGGGCGGAAAGCGGGAACGGGCGATGGCCTATAGCGTCAAGGAAATCTATTTCACGTTGCAGGGCGAGGGTGCGCAGACCGGCCGCCCGGCCGTGTTCCTGCGCTTCGCCGGCTGCAACCTGTGGTCCGGGCGGGAACAGGACCGCGCCGCCGCGCAATGCCGGTTCTGCGACACGGATTTCATCGGCACGGACGGCCCCGGCGGCGGGACGTTCAAGGACGCCCATGCCCTGGCGGCGGCGGTGGCGGCAAACTGGCCGGGCGGGGGCGCACCCCTGGTCGTCTGCACGGGCGGCGAGCCCCTGTTGCAACTGGACGAACCGCTGATCGCGGCCCTGCATGACGCGGGCTTCCGCGTCGCGGTGGAAACCAACGGCACGCTCAAGGCCCCGCAAGGACTCGACTGGATTTGCGTCAGCCCCAAGGCCGGGACCGAGGTGGTGCAGCGCCAGGGCGATGAATTGAAACTGGTGTTTCCCCAGGACGGCGCCCCGCCGGAAGATTTCGCCGACTGGGCGTTCGCCAACTTCCTGCTGCAGCCCATGGACAGTCCGGACCGCGCCGCCAATACCAAGGCGGCCGTGGACTATTGTCTGGCCCATCCCAAATGGCGGCTGTCCCTGCAGACCCACAAGCTGCTGGGCATTCCCTGAGCCACCACGCACGGGCAGTTAGTACCCCGTGGTCAGGACGCGCATTTGATGCACTGCGCCGCGTGGGGCACGGCCTCAAGCCGCGCCGGGGGGATGTCGTCGCCGCAGGTCGCGCATTCGCCATAGGTGCCGTCGGCGATGCGGGAAAGGGCGGTTTCGATCCGCGCGATCTCGGTCAGCGCCGCGTTGCCCAGATCCTCCAGCACCTCGTCGCCCTCGTTCTCCGTGGCGCGCTCCTCGAAATCCTGGCTGTCCGGCTCGCGCAGCGTCTGGTCGATGTCCGTGATCTCCTGTTTCAGCACGGCAAGGCGCGCTTCCAGGACCGGCTTCATCTTTTCCCCAAGGCTCATGGACATTCCCTTTCGAATTGGACGCGGGTCATCGGCGGCATCCGGTGAGCATCCCAGTATAGTCGATAACATCTCGGCGCGCCGCCTTGCGGTTAAGTCAATATTTGGGGAGGCGGCGGGGCCTGCGCAACTTGGGCCTTCCTGCAGGACCCGGTTCGGGCTTTCCACGCCCGGCGGAATGCTCTAGGAAACCGGCCATGGAACGGTTCATGGATTTCACCTTCGTGGCGGCCCAGCGCCTGACCGGCGTCGGCGCCGATCATCCGGCGGCGGCCCTGCACGGCCATACCTTCACCGGCACCCTGCGCCTGGACGCGGCGCGCGATCCGGAAACGGGCTGGGTCATCGACCCGGCGGACCTGAAGCGGGAAATCGACGCCGTGCTGGCCGATGTCGACCACCGTTACCTGAACGACCTGCCGGGTCTGGAAAACCCCTCGACGGAACGCCTCTGCGGCTATCTGCGGGACCGCCTGGCGGCCCGCCTGCCGGGCCGGATCGCGGTCGATCTGTGGGAAAACCCGTCCGTCGGCTGCACCACGGAAGGACGCCCGGCATGACCGCCCCCGGCACGATGACCGTCTATCACGGGTTTTCCTTCGAAAGTGCGCGCCGCCTGCCGCGCCTGCCGGCGAGCCACATCTGCTCGCGCCTGCACGGCAACACCTTCCTGCTGCGCGTCGCCGTGACCGGCCCGGTCCGCGAATCGGAAGGCTGGGTCATCGATTTCGCCGAGGTCGCGGCCCGGGTCGAACCCGTCCTGGCCGAACTCGACCATCACTATCTGAACGAGGTTCCCGGCCTGGAAAACCCCACCACGGAAAACATCGCCGTCTGGCTGTGGGATCGAATTGCGACTCATCTTCAAGGGCTTAGCGAGATCGAGATTCGCGAAAACGCCACCACCGGCTGCGTCTACCGGGGCGCCTGACGCCGGCGCTTGCCGCCGTGGGGCCGCCGTCCTACGGCTTTCCCTTGCCCGATTCTTCCCGTTATTACAAAATCTTGGCCAACGGCCCCTCATCCGCGCAACATATCGGGGAATACCCCAAATGTGCGGTCACGGGCCGATGCGGCAACGAGGAGACGTCCCATGGAATTCCTGATCCTGCAGTCCAAGAAGGACCCGGATTTCTTCATCATCACCGACGAACGGAATTATCATCGGGCGATGCAGGAATACCGCGACAACCAGCCCGGCGACGAGCTGTCCACCATTCCCGCAGGAGCCGGCGGCCCGATCCTGTCGTCGATCCCCAACCTGTCCGTGGTGAAAAGCTTCATCGATCTGATCGGCTATTTCGGCCATGCGGTCGAGATGCCCATGGAATGGCCGACCCCGGTCAAACGGGACGACGCGGCGGCGGGCTGAGCCTTAGCCCCGTCCGCGATAGGACGGAACACCCTGATCCGGAATCCACAGGCCCTTGGGCGGCGCGCCCGTCTGGTGGAACACGTCGATGGGGATGCCGCCGCGGGGATACCAGTAGCCGCCGATGCGCAGCCATGTGGGCGCCGCCGCTTTCTTGATCTTGGCGGCGATATCCAGGGTGCATTTTTCGTGAAAGCCCGCGTGGTTGCGGAAGCTGGCGAGGTAGAGCTTCAGCGACTTGCTTTCGACGATCTTCCGCCCCGGCACATAGTCGATGACTAGATGGGCGAAATCGGGCTGTCCGGTCACGGGGCAGAGCGACGTGAATTCCGGGCAGGTGAAGCGGATCAGGTAGGGCGTCTTGGGATGCGGGTTGCCAGCGCATTCAAGAACCGCCGCGTCCGGGCTGTCGGGGATTTCCGAGGCCGTGCCCAGTTGGGTCAGTTTGGTTTCCGTCGTCTTCGCCATGACTAGTCGCCCTCAATCGCGGGGATGTCGCCCGCCGCCTCGCCGTCTTCGAACGCCTTCTTGAAGGCCGCGAAGGTGCCGCTTTCGATGGCGGCGCGCATGCCCGCCATCAGTTCCTGATAGTAGTGCAGATTATGCCAAGTCAGCAGCGTCAGCCCCAGGATTTCCTTGGCCTGGGCCAGATGGTGGAGATAGGCCCGGGAATAGTTGGCGCAAGCATAGCAGGAACAGTCCGTGTCGAGGGGCCGGGGGTCGTCCTTGTGCCGGGCGTTGCGGATGTTCAGCTGACCGCGCCGGGTGAAGGCCTGGTCCGTGCGGCCGGAGCGCGTCGGCAGCACGCAGTCGAACATGTCGACGCCGCGTTCAACCGCCCCCACCAGGTCCGACGGCTTGCCCACGCCCATGAGGTAGCGGGGCTTGTCTTCCGGCAAATGCGGCGTGGTGACGTCAAGGGTCTGGAACATCAGGTCCTGGCCCTCGCCCACGGCGAGGCCGCCGATGGCGTAGCCGTCGAAGCCGATATCAACCAGCGCCTTGGCCGATTCCGCGCGCAGGTTGGGATAGACGCCGCCCTGGACGATGCCGAACAGGCCGTAGCCGGGGCGCTGTTCGAAGGCATCGCGGCAGCGCTGTGCCCAGCGCATGGACAGTTCCATGGAAACCCGGGCCGCGGCCTCATCCACGCCGAAGGGCGTGCATTCGTCCAGCACCATGGTGATGTCGGCGTCCAGGTCGTTCTGGATCGCCATGGCGCTTTCCGGTGTCAGTTCGTGCTTCGCCCCGTCGATGTGGGAGCGGAAGGTCACGCCGTCCTCCGTCAGCTTGCGCAGGTCCTTCAGGGACCACACCTGGAAACCGCCGGAGTCCGTTAATATCGGCCCCGGCCAGTTCATGAATTCATGCAGGCCGCCCAGGCGTTTGATGCGCGCCGATCCCGGGCGCAGCATCAGGTGATAGGTGTTGCCGAGCACGCATTGCGCGCCCGTTTCGGCCACGGCCTCCGGCGTCATGGCCTTCACGGTCGCCGCCGTGCCGACGGGCATGAAGGCGGGGGTTTCCATGGGGCCGTGGGCGGTGTCCAGGCGGCCCCGGCGGGCCCGGCCGTCGGTGGCGCTGACGGTGAAGGTCATGTTTTTCATGGGGCGGAATATGCGGGGTGAGGCCCGCACAGGCAAGCGCCCATCCGCCCCTTCTTCGGCCGGGGCGGATGGGCCTGCGTGGGCTCCTCAAGAATTCCGATCAGGCGGCGCGCAGGTCGTGCAGCATGCCGTCGATGGCCTGTTTCAGGCTGCGGGCCTGGTCCGACAGGCTGCCGGCGGCGGCGGATACTTCGCCGGCGGCGCTGCCGGTGTCCTCGGAGGCGCTGCGCACGGTGCCGATGTTGACCTGGACCGTACCCGTGTGGCTGGCCGCGTCCTGGCTGGACCGTGCGATCTCGCGGGTCGCGGCGGACTGTTCATCGACCGCCGAGGCGATGGCCTCGCTGACGGCGTTGATTTCGTCGATGGTGTCGGAAATGCTCTGAATTTCGCGGGCGGCATCCTGGGACACGGCCTGCATGGTGGCGATTTCCGCAGCGATGTCCTGGGTCGCCTTGGCGGTCTGATTGGCCAGGTTCTTGACCTCGTTGGCGACCACGGCGAAACCCTTGCCGGCATCGCCGGCGCGGGCCGCCTCGATGGTCGCGTTGAGCGCCAGCAGGTTGGTCTGTTCGGCGATGTCGTTGATCATTTCCATGACGTTGCCGATCTTGCCCGCCGCCGCGGTCAGGCGGACCATGGTGCGGTCGGTGTCGCGGGCTTTCTTGGATGCGTCCTGGGCGACGGCATGGGCGCGCCCGACCTGGGCGGAAACCTCGGCCATGCTGGCGGTCATCTGTTCCGTCGCGCTGGCGACGGTCTGCACGTTGCTGGTCGCCTGATCGATGGCCGTCGCCGTGTCGGCGGAGCGGTCAAGGGCCTGCGCGGCCAGATTGGACAGGTTCTTCGACACGTCCGACATGCCGCGGGCGTGGTCGGTGACGTTGGTGACGATGGGGCCGACCTGGCTTTCGAAGCGGCTTGCAAGGTCAAGCAGCAGCTTGCGACGTTCTTCCTGGTTGAGGTGCTCCAGGCGCTCGCGGTCCCGGCTCAGGCGTTCGTTCTCGGCCTTGGCCTCCTCGGCGGCGCTGACCGCTTCGGCGCTGTGCCGGAACCCGGCGACCAGACGGAAGGTCAGCCACATCAGGACGATGGTCTCGACCACGACGATGACCGCATGCAGAACGACCCGGAAGAAATCGGCGCCGTCGGGAAAGATGGCGAAGGGCAGGGTGAAGTTGAGCACCAGATGATGCACGGCGACCGTGGCGGCGGCGACCAGCACCGTCCGCCAGCAGCAGAAGGCGGCGACCATGGCCAGCACGGCGAAGAAATACATATGCACGTCGATCTGCCAGGCATGCCCGGCGAACAGGTAGAGCAGGGCGCCGACGTTGATCATGGCGCCGGCGGCGATCAGGAACCGGGTCGCGGCCGCGTCCGGATTGATCCGCCAGCACAGGGTCGAGGCGATCGCGACGGCGGCGACGATGCCCGCCCCCGTGGCGACATCACCGCCGGTCAGCCAGAACGCGAGACCGGCAAGCGGCAGATGCGCCCAGGCGAACAGGACGAAGAAGCGGGTCGATTTGATGCGGAGCTCGTTAAGGGCTTCCATGATCGGGTTCCTTTGAGTGATCGGTCAGTTTGCGGCGGGCCGGGTGAGGCAGCCGCCGAGGGCAAGCGGATTGATCGTGAACAACGCCCCCCGGTCGTTCAGGCGGGCCAGTGTCTCAGGCGTGTCGAGGGCGACCACGGCGATGAACGGCCAGGCGCCTTCGCGGACCAGCCGTCCGCCGGCATCGGCGATGCGGGCCAGGACCTGGGCGCCGTCAAGCCCGGGCGGGAACACGACGCCGACCTGCGGTTGGCCCGGCACGGGCCGCAGGGTGGCGGCGGCCAGCCATAGAATACAGACGGCGACCAACAATGTGGCCGGTAAGAGATTTCGGAACGTCATGTCCAGTCGATGCCTTATGCGGATTTTTCCGCAGGATTGGGTTTCACCGACCTCAAGAGCGGGCGGAGATAAGCATAAACCAGAATGCAATGAAAGCCTTGCCGCAGCCTGACACGGCGCGGCATTGGTCCGGCGGTTTATTCGGCGCCGTCGTTGCGGTGCAACAGGCAGGCATCGCCGTAGGAATAGAAGCGGTAGGCGTCGGCCACGGCATGGGCATAGGCGCTTTGCATGCGGTCCAGCCCGGCGAAGGCGGCGACCAGCATGAACAGGGTCGAGCGCGGCAGGTGGAAGTTGGTCAGCATCAAATCGACGGCGCGGAACCGGTAGCCCGGTGTGATGAAGATGTCCGTGTCGCCCTTGAAGGGATGGATCTGGCCCTCGGCGTCGGCCGCCGTTTCCAGAAGCCGCATGGCGGTGGAGCCGCAGGCGACGACGCGGCCGCCCGCGTTCCGCGCCTGATTGATGAAATCGGCGGATTGCCGGCTGACCTCGCCCCATTCCGCATGCATGACGTGGTGACGGGTGTCGTCCTCGCGCACGGGCAGGAAGGTGCCGGCGCCGACATGCAGGGTCAGGCTGACCCGCTCGACCCCCCGCGCGTCGAGCGCGGCCAAAAGGTCCGGCGTGAAATGCAGGGACGCCGTGGGGGCGGCGACGGCGCCGTCGCGGGCGGCGAACAGGGTCTGGTAATCGTCCTTGTCCGCGTCGTCGCCCGTGGCTTCGCGCTTGATATAGGGCGGCAGGGGCATGACGCCGAACTGCTCCAGCGCGTCCTTCAAATCCGGCCCGGCCTTGTTGAAGCGCAGGATCACCTCGCCCATGTCCAGCTTCGACACCACGTCGGCGGAAAAGCCGGGGGCGAACACGATATGGTCGCGGGGACTCAGCTTGCGCGCCGGGCGGGCGAAGGCCCGCCACAGGCCGTCGTCGTCCCATTTGTGCAGGGTGACCTCGACCTTGGGGCCGCCCTCGGGCGGGCCGGGGCGGGACGCATCGCCGCGCCGGCCGGTCAGGCGCGCCGGAATCACCCGCGTGTCGTTGACCACCAGGATATCGCCCGGGTTCAACAGCGACGGCAGGTCGCGCACGCCCCGGTCATGCAGGGCCGTGGGCGTGACTTCCAGCAGGCGCGCGGAATCACGCGGGTTCGCCGGTTTCTGGGCGATCCGTTCCGGCGGCAGGTCGAAATCGAACAGGTCGGTTTTCATGGGCCGGGAAAGTAGGTCAACGCGCCGCGATTGTCAGGCGCCAATTGTCAGAAGATTCCTGACGGGGTAACGTTTCATTCCAGGTGTCGGGGGATACGAAACAACAGGGGGTTTCCCATGATCAGACTGATTCTCGCGATTTTGATTCCGTGGTTCGTGTTCTTTACCATCGGCCGCCCGATCCAGGGCGTCATCTGCCTGATCCTGCAGCTGTCGCTGATCGGCTGGATTCCGGCGGCGATCTGGGCCGTCTGGGCGCTCAACAACTACAACACGGACAAGAAGATCGCCCAGGCCGGCATGGGCGCCATGCCGGGCGATGGCGACAACTGATCCCGACTTGCCGGCGGTTTAAGGCCGGGGACCGAAGATGTCGCCGCGCCGCAGGCGCGCCATATGCGCGTTCGCGGCGCCGGCGAAGCGGTTCAGGACCATGCGCAGCATGCGGCTGACGACCATGAAGACGACGGGCGGCCAGAAGTAGGGCTCCCACCATTCGATGACATGGGGCGCGCCCCCGAACAGGGCGATTTCCTCGCGTGTCGACAGAAATCCATAAACCCCCGCCGCCACGGTGGCGGCCAGGGTCCAGGCCACGTAGCGGCCATAGCGCATGACCTGGCGCATCAGGAACCACATGGCGCGTGACCTCCCCGGGCGGCGCCCGGCCTAGACGTCCTTCAGCAACACCGGCTGGCCGCTCGCGGCGCCCCGGATCACGGCTTCCAGCACCGCCGTGCCGTGCACGGCCTCGGCAGGGGTCAAGGGATAGGCGGCCTTGCCGGCGCAGGCGTCGGCGAAGGCTTCCAGTTCCGCCCGCTCCATGTCGAAGGGCCCGTATTCGATCATCTCTTCCTTGCCCGGCGTGCCGTCGGGCGCGACCTTGCAGACGAACAGGCGGTCGTAGCTGTGCATCTCGGCCCAGCCACCGGTGCCGAACACCTGGATGCGCCAGACCGGCGCCGTCGCCGTCAGGGTGCCCAGGTAGCCGGTGGCCCCCGAGGCAAAGCGCAACATCACCGAAGTCGTGTCGTCGGTGGGGATTTGCAGGAACTGGCGGTCGGACCGGGCGACGACCTCGTCGACGGAGCCCATCAGATTGATCATGGCATCGACGACGTGGATACCCATGGGCGTCATGCCGCCGGCCGGGCTTTCGTCGACCTGGGCGCGCCAGCTGTCGGCACCGTAGCGCAGGCCGCCGGAGCCGCTCAGGTTGCCTTCGATATGAAGAATCTGGCCAAGCTCGCCGCCGGTGATCATGTCCTTGATCTTCAGTGTGATGGGATGGAAGCGCCGGTTGTGGCCGAGCGCCAATACCACGCCCGCGGCCTCGGCCGCGTCGGCGGCGGCCTGGGCGCTGGCGCGGTCCAGGGTGAAGGGCTTTTCGATGAAAATCTGCTTTCCGGCGGCGGCGGCGGCGATCACCTGATCCGCGTGCTGGCTGTGCGGGGTCGCCAGGATCACCGCGTCCAGGTCCGGATCGTTCAACAGGTCGGCCAGGCCGTCGCGCAGGTCGATGCCCTTCTCGGCGCAGAACGCCTCGGCCTTGGCCTTGCGCCCGGTGCAGCCGGCGGTGATGGCGATTTTGTCGCTTTTGCCGTGAACGGAATTGACCAGAACCTGGCCCCAACGGCCCAGCCCGGCGATGCCTGCTTTAATCATGGTGATGGTCCCTTACCCCAAACATTGTATGCAATTGGCCCCAAATCGGGCCGCCGACCTTATTGCCAGAGGGTATCCGCCGTCTATAGTGAAGCCATGGCGACGCCCCCGGACCTGAGCGAACAAGTGACACCGGCAGGTCCCAGGAAGGTCGACAACTTTCGGGGCATTCTGTTCATGCTCCTGGGCGCCATCCTGATTTCCTGCCTGCATGCGCTGGTCCGCGACATGACGCAGGAACTGCATCCGTTCGAGGTCGCCTTTTTCCGCAATGTGGTGGCGCTGGTCGTGCTCACGCCTCTGCTGATGCGCCAGGACCGGCATGCCTGGAAAAGCAAACGCCCGGATCTGCAGCTTGTACGCGCCGTGATCGGTCTCGGCGCCATGCTGTCCTGGTTCTATGCGCTGTCCCTGGTGCCCGTGGGCGATGCCACGGCGCTCAGCTTCACGGTCGTGCTTTATACGTCCCTGGGCGCGGTCTTTCTGTTCGGCGAGAAAATGGGCCTGCGTCGATGGGGGGCGCTGGCCGTCGGCTTCATCGGCACGGCCATCATCCTGCGCCCCGGGTTTCAGGAGATCAGCCCCGGGTACATGTGGGCGCTCGGGTCCACGGTGCTGTGGGCGGGTGCCCTGCTGATGGTCAAGATCCTGGTGCGGTACGATTCACCCGTCACCATCGTGTTCTATTCGTCGGTTTACTTCACGCCCGTGACCCTGGTTCTCGCGCTGTTCTTCTGGGAATGGCCGACCTGGACGCAGTTCGGTGAACTGGTCGCCATCGGGCTGCTGGCGACGGGTGCCCATTTGTCCATGGCCAAGGCCATGCAGTTGGGCGAAACCACGGCGGTGATGCCCGTCGATTTCACCCGCCTGTTGTGGGCGGCGGGGCTCGGCTATGTGATGTTCGGCGAATTCCCCGACATGTGGACCTGGATCGGCGGCACGGTGGTGTTCTGTTCGACCCTCTACATCACCTATCGGGAATCGCGGGTGAAGGGTCCGGCCGAGGTGACGGCCCTGAAGACGACCGAAGGTTAGGCCGGCCAGGCGGGCGGATGGGTTCCCAGGGGGGCCGCCGGCAGATCCCAGCGCGGCGGCGTTTCCGACATCCCCACGGCAGGTTTCAGGTGTTCCATGCGGCCCCAGGCCGTGTCGCGGCTTTCCAGCAAATCCTTGATGTCGTCATAACGCGGCTCCGCCAAACCCTTGGCGGCGTCGCCGCCGATGCGGCCCAGGCCGTCGATCCAATGGCCGCTTTGCGCCAGGGACAGGCGGACCAGCCAACTGCCGCCGATGGTGGCGCGGCGGCGCAGGGCTTCCATGGCGCCGAAGGCGGCCAGGTATCCGGAGACATAGTCGAGGGCCTGCGCCGGCAGATGATGCGGCGTGTCGATGCCGCCCTGTTCTGCGGCGATGCCCATGGCGCATTGGGCCAGGGAATCAAAACCCCGGCGATGGGCCCAGGGTCCGTCCTGGCCCCAGGCGGACAGGCTGACGAAGACGATTCCGGGCCGGAGTTCGGCCAGCCGTTCCGGCGCGATCCCCCGCCCGGCCAGGGTTCCCGGCCGATGGCCCTGGGTGACCACGTCGGCCTGTCTGATCAGATCGTCCAGGTGGGCGGGCGCCCCCGCCTCGCGCAAATCCAGGTTGGCGGCCAGCTTGCCGTGGCCCGTGTCGCGCAGCAGGTTGTCGTCGTCTGGCCGGTCGGGCCGCCCGATGCGCATGACCTGGGCGCCGTGTTCCGCCAGGGTGCGCCCGCACACCGGCCCGGCGATGACGCGCACCAATTCCAGGGCGCGGATGCCGGAAAGCGGCCGGAGGCCTGCCGACAGGGGTTCCACGGGCGCGTCGCCGATCTTCTCGATGCTCATCAACGGCAGGCCGGCGACGGCTAGACCCTGGGGGTGGGCCGTCCATTCGTCCTTGGTGCGGACCATGAAGGCGCACAAATTACGTGCGGCCACGGCATCCTCGAACGACGCCGCGTCCCAGGTCGCCAGCGCGGCCTTGACCGCGGGACGCTCCGCCGCACAGCCCAGGATTTCAAGAATGCCGTCGGCCAGCCAGGGATAATTGCAGTGCAACTGGACCCAGCGCCCGTCACGGCATTGATAAAGGCCTGAAATATCGGCCCAGGCCTGGCCGAAACCGGCGGTGCCGACCCGGACATGACGGTTCGAGCGCATGGCCAGCGCCGCCGTCCTGATATCCACGGCGATGTCCTGATGGCGGCCGGTTTTCAGGTGATGCAGGGCGTCGGCCGCCAGCCCGACCGCGCCCAAAACCGCCGCGCCCGCCGTGCCGATGCGGAAATTCGTGGGCAATTGGGGATCGTTTCCGGTGACGGAAACCGTGTCGGCGCCGCGCCCGTTCCAGTCCGCCGCGCCGAGGATTTCTGCCATTGCCTGGTGGGGAGTGGGGGGCGGGGAGGGGGTTGCGGTCATGGTTCTGGACCCTATTGATGCGCGAAACTGGGCCCTTATACCTCCTTGCATTCCCACGGCCTATGCTTTGAAATGCTTTTGCCATTTCCGTGACAGGGAGGGCGAGGATTGCCGGCCAGAATTTTCAAAGGCGTAAGTCAAGGGCGGCAGGGAATTGAACCAAGGGAGGGCGAAAATGCTTCGTCACATTATGAAGGGCCTGCCCATCGCGGCGGTTGCGCTGGGTATTAGCTCCGGCGCGGCGTTGGCGGGTAAGGCCAACGACACGCTGGTCTGGGCGACGGACCGCGAGTCGGCGGTGGCCGACCCGTACTACAACCGCACCCGTGAACTGGTCATCATCGGCAACACGGTGTGGGACAACCTTCTGCTCCGCAACACCAAGACCGGCAAGTACGAACCGAACCTGGCGAAATCCTTCAAGTGGGTCGACAACGTGACCCTGGATTTCGAACTGCGCGATGACGTCAAATTCCATGACGGCTCGCCGTTCGGACCGGAAGACGTGATCTACACGGTCGACTTCACCACCAACAAGGACCACGGCGTCGTCACCCTGAAGAACGTGGATTGGATGAAGAAGGTCGAAAAGACCGGCCCGAACAGCATCCGCATCCATCTCGACAAGCCGTTCCCGGCGGCCCTGGCCTATCTGGGGCAGGCGGTGCCGATCATCAAGCGCGGTCACTACGACAGCGCGCCGATGACCAAGGAAGGCAAGCCCGATTACGCGGCGGTGAAGCCGAACGGCACCGGCCCCTACATGATCACCGAGGTGGTGCCAGGCGAAAAGATCGTCATGAAGAAGTATGACGGCTATCACAAGGGCGGGCCCAAGGGCACGCCGCAGATCGCCAATCTGGTCTACCGCACCATCAAGGAAAGCAACACCCGGATCGCCGAACTGCTGACCGGCGGGATCGACTGGATCTGGGACGTGCCGAAGGAACAGGCCGAGAAGCTGAAGGCTTCGGGTCAGGTGACGGTCGAAAACGCCAAGACCCTGCGCGTCAGCTACATCGCGTTCGACGTCGACGGGTCGTCCGGCAACAAGGCCTTCACGGACCTGCGCGTGCGTCAGGCCTTTTCCCATGCCATCAACCGTGAATCCATCGTCAAGAACCTGATCGGCCCGGCCGCGCAGGTCGTCAACACGCCCTGCCACCCGGATCAGACCGGCTGCATCCAGGACGTCACGGGGTATGCTTACGATCCGGCCAAGGCCAAGGCGCTGCTGAAGGAAGCGGGCTTCGACAAGGGCTTGGAATTCGACATCTATGCCTATCGTGAGCGCGAGTTCACGGAAGCGGTGATCTCGGATCTGGCCAAGATCGGCGTGAAGGCCAAGCTGAACTTCATGCAGTACAAGGCGCTGCGCGAGGTCGCGCAGAAGGGCGAAACGGCGGTCCACCACATGACCTGGGGGTCCTACTCGATCCCCGACGCTTCCGGCATGGCCGGGGTGTTCTTCTCCGGCGGCAAGGACGACCCCGCCAACGATCCCAAGGTCAACGAACTGATCGTCAAGGCCGGCAATGTGACCGACATTGAGGAACGCGAAAAACTCTACAAGGAAGCGTTCCAGATCATTTCCGACAAGGCCTACTGGCTGCCCATGTTCACCTACGCCAAGAACTATGCCTTCAACCAGAAGCTGGGAATGACCATCACTTCCGACGAAATCCCGCGGTTCTACACCGCCAAATGGAAGTGATCATGTCCGGGTAACCGGTAATACGGCCCGGCGGCCCTTTTTGGGCCGCCGGGTGTCCGGGCCTAGGGGGGCTGTTACCATGAATCGCCTGACGGCGGGTTCGCCATGCTGAAATTTCTGCTGAGACGCCTGGGGGTCGCCGTCCTGGTGGCGCTCACGGTTTCCATGATCACCTTCTCGCTGATCTATCTGTCGGGGGACCCGGCGATCGCACTTGCCGGTGAATCGGCCAGCAACGAGGAAATCGAAAATATTCGCGAGGTCTACGGCTATGACCGCCCGATCATCGTGCAGTACGGCGACTGGCTGGTGCGCGCCATGCAGGGGGATTTGGGCCGCTCCCATTATCTGAAGTCGGATATTTCCGCGGTCATCGTCACGCGTCTGCCCAATACCCTGATCCTGGCGCTCTGCGCCATTTCCTTCGCCCTGGTGCTGTCCATTCCGCTCGGCGTGGCGGCGGCGATCCGGCCCAATTCCTTGATCGACCGTTTTGCTCTGGGACTGGCCGTTGTCGGTCAGGCGCTGCCCAGTTTCTGGTTCGCGCTGATTTTGATCTTTTTCATGAGCATTCAATGGCGTCTGCTGCCGATCACCGGCACGGACAGTTGGAAGAACTTCATCATGCCGGCGGTCGCCCTGGGCTATTACGTGACGCCGGGCGTGATGCGCCTGACTCGCGCCGGGATGCTCGAGGTGCTGCAGTCGGATTACATCCGCACGGCCAAGGCCAAGGGCCTGCGCCCCACGACGGTGCTGTTCAAGCACGCGCTCAGGAACGCCATCATCCCCGTCGTGTCGCTGGCCGCCGTGCAGTTCGGCTTCATGCTCGGCGGTTCCATCGTCATCGAAACCATCTTCGCCATCAACGGCATGGGGTTCCTCGCCTGGGAATCCATCCAGCGCGCCGACCTGCCCATGATGCAGGCCATCGTGCTGGTTCTCAGCTGCTTCTATATCGTCATCACCTTCCTGGCGGATCTGCTCAACGCCTTCCTTGACCCCCGGATAAGGGTGACCTGACATGGCTCCGCAAGACGCAACCCCCGCGGCCCCTTCCCCCGCCGCCGTGATTCTGGAGCCTTCGCCCATGGCGAAGATGCGCCGGCGTATCTTCGGTCACTACGGCATCCTGATCGGCGGCGCCGTGCTGATCGCCATCTTCATGGTCGCCGCCTTCGCGCCGTTTTTGACGCCCTATCATCCGATCCTGAACCAGGACCTTTCCAACGCGCTGAAGCCGCCGTTCTGGCACGACAGCCCCAAGTACGATCCAGCCCATCCATTGGGTACGGACCTGCAGGGACGCGATTATCTGACGCGTCTGATCCACGGTTCGCGCATTTCGCTTTTGATCGGCTTTTCCGCCATGCTGATTTCCGGCGTCATCGGCACGGCGCTGGGCGTCGCCGCCGGCTATTTCGGCGGCCGGGTCGACATGGTCGTCAACTTCATCATCACCACGCGGCTGTCCATGCCCGTGGTGCTGGTGGCGCTGGCCGTGGTGTCGCTGATCGGATCAAGCCTGTGGATCGTGATCTGGGTGTTGGGGCTTCTCATATGGGACCGTTTCGCCGTGGTCATGCGCTCGACCACCATGCAGGTGCGCAATCTTGATTACGTGGCGGCGGCCCAGGCCTGCGGGTGTTCCACCCTGCGCATCATCATGGCGGAAATCCTGCCCAACGTGGTCAACCACCTGATCGTCGTGGCGACCCTGGAAATGGCGCACGCCATCCTGCTCGAGGCCGCGTTGTCGTTCCTCGGTCTGGGCGTGCAGCCGCCGGCCCCCAGTTGGGGCCTGATGATTTCCGAGGCCAAGGGCATGATGTTCTTCGACGCCTGGCTGATCGGCATTCCGGGGGCGGCGCTGTTCGCGCTGATCCTCGCCATCAATCTTCTCGGTGACGGCGTGCGCGATGTGACCGCACCCGAAAACCGCAACTAGGGCAAGGGACCAAGAACGGCATGAGCGATCTGATCCTCGAAGTCCGCGACCTGGTCGTCGACATTCCCGTCGCCACCGGGATGCTGCATCCGGTGCAGTCCATCAGTTTCGACGTGACGCGGGGCGAGACGGTCTGCATCGTCGGTGAATCGGGCTGCGGCAAGTCGCTGACGTCCCTTGCCGTCATGGACCTGCTGCCCAGCACCGCGACGTGCACGGCATCCGTGCTCCGGCTCGACGGCGAGGATCTGCAATCCGTCGGCGAAAAGCGCATGACCGACATCCGCGGCAACAAGATGGCGATGATCTTTCAGGAACCGATGACGTCCCTGAACCCGGCCTATACCATCGGCAACCAACTGGAAGAGGCTTTGCTGCGCCACAAGAACGTCAGCACCGCCGAAGCCCGTGACCGCGCCGTCTACCTTCTGGAAAAGGTCGGCATCACGGCGGCGGAATCGCGGCTGACGCAGTATCCCCATCAGTTGTCCGGCGGCCTGCGTCAGCGCGTGATGATCGCCATGGCGCTGATGTGCGGCCCCGAACTGATCATCGCCGACGAGCCGACGACGGCGCTCGACGTGACCATCCAGGCGCAGATCCTTCACCTCTTGGCGGACCTGCAAAAGGAATTCAACATGGGCATGATCCTGATCACCCATGACCTGGGCGTGGTCGCCCGCGTCGCCGACCGGGTCGCCGTCATGTACGCGGGCGAGATCGTCGAGACGGGCACCGCCAAGCAGGTGTTCGAGAACCCGACCCACCCCTACACCCAGGGGTTGCTGGAATGCATCCCGATTCCCGGCAAGACGGCGCGCGGGTCGCACCTGGGCTCCATCCCCGGCATCGTGCCGTCCCTGGTGGGGGATCTTCCGGGCTGTCATTTCGGGGATCGCTGCACCTATGCCATGGACACCTGCCGGACGGGGACCATCGGCCTTCGCGATTCCTTTGAAGACGGGCACGTATTCCGCTGCGTGCTGACACCCGAACAATGCGCCGCCAACCTGAAGAAGGGGGCCGCCTGACATGGCCGACCAAGACGACATCGTTCTCGAGGCCCGGGACGTCACCCGCACCTTCATGATTTCGGCCGGCTTCATGAAGGGCAAGAAGCCGCTGCATGCCGTCAACGGCATCAACCTGAAGGTGCCGCGCGGCGAGGTTCTTGGCCTGGTCGGGGAATCCGGCTGCGGCAAATCGACCCTGGCCAAGATGCTGCTGGGCCTGCTGGCGCCGACCGCCGGCACGCTCTACGTCGGCGGCACGCCGACCAGCGAGATGGAACGCCTGGACATGGCGCGCAAGGTCCAGCCCGTGTTCCAGGACCCCTATTCGTCGCTCAACCCGCGCAAGACCATCGGCGACATCATTTCGCTGCCCGTGCGCGTGCAGGGCACGGCCGAGGCCGCCGGCGGCAAGGACCTGCGCCTGCGGGTCGAGGAAATCATGGAACTGGTCGGCCTGCCGCGCCGGCTCTACCGCAACTTCCCGAACCAGTTGTCGGGCGGCCAGCGCCAGCGTGTCGCCGTGGCCCGCGCCCTGATCAACCGGCCCGAGGTCGTGATCTGCGACGAGCCGACTTCTGCGCTCGACGTCTCCGTGCAGTCGCAGATTCTCAACCTGCTGCAGGACCTGCGGGCGGAGCTGAACCTGACCTATATCGTCATCAGCCATAACCTGGCCGTGGTCGAACACATGGCGACCCGCGTCGCCGTCATGTACCTGGGCCGTCTGGTCGAGGTCGCGGACACGGACAGCCTGTTCGACAATCCGCAGCATCCCTATACCAAGGCGCTGCTGCAATCGGTGCTGACCCCCGACCCCAACCTGGACGTGCCCGACGCGGGCCTGGGCGTCGCCTATCCCAACCCGGTCGACCCGCCGTCCGGCTGCACCTTCCATCCGCGCTGCGTCGACTGCATGGACCATTGCTCCGTGGTGGCGCCGCGCACCATCCCGACCAAGACCGGTCTCGTCGAATGCCACCTTTATGACGAGAACCAGGGGAGGGGACGCCAAGCGTCGTAAGACCGCCCGGGCAAAGCCATGACCCGCCAACACGCCATCGACGCCGCCCTTGCCCATTTCGACGACCCGGAAGGCTTTTTCGAGGACCTGAAGGCCCGCATTGCCGTGCCGACGGAAAGCCAGAACCCGGCCCGCCTGCCCGATTGCTACGCCTATCTGGAAGAGGATATGCGCGACGCCTTCGAGGCCCTGGGCTATGCCTGCCGCGTCTATGACAACCCCTTCGAGGGCTGCGGCCCGATCCTGTTGGCGACCCGGTGGGAGGGCGACGACCTGCCCACGGTGCTGGGCTACGGCCATGGCGACACGGTGCTGGGCCAGGAAGGCCAGTGGAAGGACAACCTGGACCCCTGGACGCTGATGAAACTGGGCGACAGGGTCTACGGGCGCGGCACCGCCGACAACAAGGCCCAGCATTCGACCCATATCGCGGCGCTCAGGGCCGTGCTCGACGCGCGGGGAGCCCTCGGCTTCAACCACAAGTTCATCATTGAGACGGGCGAGGAAAACGGTTCCAAGGGCCTGAAGGACCTGGTCGCGCGGGAGAAGGACGCCTTCGCCGCCGATGTCTACTTCGCCTCCGACGGGCCGCGCTTCGACGTCGCCAAGCCCAACCTGACGCTGGGCAACCGGGGGGCGTTCAACTTCGATCTGGTGGTGGACTTGCGCGACGGCGGCCATCATTCCGGCAACTGGGGCGGGCTTTTGGCCAATCCGGGGATCATCCTGGCCTCGGCCCTGGCGACCGTGATCGACGTCAAGGGCCGCATCCTGGTGCCGGCCCTGCTGCCGCCGCCGATCACCGATACGGTCAAGGGGCTGCTGGCCGACGTCACGCGCGAAACCTCCACGGGCGGGCCGGCCATCGACGACGACTGGGGCGAGCCGGGATTGACCCGCGCGGAAAAGGTCTATGCCTGGAACACCTTTGAAATCCTCGCCATGAAGACCGGCAACCCGGACAACCCGGTGAACGCCGTGCCGCCCAGGGCCGTCGCTCATTGCCAGCTGCGCTTCGTGGTCGGCACGGACTGGCAGAACATCGTCCCAAATTTGCAGGCGCATCTCGACGCCGCCGGGTTCGGTATTGTCAAGGTGCGGCCCTCGACCGGCGGCAATGCGGCGTTCTTCCATGCCGCGCGCACGGACCCGGACCACCCCTGGGCCAAATGGATGCGCGCCGCCGTGGAACGCACGACCGGCGAGAAATGCCGCATGGTGCCCAATTCGGGTGGGTCCATCTGCAACGACGTATTCCAGGACGTGCTTGGCATTCCCTTCGTGTGGCTGCCGCTCAGCTATACCGGTTGTTCCCAGCACGCCCCCAACGAACATATTCTGTGGTCGCTGACCCGCGAGGGCATGGAGCTGGTCACCGGCGTCTACTGGGACCTGGGCGATCCGGAAACGGCCTACAGACTTGAAAGGAACGCGGCGTGACACGCGATGCGGTGATCGAAAGCCTTGAACAGTATTTCGACGACGGCGGGTTCTGGGCGGATTTGTCGCGCCGGGTCGCCATCAAGTCGTGCAGCCAGGACGAACCGTTCCGCCCGGAACTGTACCGCTACCTGACCGACGAGATGACGCCCTATCTGGCGGAGATGGGATTCGACAGCGAGATGTTCGAAAACCCCAAGCCCGGCGGCCAGCCCATCCTGGTCGCCCGCCGGCACGAGGGCGACGACCTGCCGACCCTGATGACCTATGGCCACGGCGACGTGGTGCGCGGCTATGACGACCAATGGCGCGACGGCATCGGCCCCTGGGAAATGAAGAAAGAGGGCGAACGCTGGTACGGCCGCGGCACCGCCGACAACAAGGGCCAGCACACCATCAACCTGGCCGCCTTGAAGGCCTGCATGGACG
This sequence comes from Rhodospirillales bacterium, assembly GCA_040221095.1. Lineage (GTDB taxonomy): Bacteria > Pseudomonadota > Alphaproteobacteria > Rhodospirillales > Casp-alpha2 > UBA1479. The sequence goes on from JAVJVP010000018.1 coordinate 114,994, forward strand.
CCCGCGGCGGCACCCTCGGCTACAACGTTGTCGCCTTGATCGAAACGGGTGAGGAAACGGGCTCGCCCGGCCTGCGCGAGTTCTGTCGCGAGAACAAGGACCTGTTCAAGGCCGACGTGTTCATCGCCTCCGACGGCCCGCGATTGAACGCACTGCGGCCCACGGTCTATTTCGGGTCGCGCGGCGTGTTCAACTTCACCATGTCCCTGGACCTGCGCGACGGCGGCCACCATTCCGGAAACTGGGGCGGGCTGCTGGCCAATCCGGGGGTGATCCTGGCCCATGCCATTTCCACCATCGTCGACGCCAAGGGCAGAATTCTGCTCGACGATCTCAAGCCAGATCCCTTTTCCAATTCCGTGCGCGAGGCGCTGTCCAAGCTGACGGTCGGCGGCATGGAGGGTGATCCGGACATCGATCCCGACTGGGGCGAGCCGGGCCTGACCGCCGAGGAAAAGGTGTTCGGCTGGAACACCTTCGAGATTTTGGCCTTCAAGACCGGCAACCCGGACAACCCGGTGAACGCCGTGCCGCCCAAGGCCTTCGCCAAATGCCACATGCGCTTCGTCGCGGGCTTCGATCCGGCCGTGGTTCTGCCCACCGTGCGCAAGCATCTGGACGCGCTGGGATACGACAATGTCACCCTGACCCCGGACCGGGAGTTCATGGCGGCGACGCGGCTGGAGCCCGATACTCCCTGGGCCAAATGGGCGATCAACTCCCTGACCCGCACGGCGGGGGAGGAGCCGGCCGTGCTGCCCAACCTGGGCGGATCGCTGCCCAACGACTGCTTCGCCCATATCCTGGGCCTGCCGACCGTCTGGGTGCCGCATTCCTATCCCGCCTGCTCACAGCACGCGCCCAATGAACATATACTGGAGCCCGTGTCCCGCTCGGCCCTGCGTCTCATGGGCGGGCTGTTCTGGGATCTGGGCGAGACGTCCAGTCTGCCGCTGCAATGACCGAGCCCTGCGATCTTTCCGCCGTCGATCTGCGCGCCCTGATGGGGGCGAAGAAGCTGTCGCCGGTGGAGCTTGTCGAAAGCTGCCTGAAACGCATCGCCGCCGTGAACGGCACGGTCAACGCCTTCGTGGCTTTGGACGAAGAGCGCGCCCTGGCGCAGGCGCGCGAGATCGAGGCGGAGATCGCCCAGGGCCGCGACCCCGGGCCGCTGGCCGGCCTGCCCGTCGGCATCAAGGATCTGGTCAACGTCAAGGGCCTGCGCTCGACCTACGGCTCGCTGTTGTTCAAGGACCATGTGCCCGACGCCGACGACGGCCAGATCACCCGCCTGCGTGATGCGGGGGCGATCATCTTGGGAAAGACCAACACGCCGGAATTCGGCTCCGGCGCCAACACCACCAACCGGGTGTACGGGGCAACCACCAACCCCTTCGATCCCGCGCGCACGCCGGGGGGATCGTCCGGCGGCTCGGCGGCGGCGCTGGCCTGCTCCATGGTGCCGCTGGCCCAGGGCTCGGACACGGGCGGGTCCTTGCGCGCCCCCGCGACCTGGTCCGGCGTGGTCGGCTTCCGTCCGCGCCCGGGGGCCGTGGCCAACGAACGGCGGCTGCTGCCGCTGACCTATTTTTCCGTCCAGGGGCCCATGGGCCGGTCGGTCGCCGACACGGCGCTGCTGTATTCCGCCCAGGCGGGCAGTGCTGATCCGGGCGACCCCATGGGCCTGCCGTTTGACGCGGCCCCGTTCGCAAGTCTTCAGCCGGCGGACCTGGGCAAGCTGCGCGTGGCCTTTTCCGAAGACCTGGGATCGGCCCCCGTGGACGACGGTATCAAGCGCGTGTTCCGGGCACGCTCGGCGAAATTCCGCCAAGCCTTCGCCCATGCCCGGGACGACCAGCCCGACATCGCCGGCGTGCGCGACGCCTTCTGGGTGCTGCGCTGCGTCTATTACATGGCCTATCACAAGGACCGCGTGGAACAGCACCGCGACCTGCTGTCGCCCAACATCGTCACCAACACGGAAGCGGGCTACGCCATGTCGCTGGCCGACGTGGCGGCGGCGGAGGTCGCCTGGCGGCAATGGTACGACCGCTTCCAGGCCTTCATGGAAGACGTCGACCTGCTGATCCTGCCGGGCAACGCCTATCCGCCCTACCGCCTGGACACGGGGGCGCCGACCGCGATCAACGGCAAGCCCATGGAAAACTACATGGACGCGTCGCTGATCCGCTCGGCCCTGACCCTGACCGGCAACCCGGTGATCGCCGTGCCCTGCGGCCTGGACGAGACGGGGGCCCCCTTCGGCTTTCAGATCGCCGGCAAGCGCCACGGCGAGGCGGAACTGCTGTCCGCCGCCCTGGCTATCGAAACCATCCTGAACGCGGACGCCGAAACCGCCCGCCCGATCCCAGACCTGGAGAAATTGACATGACGAAGCCAACGACGGCGACCGAACTCTGCGACCTGACCGCGACCGAGGCCCGGCGCCTGATCGGCACCAAGGAAATCTCGCCGGTCGAACTGGTGGACAGCTGCATTGCGCGGATCGAGGCCGTGGACGGCGCCGTCAACTGCATGGTCACCCGCGCCTATGAGCGCGCGCAGGAAGAAGCCAAGGTCGCCGAACAGATGGTGATGGACGGCGAGGAATTGGGCCTGCTGCACGGCCTGCCCATGGGCATCAAGGACCTGGAGGCGACGGAGGGCATCCGTACCACCTGGGGCTCGCTGATCAGCAAGGACACGGTGCCGGACGCCGATCAGGGCTCCGTCGCCGCCGTGCGCGCCGAGGGTGCCATCATCCTGGGCAAAACCAACACGCCGGAATTCGGCGCCGGCGCCAACACCAAGAACCGGGTGTTCGGGGCCACGGGCAATCCGTTCAACCCGGAATTGACCTGCGCCGGGTCGTCCGGCGGATCGGCCGTGGCGCTGGCCACGGGCATGGTGCCGATCGCGTCGGGCAGTGATTACGGCGGCAGCCTGCGCACCCCCGCCGGGTTCTGCGGCGTCGTCGGCTTTCGCCCGTCGCCGGGCACGGTCCCGGCCGAAGGCAAGGCCTCGGCCCTCATGCCCTGGTCGCAATTGGGCCCCATGGCACGCACGGTCGAGGATGCGGCCCTGCTGTTGCAGGCGCAGATGGACGACGACCGACGCGATCCGTTCTCCCATCTGGTCGATCCGCGCCTGTTCTCCTCCGTGGACGGCCTCGACCTGGGATCGATCCACGCCGCGATCACGCCCGATCTCGGCTGCTGTCCCGTGGACAAGGGCATCGCCGATACCTTCAAGGCGCGCACGGATGCCTTCCGCGGCGTGTTCGCCGAGGCCCAGGACCGCGCCCCCGATTTCAACGGCCCGACCGGCGACGTCCATCGGGTGTTCGAAATCTTCCGCGGCATCACCTTTGTCGCCCTGCACCAGGAACGCCTGAAGAAACACAAGGACCTTCTGGGGCCCAACGTCATCGACAACACCACCCGGGGGCTTGAGGTCACGGCGGCGGACGTGGGCTGGGGCATGGTCGAGCAGGCCAAGCTGATGCGCCGCTTCATCGACCTGTTCGACGAGGTCGATGTGCTGATCTGCCCCGCCGCCTCCGTTTCGCCGTTCCCGCACGAGCAGCTGTACGTGGACGAGATCAACGGCGAGAAGATGCCGACCTATATGCGTTGGCTGGCCATTTCCTACGTGCCGACCATGGCCATGGCCTGCGCCGCCGTCATCCCCTGCGGCGTCGATCACCGTGGCATGCCCTTCGGCCTGCAGATCATGGCGCCGAATGGCAAGGACGCCCTGGTGCTGGCCGTGGCCCATGCGCTGGAGAAACATTTCGCGGGCAAGGCCGACCTGATGCGGCCCGTGCCGGACCTCGCCAAACTGCAAGCCTAGGACAGAGCCATGACCAAGCGCGTTCTCATCGCCGGTTTCAAGCACGAGACCAATACCTTTTCGAAACTGCCGACGGACATGGCGGCCTACAAGGCCCGCACCTATTACCGCGACGACGAGGTCGCGCAGAAGATGCGCGGCACGGCGACGGAGATCGGTGCGGCGCTGGACGCCGCCGAACGGCACGGCTGGTCCATCCGCCACCCGATCTATGCCAACGCCACGCCGTCGGGCAAGGTCACCAAGGACATGCACGACCATGTCACCCAGGTCGTGGTCGACGCGCTGAAAGCCGACGGCCCGTTCGACGGCATCCTGTTGTGCCTGCACGGCGCCATGGTGTGCGAGCATGACGAGGACGGCGAGGGCCGCCTGCTGCAATCCGTGCGCGACGTCGTCGGGCCGGACGTGCCGCTTGCCATGACCCTCGATCTGCATGCCAACGTCACCGACCGCACGGCCGACCTCTGCGACATCGTCGTCTGCTACCGCACCTATCCGCATGTCGATCAGTACGAGATCGCGACCCAGGCCTGCGACCTGCTGGCCCGCACCATGGCCGGGGAAATCCACCCCAAGGTCCATGTCCGCCGCCGCGAAATGCTGGACGGTGCCGACCACGGGCGAACCACGTCGCCCGGGCCGATGACCGAGGCCCTGGCGACCCTGGACAAATTGCTGAAGGAAACGCCCGGCACCTATGCCGGGTCGATCAACGCGGGCTTCCCCTGGGTCGATATCCACGACACGGGGCCGACCTGCATCGTCACCGGCGAGGGCGACAATCCGGCCCACGGCAAGATCGCCGAACAGGTGATGGATCAGATCTGGCGCGACCGCAACAAACTGACCATCAACCTGATGCGCATCGATGCCGCCCTGGCTCAGGTCAAAGTGGCCCTGGCCCAGGGTATTTCGGCGCCCATCGTGTTGGCCGACTATGCGGACAATCCGGGCGGCGGCGGTTACGGCGACGCGACGAAGCTTCTGGGTGCCATGATCGAGGCCGACCTGAAGGACGCCGCCTTCGGCACGCTCTACGATCCCGAGGCGGCGCAGGCCTGCAAGAATGCCGGCCTCGGCACCACCCTGCGGTTGGAAATCGGCGGCAAGGTCGATCCCGCCGTGCAGGGCGGGCCGCTGTCCCTGATGGGTACGGTCACGGCGATCACCGACGGCAGGTTCGCCATGGAAGGGCCGATGACCCGGGGGACCCGCGTCGACATGGGCCCGGCGGCGGTGTTCAGCGTCGGCGGGGTGGATATCGTTCTGGCCAGCGGGCGGTATCAGAACTACGACCGGATGTATTTCAAGTCCATGGGCATCGACCCGGAAAAAAAGAAGGTCCTGGCCGTCAAGTCGGCGCACCATTTCCGCGCCGCCTACGGCCCCATCGCGTCGCAGATCATCGTCGTCGATGACGGCGGCGGTGTGACCTCGCGCAACTACAAGGACCTGGATTACAAGAACGTCCGCCGGCCGGTGTTTCCCTTGGATATGGACTAAGGCACAGGGCTTATGCGCTGGGTGGGGTGACCGGCTGTTCCGGCAGCAGCGTCTGGACCAGGGACTTGAGCAGCACCGTCATCATCGACGCGGATGGAATGTCGAGTGTCTTTCGTAGAGCCTCGGCAGGGTCCAAGGCGCCCGGCAGCATGTGTACAATATCCGCCGTTACGTCGCGATAAGACATGGACCATTCTGGGAAGGCCCTGTCCGTGATCGGGCCTGCCGCCATCATCCAAACATCCTGGTGCCGGTTGTCCTTTGTTATCGAGGCGAACAGGCTGTCGATATTCGACTTCGAGCCTTCAAGGTATTGGGCAAAGACGCCGCCGCCATAGATCAGAATGCCGGTGATGCTTAGGCGTTCGTTTTTTCTACGCGAACTCTCCAGCAGAACTTTCAGGTCATCGGAAGATAGTGGGGCGGTTTCCTGACTTCTGTAGATCAGAGCGTGGAGATTATCAGTGTCTGCCATGATACCTCCTGAAAATCTGACCGATTAATTTTACACAACCCAACTCTAGGGTGAATTGATGATGTTCCGAAATGTCAGGTTGATGCGTGGCCCCACGGGCTTTTTCGTCTTGGGCACCCGGTGCAGCCAGTCGGCCTGGCAGCGCCCGGACATCACCAGGACGTCGCCGTTGCCCAGTTCCGTGCAGATGGCCTCGCCCCGCCTGTCCTTGCGCCGCATCTGAAAACGCCGGGCAGCACCCAGGCTGATCGAGGCGATCACCGGCGCCGGTCCCAGCGACGCCTCGTCGTCGGCATGCCAATCCATGCTGTCGGCGCCGTCGCGGTACAGGTTGGCGAGCACGGAATTGAACGGCGCCCGGGTGATCTCCGCGCATCTGTCCCGCAAGTCCGCCAGAACGGGCGGCCAGGGGCGCGGGTCCAGATGCAGGCCCGAATAGGCATAGGCGGCATCGCCGTACCACGCACTCAGGCGCGGCTGGGCAATGCGCCGGCCGTAGAGGGTGAGTTCTTCCTGTTTCCAGTCGACGTCAGCCATGACCGTGTCGAACAGGGCGTCGGCGTCTTCCAGGCATGCGGGGTAGAGCACCGCCTCCGCCGCCTCCAGGCGCACGGGCGGCAGGCGGAGGGCAAGGCCGCTCACGGGGGCCTCAGTGGACGTTGGGGGATTTGTAGAAGTCGCCGCGGGCGCAGGAGCGCACGGTGATCGTCGTCAGATCGCCATCGCGGTAGACGTTGAGGGGCACGTCGATCCCGGCGTTGCCCAGCGACCACACGCCGCGGAAGAATTCGGCCATGCCCTCGACCGGCTTGTCGTCGACGCCGACCACCAGGTCGCCGGCCTTGAGACCCGCGTTCTCCGCCGGCCCGCCCTTCCAGGTGCCGACGATGACGACGCGGCCCATGGTCTCGGCCGTGAAGGTGCCCAGCCAGGGCCGGGGCGGCCGTCCGGTCGCTCCCGTGGTGCGCAGGGTCGGCAGGATCGCCTTCACGATGTCGATGGGCACGATCATGTTGCCCTCAGTCTCGCCGCTTTCCTCGCCCCGCACGTAAAGCGACCCGATACCGCGCAGCGTCCCGTCCTCGCCGATCAGCGCGGCACCGCCCCACAGGGGGTGGGCAGGTGCGGTGAAGATGGCGTCGTCCAGCAGGTATTCCCAGTAGCCGGCGAATTCCTTGCGTGCCGACACGCGGGTCTGCAGGGCATGCTTGCGCCCGCCGCAGCCGGCGACGATCACGTCGTCGCCCGGGATCAGGTCTGCGGAGGAGCCCAGTTCGATGGCCGGGGCGTCCAGGGGCTGTAACGCCTGGACCAGGCCGAAGCCCGTTTCCTGGTCGTAACCCATGACGTGGCCCTCGGCGGCGCGGCCATCGTTGGACACCAGCCACACCCGTTCCGCCTCGACCACCAGATAGCCGATGGTCAGCACCAGGCCCTTGGGGTCGATGACCACGGCGTGGCCGCTGCGCTGGGTGCCGAGGGTGCCGGCGGTGAAGGCCGTTTCGGGAATTTCCGTGCGCAGGGAAACCACGCTGCGCAGCGTCTTGTCGATGTCGAAGGAAAACCGATCGTCGTCGGGCCGGTAAGGCTCGGGGATTTCAGGGTATTCCTGGTGGGTTTCGTCCATGCCCCGATGGTAGATCACTTCGCCCCGAATTGAAATGCGCCGGGCGGGATTTTCATCATGTGCAGGGCCGGGGCCATGGCTATTGAACGGGCGTGCCCCTCGGCGTTAGGATTGTACACAATCATATCGAGCGAACGGATTGGGAGGAACGGCCACATGGCCCAGGTAATTCAGCTACACGAGGTTCCGAGCCTGCGCGAAAAGGTGTCGGAAGAGGAATGGGCGCTGCGCGTCGAACTGGCTGCTGTCTACCGCCTGGTCGCGCGGTTCGGCTGGGACGACGGCATCTTCACCCATTCGTCCGTGCGCCTGCCGGGCCGCGACCATCACTTCCTGATCAATCCCTACGGCCATCTGTTTTCCGAGGTCTGCGCCTCCAACCTGGTGAAGATCGATATCGACGGAAACGTGCTGGACGACAGCCCCTACGATGTCATCAAGGCGGGCTTCGTGATCCATTCGGCGATTCACATGTCGCGTGGCGACGCCATGTGCGTGATCCACACCCATACCAATGCGGGCATGGCCGTTTCCGCACAGAAGGACGGTCTGCTGCCCCTGAACCAGAAATCCATGGGCTTCTACAACCGGCTCGCCTATCACGATTACGAGGGCATCTCGAACGACACGGAAGAGCGCGAGAGCATCGTCCGCGACCTCGGCAATCATCATTCCATGATCCTGCGCAATCACGGCCTGCTGTGCACCGGGCGGACCATCGCCGAGGCGTTCCAGCATATCCGCTATCTGCAGCATGCCTGCGAACTGCAGTTGATGGCCCAGGCGTCGGGCGCCGAGTTGATCATTCCGCCCAAGGAGGTCTGCGAGCACGCGGCCAGCCAGTTCGACGGCGACGGCGGCCCCCGGGGCGGCGACCAGTTCGCCGCTTTCGTGCGTCAGCTCGACCGCGAAGAGCCCGACTACAAGCACTAGTCGCCAACTGCGACTCGGGCAGTTGGAGTCATTCCCGCGAAAGCGGGAATCCAGACCGGGCCTTCTGGACCCCCGCTTTCGCGGGGGTGACGCCGGTGAAGGCGGTTGGGCGGACAATCGTCCCGTCCGGATTCCGTCAATGGCCTCAAACGCTTCCGCCGGACCGGCGGATTGTCAGAATGGGGTCATTTGACATCCCGGCCCCGGGCAACTACCCTAGATAAATCAATGACTTAAATTTATCGCCATTTGACCCGGCCAAGGATGACCGGGGCGGTGGTGTTTTGTCCGTGCCCAGCGTTGGGCGACGGGCGCCCGTCATTTCGCATGACGGGAACGCGCCAACAGCAATGAAGGAGCCGGATGCGGCATGTGTGGACTTAGCGGCGAAATCAGATTCGACGACGGTTATGCGGACGCCCGCGCGGTGGCGCGCATGACGGACGCCATGGCGCCCCGGGGTCCTGACGCCTCCGGTCTGTTCCAGCAAAGCCGCTGCGCCTTCGGCCATCGGCGCCTCAAAATTATCGATCTGACGGAAAAGGCGCAGCAGCCCCTGATCGATCCCGACCTCGGCCTGACCATCGCCTTCAACGGCTGCATCTACAATTACAAGGCGCTCCGGGCGGAGCTTCAGGAAAAGGGCTACCGGTTTTTTTCCACGGGCGACACGGAGGTTGTCCTCAAGGCCTTCGCCGCCTGGGGACCCGATTGCGTCAAGCGCCTGAACGGCATGTTCGCCTTCGCCATTTACGAGCGCGACACGGGCCGCCTGACCCTGGCCCGCGACCGGCTCGGCATCAAGCCGCTGTACCTGGCGGAAAACGGCAAGCGGCTGCGCTTCGCCTCGACCCTGCCGGCGCTTCTGGCCGGCGGCGACACGGATACGGCCATCGACCCCGTGGGCCTGCATCATTACATGTCGTTCCACGCCGTGGTGCCGGCGCCCTATACGGTTCTGAAGGGCGTGCGCAAGCTGCCGCCCGCGACCTATGCGGTGTTCGAGGCCGATGGCACCCGCAAGGACACCACCTATTGGTCCGTCGATTTCGCGCGCTCTGCCGACGATATGAAACTGTCGGCCGAGGACTGGCGCGACATGGTCTATGAGGCGCTCGCCCTGTCCATCGACCGCCGGCTCGAGGCCGACGTGGATGTCGGCGTGCTGTTGTCGGGCGGGGTCGATTCCTCGCTCATCGTCGGCATGCTGGCGCGCGCGAGCAAGACGCCGCTGCGCACCTTTTCCGTGGGCTTCGAGGACGCCGGCGGCGAGGAAGGCAACGAGTTCAAGTATTCCGACATCATCGCCAAGGAATTCGGCACCGAACATTACAAGATCCATATCGGCGCCGACCGCCTGATGGACCTTTTGCCGGACACCATCCGGGCGATGTCGGAGCCCATGGTCAGCCATGACAACGTGGGCTTCTTCGCGCTCAGCCAGGAAGTCGCCAAGCATGTGAAGGTGGTGCAGTCGGGCCAGGGGGCGGACGAGATCTTCGGCGGCTATTCCTGGTATCCGCCCTTGATGGAGTCCAACGATCCCGTCGGCGATTACGCCCGGGTGTTCCGCGACCGCGATTTCGAAGATTACAAAAAGGCCGTGTCGCCGCAGTACCACACGGGCCGCGATGAAAGCCTGGCCTTCATCGAGGACAACTTCGCCCAACCCGGCGCCGACCGCGCCGTGGACAAGGCGCTGCGCATCGATTCCACCATCATGCTGGTCGACGACCCGGTGAAGCGGGTCGACAACATGACCATGGCCTGGGGGCTCGAGGCCCGGGTGCCTTTCCTCGACCACGAACTGGTCGAATTGGCCGGCCGGGTGCCGCCCGAACACAAGGTGCGCGACGGCGGCAAAGGGGTGCTGAAGGACGTCGCCCGCATGGTCGTCCCAGCCGAGGTCATCGACCGGCCCAAGGGGTACTTCCCCGTGCCGGCGCTCAAGTACATCGACGGGCCCTACCTGGAAATGGTGCGCGACACGCTGGCGTCGAAGGCGGCGCGCGACCGCTCGCTGTTCGACCGCGGCTATCTCGACATGCTGCTCGACGCCCCCGCCGATCACATCACGCCGCTCAAGGGCTCGAAGTTGTGGCAGGTGGCGCTCATGGAAACCTGGCTGCAGACCCACGGGGTGTGACGGCGTGAACCGGCGAAAGGAAAACCCGGTCATGGAGAATGCGCTTTCCTTGAAGCATTGGGGCGAGCCGCCCAAGAACGGCGTCGGCACGGTCGGCAAATGCGTCGCCGTGCATTGCGGCTGGGGCCGCGTGCTGTTCGGCCAAACCTTCGACAAGGCCGACCTTCTGGCCGGCCGCCTGATGGAGGAGGAGACTGGCGAACGCGACCTTGCCATCTACGTGCGCGACCCGCACGTGATCCTGTCCATGGCGCCGCAGGACCTGTTCATGGACCCGTCCCACAGTTTTCGTTTGAACCTGAAGGAACTGCCCGCAGCGGCGCGGGGCGAGGACAGCAATATATTCAATGTACGCCCGGCCGAAGGCGCCGACGAAGGGGTGGTCAACCGCATCTATACGTCGCGCGGCATGGTGTCGCTGAAGCCCGGTTATCTTGCGGAACTCGACCACCGGCAATGCGTCACGGTGCTGGTCGCGGAATCGGCCCAGGACGGCGAGGTTCTGGGCGTCGTCATGGGGATCGATCACGCCGTCGCCTTCGATGATCCCGAGGAAGGATCGAGCCTGTGGGCCCTGGCCGTCGACAGTCAGGCCGCCGTGCCCGCCGTGGGCATCGGCCTGGTGACGGCCCTGGCGGCCCATTTCCGCGCCGCCGGGCGCGCGTTCATGGATCTGTCGGTGATGCATGACAACGCCGAGGCCATCAAGCTTTATGAAAAGACGGGGTTCGAGCGGGTGCCCGTCTACACGGTGAAGAAGAAGAATCCGATCAATGAATCCCTGTTCATCGGCCCGCAGCGGTCGGAAAACCTGAACATCTACGCCAAGATCATCGTCGACGAGGCCAGGCGGCGCGGCATCCATGTGGATATCGAGGACGCGGCGGCGGGCCTGTTCAACCTGACCCTGGGCGGGCGGTCCATCGCCTGCCGTGAAAGCTTGAGCGAGTTGACCTCCGCCGTCGCCATGAGCCGCTGCGACGACAAGGCGCTGACCCATCGCCTTCTGTCCAAGGCGGATTTGAAGATGCCGGGACAGGTCAGCCTGCGCAGCCGCGACGACGTGCGGGCGTTTTTGGAAAAGTACGGCCGCATCGTCATCAAGCCGGCCCGGGGCGAGCAGGGGCAGGGCGTGTTCGTCGACCTGTGTTCCGAGGACGAGGCGATCACCGCCTTTGACGAGGTCCGGGACCAGTCCGATCATGTGATCGGCGAGGAATTCGTCAACGGCCGTGATCTGCGCATCATCGTCATCGGCGACGAGGTCGCCGCCGCCGCCGTGCGCCGGCCGCCACGCATCACCGGTGATGGACAGCACAGCATCCAGGAATTGATCCAGCGCCTGTCACGCCGCCGCGCCGCCGCCACGGGGGGCGAAAGCCGCATTCCCATCGACGATGAAACCCGGCGCTGCCTGCAGGCCCAGGGCCACGGCATGAATTCCGTTCTGGCCGACGGCGTGGTGCTGGAGGTCCGCAAGACCGCCAACCTACACTGCGGCGGCACCATCCACGACGTGACCGACGAGTTGCATCCCGTGCTGCGCGACGCCGCCCTGGCGGCCCGCCTGGTTCTGGGCATTCCCGTCGTCGGGTTCGATTTCATGGTTCCCCGCGTGGATGGACCCGACTACCGTATCATCGAAGCCAACGAGCGCCCCGGCCTGGCCAACCACGAGCCGCAGCCGACGGCGCAGAAATTCGTCGATTTCCTGTTCCCCGAAACACGCCAGGAAATGGTCAAGCAACCCGCAAGCGGGTAAGGAGTGAACGCGTGAAGTACGACCTTTTCATAGACCGCGACTACATGGTCGAAACCCTGGCCAAGCTTCTGGCCACGCCCAGCCCGACCGGCATGACGGACGAGATCGTCGGCCTGGTCTGCGCGGAGCTGAAGGAGCTCGACATTCCGTTCGAGCTGACCCGCCGGGGCGCCATCCGCGCCGACCTGAAGGGCGAGGAAGCCTCGCCCGACCGCGCCATCGCGGCCCATCTGGACACGCTCGGCGCCATGGTCAAGGGCTTCCGCCTGGGCGGGCGGCTCGAGGTCGTGCCGATCGGCCATTGGTCGTCGCGCTTCGCCGAAGGGGCGCGCTGCACCGTGCATTCCGACGGCGGGCGCACCTTCCGCGGCACCATCCTGCCGGCCAAGGCGTCGGGCCATACCTATAACGAAGCCATCGACACCCAGCCGACGGAATGGTCCGAGGTCGAATTGCGCCTGGACGAGCGGGTCGGCTACGAGCACGAGGTCCGGGCCCTCGGCATCAACGTGGGTGACACCATCTCCATCGACCCGATGACCGAATTCATGCCCAACGGTTTCGTGTTTTCGCGCCACCTGGATGACAAGGCCGGGGTCTCGGCCCTTCTGGCGGCGGCGCGGGCGGTCAAGCGGTCGGAGACGGTGCTACCCATCGACTGCCACCTGCTGTTCACCATCACGGAAGAAGTCGGCGTCGGCGCCTCGGCCGTGCTGCACGGCGACGTGGCCGAACTGGTCTCCATCGACAACGGCACCATCGCGCCGGGCCAGCACACGTCGGAATACGGCGTGACCATCGCCATGCAGGATTCCTCGGGGCCTTTCGACTGGCACCTGTCGCGCTCGCTCATCGATATGTGCGTCGGCCACGGGATCGAGCATTCCCGCGACGTGTTCCGCTTCTACCGCTCCGACGCGGCGGCGGCGCTCGAGGCCGGCAACGACATCCGCACGGCGCTGCTGTGCTTCGCCCTGGACGCGTCGCACGGGTACGAGCGCACGCATCTGGATTCGGTCATGTCCCTGGCCCGCCTATTGACCCTCTACATGCAGTCCAAGCCCATGTTCCTGCGCGACAAGGACGCGCTCGGCCCGCTGGGCGATCTGCCGGCGACGGAACGGGACAAGCACGTCAAGGCGGCCGAGTAGGGGCTTGCCGGGACCGCCCCCCTGGGCGAGACTGCTCCCCGAACATCTCTGGAATACCAATTCCTGAAAAAAAGGGACGGGGGAAGCATGACGCAGGGCATGGTGGTCGCACCGCAGCCGGAACCGGTCGAGGTCGGCGCGGAAGTCTTGAAAACCGGCGGCAACGCCGTGGACGCGGCCGTCGCGACGGCCCTGGCCCAGACGGTGGTCGACCCCTTCATGTGCGGCATCGCCGGCTTCGGCTCCATGCACCTTTACCTGCCTTCCGTCGGCCAGCACCTGTGCCTGGATTTTCACGCCCGCGCCCCCGGCGCCGTCACCGACACCATGTGGCAGGACCTTCTGGAGCGGGAGGCCGAGGACGGCTTCGGCTTCATACTCAAGGGCCGCGTCAACGAGGTCGGCTATCAGGCCATCGCCACGCCGGAGACGCTTCGGGCCCTGGATACGGCGCTCACGCGGTTCGGCACGCGCTCGCTGGCCGAACTTCTGAAACCCGCCATTGCTCTGGCGTCCGACGGCTACATGATCCGCCCGCACATGCACCGCTTCTGGACCCAGGAAGAGCCGGCCGGCCGGGTGCAGCATATCGAATACCTGCGCGCCAGCCCGGCCACGGCCAAGACCTATCTGAACCCCGACGGCAGTCTGAAGACGCCGGGCATGACCATCCGGAACCCGGACATGGCACGGACCTTAACGCGCATCGCCGAACAGGGCGCCGGGGATTTCTATGAAGGGGAGATCGCCGGCAGGATTGCGTCCGACATGGCGGCCAACGGCGGGCTGATCTCGGCGGCCGATCTCGCCAACTGCGGGCCCGAGGAAACCCAGCCCCTGTGGTCCGAGTACCGGGGGCTCCGGGTCTCGTCCTGCCCGCCGCCGGGCGGCGGGATCATGGTCCTGCAGATGCTGAACATCCTGGAGAACTTCGACCTGGCGGCCATGGGGCACAATTCCCCCGACTACATCCGCACGGTCGCCGAGGCCATGAAGATTTCCACCGTGGACAAGGACCGGACCGTGGGCGACCCGCGTTTCGTCGACGTGCCCGTGACGCGTCTGCTGGACAAGGCCTATGCGGCGGAATGTGCCGCGCGCATCAAGGCGGGTGAGGTCACTCATGTGCCCCGGGTCGGCCGCGACACGGAAAGCAAGGACACGACGCACCTGTGTGTCATCGACGGGGCGGGCGACTGCGTCAGCCTGACCCATTCACTCGGCATGCCGTCGGGGGTGACCACGGACGGGCTCGGCTTCATCTACAACGGCTGCATGGGCGTGTTCGATCCCCGGCCGGGGCAGGTCGGCTCCCTCGCGCCCGGCAAGGCGCGGTTCACTTCCATGGCGCCGACTATCGTGTTCGATGGCGAGGCACCGCGTTTCATCGTCGGTGCTCCCGGCGGCACCTACATCGCCATGGGCGTGCTGCAGGCGATCCTCAACCACGTGGACTTCGGCATGGACGCGCAGCAGGCCGTATCGGCCCCCCGGTTCTCGGCGACCAGCGACATCATCGAAATCGTCAACCGCATCCCCCGTAGGGTCGAGGCCGACCTCAACGGGCGCGGCTACCGCACCCGGCGCTATCCCATCAACTTCCACTTCGCGGGCGTGCATGCCATCCGTCTGATGGACGGCCGGGTCGACGGCGGCGCCGACCCGGGGCGCGACGGCATGGCCATGGCGGTTTAGGCGACTCTCCGTATTCCCCTGTCCGGCGGTCCTGCCGGGACGGCATCTCCTCACGATATCTTGAGAACGGGCGTTGGCCCCGGGTTTCTGCCGTTCATTAAATACATAATTTATTTGTATGAAAATTATGAATTACATTTTAGTTGACGAAATTATGAATTTGAACCACATTCTGTCTGTGGATATTTGAATAATCCACGAATAATTTTTGTTAAATATGTGCCGGCGCGGAATTCCCCTTGGTTTCCGTCCCGGCCATGCGCAGGACAAGGCGAAGACGACCCATGCGGCAGTTTCCCATCTTCTTGACGGTGCAGGACCGTCCCGTGCTGATCGCCGGCGGCGGCGAGGCGGCGGCGCGCAAGCTGCGCCTGCTGCTGAAGGCCGATGCATGGGTCACCGTCGTCGCCCCCGACGCCAACGACGAAATCCTCGATCTTTTCGAAGCGGGCGACATCGACTGGCAGGCCCGGGCCTTCCAGCCCGAGGACCTTGCCGGTGTGGTCCTGGCCTACGGCGCCACGGGCATCGATGCCGTCGATCGTCAGGTTGCCGCCGCCGCCCGCAAGGCCGGCGTGCCGGTCAACGTGGTTGATCGGCCGGAACTGTCCGATTTCATCACCCCCGCCATCATCGAACGCGACGCCATCACCGTGGCCGTGTCCTCGGGCGGGACCGCGCCCGTGCTGGCGCGGGGGGTCAAGGCGGCCATCGAGCGCCTGCTGCATCCCAACCTGGGCCGTCTGGCCCTGTTCGCCGAACGATTCCGGGGCGCGGTGAAGGCCGTGGTGCCCGGGGGCCGGGCGCGGCTTCGGTTCTGGGACGCCTTTTTCGACGGGCCCATCGCGGCTCGTGTGCTGACCGGGGACGAAACCGGGGCAGCGGAAGACATGCTGTCCTACGTCAACCGCCGGGGTTTCGAACAGGACGGCATCGTCCATATCGTCGGCGCCGGGCCGGGGGCGGCGGACCTCATCACCCTGCGCGGCCAGCGGCTGTTGGAACAGGCCGACGTCATCGTTCACGACCGGCTGGTCGGGGACGGCGTTCTCGACCTCGCCCGCCGTGACGCCGACCGCATCGACGTGGGCAAGGCCCCGGGCCGCCACCCGGTGCCCCAGGACCGCATCAACGAAATTCTCATCGCCGAAGCCCGCCAGGGTAAACGGGTGGTCCGCCTCAAGGGCGGCGATCCCTTCGTGTTCGGGCGCGGCGGCGAGGAGCTTCAGGCTCTCAACGCCGCCGGCATCCGGGCCGAGGTCGTGCCCGGCATCACCGCCGCCACAGCCTGCGCCGCCGCCACGGGCATTCCCCTGACCCATCGGGGACATGCCTCGGCCGTCACTTTCGTGACCGGCCACCTTGCCCGTGAAAAGGGGGGCGACGGCGGTGCGCCGGACGTCGACTGGGCGGCGCTTGCCCGTTCGGGCGCCACGCTGGCCGTCTATATGGGCATCGGCGGCGCCGGCGCCATCGCGAACGACCTTTCCCGCCACGGTCTGGCCGACACGCCGGTCGCGGTGATCGAAAACGGCACCCGTCCGGACCAGCGGGTTTTCACCGGCCATGTCCGCGGCCTGGGCGATCTGGTGCAGGCGAACGGGATATCAGGCCCGGCCCTGATCGTGATCGGCGATGTCGCGGCCCTGGCCAACGGTGTTCATGCGGACGCGCGGCAGGTGCCGCTCGCCGCTGCGGTGTGATTTGAAAGTAAGGATCGGAACCATGGTTCAACAGGTTGTCACGGGTAATCGGCTTTCCGACGGCGTCGTCATCTTCCTTGGCGAAGACGGCGGATGGACGTCCAAGATCGACGCCGCCCGCGTCGCGGATACGGACGAAGACGCCAAGCTTCTGGAAGATTTGGCCAAGGCGGCGGAAAAGGCGCGTCTCGTGGTCGGGCCTTATCTGATCGAGGTGGCCGGGGACGCGGGATCGCTGAAGCCCGTGCGCTACCGCGAACGGCTGCGCGCCTATGGCCCCTCCATCCACCCCGAATTCGGCCGCCCCGACGTGCCCGACCACTTCCGCATGGGATCGGAAGCGACGGGCGACGTGGACATGGCCGGGGTCGCCGGCTGATCCCGGCGTCCGCAACACACAGGCAAGAGAAAGAAACGACATGTACCGCTACGACGAATTCGACCATGCCATGGTCCGTGACCGGGTCGAGCAGTTCCGTGGACAGATCGCCCGCCGCATGGCCGGTGACCTGACCGAGGAACAGTTCCGCCCGCTGCGCCTGCAGAACGGATTGTACCTGCAACTTCACGCCTACATGCTGCGGGTCGCCATTCCCTATGGCCAACTCAACGCCCCCCAGATGCGCAAGCTGGCCCATATCGCGCGGACCTACGACAAGGGCTATGGCCATTTCACGACGCGCCAGAACATCCAGTACAACTGGCCGAAGCTGAGCCAGGTCGCGGATATCCTGGACGAATTGGCGAGCGTCGAGATGCATGCCATTCAGACGTCCGGCAACTGCATCCGCAACGTCACGGCCGACCAGTACGCGGGCGTCACGGCGGACGAGGTCGAAGATCCCCGCATCTACGCCGAGATCATCCGCCAGTGGTCGACCTTCCACCCGGAATTCACCTTCCTGCCGCGCAAATTCAAGATCGCCGTGTCGGGCGCCGTGGGGGCCGACCGCGCCGCCGTGCGCTTCCACGACATCGGCCTGTTCATCGTGAAGAACGACGCGGGAGAGGTCGGCTTCGAGGTCTGGGTCGGCGGCGGCCTGGGCCGCACGCCCATGATCGGCAAGAAAATCCGCGGCTTCGTCGCCAAGGCCGACCTGCTCGCCTATCTGGAGGCGATTCTCCGCGTCTACAACATGCTCGGCCGCCGCGACAACATGTACAAAGCGCGGGTCAAGATCCTGGTTCACGAAACGGGAACCGAGGAATTCACCCGCCTGGTCGAAAAGGAATTCGAGGATACCCAGGGCGGTGAGCTTGACCTTCCGGCCGAGGAGATCGAACGCATCGCCGCCTATTTCGCGCCGCCCGCCTACGAGGCGCTGACCGACGATCCGCCGGCCCTGACCGCCCGCCGGTTCGAGGACAAGGATTTCAACAACTGGGTACGCGTCAATGTCGCCCGCCACAAGGCGGCGGGATACGCCATCGCGAATATTTCATTGAAGCCCGTGGGCGTGCCGCCGGGCGACATGTCGGCGGACCAGATGGACGCCGTCGCGGAGATCGCGGAGACCTACTCCCTCGGCGGTATCCGCGTCACCCACGAACAGAATCTGGTGCTGCCCGACGTGCGCCAGGATCAGCTGTACGACCTGTGGCTGGCGCTGCGCGACCAGGGTCTGGCCGACGCCAACCTGGACCACATCGGCGACATCATCTGCTGCCCGGGGCTGGATTACTGCGCGCTCGCCAACGCGCGCTCCATCCCCATCGCCGAGCGGATCAGCCAGCGGTTCGCCGACCTGGACCGTCAGTACGACATCGGTGAACTGCGTCTGAAGATTTCCGGCTGCATCAATGCTTGCGGCCATCACCATGTCGGCCACATCGGCATCCTGGGCGTCGACCGCAAGGATCAGGAGTACTACCAGATCACCCTGGGCGGTGCCCCCGGCGAGGACGCGGCCATCGGCACCAAGGTGGGGGCGGCCTTCTCCGCCGCCGAGATCGTCGATGCGATCGAGACCGTGGTGAACACCTATCTCGCCCTCCGCCAGCCGAAGGAACGGTTCATCGATACCTTCCGCCGGGTCGGCGACGCGCCCTTCAAGGAGAGCCTCTATGACAAAGCTGCTTAAGGACGGCAAAACCGTCTCCGACGCCTGGGTCCATGTCGCCGACGGCGACGACGTTCCGGCAACGGGTCCGGTAATCGTCACCCTGGCGCGCTGGCAGGCGGAGCACAACACCCTGGCCGGGCGCAAGGACGGCCTGGGCATTCGCCTGGAAAGCGGCCAGTCGCCCGAGACGATCAAGGACGACCTTGCCCGTTTCGCCGTGGTGGCGCTTGAGTTTCCCAAGTTCGGTGACGGCAGGGCCTATTCCTATGCCCGCATGCTGAAGGACCGCCTGGGTTACACCGGCGAGGTGCGGGCCGTGGGCGACGTGCTGCGTGACCAGTATCGCGCCATGCACCGCTGCGGGTTCGATGCCTTGGAAGTGGCCGGAGATCGCCCGGCGGACAGGCTGGAAGCGGACTGGCAGGCGGCGCTCGGCGAACTGCGGCATGCCTATCAGCCGGCCTTGCGCGGGCCGCAGCCGGTGCTGCGCCAGCGCCACCGCGCCGCAGCCGCCTGATCGTTGTGACGCTGGAAGGTGGGGGTCAGCCGACGGCCTGCAACTCGGCCCGCCAGACGACCTCGTAAACCGGAACGGGCTTTTCGATGCCCTTCATGTCGAAGTTGCCGGCCTCGCGGAATTGGATCGAGTGGCCGGTCACCAGATCGCGCACCGACTGGGTGATGAATATCTGTTCCGCGTCCGCCTTGTCGCACACGCGGGCGGACAGCTGCACCGTGGTGCCGAAGAAATCGTCCTCTTCCTGAACCGCCGCACCGGCGTTCAGTCCGATCCGCACCTTGACCGGCAGGCTGCCCTGGGCGCCGTTGTGCTTGGCCAGTTCCTGCTGCATGACCATGGTCGAGGCGACGGCGTTGGCGGCGTTGGAGAACACGGCCATGATGCCGTCGCCGGTGTGTTTGACCTCGCGCCCGTGATAGGCGGCAAGGGCGTTGCGGACGATGGCGTTGTGGGTGCGCACGACCTGCTGGGCGCCCATGTCGCCCAGTTCCTGGGTCATCTTGGTCGACCCCACCAGATCCGTGAACATGACCACGACGACGCCCTGGGCCGTTGCCTTGGCCGCCTTGTTGGAGGTGAAGCTCTCAAGGATCGATGGCAGATCGCCGAATGCCTTGTCGTCGCCATCCATGAAGCGCTGCATGGCCGTGCGGCCGGCGTCGATCATGGCGCGGCTTTTCGAATCCTTTTCGTATTCCGCGAACTTGTCGCAGAACGGTCCGGCCATGGCCTTCTTGGTGCCGATGGCGACGATGGCCTCGGTAATCATGCCGTTGCGCTGTGCGCCTTCGAGGCCGCTGTGCTTGGCAAGCTGATCGCCTGCCCCGGCGAGATACAGGTTCAAACCGAACTTGCCCAGCTTGTCGAGCTTGGCCAATTGGCTGCGGATCGATCCCAAGGCAAGTTCCAGGAACTTGAGCATTGATTTGCGCGGCTCCGCCGGCACGTTGTCCGGGGGATAATCGAGGCCGGACGCCGTTGGCGCTGGGGCGCTGGCGGTAACGGCTTCCTCCTCCAGATCGCCCATGGGATCGTCACCAAGGGCGTCTTCCCGCCAATTGCCGAGCCCGGAATCGTAGGCGTCGAATTCGTCGTCGTCGTCCTGTCCGCTGCTCCGGGCATCCTGGAAATACTGGATCAGGATGTCCATATCGCCTTCCTTGAGGAGAATCTTGGCCAGAAACAGGGCCGCGATGGCGAATCCCAGGACATACCCCGCAATCATGAAGCCGGGAATGTCGATGCCGGAGGCAACCAGTTTCCTGTGCAGGATGTCGAGGGGGATTTTCCCGGCGAAGGTAATGACCGCGGTGATGATGAACACCGTGACCAGACGCGTACCGACGGCGATCAGGGGGGCTTTCCGGGGTTTTCCGGCCTCGGCCTCGCGCAAGGCGGCTTCCTCGGCCGCCCGTTTAACCGAATGGGAGCCGCCGATGGCGCCGGTCGCTTCCAGATGCTGTTTGGCGATTTTCTTATAGGCCTCGCCGGCGCTTTCGGCGCCGCCCTTGCGTTTCTTCCGGCGCTTCTTGTCGGGGGAGCCCTGCCCGGCGATCGGCTGGTTGCCGGCGCCCTTGCTCGTGTTGTCGCCTCCGCCTCCGCCTTTGTCGCCACTGCCACTGCCGTTACCGCCGTTGCCGCCACCGCCGTTGCGCGGCTTGGCTTTTCCGGCCCGTGGAATGCCGGTCATCCAGGCAATCGTTTCCTGCGGCGGGCGGCCGTCGGGATAGGTGCGCCGGTTCATCAGGCGCACGGCCTGCCATTTGGATTGGTCGTCGGCGTCGTGGGCGGCGGTCAGGGCTTCGAATTCGTCTGTTTCGGCCCACTCGCCCTGGTGCGCCCAATCGCCCTCGGACGCGCGGCAATACAGCACGAACGTCGTTGTGTATACGACCCTAGCGGCAGCCAACGAAGCAGCTCCTGTTCCGTGCAAACACCATAACAACCCCCTCGGCGACGCGGCGACATTCGCGTGCCGAAACTGAATCCTAGGCAAGTTGACGCCGAGTATGGCATTCAACACTAGCGATTTGTACAGATTATCATCTGTGAACCAATGATTTGTCGGGCGTTGGTCCATTTCCCGGCAAAAGAGTACCTTAAGTGTGGAGGCCCGATGAGCAAGCATATGGCGGGAGTGTCCTGCATTGCGCCCATTGCGGCGGGGTTAATGGGGCTCGGCCACGTCTTGCATCCGGCGGCTGCGGCCGGGGCGCCCGACCCGTTGAACGTGCTGGCCGCCGTCTGCCCGTTGAATCCCGCCGATACCGCCGGCCTGCGCCGTGTTTTCACCGCCGGCCGCCTGCTTGAGGTCCGTCTGGACGGGCCTGCGGACAAGCCGTTCCGGGCCTATCATCGCATCCTCCTGCCGGGGGGTGGAGAATGGGTGGTCAACCGGGTGTCGCCCGGCGGCCGGCTGCGCCGTATCAGTTTGGAATGGCATGCTCCGGCGCCGGCCGGCCCGCGCCCGGTCCTCGCCGTCAATGCCTCGGGCGACTGCCGGGTGACCGAGGGGCGCCGCCTGATCTATGGCACCGATGGGCAGGCGGAAACCCTTGAAATCCTGTCGCCCGATCTGGCCGCCGTGGTTCTGCGCGAACCCCTGAACCCGCCCGTGCCGGCGGGGCCGACGCCGCCGCAGGGGGCCGTGCGTGTCGCCGTCATCGACACCGGCGTCAACTACACCCTGCCGTTGTTCCAGGGGCGTCTGGCGCGGGACGGCGACGGGGCGCTGTTGGGTTACGACTTCTGGGACATGGACGCGCGGCCGTTCGACATCGACGCCGCGCGCTCGCCGTTCTTTCCTCTGCACCACGGCACGGCGGTCACCTCAATCATCCTGCGCGAAGCGCCCGAGGCGGCGATTCTGCCCTACCGTTATCCGCGCCCGGACATGACGCGGTTCGGAGACCTGGTGGCACAGGCCGATACGGCGGGGGCGGTGATCGTCAACATGGCCATGGGCTCCAACGCCGAGGCGGACTGGCAGGCCTTCGCCCAGGCGGCGAAGGCACGGCCCCATATGCTGTTCATCGTGTCCGCGGGCAACGACGGCCGCGACCTGGACAAGACACCCGTCTTCCCGGCGTCCCTCGGCCTCGAAAACATCCTGACCGTGACGTCCGCCGACGCCGGCGGCCGCCTGGCCCGGGGTTCCAACTGGGGGGCGTCGCGGGTCGACGTCATGGTGCCGGGCGAACAGGTCGCGGTGACGGATCACCGGGGGGCGGCGGGCAAGGCGTCCGGGTCGTCCTTCGCCGTGCCCCGGGTCACCGCCCTGGCGGCGCGGCTTCTGGCCAAACATCCCGACTGGCGGGGGCCCGAGTTGAAGGCGGCGATCCTCAAGCGCGCGCGCAAGCCGTTCGGCGGCGATGCCCCCTTGCTGCGCCATGGCTGGATCCCCGACCCGACCGACGATTTCGAAGGCTGAGGCGAGCCTGCCGCGGGTTTATTTGGGGGCGACGCTTCCGCGCCGGGGCGGCGGCGGTTGCTGCATGAAGCGTTCCGCCACGGGTTTCAATTGCGGATGATGTTCGAGCAGAAGCGCGTAGGCCTTTTGCGCCAGGATGTCGTCGCCGCCCCATTTGCCCGCCTGGATCGCCAGACGCAGCACCTGCGGGTCCGTCGGCAGGGCGTCGATCAGCGTCCTCAGGTGGGGGATTTCGTCCTCATAGCGTTGCGCCACGTGCAGGGAAATGGCCATGGACAGTCGCGTGTTCAGGCCGTTGGGGTCCTGGTCCAGGGATTTTTCGAACAGATCGAGCGCCTGATCAAGGAACTGCTGGCGGCCGAGCGTGCGGCCCGCGTCGTCGTACAACTGACGGTTCCCGGTGGCGAGGCATTGCTTGTAGAGAAAGTCCACGTTGCTGGGCGCCATGTTCTGGTTGCCGCCGCGCACGGCGTCCAGGGCTTCGGAACATTTGCGGTAGGCCAGGCCGGTGCGCGCACTCGGCAAGGCCTGATCGGGGCCCGACTGGGCCTTCAGCTTGGCGATCTCGGCGATGGGGATGGCTTCGTTGCGGCCCTCGCCGCCGGACGTGATGATGGCGACCAGCGATCCGTCGCGGGCGAACAGGGCGCCGCCGGAATTTCCCGGTTGGCTGCGGGCCGAATGGTGGACGCGGGCCAGGGGCTTGTCCGTGGGCGGCACGGCGACCACGCGGCCCGGCAGATAGGCGCGGATGGTGCCCCGACCGACGTCGGCCCCGACCGCGTAGACCTGCTGGTCGACCTCGGCGCTGCCCAGGGTCAGGGGCTGTTGCACCACCATGCCTTCCAGACGCAGCAGGACCAGATCGCCGGGATAGGACGTGGGCACCACGTCGGCGATGCGCTGGCTGCCGTCGGACAGGAAGACCTGGGCCCGCGGATTGTCGGCGACCACATGCCGGTTGGTGACGAGAAGCCCCGGTTCGATCAGCACGGCGCTGCCCACCGGATCGTAGGACGAAATGGCGAACACCCGCGCCGATGCCTGACATACGACCGTCGGCGCCTTGCACCCCGGCGCCGGGCGCTGGGCCTGGGCGGGGGCCCAAGCGAACGCCAGAACAATCAGGGAAATCAATGCGAAGCGGATCATTTGGAAGCCTTGGGACATGATGATGCGATGCCGGATTCCGCATGGCCTGTCAATCTTACGGGTCTCGTGGGCCATAGCTTATCAGCATTATATTAAAAATTGGGATAATAATGATTAATTTATGTTGAAATGGTGCTTGTAATCCGTATGATTGGGGCAACGGCGCGAAGACGCCCAGGGCAAGCGGGAATGGAAACGGATGATGATGTTCCGATCAGCGACCACCCCCCGATCCTCTTTTCCGGCATGGCGCCGGGGAGGGCGTGCGCGATGACTGATTCCACACAGAACGGAACCGGCAGCGCCCTCGGCAAGGCGCTTGCCGTGCTCGAGGTGCTGTTGGACGAACCATCGGCCCTGTCCCTGGGCGACATCGCCGCGCGCACGGACCTGCCGCGCCAGACCGTCCACCGCATGGTCAAGCAGCTTGAGGAAAATGCCCTGCTGCGCCGCGACCCCGGCGGCGACAGCTATTCCGTCGGCCCGCGCATGATCGATCTTGGCATGCAGGCATTGACGGCCAGCACCCGCGCCGCCCCCGTGCGCCGGGTCCTGCAGAATCTGGTCGCGCGCCTGGGCGAAACCTGCAACCTGGGCGTCCTGGCCCGCGACGAAGTGGTTTATGTGGAACGCGTCGAATGCGACTGGCCGCTGCGCATCCAGTACGGCGTTGGGTCGCGCGTTCCCCTGCACGCCACGGGCATCGGCAAGCTGCTGCTGGCCCATCTGCCGGCCCGCGAACGGCGCCGCCTGCTGCGCGTCATGCCGCTGACCCAACTGACCGACCGCACGATCACCGATCCCGACCGGCTCGAGGACGAACTGACGGCCGTCCGCCGCCGCGGCTATGCCGCCAACGATCAGGAGAATACCCCGGGCCTGATCGGCGTCGCGGTGCCGATCCGCAATCCCAAGGGCCGGGTCATCGCCGGTCTGGCCGTGCATGCGCCCGAGGCCCGTCTGCCCATGGCCCGCGCGCTTGAGCATCTGGCGCTTCTGAACGAGGCGGCGGCGGCGTTGGAAACTTTTTTTGCCGAAGACCTGGAAGGTCTTCAAACCCTTGCGGCGGAGGCGCCCAATGCCTTCGCGCAGGACAGCACAGGAAGGGTGCAAAGATGACGACACTAGAACAATCGATTTCCGGCGGCAGCCGGGGCGGCGATCTCCGGGTGCGCCCGGTGTCGGACGCCATCGGCGCCGAGGTCCTGGACGTGGATCTGGCGGCCATGGACGATGCCTTGTTCGAGCAGATCCATGCCGCCTGGATGGACCATTGCGTGCTGCTGTTCCGTAATCAGGTGAATATGACCGACGACGCCCTGGTGGCGTTTTCCCGCCGCGTCGGGACGCTCGATCAGGCGCCGCCCAACGAAAACGGCAAGCGCTTCGTCTCGGGCTATCCGGAAATCCTGGTGATCTCCAACGTGGTCGAGAACGGGGTCGCCCTGGGCTCCCTCGGCGCCGGGGAATCCGTATGGCATACGGACATGAACTATATCGACGAACCGCCGACGGCGAGCCTGCTGTGGGGCATGGAAGTGCCGGAAACCGGGGGCGATACCGGTTTCCTCAACATGTACAAGGCGCTTCTCGACCTACCGGCGGATCTGCGCGCGCGCATCAAGGGCCGCATGATCAAGCACGACAGTTCGACCAATTCGGCGGGCTATCTGCGCGAAGGGGCGGAAGAGGTCACGGATGTGACGGTCTGCCCGGGCGCCGTGCATCCCATCATCCGCACCCATCCGGTGACCGGGCGCAAGGCGCTCTACCTTGGCCGCCGCCGCAACGCCTATGTCGTCGGTCTGCCGCTGGACGAGTCCGAAGAACTGTTGGATGCGCTCTGGGCCCATACGGCCCAGGAAAAATATTACTGGCATCATAAATGGCAGGTCGGCGACGTGGTGATGTGGGACAACCGCTGCGCCATGCACCGCCGCGACCCCTTCGACGCCTCGGCCCGCCGCGTCATGCACCGGACCCAGATCAAGGGCACCAAACCCGTTTGACCCCGGCCGTTCTCCGGCCTGGGTGCCGGACCGCCACGCCTTTAGGAGAAGACATATGACTGCCACTGCTCAATTGGCGGCCGACACCGGCCCCGAACAGGTCATCGCCGGGCTGATGACCCGCGCCCGCGCCGCCATGGCGGCCTTCGCGGACGCCGATCAGGCCCAGGTGGACGAGGCCGTGACCGCCCTTGCCTGGTCGATCTACGAGCCGGGCCGGGCCGAGGAACTGGCCAGGATCGCCGTCGAGGACACGGGTCTCGGCAACGTCAAATCCAAGATCATCAAGAACCAGCGCAAGACCTTCGGCTGCCTGCGTGATCTGATGCGGGTGAAAACCGTCGGCGTGATCGCGGAAGACAAGGCCAAGGGCCTGGTCAAATACGCCAAGCCCGTGGGCGTCGTGGGCGCCGTCAGCCCCTCGACCAACCCGGCGGCGACCCCTGTCAACAAGGCCATGTTCGCCCTCAAGGGCAAGAACGCGGTGATCGTGGCACCGTCCCCGGCGGGCATGAAGACCACGACCATGACCGTCGACTACATGCGCGCCGAACTGAAGAAAGTCGGCGCCCCCGAGGACCTGGTGCAGGTCCTGCCGGCGCCGGTCGACAAGGCCCTGACCCAGGCCCTGATGAAGGCGGTTGATCTGGTCGTCATCACCGGCTCGCAGAACAACGTGCGCCGGGGCTATTCCTCGGGCACGCCCTGCATCGGCGTGGGGGCCGGGAACGTGCCGGTCATCATCGACGATACGGCCGACTTCAAGGACGCGGCGGAAAAGATCCGCATGTCCAAGATTTTCGACAACTCGACCTCCTGCTCGTCGGAAAACTCCGTCGTCATTCTCGACAGCGTCTATGACGAAGCCATCGCGGCGCTGAAATCCGTCGGCGCCTATGTGTGTTCGGCGGAGGAAAAGGCCAAGGTCAGGGACACCCTATGGCAGGACGGGCATCTCAACCGCCGCGTCATCGCCAAGGACCCGGACATCTTCGCCAAGGAAGCGGGCCTGCCCGAAGCCGCCGCCAAGGCCGATTTCTTCATCGTCGAGGAACCGGCGGAGAACGTCGGCAAGGAACATCCGTTCTCGGACGAAAAACTGTCGCTGGTCCTCACGGTCTACCGCGTGCCCGACTTCAAGGCCGCCAAGGATCAGGTGCAGAAGATCCTCGACTTCGTCGGCATGGGCCATTCGGTCGGCATTCACACCAAGACCCAGGAACATGCGGATGAGCTGGCCGCGGACCTCAAGGTCGTCCGCGTCCTGGTCAATCAGGCCCATACCTTCGGCAACGGCGGCAGCTTCACCAACGGGCTGGAATTCACGCTGACCATGGGCTGCGGCACTTGGGCCGGGAATTCCATTTCGGAAAATCTGAACTACAAGCACTTCATCAACATCACCCACCTGGTTCGGGAAATTCCCGAGGACAAGCCGTCGGAAGAAGAACTTTTCGGCGCCCACTGGACGAAATACGGGAAGTAAGCGGATCAGCCGTTCCCCCAAGGAACGGGGTCAGGCACCTCACCCTTTCTTCTCACCGTCTCTGTGCCTCTGTGGTTTTCTTTTTTTGAACCACTGAGGCAGTGAGGCATTGAGAAAAAAAGGGCGAGAAGAAAAATATAAGGGAACGTAATGAATTTTGAGGAACATGCAGGTAAGCCGCTCCTGAAGGCGGCCGGAATTCCCGTGCCCAATGGCGGGGTTGCGACAACGGCGGCGCAGGCGGCGGAGATCGCGGGGCCGCTCGGAAAGGTGGCCGTGAAGGCCCAGGTGCCCACGGGCAAGCGCGGCAAGGCCGGCGGCATCAAGATCGCCGACGACGCGGCGGCGGCCCAGGCGGCCGCCCAGGCGATCCTCGGCATGACCATCGGCGAGCATGTCGTGGAAAAGGTCCTGGTCGAACAGGCGACCGCCTTCACCCGCGAATTCTATGCCGCCGTGATCAACGATCCGGAAACCAAGGGGCCGAAGATTCTGTTTTCGACCCTGGGCGGCATGGATGTCGAGGAAGCGGCGGAGCAGGACCCCAACGCCATGCGCTCCCTCGCCATCGACATCCGCCACGGCCCGGACCTGCCCCATGTCCGCGCCATGTTGGACGGCGCCGGGCTGGACGGTCTGGAAGACAAGGTCGCGAGCCTGCTGATGAAACTCTACGACGCCTATCGGGCCAACGATGCGGAACTGATGGAAATCAATCCCCTGGCCGTCACCGACGCGGGCGGGCTGATCGCCCTGGACTGCAAGTTCACCATGGACGACAGCGCCCTGCCGCGCCACGAGGACACGGCCAAGTCCGGCACGCCCGACAAGCTGACGGGCCTGGAAGCCAAGGGCAAGGAACTGGATCTCAAGTACATCGAACTGGAAGGCGATGTCGGCGTCATCGCCAACGGCGCTGGCCTGACCATGACCACCATGGATGTCGTCCGCCACCACGGCGGTACGCCCGCCAACTTCCTGGAGATCGGCGGCGAGAGCTATACCAAGGGCACGGAAGCCCTGTCCCTGGTGCTCGACAATCCCAAGGTCAAAAGCCTGGTCATCAACTTCTGCGGCGCCTTCGCGCGCACGGACGTGATGACCCAGGGCATCCTCAACGCCTGGGACGAATTGAAACCCACATTGCCCACCTTCTGGTCCGTGCACGGCACGGGCGACGTCGAGGCCGTGGCCATGCTGAAGGAGCGGCTGGGCATCGATCCCCTGCCGGACATGTCGGCCGCCTGCAAGGCTGCGGTGGACGCCGCGAAAGGGGGTGCGAAATGATTATCCGCGGAACACATCGGGTGATCGTGCAGGGCATCACCGGCAAGCAGGGCACCTTCTGGTCCGAACGCATGATGGAATACGGCACCAAGATCGTCGGTGGCGTGAACCCGAAGAAGGCCGGGACCGAACATATCGGCGTGCCCGTGTTCGGCTCCGCCGTCGACGCCATGAAGGGGCTCGACGGCGGCTTCGACGTCTCCATCCTGTTCATCCCGCCCATGGGCGCCAAGGCGGCGGCGCTGGACGCCATCGAGGCCGGGGCCAAGGCCGTGGTCTGCCTGACCGAACACATCCCGGTGCAGGACGTCATGTACATGATGGCGGCGGCGAAGGAGCGGAGCGTCAAGATCATCGGCCCCAACACCGCCGGCGGCGTGACGCCGGGCGAATGCTTCACGGGCTTCATGCCGGCCTTCAACGAAAAGATCTTCCGTCCCGGCAACGTCGGGATCATTTCCCGCTCCGGCTCCCTCGGCACCTTGATGTGCCTGAACGTGGTTCAAGCTGGTTTTGGGATATCCGCTTTTATTGGTATTGGGGGCGATCCCATCATCGGCACCACCACCCGCGATGCGCTGGAAGCCCTGGACGCCTTCGAGAAGACCGACGCCGTCGTCATGGTCGGCGAAATCGGCGGTGCCATGGAGGAACACGCGGCCGAATACGCCGCCGCCATGAACAAGCCCATGGCCGCCTTCATTGCGGGGGGGGCAGCACCCGCCGGCAAGAAGATGGGCCATGCCGGGGCCATCGTCATGGGCAACAAGGGGACGTACCAATCCAAGGCCGACGCCCTGTCGGCGGCGGGCGTGGCGATCCTCGATACGCCCATGGACGTGGGCCCGGTCTTGAAGGAACGCATGGGTTAAGGGTAAACATCGGGGCGTGACCTTAGAAGCAGAACAGGATAGCGCCCCGATGACCCCGCCCGACGGCCCCGGCCAGACCACCGACCACCCAACCACGTCCGACACCATCCGCGTTCTGGGCGACCGGCGCTCCATCCGCGCCTATTCGGACAAGGACGTGACCGACGCCCAGGTCACGGCGATCCTGGAGGCCGCCCGCCGGGCCCCGACCTCTGCCAACCTGCAGGCCTATTCCGTGGTCGTCGTGCGCGATGCGGGCACCAAGGAAAAGCTGGCGGCGCTGGCCGGCGGCCAGAAGCATATCGTGACCTGCCCGGTGTACCTGGCCTTCGTCGCCGACCTGACGCGGATCGAGGCGGCGTTCCAACGCAACGGCAACGATCTCGACGACAACAACCTGGAAATGGGCCTGATGGCCTCCATCGACGCGTCGCTGGTCGGCATGTCGGCCTATGTGGCGGCGGATTCACTCGGCATCCAGGGCGTGATGATCGGCGCCATGCGCAACGACCCGGAAACGGTCGCGGATATCCTGGGCCTGCCCTACCGCGCCTATGTGGTGTTCGGCATGTGCCTGGGCTACCCGGCGGAAGCGCCCAAGCAGAAACCCCGCATGGCCCCCGACGGCATCATCCATTACGAACGTTATGATGCGGACAAGGCCCTGGCTGTGGTCGATACCTACAACGCCGACCTGAAGGCCCATTACGAATCCGTCGGCAAGCCGACGGCGGACGAGTCCTGGTCCGCCGACGTCGACAAGAAATACGCCCAGCGCCCCCGCGACCACCTGCGCGGCGCCTTGAAGAAGCGCGGGTTCGATTTCCGCTGATCCTCGGCTCCTGACCGCCGGGCGCAATCCATGCCGTACACGATCCACGACGAGGCCGAGGGACTGTGGGTCACGCTCATGGGTTTTGCCGTGCCGTATGAGTTTCAGGAAGTGGCGCTGGCCACGGCGGCGCATCCGGACCGTGACCGCCACCGCTATCACCTGTTCGATTTCTCGGCCATCGACCGCGACGCCCTGTTCGCCCTGACCGAGGCCATCGGCGCCTCCCACGCCACCAAATCGCGGGAAATCTTCGGTGACCGGGAAAACCCCAGGTTCACCGGCCTGATCTCGCCGCACGAGAAAATGCAGGCGGTGTTCCAGTCGTACATGGACGGCGAGCCGCGCCCGCCGGGTCACGAGATCCGTCGGTTTTCTGCGCTGAAGCAGGCGCGGGCCTGGATCAGTGCGCGGCTTGCCGGGGATGGTGCCGAAAACGCCGGTTGAATTTCCCGCTCCGGGGGCCATGTTTGAACCTTCGCGAAGATCGTCTTCATTTCGGGGCATGTCATGACTGCAGGTTTTCTTGTCCAGGCTGCGGTCTTTCTTGCCGCCGCCGCCATCGCGGCCCCCATCGCCAAGAAGCTGAACATCTCGTCGGTGCTGGGGTATCTCGCCGCCGGGGTGCTGATCGGGCCTTACGGGCTCGGCTTCGTCTATTCCGTCTATCAGGTCGAAAGCATCCTCCACATCGCCGAATACGGCGTGGCGCTGCTGCTGTTCCTGATCGGCCTGGAACTGCGGCCCAGGCGTCTGTGGACCATGCGGCAGTCGATCTTCGGCCTCGGTGCCGGGCAGGTCGCCATTTGCGCCCTCTGCCTCACCCCCCTGGCCACCCTGTTCGGCATTTCCTGGGACAAGGCCGTGTTCGTCGCCCTGGCGCTGTCCCTGTCGTCGACCGCCTTCGTCCTTCAGGTGCTGGAGGAAAAGGGCGAGCTGACCACCCGCCACGGCCGCGCCGCGTTTTCCATCCTGCTGTTCCAGGATCTGGCGGCCATCCCCTTGATCGCCATGATCCCGTTGTGGGGGGCGGGGGCACCCGGATCGGGCCTGTCCCTGACCGACGCGGGCTTCGCCCTCGGCGCGATCCTGACCGTGGTGGTGGTCGGGCGCTATCTCCTGTCGCGGCTCTATAAGTTGGTCGCCCTCACCGGCGTGCGCGAGGCCCTGACGGCGAGTGCCCTGCTGACCGTGGTCGGCGTGGCGCTGCTGATGGAAGCAGTCGGCCTGTCGGCGGCCCTGGGCGCCTTCCTGGCCGGGGCTCTGTTGGCCGATTCCCCCTACCGCCATCAGATCGAGGCCGATATCGCGCCCTTCGAGGGCCTGCTGCTCGGCCTGTTCTTCACGGCCATCGGCATGGCCTTGAACCTCAACCTGCTGGCCGACCAGACGTTGGTGATCCTGGCCGGGGTGGCCGGTCTGGTCGCCGTGAAGGCAGGCGTGATCTTTGTTCTGGGGCGCATGCGCGGGCTCGACACGCCCGCCGCACGGCGGCTTGCCATGGCCGTGTCGCAGGGCGGGGAATTCGCCTTCGTGCTGTTTTCCACGGCGCTCGGCGCCAACGTGATCGAACGGGACCTGGCCGAGCTGCTGTCGGTCATCGTGACGCTCTCCATGCTGTCGACGCCGCTGCTGCTGGTTGCCGACGGTCTGATTGCGCGCAAGGGGGGCGCGGCCACCGACGCCCACGACGACATGCCCGAGGAAATGGGCCATGTGGTGATCGCCGGGTTCGGGCGGTTCGGCCAGATCATCGCCCGCGTGCTGGGGGCCCGGGGCATCCCGTTCATCGCCCTCGACAATTCCCCTGAACAGGTCGATCTGGTCGCCCGCTTCGGCAGCCGCGCCTATTTCGGCGACGCCAGCCGCCTGCATATCCTGGAGGCGGCGCAGACCCGCAAGGCGCGGGCCTTCGTGCTGGCCATCGACGATGTCGAGGCCTCCGTGCGCACGGCGGAAATCGTGCGTCGCCACTTCCCCGACGTCCCCGTGTTCGCCCGCGCCCGCAACCGTCTGCACGCCCATCGTTTGATGGACTTAGGGGTCAAGCACATCCGCCGCGAGACGTTCCTCTCGGCCCTCGACCTGACGCGGGAGGTTCTGGGCGGGCTCGGCTTCTCCAACACGGAGGTCACCCGCATGACCGACGCCTTCCAGAAGCACGACGAACAGCGCCTGTTCGAGGATTACGCCGATTACGCGGACCAGCAGAAGCTTCAGGTCAAGGCGCGCAAGTATCAGGAGGAACTGGTCGATCTGTTCAAGCAGGACGCGGCCGGCCTCAGCCCCGACGCGCCGGAGGATGGCAAGGGCTGAGCGCCGTCAGGCGCTGAGCACGGCCGGCCGGTTGATGTTGTCGAACAGGCGGGCGACGATCATCTTGATCAGGTAGAGCCCGAATTCCGGATTGTCGGCGAACAGTTCCAGCACCCGCTGCTCGGCGATGGCGAGAACCACGCAGTCGTCGCGGCATTCCACGGTCTGCGAGCGTTTGCGGTCGGGGGCGAACATGGCGATCTCGCCGATCAGGTTGCCCGGGCCGATGTCCAGGTCCAGTTCGATGATATATGCCCGGCCTGACGCCAGATAAAAGATGTCCTGGGCCGCGTCGCCGCGCCGGCACAGAAAGTCACCCTTGGCGACGCGGCGTTCCGTCATGAACGGCAGCAGGGACTTCACGTCGAATTCCGCATGGGCCATTTCATGGATGCGGCGCTTCAGGCGCACGGCCTGCATCAGGCGCATGGCGTTCAGCGGGAACAGGCAGCCGTGCAGCACCATGATCGGCACCAGGTCGCCGTACACGCCGTAGGAAAAGAACAGGAAGTTGCTGGCCAGCCCGACGATCCGAAGCGGGATCATCGACTTCATCCAGAAGGTCACGAAGACCGCGCCGGACGCGACGTAGCCGAGTATTTCCAGTAACTGCATCGGCTTCCCGGTCGGTCTGGTTCTTGGACCCCCCCCCTTCTAGTCATTCCTGGGAGCGCGGGAAAGCATTCAATTTCTGGAATGTTCCGGGCGGCGGTGGGCCGCCGGGCCTCAGTCCTTGATGATCTCCGGCGCCGGCGGGGCCTTGCCCAGGATCATGTCCGCCGCCTTTTCCGCGATCATGATGGTCGCCGCGTTCAGGTTGGCCGACGGCATGTTGGGCATGATCGAGGCGTCGACCACTCGCAGTCCCTCCAGCCCGTGCAGGCGCAGCTGGTCGTCGACCACGGTCGACTTGTCCGTCGCCGGGCCCATGCGGCAGGTGCCCATGGGGTGGAAGGTGGTGGTGGCGCGGATCTTGGCGGCTTCCATCAGGTCCGCGTCGGATTGCACATGGTCGCCGGGAAACTCCTCGCCGTCGAAGTACTTGGCCATGGGGGCCGAACGCAGGATGCGGCGGACCAGCTTCATGCCGGCGAGCAGGACCTGGCGGTCCGTCTCGTGCTCCAGATAGCGGGGATTGATGACCGGCTTGTCGAAGGGGTCGGTGGTGACCGCCTTCACGTATCCGGTGCTTTCCGGGCGCTGCTGCCAGGAGGCCACGGTCATGCCGGGAAACTTGTCGAGCACGGTCTGGCGGCCCGAGACGTAGCTGGCCGGGGTGAAGGTCAGCTGCAGATCCGAATTGGCGATGGCCGGGTCGGAGCGCCAGAAGGCGTAGACCATGGTCGCCTGCAGGCCGAGCACGCTGGGCCTGCCCATCAGCCATTTCGCCACCTCGGGCACCAGGGCCAGGCCCTGGGCGCGCTGGTTGAGGCTGCCCGTGTTCTTGACCCGGGCCGTGAAGCGCGGCGCGTAATGGTCGCGCAGGCCCAGGCCCACGGCGGGCAGGGCGTGGCGGACGTCGATGCCCAATTCGCCCAGATGGGCCGGATCGCCGATCCCGGACAGTTGCAGAAGCTGCGGCGAATTGATCACCCCGCCGGACAGGATGACCTCTTTGCGCGCCGCGATCTCGTGCGCCTGGCCGCCGCGCCCGCCCTTCAGGTAGCGCACGCCGGTGACCCGCCTGCCGTCCATCACCAGGCCCGTGGCATGGGCGTTGGTGATCACGTTCAGGCGGCCTTCTTTCATGGCCGGATGCAGAAAGGCCCGGGCGGCGCTCATGCGGCGGCGGTTGTAGATGGTGCGCTGGGTATAGGCCACGCCTTCCTGGGTGGCGCCGTTGTAATCGGGGTTGCGCGGGATGCCGCAGGCTTCGGCACCGTCCATGAAGGCGTCGCAAAGCTCGTGGGGCATGTCCGTGTCGGTGACGGTCAGCGCGCCGTCGCGGCTGCGGAACCGCTCATCGGCCTCGCCGATGCGTTTTTCCGAGCGCTTGAAATAGGGCAGCACGTCCGCATAGCCCCAGCCCCGGTTGCCCATCTGGGCCCAGGAATTGTAGTCCTCGCGGTTGCCGCGGTTGTAGACGTTGCCGTTGATGGACGACGATCCGCCCAGGGTCTTGCCGCGCGGCACGGGGATGGCGCGGCCGGCGGTCCATTCCGTCGGCTCCGTCTGATAGCGCCAGTTCAGCGTCTTGTGGTCCAACAGCTTCATGAAGCCCGCCGGAATGTGGATCATGGGGTTCCAGTCGGGCGGCCCCGCTTCCAGCACGCAGACGGAATTCCTGCCGCCCGCCGACAGCCGGTTGGCCAGCACGCAGCCCGCCGATCCGGCGCCGATGATGATGTAGTCGTATGTGTCCATGAGGGGTCTTCAACTTGGATGTAATCTGGGACGGGCTTCGTGCCGCTTGAAGCCCCTAGAAAACCCCATCACGGTGGGGCGCGGCAAGGGGCAATTCAAGGGGGTCAATGGGCCGGGATGGTGCGTTCGGCCCATATTGCCGCCCCAGGGCGAAGGGTGATAGCGTTCCACTACCCGCCACGGGCCGCGGTATCGGCACCGGCCGGGGCCTTGTCTTGGCGGTGCGATTCGACCGATGCGCCGTCTCCTATGTGGTTTCCTGGGCCCGCGTTCCCGTGGGTTTTTCTGAAAGGGACTGCGATGAGGTCTGTGCTGTGCCGCGTGGTTCCCGGTCTGGGGTTCCTTCTGATTTTTGTTTTGGCCTCCCCTGCAGGCGGCGGTGCCGCCGAGATCGCCCAGATGGGCGGTGGTGGTCCGCCGCCGCCTGAGAAAATGGTTCAGCGTATGGACGAAAACGGCGACGGCAAGATTTCGCGTCAGGAATTCCTGGGGCCGCCGGACCGTTTCAACATGATCGACGTCGACAAGGACGGCTTCCTGACTGTTGATGAGATCAAGGCCTTCCGCGCCAAGCGTCTGAAGGGCGGCGGCATAGGGGCGGCCCAAGGCCCGGCAAAAGGTCCCGGCGGTGAAATCTTCCTGACGGCGGCGCAAGTGAAGCTGTTGATCTCCGGCACCGAAATTACTCACACCTCGCCACGAAGCGGCAATTTCGTGTTTATGAAGTTTCTGGCCGACGGCACCGTCGACGGCAACGTAGGCTCGGGCGTGATCGTAAACGGCACCTGGCAGGTCAGGGCGCGTGGACAGCTGTGCTTCGACGTGGCCGTGCTGGGCAATGAGCTCTGCTTCTATCTGGTGCGCCAGGGCGACAACATCGTGCGCTACGACCGCGACGGCAGCCCGGCCAAGAGGATCGATTGGACCATCGTCAAACCGGGCCCCGACGCAAACAAGGTCCCGTGATCCCGCCCGCCGCCACCATTTCCGCGGACCCCGGTTCGCAAATTTCCCACCAACCGGAAGGTTCCGCCCATGCCGCCGATTAACGACAAAAACACGCCCGTTCGCTTTGCTGATCCGCTGCCCGCTGCCGTCGACGTCGTCGTCATCGGTGCCGGGGTCGCGGGCACGGCGACGGCCTATTACCTAGCCCAGCGCGGGCAGAAGGTATTGCTGTGCGAAAAGGGCCGGGTCGCGGGCGAGCAGTCGTCGCGCAACTGGGGCTGGATCCGCCAGCAGGCCCGCGATCTCGCCGAACTGCCGATCATGATCGAGGCCAACCGCATCTGGCGCGGCCTGGCGGCGGAAACGGGGGAGGCGGACCTGACCTTCACCCAGGGCGGTTGCCTCTACCTCGCCACCACGAAGGCGGAAATGGCGCGCTACGAGGGCTGGCTGGACCGGGCCAAGGACTATCAGTTGGATACCAGGCTGCTGTCGCCGGCGGATCTGCGCGCCATCTATCCGGGCCTTCCGGGCAAATACACGGGCGGCATGTATACGGCCAGCGACGGCCGGGGCGAGCCCTTCGCCGCCGTCCCGGCCCTGGCGCGGGCGGCGCAGCGCCTGGGCGTCGCGGTGATCGAGGATTGCGCCGTGCGCACCCTGGACGTCACCGGCGGGCGGGTTTCCGGGGTGGTCACGGAGAAGGGCCGGGTGTCCTGCAATGCCGTGGTGCTGGCGGCCGGGGCCTGGACCACCCATTTCGCGTCCAACGTCGGCATCGACGTGCCGCAACTGGCCGTGCGCTGCACCGTGGCGCGGACCGAGGCGGCGCCGATGCTGTTCGACAACCAGCCCGACGTGCCCAACATCCGCGACGTCGGGTTCTGCCTTAGGCGGCGGGCCGACGGCGGCTATACCCTGGCCACGGGCACCCATGCGGACCATTACCTGTCGCGCAAGTCCTTCAGGTACGCGGCCAAGTTCATCAAGGCCATGGGCGCGTCGTGGCGCGACATCCGCCTGCATGCGGGCGCCCCCGAAGGCTATCCCGGGGCCTGGGGCATGCCGACCCGATGGTCCGGCGACGAGGTCAGCCCGTTCGAGAAGACCCGCGTCCTCAATCCCGAGCCGACGGCGGCCGAGGTGCGTCGCTTGGAAGACCGCATGGCCAAACGCTATCCGGCCCTGGCCGGCATCAAGCTGGCCGAGGCCTGGGCCGGGATGATCGACGTCACCCCCGACGTGGTGCCGACCCTGGGCGAGGACCCGATGCTGCCCGGCATGTTCATATGCACCGGGCTGTCCGGCCACGGCTTCGGCATCGGCCCGGCCATCGGCCGGGTCATGGCCGACATGGTGGTCGGGCGCGACCCTGGCCACGACGTGACGCGGTTCCGCGCGGAACGGTTCCGCGACGGCAGTCCCGTCCTGCCCGGGCCGTACCTTTGACCGCTTAACCCCGCGCCTTCATATCCGCCCGCGCCTTGGCGATCACGCCCGGATACTTCTTGCCCGGATAGCGCGGCGCCTTGTCCAGGTCGGCGAAGCCGGGAATGGTCTCCATATGCTTGACCATGCGCTCGCGCATCTTCTGGTCGGGCAGGGGACCCTTCAGGGCGCCGATGTTTTCCGAGGCATGGTCCGGATTGGCCGTCGCCGGGATGGCCGCCGTGATCGCCGGATGGGCGACGATCCACTTCAAAAAGAACTCGGCCCAGTTGGCGGCGAAGTCCTTGGCGAAGTCGGGCACCTTGTGCCCTTCGACCAGCTTGAACAGGCGGGCCTTTTCGAACGGCATGTTGACCAGAACGGCGGCCCCCACATCGGCGGCGGCGGGCAGGATCTTCTGTTCGGCCAGGCGGTTGAAGATGGAATAGTGGACCTGCACGAAGTCGGGCTTGCCCTTCTTGATCCAGCTTTCCAGCAGGTCGAAATAGGGCGGCTCGTGATGGGTGATGCCGACGTGCTTGATGTGGCCCTCCTTCTGCCAGACCTTCAGGATCGGCAGGATGACCGCGATGTTGGTCAGGCTGTGGACCTGCATCACGTCGAACTGCTTGCGCCACAGGCGGCGGCGGGATTCGTCCAGGCTGCGCTGGGCGTGGCTGTCGTCGAACAGGAACTCGCCGGTCGACCAGATCTTGTTGGCGATGAACAGCTTGTCGTTGATGTCGAGGGCCGAGGCGGAATCGCCAAGGGCCAGTTCGCCCGTGCCGTAGAGCGGCGAGGTGTCGACGACCCGTCCGCCGCCTCCAGGCCCAGGCCCACGGCCTTCATCAGGTCGCGGCGCGAGGTCACGGGATTCAGGGAATTGTCGGAAATGGTCATTTTCAGTTACTCCCAAAGGTGATCGATCACAGCAGCGCCACGCGCCGCGTTGTGCAGAATTCGACGTTGCAAAAACTGCTAAACCCCACCGGGAATACGCAGGGACTTTCGGGCGAAATTCCCCCGTCCGCAAGACACAAAAATGTGACGGTTACGGTCCGAAATCCGGTTGTTTACGGGAGTGTGCAGCCCGCCTGCATGCAGTCGGCCAAACCCTGCAAAAGCGACCGGTTCACCCTGCCGTCGGCGGCCCCCGCGTAATGGCCCGCTTCGCGCAGGCGCACCTGATAGCGCAGGATGGTCGTGGGATCCGCCGCACGCAGGGTCTTGTCCAATGCCAGATATCTTTCAAGCAGGGAGGGGCCGGCGGGCACGGGCGGGGGCGGCGCGGAATCGACGGCAGCGCGGGGGGCGGGCGTCGGCACGGGTGCCGTCGCGGCCTGTGTCACCGCCGTGACGGGGGATGGCGACGGCGCGTCGGCCATGGCGGCCGGGGGAACGGCGGCGTCGGCGGGGGGCGGCGATGCCCGGGCCGGGTCGGGTCCGGGTTCCGGTGCCGCGGTCGGTTCTGGGGCGTGGGCCAGGGACACGGGGGCAGGCTCCACCGCCGGTTCCGGCGGCGGCAGGTTCAGGGTTTCGGCGGGTGCCTGACGTTGTTGGCGGATTGCCTTCAGGCGATTGTCGCGGGCCTTGGCGTAATCGGGACGCAGCGCCAGGGCGCGGTCGTAATCCCGGACGGCGGCGGCGAAATCACCCTGGCCCGCCCGGGCGATGCCCCGGTTGTTGTAGGCCAGGGCATATTTGGGGTCGAGGGCGACGGCGCGGTCCAGGTCCCGGACCGCCGCGTCATGGCGGCCCAGCATCATCAGGGCGCCGGCCCGGTTGTTGAGGGCGCGGGGATCGTCGGGGTTGAGCGTGATGGCGCGGTCCAGGTCGGCCACGGCGGCGGCGTAATCCTTCTTGCCGTGATGGGCGCGGGCGCGGTTGATGAAAAAGGCGGCGCGTCCGGGCTCAAGGGTGATGGCGCGGCCGAAATCTCCGATCGCCGCGTCGAACCGGCCCTGGCGGTTCAGGATGATGCCCCGGTTGTTGACGGCGGCGGCGTCGCCGGGGACCAACGCCATGGCCCGGCCGTAATCGGCGGCGGCGGCGTCGAGCGCCCCCTTGCGGGCATGGGCGTCGCCCCGGTTCTTGAAGGCTTTGGACAGGGTCCGGGCGTCCCGCAGGCCGCCGTCGATCAGGACCGTGCAGGCGTCGAGGCAGCGCTCGGGATTCGCGTCGCAGGCGCGGCAGGACCCGCCCTGGGCGCCGTCGGCCCCGGTTTGCTGGGCCATGGCCGGGCGCGGCGTCAGGGCCAGGACGGCGCAGAACAGCAGGGCGGCAAAGGGCTTTGTTCGCAGATGCGGTTGCGAATGACTTTCAAAATTATCCAGCAAAATCAATGTACTTGCGATCATTTTGGAACTGTGTAAATGTGAGATCAACACGGGCCTGACCCTGAATCGCATCAATGGAGACAGCACATGAAGGGCGATGCGGAGGTGCTCAAGCGCCTCAATCTGATCCTCAAGAACGAACTGACCGCCATCAACCAATATTTTCTCCATTCCCGCATCTTCAACGATTGGGGTTTGGATGACATCGGCGCGCACGAATACAAAAAATCCATCAAGGACATGAAGCAGGCGGACAAGCTGATCGCCCGCGTTCTGTTCCTCGACGGCCTGCCCAACCTGCAGGACCTGGGCAAGCTGCGCATCGGCGAGAACACCGAGGAAATCGTCAAATGCGACCTGGCGTTGGAAGAGCAGTCCATCGCAGACCTGCGCGACGCCATCGCGCTGTGCGAGAAGAAGGGCGACTTCGTCTCGCGCGAGCTGCTCGACGACATTCTCGAGGACGAGGAAGAATACCTGGATTGGCTGGAAACCCAGATCAGCCTGATCAAGGACATGGGCCTGCCCAACTATATCCAGTCGCAAGCGTAAGGAGTACCGCGTCATGAAAGGCAAGAAAACGGTCATCACCGCCCTTAACGGCCTGCTGACCCACGAGATGTCCGCCGCCGACCAGTACTTCATCCACTCGCGGATGTACCAGGACTGGGGCCTGGAAGAACTGTACGAGCGCATGAAGCACGAACAGGAAGAAGAGCTGGACCACGCCGCCAAGATCATCGAGCGGGTCCTGTTCCTCGAAGGCATGCCCGACGTGGCCGCCCGCGCCAAGCTGAAGATCGGCAAGGACGTGCCGTCCATGATCAAGAACGATCTGGCCTACGAGGTCTTCGTGCAGAAGGAATTGGTCAAGGTCATCGCCCTGTGTGAGAAGGAAGGCGACTACGTCTCTCGCCAGATGCTGACGGGCCTGCTCGAGGACACCGAGGAAGACCACCTCTACTGGTGCGAAAAGCAGCTCGGCCTGATCGAGAAGATGGGCCTGCCCAACTACATCCAGTCCAAGACCTCCGGCGCAAGCTGAACAGCGGGCCCGGCGGGCCTATTTTTCCAACAAGGGCTCGTAGCGCCGGTCGGTCAGGGTCTTGAGAAACGCGACCAGGGCGTCAATGCGCTTGTCGTCGAGCGCCGGACCATGGGTCAATTCCTTCATGGATAGGGTCTTGGGCACTTCCGGGGCACGGAACGGCTTACCCGTTTCCGGGTTGATCAGGCGGTCCGGGTCCTTGGTGTTGTACTTGTTGTAGAACAGCACCGTCGTCCGCAAATCCTTGAACACGCCGTTGTGCATGTAGGGGCCGGTCACGGCCACGTTGCGCAGGCTCGGCACCTTGAACTTGCCGTCCTCCGCCTTGTCCGTCACCGCCGGGTTTTCCAGCAACCCATGATCGACATGGCCCGGTTTCGACCCGTTGGCCCGGCGCACGGCGGTGTTCACGGGAATCCCGATGTTGTGGAACTGATAGTTGGTGAAGGTCTCGGCCTTGGCCGGCTGCACCGCGTGCAACTGGTGGCACTGGTTGCAGTTGGTGAACTGCTGGGAAAAGAACAGCAGGCGGCCCAGTTCCTCCTGATCCGTCAGCCTGGCCCGGCCCTTCAGAAAACGGTCGTACTTGGAATCGAAGGGCGCGAATTCGGCCGTCTGCTCGAAAGCGGCGATGGCCTGGGTCATGGCGCCATAGGCGGCGTCCGTGTCGCCCGTCACCTTGGGCCCGAACAGTTTGGCGAAGGCGGTGACATAGGCCGGGTTTTCCCACAGGCGCTTTACCACGCCGGCCTTGTCCGCCATGCCCATTTCGAGGGGATTGAGCGGCGGGCCCCCGGCCTGGCCGGCCAGATCCGGTTCCCGCCCGTCGAGGAACTGGCCGCCGACATAGCGCCCGTCCTTCAGACGCTGAAACCTGGGCGAGAATTTCGCATAGGCCGCCGTCGGCGCGTTGCGGTCGCCCAGGGACGTGCCGTCATCGCCCAGGGACACGGCGCGGCCCACGGCGGTTTCGCGGGGGTCGGTGAAGGCATGGTTGGGGTCGTGGCAGGTGGCGCAGGCCTGGGTGCGGTTTTTTGACAGGTTGGTGTCGAAGAACAGGGCCTTGCCGAGATCGGCCGGGGTGGCGTAGCCGTCCGCCGCGCGGGCTTCCCCGGCCGGGCCGGTGAACAGCAGCAGGGCGAGAAGGCAGGAAACGGGGATCGCGTGTCGCATGCGCATCCATATTGCGAATGCGACTTGATATCAAGTCCTGAGCCCATCGGATGGCTGAAACCTTCGGGCGGACCCGGCGCGGGGGGCTACAGCCCCTGGAACATCACCCAGGCCACCGCCGCCGGGGCGACGAAGCGGCAGATGAAGATCCAGGCCCGGGCCAGGGCGAAGGGGTGATCGCCGCCGGACCGGGCCTCGTCGACGGCGCGGGCAGCGACGGACCAGCCGACGAACAGGGCGATCAGGATGCCGCCCAAAGGCAGCATGATGTTGGAGGCGAGATAGTCGACGGCATCCAGGATGCCCTTGCCGCCCACGGTTACGTCCTTCCACGGGCCCAGGGACAGGGCCGAGGGCACGCCGAGCACCCAGATCACCGCCCCGGCCCCCCAGGTCGCGGCACGGCGGCTGAGCCCCCGTTCGTCGATCAAGTAGGACACCACGGGCTCGATGATCGACACCGCCGAGGTCAGGGCCGCGATGGCCAGCAGCACGAAGAACAGGAAGGCGAACAGCGCCCCCGCCGGCATCTGGGCGAACACGGCGGGCAGGGTGATGAAGGTCAGGCCCGGCCCGGCCGCCGGGTCGAAGCCGAAGGCGAACACGGCGGGCAGGATCATGAATCCGGCGACCACGGCGAAGCCCGTGTCCAGGACCGTCACCTGGGCCGCCGTCTGCGGCAGGTTGACCTGCCGGTTCAGATAGCTGGCGTAGGTGATCATGGTTCCCATGCCCAGTGACAGGGAAAAGAACGCCTGGCCCAGGGCGGCGTTCACCGTGTCCCAGGTGACCTTGGAGAAGTCCGGGGTCAGGAAAAAGGCGATGCCCTTGGCGGCGCCGTCCAACGTCACCGCGCGGACGGCCAGGACGACAACCAGCAGGGCCAGAACGGGCATCAGGATGCGGGCCGCCCGCTCGATCCCGCCGCGCACGCCGCCGGCGACGATCCCCAGGGTCAGCACCATGAAGGCGGCGTGAAAGCCGATCACGTCCAGGGGGTCGGCGATGAAGGCGCCGAAGGCCGCGCCCAGGACCTGGGGGTCGTTGGAGGCGAGCGCCCCGGATACGGACTTCAGGGCGTAGGCCAGGGTCCAGCCGCCGACCACGGAATAGAACGACAGGATGACGAAACCGGCGACCACGCCGAGCCCGCCCACAGCGGGCCAGGCCCCGCCCTTGAGCGCGCGGAAGGAGCCCACGGGGTTGCGCTGTCCGGCGCGGCCGATGGCGAACTCGGCCAGCATGACGCTGAGCCCGATGGTCAGGACGAAGGCGATGTAGAGCAGCAGGAACGCGCCGCCGCCGTTCTGCCCGGTCATGAAGGGGAATTTCCAGATGTTGCCGAGCCCCACGGCGGACCCGGCGGCGGCCAGGACGAAGCCCAGCCGCGTGGCGAAATGGTCGCGCGATGCCATGGGGCGCCTCCTCGTCCTCTCCCCGCCT
This sequence comes from Rhodospirillales bacterium, assembly GCA_040221095.1. Classification (GTDB taxonomy): domain Bacteria; phylum Pseudomonadota; class Alphaproteobacteria; order Rhodospirillales; family Casp-alpha2; genus UBA1479. The sequence continues at coordinate 158,551 of JAVJVP010000018.1, forward strand.
GCCGGGCGGCGGCCCGGCGTCCAACGATTAGAACAGCTTTTGCGCGATCACAAGACTGACCGGCACGGTGATCAGGCTGAGCAGCGTCTGCAGCGTGATCATGCTGGCGGCCAGGGGCGCGTCGCCTCCCATCTCGCGGGCGATAGTGAAGGCCGACGGCGGCATCGGCATGACGGCGAAGATGGTGATGACATAGGCGGGCACGCCGGTGACCCCCAGCTGCCAGCACATGGCCCAGGCGGCGGCGGGAAACACCAGGAACTTGACCGCCGTGGCGACGGCGATGGGGGATGCGGAGGCCTTCATTTCGCGCAGGCGGATGTTGGCGCCGACGGCCAGCAGCACGATGGGCAGGGCGGCGCGGCCGAGCATGCCCGTGACCTCGTGGACGACCGGGATCTCGCCGGTGCCCAGGAAATTGACGCCGATGCCCAGGCCCACGGACAGGATCAGGGGATTGCGCACCAGGTCCTTGGCCACGGGCGCCCACAGGCTGCCGCCGCTGCCTTGCCGCAGCATGATGTTCATCAGGCTGATGACCAGCACGTTGGTGGGCGGGATCAGCACCGCCGTGCACAGCGCCGCCACGGCCAGGCCTTCCGCGCCGAACAGGCGTTCGGCGATGGCCAGGGCGATGAAGGTGTTATGGCGGGCCGAGCCCTGCAGGATGCTGGTCGCCTGGGGCCGGTTGAAGCCGAAGGCAAGGCCCAGGATCAGCGATACGGCCACCGCCGCGGCCAGCGCGGACAGGATGATGGCCGCGAGCGGGCCGATGAAGCCGCCGGCGAGATCCGTGGTCGAGGTCTTGTAGAACAACAGGCTCGGGAACAGCACCCAGTAGACCAGCTTGTCGTTCAGGTTCCAGAACTCGATCGACGGGATGCCGTTCCGGCGCAACAGGTTGCCGAGCACGATCAGCACGAAGATCGGCAGGATCGACCACAGGATGTTGAGCATCGCTCCCTCCCGCCGTTCGCCGTCAGTCGGCCTGGGCCGCGCGCAGGCGCTTGCGCCGCCGCTGCGCCGCCAGGTTCAGAACCTCGACCAGCATGGAAAAAGCGATGGCGAAATACAGATATCCGCGCGGGATGTGGAAATGCATGCCGTCGGCGACCAGGGCCATGCCGACCAGCAGCAGAAAGGCCAGCGCCAGCATCTTCGTCGTCGGATGATCCTGGATGAAGCGCGCCACCGGGCCCGACGACCACAGCATGATCAGCATGGCGATCACCACGGCGGCGACCATCACCGGCAGATGTTCGGCCATGCCCACGGCGGTGACCACGCTGTCGATGGAAAACACGATGTCGAGCACGATGATCTGGCCGACCACGGCGCCGAACGCGGCGGTCTTGGCGCCGGTTTCGTGATCGTCGTCGCCTTCGATGGTGCCGTGGATTTCATGCGTACCCTTGGCCAGAAGGAACACCCCACCGGCCAGCAGGATCATGTCGCGCCAGGACACCACATGATCAATGAAGGGGATGGTGAAGATGGGGGCCGTCAGCCCGATGATCCAGGCAATGGAAGCCAGCAGCACGATGCGCATGCCGAGCGCCGCCGTCAGGCCCAGTTTGCGCGCTTTTTCACGCTGGGCTTCCGGCAGTTTGGCCGCAACGACGGAAATGAACACGAGATTGTCGATGCCCAGAACGATTTCCAACACCGTAAGGGTCAACAGCGAGAGCCACAGATTGGGATCGGCGAAGTCCATGCGCGGGTCCTCCGAAAAGGGGCGGGCGTCAGAAAACGGCGCGGCGGATCAGGTTGAGCCCGATCAGGAACAGGCAGATCAACATGGCGCGGCGGAAGGCGTCTTCGTTGATCCGCTTGCGGATTTTTTCGCCGACCAGAACCCCGATAATGCCGGGCAGGCAGGCCGCCGTCGACAGGTAGATATTGGATGGGTTCAAGACCCCGTTTGCCCAGTAAAATCCGGCCAGCGGAATCGCGCCGGTGAGATAGATCAATCCGACGGAGCGCACCCAGATGTCCTTGGGCAGGCGCAGCATGACCAGATACATGATGATCGGCGGCCCCCACACCGTGGACAGGCCGCCCAGAAGGCCGCCCGTCACCCCGGCCAGGGGACCGGCCCAAAGCCGGGTTTTGGGTGACAGGGGCTCCATGTCCGGTTTCCACATGTTCGACGCGGCGAAGGCGGCGACGATGCAGCCCAGCACCAGGAACACGCCTTTGGTGTCCATCCCGGCCAGCAGTTTGGAGCCCAGATACAGACAGGGCACGAATATGAGGATCAGCAGCCAGTGTTCTTTCGCGGTCAGCGTCCATCCGCGCGACCGCACGGCCTGCCATACGTTGGTGACCAGGATCGGCATGACGACGAAGGCGATGGTATCCTTGGCCGGCAGCAGGTCCAGGGTGAAGATGATGGACATGGTCAGGATCGGCAGGCCGATCCCGGCGATGCCTTTCACCGTGCCACCCATGAAAATCGCGAGCGCCAGCAGGGCCAGCGTCGCCGGCGGTTGTCCGAGAATGTCCAGCATGCCTAGGCGGCCACCCGGACGGTTTCCGCGGCCAGCGCATCCAACGCCGCGTCGTCGATCAGCGCGGGGGTCTTGGGCGTCAGGATCATGGCGCCGCGCTCGACCCGCATGGGGTCAGCGAACAGGACCTGATGGGGCTTGAGAAAGCCGTTCATTTCCCCGGCGTTGGCGATATGGGTGCGGGCGATGCAGGCCTCCATCCAGCACCCCGGGTCGGCGGCGACGCCGTTGCCCAGCACGGGCTCCATGCCAAGCTCGCGGATGCGGGTCAGCTGTTCGGCCAGGGCGGCGAGCGACCCCGCCTTCATCAGTTTCAGCTTCACGAAGCGCGCACTGCCGCTTTCCGCCGCGCGCTCGATCTCGGCCGGGCCGTAAATGCTTTCGTCCAGCATCATGGGCACGGACGAAATGTCGGACACGGCCTTGGCCGCGTCCCAGTCATCCATGTGGCAGGGCTGTTCGAACAGCTCGATATGGTCTGGGGCGAGAATGCGGGTGAAGGACAGGGCGTCGGCCTGGGAAAAGCCCTGGTTGCCGTCGATGCGCAGCTTCAGGGTGCCGGCAGGCATGCGTTCGACCTGATCCTGGATGAATTTCAGGCGCTTGGCGTCGGATTCCCATTCGAAGCCGACCTTGACCTTGACCGTGCCGTATCCGGCCTGACGGTGGCGGTCCAGTTCGGCCACGATGCCGGCCTCGTCCGAGGCGCTGAGGATCGCCAGCAGCGGCACGGGGATCTCTTGTGCGACGTCCAGGAAGGGGCTGCCCTCGGCCATCTCGACGGCGGTGACCAGGGACGACACGGCGAACGGCGCTTTTTTGAGATGGGCAAGGGCCATGTCCTTGGCCATGGCCGCGTCCCGTCCTTTGAGGAGGGCCGCCAGTTCCCGCACCTTGGCCCAGGCGCTGTCGATGGTCTCGGATGTGTAGCCGGTCAGGATGGTCGCCTCGCCGAAGCCGTGCTCGCCGCCGTCGCCGTGGACGGTGACCAGGATGGTGTCGAAGGCGGTGACCGCGCCGAAGGCAAGCTTGTAGGGCACCTTCAGGGGCAGCGACAGTCGGCGCAGGGTAATCTCGGAAATGATCATGGCGGGCGGGGTCTTATTGGATGGTATGGGCGGTATCTAAGGCGGCCATCATAGCGTTTTCCCCCCGTGCCGCCAGCCATCTTGCGGACGCATCATTCTGACAGGCTTGTAAACTGGACCTATTCCGCCTTCCCTGCCCACTGGCCCTGGGGCGGGGGTGCTCTATAATGATTGGCATGTCGGGGCGGGAGGCCTTCACACCCATTGCGAGGACCGAATTCCATGAGCGAACAGAACGGCAAGAACAGCACCGCGAAACCGGCGGCCAAACCGGCATCGAAAGCAGACGATAAATCTTCCGCCAAGGCACCCGGAAGCGCCGCGAAGGCGGGCGCCGGCGAGGGCGCTGCGAAGAAATCCTTCCTCGGTTCGATCTCCGGAGCCACCGGATTGGACGGATCGGCGGCGGCCTGGAAACGGGTCGCCCTGGTGCTGTTCGTGGTCGCGGGCCTGGCCGTCGTCGCGGCGGTCGATTATGCCTCGGACGTGTCGCAGGCCCAGGATGACATGTCCCGCCTGCGCGCCCAGGTTGCCGAGGAACGCGTCGCCATGAAGGCGGCGCAGGACAAGTTCATGAAGGAATCCGCCGACATCGCGCAGGCCGTGGCCAGCAAGAAGGAAGAGCTGGCGGCGACCCAGGCGGATATCGACAAGCGCCGGACCGAGGCCCAGGAACTTGAGGCCAAACTGTCGAGCCTTTACACGGAAACCAAGACGGCCCTGGATGCGGCCTCGGAAGCGGCCCGCAAACAGGCCGAGGCGCAGGCGGTCCTCGACAAGCTGAACGCCGAGCGCGCCAAGCTGGTGGCCAAGATCAAGTCCGGACGCGAAAATTTGGGGGCGCTGGAAAAGGACGCCGAGTCCATGATGCAGGGGCTCAAGGACACGATCTCCCGCATCAAGGGTGCGCTCGACAAACTCTGACCAACCTTTAATCGGCAAGGACTTTACGACATGACGGCATACCGCGCGGCGGTGATCGGCCTCGGCGCCATGGGCATGGGCATGGCGAAATCCCTGGTGGCGGCGGGCATCGACACCGCCGGCTGTGACATCTCCGAGGACGCCCGTGCCGCCTTCGCCGCCGGCGGCGGCAGGGCGGCCGGAACCCCGGCCGAGGCGGCCCGAGGGGCGGACGCCGTCGCCGTGGTCGTCGTCAATGCCCAGCAGGTCGAAGCGGTTCTGACCGGCCCGGACGGAGTGCTGGAAGCGCTCGCCCCGGGGGCGGTGGTTCTCGGCTGCGCCACCATGCCGCCGGACACGGCCGTTTCCCTGGCCGGGATGGTTGAAGCCAAGGGCGCGCTGTACCTGGATGCGCCGATTTCCGGCGGGCCCATCAAGTCGGCGGCGGGCAGGCTGTCGGTCATGGCCTCGGGTTCCGCCGAGGCCTTCGCCCGGGCCCGGCCCTTGCTCGACGCCGTGGCGGAAACGGTGTTCGAACTGGGCGACGTCCCCGGACCCGGATCGACCATGAAGATGGTCAACCAGCTGCTGGCCGGCGTGCATATCGCGACGGCCATGGAGGCCATGGCCCTGGCGATCAAAAGCGGGCTGGACGCCAAGACGGTGTTCGAGGTCATCACCGCCTCGGCGGGCAATTCCTGGATGTTCGAAAACCGCGTCCCCCATGTCCTGGACAACGACTACAGTCCGAAAAGCGCCGTCGACATCTTCATCAAGGACCTGGGCATCGTATTGGCCCAGGGCGAACGCCTGGACTTCCCCCTGCCGATCTCCGAAACGGCGCTCGGGCAGTATCAGAAGGCCAAGGACATGGGCCTGGGCCGCCAGGACGACGCCGCGCTGATCAAGGTTTATCAGCGGGACGGGGGCTTTCCCCTGCCCGGCGAGCCCGGGGACGGAAACGCCTGAGCCCCGGGGGCGGCTTGCCTCTTTCCATCCTATGGATGAATATTAGCCGAACTGAGGATTGCGCCGGGGATTGTCAGGATCCCTGAACCGGTCAAGGCAACGGGGGACTTGGGGGCATGCCGCTTTCGACCTATCTGCCGGAGGAAATGGGCTCCGTTTCCATCGCCCCCCTGGGTCCGGTGGAGGCGGGCAGCTTCCAATCCTTCTTCATCATCTATACGGCGGGCAAGTTCGGGATCGACGATTCCGGATCGCTCAAGATCGTGCATCGCTTCGCCTCGGACCTGGGCAGGCTGCAGATGGAGGATCCCGAAGGGGCCAATTATGTCTCGGCCCAGGCGTCCAACGGCGCCGTCCTGCATATGGAATACGACATCAAGCGCAACTTCCGGCCCTGGGACAAGACGCTCTACATCAAGGTCGTGCGTGGGTTCCTCAGCGAAGGCGACCGCATCGTCATCCGCATCGGCGACCGCCGGTTCGGCGGCCCCGGCGTGCGCATGCAGACCTTCCAGGAAAAGGAATTCCAGTTCCGCATCCTGGTCGACGCCTTCGCCACCTACGACTACGTGGAACTTCCCCACACGCCGTCCATCGAGATTACCTCCGGCCCGCCCGTTCTCTACAAGGCCGTGCTGCCGACCCTGAAGCGGGTGGGGGAGACGTTTCTGCTCGGCCTCAAGGGTGAGGACCGCTGGGGCAATCCGTCGACCAGATGCGAAGACACCTTCCGCGTGACATCGACCCGGCCGGTGGAGAACCTGCCGGATGAAATTTCGTTCTATCCCGGCCAGGCCTCGGTGCAGATCGACGGCCTGCGCGCCGAGGAAGAGGGCGACCTGCGGGTCGATCTGATCGACATGGAGGGCAATGTGGCGGCACGCTCCAACCCGCTGCGCGTGGTGGGGAAAACCAGCGGCGTCAGCTTCTGGGCCGACCTGCACGGCCAGTCCCAGGAAACCATCGGCACCAACAACGCGCGCTCCTATTTCACCTTCGCCCGCGACAAGGCGTTCCTCGACGCCACCGTGCATCAGGGCAACGATTTTCAGATCACGTCGGAATTCTGGGACGAACTGAACACCCTCAGCCGCGAGTTCACCCAGGACAGCCGCTTCATCGTCATTCCCGGCTACGAATGGTCGGCCAATACCTGCCTGGGCGGCGACCGCAATATTCTCTACGCCGAGGAAGGGCGGCCGATCTACCGCTCGTCCCACGCCTTGGTCGAAGATACCCGCGACCTGGACCAGGACGCCAACAGCGTCGAGGAACTGTTTGAGAAATTAAAGGGCGAGGACGTCATGGTGTTCGCCCATGTCGGCGGGCGCTACGCCGACATCCGGCGCGGCCACGACCGCCTGTTGGAACGTTCGGTCGAGGTCCATTCCGCCTGGGGCACCTTCGAATGGCTGGTCGAGGACGCCTTCGAAATGGGCTACCGCACGGGCATTCTCGCGACCTCGGACGGACACAAGGGCCGGCCGGGGGCCTCGCACCCGGGGGCGACGCGGTTCGGCGCCTATGGCGGGCTGACCTGCCTGTTCGCCGACGACCTGACCCGCCGGGACCTGATGTCGGCGCTGAAACGCCGCCACCATTACTGCACCACGGGCTGCCGGGCGGTTCTCTCGACCAAGGTGACGCTGGACGCCCCCGCCGACCGTTTCGATGACGACCCGGCCCTGGGCGGGCCGCCGGACGAGCAGGTCACCGAGGCGGTCATGGGCGACATCCTCCGCACCAATGCCGAGACGGCGACTTTCGAGATCGACATTCATGCCGCCGCGCCGATCGAGCGCATCGACATCCGCGACGGCCTGCGCCTACTGGAAACCTGGCGGCCGTCGGAGGCCGAGGACATGGGCAAGCGCATCCGGGTGATCTGGGAAGGATCCGAATACCGGGGCCGCGGCCGGGAAACGGTATGGGACGGTTTCGCCGAACTGTCGGGCAACGCCTTCACGAGGGTCGCGCCCATCAACTGGTACAACATCGAAAAGCGCCTGGATCTGGTCGGCCCCCAGCGCGTCGAATGGTCATCCCTGACCACGGGCGGCTTCATCGGCTTCGACGCCTGGCTGGACGACATGGTCATGGGCTGGCTGCGCATCGACACGCCCCTGGTCAAGAAGACCATCGCCGTTCAGGACATCGGGCGCGAGGATACCTGCCTCGAGGCCGGCGGCCTCGGCCGCCGCGTGCGCGTCTACCGCCTGCCGGAGGAAAACCCCCACAAGCGGCTCAGGCTGGAGCGCAAGATTCCTCTCAACCCCGACCGCGACAACGCCCTTTACGTGCGCATCACGCTGGAAGATGGCCATGTCATCTGGTCCTCGCCCATCTATCTCGTTCCATGACAGGCTATCCATGACAGACATCGATCACGTCGTTCTCGCCGCCCGCGATCTCGCGGCGCTTTCCGCATTCTACGAACGGCTCGGCTTCACGTTGACGCCTCAGGCGCAGCACCCTTTCGGCACGGGCAACCGGTTGGCCCAGTTGCAGGGAAGTTTCATCGAACTGCTGTCCGTGACCAAGCCGGAGGACGTGCCGGAACCCGGGTCGGATGATTTTTCCTTCGGCGCCTATAACCGGGATTTTCTGAAATCAGCCGACGGTCAGGGCGGCGGCATGTCCATGCTGGCCCTGACCTCGGACGGTTGGGAGGCCGACAGGACCCGGTTCGAGCAGGCGGGATTCAAGCTGCACGCCGCCTTCGCCTTCGGGCGCAAGGCGCGCCAGCCCGACGGCAGCGAGGTGAAACTGGATTTCCGCTTGACCTTCCTGACCGACCCGGCCCTGCCGCGGGCCCCCTTCTTCACCTGCGATCACCGCCACCCGGCGGAAATCTTCTGGAAAGCCCATTATCAGACCCATGCCAACGGGGCGCGGCGCGTTACCGACGTGCAGATGGTCGCGGAAAATCCGGAAGCCCATATCGGCCTGTTCAAGCGCCTGTTCGGGGCCGTGGTGCCCATCAACGGCGGCATCTGCGCAGGCTTGGACGGTGCCGGGTTCAGTGTTCTGGAGCCCGAGGCCTTCGCCGAGACCTATCCCGGGGTGCGTCCTCCGGCGGTGCCGGAGGGCGAGGTGCGGTTCGCCGGGTTCCGCGTCGATGTCGAAGACCTGGACGTGGCCGAGGCGCTATGGCGGGAAAACGGTGTCTCCTACCGGCGCGCCGGCCCGCGCATCTACATTTCCGGCGACGACGCCTTCGGCTGCCTCATCGCCCTTTCGGTCGCCTGAACCGGCGTCTAAATACCTATATAGCTATATAGGACTTGAAGATTCCGGGCCGGCGGGTGTAGGAATCAGGGAAAGGGCCGCAACGAGACGGCCGTATCAGGAAACGCATCCATGGTCTTCACCGCCTTGGCCTCCGCGCTTGAGGCCGGCCCCGCCGCCGGTGTGCAGCGCCTGCCCAAGTATCTGCAACTGTCCGACGCCATCGCCCGCGCGATCCTGCAGGGACGCCTGAAGACCGGCGAGAAACTGCCGCCGGAAAACGAGTTGGCGCGGCTGCTGCCGGCCAGCCTGGGAACGATCCAGCGAGCCCTGAACAATCTCGCCGAGCGGGGCCTTTTGGTCCGCCGCCACGGCCACGGCACCTTCGTTGCTGAGCCGGCCATGGCGCCTCAGGACCTGTGGCATTTCCGCTTTCTCGCCGACGACGGGCGCTCGCTGCTGCCGGTCTATACCCAGGTCGGCTCCATCGAGGCCGTGCGCCGCTCCGGCCCGTGGCGGGATTTCCTGGGCACCAGGGATCTGATCGTCGTCACCCGGCGCATCGACGTGAACCATGCCCATACGGGGATCAGCGAACTCTACCTGCCCGAAGCCCGCGTGCCGGGCCTGTTGAAAATTCCGCCCAAGGACCTGGAAAACGTCAACATCCGCGCCTTCCTGGCCGACCGCTTCGGCATCGCCACGGAACGGGTGCGGGAAATGGCGGCCTGCGGGCCCCTGCCGGGCACGGTCACGGGGGCCCTCGGCCTGGCGCCGGACTTGGCGGGCTTGTCCTATCATATGGAAGGGTTCGAGCACCGCGACCGGCCCATCAGCTATCAGACCGCCTGGTTTCCGCCGGGCGGCCCGCGCCTGGTTCTCGGCGAGAAACACGAATAGGAAGACGCATAGGGATGAAACGCATATGAGCAAGGACAGCCTCACCGTCGAAATCTGGCGCGGCCGGGAAGAAGGCCGGTTCGATACCTTCGAGGTGCCGCGCATGGCGAGCCAGACCGTGCTCGATATCGTCACTTATGTTCAACGTAATCTGGATCCGGGCCTGTCCTACCGCTTCGCCTGCCGGGTCGGTGTCTGCGGCTCCTGCGCCATGACCGTCAACGGCAAGCCGCGCTGGACCTGCCGCACCCATGTCGACAAAGTCGCCGATGAGGGCACGCTGCGCATCCAGCCCCTGAAGAACATGCCGGTGATCCGCGACCTTGCCGTCGACATGACGGAATTCTTCGAAAAATGGACCAAGGCCAAGGCCCATTTCGTGCCGACGGCGACCCGCCATGACGACTTCGCCCAGGTGTCGCCGAACGACCCCAAGCGCAAGGAAGCCACCGCGGGCATCGAATGCATCAACTGCGGCGTCTGCTATTCGGCCTGCGACACGGTGGCCTGGCTGGGCGACTATCTCGGCCCCGCCGCCCTCAACCGGGCCTGGACCCTGCACAATGACGTGCGCGACGGCGGCCAGTCGGACCGCATCAAGGCCATCGCCGGGACCGGCGGCTGTCAGGCCTGTCATTCCCATCAAAGCTGTTTCGAGCTTTGTCCCAAGCATCTGAACCCGACGGCGTCCATCGCCGGGTTGAAGCGTGCGACGGTCAAGGCGGCGCTGAAGGGGGAACTGTGATGATGTTTCCTGCTTCCCCATTTGTCATTCCCGCGAAGGCGGGAATCCACCTGGACCCCCGCTTTCGCGGGGGTGATGGCAAGAAAGAGGGGGCCGGCCAATGACCCCCGAACGCGCCGAAACCCTGGAATGGCTGGTGCAGCGGGTCTCCGCCGCCGTGCTGGCGCTTTGCGTCATCGTGCATCTGGCCGTCATCGTCATCGCCGTGCAGGGCGGGGTGACGTCCAAGGAAATCGTCGCCCGGGTCGGTGGCTCCGTGCCCTGGCTGGTGTTCTATTCCGTGTTCGTGGTCGCCGTGGCCCTGCATGCGCCGACGGGTTTGCGCAACATCCTCCGCGAATACACGGCCCTCGGCCGCCGCGCGACCCATTGGATCATGGCCGCCGTCTGCGTGTTGATTTTGGTCATGGGGTTCCGCGCCGTCGTGGGCCTCTATGGATTGGGAGCGTGACGCCATGAAGACGCACCGCAATCACGCCAACTATTGGGCCTTCGTGCTGCACCGGATTTCCGGCCTGGCCCTGCTGCTGTTCCTGCCGGCGCATTTCTATGTCCTGGCGCTGGCGGTCGAACAGGCGGCGACCCTCGACATGTTCCTGTCGTGGACCGCGGCCCCCCTGGTCAAGCTGCTGGAAACCGGGCTGGTGATCCTGCTCGCGGCCCATATGACTGGCGGGCTGCGCATTCTCGCCATCGAATTCCTCGCCTGGCGCGACTGGCAGAAATCCGTGGTCGCCATCACCGGCGGCCTGTCGCTTGCGGCGGGGCTGCTGTTCCTTCTCAATGCGGGATGACCGGATCACCATGACCGCAATGTCGCCCGAACTGATCGTGGTGCTCGGGGCGTTCCTGGCGGCCTTCGTCGCGGGATCGTCCGGGTTCGGCGACGCCTTGGTGTCGGCAGCGTTCTGGCTGCACGTCCTGCCGCCGGTCGAGGCCGCCCCCCTGATCATCCTGACCGGCATCACCCTGCATGTGTTCCTTTTAATCCGCCTGCGCAGCCGCCTGGATTTTTCGCGGCTGCTGCCGTTCCTGGCACTCGGCGTGATCGGCGTGCCGATCGGCACCTGGCTGTTGCAGCACCTGCCGGCGGAGCCGTTCAAGTTCGCGGTCGGCGCCTTGCTGGTGCTTTACGGCGGCGGGCTTCTGATCTTCGCCAATCCGCCGACCATCACCCGGGGCGGGCGCGGGCTGGACGCGGCGGCGGGCGGCATCGGCGGCGTGCTGGGCGGCATGGCGGGGCTGTCGGGCATCGTGCCGGCGGTGTGGAGCGGCCTGCGCGGCTGGCCCCGCGAGCAGGCCCGGGGCGTGACCCAGCCCTTCATCCTGATCATGCACAGCCTGTCCCTGGCCGCCATGGCCTACGCGGGCCTGGTCACGCCGCAGTTGGCGCAGAACTATCTTTGGGCCCTGCCGGCCATGGCCCTGGGCGGGCTGCTCGGCATCGGCTGCTACACCCGTTTGAACGAAGAACGCTTTCGGCGCATCGTCCTGGCCATCCTGGCCGGCGCCGGGGTGACGTTGATTGTCTAGGAGGCGACTTAAGATGAAACTCGATCTCGACGCCGTCGAGGAAACGGCCAAACACCTGTACATCCAGGCGCTGAAAATTCTGCCGCCGGACATCAAGGACGGCTTCAAGCGTCTCGACGCGACGGAGACGGACCCGACCGCCAAGTCGATCCTGGCGACCATGATCAAGAACATCGACGTGGCCGAGGACACGACCAATCTGCTGTGTCAGGACACGGGCATTCCCATCTACAACATCCTGATCGGGCGCGGGGTCGAGGTCGACGGCCACGCCCTGAAGCAGGCGATCCGCAAGGGCTGTGAGCGGGCGACGACCGAACACCCGCTGCGCTCTTCCGTCGTCCACCCCATCACCCGGGTCAACGAACAGACGTCCTGCGGCATCAAGGTGCCGGTCATCACCATCGACTTTTCCGACAAGGACGAGTTTTTCGAGATGGAGATGATCCCCAAGGGATCGGGCTCGGAAAACGGCAGTTTCCTCAAAATGTGCATCCCGGCCGAGGGCGTGGCCGGCATCAAGACCTTCGTCATCGACAAGGTGATGGAAGTGGGCGGGCGCGTCTGCCCGCCGACCATCGTCGGCGTCGGCGTCGGCGGCACCTCGGACCTGTGCACCAAGCTGGCGAAGAAGGCGGGGGCCCGGCCGCTCGGTTCCGTCTGCGACGACCCGGAGGGGGCGAAGCTGGAAAAAGAGTTGAGCGCCGCCGTCAACATGCTGGGCATCGGCCCGCAGGGCCTGGGCGGCGACAGTACGGCCTTTGCCGTCCATGTCGAGACCGCCGCCACCCACATCACCATGAACCCGGTCGCCGTCAACATCATGTGCCATTCGGCGCGCCGCGCCCGGGCGACCTTCACGCCCAAGGGCGTCGAAATCGGGTTTTAGTTTTTCCTCACGGCCTCACCGCCTCAGTGGTTCAAAAAAAGTCACCACAGAGACAGTGAGACGGTGAGAAGAAAGGAAGAGAAAAATGGCTGAACACGTCATTCACATGCCCTGCACCGAGGAACAGATCAGGGAGCTTCGCGCCGGCGACACGGTGATCCTGGAAGACTGGCTGTACGGCATCCGCGACGCGACGCAGATCCACATGTTCGACAAGGGCCGCACGACCCGGTTCGACCTGAACGGCCATGCGGTGATCCACACGGCGCCCAACGTGAAGAAGGTGCCGAAGTCCAACTTCTGCCCGGCGGGTTATGAGAGTGTCTGCATCGGCACCACGACGTCGCAGCGCATGGAACGGTTCACCCGGCCCCTGATGGCGCAGTACGGCGTGCGCATGGTCATCGGCAAGGGTGGGCTCGGCGAGGACAGCCGCGCCGCGTTCAAGGAGTTCGGCGGCATCTATCTCGCCATCATCGGCGGCACGGCGGCGCTGGAGACGACCTGGATCGAGCAGATCACGGACGTCGATCTGGAAGACCTCAACCCCGAATGCCTGTGGGAATTCAAGATCAAGGGCTTCGGCCCGCTGCTGGTCGCCATGGACGCCCACGGCGGCTCGCTCTACGACGGGGTCAAGAAGACCGCCGAAGACCGCCGGGCGGAAGCCCTGGCCAGCATGGGAGTTTCCTCGTGACGCCCGATATCGACACACAGCAGACCGACGTTCTGATTTTGGGTTCCGGCGGGGCCGGGCTGTTCGCGGCCCTGCACGCCAAGGACCTGGCGCCGCAGTTGAAGGTGACCGTGGCGGTCAAGGGCCTGCTCGGCAAGACCGGCTGCACCCGCATGGTGCAGGGCGGCTACAACGTGGCCCTGGCCCCCGGCGACAGCGCCGAGCGCCATTTCATGGACACGGTCGAAGGCGGCAAGTGGCTCAACAACCAGGAGCTTGCCTGGACCCTGGTGACCCAGGCCCAGGTCCGCATCCGCGAATTGGAAAACGAACTCGGCTGCTATTTCGACCGCAACCCGGACGGCAGCATCCACCAGAAGGCCTTCGCCGGGCAGACCTTCGACCGCACGGTGCATAAGGGCGACCTGACCGGGATCGAGATCATCAACCGCCTGATGGAACAGACCTGGGCCCGCGACGTCGACAAGCTGGAGGACCACCGGGCCATCGAGCTGATCAAGTCGGCGGACGGATCGCGCATTTCCGGCGTGCTGTTCATCGACATGCGCACGGGGCAGTTCCGCTTCGTCCAGGCCAAGGCCGTGCTGCTGGCCACCGGCGGCGGGCCGACCATGTACAAGTACCACACGCCGTCCGGCGACAAATCCTGCGACGGCATGGCCATGGCCATGCGCGCGGGCCTCGCCCTGCGCGACATGGAAATGGTGCAGTTCCACCCGACGGGCCTGATCGCCGGGTCGGACACGCGCATGACCGGCACGATCATCGAGGAAGGCCTGCGCGGTTTCGGCGGATATCTTCTGGGCGGAGACGAACAGCGCTTCATGCACAAGTACGACGAGCGCAACGAGCGCGCGACCCGCGACATCGTGTCCCGCGCCATGTTCACGGAAATGCGCGCCGGCAACGTCGCCGCCAACGGCGGGCTCTACATCACCATGAAGCATCTGGACACGGCCCAGGTGCGCAAGAACTTCAAGGGCATGGTCGAACGCTGCGCCGATTGCGGCTTCGACCTCGCCGCCGGGCTGGTCGAGGTCGTGCCCACGGCCCATTACATGATGGGCGGGGCCGAGTTCGAAGCCGATTGCTCGACCGCCATCCCCGGCCTGTTCGCCGCCGGCGAGGATACGGGCGGCGTCCATGGCGCCAACCGCCTGGGCGGCAACGGGGTCGCCAATTCCACCGTGTTCGGCGGCATCGCCGGCGACACCATCGCCCGATGGACGCCGGACAACGGCCAATTCGCAGACCCGGACCCGGCGTCCCTGGAAGACGCGGTGATGCTGGCAGGCCGTCCCCTGACCCAGCCCAAGGGCGACATCGACGGCATCCGCAAGCGGCTCTACGACCTGATGTGGGAAGACGCCGGGATCATCCGCGATCTCGACAGCCTCAAGCGGGCGGCGGAAGGGCTCGACGTGCTTGAGCATGACCTGGACCAGACCGGCGTCACCGGCACGGACCTCGCCTATAACCTCACCTGGCACGATTGGCTGAACCTGAAGAACCTGATCCTGGTGTCCAAGGCGATCACGGCGGCGGCCACGGCGCGCGACGACTCGCGCGGCGCCCACTACCGCGCCGACTATCCGGACGTGCGCGACGTGGAGAATTCCCGCTTCACCCGCGTGACGCTCGACGGCCACGGCCAGATCAACATGACGACGGAGCCGGTCAAATTCACCCGCGTGAAGCCGGGGGAGACGTTGCTGGACGAAACGGCGGCGGAGTAGCCATCCGCGATGGGGGCCGTGACAAGTTTCCCGTAACCCCCTAGCATTCCGCCATGATTCGCATCCGTACCCTCGCGGCGCTTGGCGCCGCCGTGGTTTTGCTCGCCGGCTGTTTGCAGCTGACGCAGGCGCGGCGTGTGACCGAAGCCCCGAAGCAGGCCCCCGCCGATCCGCTCGACGCCTATACCTTCGAGATCGACAAGGCGCGGGAGACGGGCCGATGGTCCGAGGGTGAACACTGGATCGCCCAGGTCCCGGCCAAGCTGATCGAGGATTACCGCCGCTGGTTCGAGCCCCAGGCCCATTACTTTCCGCCGCTGTGGATTTACGCCTCGGCGCGCAAGCTGGAACAAGGGGGCGACGCGCTGAAAGCGGCCTATTGGTACATCGCCGCCCGCGAGCGCCAGATCCGCCAGCTGCGCCGCTGCCGCGACGACAGCGCCAAGGAACAGCTGATCTGGGCCGACGGCGCCTTCGCCGACCTGCGCCGGGAAATGGGCCGCCACGAGGAAATGACCCGCTATGCCGCCAAGCATGCCTTCGCCTGGCTCGACCTGCACGCGGATACGGACGATGGCCTGCTTGAGGCCTGCCTGCGCGGCAAGGCGGGGGCGGAGCGGGCGAAGGACGGCAGGCTGATCCCCGTCGAGGGCGCGGGCGGCCAGGGCAAGACCTTTCGCCTGGTGCCGCCGCCGGTGGACGACCCCGCCGACTGGATCGTTCCGGCGGCTGACATTCATGACATCCGCACCTGGTCGCGCATTCTCATGAAGCAGGACGTTGCCAAGATATTGGGCGAGCCGGACGTGGAACCGCCGACGCCGACGATCACGCCCCTGCGCTAGGTCGGGCCTGACTTTCCGCGTTGACGGAAAAACTATCTGCACTTTTTTATATATATTGTGATGGCGGGCACAGCCACGCGTCCCGCGACAGGGCATGGATCAGGCATGAGCAAACCCGCTTTCCCACAGACTCCGTCGGGCGTGACCGATTGGGAGAAGGTGTTCGAGGACCCGGACGAGGGTCTGATCGCCGTGGTCGCCAGCGCGCCCAACGCGGCGGTGCTGAAAAGCTGTCTGGAGGCCGTGACCCGCCAGTTGTTCACCCGCAAGGGGGACGAGCTGGAAATCGCCCGGGTCGAGGGCGAGATCGGGCGCATGTTCGCCAACGCCGGCGGCGGCACGCCCACGGACGATGCCGTGGCATTGCTGCGCTCCGTCAAGGACCTGCGTATCCGCAAGGCGCAGGAGTTTCTGGCGCGCAAGCACGCGGATGCGGCCGACCGCCGCGCCAAGGAAGCCGGCAGCGGCGTCAAGCGTCTGGCCTATCTGCTGTTCAAGGACCCCAAGTATCTGATCGGCGCAACGGTCGCGGTGCTGGCTTTGGCGGGCTACCTGTTCGTCGCGCTCAACGATCTGAGCACGGAAACCGTCGAGAACTCCGAAACGCCCCCCGAGGCCGCGCCCGCCCCGCCACCCCAGGACGGCGTGGTGGTGATTCCCCCCGTCGGCCCGCCGGTGAACACGCCGCAACAGCCCCCGGCCGAAGTGGCACCCGCCGTGAGCGGCGCCGCCGGCATGCTGGCCGCGCGACGATCCTCGGGACCGGCGCAGTCCGGCGACGAGGACAAGCCGCCGCCCGCCATCGTGTTCCGGCACGTCAACATTCCCCGGCCCTTCATTCCGGCGCGGGGGCTGGCGGCATCCGTATTGCCGGTCGCCGTGACGGCGGACCGGGGCGCGATCAAGGACATCTGCGACATCGCCCCCGTGATCTATCATCTGGTCAACATCGCCCTGTCCGACGCGGCCAACGCCGGGTCGAACTTTGACGATTTCGATCTCGACAGAATGGCCGGCGCCTTGCGGGGCAAGATCAACCGCGAACTGGGCAAGCCGCTGATCACGCGCATGGTTCTAATCCGCGATGCGGGCCGGAACGTCTTCGCCCGCCACGAATGCTCGCAGGCGCCGGAGGCCATGGTGCGGCGCCTCAGGCTGGACCGCTAGCTTTCCCGGCGGCCGCGATGGCGGCGATGGCGGTGGCGGCGAAGCGGGCTTCGGGCGGGTCGGCGCGGGACGTCAGCACGATCGGCACCTTGGCCCCCAGAACGACGCCGGCGGCCAGGCCGCTCATGAAATAGACCATCATCTTGAACAGCCCGTTGCCCGTTTCGATGTTGGGCACGACCAGGATGTCGGCGTTGCCGGCGACGGGGCTGTCGATGCCCTTGAACCTGGCGGCCTCGGGCGACACGGCGTTGTCGAAGGCGAAGGGCCCGTCGACGACGGCGCCGGAAACCTCGCCCGCCCGCGCGCGTTCGACAATGGCCTTGGCCGTCATGCTCGACGGCATGGCCGGCAGGGCGCTTTCCGTGCCAGACAGGATGGCGACCTTGGGCGCCGCATTGCCGAGCGCATGGGCCAGGCCGACCGCGTTGTTGACGATATCCATCAGGGTGTTTTCGTTGGGCGCCACGTTGACGGCGCCGTCGGTGATCATCAGCACCCGGTCCGAGCCCGGCACGGTCATGTGAAACACGTGGCTGAGCCGCCGGCCTGTGCGCAGCCCTGTTTCACGGGCGACCACGGCGGCCATCAGGGCGTCGGTATGGACATGGCCCTTCATCAGGGCTTTGACCTCGCCGTCGCGGGCGAGCGTGACGGCCGCGCGGGCGGCGGCGCTTTCGTCCTCGCCTCCGGTATCGACGATGCGGTAGGCGGAGATGTCCCAGCCCATGGTCTCGGCCAGGCTTTCGATCTCGCCCCGGTCGCCGACCAGGACCGGCGTGATCAGGCCCGCCTCCGTCGCCTGTCTGGCGCTTTCCATGACCACCATGTTGTCGGACCCGGCCACGGCCATGGGCACGCGGTCCAGGCCCTTGGCCCTATCGAGCAGGTATTGGGGAACTTCGAACGGCGCGGTGCTCAGCATGGTTCAGCATACACCCAAAAAAAGGGGCGCCTACAACAGAGGCGCCCGAGGAAAGGGGAGGGCCGGGAGACGGGCGGTGGTTGCCGCGGCCTCCCGGCCTCTTGCAAGGGCGCTTAGGCCCCTTTCTGCGGGCGCATGTCGCCGGGATTGATCCCCGCGACCTCGACCGGCGCCTTCATGGCGTCGCGGCGGAACGGCTCGCCCAGTTCCTGGTTGAGGATGACCTCGATAAAGGTCGTGGTCTTGTTTTCCATCTGCGCCTTGACGGCGGCGTCCAGGGTCTCGGTCAGTTCCTGCATGGTCGTGACCTGCACGCCCTTGAGGCCGCAGGCTTCGGCGATCTTGGCGTACTGGACGTCGAGGTCCAGTTCCGTGCCGACGAAGTTGTCCAGATACCACAGCGTCGTGTTGCGCTTTTCCGCACCCCACTGGTAGTTGCGGAAGATGACCATGGTGATCGCCGGCCATTCGTCGCGGCCGACGGCGGTCATCTCGTTGGCGGAGATGCCGAAGGCGCCGTCGCCGGCGAAGCCCACGACGGGCGTGTCCGGGCAGGCGATCTTCGCACCCATGATCGACGGGAAGCCGTAACCGCAGGGGCCGAACAGGCCCGGGGCCAGGTACTTGCGGCCCTGTTCGAAGGTCGGATAGGCGTTGCCGATGGCGCAGTTGTTGCCGATGTCGGACGAGATGATGGCGTCGCGCGGCAGGGCGGCCTGAATGGCGCGCCAGGCCATGCGCGGCGACATGCGCTCCGGATGCTTGTTGCGCGCCCGTTCGTTCCAGGTCGTGCCCGGATCGTCGTCTTCATGGTCCATGGACGACAGGGTCTGCAGCCAGCGCGACTTGGTGGTCGAGATCAGGTCTTCGCGGTCCTTGCGCCCGGCGTCACCGGCGGTCGGGGCCAGCCCGGCCAGGATCTGTTCGGCGACCTGCTTGGCGTCGCCCTGGATGGCGATGTCGACCTTCTTGGTCAGGCCGATGCGTTCGGCCTTGATGTCGACCTGGATGATCTTGGCGTTCTTCGGCCAGTAATCCATGCCGTAGCCGGGCAGGGTCGAGAACGGGTTTAACCGGGTGCCCAGCGCCAGCACCACGTCGGCCTTGGAGATCAGCTCCATGCCCGCCTTGGAGCCGTTGTAGCCGAGCGGGCCGGCGAACAGCGGATGCGAGCCCGGGAAGGCGTCGTTGTGCTGATAACCGCAGCACACGGGGGCGGACAGGCGTTCGGCCAGCGCCTTCGAGGCCTCGATGCCGCCCGACAGCACCACGCCGGCGCCGTTCAGGATGACCGGGAACTTGGCGGTCGACAGCATCTTGGCGGCGTCGGCGATGGCCTGCTTGCCGCCCGACGGGCGTTCGATGTTGATGACCTGGGGCAGGTCGATATCGACGATCTGGGTCCAGAAATCGCGCGGCACGTTGATCTGCGCCGGGCCGGAGCCGCGCCAGGCTTCGGTGATCACGCGGTTCAGGACCTCGGCGATGCGGGTCGGGTCGCGGACCTCTTCCTGATAGCAGACCATGTCCTCGAACAGGGCCATCTGCGGGATTTCCTGGAACCCGCCCTGGCCGATGGTCTTGTTGGCGGCCTGCGGCGTGACCAGCAGCATGGGCGTGTGGTTCCAATAGGCGGTCTTGACCGGGGTCACGAAGTTGGTGATGCCGGGGCCGTTCTGGGCGACGCACATGGCCATCTTGCCGCTTGAACGGGTGAAGCCGTCGGCCATCATGCCGGCGTTGCATTCATGGGCGCAGTCCCAGAAGGTGATCCCCGCCTTGGGGAACAGGTCCGAGATCGGCATCATGGCCGAGCCGATGATGCCGAAGGCATGTTCGATGCCGTGCATCTGCAGGACCTTAACGAAGGCCTCTTCCGTGTTCATCTTGGTCATGCTTGGGATCCTCCCGTAAGCAGTTTGGCCGGCCGCCGCACGGGGCCGGCATGGATTGTTGTTCCGTACGTTATAGCACCCTTGAACGCGGTTCACGCGCGGCGCCGGGCGTCATCTCGGCCCACATTCGGCGCGGCGGACGTCACCGCATTCCATGCCGTTGTTGGTAGGCGTTCGCCAGTTCAGGGGGTAGGGCCAGATGGGGGGTTTTTCACGCGCCAGGATGCGTAATTTGGCTCGATATTGTCTCAATTTATGTGTTTTCGAATTTTATTAGGCCCAGTCAGGGCAACCGGCGGCCTCGGGTCAAAGGCCCCGCTTGATGATGTCGGCCAGCAGGCGGATGCCCGGCTCGATGCGTTCCGCCGCGATGGACGAAAATCCCAGGCGGAAATGGTTCCGCGGCGGGCTTGATTGCGCGAAGTTGACGCGGCCTGGCTCGATGATCACGCCGTCGTCGAGCGCGCGGTCGGCCAGTTTGCCGGCGTCGAAGCCGTCCGGCCCGCTGACCCAATAACTGGTGCCGCCGAAGGTCGGCGCCTTGGACCAGCCGGGCAGATGGTCGGCGAGGGCGCGGCCCATGATCTTCCAGCGTTCGCGGTAGGCCTTCTGCAGCTTGTGGACCAGGCTGTCGTGATGGCCCAGGGCCAGGAACAGGGCCGCGGTGCGCTGGTTGTTGTTGGGGGCGTGGCGCAGCATCAGGCGGCGCAAGGCGCGGGCTTCCTTGATCAGCGGCGCCGGGCCGACCAGATAGCCCAGGCGCAGGCCCGGAAACAGGGTCTTCGACAGGGACCCCACGTAGATCACCCGCCCGGCCGTATCCATGGATTTCAAGGCCGGCGTGGGTTCGGACACGTAGTTGGTTTCCCATTCGTAGTCGTCTTCGATGATCACGAAGTCCTTTTCCCCGGCGCGGGCAAGCAGCTCCTGGCGCCGGGCCTTGGGCATGGTCACCGTGGTCGGCGCCTGGTGCGATGGCGTCACGAACACGATGTCGGCGCCGTCCAGTTGCTGGTCCACGGGCAGGCCGTGAGCGTCGACCGGGACCAGCAGGATGCGGTCGGTCTTCAGCCCGAAGATGTTGCGCACGTCGGGATAGCCCGGGTCCTCGATGGCGACGCAGGTGCCCTCGCGGACCAAAAGGGCGGCCAGGATGTAGAGCGCGTTCTGGGCGCCCAAGGTCACCAGGATTTCGTCGTCGCGGGCCAGGATGCCCCGACGCGGCAGCAGGCGTGTCTGAATCTGTTCCACCAGCATGGGGTCGTCGGCGGCGAGCGCATCGCCGGTCCATACGTCCATGCCCTTGCGGCCGAGCGCCTGGCGCGAACATTCCCGCCATTGCGCGATGGGGAACAGGGACTGGTCGACCTGGCCGTAAATGAAGGGGTAGGGGTAAGTCAGCCAGTTGCCCGGCTTTTCGATATTGGCCTGATGGGACGGATGCACCTGGAACCGTGCGGCCCAATCGGGGGCGTCGCTGGGCCGGGGGTCCGGGGCCGGCGGCGGCGTGGCGGGCTCGTCGGCGCGGCCTTCCATGATGTCGTCGGAGACGTAGAAGCCGGACCGTTCGCGGGATTCAAGATAGCCGTCGTCGACCAGCCCCTGATAGGCCAGGACCACCGTGTTGCGTGACACGCCCAGGCTTTTCGCCAGCTTGCGCGACGACGGCAGGGGGTCGCCCGCCGGCAGTTGGCGGCCCAGGATGGCCGAAACCAGCATCTCGCGGATCTGGCCCTGGATCGAGATGTTGGGCCGCCGGTCCAGATGGAATATGCCGTCGCGCATCGCCGTCCGTTGATCTGCAGAATTACGAAAAGTGGTTCATGGAAAAGCCGCCACTGGCTCTAACATGGTGCCAGGAGGGGAGATTACGTTGAGGCCAATCACCTGACAACCCCAACGGCCCGTATTTTCAAAGGACCGCGCGGTTTTTCGCCCGTCGGGAACGCCCCGCAGGCCCCTAGGAGGAACAATCATGGAATACAACACCAATTCCCTTGAAGAGAACTGGATGCCTTTCACCGGCAACCGGGATTTCAAGAAAAGCCCGCGCATCGTCGTGCGCGGCGAGGGCCTGCATTATTACGATCACAAGGGCGGCAAGATTCTCGACGGCTCGTCGGGCCTGTTCTGTTGCCCGCTGGGCCACGGGCGCAAGGAAATCGCCCAGGCGGTGTACGAACAGCTTTTGGAAAACGACTACACCCCGCCGTTCCAGCTTGGTCACCCGGGGGCCTTCGACCTGGCCCAGCGGGTCGCCCGCATCACGCCCGAGCCCATGAACCATATCTTCTTCGCCAACTCGGGCTCGGAAGCCATCGACACGGCGCTGAAAATCGCCATGGCCTATCACCGCGTTAAGGGCCAGGGCCACCGCACCCGCTTCGTCAGCCGCGAACGCGCCTATCACGGCGTCAACATCGGCGGCACATCCCTGTCGGGCATGGTCAAGAACCGCGAGACGTTTTCCGGCATGATGCCGGGCGTCGTGCACATGCGCCATACCTGGGACCCCAAGCAGGCCTTCACCCGGGGGCAGCCGGAAACCGGCGCCGAACTGGCCGACGACCTGCAGCGCATCTGCGAAAACGTCGGCGGGGGCACCATCGCCGCCTGCTTCGTCGAGCCCATTGCCGGGTCCACGGGCTGCCTGGTGCCGCCCAAGGGGTATCTGGAACGGCTGCGCGAAATCTGCGACGCCCACGGCATCCTGCTGGTGTTCGACGAGGTCATCACCGGTTTCGGCCGCACGGGTGCGCCCTTCGCGGCCCAGGCCTTCGGCGTCACCCCGGACCTGATGACCATGGCCAAGGCGATCACCAACGGCTGCCAGCCCATGGGCGCCATCGCCGTGAAGGACGAGATTTACGAGACCATCATCAACGCGGCCCCCGAAAACGCGATCGAGCTGTTCCACGGCTATACCTACTCGTCGCATCCGGCTGCCTGCGCCGCCGGCGTCGCCGTGCAGAAGATCTACGAGGCCGACAACACCTTCGAAAAGGCGGCCGGCATGGTCGATTATTTCCAGAAGGCGCTGTATTCCCTCGAAGGGCTCGACTGCCTGGCCGACATCCGCGGCTACGGCATGATCGGGGCCATCGAACTGAAGCCCAAGGGCAACCCGGGCGCCCTCGGCACGCAATTCCAGAAAGACCTGTTCTGGCGCGGCCTGCACGTGAAGTTCACGGGCGACTGCGGCGTCGTGGCCCCGGCCTTCGTCGCTACTGAGTCCGACATCGACGCGATGATCGGCCTGCTCAGGGAAGCGCTGGAAGAACTCTGATCCGCTTTGGATTGTGGAATTAAAGGCCGGGGCCGCGATGCGGTCCCGGCTTTTTTATTTCGCCGCCAGATAGCGGTCGCGGTAGGCGTTGCGCAGGCCCGCGAACCACACGGGCTCGTCCGGCCACCACCACAGCTTTTCAAGCGCGTCCCCCGGATAGGCGTCCTTGAATGCCTTGTGGGCCTTCTTGGTCAGCAGGCTTTCGACCCCCTGGACCACGGAGTTGTAGCCTGAGGCGTTGCTCATCTGCGCGCCGGCCTGGGCGGTGTAGAGCGCATCGACGAAAGCATGGGCGGCGTCGCTGTTCTTGGTCGCCGCCGTCAGCGACAGCCCGTCCATCCAGGCGAAGGCTCCTTCCTTCGGCGCCATATAGGCGATCGGCTGGCCGACCTTGGCCAGTTCGATGGCGGGGCCGTCCCAGGTCTGACCGATCATCACGCCGTTGCGCGTGAAGTTGGTCTTCTGGCTTTCGTGATCGTGCCAGAACGCGCGCAGCCAGGGTTTATGCTTGATCGCAAATTTCAGGATGTCGTTCCAGGTGGCGCGCATGGCGCCTTCGTCCTTGTAGGCGTCCTGCAACGGCGGCAGCTTTCCCTGTTCGGCCAGCATGCGCCCGATCCCGGACATCAGGGAATGGGCACGGCCTTGGACCAAGCCCTTCATTTCGGGCAGCCACAGGTCGGCCAGGGACAGTTTGCCGTAGACGCCCATGAAGCGGTCCGTGCGCCAGGCGATGCCTTCCGTGCCCCAGATGTGGGGCAAATGGTGCTGGCCCTTGTCCCAAGACCAGTCCTCGGAAATCTTGAGGAACGCGGGCTGCACGTTGGCCAGATTGGGAATCTTCTTCATGTCCCAGGCCTGGGTCATGTTGAGGGCCAGCCACTGGCTCTTGCGGTGGGCGGAAGGTGAAATCACGTCCCAGGCGCGGCCGTGGGTCGCCGTGACCTGGGACAGCATTTCCTCGTTGGAGCCGACGGTGGTGATGTTGGCGGTGATGCCCGTCTTCTTTTTAAAGGTCTTGGCGAAGCGGGCAGGGATGTAACCGGTCCAGGTCAGCACGTTGACCGTCTCGCCTTTGGCGTTGGCGGGGCGGATCAGCATCGGCGCCACGGCCATGCCGATGCCGCCGGCGGCCAATGCGGCCCCATTGCTCAACAAGGTGCGCCGCGTGAAGGTGCGCGCCAGACGCGCGGTCTCGCGGGCGACGGTGCCGGCGGAAACGGATGTTTCTTGTTGGGGCTTACGGCCCATGTACGGCGGTCTCAATGGTAATGGATCAAGCCGCCATTATTGCCGTCCAGGGGGGCAGCGCCAGCACCAGTTTCTATTTTTCACGGTGCCAGTCGTCAGGCCAATGCAAGACATGTGTGTTACTTCTGGCGCCCAACCCAAGCAATGAAGGCCAAGCCGTCGTGAGTGATACCGAGGCAGAGAAAGAATTTCAGTTCGCCGTGGTGGAGCCGCAGGACGTGTCTTCGGCCAAGTTCGACGCGTTCCTTGCGCATTGCCGGGCACTGCAGGGCGACCGGGCCATGCCCCGCTGGTCGGACTTCAATCTCCACAAACTGCCGGCTGACGTCATTCCGTATGTGGCGGTGGCCGACGTCGACGGCGTGGCCAGGACCTTCACCTACAGATTCTGGGGGACCGGCCATACGGCCCTTAAGGGGGTCGATATGACGGGCCGCAAGGTGTCCGAGATTGCGGCGCCCGCGCTGGCCTACATTGGTCAACGCCAATACGAGATGGTGTCGGAGGCGCGCCGGCCGCTCATGTTCGTCCATGCACTCAAGCCGTACAATCCCTGGAAGGATGAAATCCAGGCGACTGTCCGCGTCCCCCTGTCCGAGGACGGAAAGGCCGTCGACAAGGTGGTCTCTTATTCCAGCTGTATGGATGACAAGGAGACCTGGGCCGACATCTATTGGCGGGCGGTCAACGGCGGTGGCATGACGGGCCGGCATTCCGCGGTTCGCTGAACGCCCAAGAGACCGGCGATCACAGGATGGATTGGCCGGTCTTTTCCCAGTCCTTCAAAAAGGCCTCCAGGCCCTTGTCCGTCAGTGGATGCTTGAACAACTGCCAGATCACCCCCGGCGGCAGGGTGCACACGTCGGCGCCGATGCGCGCGGCGTCGACCACATGCTGCGGCGAGCGCACGGAGGCGACCAGGATTTCCGTCTTGAAGTCGTAGTTGGAATAGATCTCGGCGATTTCGCCGATCAGGCTCATGCCGTCCTGGCCGATGTCGTCGAGCCGGCCCACGAAGGGCGAGATGAAGGCCGCCCCCGCCTTGGCGGCCAGCAATGCCTGGGCCGCGGAAAAGCACAGCGTCACGTTGACCGGCGTGCCGGCCTGGCTCAGCGTCTTGCAGGCGGTCAGCCCGGCTTCGGTCAGCGGCACCTTGACCGCCACGTTCTTGGCGACCTTGGCCAGCTTGCGGCCTTCCTCGATCATGCCGGCGGCGTCCGTCGCCGTGACCTCGGCCGACACCGGGCCGTCGACCAGGGCGCAGATTTCCTTGATCACGTCGATGAAATCGCGCCCGGACTTGGCGATCAGGGACGGGTTGGTGGTCACGCCGTCGACCAGGCCGGTGTCGTTCAGGCGCTTGATGTCGGCGACGTCCGCCGTGTCGACGAAGAACTTCATGGAGTCGGCTCCCAACCGATGGTGTCGTTGTCGGGTCCACTTAACCCGCTGGCCGGGGGGAAATCAACCGCCCGCCGCTTGCCGTCACGAATTGGCCACACCTATAGTCACCGTCACGGAGGAAACGCATATGCGGGCATTGCTGCAACGGGTGACGGCGGCCGGGGTCTCCCTGGTCGACGATGCGGGCGCGGAGACGCCCCTGGCGGCGATCGGCCCCGGGCTGGTGGTGCTGGTCTGCGCCGAACCGAAGGATACGGACGAGACGGCGCGGTACTTCGCGCGCAAGGTCGCCAACATGCGGGTGTTCGAGGATGCGGAAGGCAAGACCAACCTGTCCGTGCAGGACGTGGGCGGCCAGGCCCTGGTGATCAGCCAGTTCACCCTGGCCGCCGACTGGACGCGGGGCAACCGCCCGGGGTTCTCGGGCGCCGCCGATCCGCAAACGGCGGAACGTCTTTACCTGGCCTTCGCGGATCATCTCAAGGCCGAGGGCGTGGAGGTGGCGACGGGCCGGTTCCGGTCGCACATGCGGGTCAACCTCACCAACGACGGGCCGTTCACCATCTGGATGGACTCGGATTAGGCGCACAGAAAACGCCGCGCCCTTTGGGGGGACGCGGCGTTTCCAGGTTGCCGCCGCCGGGGCGGGCGGTGGCGGGAAGTTACTTGCGG
This sequence comes from Rhodospirillales bacterium, assembly GCA_040221095.1. GTDB lineage: Bacteria > Pseudomonadota > Alphaproteobacteria > Rhodospirillales > Casp-alpha2 > UBA1479. The sequence continues at coordinate 185,194 of JAVJVP010000018.1, forward strand.
TCACCTTTGTGATCTCGGTCGTGGCCCTTGTGCTTGCGCTTCAGTTCGCTGCGTTCGATCTCGCCGTCGTCGTTACGGTCGAGGCGGGCCATCATGCGGTCGACCCGGCGGGCGATCTCGGCTTCCGAAACCTTGGCGTCGCCGTCCCGGTCGAGCTTCTGGAACATGCGGATCATGCGCTGGCGCATGATTTCGTTGAACAGGCCCTGGAATTCGTCCAGCGACAACTGGCCGTCCTTATTGGCATCGTACTTGGTGATGGACGCCTTGCGCGCGGCCGTGATCTCGTCCTTGGTGACCTTGCCGTCGTTGTTGGCGTCATAGCGTTCGAACAGCCGTTCCGTGCGGTCGAAGGATTTGCCGTGATGGCCGCGGGTGTCGGCCTGGACCGCGACGGCGGTGCCGCCGATGGCCGTGGCGACGGCCAGGGCGCCGAGAACGATCTTGGTGTGGGTCTTCATACGGTGGGTGCGTGCCATGGGGATGCTCCTTGTTCCATTGGCTTTCGATGGCCCCAGGAAACCCCGCAAACGTCGCCTGAATATGACGGTAAACCCCTCTATTGTCGCAAAACGTGCCGGGCTGGTGGAATGACACAGTTGGTTACAAATTTTTGCCCGCCGCCCCACGGGCCTTTGGCATAGTGCATCCGGGTAAGAATGAATCATGAGCGACAGCGAACACATCCTGGTCGTCGACGACCATCCGGACATCCGGGACGCCCTGGCGCGCTATTTGAAAGAGCACGGCTATCGGGTGACCACGGCCGACCGCGCCCAATCGGCGCGTCAGGTGTTGGACGCCAGCGCCATCGACCTGGTGGTTCTGGACATCATGATGCCGGGCGAGGACGGACTGTCGCTGTGCCGCCATCTGCGCGCGACGACCTCCCTGCCGGTGATCCTGTTGACCGCCATGGCCGAGGACACGGACCGCATCATCGGCCTGGAGATGGGCGCCGACGATTACGTGACCAAGCCGTTCAACCCGCGCGAACTGCTGGCCCGCATCAAGGCCGTGTTGCGCCGCGCCGGCGCCATGCCGCCGGTCGAGGCCGAGGCCCCGGGCACCCGCTACCGCTTCGGACCCTGGACCTTCGATCCGGGCGCCCAGATACTGAACGGCCCCGGCGGCGATCCCATCGCCCTGTCGACGGGAGAAAGCCTGTTGCTTGGCGTGTTCGTGCGCCATCCGGGCCGGGTCCTGAACCGCGACCAGCTGCTGGATCTGACCCGTGGGCGCACGGCACAGCTGTTCGACCGTGCCATCGACAACCAGGTCAGCCGCCTGCGCAAGAAGGTTGAACGCGACGCCCGCAATCCGGAATACATCAAGACCCATTGGGGCGGCGGATACAGCTTCGCGGCGCCCGTCGACGTCGTCCGGCCATGACGGGACATCCTTTCAGGCTGCGGGACCTAAGATTGCCTTGGCCCCGATCCCTGGCCGGACAGTTGATCGCCTCCCTCGTATTGGCGATCACCGTCGCCCAGGTCGTCAGCTTCGTCGTGTTCACATCGGAACGCCGCGAGGTCATCGTCAGCGCCCGCCGCGAACAAGTGCTGCAGCGCGCGGCTTCGTTGGTGCAGATGCTCGACCACCTGGGAACGCGGCGCGACGCGGCCCTGACCCAGACGATCCTGACGGCGGCGACCTCGACCCGCGTGCGGTTCTGGATTGCGCCGACCAATGCGGTGCCGGCGGACAGAACGGATGTTCTCGACAACGATTATGTCCGCTCCCTGGCCGACCGCCTGGGCGATGACGGCAATCGGCGGATTATGGTCATGGCCGCGGACCCTGACAGTTATCGGTTGCTGCCCCTGCCTCAGTTCCTCCGCCGATTTCACCGGGACTGGCACGGAGGTGGCGCAAAGGACGGGACAGGAAGTCTTGCCATGGATCACGCCGGGCCGCCCCGCCATCCCGTGGGCCTGGCGCTGTCCGTGGCGCTTGACGGTGGCGAATGGCTGAACGGCGAATGGGCGGCCCCGCCGCCCCGGGTTTGGGGCATCCGGGCCCTGATCGCCATGGCGCTGATGGTGCTGGCCGTATCCGCCGTCAGCATCCTGATCGTGCGCCGCCTGACCCGCCCGCTGGGCGAACTGGCCGCCGCCGCCGACGCGCTCGGCCGGGGCGACGTGCCGCCGCCGCTGACACCCCGGGGGCCCGGCGAAATCCGCCGCACGACGGCCGCCTTCAACACCATGCAGGAGCGTCTGCACCGCTTCGTCGCCGACCGCACGCGCATGCTGGCGGCGATCAGCCACGATCTGCGCACGCCGCTGACGTCGCTGCGCCTGCGCGCCGAATTCATCACCGACGACGCGGAGAACAAGCAGAAGATCCTCAACATCCTGGACGAGATGGAGCGCATCACCGAGGCGACGCTTGCCTTCGCCCGCGACGAGCAGGCGGGCGGCCAGGCGGCGCCCACGGATATCGCGGCGCTGTGCGGCGACGTGGCCCAGGAACTGGGCGACATGGGCCTGGACGTGACCTTCCGGCCGGGCGGTCCGGTGGTCATGACCTGCCAGCCGACGGCCATCAAGCGGGCCATCCGCAATCTGGCCCAGAACGCCGTTCATTACGGTGCGCGGGCGCGTCTAGCGGCGGTTCTCGGCGACAGTGAAATCCGGGTCACGGTCGAAGACGACGGCCCCGGCATTCCCGAAGCCGACCAGGACAGCGTGTTCGAACCCTTTACCCGGCTGGAAACCTCGCGCAGCCATGAAACCGGCGGGGTCGGTCTGGGTTTGGCCATCACCCGCAACATCGTCCGTGCCCATGGCGGCGACATTCGTCTGGAAAATCTGAAGCCCCGGGGGCTGCGGGTCACCGTGTCCCTGCCGCTGCCAAGCGACGGGGCCTGACGGTCCCGAGAGGGCGGCCGCGAACCTATTACTAAAGCCTTGTTGGCGAAGGCTTTTATTTTAAGGTTATACTGTCGCCGGCGCTGCCGGACGGGGACCGGCGGATGCCCGCAGAGGAGGCAGACCGTGGAAACCCTGAATGCGGGCGCGAACGGCGAACCGGGCGGCGAGATCGGCACCATTCACGACCTGATGGAAACGCTGGACCATTGGTCGGCGGCCGAGTCCGACGTCAACCATCTGTTGCTGGTGTCCTTCACCACGCTGGGCATGCCCGATCAGCAGGCCGGGGTGCAGCAGGCGCTTGAGGGCGCCTTCCTCACCTTCGTGCATTCCCGCGGCGGGCAGGTGTTCAAGCTGTCCGACCTGGACACGGCGATCCTGATCAAGCTTGCCGAATTCAACCGCATGGAAGCCATGATGGACCTCAAGATCGACATCATGCGGGTCATTCAGCAGCATCTGCCGGAGCATTTCTCCAAGATCGACCAGGCCCGCCTGATCCGGCCCATCGATCTTGGCGCGCGCCTGGACGCGGCCAAGCGGTTCCTCGACGCCTATGGCGACCGCCGCCGCGAGACGGCCGGCGACGACAGCGGCGAACGGCCGCTCAACATGCAGGACATCCAGAAACTGCGCGACGCGCTGCGCAAGCTGGGACCCCGCGAATTCGGCAAGCGCTACATCCGTTCGCAGACGGCGGCCCGGATCGTTCCGGGCAAACCGGCGCAGCCGGTGATGACCGAATACTATGTGGGCGTCGATCTGTTGAAACAGTCGATCCTGCGCGGGGTTGATATCCGCGGCACCGGTAACGTATTCAATCAGTTGACCCTGACCTTCGATCAGGCGCTGCTGTACTGCATCGGCGCCGTGACCACCGACCGAAGCAAGGCGTCGCTGAACATGAACGTGGAAACCGTGTTCACAAATGCCTTCGATCACTTCCTGAACGAAGGCGGCGCCGCGGGGCTGGCCGGCGTGGTCATCGAGTTTCGTCAGGACAACATGTTCCAGCATTTCAGCCAGTTTCAGACCGCCTGCGAGCTGATCCACAAGCGCGGCGGCACCGTCGCCATCGACAACGTGCAGCCGGAAACCCTGGGGGTGGTCAACCTGCACCGCCTGAAGGTCAAGATGGCCAAGGTCATGTGGCGGGGTGACGCCGAGGACTCCTACCTGCAGGCCAAGGATGATATCCGCACCATGCAGGAGGGCGGCACGGTCATGGTGCTGGCCCATGTCGATGACGAACAGGCCATCGCCATCGGCCAGAGCCTTGGCATCAATATGTTTCAGGGTTATCACGTGGACAAACTTCTGGCCGGCGGGGCGGCCGCGAAGGCCGGCGCTTGACCGCCCGCGCCAAAGACGAGACGGAATCGGAATAATGGCATTTGGCTCATCCCCCATGGCGGGCGACGCCGTGGACCTTCTGAAGAAACTGCGGGCGATGGCCGGCAAGAAAGGCGACGTCAACACGTTGCTTCTGGTCGATCTGTCGGAACTGGGACTGTCGGAAGACGATGAGCAGTTGATGGACGAGATCGTCGAGACCCACGCCCGGGTCGCCCGCGTGCGCGGCGGCGCCGCATATCAGTTGTCGCCCAGCAACATCGCCGTGATCGCCAATCTGACGGAAATGAACAGGATGGAGGTTCCCCAGGAACTGAAGATGCATCTGTTCAAGATTTTGCAGGAAGAAGCGCCGGAAAACTTTGCCGCCGTCGATCAGACGAAAATCATCCGCACCATCGACATGACGACGCAGATGGCTGGGGCCATCCGCTTTCTCGAGGCCTTCGAGGAACGGGCCAAGGAACAGGGCGTGATCGCCGGGGCGGACGGGATGCGGGCGCTCAACGCGACCGATAGCCAGACCGTGCGCGCCGTCCATGCCAAGACCGGCGACAAGGCGTTCGCCGATACCTATGTCCAGGGCCAGTCGATCTCCCTGATCGCCGACGGCAAGCCGCCGGTGGTGATCGCCCGGGAATACTACATGCGCATGGATCTTTTGGGATCGGACGCGCTCAAGAACGTCAGCATCCATGAATCGGATCCCCTGTTCCCGCAACTGACCCTGACCCTAGACCAGTTGATGCTGGGCATGCACCGCCATTACAACCCGGGGGGCGGGAAATGCGCCCTCAACCTGACCCTGGAATCGGTCGGCGGTGCGGCGTTTCAGAAATTCCTGGCGGGCAACGGTTCGGCCAAGTTGTCCAATGTGATCATCGAACTGCGCCTGGCCGACGTCATGCGCGACCTGCGCAAATACGACGCCGCGCAGACCACCGTGCGCGCCCAGGGCGGGACTATCGCCATCGACATCATCGATCCGGCGTCGCTCGGGGTCTTGAATCTGGCGGGGTTCAACGCCAACATCGCGAAAATATCCTGGCGCGAAAGTGGCATGGAGGTCCTGGCGCGCAACCGCTCGGTCATCAAGCAGGCCCAGGACGCGGGATGCATCGTCGTGTTGTGCCGGGTGGATTCCGAACTGGGCTTGCGGGTCGGGCGCGAGGTCGGAATCACCGCCTTTCAGGGGCTGCATATCGAGGAAATGCTGATATAAGGCGGCGGGGCGATTAAGACAGTCTTATCAACTCCCTGATATGGGATATTTTGTTTAGGCATCGTTCTTGTCTGTAATGCCCCGTATGAACCAGAATTTAAGACCATTGACGGAAATGGACCGGAAATTTCATGGCTGATTCAAGTCCAGGTGGTGGCGAGCATCTAAAGCTGCTGACGCGACTGAAGAATTGGAAGGGCGGGGCGGAAGAGCCCAACCATCTGATTCTGGTGAGTTTTTCCACCCTCGGGATGACCGAGGAAGAGGACAAGCAGCTTCGTAAGAAGACCGATGAGTCCTATGAGCGCTCGCGCGAGCGGCGCGGCGCCGAAGTGTACCGGCTGACCAGCACCGACACGGCGCTGCTGATGAAGCTCAACGAATATAACCAGATGGAATGGACGTCGGAGCTGAAGGTCGACCTGATCCGCGTTATTCAGCAGAATTTTCCGGAATATTTCAGCCAGATCGACCAGTCGCGGATGCTCCGCATCATCAATCTGCAGGGCCGGATCGGCAACGCGATCAAGTTCCTGGAAACCTTCGACGACCGCGCCAAGGAAGCCGGCGTCGGTACGGGCGAGACCCGGCCTTTGCGCGAAAGCGACATTCAGGTGGTGCGCGACGGCATGCGCAAGATGGGCAAGAAGGCGTTCACGGACAACTTCATCCGCTCCCAGGCGACGGTCGTCATCACGCCGGGCAAACCGCCCATGCCGGTGATGAAGGAGTACTTCATTTCGGTCGAAATGATCCGCCAGCACATCCTGACCAACGTGGATTTTCGCGGCGCCGGCCTGGTGTTCCAGCACCTGACCCGGTCCCTGGACCAGATGCTCATCGAATGTTTCGACGAAGTGAACCCGGACCGGGCCAAGGCGTCCCTGAACTTGAACGTTGAAACGGTGTTCACCCACTCATTCCAGAACCTTCTGGAAAAGGGGACCAAGGCGCTGTCGAGCCTGGTTCTGGAATTCCGCGCCGAGAACATCCTGCAGAACTGGGATCAGTTCCAGACCGCGTCGGAACTCATCACCTCGCACGGCGGAACCATCGCCATCGACGCCATCATCCCGGAAAGCCTGGGCGTCATAGACCTGTCGAAGTTGGGCGCCAAGCTGGCCAAGGTGTTCTGGCGGCCGGGCACGGAAAACTCCCTGCCCAAGTTCAAGGAAACGATCCAGGGACTGCAGCAGCGTGGCACGGTCCTGGTCATGGCGCGGGTCGATGACGATCTGGCGATCAAGACCGCCCATGCCTGCGGCATCACCATGTTCCAGGGCTTCCTGATTGACGACATGGTGCGCTAGGCACCCGTCTGTTAAGATCGCGTCATGCGCATTTCGGCACGCATTCTGATCGTCGCTTGCGCCCTGGTGGCGGCCGCCGTCACGGCCGCGCGGGCCGAGGACGAGGTTTCCAACACGGACCTGATCAAGGCGTTCGCCGGGGTCGCCCTCGGCTCCGAGCATGAAAAGCGCATTCCCCGCGTCATCAAATGGACCGCTCCGGTCAATGTCGCCATCATCGGCAAGGGGTATCCGCCGCTGTTCGAAGAACTGGTGGTCCGGCAATTGGATGATCTCGCCAAGGAAACCGGCCATCCGGTGAAGCTGGTGTATTCCGAGGTCATGCGCCAGGAAAAGCGTCTGGCGCCCAACGTGTCCAAGATTCCCATCAACGTGCTGGTGTTCTTCGGGCCCAAGGCGTCGCTGCCGGCGGTCATCGAAAAGCGCACCAAGGGTGCGTACAAGGCCGTCGATGCGGAAAGAATGCTGAAACTCGGCTTCTGCCACGGGCGTCTGCGCATCAACAAGACGGGGGCGCTGACCTTCGGCTATGCGGCGGTGCCGGCGGAAATCGTGACCCAGGTCCAGTACGGCAACGTCCAGGTCGACCCCAGGATCTTCCTGCGCGCCTGCGTGACCGAGGAAATCACCCAGTTGATGGGGCTGGTCAACGACATCGACGGGCTGACGTTTTCGATTTTCTCGGACAGCAGCCGCCATGTCGACCTGACCGATGCCGACCGCTGGATGCTGCGCATGCTCTACGATCCGCGCATGAAACCGGGCATGAAGGCGGACGAGGCGTTGCCCATCGCGGCCCAGTATCTGGCCCTTAAGCGGCCCGGGAAATAGGCGCTCCGAAGGCTTCCTAGAATGCCCAGAACAGATCGCGGAGGTTGAACATGGCTTCCGCGGCCAATGCCGTGAGGGTCAACGGCAAGGCCACGGCCAAGGCGGCAAGGGGGGCTTTCAAGGTCTCCATGACAGGTCTCCTTTCTCCGTCCAAGCAAGGAGAAGCAGACCATGGAACCTGGGCCGCCCGAGGGCGGGAATCAGGCAAAACCGGGGCAGCGAAAATCAAAAAAGCGGGGGATATCGGCCAATCCCCCGCTTTTTCAGGTTTTTCTAATGCGCCGCCCCCAAGGGGCGATTTGCTCAGACGACCTTGATGGTCAACTCGTCCACGCCGTCGACCCCACCCTTCAGCACGTCGCCGCGCTGCACGGCGCCGACGCCGGCGGGCGTGCCGGTGAAGATCAGGTCCCCGGGGGCCAGGGTGAACAGGCCCGACAGATATTCGATCATTTCCGGAATTTTCCAGATCATCTGGTTCAGGTCGCCGTCCTGGCGGACCTCGCCGTTGCGCTCCAGCCAGATGCGCCCGGACGTCGGATGGCCGGTCTTGTCGGCGGGATGGATCGCCGTGCAGGGGGCGGCCAGGTCGAACGCCTTGCCCACGTCCCAGGGCCGGCCCATTTTCTTGGCTTCGCCCTGCAGGTCGCGGCGCGTCATGTCCAGACCCACGGCATAGCCGAAAACGTGGTCGAGGGCCTGCGCCGCCGGAATGTCCGTGCCGCCCGATTTCAGGCCCAGCACCATCTCCAGTTCCCAATGCACGTCGTTCGAGGCGACCGGATAGGGCCAGTCGCCGCCGCCGATCATCAGGTTGTCGGGGCATTTCATGAAAAAGAACGGCGGCTCGCGGTCCGGGTCGTGGCCCATTTCGATGGCGTGTTCGGCGAAGTTGCGGCCCACGCAATAGACGCGGCGCACGGGGAACTGGTCGTCCGTTCCGGCGACGGGCAGGAACGATTGGGGCGGTTGGGGAATGACGTAGGCCATCGGAATCCTCGGATTTTTTGTGGTGGCGGGGCGTGCCGCCGGCCGGCGGCGCCCAATCGGGATGTTCGGATTTACGCGATGCGTCTCAGGCGCGCAATAGGATTCCCAAGGTTCTAAGGTGGGAGACACCGTTGCGGATTTCGGGTTCGCTGAGATCCGGCAGGCCCGCTTCCAACTCCGCGCGGGTGACGACATCCCGGTCGAGAACCCATTGTACAAGCTCCGCCGTGGCGGGGGGGATGGTGTCCCGGGCCTTTGGTGTCTTGACCTGCCAGTCCTGTCCGCGCCGCGCCAACTTGACCCCGGTTGCCTGGACACGAAAGAACCCGGCGAATTCGGGATCGGGTAGATCGAAGCCGGGGATCATGTCGAACAGGCGCCGCCGCTGTTCTTCCAGCAGTCCGGTGGTGACCTGGGGATCGTCGAGGATCTCCAGCAGCCGTCCGGCAAGGTCGCGGACGCGTTCTCGGTACAATTCGGGTTCATCCACGGTCGGCATCTCGCGGCGAAACAGGGGGTCGGCCGTCGCCGCGCGGCTCACCGTGCGCAGGAAATCCAGGCCCGTCGGCCGGGTCGTCCCGAACGACAGATGCAGGCAGGCGTCCGACGCGGCCAGCGCGTCGTGGTACTGGCCGCGCGGAATGTAGAGGATATCCCCCGGCGTCATGGTGATTTCCTGCGCCAGGGTACCTTTGGCCTTGGTGTGATAGGCCTCGTCGAAGCTGGAATAACGGTATCCATCGGCCTCAATCGGCTGTTCGAAATGCCCGTCGTACAAATGCCAGGTCTTTTCACCCTCGATATGGACGGCGAACACTTCCATCGTGTCGAAATGGCTTTTGAAAGCGGGCCGCTGGCAGCGGGAGTAATAGGCGTTGCAGGTGACGCGGGACGCCATGGCCATCTGCAGGGCGGTGGCGATCGCCGCCGACCCGGGGTCCAGCATTTCCATCAGGTCGAGAACAAGGGAGGCGCCATCTTCAAGAAGGTTTCCGACCCGGGGCCAGTCCGGCAGCATGGCGCGTCCGCCCTCCCGCAGGTTGCCCATGAGGCAGAATTCGTCGGGGGCCAGATTGCGGCCGTCCAGCGCCATTTTCATGGTATGGGCGTTCCATACCGTGGTCATGTTGACCAGCCGATTGAACGACGACCAGTCGAACAGGCGGCGGATCTTGTCCGCATCACCCGGGATGTGGACGGCCTGACGGCCGAAATGATCTGCGAAAAACGTTTCCGGCGTCATCGGCGCGATCAGGTCGCGAAACGTAATGCTGGTTTGCGTGTCCGGCACGATCCCTCCCATCGTGTGCCCGCAGTTCCCGGACACCGGGCGGTCATCATCCGCCGCCCTTGTTGCCGCCGAGTCTACGGGAACCGCCTTGTATGCGCCACCCCGGGTACCCCGGCGGCGGCCCGGTTATCCACAATCCGCCCGGCAGGGGAATATTTTCGTTTTGTCTGATCGCACGCATGGGCGTATGAAGAACCTTAGGCGGGAACGCCGCGCGGCGGCTGCGCGTGTCCTGTCCACGACCAGTACGAACCAAACAAACCAAAAACGACACGACGGCAGGCGACTCTTCCTGGGATAGGCAGGCTTCTTCTCAAGGGCCATGCCGGGGAACCGGCATTGTCTTTCACCGGAGGACGGACAACCATGTCCGACATGACCGACCGCCCCGCCGCGGGCATTGCGGGAAATCCCAACGCCTTCCTTCCCGGCGACTGGTTTTTCGAGTTCGAGCAGGATTACGGCGACGGCACCTACGTCATCAAGCGGGGGCTTGACGCCTCGCTTCTGGTCGTGCGCAAGTACGACATCGGCACCGACGAGGTTCTGGCCTTCTCGACCTATGACGGCAAGCGCCGGGCCATGACCGTGTTCCACTTTCATCCGGATTTCGATCTCCGCCGCCGCCGCCATTACATGGAGGCCCACCGCGAAGGCTATGACGTCGCGCGCGAGGTCACCGGCCATCTGGAGGCCGAACGCGCTCGGCGTCAGGCCGCCATCAGGCGGCGGGTCGTCAAGGCGCGCCGCGCCGTGGCCCTGGCCGCCCATGCCGCGGCCGTGTTCATCCTGGCCCATTATTCGCCCGGGCGCTGACCCCTTCCCATCGGGACCGGTCGTGTTAGGCTTGTTGCCTGAATGAACCTGCCGGGAGACCCGCCATGGCACTCGCGACCCCCTATCTGATGTTCGTCGGCGACGCGCCGGACCAGCTTGCGGCCAAGGTCGCCATCGGGGTCGTCCACTGGCGGCCCGAGTGGTGCAAGGGCCAGCTTCGTCTGGCCGGCTGCAAGGCCGACCTGGGCATTCCCGACATGACCATCGCCGACGCGGTCAAGGCCGGCTGCAAGACCATGGTCATCGGCGTCGCCAACCGGGGAGGCGTGATTCCCGACCATTGGACCGGCGTCATTGTCGAGGCCATCGAGGCCGGCATGGACGTGGCCGCCGGGCTGCACCGGCGGCTCTGCGACGTGCCCGCGATCGCCGAGGCGGCGGCCCGCCACGGCCGGCTGTTGACCGACGCCCGCCATCCGTCCCGCGATTTCGACGTCGCCTCGGGTCAGGCCAGGGCCGGGCGGCGGCTATTGACCGTGGGCACGGACGTGTCCGTGGGCAAGATGTTCACCTCGCTGGCCATCGAACGGGACATGAAGGCCCGCGGCATGAAGGCGGATTTCCGCGCCACCGGCCAGACCGGCATCTTCATCGCCGGCGAAGGGGCGTCCGTCGATGCCGTGGTCGCCGATTTCATCGCCGGCGCCGCGGAATGGCTGACGCACGCCAACGATCCGGACCACTGGGACGTGGTCGAGGGCCAGGGCTCCCTGTTCCATGCCTCCTATTCCGGGGTCACCCTGGGCCTGATTCACGGATCGCGGCCCCATGCCCTGGTGCTGTGCCACGATGCGGCGCGGCGCGAAATGCGCGGCACGCCCGGCGTGCCCGTGCCCGCGTTGGAGGACTGCATCGCGGTCAACGAACGCATGGCCCGCATGTTCGAACCCGACGCCAAGGTCGTCGGCGTATCCGTGAACACCAGTTCCATGGACGATGCACGGGCCACGGCCTATCTGGCCGAGATCGCCGAGCGCCTGAGCCTGCCTGCCGTCGATGCGGTGCGCACGGGCGTCGGCCCCATCGTCGACGCCATCGAGAAGCTGTAACCGTGGCGGGGGCGCGCCGCCTGTCCGCCGTCGATCAAGGCTGGCCCCTGGCCCGGCCCTTCGCCATTTCGCGCGGCGTCAAGACCGAGGCCCGGGTCGTCGTCTGCGAGGTCGAGGACGCGGACGGGCGGGCCGGACGCGGCGAATGCGTGCCCTATGCGCGTTACGGTGAAACGGTCGACAGCGTGATCCATCAGATCGCCGAGGTCGCGGACGCCGTGGCCGAGGGGGCCGGCCGCCGCGACCTGCTCGACCTTCTTCCGGCCGGGGCCGCGCGCAACGCCGTCGACTGCGCCCTGTGGGACCTGGAATGCAAGCAGGCGGGCAGGCGCGCCTGGGATCTGGCCGGCCTGCCGGAACCGGCGCCCGCCGTGACGGCGGAAACCATCGGCATCGCCAGCCCCCAGGACATGGCGGTCCAGGCCCGCCGTCTGGCCAAGGCGCCTTTGCTGAAGATCAAGCTGGACGGCGCCGATGTGCGCGCGCGCTTAAGCGCCGTGCGCGAGGCAGCACCTAAGGCCCGCCTGGTCGTCGATCCCAACGAGGGCTGGGACCTGCACCGTCTGGAAAATCTGGCGCCGTTCCTGATCGACATGGGCGTGGAAATGCTCGAGCAGCCCGTGCCTGCCCATGGCGACGACATCCTGCGCGGCCTCGGCTATCCGATCCCGATCTGCGCTGACGAAAGCTGCCATACGGTCCGGGATCTGGATCGCCTCGCCGGGCTCTACGACATGGTCAACGTGAAGTTGGATAAGACCGGCGGCCTGACGGCGGCCCTTGATCTGGCCGATGCCGCCTCTGCGCGGGGGTTCGGGCTGATGGTCGGCTGCATGGTTGCGACCTCCCTGGCCATGGCGCCGGCCACGCTTTTGGTGGGGCGGGCCCGGGTCGTCGACCTGGACGGCCCCCTGTTGCTGCGCGAAGACCGCGCCCCGGGCCTGGATTTCACGGACGGACGCATTCATCCGCCGGCGCCGGGTCTGTGGGGATAACGTATCGGTTGTGTCATTAGAGTATTCTAATTGTCTGATTTTAAACATTATTGGCTTTGTGAATGTTTCAAGTTAAGTAGAATACGCTATCAGGCGCAACTTTAAGACGCCAAGGGAGAAACGCCATGGGTGAACAACGTGTAGAACGGTGGCGAGGGAGCTGGCTCCCTCCGTTGAGAAACGATGGGCGTATACAATCTGGAGCGGCTGACCTTTCTTCTGGTCGATGACAACCGTTTCGTTCTCAAAATTTTACAGGATGTTCTGAAGACCCTCGGGGCCGGTCAGGTCATCACCGCGGAGAACGGCGTCGAGGCAATCGAGTTCCTGAGCGCTCATCACGGCCCCTACGGCTGTCCCGTGGACATGATCATTTCCGACCTGGTGATGGCGCCGATCGACGGCCACCTGCTGCTGAAGTGGGTCCGTCAGGGCAAGGAATCCCCCAACCGCTTCATGCCCTTCATCATGATGTCCGGCGCCGCTGACGCGGACAACGTCGAAAAGGCCCGCGACGGCGGGGCCAGCGAATTCCTGGCCAAGCCGTTTTCCGCGCAGACCGTCAGCAACCGGGTGCTCGAGGTCGTCGACTTCCCCCGCCAGTTCGTCGCCACCCGCGAATACTTCGGCCCCGACCGGCACCGCAAGAACGATCCGAAGTGTCCCCACGACCGGCGCCGGATCAGCGAAAAGGACGCGACCATCGTCTATTCCTCGGACCGGGTGCGCCGTCCCAGGAACGACGGCGACGTCTTCCTGTTCCGCCTGCCCAACAAGCTGAAGGAAAAGGTCGGCGGCCTGGGCATGAGCCCGCCGGGCGAACTGCCGCTGCGCCACCTGCAGGCGGCGGACGCGCATCTTCAGCGCAAGGGGCTGGAATTCCACGACTGGGCGCTGGGATACCTGGCGACCCTGTCGAGCATCTGCGAGCGGGCGCTGCAGCAGTCGGTGGATCAGCGCGCCCGCCATTTCAAGAACATCAACCTGCTGGCCCATGAACTGCGTGGCCAGGGCGGAACCTTCGGCTATCCGATCATCACCGATGTCGGCGAGATGCTGTACAAGGTGACCCAGGCGCCCTGTCCGACCGAGGACCGTGCCGTCAAGGTCATCAAGGCCCATGTCGACACCATGCGCAGCGTGTTCCGCGACAAGATCACCGGCGACGGCGGCGAGATCGGAATCCAGTTGATGCAGGATCTGAAGCGGGCGATCCGCAAATACACTTTTGATGAACCCCGCGCCGAAGCGGCCAAGGCTAAACAGAAACGCGGAGGGGTCGAGCGCATCGCCGCACCCCATCCCCGGCCCGGGGCCGACGACTGATAGGCGGGCTGTGCCCGAGGCTCAGCCGCCCTCGACGTCTTCCCGCTTCATCTCCAGCGCCAGCCATTCCTCTTCCAGGTCGGCCAGCTTTGCTTCCGCCTTCGTCAACGCCGCCGCCGTGTCGGTGAAGCGCTGGGCGTTCTTGGCGAACAGGTTGGGGTCGGCCAGGACCTTCTTGTGGCCCGCGATCTCTTCCTCAAGCTTGGCCATGCGGTCGGGCAGGATCTTCAGCGCGTGGCTGTCCTTGAAGGACAGCTTGCGCTTTTCCTTCGGCGCACCCGGCGAGGACGGCGCGGCGGCGGTCTTGGCCGATCCCTTGTCCTTCTTCGGCTTGTCGCGCAGCGGCGCCTCGCCGCGCTGCGCCAGCATGTCGGAATAGCCGCCGGGATATTCGCGCCACTGGCCTTCGCCTTCCCAGGCAATGACCGAGGTCACGACCCGATCGATGAAATCACGGTCGTGGCTGACCAGCAGCACGGCTCCTTCGTAATCGGCGATCATTTCCTGCAGCAGGTCGAGGGTTTCCAGGTCGAGGTCGTTGGTCGGTTCGTCGAGCACCAGAAGGTTCGACGGGCGGGCCAGGGCCCGGGCCAGCATCAGCCGCCCGCGCTCGCCGCCCGACAGTTCACCGATCGGCGTGGGCGCCTGTTCGGGCAGGAACAGAAAGTCCTTCATGTAGCTGATGACGTGGCGCGGCTCGCCACCCACGGAAACCGTGTCGCCGCTGCCGTCGGTCAGGGCGTCGGATAGGCTTATGCGGGGGTTCAAGCTTTCGCGCTTCTGATCCAGGGTCACCATCTCGACCGACACGCCGACCTTGACCTTGCCCGTGTCGGGGGCGGCTTGGCCGGTCAGGATGTTCAACAGGGTCGTCTTGCCCGCCCCGTTGGGCCCGATGATGCCGACCCGGTCGCCGCGCAGGATGCGGGTGGAAAAACCGTCGATCAGGGTGCGGTCGCCGTAGGCCTTGGTCACGTCCTCGGCGTCGATCACCAGCTTGCCCGAGGTTTCGCCCTGGGCGGCGGCCAGTTTCACCTCGCCTGTGACCTGGCGCAGTTCGCGTTTCTGCTGGCGCATGTCCATCAAATTGCCGAGCCGGCGTTGGTTGCGCTTGCGCCGGGCCGACACCCCGTGGATCAGCCAATGGGTTTCGGCGGCGATCTTGCGGTCCAACTTGTGGCGGGCCGTGCTTTCCTGTTCCAGCAATTCGTCGCGCCATTCCTCGAAGGCGGAAAATCCCTGTTCCAGACGTTTCACGTCGCCGCGGTCGAGCCACAGGGTCGCGCGCGACAGGGTTTCCAGGAACCGGCGGTCGTGACTGATCATGACGATGGCCGACGGCAGGGAGCGCAGCTCCTTTTCCAGCCAGGCGATGGCGGGCAGGTCCAGGTGGTTGGTCGGCTCGTCGAGCAGCAGGATGTCGGGCTTGGGCGCCAATGCCCGGGCCAGGGCCGCGCGCCGGGCCTCGCCGCCGGACAGATGGCCGGGGGTTTCCTGCCCGGTCAGACCCAGAAGGTCCAACAGATACTGCGCCCGGTAGGGATCGTCGCCGGGCGCCAAGCCGTCCTCGACATAGTCCAGGGTCGTGGCATGGCCGGACAGGTCCGGTTCCTGCGCCAGATAGCGCACGGTGGCCCCCGGCTGCACGAAGATCTCGCCCTTGTCGGGGGCAACCAGTCCGCCCGCGATCTTCAGCAGGGTCGACTTGCCGGATCCGTTGCGCCCGACCAGGCACAGGCGGTCGCCGCGCATGACGGCAAGCTCCGCCCCCTCCAACAGGGGCGTGCCGCCGAAGGTCAGGTCGATGTCGCGAAGGTGGAGGATGGGCGGGGCCAAGGGAGGGGGAACCTGGTTTGTGGGCGCGAAGGGCCGCACATTACTAAATTCCGCGTGTCAGGGGAGAAATTCCTTTGGCCTTTCTGAAGTGGCCCCGGGCTATCCCCGCTGGCGGTCGAGAAACGGGCCGACAGCCGCCAAAAAGCCCGCCGGATTGTCGATGTTCGACAGGTGGGCGGCATCCGGAATGATCTCCAGCGTCGATCCCGGGACCAGGGCATGGACGCTTTCCGCCGCCGACGGGGGCGTGCGCTGGTCCTGGGCGCCGGTGACGATGTGCATGGGCTTGTCGATGCCCTGCAAATGCGCGCGCACGTCCTCGGTGAAAACGGAGCGCACGGCGTCAAGATAATCGTCCTTGGTCATGCCGGTGATGGCGGCGATCAGGGCCTGATGATGGGTCTTGTCCGTCGCCGGCAGCAGGGTGCTGTCGGCATAGTCCTTGGCGAATTCGGTCATGGTCATGGTCGCCATCTTGGCTTCCATGCCCTTGACCCGCTCCGGCCCCGCTTCACCCATGAAGGCGAAGCTGTCGGCGTAGACGATTGACAACACGTCATCGGGGGCCAGCGCGTGCAGGCGGGCACATTGCAGACCGCCCATGGAAATCCCCATGATGTGCGCGGGCAGCAGGCCCAGTTCCGTCAACAGGGCATGGGCGTCCTCGGCCACGGTCTGCATGGTCACGCCGCCCCGGTTGGACGAACGGCCGTGGCCGCGGGCGTCCAGGGCGACGCAGGTGAACCTGTCCTGCAGGGCCGCGATCTGGCCTTCCCACAGATAGCCGTTGGTGCCCAGGCTGTGCAGCATCAGCAGGGTCGGGCCGCTGCCGGCCAGGCGGTAATGAAGGGTTTCGCCGTTCACGGAAATCATGGGCATGGGCGGGTTCTGTTCCTACGTCTTGTCTTGGGAGGTCATCTCGACCGCGATCAGGTTTGCCCCATAACGGGCCTGCCCGGCAAGGTCCATGGTCGGGGCCAGACGCATGTATTCCTTGATGGCGACCAGGGCGTCGCGGTCGCGGTCGGCCAGTTTGGCGATATAGGCGTCGACCGCCGCCGTCAGGCCGCCCTTGGGCGCAACCCGGGAAATCAGCCCGAACGTATGGGCCGTCCGGGCGTCGATCTCGTCCCGGGTCAGCACCATGTCGAGCACGGCCTTGGCCGGCATCTTGGGCAGGGCGGCGGAAATGGCCAGGGTCGGCGGCAGGTTGCCGTCCATTTCCGGCATGGAGAACCTGGCGCCGTCCTCGGCGATGGTCACGTCGGCCTGGGCGGCAAAGGCGCAGCCGAATCCCTTGGCCCGGCCCTGCACAGCAACCAGCACCGGCACCGGCGTCATGCGCAGGTTCTCGTAGACGCCCAGGATGGCGTCGGCGACCCGCTCACGAAACGCCCGCGCATTGGCGGGCGGCGTCACGCCCGCGACGATGCGCCGGCCCAGGCAGAAATCGGCGCCCTCGCCGGTCACCACCACCAGTTTCACGGTTCTGTCAGAGCCCTCGGCCCGGATGGCGGCGCCGATGGCCTGCATGTCCGGCGGGGCCAGGGTATTACCCTCCGCCCCCTGGCACAGGGTGATGCGGGCGACGGGACCGTCGCGGGAAACGCGGAAACGGTCGCTGGTGGTCATCAGCGGTTCTCCTGGTTGGTTTCGCTCGCGGCGTTGATCAGCTCGACGATGCGCTGCGGGGTGATGGGGCAATCGGTGATGCGGATGCCGAAGGGCGACAAGGCGTTCTCCACCGCCGCGACGATGGCGGCGGGGGCGGGGATGGTGCCGCCTTCGCCGGCCCCCTTGGCGCCCAAGGGGTTCAGGGGGGTCGGGCTTTCCATATGCACGATGTCGCAATTGGGCACGATTTCCGCTGTCGGCATCAGGTAGTCGGCGAAGGTCGTGGTCAGGGGGTTGGCGTCGGCGTCGAACACCATGCGCTCCAGCAGGGCATTGCCGATGCCGTGGGCGACCCCGCCCTGGACCTGGCCGTCGACCAGCATGGGGTTGATGACCGTGCCGCAGTCGTGGACCACGGTGTATTTCAGGATTGTGACTTGGCCCGTCTCCGCATCGACCTCGACCTCGGCGACATGGCTGCCGTTGGAATAGGTCGCCTGCGGCGGGGTGAAATATCCCGACGCCTCCAGGTCCGGCTTCACCCCCTTGGGCAGGGCATAGCCGGGCATGCCGCTGGTCATCTTGGCCAGTTCCTCGAAGGTGATGCTGTCGCCCTGTTCGCCCTTGATGCGCACGGCGCCATGGGTCAGCTCGACATCCTCCGGCTTCACGTCGAACTTGGCGGCGGCCAGGGCCAAGGCCTTGCCGCGCAGTTCGATGGCGGCCATCCGCGTGGACGACCCGGCATTGACGGTAATCCGCGACGCATAGGTCCCGGCCCCCCGCGGCATCAGGCCCGTGTCGCCGCCGACCACGTCGATGTCGGTGACGTCGATGTTCAATTCGTCGGCGCAGATCTGCGCCAGGGTGGTGCGGTGGGCCTGGCCTGCCGCCGCCGCGCCCGTATAGATCGCGACGCGCCCGTTGGTCAGGATGCGGATGGTCGCCCCCTCGAAGGGGCCCAGTCCCGTGCCCTCGACATAGTTACCGATGCCGATGCCGATATGCCGGCCCTGGGCCAATGCCGCCTTCTGACGGGCCGGGAAATCATCGTATCCGGCGGCGGCCAGGGCCTTGGCCTGGGCGTCCGGGTAGTCGCCCGTGTCGTACATTACTGGTGCGCCGTCGCGGTAGGTCAGGCCCATGTCGTAGGGCATGTCCGATGCCTGGATGAAATTGCGCCGTCGTACTTCCGCCGGGTCGAGGCCCAGTTTTTGCGCCACGGCGTCCAGCAGCCGTTCCATGGCGAACACGGCCTGGGGCCGCCCGGCACCGCGCAGTGGCGTGGTCGGCACCAGGTTGGTGAAGGCGATGGTCACCGCCATGCGATAGGCCGGCAGCTTGTACGGGCCGGGCAGGGTGGTGGCCGAGATATAGGGCATGATGATGCCCCAGGGCAGGTAGGCCCCGGCGTCGTGGATCAAGGTTCCCTTGACGCCCAGCAGACGCCCGTCGTCATCGATGGCGGCGGACACGTCCCAGACCTGGTCCCGTTCCTGCGTCGTGGTCAGGAAATGCTCGCGCCGGTCCTCGGCCCATTTCACGGGCCGGCCCAGCAGGCGGGCCGCCGCCGGGATGACCAGTTCCTCGGGATAGACCTGGTTCTTGGGCCCGAAACCGCCGCCTACGTCGGGGGTGATGACCCGCACATGGTCTTCCGCCAGGCCGAACATGTCGATCACGGCGCGCTGGGTGTTGTGGGGCGTCTGGGTCGAGGACCAGATGCGGAAGGCGTCGCTGACCACGTCATAGGCCGCCGCCACGCCCCGGCATTCCATGGGATGGCCCGTGCCCCGGTGCGGTTCGTACCGTTCGCGGATGACGTGGGCGGCGTTGCGGAACGCCGCGTCCACGTCGCCGAAGCCCAGGTTCAGGCGCCCGGCGATGTTGTCGGTCATGGCGGAATGGACGGCGGGGGCCCCCGGCTTCAGCGCCGCGTCGCAATGGGCGGTTGCGGGCAGGGGCTCCCAATCGACGATCACCCGTTCCGCCGCGTCCTCGGCGAGATGGCGGCTGTCGGCGATGACCACGGCCACGGCCTCGCCGACGAAGCAGACTTCCGACGTCGCCAGCGGCTCCTGCGTCACCGCATAGGTGATTTCCGGATGGGGCACCTGCAGCAGGATGCGCTTGCCCTGCATCTCCGCCGGCAGGTCGCGGGCCGTCAGCACGGCATGGACGCCGGGCAGGCTGCGGGCCTCGGCCGCGTCGATCTCGGTGAAGGTGGCATGGGCGAAGGGGCTGCGCACGAAGGCGGCTTCGAGCATGCCCGGCAGTTTCAGGTCGTCGAGGAACTGCCCCCGGCCGGTCAACAGGTCCGGGTCCTCCAGGCGCTTGACGCGCTGGCCGACGAAGGCGGTCGAACTCATGCCTTGGCTCCTTCGCGCATCGCCTGGGCGGCGGCCAGGGCCGCGCGGACGATGGTGTCGTAGCCCGTGCAGCGGCAGATGTTGCCGGACAGCGCCTCCCGCAATTCGGGCTCATCCGCGTCCGGGTGGTCGCGCAGATAGGCGGTCAGAGTCGTGAGGATGCCTGGTGTGCAGAACCCGCATTGCAGGCCGTGGTTGTCCATGAAGGCCGCTTGCAGGGGGCTCAATGTGCCGTCCTCGCCGGCCAGACCCTCGATGGTGGTGACCTGGCATCCCTCGGCCTGGACCGCCAGCATCAAACAGCCGCGCACGGCCTCGCCGTCGACCAGCACGGTGCAGGCGCCGCAGACCCCGTGCTCACATCCCAGGTGGGTGCCGGTAAGGCCTAGGGCATGGCGCAGGAAATCGGCCAGGGAATAGCGGTCCTCGGCCTCGGCGGCATAATCCTTGCCGTTGACGGTCAGGGTGATGCGGCGTTTGGGCAGGGCGTCAGGCATGGGCGGACTCCGAGGCGCGGGCGCAGGCATTGGCGAGGGAGCGGCGCAGCAGCACGCCCGCGAGGTGTTGGCGGTAGGCTTCCGTGACCAGGGCGTCGCCCGCCATGGGCCGCGCGGCGGCGAGGGCCCCCGCCGCGCGGAACAGGGCGTCCGACGGCGTCTCGCCAATCATCATGGCCTCCACATCGGTCGGGCGCACGGGCCCGTCGTCGACGCCGATCAGCACCACGGCGGCGCGGTCGATGCGCCCGCCCGCATCCAGGGTGATCAGGCTGCCGACCCCGGCCATGGCGAAATCGCCGTGGCGCTGGGCGAATTCACGGAAGTCCCAGCCGTGGCCGGCCGGCCATAGGTCGAAGGCGACGGATGTCAAAATCTCGCCCGGGTTGATGTCGGGCGTCATGTAGCCCAGGGGAAAATCGGCCATGGCGACGCGGCGCGCGCCGTCCTGGCCGGTCAGCGTGATCTCGGCATTCAACAGGGCTGCCATGCCCGGCAGTTCCGCCGCCGGGTCGAGATGGGCCAGCGAGCCGCCGACCGTGCCCCGGTTGCGGGTCTGCACATGGCCGACGAATCCCAGGGCCTCGCGCAGGATCGGGCAGCAGGTGGCCAGGGCGTCGTCTTCCAATACCGCGCATTGGCGGGTCATGGCGCCGAGGATCACCCGTCCGCCGTCGATCATGATGCCCGCGATCTCCGCCACGGGGTTGAGGTCGATCAGGTGATCGACCGCCACATAGCGCAGGTTCATCATGGCCATCAGGGATTGCCCGCCGGACAGCAGGCGGGCGTTGTCCAGCGTCGCGGCCATCTCGGTCGCCTCGGCGAGGGACCCTGCCCGGTGATAGGTGAAGGGGGCGGGCTTCATGTGTCCGGCGTGTCCTGCTTGCTGACCTTGAAGCGCGCCGTCAGCCCTTGCCATAAAAGCGAGCCGACCTTGATCGCCTCCGGGTCCGGCTCTTCCCCGCTGTCGATGCGCTTGCTCAGGCGCGCCGCGAACTGGTCGACCAGCTGCTGCGCTGTCTTGGTGACCACGCCGGCACCCCGCGCGTACTGAATGATGCTGCCGGCAAGGTTCAGGTCCGTCGCGACCTCGACCCGGGTGCCGCCGGCCGTGGGGTGCAGTTGGAAGGTCACGGTGGCATGGGCCGAGCCGCGCCCCCGGTCCTCTCGCCCCTTGGCCGACACGCGGACCTTCATGGCCTCCGGATCCACGTTCTCGATCACCGCCGTGCCGCGGAACGACAGGCTGACCGGGCCCAGTTTGAGTTCGACCATGCCTTCGTAGGTACGTTCGTCAACCACCGCCGTCAGTTTGGTGCCGGGCAGGCAGGGCGCCACATAGGGGATGTTCATCAGGGTGCGCCAGGCGTCGTCGGGGGCAAGCTTCAGGTCCAGAGTGTTCTCGATGATCAAGGTGATGGGTCCTGTTTTCCGGATTTCGGCGCCTCGAACGCGACCAGCAGCTTTTTCAGCAGGGCCGCGAGGGTGTCCTGTTCCTCCGGGGTCAGGGTGTCGATCAGGCGGGCCTGGGTCGCCACATGGGCGACAAGGGCCTGTTCCACCAGCTTGCGTCCCCGGTCGGTCAGGGCGATCAGCACGCTGCGCCCGTCGTCGCGGTTGGCCCGGCGCACGACGTATCCCGCGCGCTCCAACTGATCGATGCGGTGGGTCATGGTGCCCGAGGTGACCATGGTCGAGGCCAGCAACTCGCCGGGCGACAGGCTGTAGGGCGGGCCGACCCGAAGCAGCGTCGACAGCACGTCGAAGCCGGCCACGTTGAGGCCGAACTTGCTCCAGGTTTCCTCCATCCCGCGCAGGAAAAAGGTGCCGAGCCGCCGGGCGCGGCCGACCACGCCCATGGGTTCCGTGGCAAGGTCGGGGAATTCCTGCCGCCATTCGGCGAGAATGCGGTCGACGTGGTCCTCGTGGCGGTCGGCAGGGTGATCCATGCCGGACAGTGTTTTCCGGAAACTATCTTGACGTCAAGATTAATTTCCAAAGATCGGGCAGGGCCGGTGGGATCGGCGGTCTAGGGCGCCGGGATTTCGGGGATGGGGCTGGCCAGGGGCTGGCCGGCGAGGAAGGCCTCGATGTTGCGGCGCATGAGCTGCACACCCAGGACCTGCACCTCGGGCGCGGCGCCGCCCACATGGGGGGTCAGGATGACGTTGGTCATGGCGCAGAGGGCTTCCGGGATGACCGGTTCGTCCTCGAACACGTCGAGGCCGGCACCCGCGATGACGCCGTCCCGCAGGGCCGCGATCAGATCGTCCGTGTGGACGACGGTGCCGCGCCCGACGTTGACCAGGAAGCCGTTCGGGCCCAGCGCTTCCAGCACGGCGCGGTTGATCATGTGATGGGTCGCGGGGCCGCCGGGCACGGCGGAAATCAGGAAATCCACGTGCTGGGCCAGGTCCTGGACATTATCGACATAACGCCAGGGCAGGCCGTCCTTGGCCGAGCGGGCCATGTAGGACACCTCCATGCCAAAGCCCTCGGCCCGTTTGGCGATGCCCTGGCCGATGGCGCCCATGCCGATGATGCCGATCTTCTTGCCGTTGGCCATCGGGCGCTGGGGCAGGTCTTCCCGCCACTTTCCGGCCCGGGCCGAGGCGTCGTAGACGGGGATGTTCCGGACGGTGGCCAGCAAGAGCGCGAAGGCGTGATCGGCGACCGACGGCGCGTTCATGCCCGCCGCGTGGGTGACGCGGATGCCCCGTTCCATGGCGGCGGCCAGATCGACCTTCTCGTACCCGGTGCCGATGGTGCAGATCAGCTCCAGCGCCGGCAGGGCGTCCATTTCCGCGCGGGTCATGCCGATAAAGCCCGAGGTGACCATGATGCGGGCGTTCCTGCGGGCATCGTCGTCGGGCGTGCCGGCCGCCAGATCGAAATCCAGCAGCGTGAAATCGGGCGCGAAATCGACGCGGTGGCGGGGGGCTTCGTGTTTGAACAGGATGATGGGCTTCACGGTCGTTCCCTTGGGCTTGGGCCCTGTTGGTGTTGTTGATGAGGGATGGGCGGCGATGCCCCGAACGGCCGGACGGCCGATCCTGGGTAACCTATATCCCATATCCGGGGCGCGCGGCCAGCCGGTCCGTCGGGTCGGCGGGGACAATCGCCGCGTTGCCAATTTTTGCCAAAAATCGTATTCTTGGGACATGAGCACGATGAACATTTCCCTGCCGGACGTGATGAAGTCCTTCGTCGATGAACAGGTCTCGACGCGCGGCTACAGCACGTCGAGTGAATACGTGCGCGACCTGATCCGCAAGGACCAGGACCGCGAGAAGCTGCGCGCGTTGCTGCTGGAGGGGGGCAACTCCCCCCTCACGGGCGAGGCGAACGAAGCCTACTTTGACAGCCTGCATGAACTTGCCCGGCGGTCCCGCTCCGAGTGACCGCCAAACGGGTTTTTCGGCGCGCGGCTGCCGACGGCGACATTGCGGATGCCATCCTGCATTACCGGGAGGCGGCCGGTGAAAAGACCGCCGTGGAGTTTGCCCGAGCCCTAAAGCGCGCCTTCATCCATATCGCCCTGCTTCCCGCTTCGGGCTCATCCCGCTGGGCCCATGTACTCGGCTTGCGTGGCCTGCGCACCTGGCCACTCACGGGTTTTCCCTACTTGGTATTTTTCACGGAAGGCGTCGACCAGATCGACGTCTGGCGCGTGCTGCACCAGGAGCGTGACATTCCCAAATGGATGGGGGAGGGGACTTAACCCACCGCCGTCTTGCGTTCGATGACGCTCTCAAGCTGCGCCGTGGTGGAGCGCAGTTGGGCCTTGATCTTGCCGGCGGGGATGGGTTCCGCCGCCGTCGATCCGTAATCCTTGGGCAGGATGTCGTGGATGTCGAAGCCTTCTGGCACGCTTTCGATGTCGAAATCGGTGTCGCTGAGGTTCAGGTACTTGAGCGCCGCGTTGGTCCAGGCGAACAGCCAGAACTGGAAATAGCCGAACCAATTGGGCACTTCCTTGCGTCGCGAGAACGCCATGGCGAAACCCTTGAGCGCGTAATAGACCCGCTTCGGGTTGAGGGAGAACCGGGTCAGGCGCTGGGTCAGTTGCAGCAGGGCCCGCCAGTTCTTGAACACCATCTTGAGGAACAGGCCCGTGTTGCCGAAGCCCTGACCCTCGATGGGCACGTGATGGCCTTCGGTCTGCAGGTCGAAGAAGGCCTTGAGCCGGTCGTACTGATAGGCGCCGTCCGTGAACACGTCGACGAAATGCTTGTAGCCGTCGATCATGGTCCGGCGCGGCAAAAGGTATTTGATGTTGGTCTGGTACTTGTAGCCGCCGAGCCCGAAGCGCACGTCGCGAAGCCGTTTGGACAGCTTGATGCGGCGGTAGAGCGGCGTGCCCGGCAGGGCGGTCAACAGCGACGGGTCGCCGGACAGCAGCGCCGCGTCGGTTAGGCCCTTTAAGGTGATGTCGAAGCAGTCTTCATCGTCACTGTCGAAGCCGAAGATCAGGCCGCCGACGATGATGAAGCCGCGCGACTGAATTTCGCGCACCACCTGGGTCAGTTCGGTCGAGGAATTCTGCACCTTGGCCGTTTCCAGAAGCGAGTTCTTGGAAAAGCTTTCGATGCCGATGAACAGCATGTCGAAGCCGGCGCGGCGCATCTTGTCCATCAGGTCCGGATGGTTGTTCAGGTTGATGGTCAGCCAAGTATAGAGCGAGGGGGTGTGGCCGGTCCGCGCCTTCCACTCGAGAATCTTGTCGATCACCAGTTCGGCCCAGCGCGGCTCGCCGATGAAATTGTCGCAGGCGAACAGGATCTGCGATACGCCCAGGCCGCACAGATGGTCCAGTTCCTCGACAATCAGGTCGGCCGACTTGTTATGGGGCCGGTTGTTGTCGTCCATGATGCGGATGTCGCAGAATTCGCAGAGGAACGGGCAGCCGCGCGAAACCTCGATCACCGCGCCGTAATAGCGCGAAATGGTCGCGTCCATTAGGCCCCGGTGCATGGGCCTGGCTTTGGCGATTTCGAACCGGCCGGGCGACTTGATCAGATGGTCCATGGGCTGGCCGTCGCGCACGTCCTGGATCAGCTGGGCCACGCAGGCCTCGCCGTCGCCGATGAAGACATGGTCGAAATTCTCAAACCGGTCGAGGGTACCCGCCTGATCGAAGGACCAGGCCAGGGGGCCGCCGACGATGGAGCGCGCCCTGGGAAACCGCGCCTTCAACTGGCCGCGGATCTGTTCCATGAAGGGGGCGTCCTGGTTGATGCCGCTGAACAGGTAGAGATCGGCCTCGGGAATGTCCTCGACCTTCTGTACCCGGGTGTCGTGCAACATCAAGTCCACGTTCAGGTCGTCGGGGATATGCGCGGCCAGGGTATAAGCCCAGACGGGCATGAAGATGGCGCCGTAGGTCTGGGTATTGGAATAGACCGGATCCGGCGCATGCACGAACATCACGCGGAACGGCGCGCTGGTCGCGCGGTCGGCGGCGTTCGTGTGGCCTGATGTGGTCATGTCTGTCCCGATTTCATGTACGCGCTTTGCATCATATTGGCATTCGGCGCGATTCTCCTGACTTAATAGCAGAGGAGAGAGGGGCCCGGCAAAGCCTCAGTCGCCGTCGCGGGGCCGTTTGGGGGATGTTTGGATGTCGAAATTAATGGCCTGGACCAGGAATTGCACCCCGAGAAGGACCGCGAGCGTCGCGATCATGATGGTGCCCAGGCTTGACGTCACGCCGGTTTGCGCCGCTTCCCACCATTTGACGCCGCCGAAAATCAGGCCGAAAGCCGTCAGCAGGGTCCCCGCCGTCAGGTAGAAGGAGCCCAGCGAAAAATCATAGAGGAAATACTTGAACAGGATGCGCTTTCCCATGCCGCGGATCAGCCGGTAGACGAACACGGGCATGATCGACGGGATGTGCAGGGAACTCTGCTCGTCGCCGTAGCGCGCCGGAATGGCGACATCCTCGGCCACGGCGCCGGCGATGTTGAGACGGATCAGCATGTCCGATTCGAAGAAATAGCCGTCGGACACCCGGTCCAGTTCCAGACGTTCCAGCGCGTCGCGGTTGATGGCGGTGTAGCCGTTGGTCGGGTCCATCATCTGCCAATAGCCGGACGCGGCCTTGACCAGGAAGGTCAGCACGCTGTTGCCGAACAGGCGCACGCGGGGCATCTGGCGCAGCGCCTTGAGGTCGCGGAACCGGTTGCCCTTGGTGTAGTCGGCGCGGCCGGCCAGGATCGGCTTCAATAGCGCCTTCAGATAGGCCGGGTCCATCTGGTCGTCGGCATCCATCTTGACCACGACGTCGAAGCCGTCGGCCAGGGCCTGGCGATAGCCGGTCTTCACCGCCGCTCCCACGCCGCCGTTCTGCTGCCGGCGCAGAACCATGACCCGGCCGTCGCCGGCCGCCTTGGCGGCGTCGCCGGAATGTTCCGGGCAGGCGTCGTCGATCACATAGATGTGCCCGATCCAGTCGGGCACGCCCTGGATCACCGTGGCGACCTGGGCGGCCGCCCGGTAGGCGGGGATCACGACGGCGATTTTATGGTCTTCCGGCACCTGAAATCCGCTCTTTTGCCCTTGTTCACGTCCGATGCCCGTTCCACGGGCCTTTCGGACCGGCGCAAGGTTGGGCTAAAACCATTAAAACTTCGTCGATCCCAGATCATCACCAAAATCACCAGACCAGAAACATCCCAGGAACAAAAATGACCTCCACCACGCCCACGCACCCGGAAATCCGGGAATCCGTTGCCGCTCTCTGCCGTGATTTTCCCGGCGAATACTGGCGCGAGAAGGACCGCAATGACGCCTATCCCACCGAATTCGTCACGGCGCTGACCGAGGCCGGCTTCCTCGCCTGCCTGATTCCCGAGGAATACGGCGGGTCCGGCCTGGGGCTGTCCGAGGCCGCCGCGATCATGGAGGAAATCCACAAATCCGGCTGCAGCGGCGGCGCCTGCCACGCCCAGATGTACATCATGGGTGCCCTGCTGCGCCACGGCGACGAGGAAAAGAAGCGCCGCTACCTGCCCGAAATCGCGTCCGGCGCCCTGCGCCTGCAGGCCTTCGGCGTGACCGAGCCGACCTCCGGCACGGACACCACGCGCATCCGCACCACGGCGCGCAGGGACGGCAACGAATGGGTCATCAACGGTCAGAAGGTGTGGACGTCGCGCGCCGAACATTCCGATCTGATGCTGCTGCTGGCGCGCACCACGCCCCGCGAAGAGGCCGCCAAGCCGCACCAGGGCATGTCCATCTTCCTGGTCGACATGCAGAAGGCCAAGGGCAACGGCCTGACCATCCAGAAGCTGGAAGCCATGGTCAACCACGCGACCACGGAAATCTTCTTCGACGACCTGCGCATTCCCGCCGACGCCCTGATCGGCGAGGAAGGGCGTGGGTTCTACTACATCCTCGACGGCATGAACGCGGAACGCATCCTGATTTCCGCCGAAGCCATCGGCGACGCCCGCTGGTTCATCAAGAAGGCCCGCGATTATGCCGTCGACCGCCGGGTGTTCGACCGGCCCATCGGCCAGAACCAGGGCGTCCAATTCCCCATCGCCCGCTGCTACGCGGAGACGGAGGCGGCCGCCCTGATGGTCCAGAAGGCGGCGGAAACCTTCGATGCCGGCGAAGAGGTGGGTGCCATGGCCAACATGTGCAAGCTGTTGGCCTCGGAAGCCACCTGGCATGCCGCCGATACCTGCCTGCAGACCCACGGCGGTTTCGGCTTCGCCCGCGAATACGACGTGGAGCGGAAATTCCGCGAGACGCGCCTGTTCCAGACCGCGCCGATCTCAACCAACCTCATCCTCTCCTACATCGCCGAGCACGTGCTCGAGATGCCGCGTTCCTTCTAAGCACATAAGAAAGACCACCCCTATGGACGACATCGACCCCAACGCGCCTTTGGACATGGACCATCTGCGGTCCTGGATCGGCAAGACCCAGGAACTGACGGACACCATCGGCGCCTTCCCGGCGCGCGCCCTTTCCGCCACCATCGATCGCGCCGATGCGGCGCCTCAGGACGGCGACGCCCTGCCGCCTTCGGCCCATTGGCTGTACTTCCTGGAAACGCCGCAGCATTCCGAACTGGCCTTTGACGGCCATGCCAAGAAGGGCGGGTTCCTGCCGCCGGTGCCGCTGCCGCGCCGCATGTGGGCGGGCGGCCGCATCTGGTTCAAGGGGGATCTCCGCATCGGCGACAAGGCGACGCGCCTGTCGACCGTGAAGGACGTGACCTTCAAGGAAGGCAAGTCCGGGCGGCTGGTCTTCGTGCTGGTCGAACACCGCATCCGGGCCGGCGGCCAGGATGTGATCGTCGAGGAACACGACATCGTCTACCGCGACGAAGCGGCCCCCGACGCACCGGCCCCGGCACCCAAGCCCGCCCCCAAGGGTGCAGTCTGGACCCGCAGCGTGCTGCCGGACGAGGCCATGCTGTTCCGCTATTCGGCGCTGATCTTCAACGCCCACCGCATCCATTTCGACCGCGAGTTCACGCAGAACGACGAGGGCTATCCCAACCTGATCGTGCACGGCCCCTTGATCGCGAGTCTGCTGATGGACCTGGGGGCACGTGAAATGGCCAAGCAGGGCAAGCGCATGACCCGCTTCGCCTACCGCGCCGTCAGGCCCAGCTTCACCGACGGCCGCGCCATGACCTTCCAGGGCAAGCCGGCGGGGGATACCGCCGCCGACCTGTGGGCGCTTGACCAGGATGGCTGGCTTGCCATGCAGGCCGACGCCGATTTCGAGGCCGCGTGACATGACCAACACGGAAAGCCCCGCCGCGCTGAGCGGCGTCCGCGTCATCGACATCGCCACCTTCATCGCCGGGCCCTATGCGGGCACGATCCTGAGCGAGTTCGGGGCCGAGGTCATCAAGGTCGAACAGCCCGACAAGAACGGCCAGGGCGGCGGCGACCCCTGGCGGCGCTACGGCACCAAGACGGCGCGCGCCGATTCGACCCTGGCTTGGCTGACCGAAGCCCGCAACAAGCAGGCAGTGACCCTCAACCTGCGCGAGGCCGAGGGCCAGGCGTTGCTGAAAAAGCTGGTCGAGGGCGCCGACGTGTTGATCGAGAACTTCCGCCCGGGCACCCTGGAACGCTGGGGCCTGGGGCCGGATGTGCTGTGGGCGATCAATCCCGGATTGGTCATTCTCCGCGTCACCGGCTACGGCCAGACCGGCCCCTACAAGGACCGGCCCGGCTTCGCCCGCATCGGCCATGCCGTGGGCGGGCTGACCTACCTGTCCGGCAAGCCCGGGGAAATCCCGGTGACGCCGGGCTCGACCTCCCTCGGCGATTACATGACCGGCATGTACGGCGCCATCGGCATCATGATGGCCCTGCGCCACCGCGACGCGACCGGCGAAGGCCAGGTCATCGACGCGGCGCTTTATGAAAGCGTGTTCCGCGTGCTCGACGAACTGGCCCCGGCCTATGCCGCCCAGGGCACGGTGCGCGAGCCCGAGGGCACGGGTACCCTGAACGCCTGCCCGCACGGGCATTTCCCCTGCGGCGACGGCAAGTTTCTGTCCATCGCCTGCACCACGTCGAAGATGTTCGAGCGCCTGACCCAGGGCATGGGCCGCCCGGATTTGTGGGACCTGTACGGCGATCAGGCGGAGCGCCTGAAGCACCGCGACACGGTGATCGAGGAAGTCACCAATTGGTGTCTGTCCATGACCCGCGAACAGGTCATGGAAAAATGCATCGGCGCGGAGGTTCCCGCCGGTCCCATCAATTCCATCGCCGACATCTTCGAGGACCCCCACTTCCACGCCCGCGATCAACTTGTCACGATCGATGACCCAGAGGTCGGTGAGGTGACGATCCCCGGCGTGATCCCCAAACTGTCCAAGACGCCGGGGCGGATCAAGTCCCTCGGTAAGGGGCTGGGGGCGTCCAACGCGGATATTTACGGCAAGCTGCTGGGCCTGTCCGAGGCCGAACTTGCCGACCTGAAGGAACGGGGCATCATCTAGCCGCCCCGTTATCCCCGTTGCCGCCGGAGTCTGTTTCGGCGACAGTCTCCCCGCCGCATCCTGCGGCGGCTTGGGGGAGGATACGACCATGTTCACGTTGTTTTACGCGCCGGATACCTGCGCGCTGGCGACGCACATTGCGTTCAAGGATGCGGGGCTTCTGACGGGGGTTGATTACGCGCTGCGCCGCGTCGATTTCGCCAGGCAGGAGCAGCGCGCGCCCGAATACCTGGCCGTCAATCCCAAGGGCCGGGTGCCGGCCCTGGCCACGCCCCGGGGGATTTTGACGGAAACCCCGGCCATGCTGGCTTTCGTCGCGCAAAGCTACCCGGCGGCCGGCCTGGCGCCCCTGGACGACCCCTTCGCCTTCGCCGAGTTGCAGGCCTTCAACAGCTTCGTCTGCGCGACCCTGCATGTCGCCCATGCCCACCGCATGCGCGGCCACCGCTGGGTCGACGAAAAGGACCGGGCGGCGATCAAGGCCATGCAGGACAAGGTGCCGGAATCCGTCGGCGCCTGTTACGACCTGATCGAGACGGGCATGCTCAAGGGCCCCTGGGTGATGGGTGACGCCTATACGGTCGCCGACCCCTATCTGTTCACCCTGGCGCAATGGCTGGAGGAGGACGGCGTCGATCCCGCCCGCATTCCCAAGGTCATGGATCATCGTGCCCGCATGGCGGCGCGGGCCAACGTGAAAGCGGCCGTCGCGGAAGAATACGCCTGACCCCCGGGGCGGCCGAATTGTGATTGAGCGCAAGAACCGGGAAGACGGCCGGCCCCGATACGGGCATCACCGATACCGGTTTCACCGGTCCGCGAGGGAAGCATGACACAAGGCCAGCCGCCCCGTTCCCTGAACGGCCCCGAATGGGGGCAGTTGGTTTTTCTGTCCGTGTTGTGGGGCGGGGCGTTCTTTTTCGTCGGCGCCGCCGTGCGCGAGGTGCCGCCGCTGACGGTCGTGTTCGCCCGCGTGTTCCTGGCGGCCCTGCTGCTGTTGCCGCTGTTCCTCCGCTATGGCCACCACCTGCCGCGCGGATGGGCGGCCTGGCGGCCGTTCTTCGTCATGGGGATGTTGAACAACGTCCTGCCGTTCAGCCTGCTGTTCTTCGGGCAGACGCAGGTGACAGTGGGCCTCGCCTCGATCATCAACGCCATGACGCCCCTGTTCACGGTTCTCGTGATGGCGGGCTTCGGGGTGGAGCGGCTGACGGCGCTTCGCCTTACCGGGGTCGTCCTCGGCATCCTCGGCGTGGCGGTTCTGCGGGGCGGCGGGGCCGCCGATGCGGGCCAGACCCTCGGCATCGGCCTGTGCCTGGCGGCCACGGTCAGCTATGCCTTCGCGGGCCTGTGGGGCCGCCGCCACCTGGGCGGGGTGCCGCCGCTGAAATCGGCGACCTGTCAGCTGATCTGTTCCAGCCTCGTCATGGCCGTGGTCGCCGGTCTGTGGGACCGGCCGTGGGAACTGCCCTTGCCGACGCCGGCGACGCTCGGCGCGATCATCGGCCTGGCCGCGTTCGGCACGGCGCTCGCCTATATCGTGTTCTTCCGCCTGTTGATCAGCGCCGGGGCCAGCAACGTCATGCTGGTCACCCTGCTGATCCCGGTGACGGCGATGGCCCTGGGAATTCTGTTTCTGGGCGAGGCGGTGCATCCCCGGGAACTGGCGGGGGCGGCGGTGATCGGCCTGGGCCTTGTCTTTATCGACGGTCGTCTGCTGCGCCGTCCGGGGGCTGCAGGTCGGCCAGGGCCGTGACCTTGGCCTCGATGCGGTCGACCTGAATCGCCAGCTTGCGGATGATCTCGTCCTGTTCGGCCTGATGCTGTTCCGCGTCGACGGCCGCCGCGTCGTGCATGGAATTGACGATGATGGCGATGAACAGGTTGAGGACGGCGAAGGTCACGATCAGGATGAACGGCACGAAGAACGCCCAGGCATAGGGGTGGACCTCCATCACCGGACGGACGATGCCCATGGACCAGGATTCCAGGGTCATGATCTGGAACAGGGAATAGGCCGATTCCCCGATGGTGCCGAACCAGGCCGGGAAATCGCCGCCGAACAGCTTGGTCGCCATGACGGCGGCGATATAGAACACCAGGCACAACAGGGCGAGGACCGAGCTCATGCCCGGCACGGCCTCGAGCAGGGCCTGGATCACCACCCGCATCTTGGGCACGGCCGAGACCAGGCGCAGGGCGCGCAGCACGCGGAGGGCGCGCAGCACGGTCATGCCTTCCGTCATCGGCATCAGCGAAATGCCGACGATCACGAAATCAAACACGTTCCAGGCATTGCGGAAGAAACCAAGGCGATAGACCACCAGTTTGATCGCGATTTCGGCGACGAACACGGCGACCGCGATGTGGTCGAGCAGGCGCAGGATGTCCCCGGCGGCGGCCATGGCCGTGGGCGAGGTCTCCAGGCCAAGCACGATGGCGTTGAAGATGATGACGGCGATGATGACGCGCCGGGTGGCCTCGGCCTCGATGAAGGTCTGCAGGCGGCCGGTCACACCCGCCGGGCGCTGGTCCAGGGTGTCGGTCGATGCGTCGGACATGTGCGGGTGTCGCCTTGGGCTGTCGTTGGAGGGGCCGGGCGTCTTCGCGGCGGCCGGTGCGGCAAAGATAAGGGCGGCGCGGGTGGCCATCAAGCGGTCATGACGCGAATTCGGCGAAGGGATGCCAACCGACGGCTTCACCTTGCGGACAGCCCGTGTCATTGTATACAAAACGTCCACCAGAAAACCGTCAATAAAGGGAGGCTTCCAAATGGAACCCAAAATCATCCGCGCCGGCGACCGGCAAACCAAGATCGCCCCGGCCCACAATTTCGTCGGACAGGTCCTGCATGAAAGCGTGTTTGCCGAGGAAGCGCCCTCGCGGCTGCGCGTGTCGCGCGTCACCTTCACCCCCGGCGGGCGCACCAACTGGCACACCCATGCGGTGGGACAGGTTCTCTACGTGCTGTCGGGGTCGGGCCGCTATCAGCTGGAAGGTCATCCGGTCGAGGAAATCAATGCCGGCGACACGGTCATCATCCCGCCCGACGCCCGCCACTGGCATGGTGCCGCGCCCGACAGCATGATGTGCCATCTGGCCCTGTCGGAAGCGGACGACCAGGGCAACGGCGCGACCTGGCTGGAGCCGGTCGACGACAAGGACTTCACGCAGGAGCCGGCGTAACCACGCAGGCCGCATGCAAAGAGTTGCGTTCCGAACGGGCCCCTTGTGGGCCCGTTCGTGTCAGCGCTCGACCGTGATCTGCGGCGTATCGCCGACCAGGCTTCCGGTCCGGCGCCAACGGTCGAGCTGGTCGCGCCGTTTCTCGGCGAAGGTGAAATCGCGGGTCGCGCGGTCCAGGTCGCGCATCTTTTCCTCGCGCCGCACCTCCATTTCGGCGATGCGCTGGGCGACCACGGCTTCCAGATGCACGCCCCGGCGTTTCTGAAAGCGCCAGTCGTCGAGATGGGCGAGCCGCCGGTCGGTGCCGCCCAATGCCCGCATGTCCTGGCGTTCGTCCCGGCGCTTTTCCTTGAGCAGGCCGTTGAGGCGCGACGTGCGGCCGGTGTCGACGGCGACCAGGGTGGTCTCGCGGGACTCGTCCCCGTCTGCCCCGGCGTCCTTCTTGGCCTGGCGAGTCTCGTCGTCGCCCCGGTTCAGACGGTTCCAGTAGCTCAGCACCTTGATGCGGTAGGGACGGAAGTTCTCCGGCGTCTGGGAATGGTACTGGCCGGCGGCGGTCAGCCAGTTCTTGGTGTCGTCGAACTTGGCCTTCAGAAACTTGGCCGCATAGGCCGCGTTGGCGGCCGGATCGAAGGCATGGTCCAGGGTCTCGAAGGCGTTCCAGTGGTAATGCATGTTGA
Organism: Rhodospirillales bacterium; assembly: GCA_040221095.1. Lineage (GTDB taxonomy): Bacteria > Pseudomonadota > Alphaproteobacteria > Rhodospirillales > Casp-alpha2 > UBA1479. Next base: position 219,441 of record JAVJVP010000018.1, read on the forward strand.
TCTGCATGCAGCCGACGTCGATGTTGCGGATACCTTGGCTTAACAGGATCTCGACCTCGGCGCGGGCTTCCGCCTCGGTCGCGAAGTAGCGGCCCTTGCCCTGGGACGTCACGGTCCAGGGCCAGGCAAAACTTTCCCCGCTTTCCTTGTCGAAGCGGCCCGACTCGGTCAGCGCGATGGCGGCCAGCAGGTTGGCCGGAATGCCTTCGCGCCGCTCCACGGCGCGCGCCGCCTCGAGACAGATTTCATTTGGTTTATCAGATGCTTGTCCGCGCGCGGCCAGGGCATCCGGGGCCCATCCAAGACCCCCGGCCACAAGCCAGCAAAGGAACAAGCGCGTTTGCCACGCCATGATTATTCTCCCGTTCTGCCCTTAAGCATTGCAAGGGCCGGGCCAGGAGCGGGGAGAAAATTATTGTTTAAAAACAGGTATTTGTATCGGCGCGGCTGGTCTGCCCGGGCGGCGGCATTTGCCGGGGCGAAAAAAATGCCGAGAGGGGTTATTTTTTTGTTTGCACCTGCGAACAGAGCCACGTATATATTGCAACGCAGCATGCGGGAGACGGATCCTCCCAGACGGTCTTCCGCACCTGCCTTTACTTGGATGTTTCCTCCCAACGACTCGGGCCGTGTCTCTGACACGGCCCTTTTTTTGTCCGTCGCGATCGCCCTGTAATGAGAAAACGGCAATGATGCCGGGGGCTTAGTCTTCGGGCAGGGAGTTTCCGCCGTCGCCGAGGGCAAGCTGCATGGTCACCGAGTCCAACCAGCGCCCGAACTTGAATCCGACGTTGCGGATGATGCCGACCTCGCGGAAGCCCATTTTGCAGTGCAAACTAATCGAGCCCGCATTTCCGGAATCGCCGATCACCGCGATCATCTGCCGGTAGCCGTCTTCGGTGCAGCGCCGGATCAACTCCGCCAGCAGCTTCTGCCCGACCCCGCGGCGATGGGCGTCCCGGGCGACATAGACCGAATCCTCCACCGTATAGCGGTAGGCCCGGCGCGGGCGGTAGGCCCCGGCATAGGCGTATCCCAGGACCCGGCCGGCATCCTCGGCCAGGATATAGGGGTATCCGGCGTCGGCCACGGCGGCGCGGCGGCGGATCATCTCGGCGAGATCGGGGGGATCGTATTCGAAGCTGCCGCCGCCGGTCGCCACGTGATGGGCATAAATGTCGCGGATCGCCGCCATGTCGGTCTCGACGGCGTCGCGGATCAGGATGGTGTCGGTGGTGCTCATGGCGGGGTGTTCCGGGGGCCGGGGCTTATTCGGCCGCTTCCGGCAGGACCAGCCGGCGCGCCCCGGCGCACAACTGGGCCATGAAATCGTCGAGCCGGGCCGCGATGTCGGCCATTTCCGGCAGGGGCGAGATGGCCGCCTCGTCCAGGTAAAGCGCGCGGTTGAGCTCGATCTGCAGGACATGAACGCCGGCCCGGGGCCGGCCGTAATGGCGGGTGGTGTAGCCGCCGGCATAGGGCCGGTTGCGGGTCACGGAAAAGCCCAGGTCCTTCAACAGCCGTTCCGCCAGGGCGGTCATGGCCGGGGCGGCGGCGGTGCCGTGGCAGTCGCCCAGGATGACGTCGCCCAGGGGATGGTCGCTGCGCGAGCCGGTCACGTTCGACGGCATGGAATGGCAATCGACCAGAAGGCAGCCGCCGAAGGCCTGGCGGGTGTCGTCGATCAGGCCCGTGAGGGCCTGGTGATAGGGCCGATGGGTGCCTTCGATGCGCTTGCGGGCCTCGGCGAAGGTCAGGGGATGGGCGTAGATCTCCTCGCCGTTGGCGACCACGCGGGCGATGGTGCCGAGCCCGGCGGCGATGCGCGGCGAGCGGGTCACCACATGGTCGGGCAGGGGGCCCGCGAACATGCGGGGGTCGAGCTCATAGGCCTCGCGGTTGGCGTCCACATAGGCGCGCGGGAAATTGGCGCGAATCAGGGGCGCGCCGAAATCGGGGGCGTGGCGGAACAACTGATCGACGAAGGCGTCTTCCGAGCGGCGCAGGGCCGTGGCGTCCAGGCTCGACAGGGCAATGAAATCCGGCGCGTAATCGCGGCCCGAATGGGGCGAGGCGAAGACCACGGGGGCGGTCTGCGCCTCGGGACGGAAGATGTCGATGGGGCGGGCCGGGGCCTGGGGCCCGGCCGTGGCGGCGGACGACGGCGTATCGCCCGTGCCGTCTTCGCGTTGGCCTGCGTCCCGGCCTTTGTCCATGTGATTGCGCCCCGTCGGCTGCTTCGACACACCCCATAATTTGTTAGCCTCCCGGCGCGGGGGGTGCAACGGTTTCTTGCGGTCGAGGGGCCCGGGGCGGCGGCGTTTCGAAGATCGCCGCAAAGCCCGACCGCGGGCCTTGCCAAGCGGGGTCGAAGGCATTAAAACCCCCTTCTCTTGGCCGCCCCGATACGGGGCGGGGCCGGGACGGGCGCGTAGCTCAGCGGGAGAGCACCTCGGTGACATCGAGGGGGTCGTAGGTTCAATCCCTACCGCGCCCACCATCCAACCCCTTGCGAAAGCAGGGGGTTTTCTATTTCAGCCTTTGAAGCTCTCCGTAACTTAGCTGGTCGTTCACAGTGATTCTGGCCGTTTAAGTGTGAACGGTCAACCGAGGTGCGAGTGCCCAAGGGCACTGCAATCGCTCTCCCGCTGAGCTACGCGAAACGAACAGCAGCACCCCTAATCGATACGCATGAGAATTCTGGGGGAACCATTCGACCCCCTGGCAGGGGGGCTGGGGGTGTCTCTTATATACTGCAATCGGGCTCGTAATTTTCTAAGGGAAATGAGCCGTGCCAAGTGGACGGATGGAAAAGCTATCTTAATGAAAGGACCAGCCTTTCAGTCTGTGGGGAACTTCAAGCCGAACAACAATTTCAATACGCGCTCTATTACTTTTTTGTAATCCCGTATCTGATTGTCTGTGATGCCCACAGTTGCCCGTTCGTGAATGAGTTTATTTCTAAGCCCGTAATAGTGATTTGCCTTACCTAAGAGGGTCTGAGGTATATCGATATGACGCGTCACTTCACTGATAACTTCAGGTCTTGATCTGAAAAGGGCCAGAATTCTGCTGTCAGGATATTCGCGAATTGGAAACAAAAGAGGGTTATTAACAATAAACTCTTTAAGTGCGATCTCGAAGCTGCTGTCTAGCAATATGAGGGCAGCCCTGTTCTTTGTGTCTAATCTTTGCTTTTCGATCAAGTCGACAAGGCCCATCGACTCAACTAAGCCCAAAGTCCATGGCTTGTCCGCGATAATTTTTCTGTTTCGGACCTTTACCTCTTCAACTCGCTTGCGTTTTTGAGCTCTTGGTAAGTCTGGAAGGACGATTTTTTTGTTGGAGTTGGGATCGACAGGCTCAACGTCTTCCATTGAACCTGAGCTATAGGCGAAGACTTGATCGTCCCAATTTTTCTTAAATCGTCGAGAAAGTTTGCTGAAGTAGCTAACCAACGAAATTACAGTTGGCCTGATCATTTGGAAGGCGGGATGGCTATAATTAATGCCGTTCTTACTGCTGTTCCAAGGCATCAGTCCTGCCGGCCCGTTGATGTGAACGATAACGCGACAAAGCGATGCGTCCGGGTGTGGAACACCTGCCTCAGTGGTCACATGGTAGCCTACGTCCCTAGTCCTTAGTTCTTTAACGATGAGCCTGTGGTTACAGTAAATATATACGCCATAATTCTCAGTTTCAGGTACTCGATCACGAATTAGGCCCGCGTAGATTTTTACATCTAGATTTTTATTTCCATCGGGTGAAATACGGAAATCTACTTGTTTAGGAAGGTAATTCGGCGGGTAGGCCCAGGAATCGTAAAGCTGCTTTTCAACTTTTTGGCGGTTTAGTTCGATAGTGCAGCCTTCGTCGATAAACCATGCGTATGTGGCGCTCAAATGTGCATGAATTTGCAGCACATCAAATTCGTCAAAGGGTTGGCGTAATTGCGAAATGTCTACCGTGGTAACGCCAGTCGGAAGGTCTGACACTTCATAGGCTGGGAGTTCCCAATCTTCGTTGCGAACCCAATCTTTTGTAATATCTAGCTCTAGGCTTTTTCCTTTTAACTTGCGGGTGCGGATTTCAATGTGCTCTCCCAATGCAATGCTGGCTCGCTTGCCGCCAACCCCAAAAATGCCAATCACTGAACTAGAAGGATCGTTCTGGGTAGCTCCTGGTGTAATCAGCAATGCAAGGTCGCTTTCCGCGACTCCCCCTGCATTGTCTCTGACCGATATCATTTGTCGTTCAGTATCTAGGGCGATTTCGATCTTTAAGTGCTTTTTCTTTTTATTTTTAACCCAAAGGTCCAGGGCATTGTCGATCAGTTCGCAAAGACCACTTCTTAGATCGTAGTCGCTGATTATCGACAGGAAGACACGCTTTTTGGGTGTGCCGTCGATTGCATGTATTTCTCTCTTCACCGCTGAATTCCCTCCCCAGTCCCGATATAACAGGAAGTCATAATACTACTTTTGAAAGCAATTACCCAGAGAGTGGCGGGTTAATGAATAGCTGATTTGCCCTGATGATGAGGGCCAATACACAGTGCGATGCAGCGTTGTTACAAGATAGATACGGCCACAGTCGTGCCCTTCAAAAATGACCTGAAACCTGCGATTTTTGATTGAAATTGTAGCCAAATCCCCTAGCGGGTTCTCTTTTTGCAGAAGAAAACATTGAATTCTGGCTTTGCCTCAGGAATTTCTCAGCGAAATCCTAGCCTGCCTATCACATAACTTTCCTTTAGCGTCCGAGGAGCGAAGCGACGCTGGAAGGCAGCGTAGCTGCGGTGTCGAACGAAGTGAGACGGTGAAGGAGTTGATGGTCCGTGATAAAATGTTCTTTTAAATATAAAGGGTCAAAATATCACGATCTTGATGGTGCTGGTCAGGAAGTTCGAATGGTTTCATACCATTCCTGCTTCGTTAACCCAGTGTTTGGATTGCCTTGCCGATAACGGTGCCAAGCAGAGTTATCTGCTCTGGTATATGGCGTCGGTTCTCGTGCCGGTCCCCTTCTTTGTTGCATGGCTCCAAAGTGGGGAAGGTCGCCTAATTGGCCGACAATTTCAGAGCCTGGGAATAGCTGGTGAATTCTCTCAGCGCAGTCTCGGGACAATACAATCACATCGACCCAACGTTCTGACGTCCGATCCCTTATCGAGCATCGTCCGATGGTTTGATACGTGAATGAGAGTTTCCAAAGTTCGTACAGATTTCGATCTGTAATCTCGACACGATCCGTGATCATGTTTTTGACCCAAGGCTCGGGGTTCATACTTGCCAATGAGGCCACAACATCCATTCGGCGAAATGAGTCTAAACCTGCGCATCGTACCGGCATGCGATTGCCCGAAAGGACATTGCCGTTGTTTGTGAAGTAGGTGTTAGTGGCCCAGCAATAAGGCAGATCTCCAAAATTATCTTCCACGATTTGAGCAATTCGGTCGATTACCCTCTCTCCGTTTTCAGCGGTAGTATCGCGCTCGCCAGTTCTAAAATGCCGTTCAAGATTTAGCCTGCTGGCATTGTCTCCAGGATGCAGGAGATGGTGGATGCGCATCCTCGGTCCTTTGGCGTGGTGAGTATCGAACAAATCGTGGGCGGTTTCATATGGTCGAAATTCGATGCCATACTTTTCAGTCCAGAATAATGCCAGTAGGCTTTGTTCAAAGATCGCCATGATCATGGTGACAGAACGAAATGAGAGAAAATGGTCTGGGCGCAGGAAGGCGATGGCTCTTATGGAGTTCTCTAGAACGTCCCCATAAACATCATAGATATCACTGACCAATAGCTTCGCGAGCTTCCTGAAATTCGGGATATTGAGTTCCTCCCGTTCTATCGTGGCGAGGCGCTCTGGGTTGTTGGCGACTGTATCTAGAATCTCCCGTCTGCCCGTATTTATGACAAAGCTACTGTCCTCGTTGATTGTGATTGGTTCGAGGAACAAGGCTTGGTGCCGGGTATTGAATTTCACTTGGTCGATCGGGTCTATACCCTCATCGAGGAAGACGTTGTATTCGGCTTTCCTATTGTCTGTGACCCTCGGGAGTATGTTTCGGAACGTTTCAGTCGTGACGATCAAGACGTGATGTTCATTAGGCTGCTTGGCTTCAATTCGATTGATCACTCGACGTTGAACGGATGTTGGATTGGCGTCCTCTGTCACGATCAAGAAAACATTTTCTCCTTGTCCATGATTGACCAAAGCAACGTCTAGGCGGCCTTTGATCTCCCGCGCCAAGCGGATTGTTGGTGACACAAAAATATAGCTCTGATCGAGGTTGTCGCGAATGTCATTGATGACCGCAGCGGTCTTACCGCTACCGACAGGGGCTGAGAGATACTTGATATGGTCAAGCAGGTTCGGTCGGGCATTCCGACGAAATTCAATCTGCCTTGGGCTTAACATCTGATTTGTCACCTAAATGGCTTCGTAGAAATCGTATCTGGCGTGATTTTTTTTGTGACCCACTTAACCCAAATAGCAGAATTGAGAACACGAAGATGCTGGTGAGAATAGCTAAAATTTGGGGCCCCATTCCTATTAGTGAGCTTTTGAGGCTCTCCAAATTTGGAGGGAGAACTTGCTTCGGGATCGTGTGAATGAACAAGCCCGACCAGACAAATACGATGTACAGACTGATGATCTGATTGATTTTTGAAACTGAATATCTAAACCCGGCGAGCGGTTTAAAAAAATCAAAGAGGGTTAATTTCAGAGTGGTTTTGTAAAGAGGGCCAATCTCTATTTCCTCTAGCGCGTCAACGTGGCGTTCCCAATTTTCTTGCCAGTATTTACTGCCACGGTTCACCGCATACCACCCGACGGCAAGGACTAGACCGATGCAGCTAACCGGAAACATTAGAGTTGCAAGTGTTTTGTCCCCGGTACTGGCAAGAGCGAAAAAACCGGCAAATGTGGCTGCGATCAGCGACCAAAAATAGGCAGCCCGCTTCCAATATAGGTCGATCTCAAACTTTCGAATATCGAGGGCATATTTTAACGCCTCGGCTTTATTGAAATCTTTGAAGACTGCTTCATACGCCTCTATCGTTTTGATTTCTGTCGCGATCAATTCGCCCCTCCCTAAATTTCTGCGAACAAAGCAAATCCAAGATGCAATTGACCTGAAGCACGACTGAGTGGACCGTCTTATACCCAGCCATGAAATTTTAAATCGCCTATTAATATCCTGCACATTCCCGCATCCGCTCTTTCGTTTGTTTCAGGAACTGTTCAGGGGACCCACTTGTAGAGACTCTATTCTCTGACATCCGCAACGCTGCAATTCTCACCATTTCTTCGTTTAGGTGCCGCCCCTCTTCATTTCCTTTCTCTATCGCTCGCTGGATGTGGTGAGTAACGGCCCCCTTAAAACCTCGCTGGTTTTCAATAGGTAATAATGTTGCGACGCAGTTGATGTGGAAGCCTGAAGTTGTGCTTTCCGAACTGAACTCACTTAACGCCCAGGCGAGCGAAAGGAACGCAGCAAAGAAGAAAATGGCCTTCATTTCCCTTACCCCTCAATCCAATAACTCAATTACGTCGCGCACGTTTAAGTGAGTGTAACGCTGGACGCTCCGCACGTCACGGTGGCCGCTCACCATCATGATTTGGGCTTGGTTGAAGCCTCTTTTGGCGACTTCAGTTATGCGAGTGTGCCGAAGCTGATGCAGCCTTACATCATCATCTAACCCCACCTGCTTACGTGCCCTTCTGAAGGCCGTAGAGACGGCGTGTGGAGTCACAGGGAACAATCTAGACTCTGGGGTGCGGCAATTCTCTTTCGCCTCTGTAAGGAGCTCTACAGCCCTCCTGGTGAGGGGCACGGATCGGTCCCCGGTCTTGCCGTCGACCACAGATAAGATGCGGTCCTCCAAATGCAGGTGCTTGGGCTTGAGTTTGACGATCTCGCCCCGACGCATTGCCGTTTCATAGGCCAGTTCGACAATGGCCCTCATCATTGGAGAGAGTGCCGACAACAACAACTCCAACTCATCTCGCTCAACAACCCGGTTTCGGGGTTTGCTGGCAGGGGGCATCGTAATTTCTGGGATTGGGGAAGGGTGGTTCCGTCTGTCCAAAAGAAGCTCACGGTGCGCCCATCTGTAAATGCGGTGGATCAACTGAAGTTCATCGCGACAGGTGACAGAGGACACTTGTTCCAGGCGCATCATCCGATATCGATTGACGTCGAACTTAGTGATCTCCCGCATGTCCTCTGGAATATGGGCGCTGATCTTTTCAATCGTCACGACAGTAGGAATGCAGGAAGGACGCCCCCGCAATACGGTGTGGCAGTACCGCCTTCCCAACACGACAAACGAAAACTCGCTTGCCGGTGGGGCTTCAGGCTCATGTCGGTTTTCGCTCGTCTGGTTCCAATCGGGGATGTGGCCTTTGCCAATCTGTTGCTCTACCTCTCGTGCCCAGTTCTCCGCATCTTCAATTGCATCGAATGAACGGGTGATGGGCTTGAGGCTCTTGCGCCTGATCTGGACGTTGAAACGCCCTGATTTCAGCAGTCGGATGGTCGCCATTCACAGTCTCCTTTGTGAACGGAGATTCCAAGTTGCTGAAATAGAATGTCTTTTGGCTCGGTGACATCGAGGGGGTCGTAGGTTCAATCCCTACCGCGCCCACCATCCATCAGACAAAATGACCGCCCCATCGGGGCGTTTTTTGTGCCCGGCCGGCGCCGGCCCATTCCCACAGCGCCGCCCGGGCGCCGTCGCGCCTTCCCCTTCACGCAAGGGTGATGCCGGCGGCGGGGTTTTTGCTTTTGTGGCTTGGGCGGGGGAGTCACAATAGGGTCTCGTCAAGCCGCGCCGCCGATATCTGGGAGTGCGCCGTCATGAACGCCATCAAGAACGCCGCCTTCCTGACCGTCGCAAAGGCCTGCGGCTTCGCCTGGCTCGCGGTGTTCTGCGCCGTGTTCGGCTGGATGTACGAGCCGCACATGGCGGCGCTGGTCGGCGCCGTCATGAGCCTGCTGCTGGCCCTGGTGCTGCGGTTTTCCGCCTGGCGCAGCCTGCGCAAGCCCTACGACCGCACGGAAATGTGGCACTACATCCCGAAGGAGGACCGGCCGCCGGCCGAGATCGCCCAGCGCGTGATCAGCCAGGTCCTGCACGATACCTTCCAGCGCTTCGCCCGCCAGGCCGCCGCCGCCGGCGCGGCCATGCTGGTGGTCAGCCTGGGGCTCAGGGCGTTCGGCATTACCGAACTGCCGAACCTGCTGCCGCCCGACTCGCCCTATGCGCAGCAGCCGCCCAGCCTGTCCCTGGCAGGCCCGCCGCCGCCCGCCCTGGCCCGCTGATCCCAGCCGCCGCCAAGGCAGCCAAAAGCCCTGTCCCTTCGCCCCTCGATTGGGTAGAAGACGGCTATGATCATCCTCTCCCTCCACACCGGCTATCACGACGGCACGGCGGCGCTGCTCGACGGCTATAATCTGGTCGCGGCGGTGCAGCTTGAGCGCCTGACCCGCAAGAAGGGCGACGGCGGCGGGATTCCCGAGGCGGCCATGGACGAAGTCCTGGCCATCGCCGGGCTGACGCGCACGGACGTCGACGTCGTGGTGCTGTCGCGGGCGTCCTTTCCGGCCCGCTATTTCAAGGCCAACGCCCTGAAAACGGCGGAATATGCGTTCCACAAGATCATCGGCCACGAAAAGCTGAAGGATATGTGCACGCAGATGCAGCAGCGCGGCGAGGGCGAGCCGGCCAAGCTGTTCCGCGAGGAGATGTTCCGCGCCGACTTCGGCTTCAAGGAAGGCGTCAAGATCGCCTATTCCAACCACCACATGGCCCATGCGCTCTCGGCCCTGTTCTACACGGACTGGGACGACGGGCTGCTTTATACGGCCGACGGCTGCGGCGACAATGTGCACTATTCCCACCGCGTGCTGAAGGACGGCAGGCTCGACTGCCTGTTCGGCGGCGAAAACATGACCCTGCAGCCCCGCCGGGTGGACAGTCTGGGCCTCGCTTACGGCTTCACGACCCAGGCACTCGGATACCGCATGAACCGCCACGAGGGCAAGCTGACGGGCCTGGCCGCCTTTGGCGAACCGGCCCAGGCGGCGGCCCTGGGCCGCCACTTCAATGTCGATGCGGCGGGCGTCATCTGGTCCGATTTCGATTCCGACGCCGCCATGCGCGACGAGATCCAGAAACTCGCCAAGGAGGCCGAGCCCGCCGACATGGCGGCCTCGGTACAGAAGGTGTTGGAGGATACGGTGCTGGCCTCCGTCCGGGCGATCCTCAAGCGCCATCCCGTGCGCCGCATCGGCCTGGCCGGCGGCGTGTTCGCCAATGTGCGGCTCAACCGGCTGCTGTGCGAGGAAACGGACACGGACGAGGTCTTCGTGTTCCCCGGCATGGGCGACGAGGGCATCACCGTCGGCGGCGCCCTGCAATATCTGCTGGAACAGGACGGCCTCGACGCCTGGCTGAAGCAGCGGCGGCGGCTGTCCTCGGTCTACCTGGGCCGCGATTACACCGCCGAGGCCGATCAGGTGCTGGCCGCCAACGGCGCGCTCAAGCGGATCGACGGCAATCCGGCGGACACGGCGGCGGAATTGATCGCGTCCGGCAAGGCCGGGGCGATCTATGACGGGCGTATGGAATTCGGGCCGCGGGCCCTGGGCGCACGCTCGATCCTCGCCAATCCGGCGGACGCGGGCATCAACGCGTCGCTCAACGCCAGGCTCCAGCGAACCGAATTCATGCCCTTCGCGCCCTATGTGGCGGAAGAGGACGCGGCCGACGTGTTCGACGTCACCAAGGCCAACCGCTATGCCGCCAGCTTCATGACCATCACCACCGCCGTGAAGCCGGAATGGCACGAACGCATCCCCGCCGTGGTGCATGTCGACGGCACGGCGCGGCCGCAGGTCATCCGCCGCGAGGAAAACCCGCTTTACGCCGATATCCTGTCGTCGTTCAAGGCCAGGACCGGCCTGCCGGTGCTGATCAACACCTCGTTCAACGCCCATGAAGAGCCGATCATCAACACACCGGCCGAATGCCGCCGGGCGCTGGTCGACGATCGGGTCGATTTCGTGGTGACCGGGCAGGCGGTCTACACCCGCACGGGCTCTTGAATTATTGCAGACGCCCCTGCGTCTGACGCTTGACGATGATTGTATACAATCCTACAAAGCCCGCCATGAAGGGGTTACCGGAAAAAGTAGACGTGATTGTCGTCGGCGGCGGGGGTGCCGCCATGGCCGCCGCCCTGACCGCGCGCGAGCGCGGCGCCAGCGTGTTGGTGCTGGAGGCGGCGCCCAAGGATTTTCGCGGCGGCAACACCCGCCACGTGCGCAACATCCGCTATGCCCATGACGCGGCGACGGATTTCGTCACCGGCCCCTATCCCGTGGACGAATATTACGACGACCTTTTGCGCGTCACCCAGGGCAACACGGACAAGGGCCTGTCCCGCTTCCTGATCGAAAAATCCCTCGACGCCGCCGACTGGATGGCGGCCCGGGGCGTGAAGTTTCAGCCGCCCCTGTCCGGCACCATCGGGCTCGACCGCACCAATGCCTTCTTCAAGGGCGGCGGCAAGGCGGTCCTGAACGCCTATTACGCGACGGCGGAGAGGCTCGGCATCGACTGCCGTTATGAGGCCGAGGTCACCGACCTGAACATCGAGGAGGGCGCCTTCACCGCCGCCCGCGTCAACTATCAGGGCCAGGAACAGACGGTCGAGGCGCGGGCCATCGTGCTCGCCTCCGGCGGCTACCAGGCCGATATCGACTGGCTGAAGGAAGGCTGGGGCGAGGCGGCCGAGGGCTTTCTCATCCGCGGCACCGGCTACAACAAGGGCCGCATGCTGCGCGTCCTCATGGACCACGGCGCCGAGACGGCCGCCGACGCGGACCAGTGCCACGCCATCGCCATCGACGCGCGCAGCCCGAAATGCGACGGCGGCATCGCCACCCGGGTCGATTGCGTGATCTATTCCATCATGGTCAACCGCAAGGCCCAGCGATTTTATGACGAGGGCGAGGACATCTGGCCCAAGCGCTATGCCATCTGGGGCCGACTGCTGGCCAAGCAGGAAGACCAGATCGCCTTCGGCATCGTCGACGCCAAGGCCAACGACCTGTTCATGCCCTCGCTCTACCCGCCCCTGAAGGCGGACAGCATCCGCGAGCTTGCCGGTCTGCTGGAACTGGATCCGGACACCCTTGAGGCGACCGTGGCGGAGTACAACGCCGCCTGCCGCCGGGGGGACAACAAGGACAAGGAATTCAAGCCGGGGGTGCTCGACGGCCTGTCGACCGAGGGCCTGACCCCGGCCAAGACCAATTGGGCCCAGACCATCGATACCCCGCCCTATTACGGCTATCCCCTGCGCACCGGTATCACCTTCACCTATCTGGGGGTCAAGGTGGACAAGGAATCCCGCGTGCAGTTCAAGGGCAGGGACGGCCGTACCGTATCCGCCGCCAACATCTTCGCCGCCGGCGAGATCGTGTCCGGCAACATTCTGGGCCAGGGGTATGCCGGCGGCATCGGCATGGCCATCGGCCTGGTGTTCGGCCGCATCGCCGGAGAGGGAGCCGCCCGCAATGCCTCAAACTGAGACTCCGTTGACCCGGATGGCCGCCGCTTCCGATGAAGCCCTGCAGGGCGACCAGATGGCCGACCTGCACGACGAAGCCCGCCGCCTGATGACCATCTGTAATGCCTGCCGCTATTGCGAAGGGTACTGCGGCGTGTTCCCGGCGATGATGCGCCAGAACACCTTCGCCGACGGGGATCTCGATTACCTGGCCAACCTGTGCCATGGCTGCAACGGCTGCTATTACGCCTGCCAGTACGCGCCGCCTCATGAATTCGCGGTCAACGTTCCACAGGCATTCGCCCGGCTCCGCGCCGATACCTACCGCCGCTATACCTGGCCGGGGGCCCTCGCGGGCCTGTTCCAGAAGAACGGGACCCTGGTCTCTGTGCTCATGGCCGGCGGCATCGGCCTTGTCCTGGCGCTGATCCACCTGTTCCAGCCGGCGGAGGTCATCCACGGCGAGCACGCAGGCAACTTCTACGCCGTCATTCCCCACAACGTGATGGCCTATTCCTTCGGCGGCGTGTTCCTCTATGCCGTGGGGGTGTTGCTGTTCGGATTCTGGCGGTTCCGCCGCGACACGGCGCCCAAGGCCGCCGAAACGGCGCTTTCCGTCGCTGGCGCGACCCATGATGCCCTGGTCATGAAGTACATGGGCGGCGGCGGCGTGGGCGGCAAGAACGATGGCTGCAACTATCCGTCGGAAAGCTTTTCCCAGGTCCGCCGGGTGTTCCACCAGCTGACCTTCTGGGGCTTCCTTTTGTGCTTCGCGGCGACGTCCCTGGCCACGGTCTATCATTACGTGTTCGGCTGGCAGGCGCCTTACGGCTATACGTCCCTGCCGGTGCTGTTGGGCACGGTCGGCGGCATCGGGCTTCTGATCGGCCCCCTCGGCCTGATCTATCTCAAGAGCATCGCCGACCCCAACGTGCTGGTCAACGCCCAGCGCGGCATGGACACGGGCTTTCTTGCCTTGCTGTTCCTGGTCAGCCTGACCGGCCTGGCGCTGCTGGCCTGGCGGGAAACGGGCTACATGGGCACGTTGCTGGCGATCCACCTGGGCACGGTGCTGGCCCTGTTCCTGACCATGCCCTACGGCAAGTTCGTGCACGCGGTCTACCGTTACGCCGCCCTGCTGCGCAACCGGCGCGAACAGAAACGCTGATTTCTTCCGTTCCTTGAAGACAACGAAAAACCGGCGTCCGTTTTCGGACGCCGGTTTCGTTTGTCGGCTCAGCCGCGGGCCGTGGGTGAGACGGCCGGCGCGGCGCCCGTCAACCTGTTAGTCTTCGGAGCTCGGCGCCGTCGGCGTGACGATGGTCACGACGTTCAGCTGGCCCAGGTAGTCGGCGAATTCCTCTGCCGACCGGGTGGCGGCGGCGCTGGCGAGCTGGGCATTGTCAACCGGCTTCGGCTGAACGATCTGGCCTTCCTGCTGCTGGCCGAGCTGCTGCGACTGATGATCGGCGATTTCCTCGGACGACATCGTGTCATAGGGATTGGCGGCCAGAACGGTCTGGGCGGTCACCAGGGTCAGGCCGAGAACGAGCGCGGGAACGACATGGATGCGGGACAGGGTAAACACGTGAATGGCTCCTTGAGCTGCCGCGTCCAACCAGGAGGCGGGGGAGGGACAGCTCCTTAAAATCGCCGGATACAGTCGGCGGCTGCGCCGGACCACACCGGCAACAGGGACTCTAAGTGAAAACATAGCCGTCTCATATTGAATATAAATAAAGAATTATATCGAAATTATCGAAGCATAAGGGGGTAGGATTTTGCCCGAATAAAGATAAAGAAAGCCGGCGCTCCCTGGGGGAAGGGGAGCGCCGGCATGGGGGGCCGGGAGAGGGGTGCTGCCGGCCCGCGGCTGTGGCGGGATCAGTCGCCCCAGCGATCAGCGTCTTCGACCGGTGCGTGGGCGGTCTGGGTCTGGGTGCCGGTGTTCATGGCCGTTTCACCGGCCTGGGCCGGGGCTTGAAACAGGGCGACGCCGAGGGCGAACAGAAGGGCCGGCAGCAGTGCGGTGGAAGTACGGTAGGTCATGATATCTCTCCTTTGAGTGCCGGGTACGGCGAATGCGTCCCGGTGATGAACGAGAGATGTGGCTGGCTCACCGCTTTCGCCAAACACAGACGATCAACGAGGTGTGAACGGACAAGTCTTTGAAACCATTTGCTTATTAGAATAATACGCGCATACGGAAACGTGCCGCGATCACGCCCCTATCGCGGGCAGGGTTTTCATCGTCAGGTCGTCAGGGGAAGCCGGGGTCAGTCGAAGCCCATGAACCGGGTAAATTCCTGGACCGGCTCGCGCACCGGGCGGAAGGTGTTGGCGACCGCGTCGGGGTCCGCATGGCCCAGGGCCATGCCGCAGACGACGATCTCGTCCTCGGGGATGTCCAGAACGTCCTTTACCGTGGCGTGGAACGAGCACCAGGCCGCCTGCGGGCAGGTGTGCAGGCCGAGGCCGCGGGCCATCACCATGATGTTCTGCAGAAAGGTGCCGTAGTCGAGCCAGCTGCCCATCTCCAGTGAACTGTCGATGGTGAAGACCAGACCCACGGGGGCGTCGAACAAGAGGAAATTGCGGCCGTGCTGGCGGTGCATGGCGTCCTTGTCGCCCTTGGCGATGCCCAGCGTGCCGTACAGGCCCCAGCCCGTGGCGCGGCGGCGGGACAGGTAGGGTTCGGGGAAGGGGTCGGGATAATACTTGAAATCCCGTTCCTGGGCGCGTCCGGCGTCGTGTTCCGCCGTTACGGCGGCGACCAGCCTGTCCTTCACGTCCCCCGCGACCACGCGTACCTTCCAGGGCTGCATGTTGGAGCCCGAGGGCGCGTAGGAGGCGGCGGCCAGGATGCGCTCGATGGTTTCCCGGGGCACGGGCGTGGGCAGGAAGGCGCGGATCGAGGCGCGCGAGGTGATGGCGGTTTCAACGATTTCCGCCTGGATATCCTGCGGAACGGCGGGGGAAACGGCGGCGCCGTCGTGGTTGGGCATGGTCATATTCCTTTGTTTGGTCGGTATGTTCTGACCTACCATCGAAATCCGGCAAGGCCAAGTGCATGACATCCAACGGCGGATGGGGGAGGACGATAATGGCGGACGGCGACGGCAAGGCAGGTAAACACGCATCCAAGGACAGCTTCGACCGGCGGGCGACCGCCGAGATGGAGGCGAATCTGGCCAAGACCCACGACTGGTCGGTTCGCCAGAAACTGGCGCTGACCGCCCGCATGCTGGCCCGGGAAGGGCACGGCGCGGCACTTGCTGGGCAGATCACCGCCCGGGGCGATGCGCCGGGAACCATGTGGACGGCGCGGTTCGGCCTGGGCCTGGATGAAATCCGCGCCGGCGACTTCCTTTTGGTGGACGACGACCTGAAGGTTCTCGACGGCGAAGGCATGGCCAATCCGTCCAACCGCTTTCATCTTTGGATTTACCGGGAACGGCCCGACGTCAACTGCGTCGTCCATACCCATCCGCCCCATGTCTCGGCGCTGTCGATGATCGGCGTGCCGCTGAAGGCGGCCCATATGGACACGGCCATGTTTTACGAGGACTGTGCGTTCCTCGACTACTGGCCCGGCCCGCCCATCGGCGACGAGGAAGGGGATCTGATTTCCTCGGCCCTGGGTGACAAGAAGTCGATCCTGCTGGCCCATCACGGGCAACTGGCGGCGACGGCGACGGTCGAGGAAGCCGCCATGCGGTCCCTGTTCATCGAATACGCGGCGCGCCTGCAACTGATGGCCCAGGCCGCCGGCACGATCCAGGAGATCGACCCGAAACGCGGCAAGGAAGCCCATGATTACCGCCTGAAGCCGCAGCCCCTGAACGCCAGCTTTCATTATTACGCGCGCAAGGTCCTGCGCGAGGACCCGGATTGTCTCGAGGAATAGGGCTTTCGCCCGCAACCGCCATGACCGACACCATTGATACCAGCCTGTTTCAGCCGCCTTTGACCTTCATGGGCGTGGACTATGGCCACGACCTTGCGGGACGGGGGGCTGCCGTCCTCGGCATCCCCTATGACAACGGCACCCATCCCAGCCGTGTCGGCGCCCGCGAAGGGCCACGCGCCATCCGCGAAGCCTCGCGCCTGATCCGCCGCTTCCGTCCGCCCGACGCCGATTTCGATCCCCTGGACCGGCTTTCCCTGATTGATTGCGGCGACGTGCGGCTGATCCCGTCCATGCAGGACGAGGCCGAGGCCGCCATTGAAAAGGCCATCGGTCTGGTCGCGGGGGCGGGCCTTGTGCCCATGACCATGGGCGGCGACGGCAGCGTCACCCTGGGCCAGCTGCGGGCCCTGGCCAGGCGGCATTCCGACCTGGTGGTGCTGCATGTGGATTCCCACACGGACGCCAACGCGGGCACGGGGCGCGCCGCCGCCACGGGCACGACCTTCACCCGCGCCGCCGAGGAAGGTCTGGTCGATACGGGGGCGTCGCTGCACCTGGGCATGCGCGGCACCTTTCGCGCGCCGGGAACGTTCGATCAGGCGCGGGGGCTCGGCTACGGCCTGATGACCTATGACGAACTGCGAACGCGCGGGGTCGATGCGGTGACGGCCGAGATCAAGACCCGGCTTGCCGGGCGCCCGGTCTATCTGTGCTGGGACATGGATTTCTTCGATCCGTCCTGCGCGCCCGGGGTCTGCGCGCCCATTCCGGGCGGCCCGGGGGCGGAGGAGGGCCTGCGTCTGCTGCGCGGCTTCGCCGGCCTGAACATCGTCGCCTGCGACGTCAACACGGTCAGCCCGCCCCACGACGTCGGGGGGATCACGGCGCTGCTGGCCGCCCAGGTGATGTATGACTGCCTGGTTCTGGTCTGTCAGCGGGCCGGTTAACCCTCTTTCACCTGGCCCGGGTCGGCCTTCAGGCCGGCACCCTCGATCCCGGCGACGGCGCATTCCTCGTCACGTTCGCCCGTGTCGCCCGAGATGCCGCAGGCGCCGATGATGCGATTGGTATTGGGATCACGGATCAGCACGCCGCCCGGGGCCGGGACCATGCCCCTGGGCGCCGTCGAGATCACTCCGGCCATGAACCTGGGGTTCTTTTCCCGCAACTCCCGCCCGCCGACGCCGAAGCCCAAGGCGCCATAGGCCTTGCCGACGGCGATCTCGACGCGAAGGATGCCGCTGTCGTCCTCCCGCTTCAGCGCCACGATATGTCCGCCGGCATCAAGCACGGCCACGGTCAGAGGATCGCATTTGATGGCGTGGCCCTTGGCCAGCGCCCCGTCGACGATGGCGACGGCCAGGTCCAGGGTCATCATTCAGGTAGTCTCCGTTGTCACAGGTTGACGCGTTTCATGCCGCCGGGGGGATAGCGGGTTCCTTCCGCAGCCCCCGCCGGGATGGCGGTGTCCAGGGATGCGATCTCGCTTTCGCTCAGTCTGATGTCCACGGCGGCGGCGTTGGCGTCCAGATGCGATGCCTTGCGCGTGCCGGGAATGGGGATGACGTGGGGGTGCTTGTTCATCATCCAGGCCAGCGCGATCTGCGCCGGGCTCGCCCCCTTGGCGGCGGCCAGGGCCTTCACGGGCTCCAGCAGCTGCAGATTACGCTCCAGATTGTCGCCCTGAAAGCGCGGATGGTCGCGCCGCCGGTCGCTCTCGCCCAGGCTGTCGGCCCCGGTGATCTGGCCGCCGAAGATGCCCCGGCCGAGCGGCGAATAGGCGACGTAGGTGATGCCGAGTTCTTGGCACAGCGGCAGCAGGTCGTCTTCCGCTTCCCGCGACCACAGGGAATATTCCGTCTGCAGGGCGGCGATGGGGGCCGTCGCCGCCCCCCGGCGCAGCGTCTCCGGCGCCGCTTCCGACATGCCCAGGTACCTGACCTTGCCCTGCTCGACCAGGCGCTGCATGGCGCCCACCGTGTCCTCGATCGGCACGGTGTCGTCGACCCGGTGCTGGTAGTACAGGTCGATCACGTCGATGCCGAGGCGCCGCAGGCTTTTCTCGCAGGCTTCAACAACGTATTCCGGGCGGCCGTCGGCCCCCGGCTTGCCGTCGGCACCGCGCACGTTGCCGAACTTTGTCGCGATCACGTAATCGTCGCGCTGCCCCTTGATGGCCTGGGCCAGCAGTTCCTCGTTTTTGCCCGCCCCGTAGGCGTCCGAACTGTCAAGGAACGTGACCCCGATGTCCCGTGCGTGGTGGATCACCCGGATGGCCTCTTCGGCGCTACCCGGCCCATAAAACCCGGCGATCACCATGCAGCCGAGGCCGAGGGCCGAAACCTCCAACCCTGATTGTCCCAAGGCAACCTGTTTCATGGCGGACACATCCCATTTTATCCGTGTTGCCGGACAGTGTTGGGTATATTGGCGGCAATGACAATCCGCGATCCAAGATGGACCCCCATGACCACATCCAAGACTGCCCCGCTTCTCGACCTCACCCTCGCCTGCTGGGACTACGACCGCGCCCAGGCGATCCTGGACGGCACGGTCGCCGTGCCCGGCTGCGCCATCCGGGCCGAAGTCCATCCGACCTCGACCCTGTTTCCGCTCGCCGTCGGCGAGGCCCGGTTCGACGTCACGGAAATGTCCATGTCGTCCTACATCCTTGAGGTCGCCAAGGGCGAAGGCGCCTATGTCGCCATCCCCGTGTTCCTGTCCCGCGCCTTCCGTCACAACGGCTTCGTCGTGCGCGCCGACGCGGGCATCGACACTCCCAAGGACCTGGAAGGAAAGCGCGTCGGCGTGCCCGAATACCAGATGACGGCGGCACTGTGGATGCGGGGCATTCTGGCCGACGAGTACGGGGTCGACACGGACAGCTTCCAATGGCGCACGGGCGCGCTGGAGGAAGGCACGCGCAAGGACCGCCTGACCCTCGACCTGCCGGCCCATATGTCGGTGACGCCCATCGAGGCGGGGGAGAGCCTCCAGGACCTTCTGTTGGCCGGCGAACTGGACGCCGTGTTCGCCCCCAAACCGCTCAACGCGCTGGTCGCGGGCGACCCCCGCGTCCGGCGCCTGTTCCCCGACTTCGCGGCGGTGGAGCGCGCCTATCACGCCAAGACCGGCTTTTTCCCCATCATGCACGCCATCGGGCTGCGCAAGACCATCGCCGAGGCCAATCCCTGGCTGCCCAAGGCCCTGTTCGATGCCTTCACCCAGTCCCGCGACCTCGCCATGGGCAGGCTGGAGGCCATCTGGCGCGGCTCCGCCAACCGCCTGACCCTGCCGTTCTTCCATGCGGACATGGAGGAAACCCGCAGCCTCATGGGCGCGGATTTCTGGTCCTACGGGTTCGCCGCCAACCGGGCGGAACTGGACGCCATGTGCCGCTGGTCCCAGACCCAGCACTTGGCCCCCCGGCGGGTGGCGCCGGAAGAACTTTTCCACGAGTCGCTGCTTTCATAAACGCCGTGTCGGCCATCCATTCCCATGTCATTCCCGCGAAAGCGGGAATCCAGTTGCACCGATTTCTGGACCCCCGCTTTCGCGGCGGTGACGATAGGAGTAAAAGTGGTCGACCTCATGCCGCCGGGCATTGAATTTGTGGAGACGTAAGCCGCCCATGACTCAACACGCCAACAACGTGATCGCCTGCCGGGGCGGCGACGCCACGGTGCTGGAGCCGCGCCCCGTGCCCGCCATCGGCGCGGGTGAGATGCTGTTGAAGCTGCGCGTGGTCGGGTTCTGCGGCACGGACCTGTTCAAGCTCGACACGGGGGCGGCGCAGCCGGGCACGGTTCTGGGCCATGAGCTGGTCGGCGAGGTCGTGGGCCTGGGCGACGGCGTGACGGGCTTCCAAACCGGTGACCGCATCGCCGTGCCCCATCACGTGCCCTGCGGCACCTGCCTGATGTGCCGGCGCGGCAACGAGACCATGTGCGAGACCTTTCGCGAAAACCTGATGGCCCCCGGCGGTTTCGCCGATACGGTATTGATCAAGGCCCGGGCCACGGCCCAGGCGGCGCATAAGGTTCCCGACAATGTGTCCGACGAGGCCGCCGTGTTCATGGAACCGGCCGCCTGCGTGCTGCGCGGTGTGGAGCGGGCGGCGGTCGCCGCCGACGGCGTCGCGGTGATCCAGGGGGCGGGCTCCATGGGGCTGCTGCATCTGCTGGTGCTCAAGGCCGCCCTTCCCGGTGTGCGCGTCGCCGTCGTCGATCCGCAGGCCGACCGCCGCGATCTGGCGTTGAAACTGGGGGCCGATGCGGCGGCGGAACCGGGCGCGGCCGCCCAGGCCGCCGTCGGAAACCTGAGCCAGGGTGCCGGGGCCGATGCCGTGTTCGACACGGTCGGCGGCGCCGGGCCGCTCAAGGCGGCACTCGGCCTGACCCGCCAGGGCGGCAGCGTCGTCCTGTTCGCCCATGCCCCCGATGGCCAGTCCGCCGACTTCGACCTCAACGACCTGTTCAAGTATGAGCGGCGCATTCTCGGCACCTATTCGGGCGCGGTGCGGGAACAGGGCCGGGTGTTCGACCTGATCGCCTCGGGGGCGCTGGACCCGACGCCGCTGGTCACCCACAAGATGCCCCTGGACGATTTCCAGACGGGCCTCGACCTGGTGCGCGCCCGCAAGGCGCTGAAGGTCCTGTTCACGCCGTCCCGCGCGGCGGCGGGGGGCTGAGGCCATGACCCGCATGATGAAGGGGGCCATGCTGCTCGGGCCCGAGAAAATCGAGGTCCGCGACCTGCCCGTGCCGGAGCCCGACGACGGCGAGATCATCCTGGGCGTCGAGGCCGCGACCACCTGCGGCACCGACGTCAAGGTGTTCAAGCGCGGCGGCCATCCCCGCATGCTGAAAGTTCCGACCCTGTTCGGCCATGAAATGGCGGGCCGGGTGGCGGCGCTCGGCAAGGGCGTCACCAAGTTCCGCGAAGGCGACGCCGTGGTGGTCGCCAACTCCGCGCCCTGCGGCGACTGCGATTATTGCGCGCGCGGGCGGGAAAACCTCTGCACCGACCTGCAATACATCAACGGCGCCTTCGCCGAATTCATCCGCATTCCCGCCCGTTTCGTCGACCGCAACACCTATAAGATTCCCCAGGGCTTGGCCTTCGCCAAGGCGGCGTTGACGGAACCGCTGGCCTGCGTGCTGCACGGCATGGACGCCTGCGAACTGGAGAAATACGGCCCGGGGACGGAGGTCGTGCTGTTCGGCGCCGGACCGATCGGCCTGCTGTTCGTGGGTGCGCTGGCGCGGGCCGGGCATCGGGTCATCCTGGCCGACCCCAACCCGCCGCGCCTCGCGGTCGGCAAGGAACTGGGCGCGGCCCAGGTCGTGCAGATCGCCCGCGGCGGCGGCCAGGCGGACAAGGTCAAGGCGCTGACTGAGGGCGGGCAGGGGGCCTGGGTCGCCGTCGATGCCTCCGGCGTGCCGGAAGTCTGGGGCGACGCCATCAATTCCGTGCGCCCCGGCGGGCTGATCAACCTGTTCGGCGGCTGCGCCCCCGGCACCTCGATCCCGCTGGACACCCACGCCGTCCACTACAGCGAACTGACGGTGAAGGGCGTCTACCACCACCGCCCTGACACCATCCGCCGGGCGCTGGACATGCTGGCCGATAAGGATTTTCGCGCCGACCTGCTGCTGAGCGCTGAAATGCCCGTCGAACAGACCGAAGCAGCACTCCGCGCCATGATCGCCAAGGAGGCGTTGAAGGTGGTTATTCACGGAGGGTGAGGTCCGCTAATAGCGAATTCATCGGACACATGACATGAATTTCTCAAGCCAAACCTTTCTGCTGGAAGCGTGAAACTTCTATCAATACCAGGTTTGCGTCATGTCAGAGGCTAACTTCTCGTCCTGGTGCGAGCGGATTCCTCCGCGAGTATTCGATCCAATTATCTACATCGAGGATCAAACGATATTTGTCACGTAGTTGCTCAAACAAGAGCCTTTCGCGAGCTGGCTTCGCGGGGTTTTGGTTTGGCTTCGATTCAAAAAACTTCTTCAGCGCTCCGAGTAGAAAATCAGGAATGCTCAAGCCGAAGTCGGGTTTTCCTCTAAATTCAACAAAGCATTTCGTTGGGTGACGGTTGTTTGACTCACTGAGCGCATTAAAGGCGTTCATGACAACGTCGTTGATCGCCGATTGAGAAACCTTGTCATTCTGCTCAAATACAAAACAAGCAAATTTGCTTTCTGCCGCCATCAATCTCCGCTTTATCATCGCATTGACCAAGCGGATATAGGTGTTTTGGTATTCATCAGAAGCAGTCAGATTGGCGAATGCAATGTACCCCTCGAACGGCATAGCGCACATCCGTTCAACAAATTTTAGCCGAAGATCTGGGTGTGCATCGACGAAATGTATGCCCCGCTTGATCGCTGCCTCTCGATCACCCGCAGCCCATGGATCTGCAAGATATGCTTGCAGTACCTCATGCCCTCCTTGGGATATGCGATCTTGATGTTGGCTGACAGCCATGGCGAGCGCTAGAACTTGTTCTCCGCTTGGTCTGACAAATTCAGCCTCATCAATGAATATGTAGAAAGGGGACCTATGTTGTCTCTTTGGCTCGAAGTTGGGGCGGCTTTTGCTCGACTTTAAGATTTCTTGCCAATCAGTTTTGAGAGAGCTGGCGAGTTGCGGTTCGTGAAAAGCCGTGAATTTGACGAGGCCATCCAGGCGATTGATCTCATGCTGAATAAATTGCGGGTCGTTGATGCCCATGTGATGAAAATGCTCAACTAGGCCAAATTTTCTCGCGTAATAGAGCTCTTGGCGAAGTCGCCGTTTCTTCTGTTTCGGAACGTGAGGGCGTTCCGGGTCGCTTACGCTTAGGCCGGTAACATAGTGAGCTTGTCCGATGATTGAGTGTCTCGTTTTGTGCTGAGCTAAGGTGAAGTCGTGTTGGCGTATGACCTTCTCTATGCCCTCAATGGATGGCAGCGTTCCATTGCTTGAAAAGCTAATGTCATCGGCATAGCGAGAAAAAGTGGTCTCGTAACGTTCGGCGAGTGTTTGCAATTCAGTATCCATCTGAAAGCAAATTGCGTTTGCGATGGTAGGGCTGGTTGGCAAGCCGAGTGCTAATTTGTCGCCAATGGTGACAAATTGGCTTAGCGGGCCAGCAACTTCGCTAGCAATGCCAAGTGACGCAAGGAAAAGCTCAATCCTCTCCGAACGAATAGATGGGAAGAATTCATGAAGGTCGAGAGATACTAAGTATCTGTGTCCGCAATGCCCCTCGGCATTTTCCTTAATGTTTCGTCCGCCCAC
This sequence comes from Rhodospirillales bacterium, assembly GCA_040221095.1. GTDB lineage: Bacteria > Pseudomonadota > Alphaproteobacteria > Rhodospirillales > Casp-alpha2 > UBA1479. Next base: position 243,229 of record JAVJVP010000018.1, read on the forward strand.
ATATCCAAAACAGCGAGGATGCGGAAAGCCCTCAATTTGATTTGAAAAGAAGTTTGCCAAGCGCCGTGATAGCGCTTTGTAGGAGGTCATGAGAAAGGTGGGTTCCCATACAACACGGATACCGTTCTTTGGATTTTTCTTTTGGATTTCATGCCTTATGAAGGGGCTTAATTTGATCTGGAGAATGCCGCCGTCGTTTTCAACTTGGCTGTATCGGTCAGGGGCGAATGACAAGACTTCGTCAAAGTCCACTTCGTCGATGCCGAGGAAAGTCATCAACTGCGTTTTATTTTGCAATCTTGTGAAATCGATACTGAACGACATTTTAGCCTCTGAGAGGTGGAGCAGCACAACACACGAAGCAAGTGGTGCTGCCATCAGTAGGCGCGACTCGCGCCTTAAACCTTGTAGTTATGCTGCTCCAACGGAAATGATGCCTGAATAATTGACTGTCTGCAAAGACCGGCATCGTCGCGCGGCCAATGATGGAGACGTAGAGGGGGCGACAGAAGGCCTGAAGACGGCGAGAGTTGGCTGGCCCTGGACATACGATCAGATGGACTGGCGCCGCGCCGGTGATACAGTGATGCCGTCGCACCGGTCCGGGGATCAACATGCAACGCTTCACCACCTTCGCGCTTTTCGTGCTCGCCACGCCTGTGCTCATCGGGCTGGCGTTTTTTCATCTTTGGCTCATTCCCGTCGCCGCGGTCGTCGCGGCACTCGCGGCGCTGGGCGTCTGGGACCTGTGCCAGACGCGCCATGCGATCATGCGCAACTATCCCATCGTCGGGCACATGCGCTGGCTGTTCGAGGGCATTCGTCCTGAGATCAGGCAATACCTGATCGAAAGTGATCAGGACGAACAGCCGTTCTCGCGCGAGCAGCGCTCCCTGGTCTATCAGCGCGCCAAGGGGGTCGAGGACAAGCGCCCGTTCGGCACCCGGGAAGACGTCTATGCCCCCGGCTTCGTCTGGCTGACCCATTCGGTCAACGCCCATCACATCGACGACCACGATTTCCGCGTGCGCATCGGCGGGCCTGACTGCAAGCAGCCCTATGACGCCTCGCTCTACAACATCTCGGCCATGTCCTTCGGCGCGCTCAGCGCCAACGCCATCCAGGCGTTGAACACCGGCGCGCGCCTCGGCGGTTTCGCCCATGACACGGGCGAGGGCGGCATTTCGCGCTATCACCGCGAGGGCGGCGGCGATCTGATCTACGAGATCGGCTCCGGCTATTTCGGCTGCCGCGCCGACGACGGCACGTTCAGCCCGGAACGCTTCAAGGAACAGGCGGCGTCGGAACAGATCAAGATGATCGAGGTCAAGCTGTCCCAGGGGGCCAAGCCCGGCCACGGCGGCGTCCTGCCGGCGGCCAAGATCACGCCGGAAATCGCCGAGGCCCGGGGCGTGCCCATGGGCGTCGACTGCGTGTCGCCGGCGGGCCATTCCGCCTTCACCACGCCCATCGAATTCATGCAGTTCCTGGGGCAGTTGCGCGAGCTGTCCGACGGCAAGCCGGTCGGGTTCAAGCTGTGCATCGGCCATCGGCGCGAATTCATGTGCATGGTCAAGGCCATGCTGGAAACGGGCATCGTGCCCGATTTCATCGTCGTCGACGGGACCGAGGGCGGCACGGGGGCGGCGCCGCTTGAATTCACCAACCACATCGGCACGCCGATGATCGAGGGCCTGACCTTCGTGCACAACACCCTGCGCGGGGCGGGCATCCGCGACCGGGTGCGCATCGGCGCGGCGAGCAAGCTGGTCACCGCCTTCGACATCTCCCGCGCCCTGGCGCTGGGGGCCGACTGGTGCAATTCGGCGCGCGGCTTCATGTTCGCCATCGGCTGCATCCAGGCCCAGGCCTGCCACACCAACGCCTGCCCGACGGGCGTGGCGACGCAGGATCCGCTGCGTCAGCGCGCGCTGAACGTCGACGACAAGTCCCAGCGCGTGGCGCGGTTCCACGACAACACGCTGCGCGCCGTCGCCGACATGGTGGGGGCGGCGGGGCTAGACAGCCCGGCCGAACTGCACCCCAAGCATTTCAACGTGCGCCAGAAAAGCGGCGAGACGGTATCCGGCGACATCGCCTATCCGGAATGGCCCGTGGGCGGGCTTCTGGACGGCACCGCGCCCGAGGAACAGTTGGCGCGCTGGTCCAAGGCGCGGGCCGACACGTTCCGCGAAGTCGGCGGCGAGCGGCGCGGCAAGGCGCGCCGCCAGGCCGGGGCCAGCGCGGCCTAGGACGCCATGCGCCGTTTGGGGATGAACCGCTCCTTCGCCGGGGCGGGCATGCCCAGATCTGCGGCCTGCCGGGTTTCGAAGGCCAGGCGCAGGTCGTCGTATTCATGGCCGCGGATGCCGCCCCGCACCGTGCCCGGTTCGATGGAACGGAAATAGTCGCCCCAGCTTTCCGGCAGGCGCAGGGAATTGGGCGTCGCCAGCCACAGGCGATAGAGCAGGCGCTGGCGGCCTTCTTCCTCGAAATCCTCGAACGGCGTGCGCGAATGCAGCATGACGTGGTTGTTCATGAGCTGCAGGTCGCCGGGCTCCAGCCACATGGTGAACATGACCTCGGGGCGGCGCAGGATGTCGTCCAGCAGGTCCGTGCACTCCTTCTGCGCGTCGGTCAGTTGCGGCACGCCCTCGATGTCCTGGGCCGTGCGCACGCGGTTGCGGTTCCATTTGCCGAACATGTGGCCGTCGGCCATGTCGAACAGGGGCTGGCCGTAATAGGGGCCTTCGTCCGGCGCCTGTTCCGTGTTGCGCGAGAAATAGAATTCGCCGAGCGCGACCTCGGCCAGGTCCGGGCGTTCCTCCCGCAGGATGTTCCAGGCGGTGATGCTGGACGACACCATGCTCTGGCCGCCGGATTTCGCCTTGTTGAAGCAGGCGAGGGTGACCAGATCGCAGCCGTCCGTGTGGAAATCCAGCCCGGCGTTGGAATTGTAGCCGCGGCCGTTGGCGGCGCGGTAGGTATGGCCGACGGCGCGGACCTCGGAAATGTACTGCGACTTGATGCCCTGGGGCCGGGCGACGCCCAGGTGCAGGCCGATGGCCCAGTTCATGAAGCGGAATTCCTGTTCCGTCAGCTCATCCCGGGGCAGGCCCTTGACCAGGGAGACGCCGCGCCCGGCATGGGCTTCCTTGGCCGCGTCGCGGATGGTGTCGAGGGCGGGGCCCAGGTCAATGTCCCGGCCCCGGTAATCGAACAGCGGGCGGTCCGGGTCGAAGGCGGCCTGGACGGCCGCGGCAAGCTGCGCGCGCGCCGCGTCGCTCAGGCGGAAGATCCAGCCTTTGTCCTGTTCGATTTCGGAAACCCGCCAGGCGGCGGGGCTGTCGACATGGGGGAAGGTCATCGCAAGGGCTCCTGATGCGGCGGGGCCATGGGCGCCCCGGTGAGAACGCGGCCAATCTATCGGCAATCTCATTGAAAGAAAAATACGATGATTATATAAATTGATAGATAATTATGATTAATCTTTCGCCCGCCGATCTGGACGCCTTCGTCGCCGTCGCCGAAACCGGCAGTTTCCGGCAGGCGGCGCAGTCGCTGGGCGTGTCGCAGCCGACGATCTCCGCCCGCATCCGCCATTTGGAGGCCGTGTTGGGCGTGCGCCTGTTCCACCGCACCACCCGGCGCGTGGTCATCACCGACGCGGGCGAACGCCTGCGCGGGCGGGTCGAGCGCATGGTGCTGGAAACCCGGGCGCTGCTGCGTGAATTCCGCGAGGAAGCCCATCTGGGGCGCGGCCGCGTCACGGTCGGCGCGTCGCCTTCGGCGGCGGCGGCCATTCTGCCCCGGGTGATCGGTGAATTCCGCCGCCGTCATCCCGCCGTCGAAGTCGTGCTGTTCGACGACTTCTTCGGCCAGGTCATGGACCGGGTGATGCGGGGCGAGGTCGATCTGGCCGTATCGCCCTTTGTCGGGGACGAGACGCCTTTCCGTATCGAGCCGCTGTTGACCGACACGGTCATGCTCGCCGTGCGCGAGGACCATGCGCTTGCGGCCCGGGAATCGGTGACCCTGGCCGAGATCGGGGCCGAGCGTCTGATCTCCATGCCGCCGGAATCCGCCGCCTGGGCCTATACGCGCCGGGCCTTCGAAGACGCCGGGGTCGATTATGCGCCGGTGTTCATGACCCGTTATGCCCTGACCCTGGTCAATCTGGTCAAGGAAGGGGTCGGGGTCGGATTAGTCGCGGGGCTGGTTGCCGGCGTGCTCGACATGCGGGGGCTGAAGCTGCTGCCCGTGGCCGACGTGGACCTGACCCGCCGGGTCTCGCTCATCCGGGCCCGCGACCGCGCCCTGACCCCGGCGGCCCAGGCGTTCTGCGACCTGCTGCGCCAATCGGCCAAAGGGCTTTAGGCCCCCTCACCCTGTCCCTCTCCCCCGTGTCGGGGGCGAGGGAACTCCCGCCGCGCGATCGCGACAACCTTCCCCTCTCCCCCTTGGGGGAGAGGCTGGGTGAGGGGGTATGGCAAGTCTAAACCGGCACCGGCCCCCGGATGGTGGTGCGCCACAACAGGCGGCGCTGCGGCTGGTCGTAATCCAGGATCGCCTTGTGCTGCACCGTGCAGTTGTCCCACACCACCAACTGGTTGACCCGCCACTGATGGCGGTAGACGAATTCCGGGCGAACCACATGTTCGGACAGGGCGTTGATCAGGTTGCGCGCCGCGTGATCGTCCATGCCGACGATGCCGGTGCAGTCGTCGTGGTTGACGTAAAGGCTTTCCCGTCCCGTGCGCGGATGGCGGCGGACGATGGGATGGTCCACGGGCGGATACTGGGCGATGGCTTCCGCGCTGGGCTTTACCGGGCGCTTGCGGCCCTGGAAATCGAACACGGCGCGCTTGCCGCGCAGGAACGTCTTCATTTCGTCCGGCAGGGCGTCGAAGGCGGCGGCCGTGTTGGCGAAACCCGTGTCGCCCAGGGTCAGGCCGTGCAGCACCGGCACCTCGCGGGCATACAACATGGTCGCCAGCGCCGGGTTCCGGGCGTAGCACATGTCCGAATGCCATGCCTCGCCGGCGCGGGCGGAGCCGACCGGCTTGCCGTCCACAGTGACGTTGGAGATGACGTAAAGCTCCGGGCTGCCGCCCAGGCCGTAGCGAGCGGCGTTGTGGTTGATTTCCACGGGCCCGAAGATGCGGCTGAAGGTGACCTGCTGTTCCGGGGTCAGATGCTGGTCGGGAAACACCAGGATGCCGTGGATGCCCAGCGCCTCGGTGATCGCCGCCGCCGTTTCCGCGTCGGGCGGCTCCGACAGATCGACGCCGGTGACCTGGGCGCCCACGGCGGCGTCCAGGGGCTGCACGGACAGTTGCGCGTGATCAAGCATGGCGGGGTCCCTCCCAAGACCGGTGGCAGGCGCGGTTTTCCGCGTTCCGGTCCATCAGGATAGGACCGTTCCGGCCCCGCCGCCATGGACGATTCCTAACGCCGGGGTTGAGGTTTTCTTTGGCCATCCCGGGTCCTTTGAAGAGCAGCCCCCTCACCCTGTCCCTCTCCCCCGTGCCGGGGGCGAGGGGACTCCCGCCGCCAGAGCCAACGCCCTCTCTCCCGTGCCGGGGCAGGGAAGGACTTTCGTTGGGGGCACCAATGCTCCCTCTCCCCTTGGGGAGAGGGGGGGGGGTGAGGGGGCGCCGTTAGGAGGGGGCGAAGCGGCCGGCGAAAAAAGCGCTGATCCGTGCGTTGGCCAGGTCCGGGCTTTCCCAGGCGACGAAATGCCCGGCGCCCGGCGCCTGTTCCAAAGTGATGTCCGTGAACACGTCGGTCAGGGTGTCCTGCCATTCGACGCGCAGGATCGGGTCGGCGGCACCCCACAGGGAATAGGCGGGGGTGTCCAGGGGCGGATGGTCTTCGCCGCCCACCGCCACGGCCTTGAGCCGCCGGTCGTTGGCGCAGGCGTACCAGCGGAACCCGCCGGCCAGGTTGCCGGGCTTGAGGAAATTGTCGACCCAGTCCTCCAGCGCCGCCCCGTCGAAGGCGTCGGGCGATCCCGCCCAATGGCCGAGGAAATGGCGGAAATAGGCGCGGCAACTGTCCCTGGACGCCCCCACCAGTTCAAGCGCCAGCGGCAGTTGGTGGAACGACTGATACCAGATTTCCCGCATCTGCTGGCCCTGGACCCAGCGCGGGCCGATGCCGAAGTGGGGACAGTCGAAAAAGAACAGGCCGGCCAGGCGCTCCGGATGCCTGCGCGCGTAGTCCTGGGCCAGGAAGCCGCCGATGTCGTGGCAGACGATGCCGAATTTCTCCAGCCCCAGGCCGTCGACCAGGGCCTCGATATCGGATACGTAATGGGCGACGTCTTGTGCCTCCGCCCCCCGGCTGTCGCCGAAATTGCGCAGGTCCGGGGCGATGACGTCGAAGGTCTCGGCGAGAACCGGGAGGTTCTTGCGCCACACGCCCGACCATTCCGGCCAGCCGTGCAGCAAGATCAGCGGCGGGCCGCCGCCCTGGCGCAGGTAATGCAGGCGCAGGTCGGGAAGGTCGAGGACATTCATGGCTGCAGTTTGCCCCGCTTGACGGATGGTTTCCAGCGACCGGCGGCGCCCCCCTCACCCTGTCCCTCTCCCCCGTGCCGGGGGCGAGGGCACTCCCGCCGTGGGAGCATGCGACGCCCTCTCCCCTTTGGGGAGAGGGTTGGGGTGAGGGGCGTTAGACCGCCGCCGCCTTGGCTTCGGCGATGTAGAGTTCGCGCAGCTTCTGGGTCACCGGGCCGGGCACGCCGTTGCCCAGGATGTGGTCGTCGATCTTGACCACCGGCATGACGAAGGCGGAGGCGCTGGTGGAAAAGGCTTCCCTGGCCTCATAGGCCTCTTCCGGGGTGAAGGGGCGCTCGATCAGGGTCAGGCCCGCCGCCTGGGCGCATTTCAGGACCGCCTTGCGGGTGATGCCGTGCAGGATGTCGTTGGACAACTGGCGGGTGATGATCTGGCCGTCGTCGGTGACGATGAAGGCGTTGTTGGAGGTGCCCTCGGTGATGAAGCCGTCCTCGACCAGCCAGGCGTCGTCGGCGCCCATGTCCTTGGCCGTCTGCTTGGCCAGGGACGAGGCCAGCAGTTGCACGGTCTTGATGTCGCGGCGGTGCCAGCGGATGTCCGGCAGGGTGACGACGGCGAGGCCCTTGGCCGCCGACGGGCTGTTCAGGATGTTCTTTTCCTGGGTGAACATGACCAGCGACGGCGTCGCGTCCTTGGGGAAGTTGAAGTCGCGGTCGGCGGCGCCGCGCGTGATCTGCATGTAGACCACGCCTTCGGCCAGGTTGTTGCGCGTGATCAGTTCCTTCTGGATGGCCAGCAGGTCGTCGTCCGAACAGGGCCGCGTCATCTTCAGTTCCGCCAGGGACCGGGCGAGCCGCGCCATATGCCCGGCGTTGTCGATCAATTTGCCGTCCAGCACCGACGACACCTCGTAAATGCCGTCGGCGAACAGGAAGCCGCGGTCGAAGATCGAGACCTTGGCCTCTTCCTCGGGAACGTAGTCGCCGTTGACGTAGACGGTGCGGGACATGCTTGGGCCTCCGGGCTCGAATTGCGATGGACCCGGTTATACCACCGGGCCCGGCGGATCAGATAGGGTCAGACCGCGCCGAACGGACGGTCCACGGCGTCCGGGAACGGCGGGCGGAACACGTTCAGGTTGGCCGATACCATGCAGTAGCAGCCGGCCAGCAGCACCAGTTCGACCATGCCCTGGTCACCCAGGATGGCATGGGCGGCGGCATAGGTGGCGTCCGACACCTTGCGTTCGGCCAGCATTTCCCAGACGAAACCGGCGATGGCGGCGTGTTTGGGGTCGACCGGCGTCTTGCCCTGGCGCAGGGCCTCGAGGGTCGCCTCATCGACGCCTTCGTTCCGCGCCACCTTGGCATGGGCGTAGAATTCGTAATCGGCCTGCCAGTGCTGGCCCACGGCACAGATGGCGATCTCGCGCAGATCGCCGGGAAGCATGGAATCGAAGCGCAGCAGCCCGGCCAGGGTCTGCGCCGCGTCGCCGATCTTGGGCGTGTACAGATAGGCGTTGAACGGGCCGATCAGGCCGCCGTCCTGGTCCAGAAAGTCCATGGCGTTGCGCCCCTTGGAGCGCGGACCGGAGGTGATCTTGCCGAACAGGTCGAGCTGTTCCGGCTTCATAGAGTCCTTGGTGACGGCGGGCAGGCGGCGCATGGAGGTTTCCTTTCTTATGAATTCCGTTGTTCGTGGCTTAACGTGATTTTCACCACGTGGGAAGAGTGAAGCCGCAATAGGTATGTTTCTTGCTTCTATTTACGGCGTGTCATGGGGGCCGACCGCCGTTTCCGGCGACCGGAGCAGAAGAATATGGGGAAGACCGTTGAAAACAATGAATTATATCCAATCGACCGATTGGCGGCATGTTGTCCTTGTTGGTGTCGTCACGGGGGGGCTTTATTATTTTGGCGTTCTTTTAGCGCTTAACTTCGTCAATCCGGTTGAGAAAATCGCCTTTTTCTGGCCGTCCAATGCAATCGCGGCGGTCGTTCTTCTGTTTGCCCCACGCCGCAACTGGCTCGTCATTCTGGGGGCGGTCGTTGTCGGCTATCTCGCGGCCCGTGGCCCGGCGGGGGGGCTGCCGCCGGCGGTTCTCGCCGGGTTTTCCGTCGCCAACCTGTTTGAATGTGCCGTGGTCGCGCTGGTCTTCGGCGCCGCATGGCGGGGCGACGTTCGCCTGGCCACGATGCCCCGGTTCCTGCCGTACTTGTTGATCGCCTGCGTGATCGCATCGACCCTGAGCGGCGTGATCGGCGCGCTTGTCGTCTCCCAGATATTGCAGGGGGCAACTTTCCTGCGGGCTTTCGTCGTATGGTTCGCGGGCGACCTGTCGGGGCTGGTTCTGGTGCTTCCGTTCGTTGTCGCTTTTCTGGTGCCCGGCGACGGTGCGCGCCGCCTGGCCCTGCCCGCGGGCAATCTCCGGGGCGGCATCATGGTCGGCCTGGTGCTGATCCTGGCCGCCGCAGGGACCTTTCTGTGGCTGCCGGAAGGCTGGAACCCCTGGCTGTTCATGCCCTATCTGATCCTCGGCGCCCTGTTATGGGTCGCCTACCGGGTCAACCTGATTTGGACGATCATCGGGGCCTTCTGCGCCGGATTGGTGGAAATCGTTGCCACCTTCATTGGTTTCGGGCTGTTCCGTTTCGAAGGCATGTCGATCACGGACGAAGTCGTGTTGATGAAGGCCGCGATCGCGGTCATGACGGCGGGACTGCTGTTGTTCGCCGCCAGTTGCGCGGCCGCCGAAGAGGAATAGCCGCGGGACTGACCTACGGACGTCGGCGCACCGCGCCGACCGCGCAGTCGTCGGCGGCCTGCATGGCGGGGTCGTCGAACATGCCGGGATTGTCCAGCCAGTCGAGCATCCAGTCGCCGGCGTCGAAGCCCCAGAACAGACGCCAGCCGCTTTCCGCGGTGCCGTCTTCAATGGCGAAGGTCGGCACGCCGTAAACGCCCTTGGCCACGGCGGCGTCGGTGTTGTGCTTGAGCGCCTGCTTGGCCGCCTGATCGTCGAGCACCGTACCGACGGCGGGGCCGAGGGACGCCTGCAGGTCAGCGAACACCTTGGGGTCGGCGATGTCGAGGCCCTGTCCCCAGATGGCGTCGAAGATCTTGTCCACGTCGGCGGCGCCGGATCCCCGCGCCAAGGTCAGGCGCAGGGTCGCCAGCGGGTTGTAGGGATGGGTCGGCGGCGTGCGGAACGGCAGGCCCATACGGTGCGCCTGCCAGGTGCAGAATTTGTAGGTCGCGAGCCGCTTCTGCGGAATCTCGGCCGGGCCCAATTGTCCCCAGGCGTTCAGCAGGCCCGCGAACAGCACCGGTTCCAGCCGGATGTCCAGGCGGTCGCGGAAGCGGTCCATCTGATGGAACTGCAGATAGGCATAGGGCGAGATGTAATCGAAATACCAATGGGCCTTGGGTTTTGTGGGCGTGGTCATCGGCGGCTTATCCTTGTTTCTGGACCTTGGCCCAGGTATCGCGCAGCGTCATGGTGCGGTTGAACACGGGGGCATCCGCCGTGCCGTCCCGGTCGGCGCAGAAATAGCCCAGGCGTTCGAACTGCAGGGTCTTGCCGACGGGCCAGCCGGCCAAGGACGGCTCCAGCATGGCGTCCTCGATGACTTCGAGGGAGGCGGGGTTGAGGTCGTCCAGATAGTCGCGGCCGCCGGTCCCGGGGGCTTCCTCCCGGAACAGATGGTCGTAGAGCCGCACCTGGGCCTTCACCGCATGGCTGGCCGATACCCAATGCAGGGTGCCCTTGACCTTGCGCCCGTCCGGCGCGTCGCCGCCCCGGGTTTCGGGATCATAGGTCGCGCGGATTTCGACCACGTTGCCCGCCGCGTCCTTGACGACGTCCGTGCAGGTGATGAAATAGGCGTAGCGCAGGCGCACCTCGCGGCCGGGTCCCAGACGGAAGAACTTCTTCGGCGGGTCCTCCATGAAGTCGTCCTGCTCGATATAGATCTCGCGGGTGAACGGCACGGTGTGACCGCCGCCGTCCGGGTCTTCCGGATTGTTGATGGCGTCCAGGTTGTCGACCTCGCCTTCGGGGAAGTTCTCGATCACCACCTTGAGCGGCCGCAGCACCGCCATGCGGCGTTCCGCCGCCTTGTTCAGATGTTCGCGCACGCAATGTTCCAGCAGCGAGAATTCGACCTGGCTGTCCTGCTTGGTGACGCCCAGGCGGGACACGAAATCGCGGATGGTTTCCGGCGGGATGCCGCGCCGGCGCAGGCCGGTGAGGGTCGGCATGCGCGGATCGTCCCATCCCGATACATGGCCGTCGGCGACCAGCTGCGTCAGCCGCCGCTTGGACAGCACGGTGTAACCCAGATTCAGGCGCGCGAATTCGTACTGACGCGGGCGCGACGGCACCGGCAGGTTCTCGACCAGCCAGTCGTAGAGCGGGCGGTGATCCTCGAACTCCAACGTGCAGAGGGAATGGGTCACCTGTTCCAGGGCGTCCGACTGGCCATGGGCGTAGTCATAGGTCGGGTAAATGCACCAGGTGTCGCCCGTGCGCGGATGGGGCTTGCGGATGATGCGGTACAGCACCGGGTCGCGCATGTTCATGTTGCCGTGGCCCATGTCGATCTTGGCGCGCAGCACCTTGGCGCCGTCGGCGACCTCGCCCGCCCGCATGCGGCGGAACTGGTCCAGGCTGTCGGCCGTGGGCCGGTCGCGCCAGGGGCTCGGCTTGCCCGGCTGGGTCAGGGTGCCGCGGTATTCGCGGATTTCGTCGGCCGACAGTTCGTCCACATAGGCCAGGCCGTTTTCGATCAGATGTTCGGCCCATTGGTAGAGCTGCTCGAAATAGTCCGAGGCATGGAACAGGTTGTCGCCCCAGTCGAAACCAAGCCAGCGCACGTCGGCCATGATGGCGTCGATGAATTCCTGCTCTTCCTTGGCGGGATTGGTGTCGTCGAAACGCAGGTTGCAGGCCCCGCCGAATTCCTGGGCGACGCCGAAGTTCAGGCAGATCGACTTGGCGTGGCCGATGTGCAGATAGCCGTTGGGTTCGGGCGGAAACCGGGTGACCACGCCTTTGGCGCGTCCCGCCGCCAGGTCGTCGCGAATGATGTCGCGGATGAAGTCGCGGGGGCCGTCCGCGTCCGGTCCGGCGGAAGGGGCGCCGTCGACGGCCGCGGGGGACGTGGGGTCGGTCATATGCGGAAATGCTCCGGTTCAGAAAAATGGGCAGCCCCGTGTTCTGCCAAAAAAACGCGGCCGCGCCAAGGAATATGGGGGCTCAAGCCGGATCGGGGATGAAAAAGGCAACCTCGGTGCCCTTGCCGACCTCGCTGTCGATGGTCAGCTCTCCCCCGTGCAGTTCGACCAGGGAGCGTGCGATGGCCAGGCCCAGGCCCGTGCCGTCGGCCGTGGCATAGGCGCTCGACTGCCCCCGTTCGAAGGCCTGTGTGATATCCTTCAGGCTTTCCTTGGGGATGCCCTTGCCCGTGTCGGCGATGCTGAACAGCCACCGCTTGCCGTCCCGGCGGGCGGTGATGACGATCCTCCCTTCCGGCGGCGTGAATTTCAGGGAATTGGACAGGAGGTTCAGGATCACCTGTTTCATGGCCCGGCGGTCGGCCTTGATAGACGGCAATTTGTCGTCCATATCCACGGAAACCGTCGCCCCCCGGGAAATCTGGGCCGTCGCCGCCTTGACGCATTCGGCGAAGAACGGCCCCAGGCGGATGGTTTCGCGGCGGATCGCGCGCTGGCCGGCCTCGATGGTGGAAATGTCGAGAAGGTCGTTGACCAGATCCAGGAGATAGGCGCCGCTGTCGCGGATGTCCTCCGCGTATTCGACGTATTTGGGATGGCCGACGGGCCCCAGAAGCTGCTGCTTGATGATTTCGGCGAAACCCAGAACCGCGTTCAAGGGTGTGCGCAGGTCGTGGCTGACATTGGCGAGAAAGGCGGATTTCGCCCGGTTGGCGGCTTCGGCCAGTTCCAGGGCCTCCAGGCGTTCCGTCTCCGCCTTCATCCGGGCGCCGACGTCGCGGATGACGGCGATGAAGCCGATGATGTCGTTGTTCTTGGCGCGCAAGCTTGATCCCACGGTCTCGCCGGGAAAGACGTCGCCGCCCTTGTGCCGGTAGGAAACGATGTAGGGGGGCAGGATGTCGTCCCCCGCCGCCTCGATGCGGGAACAGCCGTCCCGTTTGTAGACGTCGTCGCTTTCATACAGGAATTCCGCCGTGCGGCCGATCACGTCGTCAACCGCATAGCCGAACATCCGCGTGAACGCGGGATTGCACATGCGGATACGGCGGTCGGCGTCGACCAGGACCATGGCGTCGGGTACGTCGCGGAACACGGTTTCCAACAGGGTCTTCTGCGAATGCAGTTCCTCGGCGGTGCGGATCCGATCGGTCGCGTCGCGAAAGCTGATGACGCGCCCAACGATGGCGTCACCCAGGTATTGCGGGCGGGTATAGCGTTCGATGATCCGCCCGTCCTTCAACTTCAAGGTGGTGCGGAATTCCTTGTCCGGTTCGGTGTAGATGCGTTCCACATCAGCGAAAAACACGTCGGGTTCCTCGGCAAGGCTGGCGATCCAGTCACGCACCTTCCAACCGTCGCGCGCGGCGATCAGGTCGCCGGGCACGGCGAACATCTCGATGAAGCGCTGGTTGAAGGCCTGAAGCTGGCGGTCAAGGCTCGACACCAGGATGCCGTCGGCGGTCGCGTCCAGGGTCGCCTGAAGCAGAGAGACGTTGGTCTTCAATGCCGTTTCGGCGGCGTTTTCGCGGGTCAGGTCGCGGCCGACTCCGCGATAGCCGAGGAACCGGCCGTCGGGTCCGAAAATCGGCTTCCCGCTGATCGAAATATGGCGCAGATCGGCCCCAGGGGGGCGGATGTCGTAGCGGAAATCCTTGAACGGGCGATGTGCTGCCAGGTCATCCAGGTGATCCTGCCATTTCCGGGCATCGACGTTCTCGGGCGTGACCTCCGTACGCCGCTTGCCGATGATGGTGGCCATGTCGAAGCCCAGCATTGCCCGGTTGCGGTCCGAGAAATAGGAAAACTTCAGATCCGCGTCCATTTCCCAGAACCAGTCCGAGGCGATCTCGGCGATGTCGCGGAACCGCTGTTCGCTCTGGCGGAGGGCTTCCGCCGCGTCGTGGCGGTCGGTCACGTCGGTGGTGACGGCGATCATGCCGCCGTTGGGCAGGGGCGAGCGGCGGACCTCGACGATCCGCCCGGTGCCCAGGCGCATTTCGGTATTGGAGCGCTTGCCCTTGCGAATCAGGCCCAACATGTACTCGACGATGGCATCCGGATCGTCCGGGCCATAATCGCCGCGCTGGGCCAGAAAGCGGAACACGTCGGCCATGGGCATGCCGATGCGGATGAAGCCCTCGGGAAATTGGTAGATGTCGTATAGGATGCGGTTGCCGGCGCGGACCATCAGGTCGGCACCAATGACAATCACTCCCTGGTCGAGATGATCAAGACCGGAGAGCAGGGCATTGTCGGGTGCTTCCCCTGGGGGAGCAGATTTTTGCTTCCTTCCCGTCATCCGAAGCCTTCTCCGTCCGGAATCGTGTAACTGTAATACGCCAGCGGTGGGAAATCACCTAACCCATCGGTAATATGCCGAAGGTGCGGATTCGCCGCCCAGACAGACCGCCGTTTGATGACGGGCGCAAAGGAAATCCGCTTGACCGGGATCACCAGGAAGGCCGCGCTGATCGTTCTCGGCTGGGGGTTCGTCGCCCTGGGCGTGGTCGGCGTCGTGCTGCCCGTGCTGCCGACGACGCCGTTCATGCTGCTGGCGCTGTGGTGTTTCGCGCGCTCCAGTCAGCGGTTCCACGACTGGCTCTACCATCACAAACTGTTCGGCCCGCCGTTGCAGAAATGGGAACAGCATCGGGTGATTCCGGTGCCGGCCAAGGTATTCGCCTGCACGGCGATGACGGTGAGTCTCGTCTACATCACCTTTTTCCGCCCCGTGCCGGGCTACCTGATCGCCATCGCCGCCGCCGTCATGGCCTACGGCGCCTGGTTCATCCTGACCAAGCCGTCGCGCGTGCCGGCAGCGGTAAGGGAAGAAAACCACTGAGGCGGTGAGGCAGTGAGAAGGGTAAGGACTGGACCCCCGCCTGCGCGGGGGTGACGCTGTCTTTCGCGATTCCGTCATTCCCGCGAAAGCGGGAATCCAGGAACCTTCTTCTCACAGTCTCTGTGGTTTTCCTTAAATTTAGGCCGCCGGATCGACGATGGTCGGGATCGGGCCTTCGGCCCGGCTGTGGACGAACTGGTCGACATAGGAATTGCCGCTATCCCGCATGTCCGCTGTCGGCCCGCACCAGATGATATGGCCGTCATAGATCATGGCGGCGCGTTGCGCCGTGCGGGCGGCGCCGCGCATGTCTGAATTTACGGAAATCACCGTAGCACCGGTCTTGTCCATGACCTCCAGGATCAGGTCGTTGATGACGTTGGACATGATGGGGTCAAGGCCCGCCGTGGGCTCGTCCAACAGCAAAACGTCCGGGTCCGCCGCCATGGCGCGGGCGATGCCCACGCGTTTCTGCATGCCGCCGGACAATTCGGAGGGAAACAAATCCGCCTCGCCGGGGGCCAGGCCGACCAGGCCCAGTTTGTCGATGGCCCGGTCGCGGGCCTCGGGGCGGGTCATGCCGTCCTGCTGCAGCAGGCGGAAGGCGACGTTTTCCCAGACGGGAAGTGAATCGAACAGGCCCGATTTCTGGAACAGCATACCGAACCGGGCGTAAAGCGTGCGTTTGTCGGCGCCATCGAGGGCCGCCACGTCCGTGCCGTCGACGGTGATGCGCCCGCCGTCGGGGGCATGCACGCCGATCAGCGTCTTCAGCAGCACCGTCTTGCCCGTGCCCGACGGGCCGATGACGACCAGCGAGCCACCCGCCGGCACGTCGAGATCGACGCCCCGCAGCACCCGATTGGCGGCGAAGCTTTTGCTGACGTTTTCCAGATTGACGGCCGGACCGGCCATGGCGCTCTCCCATTTGAATGGCTGGGCGGATAGTATCAATCGCAGGGAAACCAGGGAACGCTAAATGGTCAACGACCGCCTTTCATCCGATGTCTGGATCATGGCCCATGTGCGCCGCTGCAACGCCGACGGCGTGCCGGCCATGGTGGTGCGCCGGGGCGACGACCGGGCGGGGGCGCTGATCCTGAAACTCAACCGCCTCGACGGTACCTGCCGGCTGCTGACCCAGGCCACGGACATGGAAGGCCGTCTGGGTTGGCTCGAAGCCTTCAAGGGCGAGACGGTGCCGGAGACCGAGGCCGACGACTACATCCAGCGCGCGATCAGGCGCGACCCGGACCTGTGGGTGGTCGAGATCGAGCATAAGGACGGCTGGCATCCCTTTGAGGGGGAAGTGATGTAACTGGGCAGAGAGCATCCGCCGATGTCCTGCGGAGGCTTCCCGACTAGGCTGTACGGCGCTTCGTTCGGATCTTGCTCGCGGCCTTGATCGCATCGGCCAGGATGGAAAGCGCCCGGTCCAGTTCCTTTTTCGTCGTGGTCATGGGCGGCACCAGCCGGATTACGTTCAGCATCCCGCGCGTGCCGCGGCTTTGGTAGATCAGGCCTTTGTCGAGGCAGTATTCGAAGACTTTCATCTGTGCGGCGTCGGCCGGAACCTTGGTTTCGCGATCTTCAACCAACTCGATGCCCAACAGCACGCCCCGGCCGCGTATGTCGCCGACGATCTCGTATTCTTTTGCCAATTCCGCGAACGCGCCTTTCACGCGTTTTTCGATCTCGCGGGCGCGGCCCGGCAGGTCTTCATCGACGACGATATCGATGCTTTCTTCGCCGGCGGCGCACAGCAGCGGGTCGGTGGCGTGGGAGCGTGTTGCGAAAAAACCGTTCTTGGCCGCCGCCGTCGCCACCTGCGTCGACGTGCAAACGGCGCTGATCGGCAACCCGCCGCCGAAATGCTTGGAAATGGTGATGATGTCCGGCATGACGCCTTCGTGTTCGTAACCGAACATCTTGCCGGTCTTGCCCAGGCAGGTCTGGCTTTCATCGAAGATGAGCAACATGCCACGCTGTTCCAGCGCCTGTTTCAGCTTTTTGGAGTAGCCTTCGGGCGGCACGATGACGCCGCCGGCGCTCAGGATCGGCTCGGCGATCATGGCGGCGGGTCTGCCCGTGAAATTGGCATCCGCAAGTTCCAGGCTGACATCCAGGCACTTGGCGCCACATGACTCGGGCTTCAGATCCAAGGGACAGCGGTAGCAGTAGGGCGCGATAATCGCCGACGTCGCCGGCGCGACAACGGCGTGCTTGCCGCGGCTCCAATTGAACGAGAGCGAACGGGTCAGATACGACGTCGAGCCGTGCAGCCCGGCGTGAAACCCGAGGACATCAAGCCCGCCCGTGGCCTTGCGGGCGAGGTCCACACTGGCCTCGATGGAATCGCTGCCGGAAACCAGGAACAGGGACCGCGAGAGTTCCTTGGGCAGCAACTTGCCCAGCCGTTCGTGCAGCTTAAGGCGCGGCACGCTCAGCATGGTGTTCGAGGCGTGCATCATGGTCTTGAGGGTTTCGGTGATCCGTTTGACCATGCGCGGGTGCTGATGGCCGAGCGCCGCCCCCATTTGGCCAGACTGGAAATCCAGATATTCCTTGCCTTGCGTATCGGTGACCGTGCGGCCATTCGACTTGGCCAACACGGGCCGGTCCTCCAGGCCCCCCATGTAACTGCTGCCTTCGGCTGGAAACAAATGGTTGGCGACGATACTTTTGATTTTGGATTTATTCATCTTCACGGTGCCTCCCGAGCATCGACACATTGCCGTTCCGACGGAGATTAGACCGAAACACGGCCGCCTGAGGCGAAAATTCAGTGTCATCCACCACGGGTCAGAAGCAGACATGACGAAACCGCGGCATCGGGTTTCCGATGCCGCGGTTGGTTGATTAACGGACGGGCCGGCCGGTTACGCCGCGTCGCCCAGAAGTCCCCTGGGATGGTGCGGCCCTTTGGCCTGGACCGCCATCCACACCGATTGCGCCGCTCGTCTACTGATCGACGATGAAGCCGTCCGCGTGGGGGCGCATGCGCACCTTGCGCGGGAAGGGGGGGAAGTTCTCCGCCGCCCCGGGGGCGAGCTTCACGCCCAGGCCCGGCGTGGTCGGGATGTCGACGAAGCCGTCCTTGAACGTGGGCACGTTGGTCACCACGCCCTTGTCGGCCAGTTCCGTGCCCGGCTCGTTCGACGTGCCCTTGTCCTCGAACCCCACGCCGACCGTGGGATATTCCTGAATGGCGAAGTTGGGAATGGCGGCGTCCAGTTGCAGTTCCGCGAACAGGCATACGGGCGACAGGGGGTTGTGGGGGATGACCTGCACGTCGTGGGCCTCGGCCAGGGCGGCGATCTTGCGCGCCCCGGTGATGCCGCCACACAGGCAGGCGGAAATGCGCAGGTAATCGACGCCCTCGCGGGTCAACAGGGCCTGGAAATCATAGATCGAATTGAACCGCTCGCCGGTCGCCAAGGGGATGCTGATGCGGTCCTTGACCCGCGCCATGGCGTCGTGGCTGTCGGGGCGGATCGGGTCTTCGTAGAACATGGGGCGCAGGGGCGCCAGTTCCTGGGCGAACACCACGGCCTCGGCCGGGGTCAGGCGGCGGTGAATTTCGATGCACAGGTCGAGGTCCGGGCCGCAGGCCTCGCGCACGGCGGCGACTACGGCGACGGCGTCGTCGATCTTGCGCGCATGACTTTTGTAATAGGGCTTGTCGCGGTCTTCATCCAGGAACGGGTTGAAATGGCCGATGGCGGTGAAGCCCAGCTCCTGCATCTTCCTGCAGTTGGCGACCATCTCGTCCTTGGTTTCCGCCTTCACATGGCCGTAGACGCGGGCCTTGGTGCGGGTCGGCCCACCCAGAAGGGCGTGGATCGGCTGGCCGAGGGCCTGGCCCTTGATGTCCCACAGGGCGATGTCGATGGCCGAAATCGCGCCGCAGATGGCCGCTCCCCGGAAGTGGCTGAACCGATGCATGACGTTCCAGTGATGCTCGATCGGCCCCGGGTCCTTGCCGACCAGGTAATCGGAGAATTTCTCGACCGCCGTCTGGGCGGCTTCCAACTGGCCCCAGCTGCCGCATTCGCCCAGGCCGGTGATGCCGGCGTCGGTTTCGATTTCGACGAACAGGTACTTGCTGATCAGCTTCGGCGTGATTTTGGTGATCTTCATGGTCGGGTCTTTCAACAGGTGTTATCGGGCCGCCCCGTGGGGGCGGCCCGACAATCAGTTCAGGGTGTCAATTCAGGCAGGCGGATCAGGCCGCGTCGCCCAGAAGTTTCTTGGGATCGAAGGCGCCCTTGGCCTGGATCGCCTTCCACACCTTCTGCGGCGTCAGCGGCATGTCGATATGGGTGACGCCGTAATCCTTCAGCGCGTCGAGCACGGCGTTGACCGCCGCCGGGCAGGCGCCGACGCAACCGGCCTCGCCCGCACCCTTGACGCCCAAGGGGTTCTTCTTGGTCGGCGCACCTTCGTAATAGCCGATCTCCATGTTGGGGATCTCGTCCGCATGGGGCAGGCCGTAATCCATCAGCGAGCCGGTCACCAGCTGGCCATTGTCCGGGTCGTAGACGATGTCTTCCAGGAAGGCCTGGCCGATGCCCTGGGCGACGCCGCCCATGACCTGGCCGTCGGCCAGCATGGGGTTGATGATGGTGCCGAAGTCGTCCATCACCCAGTAGCCCAGGAATTCGACCGTGCCCGTTTCCGGATCGACCGCGACGGCGGCTGCATGGACGCCGTTGGGGATCGAGATGACGCCCCGTTCGAACACCGAGGAATGGTCAAGGCAGCCCTCTTCCATGCCTTCGGGCAGCTTGTCCTTGTCCATGGAGGCGTCGATTACATCGTTCATGGAAACGGATGAGGCGCCGGCCTTGAAGGTGCCGTCCTCATACTCGACCTCGTCCGTTTCCGACTGCAACAGGCGGGCGGCGACGGGCTTGGCCAGATCGATGATTTCCTGCGCCGCCTGCTGGACGGCGTTGCCGCCGACCTCCATCCCGCGCGAGCCGCCATGGCCGCCGCCCAGGGGCGTGGCCGTGGTGTCGGATTGGCGGAACTTGATACGGCCCACGTCGACGCCCAGGTTGGCGGCGAGGATCTGGGCCAGGGAGGTTTCATGCCCCATGCCCGTGGAGGACGTGCCGACGGCAAGCTCGATGGAGCCGTCCTTGTTGAAGGTCACGCCCGCGTGCTCCTTCGGCCCGCCGCCCGTGCATTCCAGATAGGGGGCGATGGCGAAGCCGTATTTCTTGCCGGCGGCCTCGGCCTTGGCGCGAAGGGCGGCCTGATCGGCCTTTTCCGCCATCTTCATGGTTTCCTCGAACAGCAACGGGAAGTCGCCGGAATCCACGTCGAGACCCATGGGCGTCTTATGCGGCAGCATTTCCCGGGGCATCAGGTTCTTGCGGCGCAGTTCGATGGGATCGAAGCCGAGCTTCCTGGCAGCGTATTCGACGATGCGTTCCGTCTGGAAGGTCGCTTCCGGACGGCCCGCGCCCCGGTAGGGGTCCATGGGGGCCGTGTTGGTCAGCACCGCGCGGCCCCAATAATGCATGGCCGGGAAGTGATAGGGCCCGCCCTGGGTGCGGGCGGAGCCGCCCGTGGGCGTGAACGGACCCACGGTCCAGGCATAGGCGCCGATACCGCCGACGGTGGTGGTACGCAGGGCCAGAAACTTGCCGTCCTTGGTCATCGCCAATTCGACGCGGGACGACTGGCCCCGGCCGTGGGTGTCGGACAGAAAACTCTCCGAGCGCGAATTGATCCACTTCACCGGCCGGCCCAGGCGCTTGGCCGCGTACAGGCACAGGGGCGGTTCCGGATAGCCCGAGTTCTTGGCCCCGAAGCCGCCGCCCACGTCGGGGGCGATGTGGTCGAGCTGGCTTTTGTCGATGTTCAGGACCTCGGCGAAGGTGTCGCGATTGGCGTGCACGTTCTGCGAGGCGTTCCACAAGGTGTACTTGTCCGCCGCCGCGTCATAGGCGGCGACGCAGCCGCGCGTTTCGATCGGCACGGCGGTGACGCGGTTGTTCAGCACGTCGAGGGAGACCACATGGTCGGCCTCGGCGAAGGCCTTGTCCGTGCCGGCCTTGTCGCCCAGCTCGAAGTTCAGGCACAGGTTGTTCGGGATGTCGTCCCACAATTGCGGGGCGCCGGGCTTCAGGGCCTCGACCGGGTCGATCACGGCGGGCAGTTCCTCGTAGTCGACCTCGACCGCTTCCGCCGCCGCCTGGGCCTGGGTCAGGGTTTCGGCGACCACCAGGGCCACCGGCTCGCCGACATAGCGCACCCGGTCGATGGCCAGGCAATGACGCGCGGGCTCCTTCAGCGGCGTGCCGTCGGCGTTGTTCTTCACGCCGGACTTGGTCGGCATGGGTTTGAAGCCCTCGCGCTGCCAGTCGTCGCGGGTGACGACCAGAAGCACGCCGTCCATGGCCATCGCCGCCGAGGTGTCGATGGCGTTGATGGTGGCATGGGCATAGGCCGCGCGCACCACGACGGCGCGGGCCTGGCCGTCCAGGTTGACGTCGTCGATATAGCGGCCGTGGCCGGTCAGGAAGCGATGATCCTCGAACCGCTTGAGGGATTCGCCGATTTTTACGTTGCTCATGTTTCCGTACTCCCCCTTCAGCCTTGCCCGTTGGCCTGATTGACGGCCCGCTTCGCCATGACGCCGATCAGATTGGCGCGGTATTCCGCGTCGGCATGCATGTCGGTCATCAGGTCGTCGGCCGGCACGGTGACGCCGCTTAGGGCGTCGGCTGAAAAATTGTTGTTCAAGGCGTCTTCGATTTCCACGGCACGGAACACGCCGTCCTGGCCCGCCCCCGTGACCGCGACGCGCACACCCGATGCGGTCTTGGCGACGAATACGCCGACCAGGGCATAGCGCGACGCCGGGTTCGGAAACTTGCCGTAGCCGGCCTTTTCCGGCACCGGAAACTTGACCGCCTTGATGATCTCGCCGGGTTCCAGGTTGGTCGCGAACATGCCGTCGAAATAGTCCTCGGCGGCGATCTCGCGCTGGTCCGTGACGACCGTGGCCCCCAGGCCCATGACGGCGGCGGGATAGTCGGCGGAGGGATCGTTGTTGGCGAGGGAGCCGCCGATGGTGCCCCGGTTGCGCACCTGGGCGTCACCGATGCCGCCGGCCAGGACCGTCAGCGCGGGCAGCACGTTCTTGATCTCGGCGGATGCCGCGACCACCGCATGGCGGGTCATGGCGCCGATGGTGATGATGCCGCCGGAAACCGTGATTCCGGTCAGGCCGTCGACCTTGTTCAGGTCGACCACGTCCGTCGGCATGGCCAGGCCCTGCTTGAGGACCGGGATCAGCGTCTGGCCGCCGGCCATATACATGGCGTCGTCGGCGTTGGCATGGGCGGCGGCGGCATCGCTCAATGACGCGGGCCGCGTGTACTTGAAATCTTCCATGTCGTTTCCCCTCAGCCCCGCAGCGCCTTGGCGCCGTCCAGGACGGCGGCGACGATGTTCTGATAGCCCGTGCAGCGGCAGATGTTGCCTTCCAGGCCGTGGCGCACATCGGCCTCGGTCGGGTCGGGGGTGTCCTTGACCAGGGTCATGGCGCGCATGACCATGCCGGGGGTACAGAACCCGCACTGCAGGCCGTGATGGTCGTTGAACGCCTTCTGCATGGGGTTCAACTGGCCTTCCGGAGCCAGACCCTCGATGGTCGTGATCTCGGCGCCGTCGGCCTGGGCCGCCAGCATGGTGCAGCTTTTCACGGCCTGGCCGTTGAGATGCACGGTGCAGGCGCCGCATTGGCTGGTGTCGCAGCCGATGTGGGTGCCCGTCAGTTTCAGGGTTTCGCGGATGAATTCGACAAGCAACGTACGGCCCTCGACGGACTTGGTGATCTGCTCGCCATTTACGGTTAGGGATATATCTGGCATGGCCCTTTCAAACCCCTGTTCAGGGCTTGTCCTGGATGTTTTTCGGATGAATGGCGTCTGTGCGCCTGGAATAATTGTATACAAATCATATAACAGGACTCCTTCGGCAGGAAAACCCGCTAACAGGCTCAGATGCAAGTTACAGATCAAAAAAACGGTGCCGATCCGGCCCCTTCGCGGGTGACCGCCGTGGTGCTGGCGGCGGGCCGCTCGACCCGCATGGCGCCGGTCAACAAGTTGACCGTCGACTATCGGGGGGCGGCCCTGGTGCGGCACGCGGCGGAGGCGGCCCTGGCGTCGCGAGTGGGCGAGGTGATCGCCGTCGTCGGCCATGAGGCCGAGGCCGTGCGGGACGTCCTGTCCGGGCTGGACGTGCGCATCGTCGCCAATCCGGACTATGCGACGGGCCTGGCGTCCTCGGTCAAGGCGGGGATCGCCGCCGTGGGGGCGGAAGCCGCGGGCGCGGTCATCCTGCTGGGCGACATGCCGGGGGTCACGTCGGCGGTGGTCGATGCCCTGATCGAGGCGTTCGAGGGAACGGCCGGTCAAAAAATCTGCCAGCCCCGGTATGACGGAAAGCCGGGCAATCCCGTGCTCTGGCCGCGCCGCCTGTTCGCCGAGTTCTCCGGCCTTTCCGGCGATGTCGGGGCCAAGCCGCTGCTGGCACGCCACACGGCCGATGTTCTGGGGGTGGACGTGGGCACCGATGCTATCCATATGGATATCGACGCGCCCACCGATCTTGGCGCCTGAACATTCCCGACATGACATTTGGAACATATCGAGGCATAAAGAGCCCACGATATCCCGCAGACAGCCCAAGAAGGACGTGAAAGACCCATGGATCTGAAGGACCAACGCCGCATCGCCGCCCCGAGAGAGGCCGTGTTCGCCGCCCTCAACGACCCGGACATCCTGGCCAAGGCCATTCCCGGTTGCGAAAGCCTGGACATGGTTTCGGATACGGAATTCGCCGCCGTCGTGACCGCGAAGGTCGGGCCCGTGCGCGCCAAGTTCAACGGCCAGGTCACCCTGTCCGACCTCAACCCGCCGGAAAGCTACACCATCACCGGCGAAGGCAAGGGCGGTGCCGCCGGCTTCGCCAAGGGCGGGGCGGTCATCACCCTGACCGAGGACGGTGACGGCACCCTGCTGAGCTACGAGGTCAAGGCCGACGTTGGCGGTAAATTGGCGCAATTGGGCGGCCGCCTGATCGAGGGTACGTCCAAGAAACTGGCCGGCGAATTCTTTGAAACCTTCGAAAAACTGGTCGTCGAACGGACCGGCGACGCCCCGGCCGAAGCGGAAGGCCCGGCGCAGCCGGCTCCCGACGCAGGCGAACCGGCGGCTCCTCCGTCCGACTCCGGTCTGGGCGGCAAGCTGTGGATTCCCGTCGCCATCGCCGCGGCGGCGGCCGTGGCCTATATGTTGTCGACCATGAAAATGTTCGGCTAGGAGGGACGCCCAACCATGTCCCTGCCCACGGACCAGATGCTGCCCGCCGACGACGTGTTCGACGCCGCCCTTGCCTGGCGGGACGCCGGCAAGCCCGTGGCCCTGGCCACCGTCGTTTCCACCTGGGGGTCGTCGCCGCGCCCGCCGGGAAGCCACCTGGGGGTATCCGCCGACGGCGAGATGACGGGTTCCGTCTCCGGCGGCTGCATCGAGGGGGCGGTGGTCAAGGAAGCCCTCGACATTCTCAAGGGTGCTCCGGCCCAGGTCCTCGACTTCGGTGTCACCGACCAGCAGGCCTGGGACGTGGGCCTGGCCTGCGGCGGCGCGGTCAAGGTTCTGGTCCGTGATTTCGTGCCCCTGATCCCGTTGTACACGCAGGCCCGCGCGGGGCTGGCCTCGGGCCAGTCCTCGGCCCTGGTGACACGCCTGGACAGCGGCGAAACGGTGCCGTTCGACGCGGCGGACCTGCCCGCGCCCGTGGCCGAGGCGGCCCGCGCGGCATTGCAACACGACCGCTCCCGCGCCTATTCGGGTGACGACGGCGACTGGTTCATCGAGGTCGTGGCCCCCCCGCGGCGCCTGATCGTGGTCGGCGCGGTGCATATCGCCCAGGCCCTGGTGCCCATGGCGGCCATGGCCGGGTTCCGGGTCACGGTCGTCGACCCGCGCCGGGCCTATGCCTCCGACACCCGGTTTCCCGGCGTCGACGTGCGCACGGATTGGCCGGACGAGGCCCTGGACGAATTGAAGCCCGACAGCCGCACGGCCATCGTCACCCTGACCCATGACCCCAAGCTGGACGATCCGGCCCTGGACAGGGCCCTGCAGTCGCAAGCCTTTTATATCGGCTCCCTCGGCAGTTCGCGGACCCAGGCGAAACGGGTCGAACGCCTGGCCGAGGTCGGCTTCGACGAAGCATCCATCCAGCGCATCCACGGGCCCATCGGGCTGCGTATCGGAGCACAGTCGCCCGCGGAAATCGCCGTCAGCATCCTGGCCGAGATCATCGCCCGGATGCGCGGCGCTGCGGACTAGGGCGGGTTCGTCTGTGTTGTCCCTGCGCGATCAGTTTCCCTCCCTGGCCTCGGGCCTGGCCGGCGCCTATCTGGACAACGCGGCGATGACCCAGATCGCGGCTCCCGTGCTGGCCCGCATGGCGTCGTTCGAAACAAGCGGCCGGGCCAACGTGAAACGCGGCATCTATCCCCTGGCGACCCAGGCGACCGCGGCCTTCGAGGGCGCGCGAGCGGCCTTAGCCCGTTACCTGGGCGCGCAAAACCCGAACGAGGTGGTGTTCACCTCCGGCGCCACGGCGGCGATCAACCTTGTCGCCCACGGTTTCGGCGCGGGGTTGGTCCCCGGCGACGAAATCATCATCGGCGAAGGCGAACACCACGCCAACATCGTGCCCTGGCAGATGCTGCGCGACCGCGCGGGCGTGGTCCTCAAGGTGCTGCCGGTGGACGACGCGGGCTACCCCCGGCTGGACGCCCTGGACGATCTGATGACGGCGCGCACACGGCTGATTGCCGTGACTCATGCCTCCAACGTCACGGGGACGGTGACCGATGTCGCGGCGATCTGCGACAAGGCCAGCGCCCGGGGCGTGCGCGTGCTGGTCGACGGCGCGCAGATGGCGGCCCACGGGCCCGTCGATGTCGATGCCCTGGGCTGCGACTTCTATGTCGTCACCGGGCATAAGATGTTCGGGCCGACGGGTGTCGGCGTGCTGTGGGCGCGGGCGGAGGTTCTGGACGGCATGGCGCCCTTCATGGGCGGCGGCGAAATGATCCGCCGCGTCACCTTCGATGAAACCACCTATGCCCCGCCGCCCCATCGGTTCGAGGCCGGCACCCCGCCGGTGACCCAGGCCATCGGTCTGGGGGCTGCGGCGGACCTGCTGCTGGGCCTGGACTGGCCGGAAATCCGCGTCCATGAACAGACCCTTCTCGGCGCCCTGATGGCATGGTTCGCGGAACGGAACAGAATCACGGTGATCGGCCCGGGGGCCGCCGCCAAGCGCCTGCCGATCCTGTCCTTCACCATTGCCGACGCCCATCCCCACGACATTTGCGAACTGATGGGGGCCAGGGGCGTCGCCCTGCGCGGCGGCCATCATTGCGCCCAACCGTTGATGGACCGCCTGGGGGTCGAGGCGACGACCCGGGCCAGCCTGGCGCTCTACAACGTGCAGGGCGACATCGACGTCTTCACGGACGCCCTGGACGAAACGCTGAAAGTGCTGGCATGAGCGGCGCCGACGACATCTATGACGCGCGCATCAAGGACCTGGCGGCCAAGGCCCGCGGCCTGGGGCCGGTCGAACATGCCGACTGCCGGCACGAGGCCGACAATTTCCTGTGCGGCGACCGGGCGGCGATCGAGGTCGAGCGGGATGGCGAAAGCATCAAGGCGATCGGCGGCAAGGTGCGGGGCTGCCTGCTGGTTCAGGCGGCGGCGGCGGTGATCGCCGAGGCCGCCCCCGGGGCAGACATCGGCGTGCTTCGCGACGGCGTGCGTCAAGCGGAGGCCCTGATGACGGCCGGCGCGCCGGCCACGGGTGCTTGGGAAGGGCTCAACGCCTTCACGCCCGTGCATGGCGTGAAGCACCGCCACGACTGCGTGCTGCTGCCGTTCCAGGCGCTCAAGGGCTGCCTCGATCAGGCCGGGCCACAGGACGGCTGATCCCCCATGGATCCGCTCAGCCAGGGCGCCCTCGGCGCGGTCCTCCCGCTCGCCACGCGCCGGCGCACCCAGGCCGCCGTGGCCGGGGGGCTCGGCTTCATCGCCGGGATGATGGCGGATCTGGATGTCCTGATCCGCTCACAGACCGACCCCCTGCTGTTGCTGGAATATCACCGCCAGTTCACCCATTCCCTGATCTTCATCCCCGTGGGCGGGCTGATCGCGGCCCTCCTTTTGTATCGGCCGTTTCGCCGGTGGCACGGCCTGACGTTCCTGCAAACCTGGATGTTTTGCGCCCTGGGATACGGCACCCACGGGCTGCTCGACACGGCGACGTCCTACGGGACCGTGCTGCTGTGGCCGTTCAGCGACGAACGCTTTTCCTGGAGCATCATCTCCATCGTCGATCCCCTGTTCACCCTGCCGGTTCTGGCGTTCGCCGCCCTGGGCGTGGTTCGGCGGAACGGCGCCTGGGGCCGGGCGGCCCTCGCCTGGGCTCTGGTCTATCTGGCGTTGGGGGCTGTTCAGCACCGCAATGCCCTGGCCATGGGCCATACCCTCGCGGCGGAACGGGGCCATGTGCCGCTGCGGATCGAGGTCAAGCCCAGCTTCGCCAACATTCTGGTGTGGAAGGTGATCTACGAGACCGCCGACCGCTTCCACGTCGATGCGGTGCGCGCCGGCATCGGGCCCATGGTCATGCCGGGCACGTCCGTTCCGCGGCTTGATCCGGGGCGGGATTTTCCCTGGCTGCGGGCGGAGTCACGGCAGGCCCGCGATATCGCGCGGTTCGCCCGGTACAGCGACGGTTACGTGGCGCGCGACCCAACCCGCCCCGACCGCGTCATCGACATGCGCTATTCCTTCGTCCCGAATGAGATCGCGCCCCTGTGGTCGATCGGCCTACGGCCCGGCGCGGGACCCGACACGCATGTGACGTTCGACACCCATCGTGAATCGATGCGCGCGCGCCTGCCCGATTTGTGGCGGATGATCGTCGCGACGATGCCCGAGGGCTGATCCGCCTGTTTCCGAATTCTCTTATCCGCACTTGCGGATAATGTCATTGCGCCGGCTTGGTGGGGATGGTCTCATTTCCATTCATGATCGTTCCAAATTCCGGAGGGCGCGCGGTTCATGCCCTATGAGATCACTGAAGAACCGGCGGGGGTGTATGTCAGGCACTTCGGGTTCGCCGCGCCGTTCGAAATTTTGGAAATCACGGCCTGGGAAGCGGAGAATATCCGCGCCCATCATGCCTACATGATCGCCGATCTGTCGGCAGTCGATTCCGATACGGTGACGTCCTGGACCAACGCGATCCTGCGCGCCGTCGCTGACGACGAGACGGTGAGACTGCCGCAGGATTACCTTGCCCGGCCGTTCAGGCTGGCCTTCGTCTGCGACAACGAATTGCTGAAGTCCCTGTTGCAGTCGTTCGTGGACAGCGGCTCCCGCCCCAACCATGACCTGGCGATTTTCCGCACAGTCCGTCAGGCGCGGGCCTGGGTGGCGGCGCCGTAATCGGCTACATCAACGCCCGTTGTTCCAGGCGGCCCCGGTCGGGGATGGCCAGGCCCTTGTCCGTGCGCTGGACGATGTCGTCGTCGCGCAGCCGCCCCAGGATGCGCGACACGGTTTCCCGGGACGCACCGATCATGTTGGCGAAGTTGGTCTGGGTCGGCACGGGAAACACCAGGTAGCGTTCGGGATCGTTGGGGTCCGGTTCGGCCATGCGGATCAATTCCATGCAGACCCGCTGTTCGGCGCCCAGCAGGCTGACGTCGGCCAGCCGCTCGTCGCCCAGGCGGATCACCGCGGCCAGCCGCTTCAAGAGCGCCATGGCCATGTCCCGGTTCGTGGTGACAAGGTCGAGGAAGGCCGGGCCGGGCACGGCGCCGACGATGCAGCGCGTAATGGTGCAGACCCAGGCGGAACGCGGCAGGCCGTCGATGGCGGCCAGTTCGCCGAACACGTCGCCGTCCTTCAGCGCGGCATAGGACACGGCGCGCCCGGATTCCGAATAGTTCAGGACATGGGCGGTGCCGGTGATCAGGAAATAGACGCTGGAGTATTCCTCGCCCCGCTCGATGATCTTCTCACCGGGGCCGAAGTCGATCCAGCGGCACTGGCGTTCCAGCCCGGCCCGTTCGGCAGCGCTCAGGCAGCCGAGCAGCGACACGCCGTCCAGGCTTTGCGCCGTCTTGGCAAGATTGCCCGCCCTGGTTGGATCACTACGGCCCATGCGTCCGTTCCCCCTTGTTGGGCTGCGGGCGCAGGGCGCGCAGCCAAAATCTAGGATACGGCGCAAAAGCAAACCGGTTCAACGCAGAAATGGCGGAAACGCCCGCATCGGGCTGGGGCAAAAAAAGGGCCCCGCGTTTCCGCGGGGCCAAATTTCAGCAAGTGGATGTAAGTGAACTCAGATTAGACGGGCTTGAACTTGGAAGCCGCTTCGAAGGCCTTGGTCATCTGCGCCTGGATCGGGGCGAAAAGGTCCTTGGCGACGCCCTGGTAAAGAGCGACCGCGTCCTTGGCCATGGCCTGGGCCTTCTTCTGTTCGGCGGCGATCAGCTCGGCCTGCAGCTTCATCAGCTCGGACGGGTCGGTGATCGACATGGCCTTGAAGATCACGGCGACGCGGTCTTCGGCGAGTTCGGTCGCCTGCGTGCGGGTCAGCTCTTCGATCTTGCTCAGGTTGCCGGCCGCGGCCTTGGTGGCGGCGACGGCGGTTTCGAAATTCTCGCGGTAGGTCGTGATGACCTGCTCGAACCCTTCGGTGGCCGCGGCGCGGGCCTTGTCGGATTCAGCCTGGGCGGCGGAAGCGATCTTTTCCTGCTGCGCCTTGGCGGTGTTCACCGCTTCCAGGATGGTTTCCCGGACGGGGGCGAAGGGGTCGGTGGTGGTCGTTTTCTTGGTAGCCATTGTCAAAATCTCCTGTTTCCCGATATGGCGAAAAGGGCTGAAGCGGGCGGCCCGAACATCGGCACCGCCATTCATGTTGCGATGCAACAATGCTAATATGCCTATGTATTCCGCCGCCGTCAAGGATATTTTTGTGCACTGCACAATAATTATTTCAAGCCCGGGCTCGGCCTGTTTCCGCCACGCCGGGCGAAAGACCCGCTTGATTCTCGCCCGTCCCTGGCTCCTAAATGGCGGCAGATGGGGGCATCACAAGAAACGACGATCCTTGGGAGGATTACACCGCCATGACCATGAAAGCCGTGCTTTGGCGCCCGATGTACGATCCGGGCGGCCATGACCTTCTGCGCGCCGCCGGGATCGAGCCGGTGGTCGTCGACAGCCCCGACGCCGGGCAGGTGAAGGCGGCGCTCGGCAACGCCAACGCCCTTTGGGTGCGCACGCCCGAACGGGTGACCGCCGAGATCATGGACGCCGCCCCCGGCCTGACCGTGATCTCGACCTCCGGCTTCGGCACCGACAACATCGACATTCCCGCCGCGACTGAACGCGGCATCCTGGTGGTCAACCATCTGGGTTTCGGGCGCACGCCCGTGGCTGAACATACGGTGATGTTGCTGCTCGCCTGCCTGAAACAGCTGACCTGGGGCGACCGCGCGGCCCGCGACGGCACCGCCTGGTCGCAGCGCCAGGGTTTGCAGGTTTACGAGCTTGAGGGCCGCACGGTCGGTATCGTCGGTCTGGGCTATATCGGCGCGGAACTGGCGAAGAAGCTGCGCCTCGCCTTCAATTGCCGGGTCCTGGCCTATGATCCCTACGTCAACCCGCGCCTGGCCCGGGTCACGGGGGCGGAAATGTGCCCGGACCTGCACGCCTTGCTTGGGCAATGCGACGCGCTCGCCATGGCGGCCGAACTGACGGATGAGACGCGCAACATGATCGGTGCTGCGGAACTCATGGCCCTGCCGGAAGGGGCCGTGGTCGTCAACGCGGCGCGGGGTCAGCTGATCGATCTCACCGCGCTGGACGCGGCCCTTGCCTCCGGCCACATCCGGGCCGCCGGGCTCGACGTCGTGTTCCCCGAACCGCTGCCGGCCGATCATGCGCTGCTCAAGAACCCCAAGGTCATCTTCACGCCCCATACAGCGGGGGTGACGCAGGAAGCGTCGAAGGCGCTCGCCATCTCGGCGGCGGAGCAGATCACGGCGGCCCTCAAGGGCGACCTGCCGCCGTTCCCCGTCAACCCGGAGGTCTGGGACAGCCCGCAGTCGCGGCGTCCCGGCTAACCCGCCAGACCCATCAGCCTCAGCGCCGCTTGGTGCACCGGGCTGTCCGGCTTGCCCAGTTCGCGGCTCATGGTGAAATGGTGGATGCCGGGCAGGTCGGCGGTGGTCACGGCATGGCCGCCGTCGGCCAGGGCCTGGGCGAAATCCTGTCCATGGCGGCGGAATTCGGCCAGTTCGCCCGCGCCGTAGAATACCGCCACGGGCGGCAGGCCCGGGCGCAGGTGGCGCGCCGGGCTCAGGCGCGCGACCGCCGCGTCGTCCAGGTTCAGGTAGCCGTTGCGGTGGCTCAGGCGGATCGGCGTCAGGTCGTACATGCCGCTGGTCATGACGCAGCCTTTGACCGCGTCGGCGGGCAGGCCGTGGCCAGTCCAGTCCGTGACCAGCATCATCGCCGTCAGATGCGCCCCCGACGAATGGCCGGCGACGACCAGCCGCCCGGCGTCGGCGTTGAGGTCCGCCGCATGGCCATGGACCCAGGCGACGGCGCGGCGGCATTGGTCGGTGATGGCGTCCAGCGTGGCCCCGGGGGCCAGGGAGAAATTGACCGTCACCACGGCCGCGCCGGCGGCCACCAGGGCCGGGGCGAGGTGGCTTTCGTTGACCTTGTCGCCCCGGGTCCAGGCGCCGCCGTGCAGGAACACCAGCACCGGCGAACCCGGATTGCGGGCGGGGAACAGGTCCATGACCTCGTCCGCGCCGGGCCCGTAGGCGACGTCGAGGCGGCAGTCCAGGTCGGCCCGCGCGCGGGCGCTGGCGGCGGCGTTCTCGGCCACATAGGCGTCGCCGTCGGGCACCAGGGAGCGCTGTTCATACTGGTTGTCCAGTTCGGCCTGGTCGTAGTCGAGCCACACCTTGGCTGCGGCGGTTGCGGTCATGAAGGTCTCCGGTGTCGTGGGATTGGTCTCAGAGAATTCCCGACAGAATAGTCGCGATGCCGAGGAAGGAAAAGAACCCGGCGATGTCGGTGACCGTGGTCAGGATGATAGACGACGCGACCGCCGGATCCTGGCCCAGCTTGGTCAGCACCACGGGCACGATAGCCCCGGCCAGCCCGGCGGCGACCATGGCCAGCACCATGGACACGGTGATGACCAGGACCAGGCCGAGGGATCCCGACCAGAAATACACGCCGATGCCGCAGGTCGCCGCCACGGCGATGCCGTTGACCAGACCGACGTTGGCTTCCTTGAAGGTCACGGCGAACCATTGGCGCGGCGTGATCTCGCGCAACGCCAGGCCGCGCATGGTCACGGCCAGGGCCTGCGCCCCGGCATTGCCCGACTGCCCGGCGACAACCGGCAGCAGCACGGCCAGGGCCGTGAACTTGGCGATGGTGCCTTCGAACAGGCCGACCACGGCGGCGGCCATGAAGGCGGTCAGCAGGTTGATCTGCAGCCAGGGCAGGCGCTTTCTGACGGCGAACAGGGGTTTCGACAGGGCGCGTTCGTCCTTCGAGGCGCCGACCATGGTCTGGATATCGACCGACGCGTCGGCCTGCAGGGCGCCGATCAGGGTGGTGTGCTGGACCACGCCCATCAACTGGCCGTCGTGGTCGACCACGGGCAGGTCGACCAGGCGGTGTTGTTCCAGAAGGTCGGCGACCTCGTCCTGCGACGTCAGCGGACTGACGTAAGCCGATACCGGTGTCGCGATATCGGCCAGCTTGGTGTCCGGGTCGGCGACGGCCAGATCCTGGATGCCGACCTTGCCCGCCAGCCGATTGTCCTCGTCGACCAGGAACAGCGACCGCGTTGTTTTCGCCCGCGCGCGGCGCAGGGCGGCCAGCGCCTGCTTGGCGGTCATGCCGGCGCGGAATTGCGCGATGTCGGTGATCATCAGGCGCCCGGCGCTGCCTTCGGGAAAATCGCCCAGGCGTTTCAGGTCGTCGGCGATGGCCGGGTCGAGGGCGGCCATGTAGTGTTCGCGGTCGGCCGGTTTCAGGGCGTTGAACACGCGCAGCGCCTCGCCGGGCCGAAGTTCGCCCAACAGGGCGCAGGCCAGATCGTCGGGCAGGCGTTTCAGCAGCCGCGCCGCCGTTTCCGGCAGCAGCATGCGCCACAGGGGGGCCAGAACTTCGGCCGGCTGGCGGACCAGGGTGGGGGCCGTTTCCGCCGTCGGCAGGGTTTCGATGCGGCGCGCCGCCTCCCACGGAAAGTCGAGCAGGAACCGGCGTTCCAGGCGGGCCGTCGCGGCGTCCAGGTTGCCGGTCATTCGGGCTCTCCGATCGTGCCGGGCGCCGGGTCGCCGATATGCGCCACCGTGCGCAGCATGCCGGCGCAGGCCAGAAGATAGGCGCCCATCAGGTTGCCCATCAGGCTGTCGGCGCCGTCAACGGCGGGGCGCCGCCCGCGCCGCAGTTCGGCCAGCCCGGCGCCGAGCGCCGCGCGGCTGAGCGCGCCGATGAAATTCCCCGTGCGTCCGATCACCGGCAGGGCGAGATAGCTGTTCCATTGCGGATTGCCGAGAACGGAGGCCAGGGTCGCGCGGTTCGACAGCGGCGCGACCGCCTTGTCCATCAGGTCGTCGATCCGGGTTTTGCCGTCGGCGCGCAGCAGGTCCCCGGCCCGGACCATGCCCAGGAACCGGCCGTCCTCATCGACCACGAACAGATGGTCCGTCGTCTTGCGTCGGCGGCGTTTCACCAGCTTGGCGACCTCGTCGACCGTGCGCGTCGCGGCGACGGAGACGGCGGCCTGATCCATGACCGCGCCGACCGTGCCCACGGGATAGGTCACGGCGATGCGCAGGTCGCGGGCCAGGTCGGCCGGCAGGTCGTCGGAAATGGCGGCGCGCACGCCCGGCGCCAAATTGCGGAAAAACGTCACCGCATCGATGAAGGGCAGTTCCCGCAGCAGCCCGGCGCTCCGCTCGGCGGGCAGGATTTCCAGGCAGCGCGCGGCGCTCGCCGCCGCCATCAGGCGCAGCACCCCGGCGCCGACGCGGGCCGGCACCTGGGCGAACAGGGCGGCGGCGTCCTCGGCCGGCATGTCTTCGATAACCCGGGCCGCGGCGTCAGGCCGGCTGCCCATGAAGGCCAGGGTCAGGGGGATGAGGTCAGCCATCGGCGTCCTCGGGGATGGTCACGACGATGGCGTCGGTCAGGAAGGCGCGGGCGGGGATCAGGGTTCGCCCGCCCTCGGTCGCGATGACGATGGCGGTCGCCGAAATTTCCAGAATCTCGCCGTCGTTTCCGTTCCAGGCGATGCGCTGGCCGGGCAGCAGGTGGCGCCGCGCATGATGGGCGGCGATCAGATTGGCGACCAGGTCGCGGGCGCCAAGGCCGAAGGCCAGGGCCATGGCGCCCAACACACCGGCGATCACCGTGGCGGCGATGATGACCAGGATCGTCACGTCGACGCCCAATTGCTCGACGCCGATGATCACGGCGGCCAGCAGCACCGCCCATTGGGTGAGTGCTCCGATCAACGCACTCTGCGCAATGTTGGCCGATGCCAGGGCGGCGGCCACGACGTCGCGGATGACCAGTGAAATCAGATAGCCGACCAGGATGATGACGCCGCCGGCGACCAGATGCGGCACGTAGACGACGATGCGGTCGAGCCAGACGGAAAAGGCGTCGAGCCCGGCGACCCGGGTCGCCGCCGTGATGAACAGCAGCATGGTGACCCAGAACACCATGCTGGCGGCGATGCGGACGACGCCAATGGAAACGTGGAAACTGGTGAGGAAACCGGTGCTGGCGACCCGTGTCAAAAGGCGGTTGGCCGTGTCGCCCAGACGGCGCGTTCCGGCGCGCAGCAGACGGGCCACGAACCAGCCCAGGACGACGATCAGGATCGTGCCAAGCAGGGACGGCAGATAGGCGGCCATGGTTTCGAAAAACTCGCTCGACACCTTGCGGATGTCGACGACCCAGGCGGAAACCTCTTCCAACGACGCCTCCTTTGCAAAGGGGACTTCTTGGGCCAGGGTGGCTTGTGATGACTCTAGCAAACCCGCACCTTGTTGTATTCAGGTAGTTTCCCCGACCCGGCGGCGGCGCGCATAAAAAAGGCCGCCGGTCGTTGTGACCGGCGGCCAGGTCTCGCTTGGGGTTTGACGGAGACTTAGAAGTCCATGCCGCCCATGTCCGGCATGCCGGCACCGGCGCCCGCGTCCTTCTTGGGCTCGGGCTTTTCGGCGACCATGGCTTCCGTGGTGATCAGCAGGCCGGCGACGGAGGCCGCGTCCTGCAGCGCCGTGCGCACCACCTTGGTCGGATCGACGATGCCGTTCTTGACCAGATTCTGGTACTCGCCCGTCTGGGCGTTGAAGCCCCAGTTGGTGTCCTTCTGGTCGATCAGCTTGCCGGCAACCACGGCGCCGTCGAAGCCGGCGTTCTCCGCGATCTGCCGCACCGGGGCCTGCAGGGCACGCCGGACGATGTCGATGCCGACCTGCTGGTCGTTGTTTTCCGGCTCAAGCTTCTTGAGCGCGTTGACGGCGTAGAGCAGGGCCGTTCCGCCGCCGGCGATGATGCCTTCCTCGACCGCCGCGCGGGTCGCGTGCAGGGCGTCATCGACGCGGTCCTTCTTCTCCTTCACTTCGACCTCGGTGGCGCCGCCGACCTTGATCACCGCGACACCGCCGGCCAGCTTGGCCAGACGTTCCTGCAGCTTCTCGCGGTCGTAGTCCGAGGTGGTCTCCTCGATCAGCGCCCGGATCTGGTTGCAGCGCGCCTCGATGTCCTTCTTGGACCCCGCACCGTCGACGACGGTGGTGTCGTCCTTGGTGATGGACACCTTCTTGGCCGTGCCCAGCATGTCGAGGGTCACGTTCTCCAGCTTGATTCCCAGGTCTTCGGAGATCACCTGGCCCTTGGTCAGGATGGCGATGTCTTCCAGCATGGCCTTGCGGCGGTCGCCGAAGCCCGGTGCCTTGACGGCGGCGACCTTCAGGCCACCGCGCAGCTTGTTGACGACCAGGGTCGCCAGGGCCTCGCCCTCGATGTCCTCGGCGATGATCAGCAGCGGCTTGCCCGCCTGCACCACCGCCTCCAGGACCGGGAGCATGGCCTGCAGGTTCGACAGCTTCTTCTCGTGGATCAGAATGTATGGATTTTCCAGCTCGCAGGCCATCTTGTCCGTGTTGGTCACGAAATAGGGCGAGGAATACCCCCGGTCGAACTGCATGCCTTCGACGACGTCCAGTTCCGTTTCCAGGCTCTTGGCCTCTTCCACGGTGATGACGCCATCGTTGCCGACCTTCTGCATGGCTTCGGCGATGATGTCGCCGATGGAGCGGTCGCCGTTGGCGGAAATGGTGCCGACCTGGGCGACTTCCTCGTTGGTCTTGACGGCGTGGGAGCGTTTCTTGACGTCGGCGACGACGGCCTCGACGGCCATGTCGACGCCGCGCTTCAGGTCCATGGGGTTCATGCCCGCGGCCACGGCCTTCGCACCTTCGCGGACAATGGCCTGGGCCAGCACGGTCGCGGTGGTGGTGCCGTCACCGGCAAGGTCGTTGGTCTTGGACGCCACTTCCTTGATCATCTGGGCGCCCATGTTCTCGAACTTGTCGGTCAGCTCGATCTCCTTGGCGACGGTGACGCCGTCCTTGGTGATGCGCGGCGCGCCGAAGGCCTTGTCGAGGACCACGTTGCGGCCTTTCGGGCCGAGGGTCACCTTGACGGCGTTGGCGAGCGTGTCCACGCCCTTGAGAAGACGCGTGCGCGCGTCGCCATGAAACTTCACTTCTTTCGCAGCCATTTTCGATCACTCCTTTGAAGAGAGGCAGCTTTCTAATTGCTGTGGTGTCGATGTCGGATCGGAACGCCCTTAGGCGGCCTTCTTGGTCTTCGTGGTCTGGACGTCGTCGATGACGCCCAGGATGTCGGACTCCTTCATGATCAGAAGTTCCTCGCCGTCGAGGGTCACTTCCGTGCCCGACCACTTGCCGAACAGGACCCGGTCGCCGGCCTTGACGTCCAGCGGCGTGACCGTGCCGTCCTCGGCCTTGTGGCCCGAGCCGACGGCGATGATCTCGCCCTCCATGGGCTTTTCCTTGGCCGTGTCGGGGATGATGATCCCGCCCTTGGTCTTTTCGTCCTGTTCGATGCGGCGGACGAGAACCCGGTCGTGAAGAGGTTTGAACATGCGATGGCTCCTCTTGAACATTCCTTGGTTGAACAAGCAAATGACGGGAGAAAACCCTCGGAAATTCGGCGTTTCCCCCCGGTTCCGCGGAAAAATTTAGTCGCCGGTTCCGCGCCTTCAAGTCCCCCGGAACAAAAAAATGCACCGGCCCGGACGCGGTTGGCAGCACTCTCACCTGGAGGCTGATAAGATGTTGTTTTAACGCATTAATTCTTGACGCGCGGGGGTTTGGAAGGAAACAATTCAGGTGATCCAGGGAGGACATGCAAGCCACGCAACCAAGACGGAGGATCGGACATGTCTTTGGAAATGCAGCTTTCGGGCTATCGCCTGACCACGGCCGAAATCACCTACCGGCGGCCGGATCATCTTCACCTTCTGCAGGACTACATCTGGCAGGACATGGACATGGCGCCGGACTTTCCCGTGCTGCGCCGGTTCCTGGAATTCTGGGAAAACAACCTGGAAGGCCCCCTGCACTCCGTGCGCGTCGCCTCGGTGGCGCTGGTCAAGCCGGCGGAATTCCGCCTTGTCGGCGGCCTGATGCGCCTGCACTAGCCCGCCATGCGGGAAACGGCCAGAGCGACGCCGATCAGGCTTTCCCCCGCGACCAGCCCGGCGGCGATGGCCGTGCCGTAACGCTCCGTCCACCCGGGGTTGAGGCGGGCGGCGACGGCGGCGATCACAGCGCCCAGGCAGAGCGACATCGAATTCCACGCCGGGATGACGAAGGCGACCCCGGCGGCGGGCGCACTCGGCAGCCACCGCGCGACACGGTCCGGCGCCAGACGGTCAGCTGATCCCAGGATCAGGCCCAACACCGCCGCAACGGCCATGGCGGCGGCCGCACCTTCCGGGATCGCGCTTAAGCCCGCCGAAAGCACCTCTGCCACCGCCTTCCAAGTCGCCACGGCCGGGGCCGGCCATTCCGGCGTCATCAGCATGGCGGCGGGATCGGGGATCAGGGCCAGATAAACCGCCGCCCCGGCCAGCGATCCCGTCAGCACGCCCAGGGCCTGCGCGTAGATCTGCAATCGCGGTGCGGCACCCACCAGGAATCCGGTCTTCAAATCATGCATCATGTCGGCGCATTGCCCGGCAGCGCCCCCGGTGATGTTGGCGGTCATCAGGTTGGCGGCCATGTCGCCGGGCGTCACCGCGCCGTAGGTCAGCTGCGTCACCTTGCCGAGCGCCCCCACGGGCGTAACCCCCGTTTCCCCCGACACCCGGGCGGCGATCACGGCCAGCACGTAGCTGAGCGCCACGGCCAGCACGGACACCCAGACCGGCAGGCCGAACAAGGTCCATCCGGCGATGCAGATCAGCGCCGTGACCGCGGCCAGGGCCAGGGCGTAGCCGCGCCCCATCCGCCCGTCCGTGCTGGCCAGCCGCCGGCGCAGGCGGGCCACGGAAATCGCGAAGGACGTCAGGGCCGCGACCACCGTCAGGGTCACCCCCGGCCACAGCAGCCAGGCCACCAGGTCGGAAAACCACACCGCGCCGGGCGCCCCCGCCTGAGCCCATCCCCGGTCCAGCACCCAGGGGGCGAGCATGCCCCAGGACACCGCCGCGCCGAACAATAGCGACAGCCCCGCGCGCGGGCCGATCAGCGCGCCGAAGCCGATCATCAGCAGCGACGGGTCGAACGCCAGGCCCAGGTTCTTGAAGGTCACGCCCCCCGTCAGCGATCCCGGCAGGGCCAGGCGCGGCACCGCCGCGGCAAGATCGACGGCCAGCTTGACCGCCGCCGAGACCCCCGCCGCCGCCATGAGGGCGCGCAGGCGCGCCGCCTGTTCGCGGCCCTTGCCGTGGATGCGCTTGAGCGTTTCCGCCGTCGCCATGCCGGCGGGAAAGGCCAGGTTTTCGTGTTCGATCATCTGGCGGCGCAGGCCGGCGGCGACGACCACGCCCAGGATCGACACGCAGAACACCCAGAACGCCAGCACGGGCCATTGCAGGGTCTGCCCGGTCAACAGCGTCAGCGCCGGGATGGGGGCGACCAGCCCGCCCGACACGATGGAGGCCGAGGCCGAGGCGGCGGTCTGGTTGATGTTGTTTTCCCTGA
This sequence comes from Rhodospirillales bacterium, assembly GCA_040221095.1. Lineage (GTDB taxonomy): Bacteria > Pseudomonadota > Alphaproteobacteria > Rhodospirillales > Casp-alpha2 > UBA1479. Next base: position 282,230 of record JAVJVP010000018.1, read on the forward strand.
GGCCCAGGGGGGCGGTGCCCAGGCTGCGTTCGGCCAGGCGCCAGGCGCCCACGGCGAGCAGCCCGGCGGCGATGGACATGTTGAAGGACCAGCCGATCTTCAGCCCCGAATAGACGTTGCAGGGGGTCAGTGCGGCACCCAGGACCATGCCGGTCAGGACCGCGCGGCGGGTGAATTCGGCGGGACTTTCCTGTTTCATGCCGTTCAGGATTTGCAGACGGAGGGGCCCCTGTCAAACCGGGTCCGGCCGGCGTGATGTCAGAAATCTTGCGGCGGCGGTCGATGTCCGGAGTATAATCGGGCAAAAGCCGGTACAGGCACCCGCGCCCGGTGTGCGCGGTGACAATATGGGAGGTGTTCATGGATCGCTCGGTCTTGGTGGTCGAAGACGACGACAACATCGTTCTGTCCCTGACGTTTCTTTTGGAAAAGTCGGGGTTCAAGACGCGCGTCGTCGGCGACGGCAATTCGGCGCTCAGTGCGATGCGCGCGGCCAAGCCCGATGTGGTGCTGCTCGACGTCATGCTGCCGGAGCGGGACGGGTTTTCCGTTTGCGAGGAGATTCGCGCCAACAGCGCCTGGTCCGATGTCTATGTCATCATGTTGACCGCCAAGGGGCGTGAGGCCGACCGCGAGAAGGGCATGGCCGTCGGGGCCGACGACTTCGTGACCAAGCCGTTTTCCACCCGCGACCTGGTGGCCCGGGTCAAGGCAGCGGTCGGCCTGGCCGTGGAGTGACGACGGTGGCGCCGTCAAGCGACCCCGAGCAGCGGCGCCCCCCCGACCTGCCTGGGCGCGGGGCGGGCAAGGCCGGGGCCATGTCCGTGTCCCTGTTCCTGTTCGCCCTGCTGATGCTGATGCCGCCGATTTTGATGTTGGTTGAGGACGCGGGTGACCTGTTCCATGTACCCGTGGTCTATATTTTCCTGTTTTCCGTCTGGATCGCGGTCGTCGGCGCGATCTACCTGATCGCCGAGCGTGTCCGGCGGCCCGACGAGCCGGGCGAATAAGATGCTTCAGGGTTGGGTCATCTTTATCGTCTCGGTGGGCTATCTGGGCGTCCTGTTCGCCGTCGCCTTCTGGGGTGACAAACGCGCCGACGCCGGGCGGTCGGTCATCAACAACCCCTATATCTACGCGCTCTCCATGGCGGTATATTGCACGAGTTGGACCTTCTACGGCTCGGTCGGCCGCGCCGCGACCTCTGGCCTGGATTTCCTGCCGATCTACCTGGGGCCAACCCTGGTGATGGTGCTGTGGCCCTTCGTGCTGGAAAAGATGGTCCGCATCTCGGCCGAAAACCGCATCACCTCGATCGCCGACTTCATCGCGTCCCGCTACGGCAAGAGTCTCTATCTCGGCGGCATCGTCACGGTGCTCGCCGTGTTCGGCATCCTGCCCTACATCGCCCTGCAGCTTAAGGCCGTGTCCACCAGCTTCACGGTCCTGATCCAGTACCCGGAAATCGTCATGCCCCGAGATCTGGGCCGCCCGCCCCTGTTCCAGGACACGGCGTTCTTCGTGGCCCTGATCATGGCGCTGTTCGCCATCCTGTTCGGCACCCGCCATATCGATGCCTCCGAACATCACGAGGGCATGGTCGTCGCCATCGCCTTCGAATCCGTGATCAAGCTGGCGGCGTTCCTCGCCGTTGGCATCTATGTCACCTACGGTCTGCACGACGGGTTTCAGGACCTGTTCGCCAAGGGATCGGAAGTCGGCCACATATACGATCTGACCCATACCTTGGGCAGCGGCGGCTATGCGCAGTGGTCGACGCTGATGGTGCTGTCCATGTTCGCCATCGTCTGTCTGCCGCGCCAGTTCCAGGTCGGCGTGGTGGAGAACGTCAACCCAGACCACGTGCGCAAGGCCGCCTGGCTGTTTCCTCTCTACCTGACCGTGATCAACATTTTCGTGTTGCCCATCGCCGTCGGCGGGCTGCTGCAGTTTCCCGAGCACAACGTCGATGCCGACACCTTTGTGCTGACCGTGGCCATGGCCAACAACAAGGAGGCCCTGGCCCTGTTCGCCTATATCGGCGGGCTGTCCGCGGCCACGGCCATGCTGATCGTCGCCACGGTCGCCTTGGCGACCATGGTGTGCAACGATCTGGTGGTTCCCGTCCTGTTGCGCATGCGGTGGTTCCAGTTGCGCTTCACCGGCGGCCTGACGGCGTTTCTGCTGGTCGTCCGCCGCAGCGCGATTCTGTTCGTGCTGCTGCTGGCCTATACCTACATGCGGCTGATCGGGGAATCCTACGCGCTGGTTACCATCGGCCTGGTGTCCTTCGCCGCGGCGGCGCAGTTCGCGCCGTCCCTGCTGGGGGGCATTTTCTGGAAAGGCGGCACGCGGGCCGGCGCCATAACCGGGCTTCTGCTGGGCACCTCCATGTGGTTTTACACCCTGGTGCTGCCGTCCTTCGCCCGCTCGGGCTGGGTGGACATGAGCCTCATTGAACTGGGGCCATTCGGAATTGAGTATCTGAAGCCCTATGCCCTGTTCGGGCTCGACAGGGTCGATCATCTGTCCCATTCGCTGTTCTGGTCGATGCTGGTCAATGTCGGTGGGTTTGTTTGGGTTTCGCTGCTTAGCCAGCCCAGCGATCTGGAGCAGTTGCAGGCGGGCGAGTTCGTGCAGAAGCTGGACAGTCCGGGCGCGAAGCCGGTCACCGCGTGGCGCGGCTCGGCCGCGGTCGGCGAGTTGCAGGACGTGCTGCGCCGCTTTCTCGGCGACGACCGGGCGGGGGCGGCGCTCACCGACTTCGCCGCGCGCCAGGGGCTGAACCTGGACCTCCGGGCGGAAGCGGCGCCGGCCCTCGTGTCCTTTGCCGAACGGCAGTTGGCGGGCGTCATCGGCGCCGCATCGGCCCAGGCCGTGGTCGCCAGCGTGACCAAGGGCGAGGTCGTCAGCACCGAGGACCTGATGCGCATCATCGACGAGACGTCGCAGGTCATCGAGTACTCCCACGAACTTGAGGAGAAATCCAAGGCGCTTGAGGAAACCACGGCCGAACTGCGGGCCGCCAACGAGCGGCTTCAGGAACTGGATCGCATGAAGGACAACTTCATCACCACCGTCGGTCACGAGTTCCGCACGCCGTTGACGTCGATCCGCGCGGCGGGGGAAATCCTGTCCGACAACCCGGCCCTGCCCAATGAGGAACGTGATCGTTTCTACAGCGTCGTGGTTGCCGAGACCCAGCGCCTGACGCGCCTGATCGACCAACTTCTGGATCTGTCCAAGATGGAAACCGGCAATCTGGAATGGAAGATGGCGCCGCTCGATTTGGGCGCGACCATCGAGGACGCGGTGGCGGCGGCCTCGCCCCTGGCCCAGGCCGAGGGCGTGCGCCTGGAAACGGACCTGCCCGATGGCTTGCCCCGGGCCTATGCCGACCGCGACCGGTTGATCCAGGTTCTGGTCAATTTGATTTCCAATGCGGTGAAATTCTGTGATCCGACCGACGGCTGGATCCGCGTCAGCGCCACGGTGGGCGGCGGTGTGGTCACCGTCGACGTGACCGACAACGGCCCCGGCGTGGCGCCCGGGGAACGGGAGCGTATTTTCGAGCGCTTTCAGCAGGGCGGGTCGGGCGAAACCCTGACCAACAAGCCGAAAGGCACCGGTTTGGGATTGGCCATCTGCCGCGAGATTGTCGAGCGCTTCGGCGGCAAGGTGTGGGTCGAGCCGGCGCCGGGGCAGGGCTCCGTGTTCCGCTTCACATTACCCGTGACGATTGCCGAAGCGGCGGGCTGATACGAAGTCCGTGCAGCCTTGAGTCTGAAATCCGACACGATACAGCCGTGCAAACACTCTCCCCTATCAGGCGGTGCGTGGGCCTGTCATCCCGTGGCACATGGTCGCTTTCACACCTCGCGGCCATAGCGTGAACAATTCACTAATTCGGCGCATTTTCGCTTCTTTTCTCTTGATTTTATGAGATTAAATTTCGGAGACAGCCGCGTGAACTTCGGTTAATATACGGCAGACCTTCACCCGGGCGGATAACGGAATCCGGGAACAGGCGAGAATCGTGGAACGCCACGAGGGGGAACATTATGCCGCGATCACCAATGCTGGGCGCGCGCCTGCGGCGGCTCCGCAAGGACCGGGGGCTGACGCAGGTTAAGCTGGCTGAGATACTCGGCGTTTCGCCCAGCTACCTGAATATGATTGAACACAACGACCGGCCCTTGACCGTGTCGCTGCTGCTCAAGCTCTCGGAGGTTCTCGGGGTCGATCTGCGGGATTTTTCCGCGGGCGACGAGGTGCGCATCAAAAGCGACCTGGAAGAAGCCCTGTCCGACCCCATGTTCGGCGGCACCCGCCCCTCGGCGGCGGAACTGGACGAATTCGTGACCTCCGTTCCCGACATCTGCCGCTCCTTCCTGCGGCTCTACCGGTCCTACAGTAACAGCCGCGAGGATGTGGAGGCGCTGACGGACAAGCTGGCTTCCAGCCCCTATCTGGTGGCTTCCAGCCATTCCGTGCGCACGCTGCTGACCTCGGTCCGCAGCTTCTCGGAAATCCTGCTCGACAACATCGATCTGGCCGCGGCGGAGCGCCAGAAGTTTCTCGGCATCGTTGTCGACGGCACGGAAAAGCTCACGCTTCAGGTCGATGAACTGCTGCGCTTCATCACCGGCGAAAACCTCGACAATCTGCTCGAAAGTCGCACGCCTGCGGAAGAAGTCGGTGATTTCACGGAACGCAACGACAACTTTTTCGATGATCTGGACCGCCGCGCCGAGGCGCTCCGCGCTGAAATCGGCACGGAAACCGTGGGGCTGTTCTCGCGCCTCGCCGCTGTGCTGCACGAACGCTTCGGGATCGAGGTCGAGACCTCGGCCGTCGGCGATGCAAGCCGGGGCGGCGCCGTGGTTCCGGCCGTGCGTCTGGAGCCCGGGGCGGGAGGCGGCGGTCGGATGATCGTGCGCGACGATTTGGCCTTGCCCAGCCTGCGCTTCCATCTGGCCCGGGAAACGGGCCGCCGTGCCGCCGCCGACCTGATCGACGCCTGGATCAGGGACGCGGAATTGTCCCCCGCGTCGGAGGATTTGTGCCGCGATTATCTGGCGGGCTATTTCGCCGCCGCGGTGTTGATGCCCTATGGCGCTTTTCTCAACCGTGCCCGGGCCTATCGGTATGATGTGGAACGCCTGAGTCAGGCCTTCGGCGTCAGTTTGGAGCAGGCCTGCCGACGTCTGGCGACCCTGCGCCGTCCGGGGCAGGAGGGCGTGCGCTTTCATTTCCTGCGCATCGACAGCGCCGGCAACGTGTTCCGGCGGGTGCCGGGCTCGGGCCTGCCGATCCCCCGTTTCGCGGGAATCTGTCCGCGCTGGAACGTACATGCGGCCAGCGGGCGGGCGGGCAACGTCGATGCCCAGGTTCTGCAACTGGCCGACGGCAGCGCCTATCTGTCGGTCGCCTTCGGGCAGCGCAGGCCCGGAGCCGGCTACAATGCGCCGGACGGCAGCTACGCCCTGGCGCTCGGGTGCCGGCTGGAGGACGCGGGCGAACTGGTCTATTCGGGCGGTCTGGACCTGACCCGGTCCGAGACCTTCCTGCCCGTCGGGGTGACCTGCCGGCTGTGCGAACGGACCGACTGCGCGCAGCGCGCCCATCCGACGCTTATCCATGCCGTCGAACGCGGGACGTCTGCGCCGGACAAACCGGCGCTCAAGGCGGGCCGCAAACAGGCGGCGGCGCTTTCCGACTGACGGACGCTTTCGGCCTTTCCCATTGTGAATTTCGTAAACCATTGCCTGAAGCGGAATCGTCCTGCGTGCTATCATGGGCTTGTCCCGCGGCATGCCGGGACCGCGGGCGGGGTGTGGACAAGGGGCTGACGAGACGATGATCATCCATGTGGAAAAGCTGCTCGACGATGACCGGCTCGGCGAAATCGATGCCATTCTCGATGGCGTTCCCTGGATCGACGGGGCCACCGGGATGCGCGACGACATCAAGGCCGTGAAGCGCAACCGCCAGGCCGACCGGACCGCCGCCGGTGACGCCCTGACGCCCGCCGACCGTCTGGTCATGGGCGCGATCGGGCAGTCGGCGCCGATCCTCAACGGAACCTTCCCCCACCGCATCATGCGCCCGCTCTATGCCCGCTACGGCGAGGGCGCGGAATACGGCCTGCACACGGACAACCCCTTCATCGGTAACCCGGAATCGATCCGCGCCGACGTGTCCTGCACGCTGTTTTTGAATGCGCCGGAAGACTACGAAGGGGGCGAGCTGGTCATCCTGGCCCCCGGCGGCGAGGTCAAGGTCAAGCTGCCCCGGGGGGCCGCCGTGGTCTATCCCACGGGCTGGCACCACCGGGTCGAGGCGGTAACCAGGGGCGAGCGGCGGGTCGCCGTGACCTGGATCCAGAGCCGCGTCGCCTCCGCCGAGCGCCGCGAGATCCTGGCCGACGCCAACGGCGTCGCCCATCACCTGCACCAGACGGCGGCCAACAGCCCGGCCGCCCTGACCGCGCAACGGGTGTTCAACAGCCTGATGCGGCGTTGGGCCGACGGTAGCTAGGCGCCGCCCGCCCCTTCCCTGAGCCACAGCCGAACCCGGCCGCCCGCAGTCTCTCCGGCCGCCGGGGATGCTTGCGTGCTTCCGGAATTTATGCAAAATTACGTCAAATACGTATAATTATGCATAATTTACGGAATCGCGCGGGGCATCCCACGCATCCTGGGAATGGGAACGGGCGGACAGCCGGATAATGCAGGATTTCAGCCAGGCATTTCTCACAGCCTTTTCTTTGCTGTTCAGCTTCGACGCGGACCTGATGGAGGTCATCGCGCTGTCGCTGCGCGTCAGCCTGACGGCGCTCTTGGCCGCCGGACTGATCGGGCTCAGCATCGGCGCCCTGCTGGCCGTGACGCGGTTTCCCGGCCGTGGCCTGGCGCTGGTCGTCGTCAATTCCATGATGGGCCTGCCGCCGGTGGTGGTCGGCCTGATCGTCTACATGCTGCTGTCCAACGCCGGGCCGCTCGGCTTTATGGGACTGCTCTACACGCCGACGGCCATGATCATCGCCCAGGCGATCCTGATCCTGCCGATCATCGCCGCCCTGTCGCGCCAGGTGATCGAGGACCTGCACAACGAATACGCCGACCAGTTCCGGTCCTTCTGCGTGCCCACGGGGCGGATGATGGCGGAGCTTCTGTGGGACGCGCGCTATTCCCTGCTCACGGTCATGCTGGCCGGGCTCGGCCGCGCCATGGCCGAGGTCGGCGCCGTCATCATCGTCGGCGGCAACATCAACCATCTGACCCGGGTCATGACGACGACCATCGCGCTTGAGACCTCGAAGGGCGATCTGGCGCTCGCGCTCGGCCTCGGCGTCGTGCTGCTGACCATCGCGCTGACCATCAACGCGGCGGTCATGGGCCTGAACGCGACGGCGAAAAGGCAGGCCTATGCCTGATTTGCGCCCCGCGAATGTGATCGACCTGCGCGGCAAACCGGACAGCGGCGCCGGCGCCGACCTGTTTCCCGCGGCGGTCGCGGACCTGACCTATCAGGCCGGCGGCACGGTGCTGATCAAGGGCATCGATCTGACCCTGAACGCCGACGGCGTGACCGTCATCATGGGCCCCAACGGGGCGGGCAAAAGCCTGCTGCTGCGCCTCATGCACGGATTGCTCGAGCCCTCGGGCGGGCATGTCACCTGGGGCGGCCATTTGTTGGACGACGCCATCCGCCGCCGTCAGGCCATGGTGTTCCAGCGCGCGGTGATGCTGCGCCGCTCCGTCGCCGCCAACATCGATTTCGTGCTGCGCCTGCGCGGCCGGGCGGATCCCGCCCGGCGGCGGGAGATTTTGCAACATGCCGGGCTCGCCGACCGCGCCGACCAGCCGGCGCGGCTGCTGTCCGGCGGCGAACAGCAGCGCCTGGCCCTGGCCCGGGCCCTCGCCACCGAACCGGACGTGCTGTTCATGGACGAGCCGACGTCGAACCTCGACCCGGCCTCGACCCTGGTGATCGAGGACATCACCAAGGCGGCCCGCGACCGCGGCACCAAGATCATCTTCATCACCCACGACATGGGCCAGGCCCGGCGCCTGGCCGACGACGTGGTGTTCATGCACCGGGGCAAGGTTTTGGAACACAGCCCGGCGGCGGCGTTTTTCAACCAGCCGGCCTCGGCCGAGGCCGGCGACTACATGGCGGGCAAGATCATCCTGTAACCGGCCTTCGCAAAGGGACCTGTCCCCAATCATCACCAACCGGAACCAGCATTCAGGGAGATATCCATGACAACAATCAAACGGTTCACCTTCGGCGCGGCCGCCCTGGTCCTCGCCGTGACGGCCGCCGCCGCCCCGGCCCAGGCCGACGGCAAGGCGATCATCGTGCAATCGACGACCTCGACCCAGAACTCGGGCCTGTATGACTACATGCTGCCGATCTTCGAAAAGAAGACGGGCATCAAGGTCAACGTGGTCGCCGTCGGCACGGGCCAGGCGATCAAGAACGCCCAGAACTGCGACGGCGACGTGCTGCTCGTGCACGCCAAACCGGCCGAGGAAAAGTTCGTCAAGGAAGGCTATGGCGTGAAGCGCACGGACGTCATGTACAACGACTTCATCGTCGTCGGCCCGCCCGCGGACCCGGCCAAGGTCGGCGGCATGAAGGACGCGCCCAAAGCCTTCAAGATGATCGCCGACGCCAAGGCGACCTTCGCCTCGCGTGGCGACAATTCCGGCACCCATAAGAAAGAGGTCCGCCTGTGGAAGGCCGCCGGCACGAATATCAAGGCGGCCTCCGGCGGCTGGTACCGGGAGACCGGCAGCGGCATGGGTGCGACCCTCAACGCCGCCGTCGGCATGGGCGCCTATGCTCTGACCGACCGCGCCACCTGGATCAGCTTCAAGAACAAGGGCGACTACAAGATCCAGGTCGAGGGCGACAAGCAGCTGTTCAACCAGTACGGCATCATCCTGGTCAACCCGAAGAAATGCCCCAAGGTGAAACAGGCCGAAGGCCAGGCCTTCATCGACTGGGTGCTGTCCAAGGACGGCCAGGACACCATCGCGTCCTACAAGCTGAACGGCCTGCAGCTGTTCTTCCCGAACGGCAAGTCGTCGTAACGGCAGGGACTTTCATGTAATCGGGAAAGGGCGGGCCTTTGGTCCGCCCTTTTTGCATCGCGGCACCAACCGCGCCTTGCGCCCGGCCGGCAACGACGTTTAAGGAAATTGCACCGATGCCGTCCCGCCGCTAGACTCACGTAACCGCAGGTCGGAGGCCCGCCATGGCGACGAAAAGCAAAACCGTTCGATCCGATCCCCCCGGCGCGCCGGTCGATCCGAGTGACGGAATCTGGCATGAAATGGGCCACGCCTTGCGCAAAGGCGACGACAGCGCCGCCCGCGACCTGTTGGCCGCCGGAATCCCGATCTATTACAGCGACGACGACACGCCCGCCGGCCTGGTCATGAAAAAACACCCGGACGGCCGGCGTCAGCTCGTCCGCTTCGATCCCGCCGGCGACGAAGTCATCCGCGACCTGTGACCGGCCGGCCCCAGCTTTGGGTCTTCGCCGGGCCGAACGGCGCCGGAAAATCGACGCTTGCCGCGAAATACGTCGCAGGCCGAATTCCGATCGTGAACCCGGACGTGATCGCCCGCGATATCGCCCCCGACAACTACGCACCCGCCATCATGCTGCGCGCCGGGCGGCGCGCCATTGAGCAACGCCGCCAACGGCTTGCCGCCGGCGGCACGTTTGCCATGGAAACGACTTTGACGGGGAAGGGCGAAATCGCCTTCATGCGGGAGGCCCGGCAAGCCGGATACAAGGTCAACCTGGTTTTCGTCGGCCTTGACCGCGTCGATGTGTCGCGAACGCGGGTGGCGACGCGCGTCGCGCGCGGCGGCCACCCGGTGCCTGACGCCGATCTTGCCCGCCGCTTCGCCCGCAGCATGGCGAACCTGGCGGTCGCCATGCGCATCGCGCATCGCGTGATCATCGTGGACAACACGGGGGAACGCTTCCGCCTGATCCTCATGCGCGGGGACGGCCGCGGCGGGTTCGTGTCCCGCTCAATCCCGGCCTGGGCCACGGCGGCGATTCCGGCCGCCTTGCGAACGGCCCTGGCGGCGGGTCCGCGCTAAGCCCCCACGAAATGCACCTTGCCCAGGCCGGTGATGTCGTAGCCGCCCATGGCCCCGGCCTTGAAGCGGAAGGCTTCGGTGCGGCAGAAGGCCAGGAACGCCTGCATCGGCGGCTCGAACCAGGCCTTGCGGTCGACCAGGAGGTCGAAGCGTTCGCGCAGCAGCGGCACGAAATCGAGCTTCAGCGGCGCCGCCGTGGCGCGCAGGCCCAACGTGACCTCGCCCATATGGTCGGCGACGACCTGGGCCGCGTCCGTTTCCGTGCGTGCGGGCTCGGTCATCACGCAGCTTTCGGGGCCGATCCCGGCCTCGGCCAGCAGATGTTCCAAAAGCGCCTGGGTGCCGGCCTCGGGCTGGCGCGGCACGATCAGGCGGCCGCGCAGGTCGGCGATGGATGTGAATTCATGGGCCGATGTGGGGTCGATGATCAGCCCCCGCTCGCGCCAGGCGAATTCGACCAGCACGCAGGGCGCCGTTGCCGCATACCGCCGGACCCAGTCGATGTTCCAGGCCGCGTCGTCGCCGCTGTCCCCGGCCTTGGGGTCGAACATGTGCAGGCCGGCGGCCATGCCCTCGGCATTTGCGAACCGTTCCAGCCCGTCGGCGGAGCCATCGAAAAAGGTCGCGAGCCCGCAGCGCGACTGGCGCAGCGCCCAGTCCAGCAGCGGATCGTGGGAGCCCAGGAACACGCCGGGCCGCGCCTTGGCGGGCGGGGCGGCGGCGTCCGTCACGGCGGCGCCGTCGCCGGCCATGCCGCGGGCGACCCAGGCCTCGATCTCGGCGCGGGGAAACAGCAGCTTGCCCATGGCGCGGGAGCAGGGCACGCGGCCCGAGGCGGCCAGGTCATAGACCTTGCGCTGCTTGATGCGCAGAAAGTCCGCCAGTTCCTTGGTGGTCATGTATTCGGTCATGGGGCCGCAGTTTTGCGGAAAGGTCCGTTATTTACAAGATGTCATAACGGCTTTGCACGGTCTGTCCAGGCGCATGTCCCGTTATGCTGCGGGAAAGGCCTGCCCCGTCGCGCCCAGGGTGCCGACCCGCCGCCGGTGGAAGCCGTCGGCGAAGGCCGCCAGGAACGGGTCGCTGAACGCCGGGCCGACGAAGGTCATGCCCATGGGCAGGCCCGACGGCAGGAAGCCGTTGGGCACGGCGATGGCGGCGAGGTCGGCCATGGAGGCGAAGTTCAGGTAATAGCCGTTGCTGGCGTTGGTTGGGATCGGGTCGGCCAGGACCTGGGCGACCGTATAGACGGTGCCGACCGTGGGCACGGCGATCAGGTCGGCGTCGTCGAAGGTGCGGCGGATTTCGCGGGCGTTGCGGTGCAGGCGGTACATGGCCTGGAACGCCTCGGCCGCCGTATAGCCGCCGGCGGCGGTGATGACCTGGCGGACGATGGGGTCGGCGGCGTCCGGGTTGGCGCGGATGAAGTCGCCGACCATGGCGTCGCGCTCGGCGATCCAGGGGCCTTCGAACATCATGCGGCTGGTTTCGAAGAATACCGTGAAATCAATTTCCGTGAGCGCGTGGCCCATGGCGGCCAGTTCGGCCAATCCCTGGTCGAACAGGGCCTCGGCCTCGGCATTGCCGAAGAAGGTGCGGCTGGTCTTGCTGGGCACGGCGATGCGCAGCGGGGCGCCCGTGTCCTGCATGGGGGGCTGGGCCGGGGCCGCGCGGCCGTAGACGTCGTCCGGATCGACGGCTTGGCAGGTTTCGAGCACGCGGCGCGCGTCGGCCGTCGTCAGGGCATAGACTGAGACCGTGTCGAAGGACGGGCTGGCGTTGACCATGGCGGTGCGCGGGAACAGGCCCAGCGTCGGCTTGAGGCCGACCACGTTGTTGTAGCTGGCGGGCACGCGGCCCGAGCCGCCGGTGTCGGAGCCGAAGGCGAAGCCGCACAGCCCCGACGATACGGAGACGGCGGCGCCGGAGCTTGACCCGCCCGGGATGTAGCCAGCGTCGAACGGGTTGCGTGCGACGCCGTAGGGCGTGCGCACGCCGACCACGCCGGTTGCGAACTGATCCATGTTGGTCTTGCCGATCAGGACGGCGCCCGCGTCCAGGGCGCGCTGCACGGCCAGGTTGGTGCGCGCCGCCGTATAGGCATAGTCGGGGCAGGCCGAGGTTGTCGGCAGGCCGGCGATGTCGATGCAGTCCTTGACGCTGAACGGAATGCCGTAAAGGGGCAGGGCGGCCCGGTCGGCCGCCGGCAGGGCGGCCAGGGCCTGGGCGCGGGCCAGGACGGTGCCGCGGGCCATCTTGTGGATCCACACGCCGTCGTCGCCGCGGGCGGCGATCGTGTCGAGGACATGGGCCGCGACGTCCACGGGCGTGACGTCGCCCGCGGCATAGGCCGCCCGAAGGGCCGTGAACTCAAGATTGATGGTCGGCGGGGTCATGACGGTCTCAATTCTGGGCGGCCTCGAATATGGGCGGTGCGTCGTGCCGGCGGCGGCGGAAGGCCCCGGCGTCTGACCCGACTCATGGCCGATCCGCGCCCGGGGCGGCGAGCAAATATTTGCGGTGGCGAGGAGGAGAGGGAGGCCGGCGTCAGTCGCAGAGGGCGCGCAGGCCCTGAACGTCGAGGATGCGGATGGCGTCGCCGCGGCGGTCGATCAGGCGCTGTTTCTCGAACTTGTCGAGGGAGGTCGAGATCGACTGGCGGGTCGAGCCGATCAGGTTGGCCAGTTCCTCCTGCGTGAAATGCTGGTGCAGGCGGGCGCTGTTGCCGCCGTCCGCCGCCGGGGCGGCCAGGGTCAGCAGCAGATGGCCGAGGCGGCTGGTCTTCGACTGCGTGCCCATGATCTGCAACAGGGCCGTGTAGCACATGCTTTTGTAGGTCAGGCCCTCGATCAGGGCGATCGCCAGATTGGGGGTTTCGCGGATCAGGCCGCGCAGCACCGTGCCCGGCAGCCACAGGCCGGCCGAGGGCTCGACCGCGACCGACGACCACATGTGTTCGCCGCCGCCCAATATCTGGGGCGCGCCGACGAAATGCCCCTTGGGCCAATAGGCCAGGGTGATCTCGCGGCCGCTGGGCGAGGTGTAGAAGGATCGCACCCGGCCGGCGCGGATGAAATGGATGCCGTCGTGGGCATCGCCCTGCTGAAAGAAATAATCCCCCGCCCTGTAGGCCGTCTCGCGGCCGGCGCCGACCAGGCGGTCCAGTTCCGCCGGCGACAGCAGTTCGAGAATGTTCGGTCCGCTGTCGACCGGCAGGCCGTCCTCGGTCAGGCGCAGGACGGCGCTCAACGACGCCTCCGGGGCGCGGTCGGCAAGATCGAAGGGCGGCGGCGTTTCGTCGGGTGTCATGGGGACAATCTAAGTCAGGGTAATTCTTGCTGCACTGCAAAAACGTTATCATACTGATCGAAATATGCGCAATAGGTTGGGTTTGGTGAATTTTTGAGCAAATTTGTCTGAATTTTGCCCGCTGCACCGCAAATAATTGCTTATCCGCCGCCGGACATTCCCGTCTGATGGGCTCAAGAAACGACCGGGCCGGTGGGCGCAACGCCGCCGCTCAAGGCCCAATCGGGAGAAAACACGTCCCTGGTTCACGCACCTTCGCCGACGCGAAGGCAGGAAGGAGACAGCAGATGCCCATCATTTCCAGATTGAAGGCCGGAGGGTTGGCGGCGGCGCTCGCGGCGGTGCTCTTCGCCGGTCCGGCGCAGGCCGCGAAGTTCAAGGCGACCCTGGCGCAGAACATGTCGCCGATTTCCGGCGTCACGATCATCGCCAAGGACAAGGGGTTCTTCGAAAAGCACGGCCTTGATATTTCCGTCAGCGGCTTCACCTCGGGCAAGCAGTGCCTGAACGCCGTGCTGGGCGGGGCCGCCGAGATCGCCACCACGGCCGAGGCGCCGACCACCGCCGCCGCCATGTCGAAACAGCCCATCGCCTTCCTGGCCCGCATGGAATATTCCGACCTCAAGACCCTGACCGCGGCCGGGTCGGGCATCAAGAGCCTGGCCGACCTGAAGGGCAAGAAGATCGCCTTCACCGCCGGAACCGGCAGCGAGGTCTATACGGTCGCCCTGCTGAAGAAGGCGGGACTGAGCAAGTCGGACGTGAAGCTGACCAACCTGCGCCCGCAGGACATGCTGCCGGCGCTGTCCGCCGGCGACATCGACGCCTACAACACCTGGGAGCCGCACGTCAGCAACGGCGTCAAGGCCATGGGAGCGAAGGTCGCCGAACTGGACACCAAGGGCATCTACGCGGAAACCTTCAACATCGTCGTGATGAAAGCCTATCTGAAGGACAATCCCGAGCTGGTCGCCGCCTTCCTGAAGGCGCTGATCGAGGCCGAAGCCTGGATGAAGGCGAACCCGGAAGAGGCCATCGCCACGGTCGCCAAGGTCGCGGGCATGAAGGCCGACGCCCTGGCCGCCATCTGGAAGGACTATGTCTACAACGTCGTCCTCGACCAGAAGCAGGTGGACGTGCTGACGGCCCATGCCGCCTGGCGGCTTGAGTCCGGCAACCACCCGCCGGGTGCGACCATGCCCGATTTCTCCACGGTCATCGTGCCCGGCCCGCTGAAGGCCATCGCCCCCGACCGCGTGACGATCCCCTAAGATGTCGGGCCCCATCGAACAGACCGCCGGCGCGGAACGCCCGGCGCCGAAACGGGCCGCCGGGTTCTGGCAGGGCGAGGCGGTCAACCGCCTCGTCCTCGCCGCCTCGCTGCCGCTGTTTTTCGGGTTGTGGGAAATCGTGTCGCGCTCCGGCGTCGTCAACGTGATCCTGTTTCCGCCGCCGTCGACGGTGCTGGGCGCCCTGCTGGATTGGCTCGAAAGCGGCCAGCTTCTGATCGATTTCGGGATGAGCGCGTCGCGCGTCGTCGTCGGCTTTTCCGTGGGCGCCGTCCTGGGCGCCCTGGTCGGCATCATGACCGGGCGCTACCGCCTGCTTTCCAGCCTGCTCAGCCCCGTGTTCCAACTGCTGCGCCCGATCCCGCCGATCGCCTTCGTGCCCATCGTGATCCTGTGGTTCGGGCTGGGCGAAACCGGCAAGTACTTCCTGGTCGTCTGGGGGGTGTTCTTCACCGTGTGGATCGCCGCCCATCTGGGCGTGCAGCGGGTTGACGAGAAACTGATCCGCGCGGCCCGCGTGCTCGGCACGCCGGAAAAGCGCATGCTCCGTGAAATCCTGCTGCCGGGGGCGCTGCCCTACATCTTCGTCGGGCTCCGCACCTCGGTCAGCATTTCCTTCTACACCCTGGTCGCCGCCGAACTGGCCGGGACCTTCGCGGGCCTGGCCTACCGCATCGACATCGCCCAGCAGAACCTGCAGATGGGCCAGATGATGGGCGGGCTGGTCATGCTCGGCGTGATCTCGGCGGCAGCCGACAAGCTGTTCGCCGTATTCGCGGAAAAGGCCGTCTGGTGGTCATGATGAAAGACACGGCACACAACACGCCGGCTCCTGCCGGGGAAACCCCGGCGCGGGGCGCGGCCATCTCCGTCGACAACGTCTCGATCCTGTTCGGCACCGGCGAGAACACGTTCCTCGCCGTCGACCGGGTCAGCACGGACATCGCCGCCGGCGAATTCGTCTGCATCGTCGGACCTTCGGGATGCGGGAAATCGACCCTGCTGAACGCCATCGCCGGGTTGGAACATGCGACCAGCGGCGCGGTCCGGGTCGATGGCGCGGTGGTCACCGGCCCGGCGGCCCAGCGCGGCATGGTGTTCCAGCAGCCGGCGCTGTTTCCCTGGAAGTCGGTGCGGGAAAACGTCGCCTACGGTCCGCGCATGGCCGGGCTGCCCAACGACGAGGCGCGGCAGGTCGCCGACGGCCTGTTGGAGATGGTCGGCCTCGCCGCGTTCGGCGACAAGCGCCCGCAGACCCTGTCCGGCGGCATGCAGCAGCGCGTGGCCATCGCCCGCGCCCTGGCCAACACGCCGAGCATCCTGTTGATGGACGAACCGTTCGGTGCGCTGGACGCGCAGACCCGGGCGATGATGCAGGAAAACCTGCTGCAGATCTGGCATCAGGTCGGGATCACGGTGGTCTTCGTCACCCACGACATCGACGAGGCGATCTTCCTGGCCGACCGCATCCTGGTCATGAGTGCCGGGCCGGGGCGGTTCGTTCAGGAAATCACGGTCGATATCGAACGTCCGCGCCTGCCGGAAATCGCCATCGATCCACGCTTCGTCGACATCAAGCGCAGGTCCCTGGAAATCATCCGCCGGGAAAGCACCCGCGCCTTCGAACAGCAATTGAAAGCGGTGTTGTAGGGGCGGCTGGTCCGGCTCTCTTAATACTCCCGCCCCGGCCGTGGCCGATAGGCGGGCAGGGACAGCCCCCGGGCGATGCCCAGGGCGCGCAGCGCGAAGCCGGCGATGAAGGCGATGGCGACGGCGGCTTCCCTGGGCATGTCGAGGCCCGCCAGCACGACATAGACCGTGGCGGCCAGCGCCGCGCAGGTGGCGTAGACTTCCTTCCTGAGGATCAGCGGCGTCTCGTGGCAGACCACGTCGCGGATCAGTCCGCCGAAGGTCGCCGTCATCATGCCCATGATGATGGCGATCAGGGGGTTGTTTCCGCTCTGCAGCGCCAGTTCCGCCCCGATCACGCCGTAGAGCGCGATGCCCAGGCCGTCGGCCCACAGCAGCAGGGCATGGCGGCGTTGGATCACATGGGCGGTGAAGAACAGCAGCGTCGCGACGGTCAGACAGATGATGATGGGCTTGGGATCGGCGATCCAGAACACGGCGCGGCCCAGCAGCAGGTCGCGCAGGGTGCCGCCGCCGACGCCGGTCAGGCAGGCCATCAAGCCGAAGCCGACAAGGTCCATTTCCTTGCGGCTGGCGACCAGCGCGCCGGACGCCGCGAACACGCAGACGCCGAGCAGATCGAGGATGGACAGGACCGATTGCATGACCTGACTGTCGCGGAATTCGCCCGGCCGGGCAAGAGGCAGGGGTGAAAGAAGTCATGGGATTATTGTGCTAAAAACTCAAGATATTGAGAAATTAACGATAATTAAAAATAAAATAAAAATTAATCGTATATTGAAAACTAATTTGTTAATTACCACTTGTATAAAACGGATATATTTCCGTTTCACCAAGGAAACAATCAAAATGTCCTTCAAGGATTTTTCAACGGGCCAGAAACCCGCCAAGTCGACCGATTCCGCCGCAAAGCCGGCGGCCGAGCCGGCCAAGCCCGACGCGAAACCCGCCGCCGGAACCGCGCCAGCCAAGTGACGTTGCTGCACGGGCGGCTGGAGGGACGATGCGTCCCTCCGCCGTTTGCTCGCGCATATCCCATATTCGATCCCGCCCGGCCGTCAGGAGGCCAACGATGACACTGCGCACGACACAGACGACGGTCAACTTTGACCGGCCATTCGTCCTGGGGGATTTCGACGAGGAACTGCCCGCGGGCAACTACACCGTCGAGACCGACGAGGAACTTCTGCAAGGCGTTTCGTTTCCCGTCTATCGCCGGGTGCGGGTGGTGATCCATCTGCAACGCGACAAACACGCCCCGGGGAGAAGCCGCACCCTGACGATCGATCCGCACGACCTGGATGCGGCCCTGGCCCGCGACAGCATTCCCCTGGACGTTCTTGCAGGGGACGTTCGATGACGGCCGGCCGAAACGACCGGGACCGTTCGGTGCAGGCATTGGTCCCTGAGGGGCTCCCGTACCACCCGGCGGGCGATGACGCGGCGCCGCTGATATCACTGCCGCTGCCGGCGGAAAAGACGCTGCTCCAACTGTCGGCGGAACTGAAGAACCTGATCCGCGGCGACCGCATCTTCCGGGCCGGCGCAAAGCGCTGATCCAGGTTTTCGGGCCAGCGGCGCCAATTTAACCTTTAAGGACCCACCATGAAGAACGTGGATAGAAAGAAGCCGAAGAAGGCCGAGTTTATTACCGAGGCCGAGGAGATGGCGGCCCACGGCATCACGAAAACGACGATCGAGTACTACTGCATCGGCAAATACCGCTACACCAATCTTGAAGGTGCCGTTGCCCAGGCGCAACGCGCGGCGCGCGACGGTTAGGTGGGGGCGGTCGCAGATGAACCTTAATTTCCCAAACGCCAGCCGCAGTTTCGAAGCCAAGCGGAACCGGGTGCGGTTCTGGGGCTATGACAGCGCTCTGGAGATCACCTTTTTCGTGGAAAGCAGCCTGCTCATGAAGCTCTGTCCCGATTGCGGGCAGGGCGAGGCCGGTGTTCTCAAGGCTTTTGACGCCATGATCGAGCGCATTCACGGTGCCGCGCAGAAAGCCTACAAGGGCAGCCGCGAGCGGTCCGACATTTTCGTTCTGGCGGAGGCGCAGTTTTGAGCATGCGTTACATTTCCCGCTGGCTCGACGCACACGTGACGGCGGGAGCAATCCGGCGATGATCGATCCCCTGCTGTTCACATCTCCTCGCCTGTTCACTTTCGAACACGACCGCCACCTGACCAACGCGAGCGGGTTCTTCTTCGCCCGCGACGACCGGCTGTTCCTGATCACCAGCCGCCATGTGGTGCACGATGAGCCCAGCGAGCATTTCCCCAACCGCATCGAAATCGAAGTGCATACCAATGGGGGCAACCTGGCGGAATCTACGGGTCTGTCGATCCTGTTGTACCGGGACGGTAAAAGTATCTGGCGCGATGGCGCCGACGGCAAGGGCGCGGTCGACATCGCGGTCATCGAAATCGACCGCGCGGCGCTGCCGAAATCAGCGGTCATTCAGGCCTTCACCCCGGATCATCTGATCGGTCCGGACGAACATGTGGAAATCGGAAGCTCGTTGCTGGTGGTAGGCTTTCCGCTCGGTTTTCACGATACGCTGCACCACCTGCCCGTGGTTCGCCAGGCGGTCGTCGCCTCTTCCTTCGGCCTGCGCTTTCAGGGCGAGGGCTATTTCCTGACCGACGCCCGGACCCATCGCGGGACCAGTGGCGCGCCGGTGGTCATGCGGGTCGGCGCGGGTGGCGACGATCTGGGCATCCTGCCCTGGAAATTGCTGGGCGTTCATTCGGCCCGGCTCGATATCGGGACGCGCGATCTCAAGCTGGATGAGGCCTTGGGCCTCAACTGCGCCTGGTACGCGGATATCCTGATGACCTTGACGGAACCGGCAATCTAGCCGGTTTCATTGAACCCGCCGGTTTCCAAACCGGCCGACAACGAAAGTGACCCATAAATGTTCCCCGTTTTATCTGCCATGCGGCCCTGTGCCATGGTTCTGATCATGCTCGCGGTCTGGTTGGCCGTGCCGGGCATGTCGTCCGCGCAGGTGGCCGCCGCCACGGTCCCCCCCAACGCCCATGGCGACGCCCTGGGCCGGGGTTGGGAATGTGACGAGGGTTTTCGCAAGGTCGATGGCGCCTGTGCCGGTGTATCGATGCCGGAAAACGCCTTCATGACCAACGTGTCCTATGGCCGGGGATGGGAATGCCTGCGCGGCTATATGGAAAAGGGCGAAACCTGCGTCTCGGTGGTGATTCCGCCCCATGCCTTCCTCAGCGCCTACGGCGACACCTGGGAGTGCGCGCGCACCTTTCGCCGGGATGGCGAGGCCTGCGTCGCGATCAAGGTGCCCAAGAACGGCTACCTGACCAACGCCAGCCACGGCGCCGGATGGGAATGTGAACGGGGATACCGCCAATCAGATGGCGCCTGCGTTGCCGTCAAGGTTCCGGAAAACGCCTATTTCGTTGATTCATCCTATGGCGACGGCTGGAAATGCGAGCGCGGCTACCGCAATGAAAACGGCGCCTGCGCCGAAGTGCAGGTGCCGCAAAACGCCCATCTCGACCGCACCGGCAACGACTGGGAATGCAATCCGCCGCTGACGCGGCAGATGAACATCTGCCTGCAGCCCTGATTGGATCGCCCGATCAGGCGGGTCTTATTCCGCCGCCTGGGCTCCTGTCTTCAATCCCCAGGCGAGCGCGCCTCGGCGTTCCAGGTTATCGTCGAAGGCCTCGGGAAATTCCGGTGGGACGGAGCCGGTCACGGCATCCGTCGCCAGCAAAGCCGCGACCCAGGCCTTGACCAGGGGAAATTCGTCCAGAAGCCCGGTCTTCAGATGTTGCTCGCAGAGCATGAAGCGCTGGAAGAACGGTGCATAGGCGGCGTCCACCAGGCACATCTCGGGGCCGTTGAAGAACGGGCCGTCGTTGCCGCGCTCCCGGGCGATCGCGCCTTCCAGGCGGCTGACCCGCTGGCGCGCCGTCTCGAGCGCCCCCGGCAGGTCATCCTTTGACGTGCAGTAGCTCAGGTTGTTGAGACCGGGGCCCCAGGCGAAGGTCTGCAGGAAATCGGTCCAGGCCCGGTTCTTGGCGCGTTTGACGGGATCGGCCGGATGCAGGCGCGGTTCGAACACCTCGTCCAGGTATTCGGCGATGGCGTTGGATTCGAACAGCACCTCGCCGTCGACCTTCAGCACCGGGACCTTGCCGTGGGGCGAGATTTCGAGGAACCAATCGGGCTTTTCCCGAAGGTTGATGTAGGTCACGTCGAAATCCACGCCCTTGGCGCGCAGCATGATGACCGCCCGCTGCACCCAGGGGCAGGTGATGGCGCTGATCAGGTGGAAGTTGTCGGGCATGGCCGTTCCTTCCCTTTCCATCGAAAGCGGATCAATCCGTGGACGGCGGCAGGCAGCACACGGCCTCGTAAGGGTAGCGTTCCTTCAGCGTGCCGAAGTGTTCGAACACGTCGAGGGTGACCTCATAGGCTTCCTTGGTGATCTCCACATGGGGTGTCCAGGTGCCGAGTTTCTGATAGGTCGCGATGCAGTCGGCCAGCACGTCCTCGTCGATCTTGGGGAAATAGGTGCTTTCCGCCTTGGCGATCTCGGTGGCCGGTGTCTCGTTCATGTAGATCCGGGTTTTCTTGTAGGCGCGCATGAAGGCCCGGGCCATGTCGGTCGTGAGCCATTCCGGCGTCGCGCACAGGCTGGAGAACCCGTTGGGGCCGATCTGCGGGCCGACCTGGGCGACGACATGGCCGATGCCGTCCTTTTCCAACTGCTGCGGGAACGGGCCCTGCTGCTGCACGTACTGGCCCAGGCCGTCGCGGAAGGCCTTGTCGATGTCGGCCGCACCGCCCGGGGTGATCAGGTTGATCTTGGAGAAATCGATGCCGGCCTTGTGACAGGCGTACATGAACATGGCGCGCGGCTGACCGCCGCCGAAACAGACGAGTTCAGCACCTTCCAGTTTCTTCCAGGTGAAATCGGGATCGGCCTCGCGCCCGGTGATGAAGAAGCCGTCCATTTCGTTGATCTGGGCGAAGTGCTTGACCTTGGGCGTTTCGCCCTTGCCCAGGGTCGTGAAGCCTTGGCTGAGCGCCGACTGCACAACATCGGCCGAGCCGTCCAACAGGGCCTCGATCGCCGACTTGCCCGGCGGTGACACGGACCATTCGGGCTCCAGCCCCTCTGCCTGCAAGAAGCCGCCGGACATGGTGGAAATCAGCGGCGAATAGAACGCCGAAAACAGCGTGAACTGGATGTTGATCTTGGTCATGGTCTCCCCCCTTAGGGAATGGAATATGGGTGATTTGGTATCGTTGGCAAAGCAGCCTAACGGTTACCGCCCGGACGTCAAGGATGGGGGCGGTGCGGGTGTTCAGGCCGAAACGGTGCGCAGCGGCGGCTGGTCGCCGCCGGCCGGCTGCAGCGGAAAGCTGGCGGTGACCAGGGTGCCTTCGCCCGGTGTGCTGTCGATGGTGAGCATGCCGCCATGGGCCTCGGTCAGGGATTTGACGATGGACAGGCCCAGGCCGGTGCCCGTCTGCGACAGGTGCGGGTTGGAATGGCTGCGGGTGAAGGGTTCGGTGACCGTCTCAAGAGCGCTCTCCGGAATGCCCACGCCGGTATCCCTGACCACGAGGGACAGGACGTCGGCGGACCGGTTCACGCCGATGGTCACGCGGCCGCCGGGGTCCGTGAACTTGATGGCGTTGGACAGCAGGTTGAGGGCGATCTGCACCACCGCGCGGCGGTCGGCGGTCAGCGGCGGGGTGTTTTTCGCGACATCGGCCTCGACCGTGATGGCCTTGTCCTCGGCCATGGTCGCGAAGGTGCGCATGCAGTCCTCGATCACGTCGTGCATGTCGACCGGTTCCATGACCAGAAGCCGCTTGCCCGCCTCAATGGTCGAGATGTCGAGCACGTCATTGACCAGGGCCAGCATCAGTTCGCCGGAATCGCGGATGTTGTCGGCATAGCCCTTGTAGCGCTTGTCGCCGAGCGGCCCGAAGATCTCGTTGCCGAGAAGCTGGCTGAACCCCAGGATCGCGTTCAATGGTGTGCGGAACTCATGGCTCATGGTGGCCAGGAAGTGGGACTTCGTGCGGTTGGCGTCGATGGCGCTTTCCGTCGCCTCGCGCAGCGACTGTTCGGCGGCCTTGCGCGCCGAGATGTCCTGGATGAACGAGACATAGTTGAGAACCTCGCCGTCGTCGTCGCGGATGATGGACGACGATACGCTGCCCCAGACCGTATGCCCGTCCTTGTGCAGGTAGCGCTTTTCCATGCTGATGACCTCGACCTCACCGCTGGCGAGGCGGCGGCGCAGTTCCAGGCTTTGCAGCAGGTCGTCGGGATGGGTCAGGGCCTCGTAGGGATTGTCCAGCAGGTCGGCCCGGGAATACCCGACAAGGTCGCAGAACGCGCCGTTGACCCGTTCGCGGGTCGATCCGTCGGCCGCATGCAGGACCATGCCCACGGCGGCATTGTCGAACACGCTGCGCAGCACGGCGTCCTTGCGCCGCATTTCCTCGCCCTCGCGAATCTCCCGGGGCAGCCAGTGGCGGATCAGCAGGACCAGGACCAGCACCCCGGCGGCGATGTTGACGGCCTTGGGGAACAGCAAATTCGACGGATCGCCCAGGAATTCGGCCCAATGCGGCGGCAGCAGGCCCAGGCGTGAGTTATGGAAGGCGCCGAAATAGATGTTTTCAAGCACCGTGCGAAAAGCGTCGATCGACAGGATGACCAGCAGTACCGCGATCCCGCCGCCGGCCAGTTTCGATTGGCGCAGCTTGACCACGTAAAGGACGAGGATGACCAGCCATAGACCGGTCACCACCCAATAGGAAAATGGTGCGAAATACTCGAGCATCAGGTGGTCCGGATCGTTTTTCCCCTGGATGAAGGCTCCCATATTTGTCGATATGGTTGCAACCTTCGTTGGGGGCTCGCGGATTTTTGGGATGCCGCCAGTGTCATGCGCGGACCACGCGGCTGGCCGGGAAACGGGTGGTCACGGTCGTGCCTTCGCCCGGTGCGCTGGTCAGGCTCAGGCTGCCGCCGTGCAGTTCGACCAGTTGTTTGGAGACGGACAGGCCCAACCCCGTGCCGACATGGGCGCGGTCCGAGGACGTGCCGACCTGTCCGAAGGGCTCCAGGACCAGGGGAATGTCCTCGGCGGCGATGCCGATGCCCGTATCGGCGATGTCGATGGCAATGCGGCCGTCATCCTCGACCCGCGTGGAGACATCGACCCGGCCGCCCGGAACATTGAATTTAATGGCGTTGGACAGAAGGTTCAGGACCACCTGCATGAGGTAACGGGTGTCGGCGGTCAGCTTCGGAGTGGCGTTTTCGCATGCGCAGTTCAGGGTCACGGACTTGGCCTCGGCCTCGGTCCGCAGCATGTGGCAGGCTTGTTCAAGGGTTTCCGGCAGGTCGACGACGCTTTCATTCAGGCTTACCTGGCCGGCTTCGATCTTGGACAGGTCGAGAAGGTCGTTGATGAGGTCCAGCAGATGTTCGGCCGACCGCTGGATGTCGTGAATGTATTCCGTGCGTTTTTCCGGGCTTGGGCCGAAGGACGGATCGAGGGTCATGACCTGGGAAAAGCCGATGATGGAATTCAACGGCGTGCGCAGTTCATGGCTCATGTTGGCGAGAAATTCCGACTTTGTGCGGTTGGCCCGCTCGGCGTCCATGAGGGCGTCGTTGATGCGTTTTTCGGTCGCCTTCCGTTCCGTGATGTCCGTGGAAAACGTGCCGATACCGACGACCGTGCCGTCTTCTCCCATGACGGGAAACTTGGTGCAGAGATGCACATGATCGCCGTCCTTATGGGGGATGACGTGCTCTTCGGTCACGTCCTGGCGGGTTTCGACGGCCCGGCGCTCCTGGTCCCGGAATTCCTCGGCCAGATGGACCGGGAACACGCTGCCGGCGTCCAGACCCTCGGTCTTGGCGGGGTCCAGGCCCAACTGGGTCGTGTATTCCTTGTTCATCAGAAGATAGCGGCCGTCCGCGTGCTTGAGCGCGACCAGTGCAGGCGCATGGTCGATGAAGGCGCGCAGAATGCCCTCGCTGCGGCGATAAGCCTTTTCCGCCTTGCGTTGCTTTTTCATAACCCAGGCGACGATCCAGGCCGGCACGATCATGGCGACGGCGGCGAAGATGGTCGCGGTGAGGATGTGATCCCAACGGGCCTGCGAGGTGTCGTGTCCGGGCAGACGGTCGGCGTCTCCGAAAAGCAACGCTTCCAGATGGAATTCCCACAGATAGGCAAGCCCGAACACGGCGAGCAAGGCAATCCCGTACAACGCGATCAATTGGCGGTTGTTCAACGGCGACTTCCTTCAAGAGCGCCCGCATTCTTGTGTGCGGGTCGGCGGCCCGTCCCGGACCATATCATAAACCGCATATACCGGGATGCGGCCGGGGTCCAGCATATCCGCTTGTCGGGGAAATTCACCCGCGATTTGTCTCGCCCACGGCGAGACCGGCGACGAACGCTTCGGCGGCGGCCAGGGCGGCCCGGTCGATGCCGCTGAAAAATCCGGCACGGTCCAGGAAATCGACGACCCGGCCCGTCGCCACGTTGCCCTTGGCTCCCGGCGCGTAGGGACAGCCGCCCAGGCCGCCGACGGAGGAATCGAAGGTGCGAAGCCCCTTGTCCAGGCTGACCGCGATGTTGTCGAGGGCGCGGCCGCCCGTGTCGTGAAAATGGCCGGCCAGGGCAGCGGCATCGGCGACATTCAGCACCGCGTCCAGCATGGCGGCGACGGCCTCGGGGGCGGCCTTGCCGATGCTGTCGCCGAGGGAGACCTCATAACAGCCGAGGGCGAACAGCGCCTCGGTCACGCGGGCGGCGGCCTCCGGCGCCACGGCGCCCGAATAGGGGCAGTCGGTGACGCAGGACACGTACCCCCGCACGGGGGTGCCGTCGGCCCGGGCGGCCTCGGTCAGGGGGCGGAAGCGGTCCAGGCTTTCCTCGATGGAACAGTTGATGTTCTTTTGGCTGAAGGCTTCCGAGGCGGCGGCGAACACGGCGACCTCGTCGACCTTGGCCGTCTTGGCCGCTTCATATCCCTTCATGTTGGGGGTCAGGGCGGCATAGGTCACACCGGGCCGCCGCGTGATCGCGGCCATGACCTCGGCCGCGTCGGCCAACTGGGGCACCCATTTGGGGGATACGAAGCTGGTCGCCTCGATCTTACGGAACCCGGCGGCGGCCAGAAGGTCGATCAGGCGCACCTTGTCGGCGGCGGGGATCAGGCGCTTTTCGTTCTGCAGGCCGTCGCGCGGGCCTACCTCGTAGATGGTGACGCTTTGTCCGCTCATTCTTCCGGGTCCTCCAGCACCAGCAGCACCTGGCCTTCGGCGACCTGGGCGCCCGTGGCGGCGATCAGCTGCGCCACCCGCCCATTCCGTCCGGCGGTCAGGGTATGTTCCATCTTCATGGCTTCCAGGACAAGCAGCGCCTGGCCCTGTTCCACCCGGTCGCCGTCAAGGACGTTGACGGCGGTGACGCGGCCCGGCAGGGGGGCCTTGATATGCCTGTCGGCGTCGGCGCCCTCGGCATCGACGGCCTGGCGGTCGGGCAGGATGAAGGTCGCTTCCGCCCCGTTCAGGAACAAGGTCACCCAGTCGGGCCCGGCGGCGATCGACGCCGCGACCGATGTGCCGTCCAGGTCGCCGGTGACGCGATGGCCGTCACGGCGGATGGCCCGGGCCTCGACGGCGCCGTCGGGCAGCGTCACGCGGAAGCGGCCCCGGCCCAAGGCCGCGACGGGAACGTCCAGGCGCCCGCCCGTGCCGGTCTCCAGATGGGCCGTGGCCGCGGCACCGGCCCACATTCGCCAGCCGCGCAAATTGGCCCAGGGGTCGTCGCCGCCCGGTTCGTCCAGGATGCCCGCCGCATGCAGGGCGGCCAGCGCCGTCATCGCCGCCGTGGGCGCGTCGGCGGCGGTCAGGGCGTCAAGGTCGCGGTCGATCAGGCCCGTGTCCACATCCCCCCGGCGGAACCCGTCATGGGCGGCAAGGCGCGCCAGGAACCGCCGGTTGGTGGCCAGGCCCGCGAGCTCGGTTGCGTTCAGGGCCGTGGTCAGCCGGTCCAGGGCTTGCGCCCGGTCCTTCCCGTGGGCGATGACCTTGGCGATCATGGGATCGTAGAAGGGGGTGATGGTGTCGCCTTCCGCGACGCCCGTGTCGATACGCAAGCCGGGTGCGCCCTCGGGCCAACGCAGATGATGGAGTTTCCCGGCGGCGGGCAGGAACCCCGTGGCCGGGTCTTCGGCATAAAGCCGCGCTTCGACCGCGTGGCCGCCGATGGCAAGCTGCTCCTGGGTCAGGGGCAGGGCCTCGCCCGCCGCCACACGCAGCTGCCATTCCACCAGATCCTGGCCGGTGATCATTTCCGTGACCGGATGCTCGACCTGCAGGCGCGTGTTCATTTCCATGAAGAAGTAGCCGTCGGCGGTTAATCCTCCCTCGCCGTCGGCAATGAACTCGACCGTGCCCGCACCCTGGTAGCCGATGGCCTTGGCCGCCGTCACGGCGGCGGCGCCCATGGCGGCGCGGAGTGCTTCGGGCATGCCGGGGGCGGGGGCTTCCTCGATCACCTTCTGGTGGCGGCGCTGCAGGGAACAATCGCGCTCGAACAGATGCACCGCGTTGCCCAAACTGTCGGCGAACACCTGGATCTCGATGTGACGCGGCCGGGTCAGATATTTTTCGATCAGGACTTTATCGTCGCCGAAGCTGGATGCGGCTTCCCGCTTGGCGCCGGCGAGGGCGTCCTTGAAGTCCTTGGCGTCGTCGACCCGGCGCATGCCCTTGCCGCCGCCGCCGGCCACGGCCTTGATCAGAACCGGATAGCCGATCCTCGCCGCTTCGCCGGCCAGGGTCTTTTCGTCCTGGTCGTCGCCCAGATAGCCCGGCACCACGGGCACGCCCGCATCCATCATGATCCGCTTGGCCGCGTCCTTCAGGCCCATGGCGCGGATGGCCTGCGGCGGCGGGCCGATGAACACGGCGCCGGCCTGGGCCACGGCCTCGGCGAAATCTGGGTTCTCCGATAGGAAGCCATAGCCCGGATGCACGGCTTCCGCGCCCGACGCCTTGACCGCCTGCAGAAGTGCCGCCTGGTTCAGATAGCTTTCCGATGCGGGCGCCGGGCCGATGCGCAGGGCCTCGTCGGCCAGCGTCACGTGCCGTGCCTCCTTGTCCGCGTCGGAAAACACGGCGACGGTCCGAACACCCAGCCGCTTGGTCGTCGCGATCACGCGGCAGGCGATTTCCCCCCGGTTGGCGATGAGGATTTTTTTGAACATGGAAAATGACGGTCCTTCGTTGAGGTCCGCATCATAGCGTGAGGACTGTCCGAAAATCTTCAGAAAGCGGTCAAAATGTCCGTCCGCATCGACCAGGGGCAGGGGACGGGGACGGGCCGGCGAGGGCAAACGGAGCGTCATCTTTCCCGGCAAAGGACAAGGGATTGGCCCCTTTTATTGGGCCGGTTCACCTATTTGAATTCTCTAAAGACCGCTTTGCCGGTAAGGTGAAAAGCGAACGTAGTATTTGTAAGCAACATATAGAAAACAAGGTGACGTCATGGGCTCAGGATCAACACGGCCGAACAATGCCGATGACAAAATGTTCGCGGCGATTGAGCGCGGTGACCAGGGCGATTTTAAAGACCGTAAACCACCTAAAAATACGGATAACAAATTCATCAAGGTGAAAGCTGAAAGAACGGAAAAAGCGCAGGGGAAAACCGAAAGCTTGAAAGCGTTGAGGTTGGCTGCTGAAAAAGAAGCCAAAGAATCCAAGACAAAATAAACACGGAACGTGATCGTCCGACCAAATCGGATTGCTGACGCCGCCACTCCCCCCGCCTGAAAACCTTCCGCGCCGCGCCTCTTCGCGGTCTCGTCCAGCCTACATCCGGAACACGCCGAACCGGGTGTCCTCGATGGGCGCGTTGAGGGCGGCGGAGAGCGACAACGCCAGAACGTTGCGCGTCTTGGCGGGGGTGATGATGCCGTCGTCCCACAGCCGCGCCGTGGCGTGGAGCGGATGGCCTTCCTGTTCGAACTGCTCGACGATGGGGGCCTTGAAGGCGGCTTCGTCCTGATCGGACCAGGTCTTGCCGCCGCGCTCGATCCCGTCGCGCCTGACGGTGGCGAGCACGCCCGCCGCCTGCTCCCCGCCCATCACGGAAATGCGTGAATTGGGCCAGGTCCAAAGAAACCGAGGCGAATAGGCCCGGCCGCACATGCCGTAGTTGCCGGCCCCGAAGGACCCGCCGATGATCATGGTGACCTTGGGCACGTTGGCGGAAGCCACGGCGGTAACCAGCTTGGCCCCGTCCTTGGCGATGCCCCCGGCTTCGTATTTGCGCCCGACCATGAAGCCGGTGATGTTCTGCAGGAACACGAGCGGGATCTTGCGCTGACAGCACAGTTCGATGAAATGCGCCCCCTTCTGCGCACTTTCCGAAAACAGGATGCCGTTGTTGCCGAGGATGCCCACGGGCATGCCCTGGATATGGGCGAAGCCGGTGACCAGCGTTTCGCCGTAAAGCTTCTTGAATTCATCGAACCGCGATCCGTCGACCACGCGGGCGATGACCTCGCGCACGTCATAGGGGCGGCGCAGGTCCGTGGGCACGATGCCGTGGATTTCGTCGGGATCGTAGGCGGGGTCTTCCGGCGTGCGCAGGGCCAGGCCGGTGGACTTGGTCCGGTTCAGGTTGGCGACCGATGTGCGCAGGATGGCGAGCGCATGGGCGTCGTCCTGGGCGTAATGGTCGGCGACGCCGGATTCCCGGGCGTGCAGGTCGGCGCCGCCCAAATCCTCGGCCGAAACCTCCTCGCCCGTCGCCGCCTTGACCAGGGGCGGGCCGCCGAGAAAGATCGTGCCCTGGCCACGGACGATGATGGCCTCGTCCGACATGGCGGGCACGTAGGCGCCGCCGGCGGTACAGCTGCCCAGCACCGCCGCGATCTGCGGGATGTTGGCCGCCGACATGCGGGCCTGGTTGTAGAAGATGCGCCCGAAATGATCGCGGTCGGGAAACACGTCCTGCTGGTTGGGCAGGTTGGCGCCGCCTGAG
Source organism: Rhodospirillales bacterium (assembly GCA_040221095.1). Taxonomy (GTDB): domain Bacteria; phylum Pseudomonadota; class Alphaproteobacteria; order Rhodospirillales; family Casp-alpha2; genus UBA1479. The sequence continues at coordinate 311,701 of JAVJVP010000018.1, forward strand.
TCGACCAGATAGACGCAGGGCAGGTTGTTTTCCAGGGCGATTTCCTGGGCCCGCAGGTGCTTCTTCACGGTCACGGGATAATAGGTGCCGCCCTTCACCGTGGCGTCGTTGCAGACGACCATGCATTCCGTGCCGGACACCCGGCCGATGCCGGTGATGATGCCGGCGGCGGGCACTTCGCCGCCGTACATGTCCCAGGCGGCGAAGGGGGCGACCTCCAGAAACGGCGAGCCGGGATCGAGCAGGCGGTTGATGCGCTCCCTCGGCAGCAGCTTGCCGCGCGCCACGTGGCGGTCGCGCGACGCCTCGGGTCCGCCCTGCATGACCTGTTCCGCCTTGGCGGCCATGTCCTCGACCAGGGCCGTCATGGCCTTGGCGTTGGCCTTGAACTCGGGCGAGGCGGTGTTGATCTGGGATTTGATCTGGGGCATGGGGTCAGGTCGTTTCCTGGAACATTTCGCGGCCGATCAGCATGCGCCGGATTTCCGACGTGCCGGCGCCGATTTCATACAGCTTGGCGTCGCGCAGCAGCCGCCCCGTGGGGCTTTCGTTGATGTAGCCCATGCCGCCCAGGGCCTGTACGGCCTGCAAGGCGACCTGCGTCGCCTTTTCGGCGGCGTAGAGGATGCATCCGGCCGCGTCCTTGCGCGTGGTGCGCCCTTGGTCGGCGGCCTGGGCCACGGCATAGACATAGGCGCGGCAGGCGTTCATGTCCGTGTACATGTCGGCCAACTTGCCCTGCATCAACTGGAACTCGCCGATGGCCTGGCCGAACTGTTTGCGGTCGTGGACATAGGGCACCACCACGTCCAGGCAGGCCTGCATGATGCCGACGGGCCCGGCGGCCAGCACCAGACGCTCGTAATCCAGGCCCGACATCAACACCTTCACGCCCGCATCCACTTCGCCCAACACGTTTTCCGCCGGGATTTCGCAATCCTCGAACACCAGTTCGCAGGTGTCGGATCCGCGCATGCCCAGCTTGTCCAGCTTCTGCGCGGTCGAGAACCCGACCATGTCTTTTTCGACCAGGAAGGCGGTGATGCCTTTCGACCCCGCTTCCGGCTGGGTCTTGGCGTAGACCACCAGCACGTCGGCCTGGGGGCCGTTGGTGATCCACATCTTGTTGCCGTTCAGGATGTAACGGTCGTTGCGGCGCTCGGCCTTAAGCTTCATGCCGACCACGTCGGATCCGGCGCCGGGCTCGGACATGGCCAAGGCACCCAGATGTTCGCCGGTGATCAGCTTGGGCAGGTAGCGGGCCTTCTGCGCCGCCGTGCCGTTGCGGTTGATCTGGTTGACGCAAAGGTTGGAATGGGCGCCGTAGGACAGGGCGACGGAGGCCGAGGCGCGGGAGAGTTCCTCCATGGCCACGCAATGGGCCAGATATCCCATGGCCGCCCCGCCGTGATCCTCGTCCGCCGTGATGCCGAGCAGGCCCAGCTTGCCCATCTCCGGCCACAGGTCGCGGGGGAATTCGTTGGTTTCGTCGATTTCGGCCGCGCGCGGCGCGATCTTGTCCTGCGCGAACCGGAAAACCGTGTCGCGCAGGGCCTCGACCTCGTCGCCCAGGGCAAAGGTCATGCCGGTGGTGAACATTCGGATATCTCCCAAGAACCTGGGCGCGATTATCCCGGTCCGCTGCCCAGCGCACAAGGGGGGCGGGTTGACGTAAGGGAAGGGGAAGAAAACCACTGAGGCGGTGAGGCGATGAGAAGAAATAAAGAAGGAGGGCCGTCATGGCCGGGCCTGCCCCGGCCATCCACATCGGTGCCCGGGCGTTCGCTGATGGATGCCCGGATCAAGTCCGGGCATGACGCGCCTTTTCAGTTCCTCAGTGGTTCCCTTCTTGCCCTTCCGGCGGTTTGCCGCCAACAATCGGGGACAAACAAAAAAACCCACCGGAGGAGACATCCCACATGACCATCGAACATCTCAACTCGGGCGAGATACTCAGCCAGGGCACGGCCACGGACACCACCGTCTATCTGTGCGGGCTGACGGGCGGCGACACGTCCAAGGACGTCGCCGGGCAGACCCGCGACGTGCTGGCCAAGATCGACAAATGTCTGGCCCACTTCGGCACGGACAAGTCGAAGCTGCTGTCCGCCGTCATCTATCTGGACGACCTGCGCCGCAAGCCGGCCATGAACGAGGTGTGGAAGGAATGGCTGGGCGATCTCAAGCGTCCGGCCCGGGCCTGCGTCGGCGCGCAGCTTGAAATGGGCACCCAGGTCGAAATCATGGTCACGGCGGCGAAGTGATTTTTTACCACTGAGGCAGTGAGACGGTGAGGCGGCGGCCCGTGCTGCTTCTCCTCAACGTCTCACCGTCTCTGTGGTTCAATTTCCGCCGATCAGGGCGATCACTTCCTTCGTGACCGCCTCGGTTCCCATGTCGCCGCCGAATTCCATGGGGCGCAGGCGGTTGGCCTCGAATCCCCGCTGCACGGCGTCCTCGATCATCGTGGCGGCGTCGGTCAGGCCGTCGTGCCCGCCCATGCGGTCGGCCAGGTAATCCAGCATCAGCGCGCCGGACAGGATCGCGGCCAGCGGATTGGCCTTGTCCTGGCCCATGATGTCGGGGGCCGAGCCGTGGGCCGGCTGGAACAGGGCGTGTTCGTCGCCGACCTCGGCGCAGGACGCCATGCCCATGCCGCCGACCAGCCCGCCGGCCAAGTCCGACAGGATGTCGCCGAACATGTTTTCCATGACCAGGACGTCGAAGTCCCAGGGCCGGCGGATCAGGTCGAGGGCCTGGGCGTCGACGTAGTTGTAGGAGACATCGACGCCGGGGAAGGCGCCCTTGCGTTCGTCGAAAATCTTGCGGAAGAAGGCCATGGAGCGGAACACGTTGGCCTTGTCGACACAGGTCACCATGCCCTTGCCGCCCTTTGCCTTGCGCTTTTCGGCGAGACGGAAGGCGAAGTCGAACAGGCGTTCCGAGGTCGGGCGGGTGATGCGCAGGATGTCCTGGACCTCCTGGTCGTTGGCCAGGATGTCACGCCCGCTGGCCGCCGCCGTATAGAACAGGCCTTCCGTCGATTCCCGGAGGATGATCAGGTCGATGCCGTCGGCGCGGGGATCGGACAGCCGCCGAGGCGCGTTGGGATAAGCCTTCACGGGGCGCACGCCCGCATACAACTGATAGCGTTCGCGCAGGCGCAGGTGGGGGGCGATTTCCGTGCCGTCCGTGTGGCGGATGGCGGGCAAGCCGATGGCGCCCAGCAGGATGGCGTCGGCGCCGTCGCAGAATTCCTCGGCGCCGGGCGCCATGTCCCGGCCCGTTTCCTTGAAATACCCGGCCCCGGCCTGAAGGTCGGTGCAGGCGAGGCGGAAGCCGCCCGCGCGCGCCTTGGCCGCTTCGATCACGGCAAGCGTCGCGTCGGTCACGTCGACGCCGATGCCGTCGCCGCGAATCACGGCGATATTGCATGTGGTCTCATTCATATTGGTGTTTCCCTCCGTCTTTCCTTGGCCGTATCGTAAAGCCATGCGCAGCGCAACCGCCTATCGCACCGCCCGTGACCTGGTCGCCGAAGTAACGGGCGGTCATGCCGCCCCTTCGGACATCGCCGCCGGGGTGCTGGCGGATGTCGCGGCACTCGATCCCAAGCTCAACTGTTTCGCCCATTTCGACCCCGGCGCCGTGATGGACCAGGCCCGCGCCCTTGATGACCGCATCGCCCGTGGCGAGGACTTGGGCCCCCTCGCGGGCCTGCCCGTGGCCATCAAGGACCTGATCGCCATGCAGGGCGCGCCCACGGCCTTCGGCTCCAAGATCATGGCCGGCAACGTGATCGACGCCGACGCGCCGTCGACCGCGCGCATCCGCGCCGCCGGGGCCGTCATGCTGGGCAAGTCGACGACCAGCGAATTCGGCTGCAAGGCCGTGGGCGACAGTCCGCTCACGGGCATCACCCGCAACCCCTGGAATTTGGACACCACCCCCGGCGGCTCCAGCGCCGGGGCGGCGGCGCTGGTCGCATCCGGCATTACGCCCGTCGCCATGGGCACGGACGGCGGCGGCTCCGTGCGCATTCCGGCGAGCCTCACCGGCCTGTTCGCCATGAAGGCGCAGTTCGGCCGGGTGCCCGTGTGGCCCGCCTCGGCGACGGCGTCTCTGGCCCATGTCGGCCCGCTCAGCCGCGATGTGCGGGACAGTGCCCTGATGATGGGCGTGGTCTCCGGCTTCGACGCCCGCGATCCCTTCGCCGTGGCCGGGCCGGTGCCGGACTATCTCGGCGCCTGCGACCGCGATCCCAGGGGGCTGCGCGTCGCCTATTCGGACACCTTCGGCTACGCCCGCCCCGACCCGGAAATCACCGCGCTGTGCCGGGGGGCTGCGGCACGGCTGGAAAAACTCGGCTGCACCGTCGAGGACGTGCCCCATCTGTTCGACGATCCCGTCGCCATCTGGGCGGCGGAATTCTATGCCGGGGTCGGCACGAAGTTGAAAGACGCCCTGGCGACGCGGCGGAATGAGATCGATCCCGGCGTCGCCAAGGTGCTGGACGTCGCCCTGGCCCAGGACCTGGACGGTTATTATGCCAAGGTGTTCGAACGCCATGCCTTCCGCGAGACCGTGCGGGGCATCTTCGACACCTACGACGTGATCGCCAGCCCGACCCTGCCGGTGACGGCGGTGCCCGTGGGCCGCGACCAGCCCGTGGGATACGAAGACCGCTCCCCCATCGACTGGGTCTACTACACCTATCCGTTCAACCTGACGGGCCATCCGGCGGTCTCGATCAACGCCGGGTTCACGGGCGGCGGCATGCCCACGGGCCTGCAACTGGTCGCCCGGCCCTTGGCCGAGGAAACCCTGTTCACCCTGGCCGCCGCCATGCAGGACGCGGACCCGGACAAGGACCGCCGGCCCGTGGCCCAGTGATCGGATATGGGAGGCGTCGTGGAACAGATTTTCCAGGTCGACAAGGCCGCAAGATAGCGGGCGGCGGGAAGCCTTAATCCTCACGATCCCCGGGAATTGTCTATGACTTTAGGGGGAATTGATCGAGCCGCAAAACTGTAACAATGTGCGCTTCTAGGGTGCCTACAGGAATACACATCGTGGACCCGTCGTCGGATTTGGCGGATTTCCAGGATGCTGTCGGCGGTGCCCTGGAAATCACGGCAAATAACCGTGAAGCACCGGCGTGATGTAAGCTACGGCCTACGCTCGGAAGAAGGCGTTCGCATCCCACGGTTTCCGCTCATCCGGACCAAGGTTTGTCCCATTGAATAAACCAGGCCTTATCGAATCAATCAGGTTGACCCGCTTGACCCGGCATGCCGTGGCCGCCGTCTTGTGGCTGATCTGTATTTGGATGCCGAACCCGGTGGTCGGTGATCAAGGGCAGGAAGTCAGGGCCTTTCGCGTTCTGGCCGTCCATTCCTACAGCCAGCAGTATCCCTGGACCGCGCGCCAGCATGAGGGGTTCGTCGCCACCATGACCGCGGGATTGGATGCCTCGGTCGAGATCAAGACGGAATACCTGGATACAAAGCGCCGCGCATTGAATGCCGACTACGCCGATGCCTTCGCCGAACACCTGAAAATCAAGTACGCCCGCTACGATCCGGATGCGATCTATGTCACGGACGACAGCGGATTGAATTTCGCGTTGAGCCATTTGCGCCGGTTGTTTCCTGAAGCCCCCGTGTTTTTTTCCGGGGTCAACGATTTCACCCATTTGGAACGGCTGGACCCAGGGGCGGTGACCGGGGTTTTCGAGAAGAAGGAAATCAGGCCCAATCTGGATCTTCTGCGACAGCTTCAAGGGAATACGGAGTCGGTCGTGATCCTCGGCGACGGGTCGGCGACCTATCAGGCCATCGAAGTCGAACTGAGAAGAGAACTGTCCGAGACGGCCGGCTCGGCCGTGACCTTCCTGGTCAGCGAGCGGCTCGATGACGTTCTCGAAAGCCTGCGCAAAATGCCGGATCGGCCGGTCATCTTGACCACGTTGGGGGCCATTCGGGGGCAAAGCGGCGATGTGGCGCCGCTCTCGCGGATCGTCGGGGCGATCGTCGGTGTCGGCCGCCGGATCGTGATCAGCATGGAGGATGCCTATCTTTTCGATGGCGTGCTCGGCGGTTATGTGACCAGCGGCATCGCCCAGGGACGCATGGCGGCGGAAATGATGGCGGCCCACCTTGAAGGCGTGCCGATGCGCGAACTTGCCCCGATAAAGTACAGTCCGAACGAATACCTGTTCAATGACCAGGTATTGGAGGCGTTGGGTCTGGAATTGCCTCGGGATATCGCCTTTCAGGCGCGCCTGATAAACCCGCGCAAGAGCTGGGTCGAGAAGTACCGCAATATGATTGCGGTCGTCATTGTCGGGCTCATGGTCGCGCTTGTGGGCAGCCTTCTCGCCTATCTATCGATCATGTCCACGAAAAACCGCCAGTTGGTGGCGCAAGACCAAAGATTGCGGCATAGCGAACAGTTCCGGGCCCGGCAAAGCCGGCTGCTCGAAGACGTGGAGCGGCTGAGCCAGACCGGCGGCTGGCAGTTGGATCTGGCGGCCAGGAAACTGACCTGGAGCCAGGGAACCTACCGCATTCTCGAGGCGTCGCCGGACTACAGTCCGACCTTCGCGGAAGCGATCGAGTTTTTTATCCCGGAACACCGCCCCCTGCTGGCCGCCGCCGTCGCCGCCGGACGCCGGGAAGGGACCCCTTGGGATTTGGAGCTTTCGGTTCAGACCCGCACGGGAACGGCCAAGGAGGTCCGGATCGTCGGCGAGGCGGTTTTCGAGGACGGCGTCCCAACCTTGCTGCGGGGGTCGTTTCAGGACATCACGGAACGGAAACTGTTCGAGCAGGCATTGCGAACGGCCCGGGAAGACGCCGAAAAGGCAAACCTTGCCAAGTCCCAGTTCCTGGCCGCCATGAGCCACGAATTGCGCACGCCCTTGAACGCGATCATCGGGTTTTCCGAACTTATCGCCTATCAGGATTTCGGCGAGTCGTCCGCGGGCAAGTTCAAGGAATACGCCAAGGACATCCAATTCAGCGGCGAACACCTGCTGTCCCTGATCAACAGCATCCTCGACATCTCGGCCATTGAATCGGGGGGGCGGGGCCTGGATCGGGAGACGTTCAACGCTTTCGATGCCCTAAATGAATGCATCCACATCTTCGCGGCGGACGCGGCGCGCAAGGAGATATCCCTGTCCGTCAACGCGGACGCCGGCCCCGTCAATGTCTATGCCGACCGCCAGGCGGTCCGGCAGATCATCCTGAACCTTCTGTCCAATGCCCTGAAATTCACTCCGTCCGGCGGCAGCATCGAAGCCGCCGCGCATGAAACGGCGGACTCGGTCATCATCAGCATGGCGGATACGGGCTGCGGCATCGCCCAGGGCCACCTTCCCGGCGTCACCGAACCCTTCGCGCGGGGCGACCTTGATCCATACAAGGCGGTGGAGGGATGGGGGCTCGGCCTGGCGATTTGTAAGACGCTGATCGAAAAACACGGCGGGCGGATCGAAATCGATAGCACCCTGGGCAAGGGCACCACCGTTTCGGTGGTTCTGCCCAAGCCGGAATGGGAACAGAAGCAGAGTGCGTAAGGGCGCCCTGGCTTACGGTATCGGATCGTTCAGGTTGTCGAGCGGATAGATCGGCCGCCGCACGTTCTTGAAATCGAGCTTTGAATAGTCGGAACCGCAGACACCCGATCCCGCACATTCGATGACCTGTTTGGCGAGGCGCCCGAACCCGGCGCGGTAGTGGATGCGGCTTTTCAGCATGAGGAAGGTTTTTTCCTCGGGATCGATCCCCAGGCTGATGAAGCAAGCCGTGTCGTTGGGCTCCTGCTGCCGCGAGATCACGCAGATCTGCACACGGCCTGTGTCGAGCACGCCCGAAGGCCCCATGTCCATGGTCACACCGCGACTGGCCGGGCCCTTGTTCTTGTAGATGCCGTCGGTCAGCGCCTTGACCCGCCCGGTCACGGTCAGGGGCTTGCCCGTCTCGCCGATGGCGGGCATGTCGACCTTGCCGCCAAGGTCGAGGGTGATCTCCGCGCCGATGCCGGCCCGGGTCATCTTCTCCACCGCGCCCGGATCACAGATCGCGAAGGCCGCGACATCGTCCAGCCCGGCCTCCAGGATCGCCGCCAGCACCGTCATGGTGTCCTGCGTGCCGCCGGAGGACGCGTTGTCGTAATGGTCCAGCAGGACGACCGGGCCGTCACCCTTCGTGATCTCCTTGGCGCGGGCGATGGAACTTTCCAGGGGTTCGATCTCGTAGACGAAGGCCTTGCGTTCGTTCCAGGCGAAATTCAGCAGCTCGTCGCGATACTTCTCGGCAAGGGCCCGGTCGCCGTCGGTCACGACAACGGCGGAAACCCCCGCATTGTGGATATCCGCATGGGGAAAGCCCGTGAACAGGGTCGCGGCCAGGGCCCCTTCCTTCTCCATGCGCCGTGTCATTTCCTGCAGTTCCTTGTTGGGGAAGTTGTCCGAGCCCTGGCGCATGACGTGGGGCAGCATGGGCCGGTTGCCCCAGGCCACGGTCGGCTGGGCCTCGCCCCGCAGCAGGGCGTAGACGGGCCGCCCTGCGCGTTGTGCGGTCTCGTACAGGTCCGTGTGCGGATAGGTCTGATAGCCGGCGAGGCTGGTCACGTTTTCCGCCAGTTCGGGATAGAGGTTGGTGTGCATGTCGAGTGCCGCGGCGATGGGCAGGTCGGGGGCGATTTCGCGGATCTGTTTGATCAGGCTGCCTTCGCCGTCTTCCCGGCTGTCGGTGACCATGGCGCCGTGAAGGTCGAGGAACAGGGCGTCACAGCCCGCCTTGACCGAATTCAAAATCCGCTCCGCCATGTAGTCGAAGGCGGCATCGGCCACGGGACCCGACGGCCAGGCGTTGGCGGCGATGGGAATGACGATCTCGGCGCCGGCCTCTTCCGCCAGGTCGATGAAGCCGCCCGTGCCGCTGCCCGTGCCCTTGAACGCCTTGTAGGCGGCGTCCCCTTTGTAGGGCATGGGGGTTGACCGGGCGAACCGTTCGATCGGCGTCGGCACCGGTGAAAAGGTGTTGGTTTCGTGCTTCATCATGGCGATGACGACGCGCATGGGGGACTCCTTCCGGCAGATGGGCGCAACAGTGCTTGCGAAAGAGTATCCGGGGACGCGGCGGACGGCCAGCATCGCCCGACACCCCATTCACAACAATTTACTAATAGAAGTGAGGTTTTTCACATAACCCATGATAGGATGGTGCACTGAGTGCAGAACAAGGAAACCGATGCATGAGTTGGATCCTTATCACCCTCACGATCGCCGCCGGGGCGCTCGACGCGAAAATCCACTCCGTCCATGGTTCGATGATCAGCTGTTTCCAGGAGCGGGAACTGGTGGTCAAGCGCGTTGATCAGGCGGTCTGCGTCAGAGACAAAAACGCGGAGCGCCCGGGGCCTGTCCGCGGCAACGATTGGAACGGTGACAGGACCGCCAGCTAGGCGGGCTTCCGGCCGACGACCAGCCGCGTCAGGCCGGGCACCATTTCGTGTTCCTCGATATCCTGGAAGCCGGCGTCCTTCATTTGCGCCTTGAGCCAACCCGGCGTGACGGAACGCGCATCAGGCGTGAAGGCCATGTGCTGAAGCTGCCACAACGCCGCCATGGGCGGGCCTTGGCGGTCATTGTCGACCATGAAGTCGTGGACCATGAAGCACCCGCCGGGGGCCAGGCTGGTGAAGGCGTCGGAGACCATGCGCGGTAGCTCGCCCCCGGGAATGCCGGAAAACAGATAGGACATGAGGATGGCGTCCTGCTCCGTCGGCCAGGCGACCTGCAGGGCATTGCCGGGGATGTAGCGCACCCGGTCGACCATCCCGGCCTCGGTGATGAACCGCCATCCCAGTTCGGACACGTTGGGAAAATCGATGATGGTGGACGTCAATTCCGGATTGGCTTCCAGCAGGCGGATGGTCATGGCCCCGGTGCCGCCGGCCACATCCAATAGCGTCTTGGCGCCCTTGAGCTCGACCAGACGGGCCAGGGTCTTGCCCGGGCCGAGGGAGCCCGCGTGCTGGGCCTCGGAATAGATCGCCGCCTGCTTGGGGTCGGCCATCCAGTGCTGGTAGCTGTCGACCGCGTCCGGGTCGAGGGAGCCGTCCATGACCTCGTTCAACTGCTGCAAAAACGGGTACATCTGGCGGTCGATCTGATAGCGCAGGTAGTCGCCGAAATCGTACTTGGCACCGCGGACGAGGAACGCCTCCGCCCCCGGCGAATTGGCATAGATCTCGTCGTCGGAGCGGTCGACCAGACCGACGCTGGTCAGCGCCGTCATCAAGGTGGTGATGCGGTTGGTGGGAATGCCGGTTTTCTTCGAAATATCGGCCGAAGTTTTGGGGCCGTCAGCCAGCACCGTGAACACGTCCACGTGCAGGGCCGCGAACAGCGCTTTCGAGGCCATGAATCCGAACGCGAGCTGTGACACGTCCTCAGCAGTTTCCACCAGGCGACCGTCCATGAGGAGCCCCTTTTCAGTCCAAATTGTTCGTTGATCGTCGGTGATCGTTCGCGGTCAGCCTAGCATGCGGGTCCGCAATGTCCAAAAAGCCCCTCCCGGTGGGGATTCGGTCAGCGTTTGTTTTTCGCGTATTGTGGCTGCAGGTGCATGCCCTGAATCTTTCAATGATGTTGACCATATTCCGTTAACAAGCCCTAATTGCCGGTGGAATGTCGGCCAAAGCAGTTCGTGGTTTGCGAGAGGCGCTCCGATGAACTTTACCAAGGGACTGATGTTGACCTGTGGTGTCACCGGCGCGGCCCTTGCCGCCGTGTCCATGACGGGGCTGACCTATGGTTTCAAGTCGGTCGGGTTGGTGGATGAAGAGGGCCGGATGACGCCCCAGATCGTCACGCTGGCGCCCATCCCGCTGAAACTGGGGTCGTCCGGCGATGTGGTGCAGGTGTCCCTGAGCCTGACCGTGTCCAGCGCCCTCGAACGGGACATTGTCTGCGCGCGGATGAATGTGCTTCAGCCCGCCGCGGCGCGTTTGATCGGGGAGAAGGTCAGGGCTTCGGACCCCGCCGGCACGGCCATCCCGTCGAACCTGGACCGTACCCTGCGCGCCGCCATTGCCGATATTGTTGGCGACAAGCAGATCGAGCGGGTCTTGGTGACCGTGACCCCCGCCGGCGCGACGCCGCCCGGCGCCAGTTGCATCTAGCGACAGGCTCAATTTCATAACCCCGTAATTTTGTTCCGCGCGACCCCGCCGGGGGCGGGGCTGGGCACCGTATTTCAAAAATGTCCGCTCAGGGGTTCACGACGGCGGGGGTAATTCGTTAACATGGGTATCCGATAGGGAGCGTGATATGGATAATATGGAAAGTATTTGTGGAAGACATCTACGACACGGATTACGAAACGGGACAGGATAATATTCAGAAATTCGGGATGGATATTCACCATCCGGTATTCTGGATATCAACAATTTTTGTTCTTTTATTTGTGCTTGGCACGTTGATCGCGCCGGGACCGGCGAAAATACTGTTCGATGGCGCCAAATCCTGGTCCATTGATCATTTCGACTGGCTGTTCATGGCCGGGGCCAATGTGTTCGTCCTGTTCTGTGTGGCGCTGATTTTCCTGCCCGTGGGGAAAATCCGCCTGGGCGGGCCCGACGCGACGCCGGAATTTTCCGTGATGTCCTGGTTCGCCATGCTGTTCGCCGCGGGCATGGGGATCGGGCTGATGTTCTGGTCCGTGGCGGAGCCCACGGCCTATTACACGAATTGGGCGGGAACGCCCCTGGGGGTGGAGCCCCGCACGCCCGGCGGCGCCGATGCGGCGCTCAGCGCGACCATGTTCCATTGGGGCCTGCACCCCTGGGCGATCTATGCGGTGGTTGGGCTATCGCTGGCATTCTTCACCTACAACAAGGGCCTGCCGCTGACGATCCGCTCCGGCTTCTATCCGTTGATCCAGGACCGCGCCTGGGGCTGGTTTGGCCATGGGATCGACACGGTCGCCGTGTTGGCGACCTTGTTCGGCCTGGCGACGTCGCTGGGCTTCGGCGCCCAGCAGGCGGCAAGCGGCCTGCATTTCCTGTTCGACGTCCCCAACACCATCAACGTGCAGATCGCCATCATCTGCGGCGTCACCGCCGTCGCCGTGATTTCCGTAATACGCGGCCTCGACGGCGGGGTGAAGGTTCTTTCCCAGGTCAACATGGCCATGGCGGCCCTGCTTTTGGCCTTCGTGTTCGTGGTCGGGCCGACGGGGGACATCGTGGCCAATGTCCTGGATACGGGCAAAAGCTACCTCACGACCATCGTGCCGCTCAGCAACTGGATCGGGCGTGAGGACGAAAAATTCTTCCATGGCTGGACCGTGTTCTACTGGGCCTGGTGGATTTCCTGGTCGCCCTTCGTCGGCATGTTCATTGCCCGGGTGTCCCGGGGACGCACCGTGCGCCAGTTCATCGTCGCCGTGCTGCTGGTGCCGACCCTGGTGACGCTGGTGTGGATGTCCGTGTTCGGCGGCTCCGCCCTGTATCAGGTCGAGGCCGACATGGGGGCCCTGGCCGATGGTCTCGAAGACGTCTCCCTCGCCATGTTCCAGATGCTCGACAACCTGCCGCTGGCCTCGATCACGTCCTTCGTCGCGATCTGTCTGGTGCTGGTGTTCTTCATCACGTCGTCGGACTCGGGCTCGCTGGTGATCGACAGTATCACCGCCGGCGGCAAGCTCGACGCGCCCGTGGTGCAGCGTATTTTCTGGGCCGTGCTCGAAGGTGTGGTCGCGGCGGTCCTGCTGTTCGGCGGCGGCGAGGATGCGCTCGGCGCGCTGCAGGCGGCGGCGATCTGCGTCGGGCTGCCGTTCACGGTGATCCTGCTGTTGATGTGTATTAGTCTTTACAAAGGGCTGGTCCATGAACAGGCGCAGGCGGCAGCCTCAAAGCCAGGGAATGAACCAAGGGGCTAGGTCGCCATGCCGAACGAGAGCAGCGTCGCAACCTGTAAAAGATACCGCTGGTCTTCCTGCGTCCAATTCCGGTGCGAATGGGCGTTCTCACAGCAGATGATGCCCACGGGCTGGAATTTCCGATGAATAATGTAGTCAAGCAGAGAGACAATTCCGTTCGGCATGAAATAGGATTCTGTGAACGCACGCGTGGCGGGATGGTTGCGGGCGTCGGGGGCGACGATGAATTGTTCCGTCAATATGGTTTGGAAATAAGCGGGATGATCCTCAGCGGTCAGGATTTGACCGTGCAGGAACGTATCCGTGTCAGAATCGAAAAAACACTGACACTGAATGCTGTCCCGGGCTTCGGAAAAGAACCAGATGCTGACGCGATTGGCCTCCACATTCTGTGAAATATCTCGGCATACAGGGCGATAAACCTCCTTGATTTCAAGGTGCTGTTTCCTCGCTTGATGTATGGCTTCAATTGCTCGATGCATTGCTTCGCAATCCGGTCGGTGGTGGTATATGCGGATTTACGCAAAAACCGGGCCATATTCGCGCATGCATGCGGTAAAATATCTGACGCTGAAACGGATTAAGCTTCGATGCGGTAGGGGGTCAGGAAATCCCGGAACCGGCGCGCGACCTCGGGCGGGGTCACGGTCGGGCGGCCCAACTCCTTCATGGATCCCGGTGCGATCTTCATGTGGATCAGATGCGGGCCGGGGGTCTTCAGGGCCTCCGTCACCGCCTGTTTGAGACCGTCCAGGCTGTCCACCTCCCAACCGGCGGCATAGCCGCAGGCCTGGGCGACGCGGGCGAAGCGCACGGCGGGGGCCGTGGTCGGCTGGCCGCCCGTGGAATCGTAGGTGCCGTTGTCGAACACCATATGGATCAGGTTTTTGGGCGCCATGGCGCCGATGGTTGCCATCGATCCCAGCTTCATCAGCGCCGCCCCGTCACCGTCAAACACGACGATGGGCGAGGTGACGTTAAGGGCCGCCCCCAGGCCCATGCCGGCGGCCCCACCCATGGAGCCGACCTGGTACAGGTGCTGCTTGCGGTCCTCGATGGTGAACAGTTCGCGCCCGCATTTGCCCGTGGTGGCGATGATGCCGGCGTCCTCCGGCAAAACCTCCAGCACAGCCTCCATGGACCGCATGCGTCCCGGCAAGTCACCGCCGGTGAACAGGTCCGCAACCGGGCCCATGTCGGGCGCGGGCAGGGGCGCGGCGTCCAGGTCGCCGTCCGCGACGCTGCCCTTTTCCATGATGAAGGCGAAGGGCAGGTTTTCGGCGTCCATGTAGCTCAGGGCCACTTTCAGGGCAGGCTCGACGGTCGCCGCCTCGGTCGGAAAAGGCAGGTGGGGGATGCGGATGACGTCGAGCAGGTCCGGCGTGATCTCGCCCATCACCTCGTGCTGGGGTTCGTCCTTCAACCCCGGCGCACCCCGCCAGGTGGTGACCACCAGGGACGGGATGCGGAACGGATGGTTGAGCGAGGTCAGCGGATTGACCGCATTGCCCAATCCTGAGTTCTGGAACATCACCACCGTGCCGCGCCCGGCCAGCCAGGCGCCCGACGCGATGGCCACGGCCTCGCCCTCGCTGGCCGCCGCCACGTAGTCGAGCCGCGCGTTGCCGCCCCCGCCGGCCCCGCCGACCACCTTGTTGATCAGGGGGGTGAGGAACGAGCAGGGGACGCCCGTGAAGAAATCATATCCCCGGGCGCGCAGGGGGGTCAGGAAGTCGTCGGCGTCGATCATGGCGGGCTCCGGGAACCGGTTGGTCAAGGCGTCAGGTGCTGATTACATCGTCACCTCCGCGAAAGCAGGGGTCCAGCAAATGTTTGGCCGGATTCCCGCCTGCGCGGGAATGACGGGGTTTTTTCGGTGCCGCCCCTCCCTCCCCGGGGCAGGGGAGGAGGGGCGGTTGACCTCGCTTTCTAGAGGAACAGCTTGGCCTGGTTCAGGTCGGCGGCCTGATCGATATCCATCCATTGTCCGGCCACGTAGGCGACGGAAATCTCAACACCCTTGGCGACCAGGCGGGAAAACAGGTCGGGCAGGCCCGCCTTGGTCAGACCCTCGGCCAGCATGGCGTCGATTTCCGCGCGCACCAGTTCGGCCCCCTTGTCCGTAACGCGGGCCAGGCCGACCCATTCGCCCGCGATGGCGGCTTCGTCGATGTCCGGGCCCATGCGTTTCAGGGTGACGGGCGCGTCCTCGTCCATGAAGTCGGCGGCGAAGGGCAGGGAGCATGCGGCGAAATCGCGCACCCAGACCGTTTCGGCAGCGTCGCCCTGGTGTTCGTCGCCGCGCGCCCGCCACTGGCCGTCGACCACGACCACGATGTCGCCCGCCGTTTCCATCAGCTTGTCGAGCAGGTGATGGCGGAACAGGATGTCGCCATAGGCGATGACACAGTCGCCCTGGATCGCGTCCTTGGCGCAGGCCAAGCTGCCGACTTCGCCGGTCTTTTCATAGAAGTCGTTGTCCACGGTCCGGATGCCGGGCAGGTTGATCATTTGCTTGGCGTATCCGCGCACCACCGTGATGTCGCGCACGCCCGACTGCTTCAGGGTGTCGGTCAGGCGGGCCAGCAACGGCCGGCCGCGCACGTCGATCATGCATTTCGGGCGGTCGGCGGTCAGCTCGCCCAGGGCCTGGCCGCGGGATGCCGCCAGGATCACCGCCCCCGGCGCCTTCTTGGCCGGCAGGTAGCGGCCTTCGGCCTGGCGCAGTTCGTCATTGCCCTGCAGGGAAAAGATTTCCGACACGGTGGTGATGTGGGGTTCGATCCCGGCCAGGCTTTCCTCGCGCAGGATGCGGGCCGTGGTTTCGCGCATGGCGGTGATCGCGGCGCGCAGGTTGTGGTTGGCCCAGATGGCCAGCGACACGCCGGCCTTGCGGAAATCGTCCGTCGGCGTGGCGTAATACTTGGTCGGCACGATGACGACCGGCACGCGATTGTCCCACTGGCGCATGAATTCCATGATCTCGTCCGCCGTGGCCAGCTTGGAATGGCACAGCACGGCGTCGGCCCCGGCCTCGGCATAGGCATGGGCGCGGTCGAGCGCCTCGTTCAGGCCCCGCCCGGCGATGAAGGCCTCAAGCCGCGCGACGATGGAGAAATCCGGGTCCGTCTGCGAATCCTTGCCTGCCTTGATCTTGCCCGCGAACTCGGCCATGTCGGCCAGCGGCTGGCCCTCGCCGATGAAGGAATTGGTCTTGGGGAACAGCTTGTCCTCGATGCAGATGCCGGCGATGCCGCGCTGGCAGAACTTGGTCACCGCGCGGCGCATGTTGTTGAAGTTGCCCCAGCCGGTGTCGCCGTCGACCAGGATCGGAATCGAGGTGGCGTCGGACATGAATTCCAGGACTTCCAGGACCTGGGTCCAGGAGGCCTCGTTGTTGTCGCGCACGCCGAGCGCCGCCGACATGGACAGGCCGGACGCCCAGATGCCCTTGAACCCGGCTTCCTCGACGATCTTCGCCGACAGGCCGTTGTGGGCCTCCATGATGAATTCCAGGTCGGGCGAGGTCAGCATCCGGCGCAGCTTGCCGGCCTTGGTCAGGGTTTCGGCATGGGTCGTGCGGGCGTCGCGGTTGGGCGTGATCATGATGTCTCCGATGGCAGATGGGCCGCTGGCATTTGGGGATGTGGGTTATGGCGCGGAAAATAGGGAAAATCTATGACAGGTATCGATACAGACGATATGTGGGGGCGTTATAACCCGACTGCGACAAATTTGTCATTCACGAGTTTGTGGGGAGATCCGTTCGTGGGCGCAGGCGGCGGGGGCGGAATTGGCACCTTCGCCGCCGCACACTTGTATGATTATAAATTATGCAAAATAGATAAATTGCATAATAATTAATCAACAATTACCATGTGATCGCATTGGCCAATTTTGTCGATCTGAGTTTAATCCATTGAAATACAACAGATAATTTTATCCTCAGAGAGCCTGCGCAAACTGGCACGGCACTTGCCATTACCTTGCCGCAACGCAGCAACATTCTCTCATTTGGAGGCGATATAATGAAAACGTATTTCCGGGGGGCAGTGGCGGGCATCGCCCTGACCGCGGCCGCGATGACGAGCACCGTCGCGCAGGCCGCCGACACCATCAAGGTCGGCATTCTCCATTCTCTGTCCGGCACCATGGCGATCAGCGAAACCACGCTGAAGGACGTCATGCTGATGCTGATCGAGGAGCAGAACAAGAAAGGCGGCCTGCTGGGCAAGAAGCTTGAAGCCGTCGTCGTCGATCCCGCGTCCAACTGGCCGCTGTTCGCCGAAAAGGCGCGCGAGTTGATCGAGGTCAAGAAGGTCGACGTGGTGTTCGGCTGCTGGACCTCGGTGTCGCGCAAATCCGTGCTGCCGGTGTTCGAGGAACTGAATTCGGTCCTGTTCTATCCGGTCCAGTACGAAGGCGAGGAAAGCCAGAAGAACGTGTTCTACACGGGCGCCGCGCCGAACCAGCAGGCGATCCCCGCCGTCGATTATCTGGCTAAGCAGGAAGGCGTGAAGCGCTGGGTCCTGGCCGGGACCGACTATGTCTATCCGCGCACCACGAACAAGATCCTTGAGACCTATCTCAAGGACAAGGGCGTGCCCGCCGAAGACATCATGATCAACTACACGCCGTTCGGTCATTCCGATTGGCAGACGATCGTCGCCGACATCAAGAAGTTCGGTTCCGCCGGCAAGAAGACCGCCGTGGTTTCGACCATCAACGGTGACGCCAACGTGCCGTTCTACAAGGAACTGGCCAACCAGGGCATCAAGGCCGAAGACATCCCCGTCGTCGCGTTCTCCGTCGGCGAAGAGGAACTGGCCGGTCTCGACACCGCCCCGCTGGTCGGCCATCTGGCGGCCTGGAACTACTTCATGTCCGCCAACACGCCGGAAAACGCCGCGTTCATCAAGAAGTGGAAGACCTTCATCAAGAACGACAAGCGCGTGACCAACGACCCCATGGAAGCCCATTACATCGGCTTCAACATGTGGGTGAAGGCGGTCGAGATCGCCGGTACGACCAAGCCGGACGCCGTGATCGACAACATCGTCGGCGTCACCGTGCCGAACCTGACGGGCGGCGTGTCGGCCATGATGCCGAACCACCACATCACCAAGCCGGTGCTGATCGGCGAGATTCAGGCCAACGGCCAGTTCGAAACCGTGTCCTCGACGCCGGGCCTGGTGCCGGGCGACGCCTGGTCCGATTTCCTGCCGGGTTCCAAGGACCTGATCTCCGATTGGCGCAAGCCTATGTCCTGCGGAAACTTCAACGTCAAGACCGGCAAGTGCAGCGGCAAGGGCTCCTGAGTTAGGGCCCGGTCACAGCCGTGACGACGACAGACCACACGGGCGGGCGGGGCACACGCCCCGCCCCCCACACCACCAAAAATTTCCGCAATCCCCATCCTGGCAACGGCGGCAGGTCCATGGCGCGAATACTCCCTTCATTATTGCTATTCCTGGCCCTGGCCTGGCTGATCCCCACGGGGCCGGCCCAGGCGGCGGATGAGGCCCTCCAGGCGCAGATCGACGCCCTGGGCACGGGCGGGTTCTCCGAAACGGCCAAGCAGATTCAGGCCCTCGCGGCCTCCGGCGACGACCGCGTCGTCCCGGCGCTCGAGGCCCTTCTGGCCGGCGACCTTTACGTCCGGCCCTCCGACAAGAAAGTCTTCATCACCAAGAAAGCCGAGGGCGGGTTCACCCTGATCGACCCCCTGTCCGGCAAGGACATGGCCACGTCCGACAGCTTCTCGGTCAAGAAGATCCGCGTGAACAACCGGCTCCGGCGCGAACTGAAGGCCGCCCTCGGCGGGCTGACGCTGCTGTCCAAGAACCCGGCGGCGCGGCTCAAGGCGGCGGGGGCGGTGTTCAAGTCCCAGGACCCGGACATGCTCGCCCCCCTCGAGGCCGCGATCCTCAAGGAAACCGAAGACAAGGTGCGAAAGGCGCTGCAGGGGGCCCGCGCCGCCGTGCAGCTGAAATCCGACGTGCCCGAGGCCGACAAGATCGCGGCCCTCAAGCTGATCGAGGAACGGGGCGACCGCGACGCGCTTTCCGTCGCACTCGCCGCCGCCGCGCAATCGGAGGGTGCGGTGAAGGCCGCCGCCGAGGCCACGGCCAAATCTATCCGCCAGAACCTGGAATTGTGGGGGGCGGCGCAGAACGTCTGGTACGGCCTGTCGCTGGGCTCGGTCCTGCTGCTCGCCGCCATCGGTCTGGCCATCACCTTCGGCGTCATGGGGGTCATCAACATGGCCCACGGCGAAATGGTGATGATCGGCGCCTATGTGACCTTCATGGTGCAGGAAGTCATCCGCACCTCCATGCCCGAGTTGTTCGCCTATTCCCTGCTGATATCGGTGCCGCTCGCCTTCCTCGTCGCCGGCGCCGTCGGCATGGCGGTGGAACGCTGCATCATCCGCTTTCTCTACGGCCGCCCGCTGGAAACCCTGCTCGCGACCTGGGGTCTTTCCCTGGTTCTGCAGCAGGCCGTTCGCACCATCTTCGGGCCGTCCAACCGCGAGGTCGGCACCCCCGATTACATGGCCGGGGCCTTCGAGATCGGCCATCTGACCATCACCTACAACCGGCTGTGGATCATCGTGTTCTCGCTGGTCGTGCTGTTCGCCCTGATGGCGGTGCTGAAAAAGACCTCGCTCGGCCTGCAGATGCGCGCCGTGACTCAGAACCGCCGCATGGCCGGCGCCATGGGCATCCGCACCAGCTGGGTCGACGCCGTGACCTTCGGGCTGGGGTCCGGCATCGCCGGGATCGCCGGGGTGGCGCTCAGCCAGATCGACAACGTCAGCCCCAATCTGGGACAAAGCTACATCATCGACAGCTTCATGGTCGTGGTGTTCGGCGGGGTCGGCAATCTGTGGGGCACCCTGGTCGGCGCCATGACCCTGGGCGTCGCCAACAAGTTCCTTGAACCCTATGCGGGGGCGGTGCTGGGCAAGGTCCTGGTCCTCGTGTTCATCATCCTGTTCATTCAGAAACGTCCACGGGGGCTGTTCGCCCTCAAGGGCCGGGCGATCGAGCAATGATGACCCTCAAACTCATTCAGGGCGGCTTCGACCGCCGCACGGCGATCTTCCTGGGGCTTCTGTTCCTGATCGTTATCGGAGTGTCCGTGCTCAGCCTGGGCACCGACGCGGCCAACCCGATGCATGTCTCGTCCTACACGGTGGCGCTGCTCGGCAAGTATCTCTGCTATGCCCTGCTCGCCCTCGCGGTCGACCTCGTCTGGGGCTTCTGCGGCGTGCTGTCGCTGGGCCATGCGGCGTTCTTCGCGCTGGGTGGTTATGCCATGGGCATGTACCTGATGCGCCAGATCGGCACCCGCGGCGTCTATGGCGATCCGATCCTGCCCGACTTCATGGTGTTCCTGAACTACAAGGAACTGCCTTGGTTCTGGTACGGCTTCGACCAGTTCTGGTTCGCGGCCCTGATGGTCATCGCGGTGCCCGGCGTGCTGGCCTTCGTGTTCGGCTGGTTCGCCTTCCGCTCGCGGGTCACGGGGGTCTATCTCTCGATCATCACCCAGGCCCTGACCTTCGCCCTGATGCTCGCCTTCTTCCGCAACGACATGGGCTTCGGCGGCAACAACGGCCTGACCGATTTCAAGGAAATCCTGGGTTTCGACGTGCAGGCGGATTCAACCCGCGTCGGCCTGCTGGTGGCCTCGGCGGTGGCCTTGGCGCTCGGCTTCATCATCTGCAAGGCGCTGGTCAATTCCAAGTTCGGCAAGGTGCTGATCGCCGTGCGCGACGCGGAAAGCCGAACCCGCTTCCTGGGCTACCGGCCCGAGAACTACAAGCTCCTGGTCTGGACGCTCTCGGCCTGCATGGCCGGGGTCGCGGGCGCGCTCTACGTGCCCCAGGTCGGAATCATCAACCCGTCGGAATTCACGCCCGCCAACTCCATCGAGGTCGTGATCTGGGTCGCCGTCGGCGGCCGGGGCACCCTGGTGGGGGCGACCGTGGGGGCGATCATCGTCAACTTCGGCAAGACCCTGTTCACGGGCATCCTGCCGGAATTCTGGCTGTTCGCCCTGGGCGGGCTGTTCATCGCCGTGACCCTGTTCCTGCCCAAGGGCATCGTCGGCACCTATGACGAGTTCATGGCCAAGCGCCGCGCGTCCAAGGCCGCCGCCGCACCTCAGCCGCAGGAAGGGGATTGAGGACATGACTTCCAAAAGCTCGATCCTCTATCTGGAAAACGTCAACGTCTCGTTCGACGGCTTCCGGGCGCTGCGCGATCTGTCGTTGACGGTGAAGCCCGGCGAAATGCGCGCCATCATCGGCCCCAACGGGGCCGGCAAGACCACGATGATGGACGTCATCACCGGCAAGACCAAACCCGACAACGGCCGCGTGCTGTTCGACGAGACCGTGAACCTGACCCGCATGGACGAGGCGCAGATCGCCTCCCTCGGCATCGGCCGCAAGTTCCAGAAACCGACCGTGTTCGAAAACCACACGGTGTGGGACAATCTGGTGCTGGCGCTGAAATCAGGGCGGCGGGCCTGGGACACCCTGTTCCACATCACGGGGGCCAAGGACCGCAAGGAGATCGAGGACATCCTCGAAATCATCCGCCTGACCCGGGTCAAGGACGAGGTCTCCGCCAACCTGTCCCACGGCCAGAAGCAGTGGCTGGAGATCGGCATGCTGCTTGCCCAGGATCCCAAGCTTCTTCTGGTGGACGAGCCGGTCGCCGGCATGACCGACGCGGAAACGGAAGAAACCGCGCGCCTGCTGCGCGACATCGCCCAGCGCCATTCCGTGGTCGTGGTCGAACACGACATGACCTTCGTGCGCGACCTGGACGTTCAGGTCACCGTGCTGCACGAAGGCTCGGCCATCGCCGAGGGCACCCTCGATTACGTCAGCGCCGACGAGCGCGTCATCGAAGTCTATCTGGGACGCTAGGGAAAGGAAGACGAGAGATGCTTGAAGTCAGAAACGTCGACCTGTTCTACGGCGCCGCCCAGGCGCTGCGCGGCGTCAGCATGACGGCCGAGGTCGGCAAGGTAACCTGCGTCCTGGGCCGCAACGGCGTCGGCAAGACCTCGCTGCTGCGGGCCATCGTCGGCCATCACCCCATCGCCAATGGCGACATCCTGTGGGATGGGGGCTCGGTCAATTCCCTGGCGACCTTCGACCGGGCGCGGCGCGGCATCGCCTATGTGCCCCAGGGGCGGGAAATCTTTCCCCTGCTGACCGTGCAGGAAAACCTGGAAACCGGCTTCGCCGGCCTGCCGGCCAAGATGCGGTTCATCCCGGACGAGGTGTTCGAGCTGTTCCCCGTGCTCAAGACCATGCTGAAACGCCGGGGCGGCGACCTGTCCGGCGGCCAGCAGCAGCAACTGGCCATCGGCCGCGCATTGGTCACGCGGCCGCGCCTGCTGGTGCTGGACGAGCCGACGGAAGGCATTCAGCCCTCGATCATCAAGGACATCGGCGGCGCCATCAAGTTCCTGCGCGACCGCTCGAACACGCAGGACGAGGCGTCGTCCTTCCGGGTCTACGACACGCCGCCCGGGGAAACCAACGGCGCGACCAACAAGACGGTGAAGGACGCGGTTTCCTACTTGCGCGAGAAAGGGGAAATGGCGATCCTGCTGGTCGAACAGTATTTTGATTTCGCCCACGAATTGGCCGACGCCATCACCGTCATGGACCGGGGCGAGGTCATTGTCGCCGGTGACAAGAGCGAGTTGGACGCGGACGATGTACGACGGCACCTCACCGTCTGACCGGCCCGGCGAAACCCTTTCCCTGCAGCGCGCCCGCGGTCGGGCCCGGATCGCGGTTCGGGCCGAAGGCGGCATCACGCGCCTGGCCGAGCTGTACCAGGACGGCTGCGCCAAGCTGCGCCTGCCCAAGGTCTACGGTCCGTCTTCGGTGGAGGCGGTGTTGCTCAACACGGCGGGCGGGCTCACGGGCGGCGACGTCTATGCGACCGAGGCCCTGGCCGGGCCGGGCGCCTTCCTGACCCTGACCACCCAGGCCTGCGAGCGGGTGTACCGGGCGTCTTCGGGCACGGCCCGGGTCGACACGCGGCTGTCCGCCGATGCCGGGGCGCGGCTGCATTGGCTGCCCCAGGAAACCATTCTGTTCGACGGCGGGCGGCTGGACCGGTCGCTCGATGTCGACCTCACCGGCGACGCGGCGTTCCTGGCGGTCGAGGCCCTGGTGCTGGGGCGGGTCGCTTCGGGCGAGACGGTCACCGGCGGGGCGTTCACCGATTCCTGGCGCATCCGCCGGGACGGACGGCTGATCTTCGCCGACGCGGCCCGCATCGCGGGCGACATCGACGCCGTGGCCGCCGGCCCCGCCACCCTGGCGGGCATGAAGGCCGTGGCGACGGTGGTGCTGGCCGCCCCCAGGGCGGAGGATGGATTGGCCGACGCGCGGGCGGTGCTCGATCCGCTGGCCACGGCGGGGGCGAGCGCCATGCCGGGGTTGCTGATCTGCCGTCTGGTCGCCGCCGACGACCGGGCGCTTCGGGCCGTTCTGGTGCCGCTGCTGAACCTGCTGGCCGGGCGGGCGCTGCCCCGCGTCTGGCACCTCTAGACGTCAAAGAAGATAAAGGGAGGATCCATGAACCTGACACCCAGAGAAAAGGACAAGCTGCTGATTTCCATGGCGGCGATGGTCGCGCGCAAGCGGCTGGAACGGGGGGTCAAGCTGAACCACCCGGAAGCCATCGCGCTGATCTCCGACTTCGTGGTCGAGGGGGCCCGCGACGGGCGCACCGTCGCCGACCTGATGGAGGCCGGGGCCCATGTCATCACCCGCGCCCAGGTCATGGAGGGAATTCCCGAGATGATCCACGACGTGCAGGTCGAAGCGACCTTTCCCGACGGGACCAAGCTGGTCACCGTCCACAACCCGATCCGCTGAGGGAGGATGCCATGATCCCAGGTGAAATCATCGCCGCCCCCGGCGACATCGAATTGAACGCGGGCCAGCCGACCGTGACCCTGACCGTCGCCAACACGGGCGACCGGCCGGTCCAGGTCGGCAGCCACTATCATTTTTACGAAACCAACGGGGCGCTCGACTTCGACCGCGAGAAGGCGCGGGGCATGCGCCTCGACATCGCGTCGGGCACGGCCGTGCGGTTCGAGCCGGGACAATCCCGCGACGTGACCCTGGTGCCGCTGCTGGGTGCCCGCAAGGTTTATGGGTTCAATCAGAAAGTCATGGGTGATCTCGACGGGGGGGCGAACTGATGCCGGCAAGAATTTCACGCGCCGCCTATGCGGACATGTTCGGCCCGACCGTGGGCGACCGCGTGCGCCTCGCCGATACGGAGCTGTTCATCGAGGTGGAAAAGGACTTCACCACCTACGGCGAGGAGGTCAAATTCGGCGGCGGCAAGGTGATCCGCGACGGCATGGGCCAGTCCCAGGCGACCCGCGCCCAGGGCGCGGTGGACACGGTCATCACCAACGCCCTGATCGTCGACCATTGGGGCATCGTCAAGGCCGACGTGGGGTTGAAGGACGGGCGCATCGTCGCCGTCGGCAAGGCGGGCAACCCGGACACCCAGCCCGGCGTCGACATCGTCATCGGCCCGGGCACGGAGGCCATCGCCGGCGAGGGCAAGATCCTCACCGCCGGCGCGCTTGACGTGCATATCCATTTCATCTGCCCGCAGCAGGTGGACGAGGCCCTGATGTCTGGCGTCACCACCATGCTGGGCGGCGGCACGGGCCCGGCCACGGGCACCAACGCCACGACCTGCACGCCGGGCCCCTGGCACATCGGGCGCATGATCCAGGCGGCGGACGGCCTGCCCATGAACCTGGCCTTCGCGGGCAAGGGCAACGCGGCGCAGCCGGCGGCCCTGATCGAACAGGTCCGGGCCGGGGCCTGTTCCCTGAAACTGCACGAGGACTGGGGCACCACCCCGGGGGCCATCGACTGCTGCCTCGGCGTCGCCGACGACATGGACGTGCAGGTGATGATCCATACGGACACGCTGAACGAAAGCGGCTTCGTCGAAAACACCGTCGCCGCCTTCAAGGGCCGCACCATCCATGCCTTCCATACGGAAGGGGCCGGCGGCGGCCATGCGCCGGACATCATCAAGGTCTGTGGCGAGATGAACGTGATCCCGTCCTCGACCAACCCGACCCGGCCCTACACGGTGAACACGCTGGAAGAACATCTGGACATGCTGATGGTCTGCCATCACCTGGACAGTAACATTCCGGAAGACGTCGCCTTCGCCGAAAGCCGCATCCGCAAGGAAACCATCGCGGCGGAGGACATCCTCCACGACCTGGGGGCGTTCTCGATCATCGCCTCGGACAGTCAGGCCATGGGCCGGGTCGGCGAGGTGCTGATCCGCACCTGGCAGACCGCCGACAAGATGAAGCGTCAGCGGGGAAGACTGGCGGGCGAGACGGGGGACAACGACAACCTGCGCGTCAGACGCTACATCGCCAAGTACACCATCAACCCGGCCATCGCCCATGGGCTGTCGAAGCATGTGGGTTCGGTCGAGGTCGGCAAGCGCGCCGATCTGGTGCTGTGGTCGCCCGCCTTCTTCGGGGTCAAGCCGGACATGATCCTGATCGGCGGCACCATCGCGGCGGCGGCCATGGGCGACCCCAACGCCTCCATCCCGACGCCGCAGCCCGTGCACTACCGCCCCATGTTCGGCGCCTTCGGGCGGTCCACGGCGGCGTCCGGCGTGACGTTTGTTTCCAAGGCGGGGCTGGAGGCCGGGATCGGCATCACCCTCGGCGTGGAAAAGGAATTGCTCGCGGTCGAGAACACGCGCGGCGGCATTTCCAAGAAATCCATGGTGCTGAACGACGCCACGCCCAAGGTCGAGGTCGACCCGGAAACCTACGAGGTGCGGGCCGACGGCGAGCTTCTGACCTGCGAGCCGGCTGACGTGCTGCCCATGGCGCAGCGCTATTTCCTTTTCTAGGGCAAGGTGCCGCGACAATGAACAACCCCCTCACCCTGCCCTCTCCCCCTGGAGGGGGAGAGGGTTACATAGGCTTGGCGCGGCGAAGCCGGGCCTAGCCGAAGTTGGGTGAGGGGGTGACGGTTTGAACAGACGGGAGAGATCGATGCTTCGGGCAACGGCGCTCAGGCGGAAAGGGGACTGGTCGGGGGCGGCCGCCGATACGGTGGTGTTGGACTTCGACCACCGTCATCGGCGGCGCATGGCGATGACCGGCGTGAACGGGTTGGCGTTCCTGTTGGATCTGGCCGAGGCCGAGGCCCTGGCCGACGGCGACGGCCTGGTGCTCGACGACGGGCGGCTGGTCGCCGTGACGGCGGCGGCGGAACCGCTGGCCGAGGTCACCTGCGACGATACCGGTCATCTGGTCCGCGTCGCCTGGCACCTGGGCAACCGGCATTTGCCGACGGAATTGCTGGGCGACCGTTTGCGCATCCGCCGCGACCATGTGATCGAGGACATGTTGGTCAAGCTGGGGGCGGCGGTTTCCCACGTCTCCGCCCCCTTCAATCCGGAAGGCGGGGCCTACGGCCATGGCCGCACCCATGGTCATGATCACGGCGATGACCATGACCATCATCACGGGCATGGAAGCCATTCCCATGGATAGCGGATCGCTCTACCGCCTGCTCGCCTGGCTGTCGCCGGGCTATCCCGTGGGCGCCTTCGCCTACAGCCACGGCCTGGAATGGGCGGTGGAGACGGGGACGGTGGCCGACCGGGCGGGGCTGGAACGCTGGCTGCGCGATCTCTTGGCCCATGGCGGGGCCTGGTCCGACGCCGTGCTGTTCGCCCGCAGCCACGATGCCGCCGTCGCGGAGGACGGGGCCGCGTTGGCGGAGATCAACGACCTTGCCGTAGCACTCTGCCCGTCTTCGGAACGGCGGCTGGAAACCACGGCCCAGGGCAACGCCTTCCTGCTGGCGACCCGGGCAAGCTGGCCGTGGACCGGCGACGATACAGATTTGATCCCCGGCGACTGCGCCTATCCCGTCGCCGTCGCCTGGGCCGCGGCGGGACACGGCCTGCCGCTGAGGCCGGCGCTCCACGCCTATGTTCATGCCGTGGCCGCCAACCTGATTTCCGCGGGCGTGCGGCTGATCCCGCTCGGACAGACCGACGGGCAGCGCGTTTTGGCGGCGTTGGAAGACGCTGTGGCGCAGACGGCCATCGCCGCCCAAGTTGCCGATCTTGCCGCCCTCGGCGGCTGCGCCTTTCTTTCCGACGTGGCCGCCATGCGCCACGAAACCCAGTACACGAGGCTTTTCAGATCATGACCACATCCCCTCACGGACCCTTGCGGGTCGGCATCGGCGGGCCCGTCGGCTCCGGCAAGACGGCGCTGATGGAACAGCTGTGCCGGGCCTTCCGCGACAGCCACGACATCTGCGCCATCACCAACGACATCTACACCAAGGAAGACGCCGAGGCCCTGACCCGGCGCGGCGCCCTGGCGCCGGAACGCATCATGGGCGTGGAAACGGGCGGCTGCCCGCACACGGCGATCCGTGAGGACGCCTCCATCAACCTGGCCGCCGTGGCGGAAATGCGGAAGACCTTTCCGGGCCTGGACCTGATCCTGATCGAATCGGGCGGCGACAATCTGGCCGCCACGTTCTCGCCCGAACTGGCCGACATCACTATTTACGTGATCGACGTCTCAGCCGGCGAGGAAATCCCCCGCAAGGGCGGGCCGGGCATCACCCGCTCGGACCTTCTGGTCATCAACAAGACGGACCTGGCCCCCCATGTCGGCGCCGACCTGGCCGTCATGGACCGCGACGCCAAACGCATGCGGGGCGACCGACCCTTCGTCTTCACCAACATGAAGACGGGGACGGGCGTGGCCGAGATCGCGGAGCTGGTGCGCAGCCTGGGCGGCCTTGCGGCACCGCTGGCCACGGCGAAAAACTGAGCGTGATCTTGACCCAGACGGACACCATTGCCGATAAGAACGGACGCATCGTTCGCCACCGGAAATCGGCATGAAGAAACTGTCCAAGAAGTTCAAGGTTTTCCGCTCGTCCGCCGGGCTGGGCCTGCGCGCCCTCCGCGATTTCAAGAAGTCCGAGGAACTGATCGAGTATACCGGCCCGCGCCTCAGCACCAAGAAAGCCGACGCCAAGCCGAACCGGTATCTGTTTCAGTTGAACGACAAGCATTACATCGACGGCTCGCCGCACTCGAACCTGGCGCGCTATATCAATCATTCCTGCCGGCCGAATGCCAAGGCGTATGTCAGCCACGACGAAAAGCGCATCACCATCGAGGCGATCAAGCGGATCAAGGCGGGTGAGGAGATCACCTACGACTACGGCAAGGAGTACTTCGAGGAATACATCCGGCCGGCCGGCTGCCGATGCGTGAAATGCGCATCCTCTTGACGCCGTCCTGAAAACGGGGACCATGGGCGCCGCCTTTTCCGCCGACACAGGACCCACCATGACCGATCAGGAATTCGCGGCCCGCATGGACCGCATCGAAACCTCGCCCTCCGCCGTGATGACGCAGCGCGCCCGTGAAATGAAGGAAGCGGGGCGGGACATCATCTCCCTGTCCTCGGGCCAGCCCGACTTTCCGACGCCGGACCATGTGATGGAGGCGGCGATCCGGGCCATGCGCGAAGGCCAGACGACCTATACCCCCATCGCCGGGACCAACGCGCTGAAGGACGCCATCATCGCCAAGTTCAAGCGCGAGAACGGCCTGGAGTATACGCGCGACCACATCATCGTCGGCAACGGCGCCAAGCAGGTGATCTTCAACGCCTTCACAGCCGGGACCGGCGACGGGGACGAGGTCGTCCTGCCGGCGCCCTACTATGTCGCCTATATCGACATGATCAAGTTCGCGGGCGGCGTGCCGGTCATCGTGCCCTGCGCGGAAGAACAGGATTTCAAGCTGACCGCCGACCAGTTGCGGGGGGCGATCACGCCGAAAACGCGCTGGCTGCTGCTCAACTCGCCCAACAACCCGACGGGGGCGGTGTATGAGGAGGCCGACCTGCGGGCCCTGGCCGACGTGCTGCTGGACTATCCCCGTGTCGGCATCATCGCCGACGACATCTACGAGCACATCGCCTTCGACGGGCTGAAATTCGCGACCATCGCCCAGGTGGAGCCCAAACTGTTCGACCGCACGGTGACGGTCAACGGCGTGTCGAAAGCCTTCGCCATGACCGGCTGGCGCATCGGCTATGCCGGGGCCCATCCGTCCCTGGTCAAGCAGATGATCAAGCTGCAATCCCTGGTCACCGTGGGCGCCGCCTCGGTCAGTCAGGCCGCCGCCGTGGAAGCCCTCAACGGGCCGCAGGACTATGTCGCGGAGCGTTCCAAATCCTTCGAGGACCGCCGCGATCTGGTCGTTTCCATGCTCAACCAGGCGCCGGGCATTTCCTGTCCCGTGCCGAAGGGGGCGTTCTACGTCTACCCGAACTGCGCCGGGGTGATCGGCAAGACCACGCCGTCGGGCCAGGTGATCGAAACCGACCGCGACTTCGTCATGTACCTGTTGGAGACGGAGGGCGTGGCCACCGTTCACGGCGGGGCCTACGGCGTGTCGCCCTATTTCCGCATTTCCTATGCGGCGGCGGTCGAGGAACTGACCCAGGCCTGCGAGCGCATCCAGCGCGCCTGCGCGGCGCTGCGCTGATCCGTCATTGAGTGGACGTGCCGCCTGCTTCCGCAGGGCGATCAATGCCGCTTGTCAAAACACGTTATGCGATATAAAAATTATAAATAACACGTATTCATAACAAGCGTGAGGCAACGCCATGGCCTACGACTTTCACAAGTTGAAGACCGTTTCCGTCGCGGACGGCGCGGTGACGCTGCGTATTCCGGAACGCTGGGGTGTGTGGCCCGACGAAGACCGTCCCGGATTCTGGGGCTGTTATGAGAAAGAGGACGACGGCACCGAGCCCGATACGGGAACGTTGTGGATGCAGGTCGAGCATTTCACCTGGGACGGCGCCTGCGCGCCCTCGTCGGAAGACATGGACATGAAGCGCGTGGCGGAAGACGCCGCGCGGGACAAGGTGGCTTTCGGATCGCCGTTGCTGGAGAGTTCCGTCTTGCAGGTGGAGGACGGATACCGCTGGTATCGCATCTATGACACGGAAGAAAATGGAGAGGGCCTGCGCTTCTGGTTCTCGCATTTCTATCTGAATCGGGGGCCGCATATGGTGGTGATTGCCATGAATCTGGTCCTGACCCATGCGCAAATGGACGATCCCGAATTCGTTGAACTTCGCGAAATCATGGAGCGGGAGATCGGCGCGGCGCATTTCGATCCGTTCCGGAGCGATGAGGAGGATGAGGCCAAGGAGCGGCTTGGGCCGCTGCACCGCTGCAACTTCGACGATTGGGTCAAGTTCTCTCTGCCGAAGGCCATGTCTATTCTTGTCGATGAGACATCGAGCGCCTCCAGCCCCCGCTGGTACTGCCGCATGGAATCCGGCTCGTCGTATGCGGGGATGTTCGTTGAATGCCGAACTTTGCAATTCAAGGATGAGGACGGCGATCCGGCCATCCTGGCGCCTGAAGTATACCCGCAGGTTCTTGAAAGCATCATTGGGGAAGGGGACGATGGCCGCTATGTTCCCTTGCCGGATGGGGTCATCGCCTATGACGTTTACGACGAAACCGACGGCGTCGGCGAGCCAGACGATAACGGCGCGCCTTTTCAGGGATTCCGAAATCATGCCTGGAGCTATTTGCATTTCAGGGAAGGTCAGGCCAAGTTCCTGACGGTTCTGCTCATGCTTCCCTTAACCGAATACGGCCGCCAGCCCTATGCGGCGCTCGCCGCCTATATGCAGCGCGCCGTCCGGCGGGCGGAATTTCCCGGGTTTCCGGCGCCGGAGCGGTATCCGGCTTAAGGCGCTGTTCACAGGAAATAGCCGACCAGCCGGCCGAGCACGAGGGCGGCGGTCCAGAGGGCGAGGGATAGCAGGCCGGCCAGACGCAGGGCCCCGTCCGGCTCCACCGGCCCGCCCTGGGCGATGCGCCGCCAACGGGCGTTGCGCCGCACCAGGATCAGGTTCAGCACGGCGGCGGCGATGACCGCGAGCTTGCCGAGGAACAGGGACGATCCGGCATAATCCAGCGGCTTCACGGCGAACAGCAGGAAGCCGGTGACGGTGGCGACGAACAGGCCAATGGCCGCGACCGGCACGGCCCCCGCCGCCAGGGCCGCCGCGGGCACCTTGCGGAACAGGCCGAGCAGCCGCAGGTCGAGCACGGCGATGGCACCGACCAGAAGGGCGATGCCCAGGATGTGCCCGGCGTTGACCAGCGGATAGACCCAGAACGAGGCCTTCAGCATCTGCGCCGGGGCGGTGGCGGCGAGGTCCGTGAGAAGGTTGGTGAGGAGTTCCGAGGTCATGCCGGTCGCACCGCCTGCCGCCGGGGGCGGCCGGGTCAGTCGCGCTCCGGATACAGGTCGTGGACCTTGCCGCCGATGATGACCCGCTCGGCCTTGATCAGCAGTTCCTTGGGGTCCTTGGCGCGGTGGCCGCGGATGGTGACCTCCGTACCGGGGACGAGCCTGGCGTTGCTCAGCCCCGCCCGCTCGTTGCGCCAGGGCTGGCCGACCTCGGCGGTCCAGCGCTGGCCCTTCACGTCGAGATACAAAAGGCCGTGGGGGTTGCCCAGTTTGGCCTCGCGGATGACGCCGGTGATCTCGAAGTTGTCGTCCTCGGCCCAGCGCCAGCCGTGATGGGCCGCCGCCGGTCCGGCCGCCAGCCAGGGAAACAGGATAGCGGCGAGAATTCCCGCCATCAGAAGCCGCCGCGAATGCATCATGCCGTCCTCCTCCGAAAGGGGTGATCCCTTTGACATGAGCGTTTCCGCCGCCGATTGCAAGGCGTGCGGCGCAGCTTGCCGTTCCCCCGGGCCCCGTGTTCGGCTAGTCTGCGCCCATGCGCGACGTGACCCTGACCTTCGACAACGGACCCGAGCCGGACGTGACGCCGGGCGTGCTCGACGTGCTGGCCCGGGCGGATGTGCTTGCCACCTTTTTCGTTCTGGGCAAGAAGATCGCCGACCCGGCCCGGCGCCGGCTGGCCGAACGGGCGGCGGCCGAAGGCCATTGGATCGCCAACCATACCTACAGTCACGAAACGCCCCTGGGGAACCTGCCGGGCCGGGACGTGCCCGAGGCCGAGATCGGCCGCACCCAGGACCTGATCGGCGGTCTCGCCCATCCCGACCGCCTGTTCCGCCCGTTCGGCGGCGGCGGGGCGCTGGGGCCGCATTTGTTGAGCCGTCCGGTCGCCGATTACCTGATGGCGGGCCGCTATACCTGCGTGCTGTGGAATTCGATCCCCCGCGACTGGGCTGACCCGGACGGATGGGTCGAGACGGCCCTGGACCAGTTGGCGCCCCTCGACCACGGACTGATCGTCGTCCACGATCTGCCGACCGGGGCCATGGCGCATCTGGAACGATTCATTGATAAGGTGCGGGACGCCGGCGGGACCTTCCGCCAGGATTTTCCCGAGGACTGCGTGCCGCTCCGCCGGGGGCGGGTGACGGGCGATTTCGCCGCCTGCGTCACCGAGACGGCCGGCGCCGCCTAGACGACCGCCCGCCGCATTCCGCGGCCCGGGCGCTGTGATCAAAACATAGGAACCGACATGCCCACCAAAAGTGCGACCAACGATGCCAAGGCGAAACTTGTCGTGCGTCATGCACGGGCAGCCGATGTGAGGGCCGTTCAGAAGCTGTACAAGAAGGTCTATCCCGGCATGTCCGCCTATTCGAGCGACCAACTGCGCGGCCAGATCAACAACTTCCCGCAAGGCCAGTTCGTCGCCACCTATGAGGACGAGATCGTCGGCTATTGCGCCACCTTCCGCATCGCCGAGGCGATCGCCTTCGCCGCCCATACCTGGTGGCAGATCACCGGCAACGGTTTCGCCTCGCGCCATGATCCGGCCGGCGACTGGCTCTACGGCATGGAGGTCTTCGTCGATCCCGACTTCCGGGGACTGCGCATCGGCCAGCGGTTGTACGCGGCGCGCAAGGCCTTGGCCACGGAACTTCACCTGAAGGGCATCGTGTTCGGCGGCCGCATCCCGGGTTATGCCCGGCGGTCCAAGAAGATCGGCTCGCCCCGCGCCTATGTGGACGCCGTGGCGGCGAAGAACCTTCGGGATTCCGTGCTCGGCTTCCAGCTTCGCAACGGTTTCGAGATTCACGGCGTGTTGGAAAACTATCTGCCGTCGGATGCGGAATCTGGCGGCCATGCGGCGCATCTGGTGTGGCGCGACCCGAAGTACATCGCGCCCGAGCCGGTGTCGTCGCGCCCAAGCAACCGTTCCGTCGACACCGTCCGCGTCAGCCTGGTTCAGTATCAGCAGCGGCGGCTCAAGTCGTTCGAGGAATTCGCCGCCCAGGTGGAATATTTCGTCGACGTGGTCGCCGACTACAAATCCGATTTCGTGGTGTTTCCCGAACTGTTCACCCTGCAGCTTCTGTCCATCGAGAACGAACAGATTCCGGCGTCGGAAGCCATCGCCCATCTGACCCGCTATACGGAGCCCTTGAAGGAACTCTTGAGCGGCCTCGCCGTCAGCTACAACATCAACATCATCGGCGGCTCGCACCCCTCGCGGGAAGACAACGGCGACATCCGGAACACTTGTTACGTCTGCCTGCGCGACGGCTCCATCCACCGCCAGGACAAGATCCATCCGACGCCCAACGAACGCTATTGGTGGCATATCCAGGGCGGCACGGAGGTTTCGACCATCATGACCGACTGCGGACCGATCGGCGTCAACATCTGCTACGATTCCGAATTTCCCGAACTGTCCCGCCATCTGGTCGACCAGGGGGCGCAGATTCTGTTCGTGCCGTTCTGCACGGACGAGCGGCAAAGCTACATGCGCGTGCGCTACTGCGGCCAGGCGCGGGCCGTGGAAAACCAGATGTACGTGGTGCTGGCCGGCAACGTCGGCAACCTGCCCAACGTCGACAACATGGACATCCAATACGCGCAAAGCTGCATTCTGACCCCCTGCGACGTCGCCTTCGCCCGTGACGGCATCGCCGCCGACACGACGCCCAACGTGGAAATGGTCGCCTTCGCCGACCTGCGCCTGGACAACCTGCGGACGGCGCGCCATTCCGGCACGGTGCAGAACCTGAAGGACCGGCGCTTCGACCTCTACCGCATCGACTGGCGGGGGGATGAGGCCTAGGGACGGCGGCGTCCCGCCTCAGGCGGCGATCCGGCGCCCGAAGCGGTCCGCCAGGAAAGCCGCGATCTCGTCGAACCGGCAGCCGGCGCGGACCACCGTGTAATCTCGGAAATCGATGATGGTCGACGACAGGCCCTGGTCGTTGGCGTCGCGGCAGCGCCCGTGGTCGATGACGATGTCGGCGGCGGCGACCACCTCGGGCTCGATCTCGGCGACCGTGTATTTCGATCCGTTAAGCGACTGATTGGCGCTGGAGCCGAACACCGGTGTGCCCCGTGCGTGGCTCAATTCGGCCAGGGCGTTGTGCAGCGGCCCCGCGTTCAGCAGCATGTCCATGGTCGGCCCCTTGGTCGAGGTTTCCAGCACGAAGGGCGCGACGCTGTTCAGCAGGGGATGATCCCGGCGGTAGTCGGCGACGATTGAAAACGGCAGGTCGGCGTCCTCGATCAGGGCCTGGCGGATCGCCTGGGCCTCGTCATCCAGCACATGCAGGTCGGCCGAGGCGGCCGCACCCCCGAACATCCCCGACGGTTTCTCGAAACTGCGGCGCTTGACCTGGAAGATGCGGCGGATGGCGTCCTCCGTGCGGCCCAGGATGGCATAGGCGACGTTCAGGGGAATGATCGCGATGCCCCCGCCGTCGAGCACGTCCAGAACGTCGCGCGCTTCCTCTGCGATGTCGTGGCCGATGGGGTTGTCGGTGGTGGGCATGGGGGACATGGCGGGCTCGCGCGGCTTGGGGTGGGCGGGAGCGCCAGTCGATCATGCCGGAGGTGATGGGACAAATAGAAATATGCGAACGATATATCGGGGAATGAGATCGGATGGGGCGGGTCAAGGCCTACACGTGATCGCCGGTTCCCGAACCGGTGGACCGCAAGACTTCCGCCTTATTGCTTCCCGCGCGGCGCCAGGCACCCGGTCAGGAACCCTAAGGCGGTCGCAGACAGCAGGGCCAGGGACGGATGGGATGTCGCTCCCGACCGGGCCGTCGTCGCCGCGCGGACAACCAGCTCGGCAATCGGGTCACCGCTGCGGTACGGGCGCCGGTCTTGCCGGGGAGCCGCGAGAGGGGCCTTTCTGCCCCTGATCAGCAGACAGACGCCGACGGCCAGCAAGGCGCCGGCCACGCACAGGGCCGCCAGATAGTCGGGAAGATGGTGCGACAGCCACATGTAGACCGCCGCGCCGGCGAAGGCGGCGGCGCACGAGGTGACGAGCGCGCCGATCAGGGCAATCGCCGCCGTCAACAGGCTGCGTTTCGCCGTGTCCGCGGCCAGGTCCAGGATGCGGTCCATCACGTCCGGTGCGCCCTGTTCGGCCATCACCGTTCGTCCGCGCCTCGGCGGCTGACCAGAAGCGACATCAGAACACCCGCGCCGAATGCGATCAGGAGGCTGCGGAACGGATGCTCGCCGACGGCGACACCGACGGCTTCGGCCGACTGCTTGCCTTTTTCGCGGGCCTG
Source organism: Rhodospirillales bacterium (assembly GCA_040221095.1). Taxonomy (GTDB): domain Bacteria; phylum Pseudomonadota; class Alphaproteobacteria; order Rhodospirillales; family Casp-alpha2; genus UBA1479. The sequence continues at coordinate 347,335 of JAVJVP010000018.1, forward strand.
GTCCGCGGCCTTCTTCATGTTTTCCCGCACTTCGCTGTTGATGGAACTGGCGAAATTCTTGCTGAGCGTCGACACGTCCTTCGTCAACTGGTCGAGCGCGGCGCGAAGCTCCGCCATATCCTTCTTCAGGGTTTCGTCCTGTGTGGCCATTCGTCTCTCCTTCCTTGGGGGTAAGGGCAGCGCCGAAGTCTGCCGTGATGGCGGGCGTCAAGGTCGCGTATGTCATCCTTTCTCGATGCCTCGACTGAAGGTCCCGGACGCCGTGGGTTTTATCGTCGGCTAGGTGTCCCTCTTGACGTAGTTGACCGGTCCGGGCGCGCAATCGGCCCCATGCGCATGTCGCGAAATGGTCACAAGCGCCGCCAGGCAGGGTGGGCGACCATGACGTGCGTCTCCCCCCGCGCTTGGGCGAAAGCAGAATGCGGACGGCCGGGCGCGGCGGACGGAACGATGAGCGACGGCACGATGAATGATCTTGGCAACCGTCCGCCGCCGCGGATTCAGACGTTGAGCGAAATCGTCACGTGCATGGTGCAGGCGGGCGCGGATCAAAAGGTGAGGGTCGGCGAAATCCTGGCGCGGGTCGGCCGGCGGTCCTATGGCCCGGTATTGCTGGTGCCGAGCATCCTGGTCGTCTCTCCGCTCAGCGCGATCCCCGGGTTTTCAACGCTCTGCGGCCTGTGCATCGCCCTGGTGGCCGGCCAGCTGCTGATCGGCAGGCGCAGCCCCTGGTTTCCCGCCTTCGTCACGGACCGCGGCATCGATCGCGACCGGTTCAGGCGGGCCGGGAGATGGCTCGGCAAGGTCGCCAAGCATGTCGACCGGCTGATCGGCCCGCGGCTCGAAATTCTGACCACCGGCGCATGCGCGAAAGCCGCCGCGGCGGTCTGCCTGTTGATGGCCGCCGTCATCCCGTTCCTCGAACTTGTGCCGATGGCGAGCAGCACGATCGGCGCGGTGGTCGCGGTCTACGGCCTCGCCTTGACCGCCCGTGACGGCTATCTGATGATCGCCGCCGCGGTGATGACCGGGGCGGCGGGCGCATTCATCGCCAGCCTGCTCATGTAACCGGGACGGAAAGCGCCGGCGCCGCCGGCGTATTGTCCCGCTCCTCGAACATCCCGAGGGTTTGGCCGATGGGAGGCGGTGGTGGGAATGGGGGACATGGCGGGCTCGCGTGGTGGGATGAGAGGTTCAGGTTTTGAAGCAGTTTTCACGATGCCACTCAAGAAAGTGTGGATGCGGATGGTCTGCGGGACGCAGCGGAGGTATCGCCCGGCCGGTTTTGTTGATGAAGGACCTCACGCTGTCTGGGTCATTGACCTGACGGGAGATGAGAATTTCCAAATCATCCGTAAGGCTGATGAGGCCGCGATCAAACATCCAATGTGCGGTTCCCGATAAGGCAATGCCGTTGTGGATGATATCAGGCCCCTTGTCCTTTACGGGGCGAATATGGGCGGCATCGACTTCGGCGCGACCGCCTCCGTTGATGAACTTGAGGCCCGTGATTGCGCATCGTTCGTCGTAGGCGCGAAGGACGATTTGTCGGAATGTTCTGTCCCGGACATCGCGGATCGTCAATTGCTTTAGCCGTTCCCGCTCCATCTCAAGCGGAAATGGCTCTTGGCTCTCAGATAACTCTGCGACTGTCCGGATAACGTCGACGCGCGGTAAAACCGGTTCAGTCTGCGCGAGCCCCTTTTCAATAATTCGTAAAAAATCCGCCGGAGAGATCGGCCTGACGGCGGATTGGGCGCGACCAGATAGTCGTCCTTTTTCATTCAGCAGGCCACGTTCGATAGGGCCGTCTTCATCATTGAAAGGAACATGCCGCGCGAAATCGAGATAACTTCCCGGCTCAATTACAGCGAGATACATGTCGGGCGCTTTTGGGTCTGGAATGACCGCTTGGACACGCGCAATGGCGAAGTATCCTCGCGAATTGCGCAGCCGTGCCGGTTCCAAATAAACAATCCAGTCGCCTTCGGCACCCTTTGCCCGGCTAAGATATTGTTTTGGAAACTGGTACTGCTCTGCCGGACTATCGTCGTAGATGGAATCCGGGCGCAACATGAATACGCAATAGCCCATCCCGCGAATCTATCCGACGGTCGGGATCCTGCCAATAAATGGTCAACAGGCAGGCATAGATGCACAAATCGGTCGGGGCGTGCTTTCAGGCCACTACGCGGCGGCAATTGGTGGTGAGTGGGGCTCTCCTTTAATTGCCTGATCTGCGCGGATGATGCCGGAAATACCGTTTTTGATGACAAAAAAGTTCCAGGTCATAGGGCTGTGTGCAATGCGTTGCAGGGCTTATTGATCTGCGGTGAAAATCACGGCGCGGCCGTTGCCGGCCATACGTTCAAAAAAGTCGCGCAGCAGTTCGAAATATTCCCATGTATATTCGAAATCCTCCTCCCCGTACTCCGGCCAGGCACCTTTGCAATGTTTGAAATAGCGGGTGCGGAGATTGCCTTCGTTGATTGCCTTGAGTGCGGGAACGAGATCAATCACCTCGTTGGGTTCGATCAGGCGGATGAAATAGCCGTATTCGCTTTCCTGTAGCCGCTTGCCGCCAAGCACGGCAAGTTTCAACGGATACGTGCCATGGTCTTCGGGGAGCGCGTAGGCGCCGTGCTCGGGGGACACGGGATAAAAATGCGGCGTGTCAGGCGGCCATTCGCTCAAGCATCGATGGATGGCATCCCAGGCCTTGTCTGTTTCCTCAAGGTATTCATGGTCCCAGGCATTCTCAATTACTTCTTGCACGTAGCAGATCCGTTCTTGATCGTCCGATTGAGACTCCAGGCCGGCGCGCTGTTCCGCCGTGATTGCGAAATGTACACCTCGTGCCGTCATGGTGGATTGCCTCGTTTATTTACATAAACGAGTATAATATAATTAATTTTATATCAAAAAATGTATTTTGGATGTCGACGATTGGTCGAATCTGCTGCTCTCGGTCAGGGTTTCGAGGCTGGCAGGTACCCCCAATACCGATCATTCTCACGATCATTCAGGACCGAAAGGAAATGGCCCGGGTTTGATAAGCAAAACGATGCCATGCCGGGGCCGTACCACTCGTTAAATTTTTCGTCCTGCACATGGATGCCAGACATTAAGTCCACAGCCTGGAAGCAATTGTCGGACATTTTCCGAAGAATACGGAAAGCCGTATCGATAAACCGCTTGCCTTTCTGGTCATCAGCGAAATGGCTTCCGTTGAGTCCGCCTGGGCGGTGAACATAAATCGGGTCTTTTAGAAATGGCATTTCGATCTTCTGAGGACGCCCTGAATTGTAGCTCATCAAAAGAATTGGTCGATTAACAAGTGTCAGATAAGAGTTGCCAGGATAATCCGGGTCGGGTGCGAACTCCGGCGACCAATCACCGCCCTCGAAAACAACCACAAAGCTGACGCCGTAGGGTTCTTCGAACTTCGCGATCGCTTCCGCCAATGAGATTTCGGGATAAATGCCGGCGCTTATGTCTTGGGGGAAGAACAAGCGCATGTGGGGGATATTCTCAAAGACAACTTCCCAAAAATTCGCGAAGTCGGAGACTGTCATGTTGATCTGGCGCCCGATGACGCGAACCGGACGTCCTCCTGGACCTGTACGCATGGAAGCACCTTTTTCGATGTTTTGCGCCTGAAGTGCGCCCACCTGCCAAGCTTTCTTTCAAGATTTTTTTCTGAAGCGGCCGAAGGTCGCCTCAACATAGGCATCTACCCTTGGGCCCATAATCTCTTTCCATTCGTCAAGTGGCATGCCCGGGTGCTTCGGATAGGTGGTGAGGCCGCCGCGCTTGTCATCTTTTTCCTTGTGCAATTTAATATCTTGGGCCGCATCCCTCTCCCTTGCCGTCATGGTTTTACCGTCTGCAAGGGTATCAACTGTTTGGATATCCTCGAAGAACAAATCACCTAATGTCGGCTCAACTTCAATTCGACCATCTGATCGCCGTGCACGTATTCCATCCCTTTTCTTGAAGTGATGTTCTGCTTGGTAACCGGATTCCTTAGTGGTTCCGCCGCCGACGTGTCTTCTCGGAAGACCGATCTCTTTCAATTTATTCAACATTCTTTCGAGCAGGAAATTGTTACGCTCCTCGATTGGCGGTGCCCCTCGACTGCCGGCCTGAAGAATGAGGATTTGGATCAGTTCGTCGCGTTGATCCGGAAAGCCTTCAAGGATCGTGTCGATCTCTTCCAAGGCGGGAAAAGTTTCTTTCAATTCGCTGAGATTCTCAGTCGGCGGGCTTTCCGTCCGGTCGGGCAGCGGTGTGTCCGGCGGCTCAAATCCCGGCGGTGGGGGGAAAGGCCGGTCGAGCATGGTCCGCTGCGAGCCTGTCCTTTTTTCGTCCTCGCGAGGCGAGTCGCCCATCAGGGCGCCGGTCGTGCCGATGGCCGTGGCGCCAGCGGCTTTGCTGATCGTCTTGCCATCGGTGACGGTGTCGAGGCTGCGGGCCAGCATGCGGATGATCATCTTGGCTGCGGCGGGTGCCTTGCCGAACAAGGGTATGGCGCCGACGGTGCTGATGCTGGCCATCGCGGCGTTGATCCCCGCGTCGGACAGGTCGCCCCTGCGGACTGCCTCACGGGCCGCCTGGAAGGCATCGTAGGCATCCTTGGCTTCCATCGCTTCGCCGGTGCCGGGGAGGATGCCGAGAAGCGCCTCGCCGACCTTGCGCTTTACCTCCTCCGGCGCTTCGTTGACCGTCGACGCACCGGCCTCGTCCGTGATTCCGCCATTGACGATGTTGTTCCAGGCGGTGAGTCGGTCGGGGAGGTCATCCAAGCCGACGCGCTCTCCGTCGAGCGTGACGCTGATTGTGCCCGGCTCGGCGCCGGGTTCGCTGCCGGCAACGGGCCCTCCTGTTTTGGATGTTTGGCCAGACCTCGGAGCGACGGGCGATGGCGCGGGTTGCGGGGGCCGCGGGGGCTGTGCGTCTGACTGTCGACTCAGCCGTTGCATCTCGGTGTTCATCTTGGCTTCCGTCTCGCCGCCGGGTTTCATCTCACCGTCCGCGACGAGGCCGTGGCGCTGCTGGAAGGCGCGAATGGTATTGAACAGATCCCGGGTCGGATAGGGGGTAGTGCTTCCGCCCGGCACCGGCAGGCCGAGCGTTTCCAGCACCGATTTGACCCGCGCCGTGTCGCCTAGGTCCATGTTGGTCGACGGTGTGACGGGACGCTTCAGGGTGATGGGAATGAAGCGGAGGTCGGGATTTTTACGCGAGTCGGGCATGAACGACCCTTTGGGTCCGGGGAGGCCGCTGCGGGAAGCCAAGCTGTCATTCAACCGCGCCAGCGTCGGTCCGTCGGGCTTCATGACGCCGTCCTCGGCGAGGCCTTCGGCGCGTTGGAACGATTTCACGGCTTCGATCAGGGGGCGGTCCGGGTATTCATCGAAGCCGTCGTCGGGCGCCTCCAGATGGCCCAGGCTGGCCAGGGCCTGCTTGGCGGTGAGGGCGTCGGTCAGGTCCATGTCATAGGCCTCGCCGATGGTCTTGTTCAGGCGGAAGGGGGTGCGCATGGGCGTCTCCTCGCGCGCCGGCGTCGCGGGGGACGGGCGCGGCGGTGCTGAGGCCGCGGCGGCGCCCGGGTGCGATAACCGTCATGCGGGACGGAGGGCGCCAACCGGCGGGCCGGTTGCGGGGATTGTGAGGTCGGGAGTCGGGGCGTTGTCCGCTTGAGGGGTTGCCCCGCCATCACGGCGGGACCCGGCGGGCGCTCTGTGTTGCGACAATGACGCGGCCTGCAACCAATGTCAAGTATTTATTCCTATTAACGGATGAAAAGTAGCATCGGCTATTGTGGCCGGTACTGGCTTCGGCGAGACGGTTTTCCGAAAAATCCCCAACCAATCGCGCCCAGCCCGGGAAAAACACCTGACTTCCCCCGCCCGGGGCGTTATCCCGGGACGGTGGCCCGGGTAACAGGCCGCGTGCGGACATTTTACGGAACAGCCTTACCCACATGGACATGGACACGCCCCCCCGCCAGGCCCAGGCCGAAGACCTGCTGCATGCCGTGTTCGGGCTGCAGGCGTTCCGCCCGGGGCAGGCGGAGATCGTCGGGCGGCTTCTGGCGCGGCAAAACGCGCTGGTCGTCATGCCGACGGGGGCGGGCAAGTCGCTGTGCTATCAGATTCCGGCCCTGGTGTTCGACGGTCTGACCGTGGTGATCTCGCCCCTGGTCGCCCTGATGGACGATCAGGTCGCGGCGCTGCGCGCCCTCGGCGTCGATGCCGCCTGCATCCATTCCGGGCGCGAGCGCGACGCCAACGTGGCCGATTGGAAGCGGGTGCAGGGCGGGGCGTGCAGGCTGCTCTATCTGTCGCCGGAACGGCTGATGACGGAGCGCATGATCCACGCCCTGCAAAAGACCGGCCCCGACATGTTCGTGGTCGACGAGGCCCATTGCATTTCCAAATGGGGCATGAACTTCCGCCCGGAATACGAGGCCCTGTCGCACCTCAAGGACGCCTTTCCGGGTGCTGTGTTTTCCGCCTTCACCGCCACCGCCGACGAGGCGACCCGCCGCGATATCGCGGCCAAGCTGTTCGCCGGCCGGGGCGAGATCATCGTCCACGGCTTCGACCGGCCCAATCTGCACCTGGCGGTCGAGCCGAAGGCCGATTGGCGGCGTCAGCTGTTGGATTTCATCGCCGCGCGGGCGGGGCAATCGGGCATCGTCTATTGCCTGTCCCGCCGCCTGACCGAGGAGGTCAGCGACTTCCTCAACGACAGCGGCCATCGGGCCCTGCCCTATCACGCGGGTCTGTCGGCCGAGGTGCGCCGCGACAACCAGGAAGTCTTCATGGCCGAGGACGGCGTGGTCATGGTCGCCACCATCGCCTTCGGCATGGGCATCGACAAGCCGGATATCCGCTATGTCTTCCACCTGAACCTGCCGGGCAGCATGGAGGCCTATTACCAGGAAATCGGCCGCGCCGGGCGCGACGGCGCGGCGGCGGACGTGAAGCTGATCTACGGCCTCGACGACATCCGCATGCGCCGCCAGTTCATCGACCAGGACGGCGAGGACGACGACCACCGGCGGCGCGAACACAAGCGCCTGGATGCCCTGCTCGCCTATTGCGAGGCGACGACCTGCCGGCGGGTGACCCTGCTGTCCTATTTCGACGAGGCGACGGAACCCTGCGGCAACTGCGACATCTGCCTGGACCCGCCGAAACTGGTCGACGCGACGGTTCAGGCGCAGATGCTGTTTTCGGCGGCAATGCGCACGGGTCAGGCCTTCGGCGCGGCGCATCTGATCGACATCCTGCGCGGTGCCGCGACCCAGAAGATCAAGGACCGCGGCCATGACCAACTGCCGACCTACGGCGTCGGCGCGGCCCATGCCAAGGGCTATTGGCAGAGCTTCATCCGCCAGGCCCTGGCCGGGGGGTATCTCGCGGTCGACATCGAAGGTTACGGCAGCCTGAAGCTGACCGAACGGGCCGAGGAGGTGGTGAAGGGGGAGGGCGAATTCCTGATCCGCGAGCCCGCCCCCGGCAAGGCGGCTACGGCGCGCACCCGCAGCGGGCGCGGCGCCGTGCCCGACCTGCCGGCGGAGCTTGCCGGCCTGCTCGCCAATCTGAAGAAGCTGCGCCAGGAACTGGCCAAGGCGCGGGGGGTGCCGGCCTATGTGGTGTTTTCCGACGCGACGCTGCGCGAAATGTGTTTGAGCCGCCCCGCCACCCTGGAACAGATGGCCGACATCAACGGCGTTGGCCCGAAGAAGCTGGAGGAATACGGCCTGATGTTTCTGGAGCGGCTATCCGCCGGGGCGGAGGCGTAGCCTGCGATCCCAGCACGCATACCCAAAAGGCCTCCGAATTCGAGGGCCTTTTGGGTATGCGGGGCTCAGGTCATGTCGAATCCATTGTTCAGCCAAGTATATATTTATGAAAATAATCCTTTACAAGGACATATGTCTTTGTTATGTTTTTTGCCGTAAGTACCCGTTTGGGCCCTTTGCCTGTCCTCGCTCCGCCAAGGCTTAACCTGGGCAGCTAAGTGAGCGGTCGGCGGCTTCCGAGGGGCCGCCCGCGAGAACGGGCAACACCTCCGAAATTCTTGAACCTTAACCCGCTTGTCTGGCGGCGCTGCACTCGTGCGCTGGCGGCCACAGAACCGAGGCGTCCGAGAGTACGGACAGGGCGCGCGGAGGAGATATCGATGTCCAATCCATATCGACTGAAAAGTGCTTTGGGAGCGTCATACAATACGAACCCCGAAGATGTTTGGGTTACGAAACGCAACCTCAGGACCAAGGGTTACTATGCCGAACCCGCCTATGGAATAACTGAGTTTCCCGACGAACCGTTGATCGACGCCATCAAAGGTTTCCAGCGGGACAATGGTCTGCGCGTCGATGGCGTCATGAATCCAGATGGGGAAACAGAACGTCACCTTTTGAAGAGCAAAGATGTCGCCAAGACCTATTGGTGCACTATTTGTACGGGGCCTCATGGCGGGGTCTACTCACCCAGAATATGCTGGCAGTGCTGGAACAAAGGTTACAGATAGTCTCAGCGGGCCGCGCCGCAGCGAGTCATCGCTGTGTGGCCCGGTTCCTATTGGACCAGGAGACGAAGGCTTGGATGTCGCCTTCCGCGTAACCTAGAAGGCGGCCGAGTTTGACGCAGGCCTCTTCGGCTTCCACGCTCCAAGCCTCGAAGTGCAGACAACTGAGTTCATGAGCTTCGTCGATACGCCACGCCTCATCCGGCAGCGCAAAGTAGAGGTGACGAACTTCGAACCGCCCGTCCGGCGTGTTGGTACGAAACTCTTTTTTGACCAGGTCGCCGGAGGAGACATATGGATCGAACTGCTCATCTGGCCACTCGAAACTGGAAGACACGATATCGGAAAACATGGCGAGGGGTTTGTCCCCTGAAAGCATGAGGTCCAGCTCACGGCCCTCGTGCGGGCCGATACCCGCGGGTATATCTATGTCCATCTTCAAGCCATTAGTTTGGTGCGCTTAGGGCAGGTTCAGGCGGTCGAGAGAGTATAACTCAACAGATAACCCTATACCTCTGCGCGGTTACAGGTTGTACGCCGAGCAATTGATGGCGCCACCATTCCGGAGCGGACCGAAAAACCGCCTACGAGAGACACTCAGCCTAGATCTTGAAAAGATTCGGTCTCGGGCTGCGAGTCCGACGTTCCCGGACCTGCATGCCTTTGAATAATTTATGTATCTCTGGGAGCGGTCGCGGACCGCCGTTTGACGGCAGACGAAATGGCGGAGAGGGTGTCCGCTTAAATCACTGGAAATAAGCGGATTATTGGATAATTCCTAATTCTACCCACATCTATACCCACAACAATCGATTGGGTTATTAGTCAATATCAGTGATGATATTGTACATGTAGACGGTTGCCTGATTTCTCCGTTTTGCACTCGACACGCCATCTAACTTCACGCCACCAGGCCGCATTTACGTGGTCCGCAAAGATAGGTGCTAACTGTCCCAGGTTAGTTTTGAACTGAAGGCAGCTACTTATACCAACCGCTATCGTCAAAGAAATATTCTCGATGTTCTAGCGCAGTTGGATTGTCTGCGGGCGCGGATAACGTCATCCAAAACGGAAAGTCATGACCAATCTCAATCGGGTCGTGCTTGTCACCATGGTGCAGAGTGATCGGTACAACGCCGCTATATTTAACAACAACTTCCGCTGCGGAGATTGACAGGACTTCAAGCTCCCCGCCATCAACTGGGCCGCTGAGTTCGTATCCACGACCAGACAAGAAATCTAATTCTTCGATAGTTTCTGTTACAGTTGCAGTTATCAGCGCGTCGTAGGCATTATTTTCAAGCGCACGACAAACCGCAGCACGACATTCACTAAAAGACGTCAACAAGCCATCCATAGCGTCCAGCATTTCGTCGACAAAGGCATCGATGACTTGTTGGTCAGATACGACCCTGCCCGGGCGAACATGTGTTGCTTTGTTCAACCGGTCAATCGCATCGATGGCCACATTGTGCAGATCTTTTACGTCGACACCCAGGGAATCGACATAGTCATCGGTAAGGCCACCTTGGGTCGCAAATACCGCGCGCTGTCGACGTGTGACTGTTTTTGTGTCCTTCGCCTGAACGAACCAACTGCAGGCTCTTACCTCTTCGTCTGGTGCGTAATGATGGAGGATATGGCTGAAAAGCTCACGAATACCGGCCGATGCAAGGTGCGCACGTATCGGGTTAGCCTTGTCCTGGGCGACAATAAGGCTACCTTGTAATACCAACTCCGAAAATTCGTCGGGCAGATTAAGGTTTGTTTTTGCCATCAATCATCCCTCCAAAGTTCAAGCCACGCCTCGCGTTATTGCTAAGACTTCGTTGATTGCATGCAAAGTATCCTTAATCCACTTCCGCTTGACCCGTTCTTCGATTTGCGTCTTTAAAGAATTGGTGACTGTTGTGCCTGCTGATTCATCGGCTTCGGCGTCGCCACCTTTCCCGCTTGAAGCGTCCACCGCGTGTTGAAGAGCGACTAATTCCTCCGCAATACCGCCTCGTCGAACAGCTTCAAGAAAGTCCGCAGTCGCTTGTAAACCTCCTGATTTATTTTCAAATGGGGCAAATAGGAATTCTCGGAGTTCAGCGATCAACAGTTCAACGCGGCTCGAGTAAATAGGTAGAAATTTTTTATAACGACCGCCACGCTCTGACCCTGCCAAACGTGCCTGCATGATCCTCAACATAAGATCAAAAAGTGCCTCCGTGGCGTCTATGTAACACTTCGACAATTGCCATAACGCCGAAGCATTTCGTCGAGGAATACCATCCGGATGTTCTTGCATCATGCGATCTAGGCGTCGAAACGCTTCAGTCTGAAACTCGTAGGCCATGTTGATCCTCCCTCAAGGCTCCCCGTTTTATGACACGCTAAATACCTTCATCACCTCGTCGCCCAAATGGTTGATGACCTTGACGGCGACGCGGCCGGAGGCGGGCTTGGGAAAGGGGCGTGATATATCGCTGTGCAGGGTCGCCCAGGCATCCTCGTCGATCTCGGCCCGCAGCGTTGTTTTCAGTGCCTTGTAAGGATCATTGGCGCCCAGAAAATAGGCCTGGCGGACAAAGAAACTTTCTTCGTTGTAGTCCGTATCAATGAACCAGCAGGCAATGCCTTCCGGTCCTTCGGAACGGATTTCTCCGGTGCCCGGATGGAACACATCAACACCCTTGATCCTGATTTGGGTCTGACCGTCCGGCAGGTCGATAGGTTCGATATCCGGTTCGCCAAAAACCACGAAAAGGTTGCCGGCACCTGTGTTCTTCAACTCGTCCGCCATGTGCAGGTCCGGGTTCATTCGGGCCTTGAGGATGGGGACGCGGCCAAGCTTTTCCAATTCCGAGGAATGGGCATCAAAGTTGAAGGCGCAGGCGACCAGCACGTCGAAACCCGCGTCCGCGGCCTCCCGCGTAGCCGCAACCAGATCGGGTCGCGCAACCGTGCCAAATTCCGGGCCGATAAAAATGCCTGCACGACGTTCCGTATCGCCCTCTTGGTAACGCCCTTCCGCATTGATAAAATTGCCGGGCCAACCAACGAGAGAAGTAAAGGTGATCTTGTCCGCCTTTGCCGCCTGCTGAACGCCCGCGGCCTTCAAATTGTCCAAGATCACGGCTGCGAAATCGACATCCCCGGCATCACGTTCTTGTGCCGTGCGGCGCCCTTCAGCGGCGTCCAGTTCGTCAATCAATTCATCCTGGGCATCGACTGCCAAGGTCCGATGGGGCGACAGGCTTTCCACGGTGAAGGGGCCGGCGACGCGAACGCGGGAATTATCAACGTATGGTTTGTCGTAGAGGTATTCCGTATCGGCATTGCGGGCGATTGAGGCATCGATCTTCTGCTGCCGTTCGATGCGCCCCTTCCACCAGTTTGCGTGCGCTTCCTTGGCCTTGGGCGACCAGTCCTTACCCGCTTCACGCGGGATTTCCCATTCTTCCCATTTTTGCTTAAGCGCCTTGTTCAACTCGGCGCGGAGTGGTTCCAACTTCTTCTGAAACTCCTCCCAGATCACATCGATTTCGACGTTATTGGCAATCGCCCCTGAGGTTCCGGAGCGCGCACGTTCGTAAACGAAGCCCTGACGGATGTCGCCTCGGGTCGGCCGCTCCGACGGTGCCTTGCCGGTGACTTTGGCTTCCTTCTGCTGGCCCTCCGGCGTATCGGCCAGGAAATAATAGGGATAGCGCGCCCCCATGATGCGCGAACGGGCCAGCGCCAGCGCAACACGCGAGGTATCAATGGTGATCCATCGTCGGCCCCATTGCTCAGCCACATAGGCCGTCGTTCCCGACCCGCAAGTGGGGTCGAGTACTAGGTCGCCGGGGTCGGTAGTCATTAAGAGACATCGTTTCACTAACTCCGGATTTGTCTGGACGACATATACTTGATTTGATGCGCCGCCGAGAGCGTCCCACCAGTTTGACATCTGCTTGATTGATGGGTGTGGCGAGTAGCGTACGAATCTGACATCTTTTTTTAATGGATGAAGGCGGTCCGCGTATCCCAATCTCGACATACCAGGCGTTTCACCGTCTTCGGAAATCACTGTATGTTTCCAGCATTGCCCATCGCTGATAGGAAATGTCATTCCACGGTATTGAAAATCAACCGATTGGTTTTTGCGAAATCCACCGCTTTTCAATGGGTTTAATGCAAAGAGCCGTGCCTTAGGATATTTGGATTTAAAAATCTTATAATTTGCCAAATATGAAACATTATCACGATCACTGAGGCTTGAAATTCTAACCCGTTCTCCTGTTTCCAACTCTGCAAAAGGGAAGTCGTCGAAAATCTCTTCATCTTCACGCACCAACCAAAGTTTCCTAAATTTAAGTTGGCTAGAGTTTTTCGCATACAACAAGATAAAGTCATTAATGGGCTCAATAGTCCCACTGATCTGGCTTCCCTTCTTCTTCACGACAATTTCTGAGATATAGTTTTTTTCCCCAAACACTTCATCCATCAGCGCACGTACCCGGTGGACGTTCTCATCCCCGATTTGGACGAAGATTGAGCCGCTTTCAGCCAACAGATCGCGGCAGGTGGTGAAGCGATCACGCAAGTAGGTCAGGTACGAGTGGATGCCGTCGCGCCAGGTGTCGCGAAAGGCACGGACCTGTTCCGGCTCTCGCGTGATGTGGTCGGCCTTACCGTCCCGCACGTCGCGGCTGGTTGTTGACCATTGGAAATTGGAATTGAACTTGATGCCGTAGGGCGGGTCCAAATAGATGCATTGCACCTTGCCGCGTAGGCCCTCACGCTCGGCCAGCGAGGCCATCACTTGAAGGCTGTCGCCGAGGATCATGCGGTTGGTCCAATTGGCGTCGTGGGCATAAAATTCCGTCGCCGCCTCGGCATCCGGCAGGCCGTTGAAATCGGCGAATAGATCAGGCGTGTCGGGCGCCTCGTCCTCCGCCCGTTCCTGCGTCTGCTTCAGCAGATCGTCGATCAGAACCTTTGGGTGGACTTTTTCCTGGATATAAAGCGGCGGTGCTGCGACCACTAAATCCGACCAGTCCTGTTCATCCTTGCCGCGCCAGACCAGTTGGGGGTCCAGATCCATGTTGCGGGGATAGCGAAGCTGTTTCGGCTTCTTATCATCCTCGGCCATGACCGATTCCAGCTCTGCCGTCGGGATGTTGCGCCGGCGTGCTTCCTCGTGTGTCAGGGTTTCGACCTGCTTGGGGCCGCGGGGTGTTCTGGCCATGCTTCTAGCGCCTAACCTTTCCGATTATGGGGAACAGTGACCGATTTGATGCCAAGCCGTTTGGCGAGCTTTTGGAGGTCGCCATCAAGCTTTTCTTCCGTCACCAGGATCGGTTCGATCGCCGGGTCGCTTCGCGGATCCTGGGCGAAAAGAACAGCATCATATTTCACGCACTGATAGATGCCGCGCCGAAGGTCATACCAATTCGAATCACGTGACTTGACCTCAATGGCGAACGTTTTGTTTCGTCCATAGTAAACGACGTCAACACGGTCACCGGACAGCAGTTCGACCTCTGTTTTTGAGACAATGCCCGCCTTAGTCCCAATTATTTTTTGGGGGTTGTCTTTGACCCAAAGGCGGAGGGCCTCATGGTTTTTTCCTTCGCCAGATCGTCCGCGAGGTAAGCCGTCTTTTTCACGTCCGTCACGTCCCTTTTGGCGCTTTACCGTCTCCGGATCTGGTGCATAGGCTTGACCATAAATTCGTTTGAAAAGCTTTTCCCAATCTCTATAGGCGTAAACTTCATCCATCGCCTTTTCAGAAATTTTTCTCCATAGGTCGGGATATTTTTTGTCGGCTTGCTCCTCGCGAAGCTGTGGTTTTCGGAAACGATCCGCCAAATAATAGCGCACCCCGGCACCCGGTAATCGATTTTCTTCTTTCACCAACAATACGTTGATCAGCGGAGCCGTTGGATCGGCGTCGTGGAGGTTGTCCATCGCCGCTCCGGCCGGATGCCCCATCATCGTGGGGAAAATATCGCCGAACCTATGCTCCGACTGAAGTCGGCGCTTTGCTTCGCCATATGTCATGCTTGTTCGCTCTTGCGACGCTGCGATGAGCCACCTGGTTAACGGCTCTGCGCCTATCTCCCGCAAGTTCTTGATTGTCGGCTTAATCGAATTACTGGCCATGGCCGTTTTCCTATCCGCTTCCGTACTGCCACTTGGAGGGTTTCCATGTGGCGCACCCGGGAGCTAGTCTCGGTTGGTTCCTACCGCGTGAGTGCCATCTATACTCACCTTGCCGGGTCGACGGGGGCGGTCCAGTAAACATGCCCGATCGCTCGATGAGAATTAGTCTTGTTTGGATTGCTGTTGGACTGAGGCATCAATGCACCTGTTCCAGAATGTCTTCTTCAATAGATGTTGGTGCCGGGTAGTGAAGTTCCTCTGTCCCAGTTTCGCGCACGATGGGAACCCCGATGGCGTGTTCCACCAAGCTAGCCAGCGCCGCTTTCCGCGCGTGATAGAAGGCCTCAAAATTGTCGGCACGGAGGTGTGCCGGCTCAATCAGATGGGACCGGAGTATCTCGTCCAGTTGGCTCGGTGCCAAACCTTGATCCTCCTCGATCCGTCGGAGATATAATGACGGCGCGGCGCCGCCGATCATGCGGTTGGAGCGCGCGGAGAGAGGGGATTTGTTGATGATGGAATCAATGCTGAACCGTGATTGATCTAGGCTGGCGTCTCCGCACCATTTCTTGGGAAAAATGTGATGAATGTCGATGTCATCCTGATGCATGGTCATCAAGTCGGCGGGCTCGCCGCTGATGAAGTCACGGCAGCCATGGCGCATTAGGAGGGCGTGCATTCCTTTATATGCCGCGGATAGACGCATTCGCAGAGAGTCCAGCCTGTCCTCTTGGAAATAGGCGTTCTGTACAGTCCAAGGTTCCGTTTCATCTCCGTCGACCCAGGCCACCAATTGGGGCACGTCTCGGCCGATTTTCGTCTCTGTACTCGATCCATATAGCTCACCCAAGACGCCGCACCAGAACCATCGTTCCAACTTCACCACGGCGGCTGCTGAGTGTGCCCGCTTGCCAAGCAATGCGAATGCGCCGGCCAGAGCGACAAGCTGTGGTGGATAGGGAACGTCCCGATGCCACACGATTTTTTGCTGATTGAGGAAGCGCCCAGCTTGTCGGAAACCCTCTTCAATTTCGTCGGCATAGGCTTTGTAAGATTTTACAGGAAGGCGCAGCATGACTTCACGTTTGCACGTTACCTGGGGTAGTTCACGGCCTTCCTTACCTTCTTTTTCAGCGGCTATGCGCCGGGCACGTGTGTGCAGAATGGTGCAGGCCTGAAGAAAATCAGTGCTCGCCAGTTCGTCTAGGACATGTTGGCGGTTCTCGATGCCCTGGATGCGGGTAAGACGTCCATCGATGTCGTCCTTGGGGTTGCCGAGCCAATCATGGCGCAAGTCAAATCGGTCGGCTGCATATATGGCAGTCAGCAATTCGAAAGCGTCTAATTTCTTGCCGCCGACATTAACCTTTTCGAAGACGAGGCAGATGGCTTGACGGCTGTTTTTTTCACTTAGGCGTATGATAGGCATCTCGTACCGGAGCATTCGGTCCAGGGTCCCCCGGACAAACGAGGTTTCTAATGCCCGGATATCCTCTCCCCGACCGTCCCAATAATCGCGCCACCCGTATACCCAGTCATGCCAATCCCAAACCCTGTTTACGGGGAACATGTGGTTCTCGTATTCAAGTGCGGGAGATGACAGGTCAAGTTCAGCTTCGCGCCCGAATGCTTTCATCTTCATCCTGTTTTCCGGAACGCTGACGATGAGATCATCAAAGTCTGCGTCTTCCTCGCAAGCTTCCCTGATGTTGACGTAATAGTATCTTTTGACGCCTACGCCTTTGTGATCGACGGTATGGACTGGCCCTTGTGTGTAAAGAGTTTGATAGAGGGATGTGATCCGTTGTTGACCATCGAGAAGTAGTTCCGTCGGTGTCACAGCTTGGTCAACTACGCCTGAAATTGGCCGTGGTTTAAAATCGACTTCACCTCCCGTTCTCAAGGCCAAGATAGCGCCAACGGGAAATCCGCGGCTTACACTCGCAAGCAAACCCCGAATGTCCTCATCGGTCCAGACCCAGTCTCGTTGGAAATCCGGCAGTTGGAGTTCACACTTGTTGGCGCTTTCCAATAATCGTTTCAGATCTTCTTTCGTGCTCTCAAACACTAGGCGACCTCCATTGCGCAGAAATCCGCGACCACTTTTTCGAACGCTTTGTCCATGTCCCAGATCTCCGTAAATTCGGTAAAGGCCCAACGTCCGTACTTGCCCATGTTGTTGACCCCCGGCACCCAGTAGGCGCGCATGGTATTAGCCTTTTCCTTGGCGTCCTCGCCGCGGTAGCCTTTGATTTCGACGATCAGGTTGAGCAGGTCCGCATGGCCGTCATCGATTCGAACGATGAAGTCGGGCAGGTAACGCCTGGGCACGGAGCCCATGAGATAAGGCACTTCCAGCCCTAAATTCTGGTTCTTTACGTAGGCGACAACCTTGGGGTTTTCTTCAGCAACACGGCAGAACTCGGCTTCCCAATCACTATCGCAGACGATCCAATTGATGTGGCATTTGTCTGGCGTCGTTTGCCAACGTGTTTCCTTCGATGTGGTGAAATTTACGAAACGAGTGGAACCCATGGGATTGTATGCGTCCAGGATCGCCTTAACTGGGCGGTCACCTGTGAGTGTTTCTGTGATCGCGGCCTTGATACGTTCACAGGCCATGTCGGCAATTTCCTGATAGATGAGTTGGCCGGGGTAGGTGCCGCCCTTACAGACAAGGTGCCCATTGTCCAACCATTGCCGGGCGATGGACTTCAACTGGCCGAACAGGTGCAGCTTCGGTTCCTCCCCCGGGTCGCGGTACTTGGTCAGCAGCAGATGCTTAGCCAAATGATAAAGGATCGTGGCCTGGCGCATGTCTTCTAGGTGTTTGACGTTGAGTTCGACGCCTTCGCCGATGATGCCTTGGTTCTTGGTGACCGACGGGCCGACCAAATCCGGCGTAAGAATTAGGGTCGAGTCTGCGGAAAACTTGGCGGTCAGGCGTTCTTCGGGCAATTCGACGCGGTATCCTTCAACCCGGGGGAATTTGATTTCAAGGGCATCGCGATCCGGCGATACGGCATGAACGCGCACGGTGCTTTTTGGTGGTTTGGGCGGTTCAACCACAGGTTTGGCTGCGAAGTCGAAGGGTATGCCCAGAACGTCGGCGTATTCGACATCAAATAGGCCTTCTTCGTTCAGGTCATAAGATTGGCGGCGTAGGCCGCGGCCGACTACCTGCTCACAAAGAAGCTGAGTTCCGAAAGCGCGTACGCCCAGTATGTGGGTGACGGTGTTGGCATCCCAACCTTCGGTCAGCATGGAAACGGACACTACGCATCGGATGGATTCTCCGAGCCGGCCTTTCTTGCCGACGGTGTTCATGACCTCACGCAGCAAGTCCTGGTCGGTGATACTGTCTCCAGCTCGGATATCACCTGTGCGCTCGACAATTTCGCGGCGGAAGCGGTCGATTTCATCCGCAGCCATCTCACGAAAGTCTTTATCCAGCGCCTCTCCAGATTCTAGCTGTTCGCTATCGATTAAGAGTGTCCGCGGACGGGCCAACCGATTGCCGCTGTCGTCGTAGTTGCGGAACAAAGCCAAGCGGCCGGCATTAAACGTAGTCGTCTTGCCGTCATCGTTTTTTCGATGAAATCCCGCAATGAAGTCATGCACCAGCTTCGATGTGGAGGTGTTGTTGCAGACGACAATGAACACGGGGGGGACTTCGATTGCTTCGTTCGCTTCCCATAGGTCGAAAATTTTTGCGTAATGGCCGTATAGAGCTTCAAGCGCCGTTTGTAGATCCGCAGGTAGTGACAATGGATCGAGTTGGCTGGCCTTGGCCCGGCCTTTCTTTGGCAACTTCTTGCCGATGTATTCCCATAAATTTCGGAATTTGGGCGTATCGCCGCCGGGCACATTGTCAGCGATGGGGACGCGGGGCAGTTTGACGATACCGCACTCAATGGCATCCATGAGGGAGAAATCACTGACTGTCCAGGGGAACAGGGTGCCTTCTGCATAGCCCGAACCACGAAGGAAAAAGGGCGTGGCCGAAAGGTCATAAACCGCTCCGAGGATCTTCTGCCGCTTGAGAATTTCAATCCCTGAAATCCAGAGACGTGCGGCTTCATTGTTTTTTTTTGCTTCCGATTTGTCTTCGCCGCTTAAATCATCTTCGTCAGTGTTATCGGGCTTTTCACGATAGCAGTGGTGAGCTTCGTCGTTCAGGACCATCACGTTCTTCATGCTCATGAGTTCTGGCATCACCCGCTGCAACATCTGGCCTTCGGTTTCCAGCGTGTTCAGGTCCGGCCCACGCCCTTTCAAAAAGGCGCGGCTGGTTTTTGATAACTCCAGGCGTTCCCGTAGCTTGAAGGAGTGGTAATTGGTGATGACGATTTTCGCACGCGCGATATCACCCAGCATGTCATTGGGGACAAGTTCGCGGCTTTGGTAGTAGCTGTCAGGATCATTAGGTTTCAGGACACGTAGGCGGTCGCGAATCGTGATCCCTGGCGTGATGACCAAGAAACCGCGGGTGAACTGTTTGCTACCGGGATGACGGACCGCGTTGACCGTTTGCCAAGCAATCAGCATGGCCATGACGGTCGTTTTTCCGGTGCCGGTGGCGAGTTTAAGGGCAATGCGGAACAGTTCCGGATTGGCCTGTTCATTGGCCCCTTTGAGGTGATCCACGAATTTTTTGGTCCGTTGCCCCATCTTCGGTGCAACCTCAGCCAGCCAGATGGCTGTTTCAACTGCCTCAACCTGGCAGAAGAAGGGGCGGATATTGTGGAACTGATGGTGCCGCCAATGCTGAAGAAGGCGTGCTGTTTCCGGTGTCACCTGCCACTGGTTAGGCGATGAAAGTTTGCGCCAAGATTCGACGTGACTTCTGATTTCATTGATGATGGGGGTCGGGTTGTATTCCTGATCTAGCGTTGATAGTCCATCACCGCTGTCGAGGACCATTTCCTGCTGACTTTTGGATTTCTTTCTCTTTTTCGGTTTTGGGACCGGCGTGATTAGCTCGGACCGGCGGCGAGTTTCAATCAATCGGTTGGTTGGTTGGCCGTCAGCATCCAGTTCCCAATGACAAGTTGGACTCTGATATGGGGAATTGATAACTGGCTTTTCAAAAAAAGGTTCAGCCAAGGTTAGTCCCCCTCCAATTTCTCAATATCGCACCCAAGGCGGAGATTGAGCTTAACGCAGCAACATAGCGCGCTCAATCTACGTTCTCATAATGTTACGTATTGTCAGTATCATTTCTAACGTAAGCTGCAGATGGTGGGGCGTAAGATTGAGCGAGATTGCGCGCGCATTGGTTCCATCTATTCAGGGTTTTTTTGACTGCTTAGTCACCGGTGGTTAGGTGCGGTATAATCGACCAAGTTGAAGAGACTTTTCGCTCGGTTTTTCACCTGAGCATAAAACCCCATGACGTGCGCTGCGCGCGTGCGCGCATAGGCGGGAGATTATGGGTCATATTTGGTGGATTGTTCTGTACGTCGCCCATCTGAGTTTCTGCGCTTCTCCAATTCGCTTCCGCCCTTCAGCGGTTTTCGGGCCTGTGGAGAGGCCTCCGTGATTCCGGCATCGATTGCTACCGGGGATCACCTTTCGCTTGCAGGGCGTGCCCTGCCGGGTCCGTGCGCCGCATCTGGTCATTAATTGCTCTCCTTGCGATTTGTAGGTGTGGCTGAAGGGCCATGTGGATACCCCCAACCCTGTCTACTTACATACGGTCCACTTGGCGGATAGTTTCTGGGAAGTTGTACACAGACGGATTACCTTTCCCGCAACCTTGGCGCTCCAATGTTATGCGTTCCATCTCTACGAGCGCGTTTCGAGCGCTTCGATAGCGCTGCTTGCCCCACCCCTGAATGACTTCTGCTCGGCTCATTGCCACTACGTCGATGGCGAAACCGGATTTCCGGCTTCCGTGAGCCAACTGCAATTTCAAATACAGCATGAATGCGTCTGCATTCCCCAGGAACGAGTCGAGGGTTTCATGGGTCGTCCGGATAACGCCAGATGTGCCGACGAAGTTTCTGCCTTCCGTATGCATCCGGATTGCGCTTTTGACGGTGCTCGTAACCTCCGCTTCCGATTGCGGTGGATCACAAATTAATTCATTCCAGGCTAAGGCGCGCATTTGCAGGATTTCAGGGTCCTGGCCTTCTTTCAGGTCGCGGAGGCACTGAACCAACAGCGCATTGTCCCTTCGACCTTTCGGAATGCGGTCGGACGGAGCTAGCGTGCTTGCGACTGAAGTGGGTAGAGCCCCAGGACGAATGTGAGGCAAGTTGCCCAGATCCTTCACGGATCCACGCAGGAACCTCCAGGGTGCACCGTCAGGGCGCGTTGACGGTGGGGCGACCGTGTACCCGCCAACACCGAGAATATCGATCTGGCGGCCATCTGGGCCGTCATAGCGCACTTGGCGGCGCTCTCCGTTTGGCTTGTACCAGAGGTGGAAGCCGCCAGGCGTCTGAACAGTGATCGGGGTGTTCCCAAATTCCTGTGTGGCCCAGTCCAGATGTCGTGGGTCGTCAATATCAACAACTGTCAGTTTGTCATTGAGGATACCGATCTGAGCGTCGGGAAATTTTGTCATCAACTGGGTTGGGAGGCAGGAAGCAACCTGCTGCCAATTCTTTATGGAGGGGGCCTTTTTCCATGACCCTTGGTCCTGGAAAACGTGGACCGGGAAAACTCGCAGCCCAAATCCGCCATAAGATAGGGCGTGCTCTGAGAACGTACCCATGGTTCGGTCATCCAATGAAAGCAGCGAGCGCTGTCCAAATTCAATCCTTTCCTAGGACTAAACTTGGGCTTCGTGTTTCGCTTGCCATTCCCTGGCTGCGGTGTCGGGGATCAAGGTCCGTCGTCCGACTTTGAAGGTCTTGATTTCCCCGCGCTTCACCGCCTCGTAAAAGGTGGTGCGACAGATGCCATGGGCGGCACAGAAGTCGCCAACACGCCAATTAACTCGGGGCGAGGTTGTGGTTGGGTGATTTTGGTTCGTCATTTTAGTTCTCCGGCTGGCGCGTTGGTGCGCAAGGACGGATTTTGACGAACATTGGCGGAATGTCAGGGGGCGGGAATAGGTGTGGTTTGCCGCCTATTTAAGCCCTGTTACACCGAAAATTTAGATTTTGAGCGATCGAGCTTCTTGTGGATCGTCTCTTCAAGTGTGTCCGGGATGTCGGCGCCGAACGCGACGAAACAACTTTTCGCAAACCGTTGGAATTCGGTTGGGGATGGATGCCCATCTGATCCAACCGATAACGCCGTAGCTTTTGTCTCCGCGAAATCCTCATAAAGTGATTGCAGCTGATCGACTAGGCGTTGAATAACGTCGGGATTAGGGCCGGTTTTTATCCTGCCCGTGACGGAGGGCTCGGCCGCATCAGCCGCCGCTTTTGCCTCAACAAGTTTCTTGCGTAATTCGACGAGGTTTGGCGGCGCCAAAGGAAACGTACTTCTGATCGTTTTTCCGGTCTCTGGGAACGTTACCTCACCAATGTATATGTGGTTGTCGTCAATCCATGCGATCCGCTTTGATAACTGCTTACGTGTTGCCTCAATGAAAGCTTTCGCTTTCTTGACGGAAGGATATTTCATCCCTTCCGGCCCACTTCCAGAAACCAGTTCATGGGAATAAATGTAATCGTCGTAAATAAATCCGAGGCGTTGATAGAACCCCCTTCTGGCGAATTTAAAAAAGCTTAGGCCGTTGAAGCCGGCCAGAATGAATGGAAGATGTTGATCAATTGCGGGATAGCGGCAAAACCTGATCTGGCGTTCTTCCGGGTTCATTTTAGGTTCTCTCGAATAGGTGTGACTTTCCCATGGCTGTCCATCGACGGGTTTCGGCAGAAGATTGCCCATTCGTCCATCAGCCGGCGACGCTTATCGAACATGTCGCCCCTGCGATAAGCCGCCTCAACCTTGTCGCTGACGGTGTGGGCGAGGGCCATCTCAGCGACTTCCCCGGGGTAGTTGGTTCGCTCGGCAATCCAGTCCCGGAACGTGGAGCGGAACCCGTGTGCTGTGAGGTCATCGCGCCCCATCCGCTTCATTAATTGCAGGAATGCCATGTTCGAGAGCGGCCTGTTCTTCTTGGCACCCGGAAAAATGAAATCAGAGACTTTGGTTTCCTGCATCTCATTTAGGATTTTGATGCTGCGCTCAGAAAGGGGCACGCGGTGTTCATTGCCTGCTTTCATGCGTTCTTCCGGGATCGTCCAAACTTTGTGAGCGAAATCGATCTCGCCCCATGTTGCCTTGATAACCTCACCAGTCCGGGCTGCGGTCAAAATCAGGAACTCAAGCCCTCGTGCGGAAACGGCATCGTGATTTTGGAGCTCGGATACGAATGTTCCGATCTCGGTGTACGGTAATGCGGCGTGATGAGTGACTTTGCTGATCTTGCTTTTCGCTGGCAGCAGCTTGTCCAAGTGTCCTCGCCAACGGGCCGGGTTCTCGCCCTCGCGATATCCACGCGCTTTCGCCCAATCCAAGATCGATTCAATTCGGCCGCGTATGCGGCTGGCGGTTTCTGTCTTTGACGTCCAGATCGGCTCCAAGACCTTCAGCACGAGCCCGGTATCAATGTCTTGGACCGGGAGGGTGCCAAATGAGGGATAAACGTATGCCTCAAGGGTGCTTTTCCACTGAGCCGAATGTTTGATGTTCGACCAGACGGCGCCGTGAGAACGCAGATATGCCGCCGCGCACTCTTTAAACGTCATCATCTTCGCGACCTCGAGCCCGCGGCGGGCGCGTTCGGTTTTACGGTGATCTATTGGGTCAATGCCGGTTCTAAGCAGTTTTCGGCATTCCTCGGCCGCCTGGCGGGCCTCTGAGAGAGGCACCGTGTGTAATGGGCCCAATCCCATCTGTCGGGCATTGCCGTTCAGCGTGAAACGGAAGATCCAAGATTTTGTGTCGAACCGGCTGATTTGGAGATACAGCCCGCCGCCGTCTGCGTGCAGACCACGTGCCTTTAGGTGCTTCACGGTCATTGCGTCGAGACGGTGGATCTGACGGGGCATCGTGTGGGGTGCTTTCTACCTACATTTCTACCCACATATAGAGCACGAACACAGGCGAATGCCAACAGACAATCGCGAACGCGATGCCTGTGTAACATTTTGTTTTATTTGATTTTTATGGGTTCGTGCGGACTTCGGCGAACATATAAATGGCGGAGAGGGTGGGATTCGAACCCACGGTAGGCTTGCGCCCACAACGGTTTTCGAGACCGCCCCGTTCGACCACTCCGGCACCTCTCCTAAAGCCCTGAAAAACTGCATCTTTTCAGAAGCCCGGCGGCGTCCGCCAAGACGCCGCCCGATATGTCGAAACCAAATATGGCCCGGGAACGCCCCTTTATAGCCGTGAATTTTTCCCTGTCCACTGGTTCGTCGCGGGAGATAGGATGCGCGTCACGAAAAGGGCGTCGCCGGGGCGATCGGCAGCGGCCGCCGGGGCCGCCGGAACGCCTGCGTTTCCGGGCGTTTCGGCCATTGACTTATGGGATTTGGCGGCTATAGTGCCGCCCTTCCATCGGCCCTCGAATGGCGGGTGGATGTAAATAACCAAACAAGATCAACAATTAATAGGGTTCTGAAACGATGTACGCGGTTATCAAGACCGGCGGAAAGCAGTATCGGGTGACGTCGGGTGACGTCATCATCGTGGAAAAGCTGCTGGGCGAGCCGGGTGAAACGATTGAAGTTGGCCAGGTGATGATGCTGGGCGAAGAGGGCAAGGCGCCCACGTTCGGCACCCCCGTGGTCGAGAAGGCTGCCGTGTTCGCCGAAGTGCTGGAACAGCAGAAGGGCGACAAGGTTCTGATCTTCAAAAAGAAGCGGCGCCACAACTACCGCCGCCTCAAGGGCCATCGGCAGTTCGAGACGGTGCTGCGCATCGTCGACGTGAGCGCCACCGGCACCAAGCCGGCATCGGCCAAGAAGGCGGCGCCGAAGAAGGCCGACGCCGAACCGAAGACGGAAGCCAAAGCCGACGCCAAGCCGGCGAAAAAGGAATCCAAGGCGGCCGCCGACAAGGCTGACGCC
Source organism: Rhodospirillales bacterium (assembly GCA_040221095.1). Classification (GTDB taxonomy): domain Bacteria; phylum Pseudomonadota; class Alphaproteobacteria; order Rhodospirillales; family Casp-alpha2; genus UBA1479. Next base: position 372,054 of record JAVJVP010000018.1, read on the forward strand.
AAACCGGCCGCGAAGAAGCCCGCGGCCAAGAAGGCCCCCGCCAAGAAAGCCGCCCCCAAAAAGGGCGAGGAATAAGGAGTAGTCACCGATGGCACATAAGAAATCCGGTGGTAGTTCGCGCAACGGCCGCGATTCGGAAGGCCGCCGCCTGGGCCTGAAGAAGGCCGGCGGCCAGGCCGTCGAGCCCGGCAACATCATCGTGCGTCAGCGCGGCACCAAGTATCACCCCGGCGAAAACGTCGGCATCGGCAAGGATCACACGATCTTCGCCGTGGCCGAAGGCCGGGTGAAGTTCGCGACCAAGGCCAAGGGCCGCACCTACATTTCGGTGGAGCCGTCGGTCTGACGGACTGAACGGCCATTCGCGACTTGAAATTCGCGGGGGAATGGCCAGCCATTCCCCCGTTTTTCGTGTCGGATGCAAGGTGTAGGTTGTCGCAATGAAATTCCTCGATGAAGCGAAGGTGTTCGTGAAAAGCGGCGACGGCGGCAGCGGCTGCATGTCGTTCCGGCGCGAGAAGTACATCGAGTTCGGCGGCCCCGACGGCGGCGACGGCGGGCGCGGCGGCGACGTCATCATCGAATGCGCCGACGGCCTGAACACGCTGATCGATTTCCGCTACCAGCAGCATTTCAAGGCCGGGCGCGGCACCCACGGCATGGGCAAGAACCGCACGGGCGGCGGCGGCAAGGACATCGTCCTCAAGGTCCCCGTCGGCACGCAGATCCTCGACGACGACAAGGAGACCGTGCTGCTCGACATGACCACGGTCGGTCAGCGCGTGGTCCTGTTGAAGGGCGGCGACGGCGGGCTCGGCAACGCCCGGTTCAAGACCTCGACCAATCAGGCCCCGCGCAAGACCATTCCCGGCTTTCCCGGCGAGGAGCGCTGGATCTGGCTACGCCTGAAACTGATCGCCGACGCCGGCCTGGTCGGCCTGCCCAACGCGGGCAAATCGACCTTCCTGGCCGCGTCGTCGCGGGCCAAGCCGAAGATCGCCGGCTATCCCTTCACCACCCTGCACCCCAACCTGGGCGTGGTCATGGTCGATCAATGGTCCTTCGTGCTGGCCGACATCCCCGGTCTGATCGAGGGGGCCAGCGAGGGGGCGGGCCTGGGCACCCGGTTTCTCGGCCATATCGAACGCTGCCGGGTGCTGCTGCATCTGGTCGACGGCACCCAGGAGGACGTGGCGGCGGCCTACCGGCAGGTGCGCCACGAGATGAAGGCCTACGGCGGCGGCCTCGCCGAAAAGACCCAGATCCTGGCCCTCAACAAATGCGACGCCCTCACCGATGACGAGATCAAGGACCGGCGCAAGAAGCTGGCCCGCGCGGCCAAGTGCAAGATGGCCGACGTGATGGTGGTGTCCGGCGTGTCCGGCAAGGGCGTGCCCGAGGTGCTGCGTGCCCTGGTCGCCGAAATCGGCGGCGCCAAGGTCGCCGAGCAGGCTGCCGAGGCAGGTCCGGCGGAGGAGGAGGCCTGGCGGCCATGACCGGGATCCCCGCCCTGGCGGAGGGCACGCGGGTCATCGTCAAGATCGGCTCGGCCCTTTTGGTCGACAAGGAACGCGGCAGCGTCAAGCGCGCCTGGCTGGAAACGCTCGGCGCCGACCTGATGAAGCTGCGCGCGCGCGGGCAAGAGGTTCTGATCGTGTCCTCGGGCGCCATCGCCGTCGGCCGCCGCCATCTGGGCTTGCCCGCGCGCGGCAAGCTGAAGCTGGAGGAAAGCCAGGCCGCCGCCGCCGCCGGCATGGTCCGTCTGGCCCATGCCTATCAGGAAGTCCTGGGCGTCTACGACGTGACGGTGGCGCAGGTGCTGCTGACCCTGGACGACAGCGAGAACCGCCGCCGCTATCTGAATGCCCGCAATACAATCGACCAGATCATCCGCCTGGGCGCCGTGCCCCTGATCAACGAGAACGACACCGTGGCGACCGACGAAATCCGCTTCGGCGACAACGACCGCCTGGCCGCCCGGGTCGCCGCCATGGTGTCGGCCGATACGCTGGTCCTGCTGTCGTCGTCGGACGGGCTGTATGAAAGCGACCCAAGCCAGGATGCTAACGCGGTCCACGTGCCCGTGGTGACGGGCGGCATCACGCCCGAGATCGAGGCCATGGCCGGGGTCAAAATGACCGACGACGGATCGGGCGGCATGGTGACCAAGCTGGTCGCCGCGCGCATGGCCATGGCCGCCGGCTGCCGCATGGTGATCGCCAACGGCCTGGACGACCACCCGCTGGCGCGCATGGAAGCAGGCGGCCGGGTGACCTGGTTCCTGCCCGACGCCTCGCCGCTGACTGCGCGCAAGCAATGGATTTCCGGATCGCTGAAACCCGGCGGCGCCGTGGTGGTCGATGACGGGGCGGGCCGCGCCCTGGCCCAGGGCAAGAGCCTGCTGCCGGCCGGCGTGGTCAAGGTCGAGGGCCGGTTCGAGCGCGGCGACGCGGTGACCGTGAAAACCCAGGCGGGCGACCCCCTGGGGCGCGGGCTGATCGCCTATTCGGCCGCCGACGCGCGCCGCATCGCGGGCGCAAAATCAAAGGAAATCGAGGCCATCCTGGGCTATCGTGGCCGCGACGAGATGATCCACCGCGACGATCTGGTGTTGGACTGATGTCCGCCGGCCCCCATATCGCTGCTGGTGAGGAGAGGACGATGACGAGCGATACAGACGACATTCCCCGGATGATGGCCGAGATCGGCCGCCGCGCCCGCGCCGCCCAGGCGAAGCTGGCCGTGGCGCCGCGCGCCGCCAAGGACAAGGCCTTGACCGAGGCCGCCGCCAGCCTGCGCCGGCGCCAAAACCATATCCTGTCGGAAAACGCCAAGGACATGGCCGGGGGCGAGGCCAAGGGACTGACCAAGGCCCTGCTCGATCGTCTGCTGCTCAACGAGGACCGGGTCGAGGCCATGGCCCGCGGCCTGGAGGACATCGCCGGGCTGGACGATCCCGTGGGCACGACCCTGGCGGAATGGGACCGCCCCAACGGCCTGCATATCGAACGCAGGCGCGTGCCGCTGGGCGTCATCGGCGTCATTTACGAATCCCGGCCCAACGTGACGGCGGATGCGGGGGGGCTGTGCCTCAAGGCTGGCAACGCCTCGATCCTGCGCGGCGGCTCGGAAAGCTTCCATTCCTCGGCGGCGATCCTGGACAGCCTGCGCGAAGGCCTGAAGGCCGCCGACCTGCCCGAAGACGCGATCCAGACCGTGCCGACCCGCGACCGCGCCGCCGTCGGCGAGATGCTGCGGATGACCGACTTCATCGACGTCATCGTGCCGCGCGGCGGCAAGTCCCTGATCGAACGGGTCATCCAGGAAAGCAAGGTGCCCCTGTTCCAGCATCTGGAAGGGCTGTGCCATTCCTACGTCAACAAGGCCGCCGACCCGGCCATGGCCCGCGACGTAGTGGTCAACGCCAAGATGCGCCGCACGGGCATCTGCGGGGCCACGGAAAACATCCTGGTCGATCGCGACGCGGCGGACGTTCTGCTGCCGGGCATCCTGGACGGCCTGGTGCAGGCTGGCTGCGAGGTGCGCGGCGACGCCGAGGTGCAGAAGATGGACGCCCGCGTGGTCCCGGCGACGGATGAAGACTGGGACACGGAATATCTCGACAGCATCGTCGCCGTGAAACTGGTCGACGGCATCGATGACGCCATCCGCTTCATCGGCGCCCACGGCTCCGACCATACGGACGCCATCATCACCGGCGACGCGGCGGCGGCGGAAAAATTCATCAACGAGGTCGACAGCGCCATCGTGCTGGTCAATGCCTCGACCCAGTTCGCCGACGGCGGCGAATTCGGCATGGGGGCGGAGATCGGCATTTCCACCGGCAAGCTGCACGCCCGCGGGCCGGTCGGGGTCGAACAACTGACCAGCTTCAAGTACATCGTCCGCGGCGCCGGCCAGGTCCGGCCCTAGCGCCTTCGGGCATTCTCCTCACCCCTGACCCCCAGGCGGGCACCCCTTGAAACGGCATCTTCGGCGCATCGGCATTCTGGGCGGGTCCTTCAATCCCGCCCATCAGGGCCACCGGCACATCAGCCTGCAGGCGTTGAAGCGGCTTCGGCTCGACGAGGTGTGGTGGCTGGTGTCGCCGCAGAACCCGTTGAAGCCTCAGGCGGGCATGGCGCCGTTCGAGGCGCGAATCGACAGTGCGAAAACGGTCGCCGACCACCCCCGCATCCGGGTCACGGACGTGGAAAAGGGTCTGGGCACGACCTATACGGCGGAAACCCTGGCCAGATTGGTCCGGCGATTCCCAAATTACCGGTTTGTCTGGCTTATGGGGGCCGACAATCTGGCGCAGATCGCCCGCTGGAATCGCTGGATGCACATCTTTCAGACCGTACCCGTTGCGGTTTTCGACCGTCCTACCTATTCTTTAGGGGCGTTGTCGGGCAGGGCAGCGCGCCGGTTCCACCGGGAACGCATCAAGGAATCCCGGGCGGGCCGGCTGGCCGACATGCGTCCTCCGGCGTGGGTCTTCCTTCATACGCCCTTGAACGCGACCTCGGCCACGGCGCTCCGGGCGCGGGGCATGTTCCGGCGTCCAGGCGGTTAATTTAAGACCGCCGGCAAGGTTGCCGACGGTTCGTGTAACGAACGAAAGGAAGAAGGCCATACCAAAAGCGAAACCGATGCCGCTCACCGGCGATGACGTCTTGAAGCTGGTGACCGCATCCCTTGATGACGACAAGGCACTGGACCTTTCCGTCATCGACCTTCACGGCAAGACCGATATCGCGGATCACATGGTCATTGCCAGCGGCACATCCGAGCGCCAGGTGGGCGCCATGGCCGATCACCTTCGGGAAAAACTCAAACAGAACGGGTTGAAGGGCATCAATGTCGAGGGCCTGACGCAATGCGATTGGGTTCTGATCGACGCCGGCGATGTCATCGTCCATCTGTTCCGTCCCGAAGTGCGGCAGTTCTACGGCCTGGAAAAGCTGTGGTCCGGCGCGCCGGTCCCGGAAGCCGCCGCCGCGCCGGCCTGATCTGAGGCCGACCGGCCGAAACCCGGTTCCCCGGCACAGCGCCGGCGGGGCTCAGGGAACGACGTATATCCGACGGCAGCCCCCCTTTTGTCACAGAGAGGCGGGCTGTTTCAGACGGCTCTGTTCGCGCCGTCGCCAAATCACGCTATTCTGTCGCCATGCGCATCACCATCATCGCTGTGGGCCGCCGTAAAAAGGGCCCCGAACAGGATTTGTTCGACCAGTACAAGGCGCGCCTGCCCTGGCCGCTGGATCTCAAGCTGGTCGAGGAGAAAAAGCCGCTGTCCGGCGATGCCCTGAAGACGCGGGAGGCGGAATTGCTGCTGGCGGCATCGCCCGAGGGGGCGACCCTGGTGGCGCTGGATGAACGCGGCATCTCGGATTCCAGCCCGAAATTCGCCGAACGCTTGGGAACTTGGCGCGACGGCGGCGTGCGCGACCTGGCGTTTCTGATCGGCGGCGCCGACGGCCTGGCCGAGGACATCCGCAAACGGGCCGGTTTCGTCATGTCCCTGGGGGCCCAGACCTGGCCGCACCAATTGGTGCCGGCCCTGCTGGCCGAACAGCTTTACCGCGGCCATGCGATCCTCACCGGGCATCCCTATCACCGGGTCTGAGCATCGGTTTCGCCGCAAGGCCGGCTGTGCGCCAAGGCTACCATCCGATGTGATCCTCTGGTAAAAGACGGCCTGAGGATCGGCGCCATTGATGGCGGGCCGACAACGCCCCATTTCAGCGCCCCAATGCCTGTTTATCGTTAAGAAGAACGCCATGTCCGAAGCGACCAAACACCCCCGACCCGTCGTCCTGTGCATTCTGGACGGATGGGGTGATCGTGAACCCGCCGCCGACAACGCCATTTCCCTGGCCAAGACGCCGACCTGGGACCGGCTCGTCGCCGACTGCCCGCGCGCGCGGCTCGACGCCTCGGCCCAGGAAGTGGGTCTGCCCCAGGGTCAGATGGGCAATTCCGAAGTCGGGCACATGAACCTGGGCGCCGGGCGCATCGTCATGCAGGACCTGCCGCGCATCGATACGGCGGTGGAGGACGGATCCCTGGCCGAGAATCCGGCGCTGACCGCCTTCATCGACAGCCTCAAGACATCCGGCGGCGCCTGCCATCTGATGGGCCTGCTCAGCCCCGGCGGCGTGCACAGCCATCAGGACCACATGGTGGCCGTGGCCAAGGCCGTGGCCAAGGCGGGGGTGCCCGTCGTCGTTCATGCCTTTCTCGACGGCCGCGACACCCAGCCCAAGGGGGCGAAGGGCTACATGGGCCGCTTCCTGACCGATCTGGACGCCTGCGGCGGCGTGACCGTGGGCACGGTGACCGGGCGCTACTTCGCCATGGACCGGGACAAGCGCTGGGATCGCGTGTCCAAGGCCTATGACGTCATGGTCCGGGCCGAGGGCGTGGACACGGCCGACGATCCCGTGCGCGCGATCGAGGCGTCCTATACCGCCGGCAAGACCGACGAATTCATGGAGCCCTGCGTGATCGGCGATTACGCGGGCATGGCCGACGGCGACGGCCTGCTGTGCGCCAATTTCCGCGCCGACCGGGCGCGGGAGATTTTGTCGGCCCTGGTCGATCCCGGCTTCGACGGGTTCACGCGGGCCAAGACCGTGGATTTCGCGGCGTGCCTGGGCATGGTGGAATATTCCAGCGATCTCAACGCCTTCCTGGCGGCCATGTTCCCCTCGGAAACCCTGTCGGGGATCCTCGGCGAGGTCGTGTCCAAGGCCGAGAAGACCCAATTGCGCATCGCCGAGACGGAAAAATACGCCCATGTCACCTTCTTCCTGAACGGCGGGCGCGAGGACGTGTTCGACGGGGAAGACCGCATTCTGGTGCCGTCGCCCAAGGTCGCGACCTATGACCTTCAGCCGGAAATGTCGGCGGCCAAGGTGACGGACGAACTGGTCCGCGTCATCGGCGAGGGCAAATTCGATCTGATCGTGGTCAACTACGCCAACGGCGACATGGTCGGCCATACGGGCATCCTCGAAGCCGCCATGAAGGCGGCGGAAACCATCGACGCCGCGCTGACCCGCCTGGAAAAGGCCGTGGTCGACGCCGGCGGCGTCATGCTGGTCACCGCCGACCACGGCAACTGCGAACAGATGGCCGATCCCAAGAACCGCGGCCCCCATACGGCCCATACCCTGAACCTGGTGCCGGCGCTGCTGGTCAACGCCCCCGGCTGGGTCAACGGTCTGCACGACGGCAGGCTCGCCGACGTGGCCCCGACGCTGCTGCAGCTCATGGGCCTGGAACAGCCGGCGGAAATGACCGGCCGGTCGCTGATCGACGGCGGCGCCGACGCGGCCCGCGCGGCGGCGGAGTAGGCGGGGCCCTTGGCCCGGCGCCGCCGGTCACCCTTTGGAATAGTGCTGGCGGCGGCCCTGGCCGCCCAGATTTCGGCGGCTTCCGTTGCCTTCGCCGACGATAAGCCCGCGTCCCTCGACAAGGTGCAGCAGGAAATCAAGCAGGGCCGCGCGGAAAGCGAACGCCTGAAGGGCGAGGCTCAGGCGCTGGAGACGGATCTCAACAACCTGCAGCACCGCCTGGTTTCCGCCGCCAAGGTTGTGCAGGACCGGGAACTCCGCGTCATCACCCTGGAGGCCAAGATCGCCGACCTGGTGCGCCAGGAAAAGGAAAAGCTGGCCCAGTTGAGCACCAACCGCTCGCAATTGGCCGGTGTCCTGGTGGCGTTGCAGAAGATGGTCCAGTTCCCGCCGGAAGCCCTGCTGGCGATGCCGTCCAGCCCCGACGATCTGGTGCGCAGCGCCATCCTGCTGCGCGCCGTGGTGCCGGAAATCGACCGCCGGGCGACGCGCATCCGCCTGGACCTGCAATCCCTTGCCGATACCCGGGAAAAGACCGCCGACGAACGCCTGAACTTGAATTCGGCGGCCCAGGATTTGGAGCGTCAGCGCGCCGAAATCCGCCAGTTGATGGCCAACCGGCGGCGTCTTCTCGACAAGACCCTGGCCGCCGAGCGCCGGGCCGCCGAGCGCGTCGCCCGTCTGGCCGCCAAGGCGGAGAACCTGAAGGACCTGATGGCCCGGCTTGAGGAACAGCGCGAGGCCGACGAGCGCGCGGCGGCCCGCGCCGAGGCGGAAGCCAAGAGCAGCGCCAAGGAACAGGCGGCCCGCGACCGCGCCGAGGCCCAGCGCCAAGCCAGCGCCGCCGCCACAGTTTCGCCATCTGTATCCATCACAAGTCGCCGTGGCCGGTTGCCGTTGCCCGTGATCGGCGACCTGATCGGCCGTTATGGCGAGAACCTGCCGACGGGGTTGTCGCGCAAGGGCATCGACATCGCGGCCCGCGGCGGCGCCCAGGTTATCGCCACCTATGACGGAAAGATCGCCTTCGCGGGAAAATTCAGAGGCTATGGGCAATTATTGATTATCGATCACGGCGACGGATATCATACCCTACTGGCCGGGATGGCCCGCATCGACATGGCCGTGGGCCAGCAAGTTTCCACCGGTGAGCCCGTGGGCCTGATGGGATCCGACGGGGGCGACCGGCCCATTCTCTACGTCGAACTGCGCCGCAAGGGACAACCGATCAATCCCTTGCCGTGGTTGGCGTCACGCAAAGACAAGGTAAGCGGATGACACATAGAATGATGAAGGTTGCGGGCATGCAGGCGTTGGCCGGTGCCGCGGTGCTGGGCGGACTGGCGTTCCTCGGCCATCCGGCGGCGGCGCAGGAGCCGGCGGCGGCCCCGGCGGCGGACGCCAAGAATTCGGAAGATACCTACCGCCTGCTCAACCTGTTCGGCGACGTGTTCGAACGCATCCGCTCGCAATACGTGGATCAGCCCACGGACGAGCAGATGATCGAAGCCGCGATCACCGGCATGCTGCAGTCCATGGACCCGCATTCCAGCTATATGAACGCCCGCACCTACAAGGAAATGCAGGTCAACACGCGCGGCCAGTTCGGCGGCCTGGGCATTCAGGTGACCATGGAAAACGGCGTGGTGAAGGTAATTTCGCCGATTGACGACACGCCGGCGGCCCGCGCCGAGGTCAAGCCCGGCGACCTGATCACCCATCTCGACGGTGAATCGATTCAGGGCCTGACCCTGTCGCAGGCGGTCGAAAAGATGCGCGGCAAGGTCGGCAGCGATATCAAGCTGACCATTCTGCGCGCCGGGAAGGAGCCGTTCGACGTGACCCTGACCCGGGCGATCATCAAGATCACCTCCGTGCGCTCGCGCATGGAAGGCGAGGATATCGGCTATATCCGCATCACCTCGTTCAGCGAACAGACCAAGCAGGGCCTGGACAAGGCCATCGAGAAGATCAAGAAGGACACCGGCGACAAGCTGAAGGGCTATATCCTCGACCTGCGCAACAACCCGGGCGGGCTGTTGGATCAGGCGGTCGCCGTGTCCGACACCTTCCTGGACAAGGGCGAGATCGTCTCCACCCGGTCGCGCGACCCCAACGACACGCAGCGCTTCAATGCGACCAAGGGCGACCTGACGGAAGGCAAGCCGGTCGTCGTGCTGATCAACGGCGGCTCGGCGTCCGCTTCGGAAATCGTCGCCGGCGCCCTGCAGGATCACCGCCGCGCCGTGCTCATGGGCACGCGGTCGTTCGGCAAGGGATCGGTTCAGACCATCGTGCCGCTGCAAGGGCATCGGGCCATGCGTTTGACCACGGCGCGCTACTACACGCCGTCGGGCGAGAGCATCCAGGCCAAGGGCATCCACCCGGATATCGAGGTCAAACCGTCGCGAATCGAAGAACTTGAAAACCGTCCCGGCCGCCGCGAGGAAAACCTGCGCGGCGCCCTCGACAACGGCGAACAAGAAAAGGACGCCAAGGACGCTCCGTCCCAGGCCAACCCGGACGCCAAGCCGGAAGACGGGAAAACGGCGGGAAAAGAGGGGGAAAAGAAGGCCGAGCCGGTTGATTACCAGCTTTTGCGGGCGGTCGATCTGTTGCGCGGCGTGGCTCTGTTCTCCGGCGCGTTGACCTCGTCAACCAATTGAGTACCCTGGGTTAATTGGGGTGGACATAACGGCGGCGGCCCAGCCATGCGCGCCATGGCGGGCGGTCGCGGACGCCGGTCGAATCCGTGGGGGAATTCCGCGGCGCAAACCGGTCTTGAGTGAGCGGGTGACCCGTTGAAATTGCCATCGCTGAAACTGCCGTCGATCAAGATGCCGTCGCTGAAACGCAAAAAGCGGGGCGACGACGATGACGATGACGAGGAGGAATTCGATCTCGACGAAGGCGAGGACGAGGACGAGGAAGACGACGACGCCTATGGCGATGACGACGACGATGAGGAGGAAGAGGGAAGTGCGTGGGAGCGCATGGATCCTCAGCGCAAGGTTCTCATTATCTCGGCCTTGGCCGGTGGCCTTCTTCTGACATCCATCTTCGGCGCAGCCGCCTGGTTCCTTCTGGGATCGTCCGAACCGGAACAGGTCGTGGATCGGCAGCGCCCCGACGGCTCGATCGCCATTCCAACGGCCCAGACGCCCGCGGGCGGAGCTTTGACGCCCCCCGCCGAAGGCGGCGCGCCCCCGGCCGAGGGCGCGCCCGCTGCCGCCTCCGGCGCCAAGGATGCCGCGGCACCGGGAGCAGCCCCGGCGGCCGAACGGGTGGTCGGCGGCATCTCCTCATCGCAGGTCGCCTTGCAGAACGAAGGTACCGGCGGCCTGACCGCCGCCACGGCGCCGGGCGCCGCCGGTCAGGACCCGGACCGCGGACGCGTCATCCCCTTTACCACCGCCGAGGCTTACAAGGGCATCGCTTGGATCGAGGGCGTCGAGGCCCTGGCCCGGGTGCCTGATCTGGCCCTGGTGGAAAAGGGCCCCGACGGCCGCGACATGCCCATCGTCGCGCGCAACGGCACCCGTCCCATGGATGCCTACGCCCGGCCGGTGCCCGAAGCGGATGCCAGCATTCCACAGGTCGCGATCCTGATCCGCGGCATCGGCCTGTCGCGTTCGGCCTCGATCACGGCCATCAAATCCCTGCCGCCCGAGGTCAGCATGGTGATCTCGCCCTATGCCCGCGATCCCGGCGATTGGGTGATCCGCGCGCGTCTGGCCGGGCATGAGGTGTTCATGGGCCTGCCCATGGAAAGCGCCAACTTCCCCTTCGAGGATGCGGGACCATTGGCCCTGAACACGACCAGGCAGCTTGAGGAGAACATGCGGACGCTGCGCACGATCATGGGCATGGTGCCGGGCTATGTCGGCTTTTTGTCGCGCTTCGGGTCCAAGTTCGGCGTTGCCGAGGGCCAGTTGAAACCGGTGTTCGAGGAGATCAAGGGGCGCGGCCTGATGTTCATCGATTCCGGTGAAAGCGGCAGCGGCGCCATGGCGCGGATCGCCGCCGAATTGGCCTTGCCCAGGGCTGTGGTCAACATCCAGTTGGACCGCACGCCGACCGAGGACGAGATCGCCTCCAAGCTGCTGCGTCTGGGCGCCCTGGCGCGCAGCCAGTCCGTCGCCGTGGGCATGGGCGATCCCTATCCCCACACCATCAGAGAATTGAAAAACTGGCTGGCCGCCCAGCAACCGACGAAGATGCGCCTGGTGCCCGTCAGCGCCATCGCCGACCGCCAGATCATCCAATAAGCCGCCCCCTGGACCCCTTGTTCGACCGAGACCGCACCCCATGACCGATCCTGACGACGATCCGCGCCCGTACCGGCCCGGCGTCGGCGCCCTGTTGCTGAACAGTGCCGGCCGGGTCTGGGTCGGTGAGCGCATCCGCCGTGCCGGCCAGCAGATGGAATACCCCTGGCAATTGCCCCAGGGCGGCTTGGACGAGGGCGAGGAGCCGCGTGATGCGGTGATCCGTGAACTGGAAGAGGAAACGGGCACGGCCAGGGCCGAGATCATCGGGGAAACGCCGGATTGGCTGACCTATGACCTGCCCGCCGATGTCCGCGACCGGGTGTGGAAAGGCCGGTTTCGCGGCCAGCGCCAGAAATGGTATGCCCTGCGCTTTCTCGGCACGGACGAAGACTTTGATTTGAACACCCACCACAAACCGGAATTTTCCAGCTGGCGCTGGGCGCCCATGGCCGAACTGCCGGCTCTGGTGGTGCCGTTTAAGCGCGGGCTTTATCACGACCTACTGGCCGCTTTCCGCCATCTTGACGGCGACATCGGAACCCATAGCTGATGATGTATTTGGAACTTCTGGCCGGGCTCGTCATCCTGATGGCGGCGGCCGAGATCATGATCCGGGGCGCCGTGGGTCTGGCCCGCCTGTTCGGCCTGTCGCCGCTGCTGATCGGCATGACGGTGGTCGCCCTGGGCACCTCCGCGCCGGAACTGGTGGTGTCGCTGGACGCGGCGCTGACCGGCAACGCGGGCATCGCCACGGGCAACATCGTCGGCTCCAACATCGCCAACGTGCTGCTGATCGTGGGGGCGGCGGCGGTGATCGCGCCGATGGCGCGGCGCAGCGACCGGCTGTATCGGGATGGTGCCCTTCTGGTTCTGTGCACGGCGCTGTTCATCATGCTGTGCTGGGGCAGGGAACTGGGGGTGGCCCATGGCGTCCTGCTGCTGGTCGTCTTTCTGGGCTTCATGGGCAACGCCTATTGGCGCGACGTCAACGATCCCGGGGCCTCGGCCGAGCGCGTCGGCGAGGTCGAGGAGATCGGCGCGGTGCCCCAGAAATCCTGGATCGCCTGGACGGCGACCCTGGGCGGGCTGGCCGGGATCGCCGTCGGCGCCGACCTGATGGTCGGTGGCGGGGTTTCGATCGCGCGGTCCTTCGGCCTGGGCGAGGAGGTCATCGGCCTGACCCTGATCGCCATCGGCACGTCGCTGCCGGAACTGGCGGCATCGGTGGTCGCGGCCCGGCGCGGCCATGCCGACGTGGCCATCGGCAACGTCGTCGGGTCCAACATGTTCAACATGCTGGGCATCGCGGGCGTGGTCTCGATGACGGCGCCCTTGCCGGTGCCGGAGTCCATGCTGGCCTTTGATATCTGGGTCATGCTGGGGGCGGCCATTCTGATCGTGCCGGCCATGATCGGATGGGCCGGGGTATCGCGGGTCGCGGGCCTGGGGCTGTTGATCCTCTACGGCGGCTATCTGGCGGCCCAGGTCGTGGGCTTGCCGACAACCGTCGCCGGCATGGTATTCTGACGCCGACATGACCGACCGGGACGACGCCATGACCCCTCAGACCGCCCTGATCACAGGTGCTGCGCAACGCATCGGCCGCGCCATGGCGCTGGATCTGGCCGCTGCCGGCTGGCGCATCGCCGTGCATTACAACGGCTCCCAAGCCGCGGCGGAAGCCCTGGTCGGCGAGATCATGGCCATGGGCGGGCGCGCGGCGGCGGTGCGGGCCGACCTTGCCGATGAGGACGCCACGGCGGGCTTGATCCCGGCGGCGGCGGACGCCCTGGGACCCGTGACCCTGCTGGTCAACAATGCGTCCCTGTTCGAACTGGACATGCCGGACACGGTGACCCGGGACAGCTGGGACGCCCATATGGAAATCAACCTGCGCGCGCCCTTCGTGCTGACCCAGGCCTTCGTCCGGCTCCTGCCGCGGGGGGGCGGGGGCAACGTGGTCAACATCGTCGACCAGCGGGTCATGAACATGCGCGGCGACTTCACGTCCTATACCCTGTCCAAATACGGGCTGTGGGGCCTGACCCAGATGCTGGCGCGGGCCCTGGCCCCCGATGTCCGGGTCAACGCCATCGGCCCGGGCCCGACCCTGCCGAGCCCCCGCCAGACCGACGAGCAGTTCGCGGCGCAGTGGCGGGCGACCCCCCTTGGGCAGCCCGTCGATACCCGGGATATTTGCCGCGCCCTGCGCTTCATCCTTGACGCGCCGGCCGTTACAGGCCAAATCATCGCCCTGGACAGCGGTCAGCACATGGGGGCCGCCTGGGACAATGCGCCCGCCCCGGAATAGGGTGGGCCGGCCAAACCAACCGGGGAACGGATGACCGTCGACCAGTACAAGGTTTCGGAAACGGCCAAGATCGCCGACGCGCGGTCGCTGATCCGTCATGTCTTCGTGCGTAATCTGGTGCTGCCGGCCAACGTCGGCATCCATTCCTTCGAAAAGACCGGGGCCCAGCGCATCCGCCTGAACGTCGATCTGGCCGTGCGCGAAACGGAACAGCCGCCGGCCGACGAGATCAACCAGGTCGTCTGCTACGAAGAAATCACCGAGGGCATCAAGGGCATCGTCGGGCGCGGCCACGTCAATCTGGTCGAGACCCTGGCCGAAGACATCGCCGCCATGTGCCTGGAAGATCCCCGCGTCCGTTCGGCCCGGGTGCGCGTCGAGAAGCTGGACATTTTCGAGAATGCGGAGAGCGTCGGCGTCGAGATCGAGCGCTTCAACTCCCGGGCCTGACGGGCTTTTGAAAGCCTTCGCCTAAGTGCTTGAAATAACGGCTTTGTGACAGATCCGCGTGGGAGTTGTGCACAGGCCCACGCCCCGTTTCATATTTGTGTCCAGCCAGTTTCCGGAAAATTTCAACACCCGTCGCCCTGTGATCATGGGGTAAAATTTTATTATATTTCAATTACTTAATGCCGTGCCCAAATATTAGGCAAAGCGGAGGAATCCCGGGGTTTTCTGGCTCCGCGTCGGTGCGGGCGGGTTTTTCAACAGGTTTATCCACAAGAGTCGTGGATAGTTGTCCGTCGCGAATTTGATCCGCCGGATATATCTTTAGGCATAGTATTGATTCACCTCAGGTTTCTCACTTCAAGGACGGTTCGAACGGGGATCATCGGTGACGGCGGGCAAGCAGGAACACGACGACGGCACGGCGGACATGGACACGCCGGCGGCCTCGGTCGCCCGGGGGGCCGAGGTCATTGCCCGCCATCTGAAGACTCTGCCCAACACGCCGGGGGTCTACCGCATGATCGCCGGCGACGGCGCCATGCTCTATGTCGGCAAGGCCAAGGATCTGAAAAAGCGGGTCGCCGCCTATACGGCGCCGGAACGCCAGCCGACCCGCATCCGCCGCATGATCGCCCTGACCACGGACATGGAGTTCGTGACCACGGCGACCGAGGCGGAGGCCCTGCTGCTTGAATCCAACCTGATCAAGCGCTACGCGCCGCGCTACAACATCCTATTGCGCGACGACAAATCCTTCCCCTACATCCTGGTCACCGGCGACCACGACTATCCCCAGGTGGTGAAGTACCGGGGGGCCAAGTCGCGGGCGGGGGATTATTTCGGCCCCTTCGCTTCCGTTTGGGCGGTCAACGACGCGCTCAACGTGCTGCAGCGGGCGTTCCTGCTGCGCTCGTGCTCGGACAACGTGTTCTCCGGGCGCACGCGGCCCTGCCTGCTGTATCAGATCAAGCGCTGTTCGGCGCCCTGTGTCGGGCGGATTTCCAAGGACGACTACGCCGACCTGGTCGGCCAGGCGCGGGATTTCCTGACCGGCGGCTCCAGAGCCGTGCAGGCAAATCTGTCCAAGCGCATGCAGGCGGCGTCGGACGCGCTGGAATTCGAGCTGGCGGCCCAGTACCGCGACCGCATCCAGGCCATGACCCGGATTCAGGCCCATCAGGACATCAACCTCCGTACCGTGGGCGACGCCGACGTGGTCGCCGCCCACCGGCAGAGCGGGCAGACCTGCGTGCAGGTGTTCTTCTTCCGCACGGGCGCCAATTTCGGCAACCGGGCCTATTTCCCCAGCCACAGCCCCGACGACGATATGGGCGAGGTGCTGGAGGCCTTCCTGGGCCAGTTCTATTCCCGGGCCCAGCCGCCCAAGACGGTGATCCTCAGCCATGCCCTGCCCAACCGGGCCCTGGTCGAGGACGCGCTGTCCGTGCGCGCCGAGCGGCGGGTGCGGATCACGGTCCCGACCCGGGGCGACAAGCGCAAGGTGGTCGATCATGCGCGCAACAACGCGAAAGAGGCCCTGTCCCGCCGCCAGTCGGAAAGTGCGACGCAGCGCAAGTTGCTGGACGGGCTGGCCGACGTTCTGGGGCTGGAAGCCGCGCCGGAACGCATCGAGGTCTACGACAACAGCCATGTCGGCGGCACCAAGGCCGTGGGCGGCATGATCGTGGCCGGTCCCGACGGGTTCGAAAAGGGCGCCTACCGCAAGTTCAACATCAAGGGCGCGGCAAATGTGCCGGACGCCGCCGGCAAGACCGGCGAGGGCTTCGCCCCCGGCGACGATTACGCGATGATGCGCGAAGTCCTGACCCGGCGGTTTTCCCGGGCCTTGAAGGACGATCCGGAACGCGCCGAGGGCCAATGGCCGGACCTGATCCTGATCGACGGCGGCAAGGGGCAGTTGGGCATCGCCCTGGAGGTCTTCGCCGACCTGGGCATCGAGGACGTGGCCCTGGCCGCCATCGCCAAGGGCCCGGACCGCAACGCCGGGCGCGAACACATCTTCATGCCCGACGGGCGCGAGATTTTGCTGAAACCCCAGGACCCGGTGCTGTACTTCCTGCAACGCCTGCGCGACGAGGCCCACCGTTTCGCCATCGGCGCCCACCGCGGCCGCCGGGCCAAGGCGATCCATACTTCGCGCCTGGACGAGGTGCCTGGCATCGGCGCCCAGCGCAAGCGCGCCCTGCTGCACCATTTCGGCCATGCCAAGGCGGTGGAGGAGGCGCGGCCCGACGATATCGCCGCCGTCGACGGTATTTCCAAGTCAATGGCGCGTAAAATCTATGACTGGTTTCATCCCGACGATTGATGTGGTTGAATGCGCTCCGCCGGTCGAGATCCGCACTGGGGTGGGATGGCCGGCACGGGGCGTTGGCGCCGCATGAAATTCGGCGCCTCGCGATGGAGACTTTCTTGCTGACCCAGTTGCCCAATCTGTTGACCTTGTCGCGCATCGCCGCCATTCCGGTGGTGGTCTGCCTGATGCTGTTCATCGAGGCCCCTCTGGGCAACTGGCTGGCCTTTGCCGTCTATTGCTATGCCTCGATCACTGATTTCTTCGACGGTTACCTGGCCCGCGCCTGGGACATGCAGTCTTCCCTGGGCCGGTTCCTCGACCCCATCGCCGACAAGCTGCTGATCTCGGCCCTGCTGCTGGCCCTGGTCGGGGTCGACCGCTTCGACGGCGTGCATATTCTGCCGGCGGCCGTGATCCTGTGCCGGGAAATCCTGGTTTCGGGCCTGCGGGAGTTCCTCGCCTCGGCCCGGGTCGGCCTGCCCGTATCGACCCTGGCGAAATGGAAGACCACGGTGCAGATCCTGGCCTTGGGCTTCCTCATCGTCGGCCCGGCGGGCCCCGATTTCGGGCCGCTTTCGACGACCGAGGTGGGCGTTTACGGCCTGTGGATCGCGGCCCTGCTGACGCTGGTCACCGGGTTCGACTATCTGATCGCGGGTTTGCGCCATATCCGCCGCGCCGACCGCACCCCGCCGCCGGCGGCCGGCGGCACGCAAGGCGCTGAAAACCGTTGAATTTTATGCCATTCTAACCAATATCAACGGCCTTCCGGTGGCGTTCGGCCCGGCAGGCAGAAAACATCCAAGGGGAAAAGGCGGCATGAAGGTATTCGGCCTGGTCGGATGGAGCGGCAGTGGCAAAACGACCCTGCTGGTGCGTCTGATCCCGGAACTGACGTCGCGGGGGCTCACGGTTTCGACCATGAAGCACACCCACCACAACTTCGACATCGACCAGAAGGGCAAGGATTCCTACGAGCACCGCGCGGCGGGCGCCACGGAAGTCATGCTGACCTCGGGCAAGCGTTGGGTCCTGCAACGGGAACTGCGCGACGAGGACGAGCCCGACATGGACAGCCTGATCCGGCGCATGGCCCCGGTCGATCTGATCCTGATCGAAGGTTTCAAGCGCCATCGCCACGACAAGCTGGAAGTATTCCGCGCCGAGGTGGGGAAGGATCTGATCGCCGCCGATGACGGCACCATCGTCGCCGTCGCGTCCGATGGCGCGGTCGCGGGCGTGACCTGCCCGGTGCTGGACATCAATGACGTCACGGCGGTCGCCGATTTCATCGTCGCCCATTGCGGTCTGGCGGCCCCGGCCGCCCAGGGGCAACCCGGCAAGGTCAGCCATGGCGCAGCTTAAGGACGACTGCTTCGCCTTCGACGGCGGCCTGATGCCGGTGGACGATGCGCTGGCCATCCTGGCCGGGCGCATCGCCTGCGTCGTCGGCACGGAACAGGTCCCGTTGCGCCAGGCGCTCGGCCGGATTTTGGCCGAGGACGTGGCCGCCCCCCGCGCCGTGCCGCCCCACGACAATTCCGCCGTCGATGGCTATGCGGTCTATCATGCGGATCTGAATGCCGACGGCGAAACGCGCCTGCCCGTGGCCGGGCGCATCGCCGCGGGACACCCCCTGGACGGACCCGCCGAACGCGGCAAGGCGTACCAGATCTTCACCGGCGCACCCATGCCGGCGGGGGCCGACGGCGGCCCGGACACGGTCTTCATGGCGGAAGACGCAGAGGTCGCGGGTGATGTCGTGGTCCTGCCCAAGGGCCTGAAGAAGGGGTCGAACCGCAGGTTCGCGGGCGAGGATGTGAAGCAGGGCGACGTGATCCTGCGCGCCGGACAAATCCTGCGGGCCCAGGAAATCGGCCTCGCGGCCTCGGTCGGGCGGGGCAATCTGACCGTGCGGTGCAAATTGCGCGCGGCCGTGTTCTCGACCGGGGACGAGGTTCGCGACCCCGAAGACGGTGCCCCCGACGGTTGCATCTTCGACGCCAACCGCTACACGGTCATGAGCCTGCTGGACGGACTCGGCTGCGCCGTCACCGATCTGGGCATTCTGCCCGACAACCCGGACGTCATCGCCCAGGCCCTGGCCGGGGCCGAGGCGGGCCATGATCTGCTGATCACTTCGGGGGGCGTGTCGGCCGGCGAGGAAGACCATGTGAAGGCCGCGGTGGAGCGCCGGGGCAGCATCCATTTCTGGCGTCTGGCGATCAAGCCGGGGCGGCCCGTGGCCCTGGGTCAGGTCGGCGACACGGCCTTCGTCGGCCTGCCGGGCAACCCGGTCGCGGCCATGGTCACCTTCATGCTGATCGCCCGGCCCCTGATCATGATGCTGTCGGGGGCGGCGGAGACGGAGGCCCCAAGATTTCCGGTCAAGGCCGGGTTCGCTTACAAGAAAAAGACCGGGCGCCGGGAGTGGGCGCGGGCCAAGTTGGTGCTGGGCGGCGGCATGCCCGTCGCGGAAAAGCGCCATTCGTCGGGGGCGGGTATCCTGACCTCCATGGTCGATGCCGACGGCCTGGTCGAACTGCCGGAAGATTTGACCGAACTGAAAGAGGGTGCGACCGTGGATTTCCTGCCGTTCCGTGAGGTGACCTGAATGACCGCGCCCGTAAAACTGCTGTATTTCGCCTGGCTGCGTGAAAAGGCCGGGGTCGGCGAGGAGGACGTCCAGCCGCCGGCCACGGTCGCGACCGTGGCCCAACTCATCGACTGGCTGGAAGCACAGGGCGGCGGCCGCGCCGAAGCCTTCGCCGACCGCAAGGTCGTGCGTGTCGCCGTGAACCAGGAATATGTTAGTCTGAACCATCCCGTGACGGCGGGCGACGAGGTCGCCTTTTTCCCGCCGGTGACGGGCGGCTGACAAGGCAAGGAGCATCCATGATCCGGGTGCAGACAGAGGATTTCGATCTGGGCGCCGAACTGAAGGCGCTGACCGCGGGCAACCACGGCATCGGCGGCCTGTGTTCCTTCGTCGGTCTGGTCCGCGACATGGCGGGCGGCGAGGCGATCGGCGCCATGACCCTGGAACATTATCCCGGCATGACGGAGAAGGAGTTGCAACGCATCGAGGCGGAGGCCCAGGCGCGCTGGCCGCTCGACGCGACCCTGATCATTCACCGCTACGGGCGGCTGGAGCCGGGCGACCAGATCGTCCTGGTCGCCGCCGCCTCGGCCCATCGGGAGGCGGCGTTCGAGGCCTGCCATTTCCTGATCGATTTCCTGAAGACCAAGGCGCCGTTCTGGAAACTGGAAGGCACGCCCGGCGGCGGCCAATGGGTCGACGCCCGCGATTCCGACGACGCGGCGACGGCGCGCTGGACGCAGGCACCCGGAAAGGCCGCCGAGTGACGGCCGCCTCCGTGACGCCCCGCGACATCGATGCGGTTTTTTTCGATTTCGACGGCGTGCTGGTCGAATCCAACGAGGTCAAGATCGACGCCTTCCGCCGCCTGTACGAACCCTATGGCGAGGATGTGGTCGAACGGGTGATCGCGGAACACGTGCGCCATGAAGGTGTATCGCGGGTGGTCAAGCTGGAGCGGTTTCACCGGGAGTTTCTCGGCATTACCTTGGATGACGACAGTCTGGCCGAACTGGCGCAGGTCTATTCCGGCATGGTCGAGGACGTGGTCGTCGCCTGTGACGCCGTTCCAGGGGCAGCCGAAGCACTGGACGCCTGGTCCGGGCATTGTCCGCTGTACGTGGTGTCCGGTACGCCCCAGGACGAGCTTCGCCGCATCGCAAGCCGCCGTGGCATGGATGGGTATTTCGCGGCCGTTTTCGGCTCGCCCCGGGTCAAGCCGGACATTGTGGGGGACGAGCTTCGCCGCATCGGCGTGACGGCGGACCGGGTGCTGTTCGTCGGCGATTCCTTGACCGATTACGACTGCGCGGTGGCGGTCGGCACCCGCTTTCTCGGCCGCGTGCCGGCCTGGCGGGAAAGCCGGTTCCCGGACGGCACCGAAGTTACGGAGGACATGTGGTCCTTGGCCCTGGCCGGGGGCGCTGCCGCCCGGCCCAACATGGGAGCCAATGCATGAGCGACGATACCCTCGACCACATCTATCATCCGCCCAAGGCCTATCGGAACGAGCGGTTCCTGAATTCACCCAATGCGCGGGGGCTGCGCATCCTGTCGGAGTATATGGAACCGGCGGCGCGGTTCCGCGCCTTCGACGTGGCGGATACGGTGGTGTTCTTCGGCTCGGCCCGCATCCTGCCCCGGGATGAGGCGGAACACCGTCTGCAGGCCGCCCGCGAGCACGGCGGCGATGTCGCCCGCGCCGAAACGGCGCTGGCCATGTCGCGCTATTACGAGGACGCCCGCGAGCTGGCCCGGCGCCTGACCGAATGGTCCAAGAAGCTGGAGGATACGCACAAGCGGTTCATCGTGTGTTCCGGCGGCGGGCCGGGAATCATGGAAGCCGCCAATCGGGGGGCCTCGGAAGCCAAGGGGATCAACATCGGCCTCGGCATTTCGCTGCCGCATGAACAGCATGCGAACCCCTACATCACCCGCGAGCTGTCCTTCGAATTCCACTACTTCTTCATGCGCAAGCTGTGGTTCATGTATCTCGCCAAGGCGCTGATCGTGTTTCCCGGCGGTTTCGGATCGTTGGACGAACTGTTCGAAACCCTGACCTTGATCCAGACCGGCAAGATCAAGAAGCATATGCCCATCGTGCTTTACGGCCGCGATTTCTGGGGCGACGTGCTGAATCTGGAGGCCCTGGTCAAGTACGGCACGATCAACCCCGAGGATATCGATCTTCTGCATGTAATCGACACGGTCGACGAGGCCTTCGACTACATCACCGGTGAGCTGAGCAAGAGCCTGGACGCCCCCAAAGGGCCAGGGTTATAGGGCCAGTCCGCCGCGCCGTGCTTTATAACCATCGGCCATATTTCAATTTTCGGCCTATCCCTCTAAATTACCTCATGTAATCGGTCGTGGCGTCAGCGGTGGCGCGCCCATATTTTCCGTTCCAGGAGTAATCAGTCGAAATGTCGGGTGCCAGCCTTTCACGGCTCAGCATCGTCTGGAAGATGTTGGCGCCGACACCGCTTGTCGTGCTCGCCAGCCTGGGCATCGTGCTGCTGATCGTGCCGCCCATGGTGCGCACCAACGTCGAGGCCGCCGCCCGCGACGCGGCCCTTGAAACCATTCATCAGTACAAAACCGTGCGCGGCATCTACAGCCGCAACGTCGTCAAAAAGGTGCTGGCCCATCCGGAATTTTCCGCGACGGTAAAGCACAGCGACAACATCAACGAGATCCCGCCGCCGGCGACCTTCATCCTCGATATCAGCGAGGCCCTGTCCAAGGAAGGCATCTCGCTGAAATTCTACAGCCCGTTTCCCTTCGCCAACCGGGCCGATCGTGAGCTAGACGCCTTCGGCGCCAAGGCCTGGGAGTTGCTGAAGGCCAATCCCGAAGCGGTCATCAGCGAGGAGGTAAGCATCGGCGGCCATCGTGCCTACCGTGTCGCCGTGGGCGATGTCTTTCGCGAACAGACCTGCGTCGATTGCCACAACTACCACCCCCTGTCGATCAAGAAGGGTTGGAAGTTGGGCGACCTGCGCGGGATTTTCGAGGTCGTCGTCGATGTGGAGCGCCTGTTGGATACGGGCGACAGGGTCAGCCGCTTCGTGGTCTTAAGCTTCGTTGCGAGCGGTTTGTTGATTGTCCTGGTCGGCATAATGATCGGCCGTCCCATCGCCCAACGCCTGAGCGAGATGCGGGGGGCGGTACAGGCGGTCGCCGACGGGCGTTTGGATGTGGATATCCCGGTATCGGGATCGAATGACGAGATTGGCGCGTTGGGCAGGGCCTTGGGGGTGTTCCGCGAAAACGCCAAGCGGCGCGTCGAATTGGAGGAAGAGCAGCTTGATCTGTACAACCAGATCAAATCGCAGATCGTTCTGTTGACGGATACCAACAAATCCATCGAGCGGTTCGTGCCGAGCACCTTCCTTAAATTGTTGAAGAAAGAAAACATCATCAACGTCGAACTGGGTGATTACGCGCTGCGTGACATGTCGGTTCTGTTCACGGATATCCGTGACTTCACGACGCTGTCCGAAACGATGACGCCCAGCGACAACTTCCGTTTCATCAACAATTATCTCGGGCGCATGGGGCCGATCATCCGCGACCACAAGGGCTTCATCGACAAATACATCGGCGACGCGATCATGGCGCTGTTCGACGACCCCGACAACGCGGTGGCGGCGGCGGTCGACATGCTGCAGCGCCTGGAACGTTATAACCAGGAAGAGCGTATCCGCTACGGCCGCGATGCGATCCGTATCGGCATCGGCGTCAACACAGGCTCCTTGATGCTCGGCACCATCGGGGAGAAGGACCGCATGGACGGCACCGTGATCAGCGATGCGGTCAATCTGGCGGCACGGGTCGAGGGGTTGACCAAGGCCTATGGCGTGCCGTTGATGATCACCGACAACACCCTGAATGCCCTGCCGGACCCCGGGAAATATTCGATCCGCCCGTTGGATTCCGTGACGGTCAAGGGCAAGACCAAGCAGGTCGCCGTGTTCGAGGTCCTTGACGGTCTTTCCGATCACGAACGTGCGGCCAAGGAAGCAAGCCTTGAAACCTATCTGGCCGCGGTCGCGGCGCAAAAGTCGGGTGATCTTGTTCGCGCCAGGAAACTGTTCGAGGAATGCCTTGCCGCCAATCCGGAGGACGTGCCGGTACGCCTTCATTTGAGCCGGTTGGCGGTCGATGCCTAAGAGGCCTTCTTGCCGGCGCGGAGGGACGGCTTTTCTCTGACCGCTGTTTTTGTATACAATCTCCCTCATAAACATAAGACAGTGGGAGACCTTCCGTGAAGGCGTTGAGCGAAGATCAGGTCGCGGGGTTCCGCCGCGACGGCTATCTGTTTCCAGTCCCCATGCTGTCCCAGGACGAGATCGCGGCGGCGCGCGCCGACCTTGCCCGCTACGAGGCCTGGCTGGGCAAGCCGCTGCCCGAGACCGAGCGCAAGTGGCGGACCATGCCCTTCGCCCATCTGCCCTGGTTCAACAAGCTGGTCCGCGACCCCCGCGTGCTCGACGTGGTCGAGGATTTGATCGGTCCGGACATCCTGGTCTGGACCTCGACCTTCTGGATCAAGGAACCTCATTCTCCCCATGTCGCCGCCTGGCATCAGGACAACGCCTATTTCGGCCTGGATCCATCGGAAGAGGTCTGCGCCTGGCTGGCCCTGACCGACGCGGATTCCACGGCGGGCTGCATGAACGTCATCCCCTGGCGGGGGGAGACGCCGCGGGTCCTGCATCACGCGCCGGCTCAGGTCGATGTCAGCATCAACCGGGGCACGCAATCCGTGGTCGAGCCGTTCGACGAGAATGCCAAGGTCGCGATGGAACTGAAAGCCGGGTCGTTCTCCGTCCATCACGGGCTGTGCATGCATGCCTCGGCGCCCAACGGCGCCGATTACCGGCGCATCGGGCTCGGTTTCAACTATATCCCGGCCCATGTCCGGACGGCCGGGTCGGTGCGCATGGCGGCCATGCTGGTGCGCGGCGAGGACCGTTGGGGGAATTTCGATCTGGTGGCGCCGCCGGGCGGCGAATGCAGCCCCGAGGCCCTGGCCCTGCACGATGAGATCGTCGGACGCTACGGCGCCAACTACAGCGAACAGATCGAACAGCACCGCCGGGATTTCGCCGCCGCCGAATAAGGCTACGGGTGAAAAAGGCGGGTGCGGGGCGGTTATTCCGCCGCGGCGCTTTCCGTCTTCTTGCCGACGGTCTTTTCGTAATCCTCGATCAGCCAATGGGTGATCTGGCCCGGCGTGAAGGTCATGTCGTCGATCTGGCCGACGGGGGTGACCTCGGCGGCGGAACCGGTGAGGAAGATTTCCGTGGCCTTTTTCAGCTCGTCCGGGAAGATCGCCCGTTCGATGACCTCGATCCCCCGGGCCTTGGCCAGGGCGATCACGGTCTGGCGGGTGATGCCGTTGAGGAAGCAGTCCGGCGTCGGCGTGTGCAGCTTGCCGTCGCCGAAGGAAATGAAGATGTTCGCCCCCGTCGCCTCGGCCACCTGGCCGCGATAATCCAGCATCAGGGCATCCTGGCAGCCGTGCGATTCCGCCGTGTGCTTGGACAGGGTGCAGATCATGTACAGGCCCGCCGCCTTGGCATGGACGGGCGCGGATGCGGGCGCCGGGCGCTGCCATTTCGAGGTTTCCAGCTTGATGCCCTTTTCGCGCAGTTCCGGCGAAAAGTAGCTGGGCCAATCCCAGGCGGCGATGGCGACGTTGATGCGGTTCTGCTGCGCCGACACGCCCATCATTTCCGATCCGCGCCAGGCGACCGGGCGGATATAGCCGTCGACGATGCCGTTCTTGGTGCAGGCGTCGATACAGGCCTGGTCGATCTCCGCCACCGTATAGGGGATCTTGAAACCCAGGGTCTCGGCCGAATAGAACAGCCGTTCCGTATGTTCGCGCAGCTTGAAGATTTGCCCCGAATACATGCGTTCGCCTTCGAACACGCAGGAGCCGTAATGCAGGCCGTGGGTCAGCACGTGAACGCGCGCGTCCCGCCAATCGACCCATTCACCATTGAACCAGATCAGACCGTCGCGGTCATCGAAGGTACCAGATGCCATTGAAATATTCTTTCGTCCGTCCGTTTTTCCCAAGAACGATGTTGCGTTTATTATCATTCTCAGGCATATAAGTCAATAACACTGACTTATTTTTGCGGGGCCTTCCACCATATTTTCCGATGGCCCCGGTGAAGGGAACCGTCATGGACGAACAGGCCCCCTGGGCCCAGCAGCAGGTTGATCTCCTGGCGCCGCCGGGTGACGACGACCTGCGCCACGCCATGGAACTGCTGTTCTTCGCCTACCGTGACTTCACGGGCGAAGCCGACGCCATCCTGGCCGATTACGACATGGGCCGCGCCCATCACCGGGCGGTCTATTTCATCGGCGCCAACACGGGCATCAGTGTGTCGGAACTGCTGGCGATCCTGAAGATCACCAAGCAGTCCCTCAACCGCGTGTTGTCGACCCTGATCGACGAAGGCTACGTGGTGCAGGAAACCGACGACGGCGACCGCCGCCGCCGGCTCATGCATCTGACGCCAAAGGGGCGCGACTTGGAACAATTGATGACTCGCCGCCAGACGGCCCATATCGCGCGCGCCTACCGCGAGGCGGGCCCGGGAGCGGTCGAGGGCTTCCGCCGCGTGCTGTTCGGCCTGATCAATGAGGCGGACCGCCATCGGCTTGCCCCTTCGGGTGCACAGGCCCGCGGTTGACGGGCTGCCGCGTCCGGCCCGATCCATGGTAGGATTTCCACCGGTCTCGTGGCCGATTGAACGCCTGATCGCATGGCATGGGGGACTGTCGCCGTGAATGCCGACCTGCCGCATCTTCTCGTCGTCGATGACGATGGTCGCCTGCGCGATCTGTTGAGCCGGTTTCTCACCGAAAACGGCTTCGTCGTGGTCACGGCGGCCGATGCGGCCCAGGCGCGCAGCCGGCTCAGCCATTTCGATTTCGACGCGGTGATCCTGGACCTGATGATGCCCGGGGAAAGCGGCCTGGAGTTCGCGCGCGACCTGCGCACGCGATCCGCCATCCCCATCCTCATGCTGACCGCCATGGCGGAAACAGAGGACCGCATCTCGGGCCTGGAAGGCGGCGCCGACGATTACGTGGTCAAGCCATTCGAGCCGCGCGAGCTGCTTTTGCGCATCCGAAACATCATGAAGCGGGGGCCCCAGGTCCAGGCCCCCGGGGATGAACTCCATCTCGGCGACTTTCTGTTCCGCCGCGACCGCGGCGAACTGTCGCAGGGCGGCCGCCCGGTGCGCCTGACCGACCTGGAGGCGGGGTTGTTGAGCGCGCTCGCCGCCCGCCCCGGCGACGTGCTGACGCGCGACGACCTGATCGCCCGCACGGGGGCGGCCGGTGGCGGCCGCGCCGTCGATGTACAGGTGACCCGTCTTCGCCGTAAGATCGAGCCCGATCCCCGCGATCCCCGTTATCTGCAGACCGTGCGGGGCAAGGGCTACGTTCTGCGCCCCGATTGAAGATCCGGCCATGCCCCTTCAGACAACCCTCAAGAACGCCCTGCCGAAAAGCCTGCTCGGGCGCGCCCTGCTGATCATCGTCACGCCGCTGATCCTGTTGCAGGTGGTGTCGGGGCTGATCTTCTATGAAACCCATTGGGACAAGGTGTCCTACCGACTGGCGCGCAGCGTCGCGGGCGACGTGGCGGCCATCGTGCAACTGGTCACCGACGACCCCAGCGAGGAAGGCCGTGAGCGCGCCGCCGCCCTGGCGGGCCGCAACATGGACATGATCGTCACTTTCCTGCCGGGTGCGATTCTGTCCAACAAGTCGATGCCACCCGCCAACGATCTGGAAGACGTGCTCGACCGCTCCATGCAGAGCTTCATCGTCAAGCCCTACCGCCTGGATTCGGAAAGTTCCGACCGTAACGTCATCATCGACGTGCAACTGGCCGACGGGGTGCTGCGCATCACCACCACGCGCAAGCGGCTGTTCTCCACCACGGTCTATGTCTTCGTCATCTGGATGATCGGCACGTCGCTGATTCTGTTCGGTGTCGCGACCATCTTCATGCGCAATCAGGTGAAACCGATCCGCCGTCTGGCCCGCGCCGCCGACAATTTCGGCAAGGGCCGCGACGTATCGAACTTCAAGCCCGAAGGGGCGACCGAGGTGCGCCAGGCGGCCCAGGCCTTCATGGCCATGCGAGAACGAATCCAGCGCCAGATCACCCAGCGCACGGACATGCTGTCCGGCGTATCCCACGATCTGCGCACGCCCTTGACGCGGATGAAGCTGCAACTGGCGATGTTGAAAAACGTGGACGGCGCCGACGACCTGTCCGCCGACGTGTCGGAAATGGAACATATGCTGGAAGGCTACCTTGCCTTCGCTCGCGGCGAGGGCACGGAAAAGCCGTCGCCGACGGACCTGGGCATGCTGCTGGAGGATGTCGTCGGCCAGATCCGCCGCCGCGGCCGGCCCATCGACCTGCACCTTGAGGATCGCCTCAACCTTCCGCTGCGTCCCAACGCCTTCAAGCGCTGCGTCACCAATCTGGTGGAAAATGCGGCGCGCTATGGCCAGCATGTGTCGGTGCGGGCAGGGCACCGCGGCGACGCCATCGAAATCACCGTGGACGACGACGGCCCCGGCATTCCCGAGGAAAAGCGCGCCGAGGTGTTCCGGCCGTTCTTCCGGCTTGACGATTCCCGCAACCCGGAGACCGGCGGGGTGGGGTTGGGGCTGACCATCGCTCGCGATGTGGTGCGCAGCCACGGCGGCGAGATCCTGTTGTCGGAATCGCCGGCCGGCGGCCTGCGCGGCCGCATCCGTCTGCCTCTATAGGGGATCGAACCGGCGGCGATGGCCGGGACAGGCCCTGGTGGATTTCATGGCAATTCCGCCGATGACATCTATAATAGGAATAGATCAAGTAATGGTCCCAAAATTAAGGCACCACGGCCCTGGGAGGGCCAATTCGGTGTCCGGGGGTGTAGGTGGCTGATTCCCTTCCGTCTAAAGTCCTGATCGCCGACGACCATGCCCTGTTCCGCAAGGGCCTGGGCTCGCTGTTGGAAATCATCGACCCCGACATCACGGTCGTCGAGGCGGCGAGCTATCCGGAAGCCCTGCGCACGGCCAACGAAACCGCCGATCTGGATCTCGCCCTCGTTGATCTGGGCATGCCGGGGATGGAACGGTTTGCCGGGCTCAACGCCTTGATTCGCTCTCTGGACGGTGTCCCGGTGGTGGTCGTGTCCGCCGCCGAAACGTCCGAGGAAATGAGCTTGGCCATGGACTGCGGTGCCCATGGCTACATCCCCAAGACCCTGGACAGTTCCGTGGTGGTCAACGCCGTGCGCAAGGTGATCGCCGGGGAAATCTATCTGCCGCCGACGCTGCTCGACTGGACCCCCGGTGGAACCAAGAGCGAAGGCCCCGGCGGTTTGCACCTGACGCCGCGTCAGCGCGACGTGCTCAATCTCATGGCGGGCGGCAAGTCGAACAAGGAGATCGCCCGCATCCTGGGTCTCGCCGAGGGCACCATCAAGCTGCATGTCACGGGACTGTTGAAGGTGTTGGATGCGAACAACCGGACCCAGGCGGTGATCAAGGCGGCGTCCCTGGGATTGACGCAGGGCCTGGAACAGGACTGACCGCGCCGACAAGGAGGGCGCCATGACGTCCCGCTGTCCCCGCACTGGCCTTGGCACCAGAAGCCGGGAAAACGAAAATCGTTCGTTGGCCTCCCGCCGCCGGAAAACAGCGGTGGGGGCGGCCTTTGCGCTCTCGTTCTCGGCAACGCCCGTCTGGGCGGACTTCGGCGGCGGACACTTTCAATCGGCGCCGATGATCGCGGCTGGGCTGGCCATGGTGGCGGCGGCGTTCCTCGCTGGGCGCTGGCTGGGCCGAGGGCGGCGTGAACCGGTGGCGCCACCGCCCTCCGACCCGCCAGTCACGGCCCCGTCTCGCGGCCGGGCGATGACTGCCGCCGAACGCGACGCCGAAACGGACGCCCATTACCGCATCATTTCCGAACTGACCTCGGACGTCGTCTATGCCTACGACGTGGCGCCGGACGGTCGCGTGACCTCGAAATGGCAGGTCGGCGGGATCGACGGCCTGGCGGGGCAGTCCGGGCAAAGCGACGCGCCGCTGGCCTGGCTGACGCAGATCCATCCCGACGACGTGCCGATCCTGGAATCCCGCGATCAGCGCCTGCGACTGGGCATACCCTCGACGGATGAATTCCGCCTGCTGTCCGCCGACGGCCGCGTGCGTTGGCTGCGCGTCTATTCCCGGCCCGAGCGGGGCACCAGCGGCGAGGTCGTGCGCGTCGTCGGCGCCGCCAAGGAGATCACCCAGGACAAGCGCTGGGAAGAAGCCCTGGCCGATTCGGAAAGCAAGCTGCAGGCGACGTCGCGCACCGCCCGCGTCGGCTATTGGGAACATTTCCCCGACGACAACCGCACCGTCTGTTCGCCCGTCCTATGGCGAATCTGGGGCCTGCGTCCGGGCCGCGCGGGACCCACGGGCAAGGTGTTCCTGGACATGATCCATCCCGACGACCGGACGCGCATCGCCGACGCCTATGACGATCCCGTGCCGAACTGCCGTCACGAATACCGGGTTCTCCGCCCCGACGGCACGATCCGTTACGTCTATGAGGACCTGAGCGCCGATTTCGACGAACACGGGCGCGCGCGGCGGCTGTTCGGAGTGACCCAGGACATTACCGAGCGCAAGCGCGCCGAACAGGCGCTGCGCGATTCCGAACTGCGCTATCACGCCATCGTCGAGGACCAGACGGAGTTGATCCGCCGCTGCACGCCCGACGGAGTCCGGACCTTCGT
Organism: Rhodospirillales bacterium; assembly: GCA_040221095.1. Classification (GTDB taxonomy): domain Bacteria; phylum Pseudomonadota; class Alphaproteobacteria; order Rhodospirillales; family Casp-alpha2; genus UBA1479. Next base: position 402,195 of record JAVJVP010000018.1, read on the forward strand.
CAACGAGGCCTATTGCCAGTATTACGGCGTGCCCCGCGACCAGTTGATCGGCCGGCCCGTCGGCTCGGAATTGAGCGACAGCGACGCCGTCCTGCGCCAAACCATCATCCGCCGCATTGGTCCGAACAATCCGATCGAAGAGAACCTTCACCGGGTCGTCGGGCGTGACGGCAAGGTCAGCTGGCAGCAATGGACCGAACGCGCGGTGTTCGACGACGACGGGCGCATGGTGGAAATCCAGGGCGTCGGCCGCGACATCACGGCGACGAAAAAAGCCGAGGAAATGCTGGCCGAGGCCAAGGACGCGGCCGAACTGGCAAGCGCCGCCAAATCCCGCTTTCTGGCCGCCGCCAGCCATGACCTGCGCCAGCCCCTGCAGGCGCTGGCCATGTTCGTCAACGTGCTGTCGGAACGTGATCTGGATGACAAGGCGAAACAGCTCATCAACCGCATCAGCGACTGCTCGGACGCGTTGGAACGCCTGCTCGGCTCGCTGCTCGACATCTCGAAACTGGACGCCGGCCTGTTCGTGCCGCAGCGGCGCGATTTCAACCTGGGCGCCGTGCTCGAACGCCTGTGTTCGGAAATCCGCCCCCTGGCCGAGGAAAAGGGTTTGCGGCTCAACATGGTGCCCTGCGCGCTTCTGGTCGACAGCGATCCCGGTCTGCTCGACCGCCTGTTGCGCAACCTTCTGACCAATGCCGTGCGCCATACGGAAACCGGCAAGATTCTGGTCGGCTGCCGGCGCGCCGGGGCCGGCGTGCGGGTTGAAATCTGGGATACAGGCGTCGGCATCCCCGAGGATCAACTGGAAATGATTTTCGAGGAGTTCCATCAGGTCGGCAATCCGGCGCGCGACCGGCGCGAGGGGCTGGGCCTGGGGCTCGCCATCGTGCAGCGCCTGTCCAACCTGCTGGATCATCCGGTGGACGTGCGGTCATGGGTCGGCCGGGGGTCGCGGTTTTCCGTCAGCCTGCCCTTGGCGGGCGACCATGCGCCGGCGGAAATGGCCCTGCCGGCGGACGAGCATGCCGACGTGACCGGGGCCGTGGTGGTCGGTATCGATGACGAGGCCGATATCCGCGAGGCCCTGGGCCTGCTGCTGATCGGCTGGGGCTATGACGCCGTGGTCGCGGGCTCGGCGGTCGAGGCGATCGCCAAGCTGGAACAGGAACGCAAGAAGCCGGAACTGGTCGTCGCCGATTACCGGCTCAAGCTCGGCCATACGGGGGCCGATGCGATCCTGGCCATCCGCCACGTCTGGGGCGGCGACGTGCCGGGTTTCCTTCTGACCGGCGACACGGGACCGGACCGCCTGCGCGAGGCGGCGGCGAGCGGATTCGAGGTCATGCACAAGCCGATCCAGCCGGAGAAACTGCGCCTGATGGTCGCGGAATCGATCACCCACGCCCGCCGGGTGGCGAAGGTCGAGGCGCGCGCCCGCGCGCGGGAAAAGGACGAACTGGAACGCCGGGCCTGAGACACGGCGGCAGGCGTCAGAACAGCCGCCCGCCGTTGGGCACGGTCAGGTCCGGGTGGACCAGCACGACCTCGCCGTCTTCGTCGGGAAATCCCAGGACCAGCACCTCCGACATGAACTTGCCGATCTGCTTTGTCGGAAAATTGACCACGCCCGCGACCTGGCGTCCGATCAGGGCGTCCGGCGTGTAGTGGCGGGTGATCTGGGCCGAGGTCTTGCGCTCGCCGATGTCCGGGCCGAAATCGACCCACAGCTTGATGGCGGGGCGGCGGGCCTCGGGAAAGGGTTCGGCGCGGACGATTGTCCCGACGCGCACATCCACGGCCAGGAAATCGTCAAAAGCGATCTGCGGGGTCGGGGCGTCGGACATGGAACCTCTCCTTTGGCCCGAAAATTTATCGGTCCCTCCCGTCCGCGCAACAAAAAAGGCCGCCCCGAGGGACGGCCTTTTTCAAAAGACGGTAAAGCCTGTTACTTGGCTTTGGCCATCTGGCCCTTCATTTCGTCGAAGGCTTCGGCGATGCGGGTGTTGATCACCTTGACGGCGGCGTCGTTGGCTTTGGTGACGACGTCCGTGACCTTCTTCGAGTTGGCCAGGGAGGCTTCGAAAGCGGCCTTGCACAGGTCCAGTTCCTTGGTCACCAGGTCCTGCGGCGAGGAAACCTTGCCCAGGGATTCGGCGGCCGTGGTGGCCTGATCGAACGCGGCCTTGAACAGTTCGGCCTGCTTCTGGGCAGCGGCCTGGACGCCTTCGAGGGCGGCCTGGCTGGCCTTGTTCAGGGCTTCCATGTTCTTGCGCTGGATGTCCATCACGGCGTTGACGTCGATGGTTTCCATGGAGCCGCCCTTCATCGCCTTCATGACCTGGTCGGACATCTTGGCGGGGTCGAAGTCGGCGTAGATCTTGGTGAAGTCGGCCGCCCAGGCGGGAAAGCCATTTTTGTCGAGCTTGAACATATCGGCGTACATTTTGGTCGGTCCTCCATTGGAGCGCGAAAGGGAATAAGCATCGTGCACATGCAGCAATTATGTTGCACTGCAACAGTAGGGCTTATATGCGGCCGATCGGGGATGTGAGTCAAGACTTATATTGCAGTGCAATAAAAAAGAAGAGGCCTAGGCGGACCCGGCCTCGGCGGCGTCCTTGGGTTGCTTCCGCCTGGGACGGAGCCGGTTGAGAACCCGCACCGCCGCCTCGGCCCGGCGTAGGCCCTTGTCCAGGGCCGCCATGGTCTTCGCCTGGTCGACCCCGTCGTCGCCCAGCCACACCCGGAAGGCATCGGCATAGACCAGGGCCAGGCCCTTGGCGTGCAGCAGCCCGCAGGGACCGGAGGCGTCGATACCGGCGGCGGCCAGCACCCGGGCCATGGTCCGCGCCATGCGCGGCAGGAAGCGGACGGCCGCCGGGTCGCAAAGCGAATCCTTGGCGATTTCGGCCATGGCGGCGCGGTGGGGGGCCAGGGCGTCGAGACGTTCCATCAGCAGGTCGAACAGGCGGTCGCGGGTGTCGATGCCGGCGTCGCCCGACGCCGCATGGGTGTCGGCGGCGGCCAGCATGCGGGCGTCGATGCGGTCCTGGAAGGCGTTGACGAGGGCGTATTTGGTGGGGAAGGGGATCAGCACGTCGGCCAGCGGCACCCCGGCGTCGGCGGCGACATCGGCCAGGGACAGGCGTCGCCAGCCGTCGCGCGCGATCCGGGCCATGGCGGCGTCGATCACGGCGCCGGACATGTCCTCGGGGGTGGCGGTCTTGGGGCGGCGTTTACCTGTGGGCCGTTTCGCCATGATGGGGACCTTCCGTATTTCCGTTCCCTGTAATGTAGGGCGGATCGGCCGGATTTCCAGTCGGCGCAGGTCAGAAGGGGACGCGCGTCAGTCCGCCAGTTCGCGGGATCGTCTGGCGGCGGCGGCGACGCAGTCGGTCACCAGATCCCCCAGCGGGCCATTGGCCGGGTCGTCCTTGTTGGGATCGCCGCCCATCAGGACCGTCAGCCCGGCCGCCGTGGTGCCGCCGGGGCTGGTCACGTTGCGGCGCAGGGTTTCGGGCGTGTCCGTAGCCGCGCGGTGCAGTAGCTCGCCGGCTCCCTCGACCGTCGCCCGGGCCAGGGAATCCGCCAGGTCGTCGGGCAGGCCCGCCGCGCGGCCGGCCCGGGCCAGGCATTCGACCAGATGGAAGACATAGGCCGGGCCGCTGCCGGACAGGCCGGTGACGGCATGCAGCAGGTCCTCGTCCGTGACCCAATGGACCTGGCCGACGGCGGCCAGAAGGTCGTGGCACAGCTTCTGTTGACCGTCGGTGACGCGGTCGTTGACGCAGGCCACGCTGACCCCCCGGCCGACGGCGGCGGGGGTGTTGGGCATGGCGCGGACGATCGCCGCCGTCTCGCCAAGAAGGTTCTGGAAAAAGGCGATGGGCGTGCCGGCGGCGATGGACAGGAACACGGTCGCCGGCCCGGCGAACGGGCGGTAGGTGGGGACGACATCGGCCATGACCTGCGGCTTGACGGCGAACATCACCAGTTCGGGGGAGAAATCGGCGGGAAGATCGCCCGCCGCGGTGACGGCGGTAACGCCGTGATCGCGGGCCAGGGCGGAGGCGACGTCGGGATTGGGCTCGACGACGAAGATATCCGCCGCCGGGATGCCGCGGTCGATCCAGCCGGCCATCAGGGCGCCGCCCATCTTACCGCCGCCGACAAGCAACAGAGGACGGGCAGCCGTCATGGCAGGGTTCCTTCGATCCTGGGTGACGCCGGGATCAGGCTTCGCCGACCGTGTCCACCATGGCGGCGGCCACAGCGTCGTCGGCGGTGCGGCCACCCCAGATCACGTATTGAAAAGCGGGGTAAAAACGTTCGCATTCGTATATCGCCGTTTCGACGATGTCTTCCATCTGGCTCATGGTCGGGCCGTTGGTCGCGCGCATTGGCAGGACGTGGCGGAACATGGGCAGGCCTTCGTCGTCCCACATGCCGAAGTGGCCGAGCCAGAGCTTTTCATTGACCCGGGCCAGCAACTCGTAGACCGGCGTGCGCCGCTCCTGGGGCACGCGCATGTCGAAGGCGCAGGTGAAGTGCATGGCCTCGATCTCGTCGTTCCAGGCGAAATAGAGGCTGTAGTCGCACCAGGTCCCCGGCACTTGCACGGCGAGTTCCTGGTCGCTTCGGCGGTCGAAGGTCCAGTCGTTTCCTTCCACGATCTGTTCGATCAGGTCCAAAGGATTGTGTTTATGGCTATCTACGGCGAATTCGAGTGCAGGCATGGCCGCTGCTCCTTCGTGGCTGGACCGGCGGCGCCCGGGCGGGCGCCTCCAGGCTTGTCGCCAAGAGGACACCCCACAACATCTCGGAGCTTACCGAAATATGGTATCTGTGGCCCCCTTGGATACAAGAGGTAGCCTGCCTTAAGGGCGGAAGCCGTGCAAGGGTGGATTGGGGCGGTTCTGTGAATATTTGTGGAAGAATCGGGAATCAGAACGGCTTAGGCGCAAACGCGCGCAAAAGCGGATGGCCGCAAGGCCCTGAAACGACTCCATATATGGGTAGTGGCTCAGGCCTTGGATTTGCCCGCCGGGGCCTTGCGCGGGGCGGCTTTGGCGGTGGTTTTTTTCGCGGCCGCCCGCGGTTTTGTGGTCTTCTGGCCGGCCAGTTGGGCCTCCAGCTTGGCGACTCGGGCTTCCAGTTTTTCCTGGGCCGCGCGGGCATTCTTGGCGACCTCGGCCATGGCGTCGAATTCGTCGCGGGGGACAAGGTTGCCGTCGGCCAGGAACCGCTCGATCTGCTGGCGGATCATGGCTTCCATTTCGTCCTTGATGCCGGCAAGCGTCGCCACGGCGCCGTTGGCCACCTTGGCCAGGTCGTCGAGGATTCGGTTGGACGTCTGCATGGCGGAACTCCTTGGCTCATGTCACGTGATCTGTAGGGAATATATGGCCCCGTTGGGGGGCTTGCGCAAGCGCGGGCCCGGTTGCTCCCGCGTCCGGCCCGGCCTATAAGCAGGCCATGTATGTGGTCACCGGCGGCGCCGGGTTCATCGGATCGAATATCGTTCACGGGCTGGAGGCCAGGGGCCTGGGCCCGGTGGCGGTCGTCGACCGCATCGATTCGGACGAAAAGGCCAACAACATCGCTAAGCGCCGGGAGGTGGAGACGACAGCACCCGAGGATCTGGGGCGGTTCCTCGACGCCAATGCGGGGCGGATTCGCGGCGTCATCCACATGGGCGCCATCTCGGCGACCACGGAAACGCGGCTGGTCCGTATCATCAAGAACAACATCCTGCTGTCGCGGCGCCTATGGCATTGGTGTGCGGACCAGGGTGTTCCTTATATCTATGCGTCCTCGGCGGCGACCTACGGCGACGGCGGCCGGGGGTTCGACGACGACGGGGCCATCGACGCCCTCAAGGCGCTGCAGCCCCTCAACCTGTACGGCTGGTCGAAGAATCAATTCGACATCTGGGCCGCCGAACAGGTGGCGGCGGGGGCGCTCAGGCCGCCGGGCTGGGCCGGGCTCAAGTTCTTCAACGTGTTCGGGCCCAACGAATACCACAAGGGCCGCATGCAGTCGGTCGCCCGCCAGGTTTACGAGAAGGCGGCCCGGGGTGAGACCTGCACCCTGTTCAAATCCCACCACCCGGATTATCCCGACGGCGGCCAGCTGCGCGATTTCGTCTGGGTCGGCGATTGCGTCGACATGGTGCTGTGGCTGTTGGATCATCCCGAGGCGTCGGGTCTGTTCAACTGCGGGTCGGGCAAGGCACGCAGCTTCGCCGACCTGGCCGCCGCCGTGTACCGGGCGCTCGGCAAGGAGCCGATGATCGATTTCGTGCCGACACCCGAGGATATCCGCGACAAGTATCAGTATTTCACCGAGGCCCGCATGGACCGCATCCGCGCCGCCGGCTACGCCCATCCGCAAACGCCGCTGGAAGAGGGCGTGCGCCGTTACGTGCAGGACTTCCTCGCCGCCGGCGACCCTTACCTGTAACGGGACACCCGGAATGACGTTCGCCCTTGCTTTTCCCGCCATCGACCCGATCATCGTTGAGATCGGCCCCTTCGCCATCCGCTGGTACGCCCTGGCCTATATCGGCGGGCTGGTCCTGGGCTGGCGCTACATGCTGCGCCTGACCGGCGACCTGCCCCTGCGCGATGTTCAGGTCACGGGCGAGGACGGCAAGGCAACGACCGTGCGCGAGCCCGTGGTCAGCCGCCTCGCCGTCGACGATTTCCTGGTCTGGGCGACCATCGGCGTGGTCCTGGGCGGGCGGCTCGGCTACGTGCTGTTCTACAAGCCCGGATTTTATTTCGAGAACCCCCTGAACATCCTGACCGTATGGCAGGGCGGCATGTCGTTCCACGGCGGCCTGCTCGGGGTTTGCGTCGCGACCATCCTGTTCTGCCGCAAGCGGGACATCCCCCTGTTCACCTTCGCCGACATGCTGGGCTGCACCGCCCCCATCGGCCTGTTCTTCGGGCGCGTCGCCAACTTCATCAACGGCGAGCTGTACGGCCGCGCCGCCGACGTGCCCTGGGCCATGGTGTTTCCTCACGGCGGGCCGATGGCGCGGCACCCAAGCCAGCTTTACGAGGCCGTGCTCGAAGGGCTCGTGCTGTTCATCGTGTTGGCGCTGCTGTGGCGGCGGCCGAATTTGCGCGCGCGGCCCGGCCTGCTCGCCGGCGTGTTCTTCATCGGCTATGGCGCGGCCCGCATCACCGCCGAATTCTTCCGCGAACCGGACGCCTATCTGGGTTTCCTGTTCCAGGGGGCGACCATGGGCCAGATTTTGTCCCTGCCCATGATCGCCTTCGGCCTGTGGCTGATTTGGCGCGCCAACCGGGCCGCCGACGCGGGCGCATGACGGGGCTGCTGGAGCATCTCCGTCGCCGCATCGCCCTGGACGGGCCGCTGACCGTCGCCCGCTACATGGAGGAATGCCTGGGCAACCCCGCCCATGGCTATTACATGACCCGCGATCCCTTGGGTGCTGGCGGCGATTTCACCACGGCGCCGGAAATCTCCCAGATGTTCGGCGAACTGATTGGCCTGTGGGCCGCCGTGCAATGGCAGGCCATGGGCGCGCCCGATGCCGTGCATCTGGTCGAACTGGGTCCCGGACGCGGCACCCTGATGGCGGATGCGCTGCGGGCAGTGGGAACGGTGGCGCCTTTCCGGGCGGCTGTGCAGGTGCATCTGGTCGAAACCAGCCCGGTGCTGCGTGACCGGCAGCGGGACACCCTGGCCGCCGGCCATCCCGACGTGACACCGCAATGGTGGAACGATCTGTCCCAGGTGCCGGCGGGGCCCGCCATCGTTATCGCCAACGAATTCTTCGACGCCCTGCCGATCCGCCAGTTCCAACGCGGGCCCGGAGGCTGGCGCGAACGGCTGGTCGCCTGGGATGCGGATGCGGCGGCCCTCGCCTTCGTTCTGTCGGGGGCCCAGGCGGCGAGCCCGCTGATCCCGCCGCCCCTCGACGCGGCGCCCGAGGGCAGTCTGGTCGAAATCTGCCCCGCCGGCCTGCGCAAGGGGCATACCCTGGCGGCGCGGTTGGCGGCACAGGGCGGGGCGGCGCTGATCGTCGATTACGGCCATGATAGGAGCGCCCCCGGTGACACCCTGCAGGCGGTGAAGGATCATCAATACGCCGATGTATTGATGGATCCGGGCGCGGCGGACCTGACGGCCCATGTGGATTTCCAGCAGCTGGCCCAGACCTGTATCCAGGCGGGGGCCGTGACCTTCGGGCCTGTCGGCCAGGGGGATTTCCTGAACGCCCTCGGCATCGGCGCCCGGGCAGAGGCGTTGGCGGCCCAGGCCGACCCCGGCCAGAAGGCGGCGATCGCGGCGGCCCTCGCCCGTCTCACCGGCGGTGACCAGATGGGTCGCCTGTTCCGGGTCCTGGCCGTGCAGCACCCGGGCCTGCCGACGCCGCCCGGATTTGAATAGGCCAAAGTCGAATCCGTGATTTGAACTGGCCCGTGCGAACAAGGTAAAAGTCCCCATGACCGAATCCCTCGACATCGTCCGCGCGCCCAACCTGGCCGACCAGACCGGGATCGCCCATGGCTTCTTCACCCGCCGGGGCGGGGTCTCGGGCGGAATCTACGCCGGGCTCAACTGCGGGCTGGGGTCCGAGGATGATCCCGACCATGTCCAGGAGAACAAGCGCCGGGCGATGGCGGCGATGGGGTTGGGAGCGGACGCCCTGGCCCTGGTTCATCAGGTGCATTCCCCCGATGTCTGGACCGCCGACGCGCCCCGCGACCGTGCCGCCATGGAAAAGGCCGACGCCCTGGTCAGCCGCCGACCGGGCCTGGCGCTCGGCATTCTGACCGCCGATTGCGCGCCTGTGCTGTTCGCCGATGGCGTGTCGGGCGTGGCCGCCGCCGCCCATGCGGGATGGCGGGGGGCGATGTCCGGGGTGTTGGAGAACACGGTCGCGCGGATGGAGGCGGAGGGGGCGAAGCGCTCCACCATTCATGCCGCCCTCGGCCCCTGCATCCGTCAGGAATCGTATGAGGTCGGCCAGGACATGAAGGACGCCTTCGCCGAACGGCACGCCGACCACGACAGGTATTTCGCCGGCGGCGACCGGGCGGGCCATTACCAGTTCGATCTGGCGGGCTTCATCATGGACCGGCTGGCGGCCCTGAACCTGGCCAGCACCCATGACGTGGGGCTCGACACCTATATCGACGCCGGCCGGTTCTACAGCTACCGCCGCGCCACCCACCAGGGCGAGGCCGACTACGGCCGCGAGCTGGCCGTGGTCGCGCTGGCCGAAGGCTGAGGCGCCGCGCCATGCCCTATCTGGCGGTCTTGACCTTGGCGGCGCTCGCGGTGATTCTCGTCACCTGCGTTATTGTATAGGGGCGCCATCGCCTGATGGCGCATGAAGCCGAAGGACAGACGGCCTTGCGGGCAACGGTCCAATTCGCGATCTGGATTCTTGCGGCGGCGGCGCTGGCCGTGACCGCCTGCGCCCCCGTGCCCCGGGCGTTTACCCCGGGCGAGGTCGAGGCAAGCGTCGGCAACGCCATCGTCCACGGCACCTTCACCAATGGCGTCCAGGTCAACCAGGTCGAGGGCACGGCGCCCATCATGTCCAAGCTTCTGGCGCGGACCACGGTCGATTCGTTCGAACCCTACGGCCTGCCCGCCGGGGTCGCCCCCTTCGACGCCTCGGAATACATCCTGCACGGCCGCGCCCACCGCGACCCGAACCCCAACGCCATCCCCTACGTCACCATTCATTGGCAGTTGTCCAACAAGGAAGGCCTGCTGCTCGCCGACCTGGAACAGCCCGTCGATGCGACAAGCGGGGAATGGGAATTCGGCACGCCCGAGGTCATCATCCGCGTCGCCGAAGACGTCGCCCGCCGGGTCGCGGCCATCCTGGCCGGGATCGCCCCGGCCCAGGCGGAACCGGCCCCGGACAAGGGCATTTTCGTGATGCCGGTGGAAGGGGCGCCCGGCGACGGCGATTTTTCCCTGACCCGCGCCATCGCCGAGGCCCTGAAGGTCCGGGGGACGCGCCTGACCCGCTACAAGGAGCAGGCGAAATACGTCCTCAACGGCAAGATGGAGGTCTCGCCCTCGGTCCAGGGTCGCCAGGGGGTGCGCATCACCTGGCGCCTGTCCCGTCCCGACGGCAAGGAGGTCGGCAAGGCGGAACAGGACAACACCGTGCCGTCGGGCACCTTCGATGAGCAATGGATGCCGACCGCGCGGCTGATCGCCGCCGCCGCCGTCGATGGGATTCACGAGGTCATCAGCGGCTGGGAAGAACGCGAACGCATGCTGGCCGAGGGCAGCGGCCTGGGCCTGCCCGACAACCTGGACAGTCCTGACCTGCCAAAGCCCGGCGGACCCAAGCGGGTGATCGCCAAGATGGCGGACCATCTGGTGCCGCTCGACGCGCCGGTGACGAAGGATGGCCCCCGCGAGATGACCGCCCAGGAGGAACTGGAGGCATCCCGCGCCAAGACCGGGGGACAGACCCCACCGTCGGCCGAAGAAAAAAGCGTGCTCGGGCCCGAGGACGCGGCCGGCGAGAAGGTCGTCGAGGATACCTTCAATCCGCCGACCCTCAGGACCCATGACCAGGACGCCGCCAATTCCTTCCTGATCGCCGAGGTCACGGGTGCCCCCGGCAACGGCAACCGCCTATTGGGCGAGGCCTTGCGCCGGGTGCTGCGGGCACGTGACCAGAACGTTACCGACGACCCTCGCCAGGCCCGGTTTCTGGTGCGCGGCCTGGTCGTGATGTCGGAACCCAAGGACGGTAAGCAGAACGCCCGCATCGTGTGGTCGGTCGAAAATATGGAAGGCAAGGCTTTGGGCAGCGCCGAGCAGAACAATGCGGTCACGGCGGGCACGCTCGACGGCAACTGGGGCGAGACGGCGCTCGACGTCGCCATGGGGGCGGTCGTGGGAATTCAGCGCGTTCTCGGCGACAAGGCGCGCCCATTCGCCCGGCGTCTGCCGGCCGACGCCGCCCCGCCACCCGCGAAAAGCCGGGAGACTCTTCCCTGGGACCCCGGCGACGCCATACCCCCACCCCGGCGATAACATGATAAGTGTTTGAAATTAAACGACTATGAAAGATCGTTTACAGGCAGGGCCGGCATTGTTAGAGTCCGCGCGCCTGACGCGGGAATAGGCCGTATCGGCGCTCGGCACCGGGCATCTCCAGGGGTGGTTTTGCTCCGCCTTCGGACGCAAAACGAAAGTGCGCAGCCATGAAAATCCTCGCCTGTAATTCCAACCGGCCGCTTGCAGAGGCGATTTCCGCCTACCTCAACCTGCCGCTGACCAAGGCCTCGGTCCGACGGTTCTCCGACATGGAGGTATTCGTCGAGATCCAGGAGAACGTGCGCGGCGAGGATGTGTTCGTCATCCAGTCGACCTCGTTCCCCGCCAACGACAACCTGATGGAACTGCTGGTCACGCTGGATGCGCTGCGCCGTGGATCGGCCCGCCGGGTGACCGCCGTCATCCCTTATTTCGGATATGCCCGCCAGGACCGCAAGTCCGGCCCGCGCACGCCGATCTCGGCCAAGCTGGTCGCCAACCTGATCACCGAGGCCGGCGCCGACCGGGTCCTGACCATGGACCTGCACGCCGGACAGATTCAGGGCTTCTTCGACATTCCGACGGACAACCTGTACGCCGAACCGGTGCTGGCCAAGGACATCCAGGACCGCGAGAACGGCGCCGATCTGGTCATCGTGTCGCCGGACGTGGGCGGCGTGGTGCGCGCCCGCGCACTCGCCAAGCGCCTGGACGGCGACCTCGCCATCATCGACAAGCGCCGTGAACGGGCCGGGGTGTCCGAGGTCATGAACATCATCGGCGACGTCAAGGGCCGCCGCTGCATCCTGGTCGACGACATCGTCGACAGTGCCGGAACCTTGTGCAACGCCGCCGTGGCGCTGATGGAGCAGGGGGCCGAGGCGGTGTCCGCCTATGTCACCCACGGGGTCCTGTCGGGCGGCGCCGTGGCGCGGGTGTCGTCGTCGCCCATGGACCGGCTGTGCGTGACCGACAGCATCATGGCGACGGAGGCCGTGCGCGTTGCCCATAACATCGAGCAGCTGACCGTGGCCCCCCTGATTGCCGAGGCCATGCGCCGGATTTCCGAAGAAAGTTCGGTGTCGTCCCTGTTCAATTGAGAAAGGCCCGCATGGGCCTTTTCCCGGTTTCGATCCTTTGATCTAATGGGCGCGCCGCCCCGGACCCGGGGTGGCTTACCTGCCTGTCACATACAGCACGCAAGGACGCCCGGATCATGGATCTGCCGAATACCCCCTCGTTTCGCCTGGATGGCAAGAAGGCCCTGGTGACCGGCGCCGGCCGGGGCATCGGTCTGGCCGCCGCCGCCGCATTGGCCGAGGCGGGGGCTCATGTCACGCTCTGCGCCCGCACGGGCAACGAGGTCGAGGGCGCTGCCGAGGCGATCCGCGCCCGCGGCCAGGAAGCAGCGGCCCTGACCCTCGACGTCACCGATACCGCCCGCATGCGGGCCGAGATCGCCGCCCGCGGGCCGTTCCAGGTGCTGTTCAACAACGCCGGCGGCAACCGCCCGCAGGAACTTTTGGACGTGACCGAGGAAGACTACGATGCGGTCATGGACCTCAACGTGCGGGCCGCCATCTTCGTCGCCCAGGCGGTGGTGAAGGGACTGGTCGACGCCGATCTGTCCGGCTCCGTCATCAACGTGTCGTCGCAGATGGGTCTGGTCGGCGGGCCCAAGCGGACGGTCTATTGCGCGACCAAGCACGCCATCGAGGGGGCGACCAAGGCCATGGCCTGGGAACTGGGCGGCCGGGGCATCCGCGTCAACACGATCTGCCCGACCTTCACGGAAACACCGATGACCGAGGGCTTTCTGGCCGACGCCGACTTCGTCGAATTCGTGAAGTCCAAGATCGCCCTGGGCCGCCTGGGACAGGTCGAGGACCTGATGGGCGCCGTCGTGTTCCTGGCTTCCGACGCGTCGAGCCTGATGACGGGGGCGTCCCTGGTCGTCGATGGCGGCTGGACGGCGCAGTAAGCCCGGATAAAACCATGTCTTTCCTTGCCGTGATGACCATCGCCTTCGGGCTGTCGGCCGACGCCTTCGCCGTGTCGCTCGGCCGGGGGGCGTCCGGGCGCTTCCGCACCTTCATCCCGGCCGCCCGCATGGGGTTGATGTTCGGCGCCAGCGAGGCGGCCATGACCCTGCTGGGCTTCCTGCTGGCGGCCCGCTTCGCCGACTACGTGACCGAGATTGATCATTGGGTCGCCTTGATCCTTTTGGGCGGGGTCGGCGGACACATGCTTTATGAAGGGTTGTTCGGCGACGACGACGCGGACGCCGGGGAAGGGTCCACCCCGCGCGGCAGGCGCGGCATCCTGGGCAACATCGCCACCGTGATCGGCACCAGCATCGACGCCGCCGCCGTCGGGGTGGCGCTGTCGGTCATCGCCGTCGACATCTGGCGCACGGTCGCGGTGATCGGCGTCGTGTCCTTCGCCATGAGCACCCTGGGCCTGCTGATCGGGCCCCGCGTCGGGCGCATGCTGGGCCGCCGCGCGGAAATCGCGGGGGGCGGGGTCCTGATCACCATCGGGGTCTATATCTTCTATACCCACACCATGGCGGGCTAGGTCTCCGCCCGGCCGTGTTCCCCGTGGCGGGCGGGCGCAATCACGGGTATTCTCCGTATCGGCGATATGGTGGCGCGGTCGCTTATTCCTTGCGCCGGGGCTTCCGTTGCCGGAGGGCTGGGCATGCAAAAGTTCCAATGCGATTGCGGCAATCGGCTGTTCTTTGAGAACACGCACTGTCTGGCCTGCGGCAGCGAGGTCGGCTGGTGCCCGAGTTGCGCAACGATGACACCCTTGGCGTTCACCGATCCGGGCCTGCATTGCGGGCGCTGCCACGCGGACGTGTGGAAATGCGCCAACCGGGTCGAACATGACGTCTGCAACCGCAACATTCCGGCCCCTGCCGACCCCAGCGGCGACGGCGCCCTGCTGTGTGATTGCTGCCGCTACAACGACACCATTCCCGACCTGGCCGTCGAAGGAAACCTGGAACGCTGGCGCGCCCTGGAACAGGCCAAGCGCCGCCTGATCCACGGGTTGGACAGCCTGGGCCTGCCGCATGGACCCGGCTTGGGCGATCCCCAAGCGGGATTGTCCTTCGATTTCAAGGGGGACAGCGTCGCGTCCGGGAATTTCTGGCGCAAGGTCGGCAAGCAGGAAATGGTCTATACGGGCCATGCGGACGGCAAGATCACCATCAACATCCGCGAGGCCGATACCGTCGAGCGGGAAAAGCTTCGGGTTGATCTGGGCGAGGGACACCGGACCCTGATCGGCCACTTCCGCCATGAAATCGGCCATTACTATTGGGACAAGCTGGTGCAGCCGGATGGCGGGCGGCTGGCCGCGTTCAAGGCGCTGTTCGGCGACCATGAAAACCCGACCTATCAGGACGCCCTCGATCGGCACTACAGCGACGGCCCCCGGCCCGACTGGCAGGCAGCCTTCGTCAGCGCCTATGCGACCATGCATCCCTGGGAGGACTGGGCGGAAACCTTCGCCTTCTACCTGGACATTGTCGACGTCATGGAAACGGCGGCGGCGTCCGACCTGATCGCGCCCCCCGGCCGGGACGACCTTGAGGGCTTGGTTGAAACCTATGTCCGCCTGGGGCTGTTGATGAACGAATTGAACCGCGCCCTCGGCCTGATCGATTTCCTGCCGGAACTGGTTGTGCCCGCCGTCGTCGAAAAGCTGCAGTTCGTGCACGATGTCGTCGTGGCGGCGCGGTCTGGGCGCGCGCCTTCTTATGCGTCTGCATCGGGTGCTTGAGAGAGGTAATTCCCCCATGCCGGAGGCAGGGGTTCAGTTATGATTTCGATAGGTTCATCGGAGGGCCAGCGGCCATGCGGCGGATAGGGCGTATCGGTTTCGGTTTTCTATGTTTCGTTTCAATTGTCCCCATTGCTGCCGCGGCGCGGGCGGAGACCTGCGGTGAGGTTGTTACCGTGACCGCCCATGAGGGCACGCAAACCCGCTACAGCCTGGCGGGCCCGTCTTCGGGCGCGCGGGCGGCGCTGCTGCTGCTGCCCGGCGGCGGCGGGTATCTCAATCTTGACGACGACGGCTGCCCGCGGAAGCTGAAGGGTAATTCCCTGGTCCGCTCGCGGCCGCTGTTTCACGACGGCGGGATGGTGACGGCCCTGGTCGATGCGCCGGACGACCATCAGGGTGGCGAAGGTCTGGGCGGTTTCCGCATCGATCCCGCCCATGCGGAGGACATCGGCCGCGTGATCGCCGATCTGCGCAAGCGAACGGGGCTGCCCGTTTGGATCGTCGGCACCAGCCGGGGCGGCATCTCGGCGGCCAATGCGGCGTCGCGGCTTTCGGGGCCGGAAGCCCCCGATGGGGTGGTCATGACCTCGCCGGTGACCTCGGGCAAGATCGGGGCGACCAAGCCCTGGGTCGCGGACACGGTGTTTTCCCTACCGCTGGAAAATGTCCGCATGCCGATCCTGGTCGTGGTTCATGCCGATGACGAATGCGTCCGCACGCCGCCGGACCTGGCCGCCGGGATCGTGGAAAAGACCAACGGCAGCCGCGAACAGGTCGTGACCGTGACCGGCGGGCCCGGGCGGAGCGGCGGTCAGAGTGTCGAGGCCTGCAAGGGCAAGTCGGCGCACGGCTTTCTCGACCAGGAGGCAGAGGTCGCCGCCGGGGTCGTGCGGTTCGTCCTGGGCGGCGCCTATTAGGCCGGGATGCCTGGAAACGGCCAGATTCCAACGAATTACCGCCGGTATTGACCCTCGGCGGCCTTGGGGCTATGTATGCGCGCCCTCGCGAGAGGGAATTTCGCCGCCGGCACCCCTGGAGGCCGGGGCTTTTCTAGACTGATACGGAGTTATGCCATGTCTGGTAACACCACCATGACGGCGGAACCCCGCGATCGGGCAGGCAAGGGGGCAGCCCGCGCAACCCGCCGGTCCGGCCGCGTTCCGGCCGTGATCTACGGGGATCACAAGGATCCGATCCTGGTTTCCGTCGAACCCGTCGAACTTATGCACCACCTGCATAAGCCCGGCTTCTTTTCCATGCTTATGGACCTCAACGTCGCCGGCGATCACCATCGCGTGCTGCCGCGTGACGTGCAGTTCCACCCCGTCACCGACGTGCCGCTGCATGTGGACTTCATGCGCATCGGCAAGGGGACGCGCATCACCGTCATGATCCCGATCCAAGTCGAAGACGAGGAAAAGTGCAAGGGTCTGAAACGCGGCGGCGTGCTGAACCTCGTGCGCCACGAAGTGGAAGTGCGCTGCGATCCGGAGAACATCCCGGACATGATCACCTTGTCCCTGGAAGGCCTGGACATCGGCGATGCGATGCGCATCTCGGATGCCGGTCTGCCCGCCGACGTCAAGCCGACCATCACCGACCGTGACTTCGTGCTGGTCACCATCGCCGCGCCGACGGTGGTCAAGGACGAAGCCGCCGAAGCCCAGGCCGAGGCCGAAGGCGACGAGGCCGAGGACGGCGAAGACGAGGAGGGCGGCGAGGAGTAATCCTCTCGTCCGGATCGGTTCCGGGGAGGGCGTTCCATGCTGCTTCTGGTGGGGCTCGGCAACCCGGGTCCATCCTACCGCGACAACCGGCACAACGTCGGTTTCATGGCCGTGGATGCAATCCACGGCCGCTGGCGGCTGGGCCCCTACCGAAGCAAGTTCCACGGCGATCTTGCCGAAGGCATGATCGACGGTGAAAAGGTGCTCGTCCTCAAGCCGCAGACCTATATGAACGAGTCGGGCCGCGCCGTTCAGGCGGTCATGACCTTCTACAAGCTGAAACCCGCCGACCTGATCGTGTTCCATGACGAACTTGATCTGGCGGCGGGCAAGCTGCGGGTCAAGACCGGCGGCGGCCATGCGGGGCACAACGGCCTGCGCAACATCCAGGCCCATATCGGTCCCGATTTCCGCCGCGTGCGCATCGGGGTCGGCCATCCCGGCGACAAGGACAAGGTCGTCGGCCATGTCCTGAAGGACTTCTCGAAAGAGGATCAGGCGTGGCGGGACACGCTGTTGGACGCCGTCGCCGACAATGCCGGCCTGCTGATGTCCGGCGACGACGGCGGATACCAGAACCGGGTTGCGCTGGCGCTCAAGCCGCCGCGCCCGAAGGCACCCCGGCCGCAGGACGGCGCCGGCGAAGACAAGGAAAAGAAGGACTAAGATGGGCTTCAACTGCGGCATCGTCGGCCTGCCCAACGTCGGCAAGTCGACCCTTTTCAACGCCCTGACGGCGACGGCCAAGGCCGAGGCCGCCAATTTCCCGTTCTGCACCATCGAGCCCAACACGGGCCGGGTCGCCGTGCCCGATGCGCGCCTGGACAAGATCGCCGCCATCGGCAAGTCGGCCCAGATCGTGCCGACGCAGCTTGAATTCGTCGACATCGCGGGCCTGGTCCGGGGGGCTTCCAAGGGCGAAGGCCTGGGCAACCAGTTCCTCGCCAACATCCGCGAGGTCGAGGCCATCTGCCATGTCCTGCGCTGTTTCGAGGACGGCAACGTGGTGCATGTGGAATCGACCGTCGATCCCGTGCGCGATGCCGAGACCGTGGAAACGGAACTGATGCTGGCCGACCTGGAAAGCCTGGAAAAACGGGTCGATGCCCTGACCAAGAAGGCGCGCGGCCAGGACAAGGAAGCGGCCAAGCAGCTTGAGATCGTCAACCGCTGCCTCGACCTGCTGCGTGACGGCCAGCCGGCGCGCAAGATCCAGTTGAAGGACGGCGAGGGCAAGGCCTTCCGCATGCTGCAGCTGTTGACCGCCAAGCCGGTGCTCTACGTCTGCAACGTCGACGAAGGCTCGGCCGCCACGGGCAACGCCCTGTCGGACCGTGTCGCCGAAATGGCGGCGGCCCAGGGCGCGGGCAGCGTCGTGATCTCCGCCGCCATCGAGGCCGAGGTCGCCATGCTCGACGATGCGGCGGAAAAGAACGAATTCCTGGAAAGCCTGGGCCTGGAGGAAACGGGCCTGGCCCGCGTGATCCGCGCCGGCTACGAGCTTTTGGGGCTGGTGACCTATTTCACTGTCGGCCCGAAAGAGGCCCGCGCCTGGACCATCCACAAGGGCACCAAGGCACCGCAGGCGGCGGCGGTGATCCACAAGGATTTCGAGCGCGGCTTCATCGCCGCCGAAACCATCGCCTATGACGACTTCGTGGCCCTGGGCGGCGAACAGGCGGCCAAGGACGCCGGCAAGATGCGCCAGGAAGGCCGCGAGTACGTGGTCAAGGACGGCGATATCATGCTGTTCCGGTTCAACGTGTAGGACACGCAGACTTCAGGATGCCGGCTCCGCCCGCGACTTCAGGCGCAGGTTCAACTTCTCCAGCGCATCCATGATCGGGATGAAGAAATTAAGGCCCACGGACATCTTGTCCGGGGTTCCGATCCCGGCATAGCTGACGCCCACGGCGTTGCCGTGCCGATCCAACAGGACCCCTCCCGAATTGCCCCCGTGAATATCGACGTCGGCTTGGATGTCTTCCAGGCCCTGGTTGTTGCTTGCGAACTTGCTGACAATTCCCTTTGAGACCGTTCCGGCAAGGGATTTGTCCAGCGGCGAACCGATGGCATAGACCTCTTCCGTCACCTTGACCGGTGTTTCGCGGATCGGGATCGGGAGGTGGCCGCTGGCTTCGACCTGAATGATGGCGACGTCGCGCTTGGGGTGGCGGCGGATGACTTCACCCAGGACCTTGCGGCCGGTGATCAGACGCAGACGGACGAGGTCGCGGTTTTCCACAACGTGAAAATTGGTGATCACCAGGGTCGGTGAAATGAAGAACCCGGACCCATGGCCAAGGCCGCCTTCAACGGTGACCACGCTGCGTCGGATGTTGTCGATGTAGGTCGAGATCGCTTTGGTTCTGAGCGGAATCCTGTCGAGAGTGAGTTCCGCCGCGTCCACCTTTCGGATGTCGGCGAAACTGGGTTCCGAGCCGGACAGCAGATCGACGAACCCCTGGTCCGCCGCAAGGTTGCGGATGGCACCGGCAAAGGCTTCGTGGATGATGACCATTTCGCCGTCGGTCGTGCCGGTTTCCAATTTGGCGGCACCGTCCGTGGTCGTCTCATAGACGACCTTGCGGTCGACCGTTGAAAACACCTGCCAACGCACGGTCACCGCACCCTTTCCCGTGATGGTGTCATAGGGAAATCCGGTCCAGATGTTGTATTCCCGGCAGGCATTCAGGGCGATCTTCTCGATCTGGCCGCCGATCAGATAGCTTGCCTGCCGGCGGTTGTCGGACTGTGAGGCGAACATCTTGTCCGGGTCCCCCACCACATTGAAATTCAGGCTCTTCATTTCATTGAAGAACAGGTCCGCGAACTCCGCGTCGCGGGCGAGGACACGGCCCGAGTTCCAATGAATGTTCCCCTGGCGGCCATAACAGCCGGACAGGCCCATGGCATATGGTTCGTACAGACCGATCACCGTGCCCCGTTTCACCTTCACGCCGACGCGGTCGAACTGGACCGTCGCAAGGGCCGAGGGGTCGCTGATTTCGACGGCGGCTTTCTCTTCGACCTGGGGAACGGGGACGTCTTGAATGGTGCGGCAGGCGGCGAGACCGGCCAGCAGAACCGTCCCCACGAAAATCGATTTCAGCATGCTTTTCCTCCTCGACAGGTTCATGCTATGTTCCTTTAGGGAAGAATTATAAAAAAGTGAATGATCGTCAATAAATACTTTTCATGCGTGTGTTGCATAACGCCGCCCGACCATGGAATTCCCAGGGCGGCCTTTGATCTTCTGCCCGGGCATGACATGCGCTAGGTTACCCTCCAAACCTGCAAGACCATTCCCCGGGAGGAACATCATGGGACAAGACATCACGCTGACCGCCAGCGACGGCTTCCAATTGCACGGCTACCGCGCCGATCCGGAAGGCACGCCCCGTGGCGGCATCGTCGTCATCATGGAAATCTTCGGCGTCAACGAACACATCCGTGATCTTTGCGACCGCTTCGCCGAGGTCGGCTATCTGGCCGTCGCCCCCGCCCTCTACGACCGGTTCGAAAAGGGCTTCGAGGTCGGCTACACCCCCGACGACATCGCCAAGGGCCGGGTCATGAAGGACAACGGCAACGCCAACTTCGACAACGTGATCCTGGATGTCGAGGCCGCCCGCAAGGTCGCGGCCGAGGCCGGCAAGGTCGGCATCACCGGGTTCTGCTGGGGCGGCGTCGTCACCTGGGCGTCGGCATGCCGCCTCGATTTCCAGGCCGCCAGCGCCTATTACGGCGGCGGCATCCTGCCCTATGTGGGCGAGCAGCCCAATTGCCCGACCATCCTGCACTTCGGCAAGCTGGACCAGGGTATTCCGCTGACCGACGTGGATCAGATCGCCAAGGCCCATCCCGAATGCCCGGTTTATCTGTATGACGCCGACCACGGCTTCCATTGCGACATGCGGGGGTCGTTTAAGGCCCACGCCGCCCAGGTCGCCGGCATCCGCACCTTCCGCCTGTTCGACGAACATCTGGCGGGGTAGGGGGAGATGACGGCACCCGGCACGCCGCCGGTGATCGGCATCATCGGCGGCAGCGGCATCTACGACATCGACGGGTTGGAAAACACCCGCTGGGAAGCCGTCGCCTCGCCCTTCGGCGCGCCGTCGGACGAGCTTCTGTTCGGCGATCTGGCGGGCCAGCGGATGGTGTTCCTGCCCCGTCACGGGCGCGGCCACCGCATCCCGCCCAGCGAGGTCAACTACCGCGCCAATATCGACGCCTTGAAGCGCGCGGGGGTGACGGAAATTCTCTCCGTCTCCGCCTGCGGCTCGCTCAAGGAAGGTCTGCCGCCCGGCACCTTCGTGATCGCCGATCAGTTCATCGACCGCACCTTCGCGCGGGAGAAATCATTCTTCGGCACGGGCTTGGTCGCCCATGTCGCGCTCGGCCATCCCGTGTGCGGACGGCTCGGCGACGCGGTCGAGGCGGCGTGCCGGGAAGTCGGCATCCAGGCCCAGCGCGGCGGCACCTACCTGGCCATGGAAGGGCCGCAGTTCTCGACCCTGGCGGAAAGCAACCTCTATCGTAGTTGGGGTTGTGACGTGATCGGAATGACCAACATGCCCGAGGCCAAATTGGCCCGCGAGGCGGAAATCTGTTACGCCACCGTGGCCATGGTCACGGACTTCGACTGCTGGCATCCGGACCACGACCATGTCACGGTCGAGGCCATCATCAAGGTGCTGCTGGACAACGCGGAAAAGGGCCGCACCCTGGTCAAACAGGTTGCGCCCAAGCTTTCGGGCCGGGCGGAAACCTGCGCCCACGGCTGCCACACGGCCCTGGAACATGCGCTGATCACCGCACCCGACGCCCGCGACCCGGACATGATCCAGAAACTGTCGGCCGTCGCCGGCCGGGTGCTTTAGCGCAAATCCCGAGCGGGCCGGGTTCAGGCCCGCGACGGCGATTTGCGGATAACCAGTAACCGGGGCCATCATCGGCTCCGAAGACGACCGAGGAGGAGACCCCCCATGCCCAAGGCCTATTGGATGAGCCTGCGGATTCAGATCCACGACGCCGACAAGATGAAGGCCTATGCGGAAAAGGCCGGGCCGGCCATCGCCGCCGGGGGCGGCAAGTTCCTGGCCCGGGGCGGCAAGGTCAAGTCCCTGGAAGGCTATGATCAGGGCCGCGTGGTCATCATCGAATTCCCCGATTTCGACACGGCGCTGAAGACCTATCATTCCCCGGCTTATGAGGACGCCCATTCCCACATCCTGAACGGCGCCGTGGAACGCGACACCTTCATCGTCGAAGGCATCGAGGACCCGGCTCCCCGCGGCGAGACCGCCGGGCCCGTGGCCTATTGGATCGGCGCGCATATGACCGTCCACGACGCCGACAAGATGGCCGCCTACGTCGCCAAGGCGACGCCGGCCATCCAGGCCGTGGGGGCGCGCGGCCTGGTGCGGGGCGGGCGGGTCCAGACCATGGAAGGCTTCCCCCAGACGCGGATCGCCCTGATCGAGCACCTGAACTGGGACGTCGCCGCCGCCTATTACGACTCGCCGCTCTACGCCGAGGCCCGCAAGGCGCTTGACGGCGGCTGCACGCGGGACCTCTGCATCACCGAAGCGCTCGCCTGACGGCCGGCCCATGAACGTCGACGGCACCCCCTACCGCACGATCTGGCCCGCCGATGACGGCTGGGCGGTGATGATCATCGACCAGACGCGTCTGCCCTTCGCCTTCGAAACCCGGCGTCTGGAAACGGTTGCCGACGCCGCCACGGCCATCGCCGACATGTGGGTGCGGGGGGCTCCCCTGATCGGCGCCACGGCGGCCTACGGCATGGCGCTGGCCATGCACGGGGATCCGTCGGATGCGGGGCTCGCCACGGCCTACGACGCCCTGCTGGCGACCCGGCCGACGGCGGTCAACCTGCGCTGGGCGCTCGACGAGATGCGGGGCCTGCTGGCGCCGCTGTCGGCCAACCAGCGGGCCGAGGCGGCCTACAAGCGCGCGGCCGAGATCGCGGACGAGGACGTCGCCATCTGTTCCGCCATCGGCGATCACGGCAGGCCGCTGATTGAGGCGGCCTGGGAAAAGGGCGGCAAGAGCAGGCCCGTCAACGTGCTGACCCATTGCAACGCGGGCTGGCTCGCCACCGTCG
Organism: Rhodospirillales bacterium; assembly: GCA_040221095.1. Taxonomy (GTDB): domain Bacteria; phylum Pseudomonadota; class Alphaproteobacteria; order Rhodospirillales; family Casp-alpha2; genus UBA1479. The sequence continues at coordinate 424,905 of JAVJVP010000018.1, forward strand.
ACTGGGGCACGGCGCTCGCCCCCATCTACAAGGCCCATGACGCGGGTGTCGCGGTCCATGTCTGGGTCGACGAGACCCGGCCGCGCAACCAGGGGGCCAGCCTGACCGCCTGGGAGCTGGGCCAGCACGGGGTGCCCCATACGGTGATCGCCGACAACGTGGGCGGCCATCTGATGCAGCACGGCGATGTCGATCTCTGCATCACCGGCACGGACCGCACCACGGCGTCCGGCGACGTGTGCAACAAGATCGGCACCTACCTGAAGGCGCTGGCGGCCCACGACAACGGCGTGCCGTTCTATGTCGCCTTGCCGGGCCCGACCATCGACTGGACGCTGCATGACGGCGTCAAGGACATCCCCATCGAACAGCGTTCCCCCGACGAGGTCACCCGCATGACCGGGCGCACCGACGGCGGCGAGATCACGACGGTGACCATCACCCCCGATGGCTCCCCCGCCGCCAATTACGCCTTCGACGTGACCCCCCGGCGCCTCGTCACCGGCCTGATCACGGAACGGGGCGTCGCCCCGGCCACGCCCGAGGGGTTGCGGGGCCTTTATCCGGAAAAGGCATGATCCGGTGCCGGTTCGGGTCATTGCGGCAGCCCTAGTCATCCTGTCCCTGACGGTTCAGGCCGGGTATGCGGACCTTGCCGGCGATGCCTACCGCCTGATGCGCTATTGGTATGGAACGATCTGGTCTCAGGATTTCCAGGAAGGCACCGATCTTGCCGCCGATCTTACCTGCGACGGCGTGGCGGACCGGGTGTTCGCCTGGCGCGACGGGGTCAATCCGGAAGGGGAATATTTCCATGTCGCCCTGGTGTCCAAGCCCGGCGGTGGGGCCGGATGGGAACGCCTGCCCGATGTGGCGTCCGGGCTGCTGCCGCTTCGCCTCGACGTCGGCACGGGGGTGCAGTTCGCCCTTTGCGACAATCGCCGGGAACCCTTCGGCTCCGGTTACAGGACAACCATGGAACCGGTTCCCGAAGGCGCCCGGACCCGGTTCGCCCTGCCGGCCGCCTGCGCCCGCTGGCTGCGCATCGACGACGGCATGTGCGACGCGCTTTGGGTCGGCTATGATCCCGGCCAGCAAAAATTCATTCTCGACCGCAACTGACCGCATCAAGGAAACATCATGAAGCTCTATTACCGCCCCGGCGCCTGTTCCATGGCCGTCCATGTCCTGCTCGAGGACCTGGGCCTCGACTACGAAGCGATTGCCGTGTCCGACGAGGTGCTGGCGTCCGAGGACTACAAGAAGACCAATCCGCGCAACCAGGTGCCGTCGCTCGCCACCGACGACGGCCTGCTGACGGAAAGCGTCGCCATCATGCTGTATTTGTCCGACAAGTTTGGCGGCAACCTGACTCCGCCGCGCGGCACGTGGGAGCACGGCCAGATGATGATGATGCTGATGTTCATGGCGTCGCAGGAACACCCAGCCTTCGCCATCAACATGCGCCCTTTTCGCTGGACCGACGACGAAAGCGCCCATGCCGGTATCAAGGCCAAGGCGGAACAGAACTGGATCGCCTGCCTGACCCGCACCAACGGCTGGGCCGAAGGCCGCGAATGGCTGGTCGGTGACAAGATGACCCTGGCCGATTCCCTGGCCTGGGTGCACGCCCGCTGGGGCCTGCGCTGCACGCCCAAGACGCCGGACGGCTTCCCGGCCCTCTGGGCGCTGGCCAACCGGGTCGATGCCCATCCCGCCGCCCAGCGGGTGATGGAACAGGAAGGCATCAAGCCGCTGCTGTAGGCGCCGGGTGAGGAGAGAGAAACCATGAAAGTCGTCATCACCGGGGGCTGCGGCTTCCTCGGCCAGATGATCGCCAAGGCGATCCTCAAGCGGGGGGAATTGCGCGGCCCCGACGGCAAACTGGCCGAGGTCGACGAAATCCAGCTGTTCGACCAGCTCGCACCCGTCACGCCCTTTGCCTGGGCCGACAAGCGGGTGACCACGGCGGCGGGCGACATTTCCGACAAGGCCACGGTTTCGGCCCTGGTCGACCGCGACGACGTTTCCGTGTTCCACCTCGCCTCCGTCGTCTCGGCGGGCGGCGAGAAGGATTTCGACATGGCCATGAGGGTCAACCTCATGGGCGGTTTGAACATCCTGGACGCGGCCCGGGCGCGGGGATCGGCGCCGCGCCTGGTGTTCTCGTCGTCGCTCGCCGTGTTCGGCGGCCCGGACCTGCCGAAAGAGGTCGACGACTGGACCCGCCACACGCCGGAAACCACCTACGGCATGACCAAGGCGTTCGGCGAACTGGCGATCAACGACTATACCCGCAAGGGCTTCATCGACGGCCGGACGGTGCGCCTGCCGACCATCGTGATCCGCCCGGGCGTGCCGAACGCGGCGGCCTCGGGCTGGGCCTCCGGCATCTTCCGCGAACCCCTGCAGGGCAAGGAGCACGTCCTGCCCGTGCACGACGGCTTCTACATGATGCTGCTGGGCTACCGCAGCGCGGTCGAGGGCTTCCTCGCCGTGCACGAGGCCGAGGGCGCCGCCATCGGCCCCGACCGCACCGTCTGCCTGCCCAACAAGGCCTATGCGGTGGCGCAGATGGTCGAGGCCCTGGAGCGCGTGGCGGCGGAAGAACGCCTCAAGCTCGGCCCCATCACCCGTGAGCGCGACCCGGCCGTCGAAGCCATCTGCGGCTCCTGGCCCTTGAAGATGGACAGCACCAAGGCCAAGGCTCTCGGCTGTCCCGAGGATGCGGACCTGGACAGCGTGATCCGGGGGTTCATCGAGGATTTTCTCTAGCCGTAAATCCCGAGCGGGCCGAACCAAGGCCCGCGACGACGATTTGCGTAAATAAGGTAAGAAAACCACAGAGACGGTGAGGCGGTGAGAAGGGGGCAATCCCTTCTCCGTCATGGCCGGGCTTGACCCGGCCATCCATGCCCTTCTTGGGGGCGTTCGTGGATGCCCGGATCAAGTCCGGGCATGACAATATCTTCCTTCTCACGGCCTCACCGCCTCAGTGGTTCAAAAGAAAAAGGCCCCGGATTTCTCCGGGGCCTTTCTTATTCGGTACAGAGCCGGTCGGGCTTAGTGGATGTCCGACCAGATCTTGCGCTTGAGGGCGAACAGCATGCCCGTGAGCACCAAGAGGAACAGCATCACCTTGACGCCGAGGCGCTTGCGCTCCTCGAGCTCCGGTTCCGCCGCCCAGGACAGGAAGGTGGTCACGTCATGGGCCATCTGGGCCACCGTGGCCTTGGTGCCGTCGGAGAATTCGACGCCGTCCTCGGTCAGCGGGTTGGCCATGGCGATCACGCCGCCCGGGAAGTACTTGTTGTAGCTTCCGCCGGCCGGCACTTCGACGCCGGCAGGGGGCTCGCCGTAGCCGGTCAGCAGCGCATAGACGTAGTCGGCGCCGAGGGTGAAGCCATCCGGGTGCTTCATGGACACCTTGATGATCGAATCGCCGCCCTGGGCACGGGCCTTGGTGATCAGCGACAGATCCGGCGGCGCCTTGCCGTTATTGGCGGCGGCGGCGGCCTTGTCGTTGGCGAACGGCGACGGCAGCGGGTCCGACGGCGTGCGCTTGCGGGTGAACATGTCCCCGTCGTCGTTGGGGCCGTCCTGGATCTCGTACTCGGCGGCAAGGGCCTTGGTCTGCGCTTCCGAATACCCGATCGCTTCCAGATTGCGGAACTTGATCAGGTTCATGGAATGGCAGGCCGCGCAGACGTCCTTGTACACCTTGTAGCCGCGCTGGGCCGAGGCCCGGTCGTAGGTTCCGAACAGGCCCTTGAAGGACCAGTCCTGAACCGCCGGCTTGGCGGCGGCGCCCGCCGCCTGGGCGGGAGCGGAGGTCAGGGACAGCGCCGCGACGGCGCCGGCGGTGAGAACAGCCGCGAAGGCGGTCTTGATGGTTGGTTTCATCATTTTCCTTACTCCGCGGGCTGGGTGACCGAGGCGGAAATGCTTTCCGGCAGGGCCTTGGGCCGTTCGATGACGCCCAGGATGGGCAGGATCACCAGAAGGTGCGCGAAGTAGTAGATCGTCGAGATCTGGCCGAGCAGAACCCAGATGCCTTCCGGCGGATGGGCGCCGACCATGCCGAGCACGACCCAGTCGAGCACGAAGATCCAGAAGAACCACTTGTAGATCGGCCGGAACCGGGCCGAACGCACCTTGGAGGTATCCAGCCAGGGCACCAGGGCCAGCAGGATGATCGAGCCGAACATGGCGATGACGCCCGCCAACTTCGCCGTCATCAGCCAGGAAATCGGCCAATACAGGATGAAGTCGTTGGTGAAGGCGCGGAGGATCGCGTAGGACGGCAGGAAGTACCATTCGGGCACGATATGCGGCGGGGTCGCCAGCGCGTCGGCCGGGATGTAGTTGTCCGCTTCGCCGAAATAGTTGGGCGCGAAGAACACGAAGAAGCAGAAGATCAGCAGGAACACGCCCATCCCGAACAGGTCTTTGATGGTGAAGTAGGGATGGAAGGGAATGGTGTCCTGCGGGCCCTTCACGTCGACGCCGGCCGGGTTGTTGGACCCGAACTGGTGCAGCGCCCAGATATGCACGACCACCAGGCCCAGGATCACGAAGGGCAGCAGGTAGTGCAGGGAGAAGAAGCGGTTGAGGGTCGGGTTATCGACCACGAAGCCGCCCCACAGCAGGGTCACGATGCTGTCGCCGACCACCGGAATGGCCGAGAACAGGTTGGTGATGACCGTGGCCCCCCAATAGGACATCTGCCCCCAGGGCAGCACGTAGCCCATGAACGCCGTCGCCATCATGGCGAGCAGGATCAGCACGCCGATGATCCACAGCAGCTCGCGCGGGTACTTGTAGGACCCGAAATAGAGGCCGCGGAAGATGTGGATGTAGACGGCGATGAAGAAGAAGCTGGCGCCGTTCATGTGCAGATAGCGGATCAGCCAGCCGCCGTTGACGTCGCGCATGATGCGCTCGACCGACGAAAAGGCCAGCGTGGTGTGCGGCGTGTAATGCATGGCCAGCACGATGCCCGACACGATCATGATGATCAGGGCCAGGCCGGCCAGGGAGCCGAAGTTCCACCAATAACTGAGGTTCTTCGGCGCCGGATAGCCGGAGCCGACGGAATGGTCGATGAAGCTGAAGATCGGCATGCGATGCTCGATCCACTTCACGACGCCGTTCTGCATGAATTTGCTTGTCGTATTTTGTTCGCTCATGACGTCCCCCGTTATCCGATCACGACCTGGGTGTCCGTCTTGAACGCGTAGTTCGGGACAGGCAGGTTCAGCGGCGCCGGGCCCTTGCGGATCCGGCCCGAGGTGTCGTAATGCGAGCCGTGGCAGGGGCAGAACCAGCCGCCGAATTCACCCTTCGGCTCGCCTTCCTTCTGACCCAGCGGAATGCAGCCCAGGTGGGTGCACACGCCGACCATGATCAGCCAGTCGTCCTTTTGGACGCGGTCGGCGTCCTTGGCCGGGTCCGGCAGGGCCGCGGTGTCGTCTTTTTTCGCCTGTTCGATCTCGGCCGCCGTGCGGTTGCGGATGAACACCGGCTTGCCCTGCCAGACGACCGTGATGCTCTGGCCGTCCTTGATGGGCTCCAGATTCACTTCCGTGGTCGCCAGGGCCAGGGTATCGGCCGCCGGGTTAAGGCTGTTAACAAAAGGCCAGAGGGTCAACGCGGTACCGACCGCGCCGACGGTAGCCGTGGAAACCAGTAGGAAATCGCGGCGTGTCTGCTCGTCGATTTCGGCGGTTGGCGGGGTGCTCGCCGTGTCGCTCATAAGCACTTCCCCTTAAAAGGTGTTTTGATCTTGTGTTCGCCGCCCCGGCTTGATGGATATCAAACCCGGACGGCCCCCGAACTCACCGCCAAATCTACGGGACCGGCGGAAAAGAGGCAACGGCGGGTTATACATTACCCAACCGTCATAGAATGTGCGGACGCAGGACGTCCGCACGAACCGGCGAGACCTTATGTCCTGAGGGGCTTTCAGGCAAGCGCTAACTGTTGAGAATAGCTTGCAAACCGGGCCTTTCGGGGCCTTCATGGGGCCGTCATGCCCGCACCGGTCGAAATCGCCCTTTATGAACCCGATATCCCGCAGAACACGGGCGCCGTGATGCGCACGGCGGCCTGTCTGGGGGTGGCCCTGCACATCATCGAACCCTGCGGCTTCGTGCTGTCGGACGCCCGCATGAAGCGGTCGGGGATGGATTATCTGGACCGCCTGGACATGCGCCGCCATGTCTCCTGGGCCGGGTTCCGGGAGGCCTTGGCGGACCGGCGGCTGGTGCTGCTGACGACCGCGGCCGAGGCGCGCCTGCCGGATTTCCGCTTCCGGGCCGGGGATATCCTGTTGTTCGGGCGGGAAAGTGCCGGCGTGCCGGACGATGTTCATGCCGCCGCCCATGCGCGGGTGCGGATTCCCCTGGCCCCCGGCACACGGTCCTTGAACCTCGCGGCCAGTGCGGCCATGGTTCTGGCGACGGCGCTGGGCCAACTCGGCGCCTATCCCGGAGACCCAGACACCCCATGACCGACGCGACCCCAGCCGCCGATTATTCCAACGCCCACAAATCCCGCGCCAAGGCCTGGTTCGAGCGCCTGCGCGACGATTTCTGCAAGGCGTTGGAGGGCATCGAGGATGCGGTCACAGGCCCCAACGGCACCAGTGCGCGTCCCCCCGGCCGGTTCGAGCGCAAATCCTGGGAACGGCCCGGCGACGTCGCCGGCAGCATGGGTGGTGGCGGCGTCATGGCCGTGATGCGGGGCGGGCGGGTGTTCGAGAAGGCGGGCGTCAACGTGTCCACCGTCATGGGCACCTTTTCCGAGGAATTCCGCGGGCGAATCCCGGGGGCGGCCGAGGACCCCCGATTCTGGGCGTCGGGCATTTCGACCGTCATCCATCCCAATTCCCCGCTGGTGCCGGCGGCGCATATGAACACGCGTATGATCGTGACGACCCAGGGCTGGTTCGGCGGCGGCGGCGATCTGACGCCCGTGTTCCCCAACGACGCCGACACGGACCAGTTCCACGGCGCCTTCAAGACGGCCTGCGACGGCCATGATCCGGCCTACTATCCCAAGTTCAAGGAATGGTGCGACCGCTACTTCTTCCTGCCGCACCGGGGCGAGGCGCGGGGTGTCGGCGGAATTTTCTACGATCAGCACAACACGGGTGACTGGGACGCCGATTTCGCCTTCACCCAGGACGTCGGCCGCGCCTTCACCACCGTCTATCCCGAGATCGTGCGCAAGCACATGAACAAGACCTGGACCACGGACGACCGCAACGCCCAGCGCGTGAAGCGCGGACGTTATGTGGAGTTCAACCTGCTGTACGACCGGGGCACCATCTTCGGCCTGCAGACGGGCGGCAACACGGAAGCCATCCTGATGTCCCTGCCGCCGGACGTCGCCTGGCCGTAAATTACCGCTGAGCTACAGTTGCGCCACCTTGGGATGGCGCGGTTGGCAAGGTGGCACCGCCACTTTGTTTTTTTGGCTTGGAGGCGAAGGAACAATGAACCAATACAAATTCATTCGGCGGTTCAAAACGCTGGCTGAACTCTATGAGCCTTTTAAGTTTCGGAATTTCACTTTTCGATCCTGGAATTATGACGCCTTATCAGGAACATGCGGAGATGCTTGGCTTGTTGAGAGCGTCTATGAAGCGGACAGGGTTGAAGAGGCAAATGTAGCATTCAGCGACGAATTGGCCGACGCAATCAATCGAATTGCATTTGTCAGCCAGTGTTTCACTTGGTCTGAATTTGAACCTTTCCTAATTTTCAAGCTGAATAAAAATGAACAGCGCAAAATTTTCTTTAGATACGCGGAGGATCATGGATCCGTTGGGCTGTCTTTTTTGGGAGAGGAGATCTCAGCCTTGCAGGCTCTTGAGGCCTATCAGGAGAAGGGCGATGTATTCCGCTACTTAAAAGAAGCAGGAAACGCGCCGACGTTTTATACGCGTATGGCTATGTTGATGAGTGCTCTAGAAGCCATGGCGGGACAAGACATTAATTCTAAAGGGTGGAAGGTTACTAAAAAGAATTATATCCGAGACAAAATATTGAAAAACGATAAATTATTCAACCATTTGTACGAACCAAAAACTGGATTTAGAAACAATCTTGTCCACGGTGGCACAGTCGATTGGAGTGGCAAGGGGCCTGTTGATTTCGACTACATTCGCGAGGTGTACTCAGCGATTGTCCGATACTTCAGAGAAAACCACGGGGTCAAAATTGAAGGTGGCGTTGTTGATCCACTCCGGAATCCTCTGGGCAATTACCGAGTTTGGAAAGGTTGGTTGAAGCCTCGCAGCCCGGAAATAGAAATTGATCTTGTTCGTATGAATGCGGCTTTTCACTATTCCGTCACGGGGGAGGGTGAAAAACCTGAAATCGATTTTGATCAGGCTTTTCAAAACATCGGGGAACGGCCAGAAGGTTACTAGTAAATTGGGCGGCGCAAAGCCGACCCCGCCAACCCTTTGCGCCGCTTAGCTGAACAAACCGTCTCTTCCCGGAGGCCCTCATGCCGACCTTCTCCCTCGCCGCGCTCACGCCGGTTCTGCTGCTCTGCGTGTCCAACATCTTCATGACCGTCGCCTGGTACGGGCATCTGAAATTCAAGTCGGAGGCCCTGTGGCTGGTGATCCTGATCAGCTGGGGCATCGCCTTCGTCGAATACTGCTTCGCTGTGCCGGCCAACCGCTACGGCCACGGCGGGCTGTATACGGCGGCGGAATTGAAGACCATCCAGGAGGTCATCAGCCTGACCGTGTTCGCGGGATTTTCCGTGCTTTATCTGGGGGAAAGCTTTTCCTGGATGCACGCGGCGGGGTTCGCCTGCATCGCCTTCGGCGCGTTCCTGGTGTTTCAGGCGAACTAGCGCCTTCCGAAACCAATGACGGCGGGAACCCACATTCTGGGATTCCCGCCGCCGTTTGGATCGTTCGAAACGAAGCGTTTCGTATGTCGGTTTTTTAGGGCCGCCCGAACGGCCTTGTTCTGGTTCCGCGATCTCTGTGCCGCGGTGATAGTCCGGCGAGTATGCCGGGGGATGGTTACCCGATGATTAACGCCCTGGCCGGGATTAGCCGGTCTTGGTCGACATCATCTGGTCGGCGGTCTGAATGACCTTGGAGCTCAACTCGTAGGCCCGCATGGCCTTGACCATGTTGGCGATCTCTTCCACCGGATTGACGTTCGAGGATTCCAGGAAGCCCTGCAGGATGGAGCCGAACCCGGCGGTGCCGGGCGTGCCCACCAGGGGGGCGCCCGAGGCCGTGGTTTCCTGGAACATGCTGTCGCCGACGGCGTACAGACCGCCTTCGTTGGGGAAGCGGACCAGATTGATCTGGCCCAGGTTCTGCGGCTGCGGCTGGCCCTCGAAGGAGGCGAAGACCTCGCCCGAGGTGTTGATCGTGACCTCGATGGCTCCCGGCGGGATGGCGATGCCGGCGCCGACCTGCAAGCCGTCATGGGTGACGATCTGGCCGGCCTGGTTCAATTGAAAGGCGCCGGCGCGGGTATAGGCGGTTTCGCCGTTGGCCAAGGTAACCGGCATGTAGCCGGAGCCCTGAACGGCCACGTCGAAGGGGTTGCCAGTCTGCGCCAGATTGCCCTGTTCGACAACCCGGTAGAAGGACGCCGTATGGACGCCCAGGCCGGCCTTGACGCCGCCCGGGACGATGCCGTTGGCGCGCGAGTGCTTGGAATTGGGGCGCTTGTTGTCTTCATAGAGAAGATCGTTGAACGACGCCCGGCGGCGCTGATAGGCGGTGGTGTTCATGTTCGCCAGGTTGTTGGCGATCACGTCCACGCGTTCCTGCTGCGCCACCATTCCGGTGGCTGCGATATAGAGTGGATTCATTTTTCCCGTTCCTTGTACGTTCGCCTTCGCCGGGGTTGACCCCGATCCAGGTGCTGCTGGGGATGTTTCAATCCCCGTGCCACAACAAGAATTATTTGTTTTCAACATGTTGCGTGAATCTCTCTGGGCTGGGGACGGCAGAATCCGCCCGCAAAGGGGAAATTCTTGCCGGGTCGGGGGGTGCTTGGGGGCCGCCTGGGCACGGATCGGGCTTGTCATCCGGCCGTGGGCGCGTCACCTTCCGGTCAATTCCTTCCGGCGCCTTAAGGCCCGGGCAATCGATCAGAAATCTCAAGGAGGAGACATCCATGCGCGCCTATTGGTATGACCGCGCCGGCCCGGCGGCGGACGTCCTGCAATTCGGCGACCTGCCGGACCCGGAACCGGGTCCCGGCGAGGTCCGCGTGCGCATCGCCTATTCCGCCATCAATCCGACGGATGTGAAGCGCCGCGCCTCGGGTCGCGAACTGGCTCAGTTTTCGCCGATCATTCCCAACAACGACGGTTCGGGCGTCATCGACAAGGTCGGCGAAGGCATCAACAACGCCCGTGTCGGCCAGAAGGTCTGGATCTTCGGCGCCCAGCATGGCCGCCCCCAGGGCACGGCGGCGGAATACGTGGTGCTGCCGACGCGCCAGGCGGTGTCGCTCGTGGGTGACGTCAACCTGAGCCAGGGGGCCTGCGCCGGGGTGCCGGTGGTGACGGCCTATCACGCGCTGTTCTGCGACGGCGACATCTCGCGCAAGACCATTCTGGTGACCGGCGGCACGGGGCGCGTCGGCGCCTATGCGGTGCAGTTGGGCGTATGGGGCGGGGCCAGGGTGATCGCGACCTGCGGGTCCGAGGAACACTGCGCCGAGGCCCGGGAGCTTGGCGCCGCCGTGGCCCTCAACTACAAGGAACCGGGCCTGAAGGAGCGCATTCTCGAGGCCGCCGGCGGCCCCGTCGACCGCATTGTCGAGGTCGCCTTCGGGGCCAACACGGACCTGCTGCCCGATATCCTGAAGCCCAACGGCACCATCGCGACCTATGCGTCGGACGCCGTGCCCGAGCCCGTGATCCCCTTCAACAAGTGGATGGGCGGCAACGTCAACATCCGCATGTTCACGATCTATCAGCTCGACCGTCTGACCCAGGATGAACTGCTGCAGACGGTCAGCCCGCTGATGTCGCCGGACACCCTGGTCCACCGCATCGGCGAGCGTTTTCAGTTCGAGGACATGGTCAAGGCCCATGAGGCGGTCGAGGCGGGCGAGATCCACGGCGTCGCCCAAGTCGTCGTGGGGAAGACTCTGGAGCATCAGTGATGAAGATGATCAGCCATCAGCCGGCGACCGTGCACAAGCCGTTTTCCGCCTATGCCCTGGCGACCGAGGTTCAGGACGCCACGCGCTGGCTGCATATCTCAGGCCAGGTCGGGGCGGACAGTGAGGGCAAGCCCATCGACGGGATCGAGGGCCAGCTGGAGGCGATATTCTTCAAGCTGGGCGAAATCCTGGCCGAGGCAGGGATGGAGCGCAGCAATCTGGTCAAGATCACCATCTTCCTGACCCGGGCCGAGGACGTGGGCGTCATGCGAACGGTGCGCGACCGGTTCATGGCCGGGCATCTTTGCGCGTCGAGCCTTTTGATCGTCGCCGGGCTGTCGTCGCCCAACTGGCTGGCCGAGGTCGAGGCGGTCGCGGCGGCCTGATTTCCCAGGCCGCCTGACCAGGTTGTTTACGGCACGTCGACGACGACCAGTTCGGCGTCGGTGTCGGCGCGGATGGTGATGGTGTCCACGTCCGTCACCGCCGTGCCCGAGCGTTCGGGGGCCGCCACACCATTGATGGTGACGTCGCCCACGGCGGGCACGATATAGGCGCTGCGCCCCGGGGCCAGGGTCAGGGTGGTTTCCTCGCCGGCCTTGAGCGTGCCGCCCAGAACGGCGGCGTCCTGATGGATCACCAGGGCGTCCGTGTCCTTGTCGGCCGCGCGGCCCGAGGCCAGAACCTCCAACGTGCCGCCCCGGCTGTCCTTAGGAAACTTGCGAGCGTCCCAGCGGGGTTGAATTCCCGTGGCGTTGGGCTCGATCCAGATCTGGAACAGGGTCGTCGGCTCGTCCTCGCGGTTGTGCTCGGCGTGCCGGATGCCGGTGCCCGCCGACATCACCTGGACGTCGCCCGCTTCCGTGCGGCCCGTGTTGCCCAGGTTGTCCTGATGGGTGATGGCGCCCGTCCTGACATAGGTGATGATTTCCATGTCGCGGTGGCCGTGCGGGTCGAACCCCCGGCCCGGTTGGACCGTGTCGTCGTTCCACACCAAAAGCGGCCCCAGGCCGGTACGTTCCGGGTCGTAGTAGTTGGCGAAGGAGAAGTGATAACGCGCGTTCAGCCAATCGTTGGCGAAGCGGCCCAGGTTTTCCAGGGGGGTCGTGGTGATCATGACGGTATTCCTTTCATCCTTTAGGCGGCGGTTGCGGGGTCGGGCCACGGCGCGGAGGATTTGGCGCAAACGGCGGCCAGCCGCGCATCCAGATCGTCCAGACCCGCCAGATTGAGATTGAAGGTGCCTTCAAGCACATCGCGGAGGGCTTCGGGCGTGTCCAGGTGGTGGCGTTCGGACGGCCCGGCCGTGTGATGAATGCTCAGTTCCGTGTCGCGCAATGCATAGCGTCTGCCCGTATCCGTCCGGGCGCAGATCAGCGTTGTGACGAAGAGAGAGGCCGGGTGCGTCGCGACGTACCAGTTGCCGACCTCGTAGTCGGTACTGGTCTGTTCGACCTGATCGAAGACATAAAGCGGATGCCACTGGTCCCCGATCTGGGCGTCCAGGCGGTGGGAATCTTCCGTCGGCACCAGGCGGTAGGGGCCATGGGGCGTTTCCTGTACTGGGGCGGCGGCCAGACGCATCGGCGCGGTCATGGTCATGCCGCCGAACCCCACGTCGGCGATGTAGGTGTCGCCCTCCAGGTCGATCCGCAGCACCATATGGCTGCGGGGCGGGGTCGGGCCCGCGGGCACATTCCACAGAACCCGGGCGCTCAGGCCCGCGACGCGGAACCCGATGGCGCCCAGCGCATGGCGCAGCAGCAGGTTCTGCTCAAAACAGTAGCCGCCGCGCCCTCCGGTGACCAGTTTCCGCTGCACGTCCGCGAGGGTCAGACTGGGAACGCGGCCGGTCAGGGAATCCAGGTTCTCGAAGGTGATTGCCGTGGGGTGGCGGGCCTGAATCTCCTTCAGGGTATCCAGGGTCGGCGCGGCCGTGCCGGAAAATCTGATCCGCTTCAGATAGGCGTCGAGGTCGAACAAATGGGCGGCGGTCATGATGCCTGTCCCATTTCCCTGCGCCGGGTCAGATGCCCCCGCCGGTGGGGCGCGGTCAGGTTCATTTCCGGGCCCAGGGGGATGATCCCCGTGGGGTTGAGGGCCTGGTGGCTGCCGTAGTAATGGGCCTTGATCGCCGCCATATCGACGGTCCCCTTGATCCCCGGCCATTGGTACAGCTCGCGCAGGAAGCCGGACAGGTTGGGGTAGTCGGCGATGCGGCGGATGTTGCACTTGAAGTGGCCGACATAGACCGGGTCGAACCGGACCAGTGTGGTGAACAGACGCCAATCGGCTTCTGTCAGCGTGTCGCCGGTCAGGTAGCGATTGTGCCTGAGGCGTTTGTCCAGCATGTCGAGCGCATCGAAGAGTTCGGTGACGTGCTCCTTGTAGGCGTCCTGGGTGGTGGCAAAGCCTGCCTTGTAAACGCCGTTGTTGACCTTGTGATAGACGACTTCGTTTATGTCGTCGATTTCCTCGCGCAGCGCCGCGGGATAGTAGTCGGGCGCAGGCTTGGCAATTGCATCGAAAGCCGAGTTGAACATCCGGATTATTTCAGCGGATTCGTTGGAAACGACCGTGCCGGTCTTCTTGTCCCAGAGCACTGGAACCGTGACCCTGCCCGAGTAGTCGGACTTCGCCGCGACATAGACCTGCCAGAGGTAATCGGCATTGCCGAGGTGATCCCTGGTGCCGCCTTCGCGCTCGTGAAATTCCCAGCCGTTCTTGCCCATGTAGGGGTCGACGATCGAGACTGTGATTGCTTCTTCCAGTCCCTTGAGCTTGCGGAAGATCAGGGTTCGGTGTGCCCACGGACATGCCAGCGAGACATAGAGATGGTAGCGACCGGCTTCGGCCGCAAAGCCACCAGTCCCGGACGGTCCGGGGGAACCATCGGCGGTGACCCAGTTGCGAAACGCCGATTCCGAGCGCTTGAAGTGGCCACCTGTTGATTTCGTGTCGTACCAGACGTCCTTCCAGACGCCGTCTACCAGCATACCCATATCGTGTTCTCCTTTGCCCAGTGACATAGGCCGCCGGGCTGCAAAAGCGAAGCATCGAGGGGTGAACGGTGCGTTTTGCATTGGACGACAAGGATTTGCTTTGCTATGGGCGAAGGGCAAAGAGGAAAACCGGATGCCTGCCACGGCCTTGCGACGACGCTGAACAGACTGCAAACGCGCTTGCCGCGCGATCCCTCATGTCTTGTCGTCTCTTCCGGATCTTTCTCAATGTCCCTCCACGATCTTGTCTTTCTCACCGAAGACGCGTCTCATGACGCGGCCATCGATCTCATCAACGAAGAAGCCTTCGGTCCGGGCCGGTTCGTGCGCTCGTCCGAACGGGTCAGGGAACAGGGTCCGCATGACCGGCGTCTGTCCTTTGTCGGCTGTGACCGCGGCGAGATCATCGCCTCGGTGCGGATGACGCCAGTTCACGCTGGCTGCACGTCCGGTCATCTGCTCGGGCCGCTGGCGGTCCGTCCGTCGCACAAGAATCTCGGCATCGGCCGGGAGCTGGTGCGCATCGCCCTGGCCGCGGCCGAGAGGGTTGGCAGCAACGTCGTGCTTCTGGTTGGCGATCCGCCCTATTACGCGCCGCTCGGGTTCAAACCGACCAGGCCCGGTGCGTTGAGCATGCCGGGACCGTTCGACCCGCGGCGGCTGCTGGCGGCCTGCTACGGCGAAAACGACGCCATGGCGCTTGAAGGCGAGATCCGTCACCGCGACTTGGCCTGAGGGTCAGGAGGCAGCCCGTCCGGCTTTTCCACAGGCTTCCGGACGCTGCCGCCAGCCGGGGTCAAGCATCGGGCAATCATGACGTGATTGCTGTTTTGGGGGCGGCCGTTGGGCGTTTTGAAGCTGACGGTTCGCCTGTCGGTCGGTCGCAAAGGTTGCACTGCAGCAAGAAGCGCCCTAAGAACACCACATGACTTATCTAGGCCAAAAAGCCGACGACCTGTCTTCTCCCGCTCTTCCCTACGCCAAAATCTGCGTCATCGGTGCAGGGGCCTGGGGGACCGCACTGGCCTCCGTGGCGCGCCGCGCCGGCCGGACCACTTCCATCTGGGGACGAGACCGGGCGACGATCGAGGCAATCAACAGCCGAAACGAAAATCCGCGATACCTGCCCGGCATCGCGCTTCCCGAGGGATTGCGCGCGACCACCAACATGGCCGAGGCGCTGGCGGGCGCGGAGGCGGTGCTGCTGGTGACGCCTTCACGGACCTTGCGCGATATCTGCACGCAGATGCGTCCGCACCTGGCGGACGGCGTGCCGATCGCGCTTTGCGCCAAGGGAATCGAGGCGGGAACCGGCTATCTGCTCAGCGAAGTTGCGTCTGAAATGCTGCCCGGTCACCGGATCGGGGCGCTCTCTGGACCGACCTTTGCGACCGAGACCGCGCTTGGTCACCTGACCGCGGCGACGATCGCGTTTCAGTTTTCCTATGCGGATCGGCTCGATATGGCCTCGAGCCCGGCAGCCAGGCTGGCGCTTTCGATGGGGTCCGAGTACTTCCGGCCCTACATCTCGGATGATCTCGTTGGCGTGGAAGTGAGTGGCGCGGTCAAGAACGTCATCGCCATTGCCTGCGGCATGATGACGGGCGCGGGGTATGCGGAGAACACCAGGGCGGCGCTGATCGTGCGCGGCATGGACGAGATCAAGACGCTTGCGGATGTGTTTGGCGGACGCCGCGAGACGGTGACCGGGCTTGCCGGCGCGGGCGACCTGACCCTGACCTGCTCGTCGCAGACCTCGCGCAACATGTCGCTTGGCGTGCAGCTCGGAAAAGGCATTGCGCGCGACCGGTGCTTCGACGGCAAGCCGGTGGTGGTGGAAGGTGAAGTCAATTCGGTGTCTGTGATGGACCTTGCGCGCCGGAAGAACATCCACATGCCGATCTGCGAATGCGTGTACCGGATTTTGCACCAGGATGCGGATGTGCGCGAGACCTTCGCCGAATAC